>NZ_JBDOBQ010000005.1:0-152956 GCF_047723915.1 Acetobacter sp. | reverse complement strand
GTGGTGGTGGCGGTGGCGGTGGACGGATTGCCGGGGGCGGTGGCGGTGGAACGAGCCGGGTCGGGGTCGGACGGAAAAGCAGTCCGGCTCCCAGGGCGCCCAGGCCGAGGGGGAGAGTGTTGCGTCCTCGATGGGGGTGATGCGAAGCCGGCTGAAGGGTTGCGGAAGGCGCAGGGAGGATGCCTCGGCTCCGCCGAGGGTCGCGGAAACGGCGGGGAGGCGGAGCCGACCCTGCCGCCCCTCGCTCTCAGCGCCCCCTTCAGCTTTCGTTGATCCCGCGTTTTGTCCCGCAAAGAAAAAGGCGGCTCAGTGGCCGCCTTTGAGGATGACATAGTCGTAATCAGAAAGCGAAGGGTCACATCCGGCGGGTCTGTTCTTCAGCCGGCTTCGGTTGCTCCGCCTGTTTCCTGTCGAAATAAGCGGCGGCGCGACCAAGCGCAGACAGCGGCTTCTTCGTCTCGGCCTTTTGCTCCCCCTTCTGGTCTGCCTGCTTCTGTTCGGCGGGCTTCGCGGCTTCGTCGCGCTTCCTGTCGAAGAAAGCAGCCGCTTTCCCCAAAGCCGAGACGGGCGCCTTCGTTTCTGCCTTCTGCTCGGCCTGCGCCGGGGCCTTCTCCCGCTCCGCCCCCTTCGCCTGCGCCGCCTGTGGCTCGCTCGCCCCGCCCAGGGACATCTCCGGCTTCAGTTCCTGCTCCAAACCGCGCTTTTCCTCGGGATTCTGCAACCGAGCCGCGTCACGCTGCCGATCACGCTCGCCCTGGGGCAGAACATGCGCGGCTTCTCGACCCAGGAATTCGGCGTCGTCGCGTTTCTGCCCGCGATCCGGGTCTGATTGGGTCAGGTTCGGACGGCGATCGTCAGTCTGGTCGCGGGATGCCGAGATGTCCGGCTGACGATCCCGCGCCCGCTCCTTCTCGAACGCCTGCTCGCGGAGTTCGGAGACCTCCTTGAATTTTTCAAGCGAACCGTCGATCGCTCTCCTCGTTTCTAGCGAGCAATGGTATCCCTTCCCGATACGCATGAACCGGTCAGTTGACCCCCCATCAGAAAAACTCAGATCGTCGCGTTTCTTCATTTCCTCGACGACATCACGAGACCTAGCGTATTCGCTGTCGATCCGCTTGTCGAGATCAGTCAAGGTGCTGGCCATTTTTTCGACCCGCTGCCAGTCTTTGTTTTCACCCTCCCTGTTGTCGATGCCGTTCCGCAGGTCGGCTTTGCGAACATCCAGTTCTTTGGACAGCGTATCAGCGATCTCATCGGCGCGGACTTCGTTCTCGACCAGCCCGGTCAACCCGTTGCGTTCGAATTCCTTGACAAGTTCCCTGCTGCTCATTTCAGCAGGGCTGCGGGGGTGCCCTTCGTTCTGTTCCCTAGCTTCCTTCTCCTTGATTTCATCCCAAAACTCAGCCGCGTATTCGCGCCGTTTAGAGAACATCTCGAATCGTTCGAGGGTGAGATCGATATTCTCTTTCGGGTCTTCCCAGCGGTGGACACCTTGCTCCTTGAATGTCTCGAACTTCTCCTTCGTCTCGCGATCCTCGATCGTCAGATCGTCACGCTTCTTCATTTCCTCGACCGTGTCACGAATCTGGTCGTGATCCCGATCGAGCTGCTTGTCGAGTTCAGCCACAATGCCGGCACGCTGCTCGACCCTCTGCCATTCCTCGTTCTCTTTCTCTCCTCTGTCGATCGCGCCCCGCAGATCGGCCCTGCGGTCATCCAGATCACTGGCCAGCCCTGACACGGCCTTCTCCGCGAAATACTCGCGCTCATTCGCGGCTTCTGTGCGCCTTTCAAATTCCCTGACCAGATCGGCGTTGCTCATGCCGGCAAGGCGCTTGCGATGTTCCTCGGGAGTTTCGCTCATCGTATTCACTTTCCTATTCAAACTGACTGCCCATTGCCGCCAGTTTCGAGGCGGCCCCAGATCAGGACTGCCTCGAAACCGGCAGAAACCACCGGCCGCCTTATCGTGAGACGGCCCGTGACTGCTGCGGAATCGCCGGCGCATCTGCGTTCTGATAACGGGTCATCATCTGCCTAAGCGGCGACACGAAACGCGGCGGGATTAAGGGCTTCGGTTTCGGCAGGGGAGCGGTGCGGCTCGCGGAATCCGCCTTGGGATCGCCCATCTTGGAATCTGCCTGCTTTGCATCTTCCATTTTGACGACCCGAGCCTGCTCCGGAGCGCGATCCTGCCGCCAGATGTCCGTAACACCCCTCGCGTCGCCCACGGCCAGCGCCCGCAGATGGGCGCGGCTGGGGAACGGCTCGCCAGGTTTCGACGCGAACATCCGGTCATCCGCCTCTTTCTGAAGATCGGAATCGGACATCGCCATCAAGGCTTCGTAATCCTTGCGAACATCGCTGTCAGGAGCGCGAATCTTCGTAATGACGTGCAGCGCATACCGCTCGTCTGAGCGCTCTTTCTCCGCCTGTTTATTTGAGATCAGACCAGCAGGAGCGGCTTGGACGAAGCCGACATTCCCGTCAGCGATGGTCTGGAAATGGCGTCGATAGACACGTTTCAGAAGATCATCTTCATGAAGTGACATGATTACTCTCCGTGCGTTTGCCGTGATTTGCTCCGGCATCCAGGCCGTCTGAGGTTTGACTTATCCTCAAGCGCTCGCCGCGCTTCAGGCGGTCTGGATGACTGAGCGTTCTTATTTATATTATAGCGCGGTTTTCAAATTTGCCGGGGGTGTTGCGGGGAGCAATGGGCATTGCGGTGGAGACCCGGACATGCTCCGGGCCTCCTGTCGTTCATCGCAAACGTCACTCACCGCGAGCTTTGCTCACCGCAAATCACATCACTCCGCCAGGTCAACGATGTCGATCGAGTGGCCCCCGGCACGCTGGACATAAGCGAGAGCGTAGCTGCCACCCTGTTTAATGTCCGTCGCGGTAAACAGAGGCTTATTATCGACGCCATTCCCGCGCATCTCACGCTCCTTGTCCTCTTGTCTCCAAAATGCGTCCTTTTGACTGCCGATGACCGAACCCCCGTCGTCCCTGAATGGGACGTGCTGCAAGATGAATCGGGGATCGAACCGCTTCAGGGGGCGCATCGGATGCGTGTTGAAGACGGGCGTCGCCGGACGCAGGCTGACCGCTTCAGCACCGGTCAGTGCGGGAACCGGCACATCAGGACGCTCGATTTCACGGACACCCTGCGTTTCGTAATAATCATCGTCGATGACCAGGCCGCGCAGGGTTTCGCCTGTCAATTTCTGGAAAAATTCCAGGGTCTCCTGTTCTTCGATACGCAGGCACAGCTTCGTTCTCAGGTTGTTCAACAGGTCTTGCGTGTGCTTGTCGCCCAGGCGCTTCTGAAGGCTCGGCAGACCCTGGGTCGCGGCGACCATAAACACGCCTGTCGAGCGAGCGATGTTGAAGAATTCCGCGTCACTTTCGCTGCCGCCTTTAGTAGCAAGCATCTGGAATTCATCGACCAGAAGCGCAACAGACTGCCGCTTTGCCGCCTCGGGATCAGCGATCTGGCGTTTGCGTGCGGCGATATACAGCCTGGTCTTGAGCCAGACAGCGACGACCTGGCCGACCGTTCCCCACTCGCTCTCACCCACGGCCACGGCGAGAATCCCGCCATTGAGGGCGAAATCGACATCTGTGACCTGATCTGCGGGCAACAGACCGGACGCGAAGCGGGCCGCGACCGGCGGAGCGCCCGCGAATTTTCCGGTGATTGTGCTCACGTTCGCAATGATGCCCGAGCGCGTATCGGACGCCATATTTTGCCACTCGCCTCTGACATAGCTGTGCGACATAACGACCTCGCGGGACTCAAGCATGTCTCTGAGTTCAGCCTCCTCGACCGTCAGGGCACGGCTGTTCGCTATCGCAACAAGAGCCTCACTCTCTGTCGCGATCCTGGCGGCGGCGTCTTTGATCGCATCCGGGTTTGTCGCCAGTTGAGCAATGCCCTGCAACGACCACGGTCTGAAATTCTGCCACGCCGTCGGCACGACATCCTCGTCCTGAGTCGCCTCAGTCTCAGATGCGGCCGAGCCGGAAGCGGCCAGGTCGTCGATGTCAGCACCGGAGGCCAGGAGGTCTTCCCATGAATCGGACGTTGCTTCGGTGTCGGTATGTTCTACGACATCCGCGTCCTGGACATCCTGGGCATCGCTTTTTACAGCGAGAGGATGCGGAATGATGCGCTCAAGCACACTGCACAGGACAGCAGAGTGATAGACGATGATCGACGCCTGTTCGCTCCAGAAGACATCTTCTTTCTCGCCAATGACCTGGGTTGTAACTGTCTTCAGCATCGTTGCGACTTCGAGAGGAGTCATTCCGGCGACGAGGTTGACGCCGAAATGCCCGTCGTCGGTTCCCAGCACGCGGACATCACCACGGCTTGCGATCTCGGGTAGGCCGACGAGGTCTTTATAAAGAACTCCTTTGCCATCAGTGATATAGCCACCGATCTTGCTGCCGTCCCCCCATTTCGCGGCGAAGATGCGCCGGGCCATCGGCTGAAGGAAGGCACGGGTCTTGCCTTCGCCGGTGCCGCCAAAGGCCACGACGTGCTGGCGGATCGATTCCGCATCGAGTGCAACGGTCTGACCGACGCCGGGTGAGCGCATCGAGCCACGGGCGCGGGCAATGCCTGTCGCCCGGCCAACGGTGATCGTCGGCGCGTCGGGGTTCATGAGCGCGAGATCGATCTGGCGGGCGTATGCCTCCTGCTCAGTCGCGCGGATGTCGGCGCGATTTGCCCAAGCGACAATGGAATCACGGGTCGGCGTTGCCAGAGCCGATGATGCTCGACCGAAATACGTCTGAAGCCCGCGCACGACATTGAAAAAAGCGAGGCCCGGAGCCATGATCGCCGCCGCAAGCAGGGCCAGCCCGATCGTGCCGATGGCGGAAACAGCGGTCGTTACGATCGCGTCCGCATACCAGGCGGCTTGCGGGGTGATCACATGCAGACCGCGTGCCCAGGTCGGATAGGGGATGGCGCTATGCAAGCCCTGGAGGCAGACGCTGACGACGGCGGCCGCAGCAAACACAATAGCCATACCGGCGGAATAGCGGACGCTCTTGTGAATCTGGGCACGGGAGATTTCGCTGATCGCATTGATCGTCATGTGACGCCATGCGAGCCAGGTAACCGGCACGCCGCCGGGCAGGCGTCCATCCCAGGTCGGCGGACGGACGAGGTCAGCGGGGATGTCGCGATACAGCCAGCGGTATTTCGTTTCGGGCCATGTGACATTGGCAGCCGCGCGGATGTCGCCCGCCAGAAGGGGATTGTTCGTGCCGGCCGTGCGGGCTTCGAGCCATTTATCCAGACGCTCGGGCGAGCAGAAAGCATCGATCCGTTCCTGGACACCGTGCGGAATCAGGCGGTCAATCAGCCGGCTCCAGATGCGGGAAGCGATCCGGCGCGGGGCGCGGGCGGTGCGGACACTCATACGCCAGGCAAGGGGCACGAAGGCCACGACAGCGGCGGTGATCGATGCGCCGACGATGACCTCGCCGGTCTGATGCAGGCTGGGAAGATTGAAGAGGGACGACACAAGCGCAGTCGTCGTATCGAGAGCGCCCGAGTCAGCGAGGTTTCCTGAGTTTTGACCGAAGAAATCCATTTTCGTTACTCGCTTCTGTTTGTGTCGGAACCGCATCCGGCGGCTCCGTGATGATGGGAGGGGGTGATCAGCCGTGCAGGAATGTGGCAACCCGCGTGTGGGTCGAGGTCACGTCGTAAACGGCGTCAGCCTTGGAGTAAGCGACTGCTCCGCCAGAGAAGATGGCTCCACCGGCGATGATGGCGGCGGCGATGATTGCGATAACAGGCATGGGTTCAATCCTTCGTATTTGCGTTTTCGTGTGGTCGTGTAAGCGGGTTTCAGGTTGTGGCGTCTGGGGGCGGTCAGGTGCGCTTCGGCTTCAGTTCAATCGCCATGGACTTCGCGCAGGACTCATGATCGAGCGCGGCCTTGATGCGCCGGGCGTTCGTCATCCCGCCCGCGTGCAGGGCCGTTTCCTCTCGGCCGATGCAGACGGCCAGGCCGGAACGGATGAACGCGCCCCGGCTCGGCTCCATTTCGGCGAACTGGATCAAGGCGGCATCGACAGCATCAGCCTGCTGGCGGGCCTGGGCATACGTCGTCGCCTTGTCCGGCACGCTCATGATGCGGTCGTTGATGAACTGCCCCATCAGATGCGGCTGTTCCGTCGCTGATACGTCATCGTTCAGAGAGACATGGGGCAGACCATCGACGTGAATCGGGCCGCAAGCTGTGAGTGCGACGGACAGACCGAGAAGGGCAGTCAGGCCGGTCGCTGCTCCGATCAGGCGGCGGGTGGAAGGGGTAACTTTCAGGATTTTCATGACGTTATTCCTTTTCGGTCAGGCTGTTGAGTAGAGCGCCGACGCAAGTGCGACGGAAATCGAGTTGCCGGAGTTGAGCCTCTGGGCTGGCCCTGTGATCGGGCGATTCAGCGACGGCCTTCTCGCCGATCGCGTCGGCCTGTTTGCTGCACGAGCCATAGCCGGCCACGACGCGGTCACTGACGGCCTTGTCGCTGTTGACGATGTTCGTGATCAGCGCATCGATCTCGATATTCGCCTGGATGCCCTCGGCCGGAGTTTTGGGCGGGTGCATCGCGGCGATCTCTGACGCGGCTTTGAGCAGAACAGGCGACGGCGTGTAAGCCGAAGCAACCGGTGCGACGGGGGCGGCCGGAGCCGGTGTCGCAGCAGGGATGGACGCAGAGGCGACAACAGGGGCTGACGCGGCCGTGGATGATGCCGCCTGAGCCTTTGCTTCTGCGGCTTTGCGTTCCGCTTCTGCCCGATCCTGCGCCGCCTTCATGGCTGCCTCAGCCTTGGCCTCGGCCGCACGCTGATAAACCGCTTCGTCTGCTGTGAAAGCGCGGTCGAACCATGCCGGCATTGCCAGGGTGCTGCCGCCAACGCCGGAGATCGCACAAACGGCAAGGACGATACCTGCGCTGTAAGCGACGCATGCCGGGGCATAGAACGGCAACAGCGCCGCCCTGGCCCGATGCCCGGCAACGTGGCCGGGGGTAATGAGTTTTTGGAACTCCTGCATAAGAGGTCTCCATGCTTGGCGAAGCGGGGGATCGCATCGCCGTCACTGTTACAATACCATATTTTCGCGCATCGCGCAGCAATGTGAGACAGCGATGGATGGAGCCGTTTCGAAAAAGATATGACTGAGACAGGAAATATCGGAACAGAAAGATAACCCATTGAAAAATATGGGTATTACGGCAGACCGCTTTGATGGGAAATAATTTGAGGGACATCGCGCAGCTAGGAATCGGATCGGCCAGGAATGGCGACGCTCGCCGCGTCTCTGGCGGTTTTCTGCGGTTTTCTGGCTATCGAGAAAATCCGATTCCTGTTGATTCCCGGATGGTTCCGGGGAGGATTCCCGATGATTCCCGCGTTCTGAAAAAATATGTTCTCAACGGGAAAATTTAGGAATCGGATGCTCCTGATTCCTGTCGGATTCCCGTTGTCGCTTCCGGGGTATTCCGCGTATGTGTCTGATATATAACGACATTGCCCAGCAATGCTCTGAGTGAAGGCTGAGACGGGCTGGGATAGACCAGATCATTGCGACCCGGCGAATTAAAATTCTCTGAAAAGCCACTATTGGAACTGCGGTTGTCGCGGTTCGGCTTCGGAGAACACGCACATGACTTTCCGCCATCTGATGATGACTGCGTCTGCTGTCGCATTGATTGCTGGCATTTCTTCAAATGCTCATGCTCAGGCATACAATCGGGTCGCGCCGCACGAGATTGACGAAGCCAGACCGTCACTGACGAACGGGCCGATTGCGACGCGGAATCTGCTGCCCGACAGCGACAAGGTCGGGGCGAAGCGGCTCATGGGGATTGCGATCATTGCCCCTGGCGCAGAGGGTGGTGTGCCTGATGGTGTTTTCATTGGCCAGGGCGTTGATGACACGCTCCGGAATCCGGCGTTCACCAAGACCCTGAACGCGCGGCTGGGCAAGCCGCTAACTATGTCGGACATCAACGCTGTCGTTGACAGTATATATAGAGTGTATCGCCGGGCGGGTCGGCCTTACGTTTTCGTCTCCATTCCCGCGCAGAAGATCAGCGACGGGTATCTGAAAATCATCGTTGACGAGTATTCCCTGAACCATGTCTCGGTGACGGGAAACCGCTGGTTCTCGACGCCTGATTTGCTCCAGATCGCGGGCCTGAGTGCTGGGCAGAAAATGACGCTGGGACGGCAGCAGGAGGCGCTTGACCGGCTGAACGATAATCCGTTCCGGTCAGCCGTTGCTGTCGCATCACCGGGGGGCGAGCGTGGACAGAGCGATGTGACGCTGAAAATTACGGATCATATGCCGCTGCGCGGTTATGCTGGTTACGATACGGGCGGGACACCGATACTGGGCCGGCAGGAGTGGTTTGCCGGGGGCGCTGTCGGGAACCTGCCGCTTGATGGGGTGCTGTCATATCAGTTCACACATGCTGTGAGCGAGCGATACTCAGCCCACGCTCTGAATTACTCGATGACGCTCCCGTGGCGCGACAAAATTCAGGTGTTTGGGGATTATGCCTGGGAGCGGCCCGAGATCACGATGGGCAGCCCGGTCGGCATGATTCACATGACTGAAAAAGGCCACTCAGGGCAGGCGTCATTTCGTTATCTGCACGATTTCCGGCCGTTCTTTATGGGAGATGTCCTGATCAGGCAGCAGATTTCGGGCGGGTTTGACTACAAGACAACGAACAACTCGATCGAGTTTGGCGGGGTCAATGTTTACGCGGGAAATGCGGATGTGGCGCAGTTTCCCATTTCATATCTGATCGACGAGACGGATAAATGGGGCCGGACGACGTTCAGGAACACACTGACGTTTTCGCCTGGCGGATTGACTGGGGGCAACAGCAAGAAAGCCATGCAGGCGATCGTGCCGGGGGCAAGCGGCAGTTACGTCTATGACACCATGTCGTTGTCACGGCTGACGTATCTGCCCTGGGGAATGTCGTGGTCGATGGACGCGGTCGGACAGGTGGCCAGTGGGAACCTGATGTATAGCAACCAGATCGGCCTGGGGGGGCTTTACACGACGCGGGGATACTTCACGAGTTCTGCTTACGGTTCCCAGGGGGTGACTGTTCAGAATGAACTGCACTCTCCGGCCTGGAGCGTCTTCAAGGGGTGGGATACCGAACAGGTCGGGGTGTTTGTCGATTATGGGCATGTGTCGCAGGTGACGCGGATTCCGCAGGGGGTGAACAGCCTCGATCTGGCGAGTGTCGGGGTCGATGCGCGGCTGAAAATCCGGGACTATCTGAGCGTGAATTTCAATGTGGGATGGCGGTTGCGGGGGATGCCAGAGGAGCGACGGGATGAGGGGTATGGGAATAAGGGGGCGTTTGGGAATGTTGCCCTGACTGTGGGGTTCTGACCGGGGGCTGCCCGCCTTCTATTTGATCTGAATGGCCTCTGCCCGACACTTGGGCAGGGGTTTTTCTTTGCTCTGAGCCGGGGCGGTTGCAGGGGACAGGTCTTTACGAGGCAAGCTGAAGGGGGGCCGCTGAGGCGATGGGTGAAGTGCCGCGCTCCGCCCGGCATGGTGGTTCGACGATCAGAGAGGTCAGGGATGGATGATGGTTCGAAACACTTCTGATCTCTCGTAAACGCCAGCGAGGCGGAGCCGAGCCTGCCGTCCACTCCGCTCGGAGGCCCCCTTCAGCATCCCCGAACCACTTCGAAGGATTCCGAACCGCTCCTGTCCCTACATCTGTCCCTACTGTCCCTACATGTACCTACATCGCTTTCCACCATGTAGGTACACCAAAAACGGCTGAATACCGCCACTTTCTTAGGGGGTGTACCTACGTACCTACATATTTTTCAAAATAGAGATATATACGCGAGCCTTTCTCCGATTGGCCTTGATCTCAATGGGATTACAAAGCCTCATAGCCCCTCCTTCTTATATACGTGTCTATTCCTCAAAATATGTAGGTACGTAGGTACACCCGTATCTTTGTCCATCAATATCAATCACTTAGCTGTCCCTACATGCCACTTAAATGTAGGGACAGATGTAGGGACATGGCTTCGGGATGTAGGGACGCCCCATGCAGGCTTATCGGCTCATACCCCGTCCAGCCTCGCGCCTCCTGGCCTCTTCCTCAGCCCGCCGCCGCGCCTCTGCCGCCATCCGTTCAGCCGCTTCCTTCTCGGCCTTTGCCGCCTTATCGTCGGGCTTCACCTCCAGCACGTCACCCTTCTCGACCTTCGCCTTCTTCTCGTTCGATTCAGCCCAAGCGTCCTTCATATCCTCAGCCCGCTGCGCTTCAGACGGCCCTTCCTCACGAGTCCTCTCCTGCATGACCTTGCGGCGGTCGATGTCGCCCTGGACAGCGTCCTGGGCCGTCCGCGAAAACGCCCATGCCATTCGATCCACACTGAAGTCTGCCGCGTTCCCTTTTTCTCTCGACTTCTGTCCCTCGTAGATGATCTGGCGGATTACCGTTTCCCGGCTCACCCTGTCCCCAGTGTTGTCCCGATCCTGGGCATCCGGGGCTTCTAGTTTTCCGGAGTTGCTGATCTGGGCCGTGACCCCATCGCGCCTGATCCGGTTGTCCCTGACGTTGATTCCGATGCGGGTTGTGTCCGTATAAAGATGGCAATCTTCTTTGTGGCGGGTCATTCCCACATAAAGACTTTCGCGATCCATCCCGGCGGCGTTCAGCACATAAGACCTGTCCACGCTCGCACCCTGGGCTGAGTGGACTGTGACTGCGTAACTGTGCTGGACACGGATCGGGCGTGTATCCACATCGTTCCCCGACGACCTCGAAAGCCGTTCCATCTCAGACCAGCGTGTCGTCACCTCAAAACCGCGATCGAAGGCGAGGGTCACGACTGGTTCACCGTCGGTATTGTCCCTGCAAACAGCTTTCACCGTGGCTGTGTCATTGTTCCTGACCATGTTCCCGCCGGCCCTGATATTCTCGCCGAAGATCAACCGGTCGCCCGTTGCCAGAGACAGCGATCCGGCCTTAGGCTTCTGTCCCCGGCTCAAGGCTTCAACATCAATATCCGACCCGGCAATCTGCCCCTCCTGACGCAACAGATTCCTCAGATCGGTGTTCAGCGCCTTGACCTCATTATGTGTCCGAGCCAGCACCAGTCTTGTTCCTGTCGGGTCGCGCCGAACGTCCCTGAGGTAGTCCTCAATCAGCATGCTTCTCAGTCCCTGACCCTCACCGATGACGATGCGGTCATGGCCGGCATACGCATTGACTGCCTGTTCCACGTCGCCTGAAGCGAGATGCTGGCTGGCCTGTCTCTGCCAGTCCACTTTCTGTCGCCTGATCTGGTTGATACGTTCCGTCCCGATCGTCTCCGAAATCAGCCGAAGCGGTGACCCTGGCGCAACGGGTTTGAGTTGCCGAGTGTCGCCAGACAGAATGACCTTTGCGCCCGCTTTCGCTGTTTCCCTGAGCAGTTCATTCATTTCATTTGTGCCAACCATGCCCGCCTCATCGACGATTACCACGTCATCGCGCGTCAGCCTTATTCTCTGTTTGTGTTCGGGGTCGGAAATGCGGTTCAGGAATGACCGCAGAACAGCGGACTGAGTCTGATCTGTGTCCGTGTCCCTGGCGACAACCGATACCGCCTGGTGGCTGGGCGCTGTTACCCACACGCGAAGGCCGGCGTCCCTGGCGGCCTCGGCAGCCGTTCCCAGCGAGAATGACTTTCCTGTTCCCGCTGAGCCTTCGACCACGGAGATGCCGTCCCTGTTCAGAGCGTGCCTGACCAGTTCCGCCTGTTCGTCGGAGATGGTTCCTTTTCGTGCAATCGCCGCTTCGATCAGGTCATCAGGAACCCGTTGCCCTTCACCCTTACGCTTGGTTGCGACACGCACGATCTGACGTTCCATATCGATGATCTCGGGTGTCGCGTAGGAGAGTTCCCGTGTCGCCGTCTTGTCGTTCCCGGTCAGTTCGATCAGGCGTTCCGAATTTCGTGCAGCGACCGCCATCGCAATCGCAGCATCGACCGTGATCGAACGTCCTTGACAATGCTCAAGGATTGTCCCGATGAGATGCCTGTCTTCAATGACTGTCTCGGTCGATGTCAGTTGCTCAAGTGCGCGTTCGAAGGCGGTCTGGCTGTCGGATGGGCGGGCGGATTTGTCCGCCGTTGCAGCCAGGGCCGATTCCCAGATTGATTCCTTCGTCCAGCCCTCTTCGCGGATTTCTCTGTCCCAACGCTCGTTCAGTTCCGCCCGTGTTGGCAGGTCGTCCTTTGACCCCCTCGTGTTCCGCGATATGTTCTCCGCCGCATCCCTGTGAGACGCCGTATCGATTCCCATTTCTCGGGCTTCGGCGACTATGTCATCACGGCGCTTTGAGAATTTCTGTTCCAAAGATTCTGGAACGCCGAGGATACGGAAGTTCCGATCATCCTTGACGGCTGTTACGCCAAGCCCGCGCTCCAGCCCCTCGATCAATGCCAGACGATAGATAGCGCCGATCTCCTGCTGATGTTTCAGAAGTTCCAAATTGTCGATGGTTCCTGTCGTGCCGTCTGCCCGGCGGCACACGTTTAGCAATACCGCATGAGTGTGAAGCTGGGGGTCACCAGAGCGGCTGGTTGTGTGAAGGAATGTCCCGGCCATCAGTTCCGCTGGTGTCTGCCTGTCCTTCCCGTTTTTCCCGCATCGCGTTACGATCAGGCCGTTCTGCTGTATATATTCCAATGCCTTGAAGACAGCTTCCTGTTGCACGTCTTCCATAATATCGCGTTGATCCCTGTTCCCGGCAGCCCACAGAACCGATACCGTTTTCGGGGCCGCGAATTGCAGATCGTAGCCTACTCTGTGTTCCCGTCCCTTCTGGGTAAGGATGTCCTGAGTAAGCGGATCACGACCGGCAGCAAGGTTCCTGAAATCCTTGGAGTCAACCTGAGAGCCGTCGATAACGAACGGGTATGCCTGTCCCACCTCAACGCGGGCGTTTGTCCACCAGACGCCCGGCTTTTCACCAGTTCCATTGTCCAGATAATAGCTGGCCCTGTCTCGATCAGACCAGTCTCCGCGTTTCCGGGGGGATGGATGGATTATTCCGTGCTGATTCGGATGTGGTTCCGATCCGTCCAGACCCGGCTGGTTTATCAGTTCCTGATTGACCGACTCAATGTAATACTCGACGGATGACAGCGGTGTGCAAGTGAACATGATTCCCGTTCCTCGAATGGGTATTTCCGTTCACTGATCGTAGTTCCGATTCCCGCATGAGGCTGGTTCCGAACGGGCGTTGATTCCTGTTCCCCGAAGGGATGGCTGGATACCGCCGTTTGAGCCTTGTCATTGTCGGAATCGGATTGCGGAACCGGGGCGGAGGGTGTCGCCTGCCGGGGCAGATACGAAGACGCGACCGAGGCGGAGCCGAGGGCTACCGGCACACGCTTCGCTCCCCCGCCGGAGGCAAAAAGGGGGTCTCACTGATTGTCTCGGTCAGGCCAGAATCCTGTTCCCGGAACCGCTACGGGTTTGCCTCGTAAACGCGCTCATTTTCTGTCCTGAGCCGGTCGGGGTCAGGGCAGAAAGCAGTCGGGTGATCGGCACGATTGTTCCCGACGCTTTTAACGAAGAAATGGCTGTTTACAGCCATTTCGAGTGCTTACGGGCGTCAGAGATGCGTGGTGTGTTGAAAAATATAATCTAGTAGATTTGGGTGTTTCGGTTTCGTAGCTGAATTTGCGGATTCATATCTATTTTAGGGAATTGGAGAATGAAATTGAGGATTAAATGATGATGTGAGGGATAGGGATTTGAATGGGGAATGAGAGGAATGAAATGGTGGAGTGAGGATGGGAATTGTGTAAGGGAAATTATATGGGTTGGTATCGTGAGGTTATGGGCGGAATGGAGATGCTGTATCGATTCTGCGATGGGATGCTGTCTGTCTGAACGGATAGCATGGTAAGCGAGACAGGGCGTATATGAGGTGAGCAAAGCGAGGGCGTGATACGTCATGGTCTGCTGAGATGCGTGATTGGGTTATACTCTACGTCAAGGCATGTGCCTGTTAGATCGAAAGGGAGAATACGACATGGCAAGGACAACGAAGCGTTCGGCTGTCAATCTGACGATGACGGTCGAGGAACTGACGGCGGAACTGGCGCAGGAGCATGAGGAATGGCTGTCTCGGAAACCACAGACGGTTTACGACCTCGTCAAACAGATTCACGAACCACTCCTGCGGATGAAACAGGACGGACGCACGGATTCCGAAATCTGCGACATGCTGACCAGACGCGGGATCGACATCAGCGCCGGCACGTTTGCGACATACATGAAGAGGATCGCGAAGGAAGCGCGAGACAGCAATCGTCCACGTCCGTCACGAAAGCCGAAGCCGGATGCTATTGCGGCGAGCAATTCCGATATGGCGGGCGCCACGGCTGCTCTCCGCAGCCCTGATGATTCCCGCGTCCGGCCTAAGTCACCATCTGATTCCGGTGATGATTCCCGCACTTCGAAGCCCGCGCGTCCGCCATCCGATTCCGCGCCGGAAAAAACAGCGTCGCCTTCTATGGATGGCTTTTCGTCAAGGCCACCCCCGGCTTTCGACGCATAACAACGGCCGACAGCGGCGACTTGATTCCGACAGAGGCGGAACTGGAGTGATCCGGTTCCGCCTTTTTTGTACCTGCCTGACCGCGTTACCTCGCGCAGCGATCCGGAGGTTTCGCTGAAGCACACTATACTGATCTCAGAGAACGCAATTTGCGTTCCCAAGGAACAGGAGTGCCTCAAGATGGGGAACGAAACGAAACGCCTGGTGCTCGCTGTCTCGGGCAAGGGTGGTGTCGGCAAAACGACGTTTAGTCGCCTGATGACTGATGTGTATCGTGAGCGCGGCACGAAGGCGGCGATCTTCGATGCGGACGGCCAGATCGGCGGACTGGTGCGCGTCTATTCGGATGCGGGCGTGAAGTTTTATGATCTTCGGACAGACACTGATCGTCACACGCTTCTCGATTCAACTGCCGAGGACGCGGATGTGATCCTCCACGATCTCCCTGGTGGTTCGCGCTTCGAGATCAGCAAGATTCTCGATGGCGGCGACGGGGAACAGGTGGAGGGATTCCTCGAAGCCCTGCGCGACAACGGTGTCCGCCTGACCCTCTGCCACGTCATCGATAACGAGATCGAAAGCGCCCAGTCGGTCGGCCAGTATCTCAATGCCTTCGGAACGGACGGGGTCGATCATGTGGCTGTTCTGAACATGCGTGAGAGCCGCGATCTGAAGACGGACTTCCCTTATTGGTTCGGCTTCAACGTGAACGGTGAGCGGCGCTTCGGCAAAGGACGCGACCGTCTGCTTGCGGCCGGCGGGATTGAGGTTGCAATGCCGGGTATGCAGGTCGGCGTGAGGGCGAAGATCAACGCGCTCAATCTGCGGTTCTCGGACTGCGCCCGGCATCCCGATCTGACCGTGACAGAGCGTTCCAGCGCGAACCGGTTTCTGCGTGAGTTCCGCAAGGCTGTCGAACCGGCCGCCGGCTTCCTGGGTCTGTAACGGGGAGACGTGCCATGACGATCTTCAACGATACAGCGGTTGCGCTGGGTGTCTCCCAGGATACCCGCGACCGCGCATGGTCTGCTGTCGGCGCCGCAGGGATCAGCCCGGACGATCCTGAGGTCGTGCGTCTTTTGATCAACGAACATATCCGCGCGACCCTGACCTCGCTGACCGGCGACCTGGAAACGGCAGCGGGCAAGGCGATCCGGGAGTTTGGCGACGCTGCCGCGCACGGTGAGGCGGCAGCCCAGGCACGGCTCGAAACCCGCACGACTGAACTGGCGCAGACGATCTCGGCCCGGTTGGCAACGGCGATCGAGCAGACGCTGGATAAGCGGGCAGAAGCGAAACTGGACATTGCCCAGACAACGCAATGGGCATGTGGCGTGATCCTGTTCGCGGTCGGCCTTTACGTGGGCAGTCTGGGGATCGGTTACGTCGAGGTGCCGGATGACCTGCTCGACCGGTGGCTCCAGGCCCAGGCCCCCTGGTTCCTGCTCGCCGCCGGGACTGTTGTGTTCTTTGCCGTCCGCCTTGTTGTCGCCTGGACGGCGTCATCTCCGCTCATCCGCTTCATTCTCGCCCTGCCGCCCCGCGACGTGACCCGCCGCTGGGGCAAGCGCGACTACTAAGGAAAGGAAAATGACCATGGTCAAGATCATCAAGACTGGGCTGAACATCGCAGCCGGGACACTGTTCCTGTCGGCGGTCAACCCGGCAGTCAACGTCATGAACCAGGTCGGCATGGGCGGCGCGGTTCCGTCGTCAGTCCGGACGATCGGTGAGGTCGGCGACACGATCCGTCAATTTGCTGAAAGCGCCATCGCGTCGTCCGGATTCCCAACCGCGCCGGCCGGTCTCGCAATCGGGCCGAACCTTGAAGCGGCCGGTCGGCTGGAGTTCTCGCAGTGAGCCGGCACAGGAAGACGCCTGCCGCGTCTCAGTCGCTCGCCGCGCCTCAGCCGACTGCATCAAGCATCGCATCTGCACGGCACCGCGCGAAGAAGAAGGCAGAAGGATGGGTCGATTTCAGTTGTTTCGTGCCTCTCGCCATCCGTCCGCAGATCAACAAGACGATCAAGCGATCGATCATGATCTGGAGAGCAAAGCAGGCCGCCTCTGACAACGCTGCTTCTGACAACAACACATCGAAGAAGGTCAAATGACATGTCACGCAATCGCATTTTTGCTGCGTTCCTCTTCTCGACCGCGCTTTGCTCAGTCCGCGCGTCACTCGCCGCTACGCTGCCGACGGATGGTGCTTTCGTTGCCGGCGCGGGCCAGATCACCGCCCATGGGGGATCGATGACCATCGACCAGTCGTCCGCTCGCGGGGTCATCGACTGGCGTGGATTCTCGATCGGCTCAGGCAATTCGGTGCAGTTTAACAACGGCTCCGGGGCAACGATGAACAGGGTCACGGGCGGTCAGATGTCGCAGATCGACGGGCGCCTTGGGGCAACGGGGAGCGTATTCCTGATCAACCCGAACGGCATCGTTGTCGGGCCGGGCGGTCAGGTTGTCACAAACGGGTCGTTCGTCGCATCCAGCCGCGACATCGACAACGCCCAGTTCATGCGCGGCGGGTCGATGACGGCGTCCGGGAAATCGTCCGGCGCTGTCGTCAACAAAGGCACGATCAAGTCGAAAGATGGGAATGTCGTTCTCATCGGGCAGAGCGTCGAGAATGACGGCGTTATCGTAACCGGCCATCGGACTGCCGCTATGATCGCAGCCGATTCCGTTGTCCTGAGCGAGAGCGGCGGGCCGTCCGGTATCTATGTCGCCGCAGGTTCGACCGGCAAGGGCGATGTCTCGAACACGGGCCGTATCCAGGCGGCGGCGGTTGAACTGGCATCGGCGCATGGGAATGTCTATGCGCTCGGGGGCAATCACACCGGGGCGATCCAGGCGACCGGCACCCGCGAGGTCAACGGCGAGGTTTACCTGACCGCCGCTGATGGCACTGTCGATGTGGGCGGCCAGGTGTCGGCTCATAACGCTGACGGCTCTGGTGGGACGATCGTCGCAAACGGTCATGATGTTGCGGTCGCGTCCGATGTTGTCATGGACGCGGGTTCGACCACTTCGGGCCGCAATGGGGGCACCATCCTGATCGGCACGTCGGGCCACGGCCAGAACCTCGCCCAGACCGTGAAACTGGCGGATGGTGCAAGGCTGACTGCCGGCGGCAAGGGCGCGGGCCTGATCGAGACATCGGGTCACCATGTCACGACCGGCAAGCTGACAATCGATGCAGGCAAGGGCGGAACCTGGCTCACTGACCCCGACGATCTAACGATTGATTCCGACGCGGCCAGCACGATCCAGACGGCGCTGAACGCCGGCACGGATGTCACGGAGCAGACGACGGCGACCGGAACGTCAGGAGCCGGGACTGTTGCCAGCGGAAGCGGCGACATCAACGTCAATTCCGGCATCTCCTGGAGCGGCAATGCGACGCTCACGCTCGACGCCTATCGAAACTTGAATGTGAACGCTCCGATCACGGTGAATGATGCCGGGTCGGTCGCGATCAAGACCGGCGGCGATGACATTTTCAATACCGGTGGTTCGCTGACGTATTCCACCCAGAACGCCGGTTCTCTGTCGATCAACGGATCTTCATACGCATTGCTTTGGGGTCTGAGCGGCCTCAACAGCGTCGGCACGGCCGGGTCAATCTCCGGCAATTTCGCTCTTGCGGGCGATGTCGATGATGCAAACGCGCTGTTTACGCCTATTGCTCACACCGGCAATTTCACCGGCATTTTCGACGGTCTTGGTCATTCCGTCAGCAACCTGAACGTCAATGATCCGACCCACGGGGTCAGCGGTCTGTTCGGTATCTCGTCCGGCACCATTGCGAACGTGACAACGTCAGGCATCATCGACGGGCGCGGCGGCCCGACAACGTCCTATGTCGGCGGCATTGCGGGCCAGAACAACGGCCTGGTGCGCGATGCCCATTCGTCCGCGACCGTTTACGGCTATTACGTGGGCGGCCTGAGCGGCGGGTCAGCAACGGGAACAGCGACGATCGAGCGTTCGACCGCGTCCGGGACTGTCTATGCTCTGGACGGATCACCCTATGCCGGCGGGCTGGCTGGCACGGCTTCTTCGATCGCTGACTCATCCGCTTCGGGCGACGTGATCTCTGCGAGTGCCGGTTCCTGGATCGGTGGACTGGTCGGCTACATGACCGGCGATGTGTCGGGGTCTTCCGCGTCAGGCAACGTCACCGCATCGGGGAGTGGCGTCAAAGCCGGTGGTCTGGTGGGCTTCACGACCGGCGGGATTTCAACGTCGATCGCAACCGGCACGGTTACGGCTGGGACAAACGCTATCGCGGGCGGGCTTGTCGGCCAGGCGTCAGGTGCGCTTTCGAGTGTCCGCGCGTCGGGCGATGTAACCGGCGGTGACGGGGCTATGGTCGGCGGTCTGGCAGGTCGCAATTACGGCAAGGTCACCCAAGCGATCGCGATCGGCGATGCGACCGCAGGTGTCGGCGGATCGGCCGGTGGTCTGGTCGGGCAGAACAACGGCGGCATCAGCGTTTCCTATGCAACGGGCGCGGCCACGGCATCCGGCACGTCCGGCACCCTGGGCTATGCCGGCGGGCTGGTGGGCGACAATGAGGCGGCGATCTCCCAGACATATTCCACCGGCGCGGCGACCGGGCTGACCAACGCATATGTCGGCGGGCTGATCGGGAAGTGGGGTGCTGGCACGGTTTCCGACACCTATACGACGGGCCTCGTAACCGGCCAGACCAGCCAGATCGGCGGGTTCGCGGGCGTGCGCGTGGGGAATCCGGGCGCATCTGACGGTTACTGGGACACTGTGACGACCGGCACGAAGACGGCAATCGGGAAGATTGACCAATACACGTATGTCATCAACATCAACGGCCTGACGACCGAGCAGTTTGCCCAAGGGCAAGCGTATCTGTCCGGATCATGGGTGACCGGGGCGCCATACAAGGTGCTTTCGGCGTTGCCTTACATCGTCGTGACGGGCACGGGAAATGCCCATGAAACGTATGGCTCCGCAACCGTGACGGCGCCGAAGACGGTGACGGCGACGGCCTCGGACGGGATCGATACGGCATCCGCCCTGGCTGGGATCGGCCCGTGGCACGGCTATAGCCAGAGCACGGCCGGTAATGCTTATGCGACATGGGCCGAGGGGGTGACAGCGCCCTGGCACCAGACCGTCTATCGCGCGAATGTCTCTGTTGATTATGCGTCTCTGACGATCCGGGCGGGTAATGCGGAATCAACTTATGGTCAGGCGCCGGACGTGTCGGGGGCTGGATATACGGTTTCGGGGCTGCTCAATAGCGATTCCGTCTCGGGCCTGAACCTGTCCACGATCGCGACAAAGTCGAGCAATGTCGGCACGTATGACATCACCGCATCTGGTGCAACCGGCACGGGGATCAGCAACTATATTGTCGTGTATCAGCCGGGCACGCTGACGATCGATCCGGCGGCGCTGACGGTTATTGCCAATGACCAGAGCGGCACTTACGGCCAGACGCCCGCGCTGGGGACAACGGAATTCACGGCGAATGGCCTGCTGAACGGCGACACGATCTCCGGGGTCAATCTGACGACGACAGCAACCGGCGCGAGCGGGGTCGGGACGTATGGGATCACGGCCTCGGGCGCGGTCGGGTATGGGTTGGGCAATTATGCGATCAGCTATCAGCCCGGCACACTGACCATCGATCCAGCGACGCTGACGGTTACGGCCGGCAGCGGAACCAGCGTGTATGGAGAGGCTGTGTCCACGCCCGGTTACAAGGTCAGCGGCCTGGTCAACGGAGATACCGTTACGGCCGTATCTGTTGACAACACCGCATCGTCAACCTCGGCCGTCGGTGATTATGCGGTCAATGCTTCGGGGGCGACCGGCACGGGCCTGGGCAATTACAATGTGCAGTATGTCGCCGGCGACTGGTCAATCACGCCGCAGACGCTGACAGTCAAGGCCGGCAGTGGTTCGGTCGAGTATGGCCAGACGGCGGGCGGCTACGGCTTCACCGCAAGCGGGCTGGCGAACGGAGACAGCGTCGATAGCGTTACGTTGTCAACCCCGGCGACCTCGCGGTCGAACGTCGGGCAGTATGCGCTCAATGCCAGCGATGCGGTCGGCACGGGCCTAGGGAATTACACGATTGCGTATCAGCCGGGAACGCTGACGATCACGCCCGCGCCGCTGACAGTGACCGCCGGGAGTGGAACGTCGGTCTATGGAACGACGCCGACCGCCGCCGGGTATAGCGTCGCCGGTCTGGTGAATGGCGATACCGTCTCGGGCGTCTCGATCAACCAGCCCGTGACCGGGGTCTCGGGCGTCGGAGCGTATGTAACAACGGCTTCGAACGCGACCGGCAGCGGCTTGGGCAACTATGCAATCGACTATGAAGCCGGGTCGTGGAACGTCACCCCGGCGACGCTGACGATCGCTGCGAATGATGCTGTATCGACGTATGGCCAGACGCCGAAGACGGCTGGGTTCACGGCCTCGGGTCTGGTCAACGGGGACGCGGTTTCGGGGGTTGATCTGTCCACTGGAGCGACGGCGGCTTCGACGATTGGTGATTATGCGATCCGTGCTGGTGGAGCGACCGGTTCAGGTCTGTCGAACTATACGATCGGCTACCAGAGTGGCACGCTGACCATCGATCCGGCCGCGCTGACCGTCACGGCTCTGAACCAGAACAGCACATATGGTCAGAACCCGACCCTTGGCACGGCGGCCTTCACGTCCTCGGGCCTGGTCAACGGGGATACGATTTCGGGCGTGCGGCTGACGACTGATGCAACCGGGGCGTCTGGGGTTGGTCAGTATGGGATCGTCGCAAGCAATGCGTCAGGCGTCGGGCTGGGGAATTACGCGATCAATTACCAGGGCGGCACTCTGACTGTTGATCCTGCCGCGCTGACCATCACGGCAGGCAACGGAACGAGCGTTTACGGGCAACCGGCTGAACTGCCTGGCTGGACGGTGGACGGCCTGGTGAACGGGGATCGGGTGACTTCGGTGAATGTCGATACCGGGCATACCGTGCAGAGCGGCGTCGGGACATATACGACGACAGCGTCGGGGGCGGTCGGAACGGGTCTGGGGAACTACACGATCAGCTATCAGGGCGGGTCATGGACTGTGACGCCAGCGACTGTTGTCGTGAAGCCGGACGATCAGACCAGCGAGTATGGGCAGACGCCGTTGAGCCAGAATCCTGGGGTTATCGCAGTTGCGGCCGTTACGCCGGCGGCTTCGGCGGACACGACCACGACTGAGAATGACAAGGTGACGGCCGAGACGACTGTGTCGTGCAGTTCCGGCGGGAATCTGGTCGGGCAGACGGAGATGACCTGCCAGACACGGGGGAAGTGATTCCGGGGGCGGCGCTGCTTCGGGCTGCGGTTGATGGAAAAGGGGGCGCTCCGGTTCGGGGCGTCCCTTTGTGTTTCGAGGCTGCTGAAGGGGGGATCGCTCTGCGACGGTCAGGGATCGGCCGGGCTGCCGCCGGCCTGGGCGGTTACGTCCTTTAATGCTTCTCAACACCGCCTCGGCGGAGCCGGGCCTGCCCCCATCGCTGTCCGCGCCCCCCTTGGGACTGCTTCAGCAACAAAAAATATGGGGAAGCGTTCGCCCGGCATTAGCCCTTCCGTTTGACCAGCGACGCCTTTTTGGGATCATAAACGTATCCGGTTATCGTCCCATCCTTAATTTTTTCCACAGCATCATCAATGACAAACATAGGAACAAGAAACCATTCGCGAGGAATGACAGGGTTTCCGAACCTGTCCTCGATCTGGATGTCCAGCCGTGCCGGATCGAAAATGCGATGGATGATGCTCTCAAGTTTCGTCCGGCTGATATTAAACAGATTGTAAGTCGCTACGACCTCCACGTCCGCCAACAAAAATGTCGGATCGAGTTTTGCGTTGGCTATCCGTTTTGCAACGTCTCCGCCTGTTACGCCAATCTTGTGGACAAGGTCTCTGTTGGCCGCGACAATGGGGTTATTGGATTCACTTCTCAGAACGTAAATAGTTCCGCTTGCGAGATCGTCTTCGTCGTTTTCTCCGGCGAATAATGGCCCGGCACTGGGTTCGGACACTCGGCGGCTGGCTTCATCTTTATAAAGCGCACGCTGTAGGGAACGAAGCAGGATGTTGCTTTCGGTTCCATTGGAATAAATGACGCGGAGACGGGCATCACTCTCACCATTGGGCGCTCTGAAGGTCTCACCAATCTCGGCAACATATGCTGTCTGACCACCCAGGATAAAAAATTCTCCCGGTCTGATGTCAGTTTTCAGGAGGCCAGCTTCTTTCCGGATAGGGCGTGTAATGCGCGTTCCGATCTCGATGTCTTTCTGGACTGCCTCGAATATCGGCTTGAAAGTATCGAAATCCTCACAGCGCTCCCGGTTAGCGATTTCCTCGGCTGCGCGCTTTTCTGCTGTGGAACGGACATGGCGCAGTTCAGTAATCGGGTTCTGTGCGCTGCTGTCCACGCCTAACATAGCCAGCAATTCATCATCACTGATGCTTTCATCCACGTCTTTCACCGCAGATGAAAGAGAAAGAATGCCCTGATGATCAAGAGGCAGAAGCAATGCCATGCAATCAGGTTGCGCCCTAAGTCGATCGAGGCGGACGGCATATAGACGCTCGAAAATGTCGTGCTTTTCCCCATGACGGGGAGCGTGCCCATGTTCGGTTACAAATCGCTGTATCTCTTCAAATCCGGCGATAATGCGTTCTTCTTTTGGGGTTCGTGATGCTTCCTTTTTTGTCTCGACTTCAACCCCGAGGGCTGACAGGAGCGCATCATCGTCGTCAGTAAACCCTTTAGCCACGAGCAGCCTCCGCCTTCATGCGAGCAAGGAACGCAACCCCCTCGGCCATCCGCTTCTCCCAGGCATCCGCTGATGTAATGGATGGCAGGCGACCTCTCTCCTGCAAGAATTTCAACGCTCTTTTGGAGAGTTCACGCGCCTCATCTGGTGTCATGCTTATACGTTTGGCACCGATTATGGCCTCAACCTGTTTCAGGCTTTCTTCGCTCATTTCTTTGGCCATGATCGAATATGCCGCTCCAAAAGGATTGATACGATCAATCAGATCAATGTCTAGTTCCCGGACATCCATGGCAAATTTACGCACGCCATCGATGAGCGCTGTATTTCCTCCGCGCTCCCTGTTGTCGGTTGTCGCGATATGGGCCGCCTGTTGCGTCAGATTCAGAGCCGCGATGGCGTGCTGCCGAACGGCTTCCTGATCTTCCTCATCCAGTTCGGGGTATTTATCTTTGATAATTTTTCCCATACGGGAGATGGTCAGTTCTTCCGGCACGAGTTCTTTATCAAACAAGCCTCGCTCAAGAGCGGTCTTATCTTGAACAAAGGCGGTGATGACTTCGTTCAGGTCTTCCTCGCAGATGCGGGTTGCTTCTTCGCTCTTTGGTTCCGCCAGACCTTTAATTTCAATCTGGAATTTACCTTTTTCTTCGTTGAAGCCGACATTGCATTTATCTGGGTTGTAGCCTTCCTCACCATAATCGTAACCATCAGTCGGCTCGCTGGTCGAGGCTTTGGGTTTGAATTCAAAGCGCGGCGCTAGAACCTGTTCCATCAGCAAACTTGCTGCAATGGCTTTAAGGGTGTCGTTGACGGCTTCGGTTACGGCCTGTTCTGATGCGTCAGGCTCGGCAATCAGGTTGGTAAAACGTGCGCGGGTTTTCCCAGGCGCATCGCGTGTGGCACGCCCTATGATCTGGATAATCTCGGTCAGGCTGGATCGGTAGCCAACGGTAAGCGCATGTTGGCACCAAATCCAGTCAAAGCCCTCCTTGGCCATGCCCAGGGCAATGATGATGTCCACATGGTCGCGGTTGTTCTTCTGGGTTGGGTCTTTCAATGCAGTGGACACGCGGTCACGCTTGCTCTTGTCATCGTCCACCAGATCAGCAATCCGCAACGTCCGGCCGTCTTCCGTTTCTACCAACTGAAAGCCGGTAACAGGGTCAGCCCCTTGCCAGTCGCCCAGATTTTCAATGATATGCTCCACTTCCTTCACTTTATCTTTCGTGCTTTCGCGCGAATTGACGCTCGGGATGTGAATGATGGTTTTTTGCTTTGGGTCAAGAACCTTCAGGATGTCGTCGGCATAAGACCCGGAATAGAAGAAATAGCCGATGTCGAGATGCTTTAGGTATCGATAACCGTTTAACTGCTCGTAATAGGTATAGGTTACGGTATCAAACCTGGCCTCGTCCTGTGGAGACAAGACATCGACCGCGTCTCCCCGGAAATATGAGCCGGTCATGGCGACGATGTGGACTTTGTCGCGGGCAATGAACGCACCGAGATGATGACCTAGTTTGTTGTCTGAATCTGACGAGACGTGATGGAACTCATCGACGGCAATAAGACGATCGTCGAAAGCCTCTACACCGAACCTATCCACTGCGAAACGGAAGGTGGCGTGCGTGCAGACCAGCACCTTGTCTTCACTGTTAAGGAACGCCTCGACCGAATTGACCTTGCCTCCGTTATCGCCGCCGGCTGCGTCACACAGGTTCCTTCTGGGTTCTACGTGCCAGTCTGCCCAGAAGCCGAACTGGGTCAGAGGTTCGTCATGGAAACTTGCGCCAATGCTTCTTTCAGGCACGACGATAATGGCCTGCTTCAGTCCCTGGTTGGCCAGTTTATCGAGAGCGATAAACATAAGCGCCCGGCTTTTGCCCGAAGCCGGAGGAGACTTGATGAGAAGATACTGTTCACCGCGCTTTTCATAGGCGCGCTCCTGCATGGGGCGCATCCCCATGGCGTTTGCCTTGGTTGAACTCCCATTGGCCGCGTAAGAGACAGAGACGGAAGGAACAGATTGGATTTTTTGGGTCATGCTCTCTCTCCTGCGACACTGGCTAATGCTGCTTTTAATGTTTGGAAGCAAAGTGTCGCTGTGTGTTTATCCGGGTAGAAGCGCGATAACATTTGCGCGTATGGATGGATGTAATTTCGGAAATCACGGAGACCATGACTAAATTTCTGCACGTCTGGCTTCAGTAATCCTATTTCACATGAGACATCTATCAACTGGCTGAGCGTCCAGTCATGAAATAGCTTGGGCTTGCCCTCAGTGGTTTTGGGACAGGAAGATGAACGATTAAATCGTGCTGGCTCTTTCTGCGCGGCCCCCAGAAGAACGGCTTCCAACACGCTACCGCATAGAAAAATTGTGGAAAGATACGCTTTTGCAGACATTGTCGCTTGCGCTTCTTTTAACCGACTTTCGATGATGGATGCGACTGCTCCTTCAACCGGGAGTTTCTGGAGGTTTGGAATGGAAAATTCACTTTGAAGAAAGGCTTCTTCAGCGGTCATAGTTTTAGTGGCAAGGGGTTTTCCGGTCAGACGTGCGACTACCTTTCGGGATTGTTCGAGAATGGCTGCATCAGGTTGATTGCCGTTTAAGAGACAATTCACCTCATAGACGCCCAACATTTCATCGAGGACTTGGCCGACAATGGCGTCAGACTCTTTCTCCCAGAAGGCCCGCATTTTTCTGGCTTTTGATGAACCATACGTCTGATATTTTTGACTATGAATCTCAATCCCGTAACGGGTAAAAAACTCCTGAAATGTTGTGTCTGAATAATCCAGAACGTAACCACTCTGCATCCCAAGAATTTTTTCAAGGTATCTTTTGTCGATCTCTGTAAGAGTGCTCATGCCGCCCCTGCCTTTTTCTTATTCTTCGATCCGGTCTTGGCGGTCATTTTGGTATAGAGATCGAACAGCTTCTCCAACCGTTCTGTGTCATTGCGGAAGCAGCGGCCAATGTAGATGCGCTCCAGCACTTCGTCATTGCGCTCGTGCGCCTCTCTCAAATCAGCGGGCATTTTTTCGGGGTCATACAGTTCTGCAATAGTGGCGGGGAAATGCGCCTCGCGTGCCAACAGGATGTCTTCAGCGCAACGGGTCAGGTCGGCTTTCATCTTGTCGGTCAGAGTGGGAACGGGGAAGGTGTTCCAGCCGAGATCGCTTGAGTATCTATAATCCTCCTTAAACTTCCCGCAAATCGTAGCTACCCACACGAAATGGAGACGTGATAGCAAGATCGAGAGATTCCAGAAGTCGGCGTCTAGGATTGAAAAAGCCTGGCTCGAAATAATCGCCGACGCCGGGAGCGCCCCACAAGGGAGATATTGCCGACGTTCTGATGTCATTCGCGGGACGATGAAAGAGTGCTGATTAGCTTGGTTGAACTCACGCATCTGGTGCGGACGGTCGGCTAATTTTCGATTTGAGGCGTCTGGACTTCGTAGCCGTATCTCGCGTGAGCGAATTAAGCGATCAGATATTAAGTCGATATCCTCAGCGCAAGAGAGGTCTTTGTCAGATATCCACAGACAGTATCGCGCCAAATCGTTATTATATTCCTTCGAGCCATAGAATCGCCTGATCAAATAGGATGATCTTTGATCGGCTGCATAGAACAATTCACGTTCCGAAAAGGATAGACTCAGTGCGCCTCCGTCATTGGGCATATTCCCCAAAACCATTTCAGACAGTTCTGGGGAGATCGGATTACTAGTTGGCTTGACTAGAGGGGTGAAACCGGCAGTTAGATATGGCGATATTTGATCAACTTTCCTGGCGATTTCACCATCGACCAGTATTCGATCGCCTGACTTTTTATCATCAATTCCGACTATGACGCAAAACACAGCCGCCTTGTTTGTGGCGCTGTTCGACCAACTGAAGGATGTATGAGCAAAGCGAATGTCTATTCCGTGACTCAGGACAAGTGGCCAAAGCGTCGGCGCTTGCCTCCCCATACAGACCGAGTTGGTAGCTACGAGTGCCGCTGAGGCATTTACAAACCGACAATAATCAGCGGCTTTTAGAAACCATGCGCCTACATAGTCGATATACCCCCAATGCTTTGTTCGCCCTCCAAAAATAGCAGCCATTTCGGACTGCTGATCAGTGTCCAACTTGCCTTTACCAAGATATGGCGGATTTCCGCAGATGTAGGTTTCCCCCCCTTCGTTCTCGAAATCGATATGCGGCTGATCTAGTGGGGAATGAAATAGATCATCTGCACTGTATTTCACTCCAGTTCCGGTCGGCGGGCAGATGCTCAGCCAGTCCAAACGAAGAGCGTTACCACAGGTGATCCAGTTCTCTGCGTTCAGCGGAAGGAATTCGGCCAGGGCCAGCTTCTGACCGCGATACAGCACATCGCATTGGAATTCTGCGATAATGAGCGCAAGACGCGCAATCTCGGCCGGGAAGTCGCGCAGTTCTATCCCACGGAAATTGGTCAGAGGAATCTCTGATGGACGGTCAGCTTCCCCGCGACGACTGTTGATGTCAGCCTCGATTGCCCGCATTTCCTTATAAGCGATGACAAGGAAATTTCCGCTGCCACAGGCCGGGTCGAACACCCTGATCCTCGCCATACGTTTGCGTAGATTCAGGAGCATCCGGGCGTTGTCGTCAGCCTCGTTTAGCCGTGCTCGCAAGTCATCCAGAAAGAGAGGGTTCAGCACCTTGAGGATGTTAGGAACGCTCGTATAGTGCATCCCAAGTGCGCCACGTTCCTCATCATCTGCCACGGCCTGGATCATAGACCCGAAGATGTCCGGGTTGATTTTCGTCCAGTCGAGAGCGCCGATATGGATAAGATAGGAGCGGGCGATCTTGCTGAAGCGAGGCACGTCGGGGCTGCCCGAAAATAGACCGCCATTAACGTAAGGGAACCTATCGGCGTAACGAGCAATGCCTGCTTTCTTTCGCTCTGCCGTAGGGGTGTTCATTGCACGGAACAGTTCGCCAATCACTTCGTGGGTGTTAGACGAATCTCGCTCGGTCATTGTATCGACCGTGTTTGTGAAAGAGTGACCTTCCTGGAAAATATCCGTGTCTTCGGCAAAGAAGCAGAAGATCAGGCGGGCCATGAAATGGTTCATGTCATGACGGCGGTCAGCGGTTCCCCAGTCGGGATTGTCCTTCAGCAATTCGACATACAGCCGGTTCAGCTTACTGGTCGCACGAATATCGAACGAACTTTCGCGGATTTGCTTGACCGTCGTGATGCCTGCCAGGGGAAGGAACGC
Organism: Acetobacter sp.; assembly: GCF_047723915.1. GTDB lineage: Bacteria > Pseudomonadota > Alphaproteobacteria > Acetobacterales > Acetobacteraceae > Acetobacter. Next base: position 124,207 of record NZ_JBDOBQ010000005.1, on the reverse strand, counting down.
GCCGAAATGATTCGGGAAGTCCGCATAGGCACAGGCGACGGTCTCACCTGTATCCAATTCTTCGGCCTCGAAGGTCTCACCATCCGTCGCCAGGATGAACTTAGCCTTGGCCTTAGACGTGGCTGGGCTGTCCCGGAGGGCGGTCAAAGTCCGCGTCACCTCACCGGGCGGGCAGGTCGCAATATGGATGTTATTCCGCTGGAGAACGGCGCCAGGGATGTCAGACGCATTGGTCGAGCCTTTGGTGGCCCGGAGACGCTTTATGGTGGTGTCTTTGTTGCCGAAGGCCAGGAGAAAAAGGTAAGGAAACTCTTCTACATCAAATGGTTGCTCCGCCAGCGCGGATACGGCTTCTTCAATCTCTACGGCGTTCATCGCCTACCTAACCCCGTTCCTATCTCGACATTCACACATAGTCCGCTGATCTTATATCTGTTTAGAACAAGAGGCTATGGGACGTAATCGTGTTCTGGGTTGCGGTCTGGCAGACTATTCCCGTCGGCGAGTCAATATGTTTACGTAATAATAAAGCATAACGATTTTAAGGCGGAGAGGTTATCAGCACAATGTCATTCAATGACGAACAGAAGGAGAGATTTTTGGATGCGGCTAATCCACATCAATGGTATCGCACATCTAATAATCTACATTCGCAGGCTTTAATTCTTTGGGATAACAGAGGGCGGGGTCATACGACCTTAATGAAAGACGGCCAGCCACTCAGGGTTTGGGATGATGCGAATAAAGGCACCTTTCTTCTGTCTGCTTTCGCGATGGAAAATATGCTGAAAGCATTTTGTATTTACGAAGACCCTTCTCTTGTTTCCGGCGGGCGCATAGACAACAAAATAGCTACTCATAAACTTTGGAGATTAGCTGAGAGAACCTCTCTTATTCCGTACAAATCCCGAGATAAATGGGTGTTCGACATACTTTCAAGCGGAAATGAAAGTTGGGCACGATACCCTTGCGGTCGTTGTGCAAACGATATTGAATTTGAACGACAATTCACCATGCGTTTGTGGAAAAGATATTGTTCTATGATTCTGGTGTATAGAACTAAAATGGAGAAATTACTTATTAAAGGGTGGACAGGCCCCTATGGATTCTATGGGAAATGGACTTTCACCTAGACTATAAAAGGGGGTCAGAGGCCGCCTTCTGTATTTGTCCGGGGATGGTGCGTGAGCCTTGTAACCGCCCGCGAGGCGGAGCCTCGCTCTGCACCCCACTCCGTCCCGAGGCCCCCCCAGCTTGCGTCGGAACACTTCTGATTCCCGCAACCAACCCCAGGAAGCCCCGCAACCCCGCCGATCCTCGATCCACAGGGCAGCGCGTTTTATGAATTATGCGCCGGGATCAGCTATATACTGGTGCTTGGGTAATCGCTCAGGCGCCCTGACCGTGTCACCGGCCAGGGCTAACTTGCAATGATGGAGCGCATCAAATGCAAGCCAGTTTCCCTTTTACCACGCCTTCCTCTGCGTCCGCACCATCGGCGAACTCTCCGATTTCTGCCCGCCCCTTCGAAGGCGTCGCAATCCGCATCGTCATGATCAACGATGCGCCATGGTGGGTTCTCGTTGACGTGTGCCACGTTTTGGACATCCGCAATCCGTCCGATGCTGCCGCCCGTCTCGACAGCGACGAAAAGATGACCCTCGGTAATCCCGAGGGTGCAGAAATCCGCCGTTTTTTCGGCCATGGCGCCGCGCCGACTCTGGTCAATGAGTCCGGGGTCTATAGTCTGACGATCACCAGCCGCAAGCCGGAGGCCAAGCGCTTCAAGAAGTGGATCACGTCCGAAGTCCTGCCGAGCATCCGGCGCACCGGCTCATACCACGCCCATCCGGCTCCGGAACCGACGCCCGCCCCAGCCTTGCCTCCGATGCTGGCCCAGCAGGCTCTGGCTGTTATCGGAGGTCTCCAGACCCTTCTCGCCGAGCAACAGGCGCTGGCCCAAGAGCACCGGGAGACGATCCATCATCAGAGCGCTATGCTCAACGCCAGTATGCCCAAAGCGTCCGTCTATGACCGTATCGCCTCCGCCGACGGCAGCATGTGTATCTCGGACGCCGCGAAAATCCTGGGTGTCGGCCCGCGAACGCTCTTCAAGTGGATGGACGCTCACAACTGGATATTCAAGCGCGGGCGCGAATGGCTCGGGCGTGAAGAAAAATCCGAAAACGGAGCCGGCTACCTGACGCATATCGTCACCACAATCCTTCACCCCGACGGACGAGAAATCACACGGAAGCAAGCCAGGGTGACGGCGAAGGGCCTGACGCGCCTCGGCCGGCTGGTGCCTGGCGCACAGACGAAAGGCATGCCGATTCCGGCCCCGACCAAGGGCGTTGTCCAGCACGGGGGCTTCCTGCGCGGCAACCGGAGAAGCCAGGAACCGGCTGAAATCGGGCCGGACGAAATGGATGCGGCCGGACGCGGGTCGCTGTCATGGGATGAATACCAGCAGCAGAGGTCGATTCACTGATCTGCCCTCGTCGCTCACGAAAGAAGCCCCCGGATCGCCTCCTGGGGCGGTTTCTGGCCGGCAGCAGCATCCAGTTTATCGAACCTCGCCGCCGCCTTCCCCAACGCCGTAACCGGTTTCGACGCTGGCGCGGTGGCGCTCGCTTTCGGGCGCACCGGAGGCGGTTTAGCAGCCGAAGCGCGGTTGACCGGAGCCAGCTTTTTGGGCGGAAGGGGCGGTGGTTTCGGAGGCGCTGGGGGTGGAGGTTCAGGTTTGAATGGCTCTTCTTTGATCGGCCCGGTCGGTTCGGGAATCGTGAACGCACAGCCTGGAAGCGACGCTTTTTTGGACTCCTCCTTCATCTCCTCGGTCGGTTCGCAAGGGTCGCTTCCGGCCTTGCTGCCGCCCTCGGCTGGGGATGCTTTCGCTGATGCCGCCATCCCTGTGCTTACGGTTTGAGCGATACCCGCCATCGCGGCCAGCGACGACACAATCTTTGAGATTAACGACATTTCGAGTGCTCCCTGTTCTGTTCGGGCCTTTCGCGGTCTCTGCGATCGAATTCAGCGGCAGCCCGTCCCAACGCTGTTTGCGGCTTCAATGGAGGGGCATAGCGAGGAGGCAGCTTCTGGGACTGGGTGGCCTCGCCGTTCTTCAACCCCGCAACGTGTTTCCGAGCCGCCTCCTGACGCGAGGCGTCCAGGTCAGCCCGGCCGACGACATCCTCCCGGCACATCTTGAGCGCATCCCGCATCGTCTTGGAACAGAACGTCGATTCAGCGTGTTCGATCTTAACAAATGGGTATTCGAGCGACCACGCTTTGCCCTCGACGACCCGCTCATGTTTTGGTTTCATATTGCGGTATCCCGCAAGTCGAATACCATGCCTCAAGCCAGAAATGCGGTCATCGCCGCACTCTCTATTTATCTTCTGAAAGTAATCATGCAGGCCATGTCGGTCGAAACAGGAATCATCATTGCCTGTCTTGCCGATGATGCGGAACGGTTCTTTCGGGATGCGGAAGATAATCTGTCGGCTTTCCCACGATGTTTGCAACGCAAGACATGGCTTGTAACCGGCCTTGATCCATGACTGAACCGGAGATTCAGACTCTGTGTCGCCTCGGCGATTCCGAGCGTCATCGAGCATGACGTAGAAGCAATGCCGATCCATGGGCGTCATCAGCACATTCATGCCTTCGCCATTGCGTTGACGCAACATACCGACGCAGTTCTGGATGTCTCTCGTGTTGAAGAATTTTTCGGTTTTTTCGCCGTTTTCCGTCCTTTTTCCGATCAGGTAACCGAACTTCCCCTTGCGTTTTGCGGGTGATTCGCTTGTGTCGGATGACGCACTGGAGAGGTCGGATTCAGGCACGATCTCGACATCGGCGCCTTTCTGCGCGGCTTCGTCCGCTTCCTTGAACATCAAAGTAATGCGGGCTTCAGAACAACCCAGCGCATCCATCTGCCGTTTCACGAGTTTGTTGATGACGACTTCAGACTCAAACAATTCGCGCTCGACCTGTCGGATTCCGACATTCCGTTCGTGCGTCTGGTCGTCTCTGAATGTCTCGTGAAGCCATGCGATCGCCTCGTGATATTCGCATTTCCTGGCGAATTTTACTGCATCGATCGAGTTCTCGGACGGTCTCAGATCGCCGACACGTTTGGGCAACGGATCGTCAACAGACATGGCGCCCGACGCGATCAGGGCCGCATGGACGCCGGCGGGGTCGAGCCGGCGGAGGCGCGTGACTTCTTCTTTTGACAGTTCCATGGCGGGCCTCCTTCCGGGCGGGCATCTATGCTTTGATTATAGCATCCATCACGCCTGGAGCCGGGCGCGGACGGCGGCGATGACGGAAGGAGCATGCTCAGAGTAGTCGGATGACCAACAGTCGTACCGAGCATCGTAACGAACAGAAGGCAGATCATAGAAGTCGATACCGACAAGAGATTCCGTCCGTCCGTTGAAGATAATCCTGTAATTATACCAGTATTCGACTTCATCCGGTTCGTATTGCCGGACTTCGCGGTCGCGATCGTCCGGGTCATCGTGCCATGACCGCGTCGGCTGGGGTGCTTGCTTCTTCACGACCATGCCTCCGGCGGCGATGAGGCGATCGATCAGGGCGGTGTTGAGTTTGGTCATTGTCTTAATCCTGTGCTGTCTGTTTGCGGAATCATCATTCGGCGGCGATGGGGAGATGCGCGTCAGCCAGATCGGACGCTATCGCAGCAGCCTCGCGCCTGGCCTGGGCCTCGGCCTCGCGTTTCTGAACCAGTTCGAAGAATTGCCTGCCGGTCATAATCATGTTGGACATGATCTCACCTTTGCGGGTTTCCGTTTCGATTTCGTCACGGCTCTGCGCGTCCAGTTCCATGCGGGTGCCTGACGGCCAGATCAAGCGGCCGTCGAGATAGGTCAGGCGGTCGCGGGAGGCGAGGTCGATGATGATCCCAGCCGTGGCGTTGATGACGATGTCGCGGGTTACGGCTGGGGTGGTTTCGCCCGATGGGTCGATGCCATCGCCGACGACAGTGAGTCTTGTGTAGGACATGATCATCACTCCATTCCGACAGCGTCGGCGGGCATCAGCGAGCGCAGATAAACTGCGATTTTGGTGTTCGCTTTTATGTCGATCAGGACATCGTCGATCTCGACCTCAGCAATCCCGTCCGGACGGCGCCAGACGCGGATTTCGTGCGTGTCGCGTCGCATGATCAGCATGCTGCCGGCCCAGCCGGAGGCCCAGAGCGGCATGGTATATGTCCGCCAGCCCTGGTGCATGAAGGCTTCAATCTCGCGGACTGCGTCACGCTCGATGACATTGGAGATGCTAAACATCACGATGCACTCCCAGAGGCCGGAGAGGCAGCTTTAATGTTGAAAAATGCCCAGGTCGCTGGGGGCATGCGGTGGACGCCCGCTTCCCATCGGCGCCAGGTGCGAGGGGTGATTCCGACCATGGCCGCTGCGAAGGTCTGGTTGACGCCCGCGCGCTCACGAACAGACCGTATCTGATCTGGGGTGGGGCATTTACGTTGTGTGTAGCTGATTTTCCGTTGCATTTCTGGGATGACCTGCTATTAAGGTTCCGTTGAAGACGGCTCCGCAAGGATGCCTGGGAAAGCCCGCAGAATCGCATGGTTCTGCGGGCTTTCCGCTGTTCCGGTTAAGCTGCCGCCTGAGTGGGGATGTCGCCCTCGGGAGCGTTCGCGGCGGACTTCGTCTTGCGGGTCTTCTTGGGGTTCTCAGCCACAAATTTCAGCGCTGCATCGATCAGGCGCGGCAGGTCGCAGTCATCAGCGTAACGCGCCTCGGCGAAATTCACGATCTGGCGGATTTCTGTCTCGAACGCACTCACATCGAAGACCTCAGCGACGTGAGCGACTGTCCGCGCTGCCTTCATCTGGCTGTAGGGCCATGCGCGAGACGGTGATCGGCAGAGCGCAACAGCGCAGGTTTTTTCATCTGCATACCAGCGTCCGGCATTGTCGAACGTGCCGGGGGGATGAACCTTGCGAGCCTTGCGGCGCATGTATTCGACAGCCGCAGCGACGCAGGCATCGAAATCGTCTTCGAAGTCTTCCTTGATTTTTGCGATCTTGTAAGCGCGAGGATCACCCTTGAAATTCGTATCCATTTTACGTCTCCACGACTGCCTGCGGCGATACACGCGGCAGGCTCGCATTTCTGATGTTGCGTCAGTCAGGAGACATTTGTTGAAGACGGCTCCCTGCCTGACTCTCTATATATAGGACGTTTCGTCCTCATTGTCAAGAAATATGGGAAAGAAAAGTAAGAAAAGGCATTATTTTTATTGTTGTAAATTCGATATGTAGTTTGTTGATGCTTGTATGGTGGTTCGTTGTCTTTTCGTTTTATTAGTTTTACTTGCATTTGTGCGGTTATGACTTGGGAAGCGGCGGTTTGGGCGGAGTGCGGATGCGGCGGGGATGGGAGGGATTGGCGGCGGGGCGTGAAGGAGGCGGATGGGGGCGGTTGCTGGGGGCAATGATCTTTACGAGGCAAGCTGAAGGGGGCGCGGAAGGGCGATGGGTGAAGTGCCGCGCTCCGCCCGGCATGGTGGTTCAAAGATCAGAGGGAGCAGGGATGGATGATTATGGTTCGAAACACTTCTGATCTCGTAAGCGCAAGCGAGGCGGAGCCGAGCCATGCCCATCACTCCGTTAGGAGGCCCCTTCAGCATCCTCGAACCACTTCGAAGGATTCCGAACCGCCCCTGTCCCTACATCTGTCCCTACTGTCCCTACATGTACCTACATCGCTTTCCACCATGTAGGTACACCAAAAACGGCTGAATACCGCCACTTTCTTAGGGGGTGTACCTACGTACCTACATATTTTTCAAAATAGAGATATATACGCGAGCCTTTCTCCGATTGGCCTTGATCTCAATGGGATTACAAAGCCTCATAGCCCCTCCTTCTTATATACGTGTCTATTCCTCAAAATATGTAGGTACGTAGGTACACCCGTATCTTTGTCCATCAATATCAATCACTTAGCTGTCCCTACATGCCACTTAAATGTAGGGACAGATGTAGGGACATGGCTTCGGGATGTAGGGACACTCCTCTCTTGCTGTGCATTTTCAACCGCTTCGCGCCACCCCGTTCGGCCGCCGCCGCCCGCCGGTCACTCCCCACCGCCCCGCCGGGCCAACCTCCCGGCCAGCCAAACGAAAGGGGATGCCCACACGCGCCGGCATCCCCTTTCTTCTTGTTTCTTGCAAAGGCTCACTCGCCGTTCTGGTCGCCCTCGACAAGCCCCCCGGCTGTCATGATTTCAGGCGTGATGACATAGACGCGGATTTTGCCGTCGTGAGGCAGCCGTTTCTGAATGGTCAGACCCCGTCCTTGCTTCGGAGGCTGAAGCGCTCCAGCCGCCAGAACGGCTTTGGCTGCTCTAATGGGGTCAATGCCCTTGCAGATTTCATCCCATCCCTCGACTGTAATGTAATAAGCGTAAGCGTCGTCGCCATCTTTCGTTCTGACTGCTTCTCTATATCCAACGCGATCCCTGACTGCTGATAAATAGCAGTCAGCCCCCTCATTTGCTGCCCTGGCGGCGACGATGTCTTCAAAACGACTAAACCGGTGCATCGAAATGAATTTGCGGACTTGCTGAACGGCATTGATTTCTTCGCGCGACCCTATGCCGCCCCGGTCATCAATCCACGCTCTGAAGCAGGCACCCACCCCCCTAAAGGCTTCTCCTTCATCCCACGTCAGAGTCCCATATCCCCGCGCCAGTTCTCCGACCGCTGCGAAGACAGCAAACCGCTTTGCGACGCGATTGATCGCTCTGTCTGCTCCACTAGGAACATAGTCCCTGATAAACGCTTCGATATACTGATTGAACCAGTCCCGAATGTCCGCCCGACCTTTTCCCGAGATGTCCTCGATCAGGTGGGCAACGAAATGACGGCCGGCGGTGCCGTGATAACTCTCACAATCCACCTTCATCTGATCGACAAATGATTCAGATGACAGAGCGTCATGGATTGTGTCGAGCAGTCCGTAAGGTGATCCATCCACCTCCGCCTTTATAGATGTCATTCGCGCCTCGATCCCGCCCGTATATGTCCCGCCGGCTGTTTCAATGACTGTTTTCAGATGGTGCTCGCCCGTTGAGCAGAACATGATGTCGAATTCTTTTGTCTCTCTAAGCGCGATGTTCGGCCCTGAACGCAGCCCGCCTTTTCTGTTCGCCCACATGTAGATGATGCGGCCGATCTCCCTGTTGATGCCCTTATCGTCGTTTTTCAGTTCTTCAAGGAAGAGACCGATGCACGACGCTAACTCGGCTGCGTTCTCAAAACCTGTTTTCGTGCCATCGATTTCGATCATCAGTTTTGTCGGGTCGCCCCAGACGCTTGTGGCGACGTTCGAATAGGTGGACTTGCCGAGACCCGCGTCGCCCCAGATATGGACGCCGCCTGCTTCGATCACGTTGCCCAGCACTTTCAGGAGTGGGCTTGTCAACGCAAGGCAGATGCCCAGGATCAGCCGGCTGTTTCCGGCGGCTCTGGCTGCGACGTGACTCTGCCAATCCTGCAACGTGCCGGAGGCCGCGTATTTTAACCGTTCTTTGTCAGTGCTGACGTTCGGTGAAGCAAAGCGGATTTCGGCCGCGCCTGATCCTCCGATCAACTCGCCGCCCGGCATCACAAAGCGGGGGTGATCCCATCCGGCGACACTGTCCCATCCCACAGTGCTTACTGTCCGAACGAACCGTCGCGCTTCGACCGTCCCCAGAAAATCGAGCAGCAGCTTCAGCGTGCTCTCCGGGAAAAGCATCTTTTTGTCGCGAAGGTCTTTCGGTAGCGTTGATCCGCGAGCCGAAATCTGACCGCGCTGGACGACATGCTCAACCGGTTGCCCCCTGTTCTGCCACCGGAGAATCAGGCCGGCCTGCCCTGTTTCAGCAAGATCGGTTTCGGCGACGACATCAAATGGGGTCAGCGTGACTTGTTTGTCCACACCGTCCTCCCCGATGAACACCAAGCCGCTTTTCTTCATCTTGTAGCCATCTGGCATGATAGTAAACGGCCTGAAGGCGTGCTCTGGAGGAGCAGGGCGCTGCACGAGCGATACTATGTCGATACCCAGATCGTCCGGCGTTGAAACACCGGGGTTCCACCAGTCGGGAAGGTTATCCGGCAGATCGATACCGCTTACCTGGCCGCCGCATTCTCCAGTCATGTATTTGCGTTTCTTGATGTCAGCAGCGACATCCATCGCCTCGTTGATTCCGGCTTCACCCGCGTTAGGCCAGATCGTGACATCTCGGGCGAGGAGAGGTTCGATGCACGTCTTCGCTCCGACAGCCACCACAACGTGGTCAGGCAATGCTGCCTGGACGATGTCGGCAGCATATTCGTCGAGCATGCAGATCACAGGGGCATCGGGCTGTGATGTCAGTTTATCTAGCCGATAAAGAGGTATCCCGCCTCCCGTCGCCTTGCGGACTATCTCAAGGGCTTCGTCCTCAGAAACGAGATGCCAGCGTTCCCTGCCGCCGCGCCGCCCGAACACGATAGCCTGCCGCCGCATTATGCCGGTTTCGTCTGGAACCCGCAGGATGCCGAACAGCGGGCGCGATCTTTCGCTATAGTAAACGTGAATGGTCTCGGGGGCTGGCGTCATAAACGAGAAATCGTCCAGCGAAGGCACGCTATCGGGCGCCGACGGGACTAGCGTCTGATCGTCGCCTGGATGCACCGGTGCTACGGAACTATCCGTGTTTATCGGAACTATAACAGCGCTACGCCGTGTCTCTAGCGTCGGGTTGCTAGTCGCGCCGGCATCAACAGGTGTCGTCGTATTCATCGTCATCTCCATTTTTCTGGAGAAAACGCTTGACCCGCCGCCCGAAGAACCCATATCGTTAGCTATCAATCTTCGATATGCGTTTGCGTGTGCAGTCGTGTTCTTCGGGCGCTGGTCTATCTCTGTGGCGGAGATGGGTCAGCGTTTTCTTTTTGTCTGATTATCAGGTGTCAATCGGCGAGAATCTCAGACCTGACATCAGGGTAGATTTCTCGTGCGGCGCGGATCAGCTTCGACAGGGTAATGTCCGGCTTCCAGGAGCGTGGGCCGCGCTCACAGACCCAGGCTCTCATGACAACATCACGAAGCATCTCTTCTGCTATAGAGTGTGCATCTCGGCGCCAGGCCAGATCAGGATGCAGCTTGCAGAATTCATCGGCGCACATGACCGAGAGAGCATCGATTAGATCATTGATCGTATCATTATCGTCGTCGTCGATGCGGCTAATATCGATGCTCCACGTTCCGCTGCCGGTCGTCAGAACCAGATCGATGATCGCTGCCTCTGGCAAAAAACCAATCCACCAGATCGGATTTTCGTCAGATCGATATGATGGCAACCGGAGGCCGGATGCGACGGCGATACCGATCAGCCGTCCGAGTTTGTCAGGAGCGGGCGTCACCCGGTCGGTGAGAAGGATGAAATCGTTGTTCATGGGGATCGTTCCTTTCTGGGATCACTCACTTTCAGGCTGCCGCTGCGCTGGCCCGCTCCGTTTTGCGAGGGCGTCCGATCTTCGGGGTTGATGCGCTGGGACGAACGACCTGCTTCTCGATCCAGGCGTCGAGGTCAGAGCGGCGATAACGGACAGACTTCCCCATCTTGATCCAGGGCGGGCCAGCGCGCCCCTTCCGTCCGCTTACACGCAGATGCTGAAGAGTGGAGGGCGAGATTTGAAGAATATCCGCTGCCTGCTCCTGAGTCAGAAGCTGGCATGAGTCACTAGCGTTGAGAGTCATGTCTCACTCCGATCCAGTTTAGAGTTATTGGTGCAGGTTGATGCTTACACATGCAGCATGCGATACCTGAGGTCATGATGGCGTAAACCAGAAATAAAAGTAAACGACATATGTTGTTCATCTGATGATACAAAAGTGGCTCATCTTATAGTTCAAATATGCTTCAGGCTTGACGCTTTCCTTGTTGCGCTCTTTTTGCATCCCATCAACGCATTTCGAAAAACGGCAATAGAAACAATCAACTAACCAGATTTTATGTCGAAAGGGTGAAGGCACCCGCGCGGTATCAAATCGAATGGAATTTCACCCATTCCAGGCGATCTGTAGGCGGCTCGGTTTGTGAAATAAAATTCATAAACCGGCTTCTCGTTACCCTGGAGGGCTGGTGGCCGGGTAAAATTGGATGGTGGATGCAGTTAGGTGCGTCTCTAGTGCCGCTAGGAGCAGTTAGGTGCAGCTAGATGTCGTCAGTAACATCTGTGTGATGCTATCGTTTTTTAGAAGAACGGAAAATGAACATCTGAGATGGAATCTTGCGACAATTTGCGACAATCGACCTGCTAGGCAGGGGCAGTTCAGTCCATCTTGGTGCAGCTTGGCACAAAAAATATCGTTTCAAATCAACAACATGATAGGATAAGTCATTGATCGGAAAGGGGGCTATTTTTGGTTTGCTAAACCGTTGTACGGTGTCAAGCCGTACCGTGGGTTCGAATCCCATCCCCTCCGCCAATTTTTCCTAAAAATCATAGCAAAAATAATGACTTAAAGATTTTTGAGTGATCTTTATCTCCTTATTCCCCCTCTTAAAACGAACGCTTGGCCTGTCGTGGACTCTACAGGCATGCCTTTGAGCGCAATACGCACGGGCACGTAGGCGCGCCAGCGCCTGGAGCGCGGCCGCCTGTTTTTCTCGAGGTAACCAGCCAGTTCCTTTGTTTGCCCTGCCGGACGTCCAAGGCAGCTTTCACCCGCGCATGAAAGCGCCCTTGTCATGATACGTAGTTCCCTCAGGTCATGCCGGAACGTCTGTTCTGGGTCCGCAGGCAAAGCATGCCCCTCTGCCCATAGAACTTCCTGAGCAACACTCAATGAAAATGCAGCCTTTTCACCGTGCTGCCCGGAGCACGCGGCTAACGCCTTCATGGCTGGAGAAAGCATTATGCTCCCGGCCGGGCCTGTCACACCGCCATTGTCATGTCGAACGATATGGAAGCAATTGTCTTGCGAGACATGGCCATAGCGATGCACATAGCAATGAGGGGCCGTGAATACAGTCAGACAAACAGGCCCAGTATAAGAGCACTCTTTTCCGGTATGCGGGCAAAATCAGGGTCATGCGTCTCTGGCGCATATGCTCCGCAGAAAGAGCTGCTGAGGGTCTGTTCCGGCAACCGGTCATACATACCGTAGTATCGGGTGTGACCAGGTACCTGGAAAGCTGCCGGTCACACCAAGAGCGGGCAAGATCTTTATTGTGCGCCTGTACGGTGTAACGTCTGCAGGGATGGGCCACGGGCAATGACCTGCATATCCACCGCCGGGTCTGGTTCTGCCAATGTGCGCAATGCCTCCAAACCCTGATGGAACAGCCTGACGGTTACGTAAGGCCCGCTGGATGAGCGCCAGAGTTCAAACGCCAGTGTTGTATCGGGAGCGGTTGGATCGGGTTGGTCGGCAAAAGACCAGTTCAGCCCGTAGAGTGTTGCCAGCACATCCAGATTGGTGTCATGCCCGGAAAGAACGAGCAGTTTTGTCTGCTCTGTGGCTGCGGGCAACACGGTGCTGGGTTTGCCGGCCAGCACGTCCTGCACAACCGATGCCATGCTGGCCCCTTTGTGGGCGGCCAGCGTAGGCAGGCGACGGACCAGCCAGCTTTCCTGCGTATGGAGGGGGAAAACCTGTTCAATCAGGGTTGCAGGGCTTTGCTGGCCAAAAGGTTCAGCGTGCACGGACATCCCTTGCGTGTATTCCAAAAGCAGATTTTCCGCCGCTGTTCCACCTGTTGCAATACCCCCTTCAAGGTGAGGTTTGTCCTTTTTCCATACCAGTGTGGTTGTGTTGGCGCTGAGGCAACGGGGCTTGTCCGTGGTGCAGGCCGTGGGGGCCAAAACGGCCTGCAACGTGTTCATGCTGTGGCCAACAGCGGCGGGTATGGCGCTGACCCTCTGGTTGAACTCGCGCGTAATGGCGCTTTGCTCCTGCACATTCAGCGGTGTGGCCGGCCCCGCAAAAATGGGGTCTTCCTGTGCAGCCGCAAGGGAGAGGGACCGCTCCCCGCATGATGGCGCCAGATGTTCGGCCCATATGCCCCCACTCTCACGCGTGCGGTGGTCCTTGGCATCGGCCCATATGACTACGCTCCCCGGTGTTGGGCAGCCCGTCGCCGGGAGCAATCCCGCCTGAACATAGTGCTGGCGCACCATACCCACCATCTGCTCCAGTGCCTGCCTGCCGTGTTCCGTAAGCTCCCCCGGAGCAACAGGCCACTGTGCCCAGACATGGCCAGTCTGGCTTTGCAGGGTTTGCGGCGGCTTGGTTGGGCTGCGTATGCCATGGCGGGCAAGCAGCACGACCCGCTCCAGCACGGCCTCTTGCTGCGTGTCCGGGGCTGGAGGGGCGGCAAGGGCCGGTGAGCTTGCAAGCAGTGCGCATAACAGGGGCAGATATCTCATGGAATGGTCACCGCAAGGTTGAAGAACGCGCTACGTCCGGGATTACGCCAGTAAAGAGGGGCATCGCCATAGCTCTGGTTGCCCGCAAAATTGCTGATGGCCCGGTTATTGAACAGATTGCCAATTTTAAGGCTGGGCGTAATTTCGCGGAAGATGCCGCCAACATTGCGGATGCGCCAGCCCAGAGCAAGGTCGGCGGTCACGTTGCTGCCAATTTTATACTGGTTGGCAAACTGCGTGTTGCCTGCTGCATTGGTGGTGCTGTCCAACCCCCAGTGTTTGCCCACATATTTGCCAATAATGGAAAAATAAGCCCCCCGCTCGTTTTCGTAGAGCAGCCCAAAGGAGGCCAGCATGTTGGGACTGGAGGCAACATGTACATCGGTATGTTTGTACTTCGCACTGTTGACACTGTAATTTCCGTAAACTGACAGGCCATGGCCGATAACATATTGCGCTTCCAGTTCCAGCCCTTTGTATATGGCACCGCCGCTGTTCACATAGGTTGATGTCGTGCCATAACCCGGCACGGAAATCTGCGCTGCTGCAATATAGTTTGAAAAATCGATGTAATAGGCATCTGCCGCCATCATCCATTTTTTATCCCGGTAAACGGAACCGACCTGATAATTCATGGTTGTTTCGGGCTTTACATTGCCAACATTCCCGACCTGAAAAACGGAGATGGGAGGTGCCAGAAAGCCGCGGGCAATCTGCCCATACGCACTCCACTGGTTCATAATACGCTGGTTTATGGCAATGGATGGCTGCCAGGATGTAAAGGTCTGCGTGGCGTTCAGGGGCTGTTTGGTGGATTTGTTCAGTGCTGCATCGTAATCGCGGTGAAAGTATGAGTATTTGATACCAGGCTTAATGGTCATGCCCCGAAGCGGGTGTATGTCCAGTTCCAGGTAAGGCTGGAGCGTGGTGTTGGTGTCCGAAATATTGTAGCTATACGGGCTGCCCGTTTTACCTGGAACCGGGATGGCTCCTTTGGAAAGGTCCACGGCATAGCTTATACGCCTGTCTTTCTGCACATCGGCCCAGACACCAAGCTGCACGTCCACATAATGTGTTTTTGCAGTCAGGTTCAGCGTATCCCCATAATTGCGGAAATGGGCATCGGCATATTTTCCGGGAATATCCGATTTATACGTTGCCACTTTTTTGCCTGCGGCGTTGTAAAAGGTCACGCCATTGGCGTCGAGCGAGCGTTGGCTGGAATCGGTTGATTCCGTATATTCGTGCTCAAACCCGGTTGTGTAGACTGAATTTCGTAGACTAAGCCAGTCACTCAGCCGGGTTTTAAGGGCAATATAGCTAAAGTCAGAAGTATAGGTACTAGGGTTGTAACCATAATAGCACTGTCTGGTCGGGTCTTTGCACAGGCCGTAGTTTTTACCGTATTTGGCATAATCTTCCAGCGTTGCCCCTTGAGTGGTGTACTGCCATTCCTTGTTGTAGGTCGTCTGAATGGTCAGGCTGGTCTCATCCGCCAGCTTAATTTCGTCCTTGAACAGAATATTACTACGTTTTTCATAGGAATTGGTCAGGTATCCGTCTGTCTCTTCATGCTGCATGTCCAGAACGGCTTTGCCAAAACGGGTTTTGCCGCTATCCAGTTCCAGACCGCCCGCACGGGTATTAAAGCTGCCATATGTGCCATAAAGCTGGGCACCCGCTTTGCTCGGTGGTGTTTTGGAACGGAAGCCGACCGTGCCGCCAAAAGTTGCGTTGCCAATGGTGGAGGCCGTGCCGGGGCCACGGTCAATCTGTGCCTCACCCAGAAAATGTGAGATAAATAAAGACGATGTCGTATGATGAAGGTCCGATGCATCTCCAAATGGAATGCCATCATACGTCATGTTGTACTGTCCGTCCTGAAAACCGCGCAGGCTCATGGTTTCAGCTTTACCCATGCCAGGACCATTGGGGTTTTGGGTCCATATGCTGGGTTGGAACTTGATAATATCATCCACACTGGCCAACGGAATAATATTGTTATTGATAAAATTGCTTTGGATGCGCGACGTAGGTTCCGTAATATCCAGAGGCACCACCGCAGGGGACAGGCGCATGGCCCGACCCAGAACCGTGATATGTTCGTCTGTATTCTGCTCTTTTTTTGCGCTGGCGCCATGTATTCTGGCTTTGGTGGGAACCGTGGCGGATTTGCGCACGATCAGCATGTTTTTCTGGTGCGCATCGACATCCAGCCCCGTGCCCTGCAACAGGTGGGTCAGGGCAGCATCCGGCTCCATGGTGCCATAAACCGGGGTGGCGGTGGCTTTGGCGGCCAGGGCGCTATCCAGTGCAACCTGCTGCCCGGACTGACGACTGAAGGTTACAACTGCCTGATTAAGAGGCCCCGCCGGAATGGCAAAATGAACCGGAGCCGCCAAAGCATAGGAAGCAGAAAGAACGGATACGCTGCACAGACACAGCGCAAGAGAAGAAACACGGACAGAAAAAAATCGCACGGTAGTCGCCCTGCTTGTGACGGAACATACCGTTAAGAGTCAAAACTGCCACGTTTTCCGCTGGTTTTTTTTGTGACACAAATAAGACAGAACAAAAAGCACCCCGCCCTTTAATAGAGCAAAAGGGTTTGCGGAGTTTGCGTTAATCTGACCCCCAGAATGGTTTGTGCCGCCATGGCAAAATCTTCCGGCTGGTTCAGACGGAAAACACCTGTCAGCTTACGGTTGGCAAGCACTGGGGAAACATGGATCTGCCTTTGGTTGTAGCGGTTGAATGTGCTGGCAATGCTGGCCATGCTCTCATCCCGCGCTTCCAGGCGGCCAATGCTCCATGCATTCTGTGCGTCCATTTCCTCAGGTAATAAACTGCGCACTTCGGGGGGAAGGTTTCCGCTCAGACTAATCTGAGCACCAGCGCTTAAGGTCCACCACTCATCCGAATGGTGCCTGCGTAAATGCACGGTGCCCGATATACTTATGGCCGTAACCTGCGTTGGGGAGCAGGTTAAAAGCAGGCACCCCCGTGGGGCAAAAATAAGGTTACCTGCTTTGATAATCATACCTGTACGGCCCAGCACACAGCAACGCCCGGCAACAAGGCGGCTGCTCTGCAACCCCATTTTAAGCGTGGAATAACAATCCAGCGTAATGGTGCCAAATGCCGTGTGCAAAGGGGCTGAAACAGCGTTGGCGGTTGCGTAAAGGCTATTGGCCTTGCCCTGCCGTTTGGGCGTGGCAAGGAGCAAGGCAGTTGCCGCTGCGGCTGCAAAAAAGCGACGACGCGGCAGGCCAGGCAAAGGCGTGGGATGGGCGATACCGGGGGCTGCGGGGCCGTGCAGCACTGCCAGCCTGCCACTTGCCTGCCAGACGGCCTTTGCACGCAGGAAGGCTCCCTTGTGTCGTCTATCCTGATCCAGCCAGTGTTGCAGTGCCTGCTGTTCGCTTGCGGAAAGGGGGCCTTTGTCTAATCTGGCCGTCCATCCTGCTGCCGCCTCTTCAGGACTGGCGCTTGCGAGAGTGGGCGAGACGCGGGCGTCTCTCCTCATCAACGGTCATCTCCCTCTCTGATTCCGAATATTCTTTGGACAGAAAAACAAGTGCGCGGGCAAGCTGTTTTTCTACAACGTTTTCAGAAATATTTAGGTGTGCGGCGCATTCCCTCTGGCTCAGGCCACGGGCCCGGCGCAGAATAAATATGTCCCGGCAACGGGCCGGCAGCTTTGCTATGGCTTTTTCCAGAAAGCGCATTTCCTGTCGGGCATGCACAACCCGCTCAGCCGAAGGCATGGTATCTGGCATGGTCTCGGCCTGCATAAGGGCAAGGCTTGTTACCGGCACCACGCGCGCGCTCCGGTAATGCTGCATAACCAGATTGCGGCAGATGGACATAAAATAAGCGCGCGGATTGCCAATACCCGCCCAGTCGGCCTCTGCTATGGTCACATAGGCTTCATGGATAATGTCATCTGCATCAATATCCGCATAGCGGCGGAGCCTTGCGCGGATATGGTTTTCGTGCGGGAGAATATGAGTGGCCAGCCAGATACTGCACTCGTCTGTATTGTTGAACAATCGAACCCTGTGCCCGCCAGTGTGGTTGATTGGCAGGCATGTAGCAAGTGCATGAGTTACGCAGTGTGACAGTTGCATGACAAAGGACCGAACGACCGCACCGGAACGCGTCGCCAATGAAGGCTACGGGCTCGACGGCATCAAGCACAATGGCTCTGCTTTGAGGGATGTTCGCCCTTTGTCAGGGTGTCAGGGTGTCAGGGTGTCAGGGTGTCAGGGTGTCAGGGTGTCAGGGAAAGAGCCACAGCTTTTTCCGCAACATCGACAATAACGTGAATCTTCATGATCAGTGCGCCGCAGGATCGTCCGATGGCCAGATCTTCATCCCTTTTTACGGATACCCGCGCTACACTGGTGAGCGCGGGTGATCGTGCTGTCGATCATCATGTATGCTTTGTCGTGATCGATGGCCAGATGCCGGAAAATCCGCTCGATCATACCGCTTTCTCACCGCCGACACAGTCGTCTGTGCACGTTTTTCCAGCCACCGAACCGAGCAGGAAGGTCACGCCAGGGAATACCCGCACGATATCCATACAGTACGGCTTCCACGAACAGATGGTTGTCCGCAATCGTGCCGCCGACATGACCTTCCCGACCGGGAAGAAAAGCCTTTATCCGCTCCCACTGGTCGTCGCGCAAACCGTATCGCCGCATCCGTCTGCCTCCCCAAAAGCCGGGAAACAGTCAGCACAGAGAACCAGAAATTACACCCCTCATGCGACACTCCCAAGGTTTAACTGACGACATGCCACACGACGACAATAATTTAGACAATCAATGCGCTCTCATCCGAACAGGGCTATCGTTACCTGGGTGTCGTCCGAATGATGATTACTGAAGGCGATCCCAAGCGGCATCCTATGGTTCCACCGACATTGAACTCGTAACGGCTCTGCACTTGTTATCTGAGCGTTTTAAGATTGTATCAGGTGGCCGACGAGATCATGAAACATATGCAATATTTCCAGAACAAAGCCATAAGGCTTGCGTCGAACCGCAGGCTGTCACGCACGCACGTTGTATGCCTTGCCTGTTGGTTACAGTCAGTTTCCGCTCCTGCATAAGCAGGGTGACAATTCCGCTGCCCTGTCAGCAGGAATCGCCTTCGTTCTGCTGGTAATGAAGGACGGATTTTTTGCACCAGAACCGGAAAAATGCTGTTTTCGGGTACGTGCCGCAGGTTGCATGCGCTTTGAGATATTTTTTTTCGATTAAACGTCATTCGCATAGATAATATAGAAACTTTCACAAAATATCAGGGCTGGAAATACGTTGCCCGGAGGCGCAAAAGCCGTGCGGGTAAGGATATTGCTGGGGTGTAGGGCTAGACAGGCCCACTGAAATCTTTCCATTTCGCTAATAGCGCACAAGCAATGCACCCAGAATATTTATGTATAAAGAGATAACAAGAAGCATATTATTAATTAAAAATCTTTATTATAAGTATTAACAACACATAAACATTGTTTTTTTGTCTTGTTTTGTCGATTTATCTCTCCCTTATTAGGGGTTCGGGATACGAGATGGAGCGTCAAAAATGACCACATGGAGAGGGCGCGCTTGCTCTTTTTTTATGTCAAAAAATAGAACCAAAACGGTACTGTTTTTTGAAATTCAAATAGTCACGCTTGCTGTATTCTCTGCCATGGAGATAAAAAGCCCGCACGCTTATGCACAGGCCACAAACCCCTATAGTGTAGCAGCAGGAACGACAGGATATATCGCTAAAGGCACAACAGTTCTTTCTGATTCAGTGAGTATTTATGGGACGTTGACTGTCGATGGTGGTTCTCTTCTTACCACAATCGACAATACAGGCAGCTATAAAGTTGGCCTTATTTACGTCAACGGAAGCCTTGCGGATCATTCCACAATCACAGTCATGAATGGCGGCTCCGTTTCCACCACGGCGAGGGGGAATATCGTGGCCGGTCTGGACATAGGCACGATTGGTACGCTGACAGTAACCGGCGTGGGTTCAAGCCTATCATCCGGCTTTCTCCAGGCCGGTAACAACGGTGATGGCACGATCAATATTCTTGATGGAGCAACGGCCAGGGCTACCGTAACCCTTGGTGCCAATTTCTCTGGTACCACCGGTGCGATCAATCTCTCAGGAGCCGGCTCAACCCTGACAACGGGCATGCTTTACATCAATGCTGATGGCGATGGCGTGGATACCATTAGTGATGGCGCGCGGGCTATTGTTAACACGCAGGTTGTTTTCGGGTCGCAGGGTGGGACATATGGTGAGCTGAATATCGATAGCGGTGGCACGCTGTCTGTCGGGGGTGTCAACCGTATTGTCGATAATGAAGGCGCGGGCGGCAGCTATCTGTTCAGGATCGATAACGGCACGCTGGAAAATATCCAGTCAGATCTTGTTACGTCGGTTAATATCAATGTCGTTAATACCGCAACCATCCAGACAAATTCTTACCTCACCGCTCTTTACGGTCAGATGTATGGCACGGGGAGCCTGAACAAGACGGGTGCGGGTACGCTGCTTCTGACAGCGGACAATACCTATGCGGGTGCCACCACCATTGCGCAAGGTGTGCTGCAACTGGGAAATGGCGGCACCACGGGTTCGATCGCGGCATCCTCGGCCATTCATGATAACGGCTCCCTGATTGTCGATCATAGCAATATGGTTGCCCTGTCACAGGTTATCGATGGCACCGGCAGCCTGACACAGAACGGTACAGGCACTCTGCTTCTGAGTGCGGACAATACCTATACCGGGGCAACCACCATTGCACAGGGTGGGCTGCAACTGGGCAATGGCGGCACCACGGGTTCCATTGCGGCATCCTCGGCCATCCATAATAACGGTTCCCTGATTGTCGATCACAGCAATATGCTGGTCCTGTCACAGGCTATCGATGGCACCGGCAGCCTGACACAGAATGGTACAGGCACTCTGGTTCTGAGTGCTGACAATACCTATACCGGGGCCACCACCATTGCACAGGGCACACTGCAACTGGGCAATGGCAGCACGACCGGCTCGATCGCTTCCACCGCCATTCATGATAACGGCTCTCTGGTTGTGGATCGTAGCGATACGCTGACACTCTCAGAGGTTATCGACGGTACAGGTAACCTGACACAGAATGGTACAGGCACTCTGGTTCTAAGTGCTGACAATACCTATACCGGGGCCACCACCATTGCACAGGGTGGGCTGCAACTGGGCAATGGCGGCACCACGGGGTCGATCGCGGCATCCTCGGCCATTCATGATAACGGTTCCCTGATTGTCGATCATAGCAATATGCTGGCCCTGTCACAGGTTATCGACGGCACCGGCAGCCTGACACAGAACGGCACAGGCACTCTGGTTCTGAGTGCGGACAATACCTATACCGGGACTACCACCATTGCGAAGGGCACGCTGCAACTGGGCAATGGCGGCACCACAGGTTCGATTGCGGCATCCTCGGCCATTCATGATAACGGTTCCCTGATTGTCGATCATAGCGACACGGTAACTCTCGCACAGGTTATCGATGGCACGGGCAGCCTGAGTCAGGCTGGCAGGGGTACAACAGTGCTGAGTGCCGACAATACCTACACAGGAGCGACAACCGTGGAGAACGGCACGCTGGATGTGGAAGGCTCCATTGCCTCTTCAGCCGTGACGGTGCTGCGTGGCAGCACGCTGGCTGGGACGGGTTCTGTAGGGAATACGCTGGTCGCAGCCGGGGCGACCCTTGCCCCAACAGGAGTTACTGGCGTGCTGGGCGTGCAGGGAAACCTGCAGATGGCCGATGGTGCAATCCTGTCGGTGCATGACAACCATCACCCTTCCGGCACGACAATGGTGGTGAACGGGCAGACCTATGAGCAGCTCAGCTCCGGCACGGTGGCGGTGACAGGTTCCACAGCGCTCACCGGTACGCTGAATGTGAACGTCATTCCCGGCACGTTCCTCAAATCACATCAATACTATACGCTTATTTCATCCACCGGTGGCTTTTCCGGCAAAGCGGATATGCTGCGGAGCAACCTCAACAATCTCTACACCTTTCTGATGCCAAGCCTTTATTACAGTGGCGATGATCTGGATCTGCTTATGTACCGGAATAACGTGACATTCTCCTCCGTAGTGCAGACCCGCAATCAGCGCGAGGTAGGGCGGGTGCTCGATACCCTGCCTGAAAGCAATGCTCTTGTACAGGGCATGGAAAGTCTGGACGCGGCAGGCGCGCGGCAGAGCATGAACGCCCTTTCGGGCGAGGTCTATGCCTCCGCCCGCACAGCGCTGATACAGGATAGCGTGTATGTCCGTCAGGCTGCGCTGGACCGTCTGGAGACAGCCGACTGCCAGGAGGGGGGTATGGGTGGAGCCATCCACACCGCGTCACTGGCAACAGGGCGTAAGGATGAAGGCTGCCTTGCCGGGCAGGCTGTGCTGTGGGGCGAGGCCTATGGCGGGCTCGGGCACAATAATGGCGATGGCAACGCCGCCAGTATGCACCATTCCACTACCGGTTTTATCATGGGGCTTGATACCCCCATCATGGATGGCCGGTGGCGGGTAGGAGGCCTGTTCAGCTATGGCCGCTCCATGTTCGATATCGGCAGCGGGCGCGGGTCTTCAGGGCATAGCAACAACATTACCGTCGGGGGGTATGCCGGCACGCACTGGGGCGCGCTGAGCCTGAAGCTGGGGGCCGCCTACACGTGGAACATGCTGAGTCTGCAACGCAATGTAGCGTTTTCTGACTATTCCAGCCGGCAGTCCAGCAGCTATTCCGGCGGTACGGTCCAGGCGTTCGGTGAGCTTGGCTACCGTTTCCACACCACGTATGGCACGGTCGAACCCTTTGGCCATGTTGCCTATGTCAACCTTGCGACCAATGGCTATCAGGAGGAAGGCGGGGCCGCGGCCCTGCAGGGGCGTGGCATGAATACCGGGGTAACGTTCTCCACCTTCGGGGTGAAGATGTTCAAAACCGTGCGGGCTGGAAACCTGCTGCTGCTGCCGCATGGCTCTCTGGCCTACCGCCGGGCATTTGGCCTGCTTACTCCCACCAACCACACCATGCTGGCCTCTGCTGGTGGAAGCGATATGGATGTGGCAGGGGTCGCACTTTCGCAGGATTCCGCCGTGGTGGATGCCGGGGTGAGCATCCGGCTGACGGACAGGATCGATATAGGGCTTTCCTATATCGGGCAGTATGGCAACCGGTCGGTTGAAAGCGGTGCTACGGGGAGCGCGCATTTCAGATTCTAGCAGATCAAGGGATCGAAGAACCGTTTCTTAAAATCTGTAACGCCTGATTTGTGGCGTTATGGATGATGATTTCAGTTTCTGTGTGGCGAGTTTGGCTCTGCGTCCGTGACCAAGCGAGGGGCATTTAGACATGGTCAGAGCTGTATGAGCAGGCGCATTCCCGCCTGTTCGTGCGACATGTCTCCGCCTTTGTTTTTCGGTTGCCGATGAAACGACCCGCCCTACCCGCCACCGCCCCCCCCAAAAGCTCGCGCACCAGACACGCAAAAGACGTGCCCGCACGCACGCGAACCCGGCCGGAAGGCGGAAAACCCCGCACCTCCGGGCAGGAGGAGCAGGCTGACAGGCGCCATGAAATTCTGGAAATAGCAGCAGAGCTGTTCGCCGAACGGGGCTACAGCGCCACATCGATTCGCGATATCGCGGAACGGGCCGGTCTGCTGGCAGGGTCGCTCTACTATCACATCCGCTCGAAAGAGGCCTTGTTCGTTGAAATCCACAATACGGCCCTGGCAGCGGCAGCCAGACGTATCCACAACGCGCTGGAGGGCGTAACAGACCCTTGGGCGCGCCTGCAGGCGGCCTGCCTGGAAATGCTGGAAATCCAGCTCAATTCAGGCTCCCTCACCCTGCCGATCATGAATAACCTGCGCAGCGTGCCTACGAGCGTCCGCGATGTCCTGATCCAGCAACGTGACGATTTTGAAAAAATCTTTCGCGGCCTGGTCGCGGATCTGCCCCTTGATCGCAATATCGACAAAAACCTTTACCGCATTCTCCTGCTCAGCCTGCTGAACTCGGCCGATGGCTGGTTCCGCGAAGGGCGTCTGTCGCGTGAGGAAATTGCCGTGCAGATACTCAGGATTTTTCGGCATCAGTCTCCGTCACCATGACAGAACCCCCAACCAGACCGGTGGGATGGCGAGGTCGAAGAAACGCCTGAAAAACACGGCGCCCTTGCCGCAGCGCTCACGCGTGCTTTGAATTTGTAATGGTTTTGTACCGGCCAGGGCGTGATGATGCCACTCATGCATGGTCTCGTCGGTTGCCTGATACGAGGTTGCAGCGCTCACACGACTGGCACAAAGCCATTACAAGTCCAGTTTACAGTAACCGACACAAGCAGCCCCCTCCTTGAGGGTGTCAGAGACCCTGCGGCCTGCTTTATGCGCCACCATTATTTTTAAGAATACTGGTATTGTTTTTTATTCTATTGGTAATTTCAGAAAGCTTGTTTGTATAGGCCTGCCTGACATTGGCAACCGCCCGGTCAACAGGTTCCTTGGGGTATTTCTGGCATTCATCACGGATCGCCTTGGACAGACCTTTTGTAACCTCGTCAGGCGAGAGGGATTCCCGCATCTTGTCCCCGGAATAGTCACCGTGTTCCGCATTAAGATAATCGATGCACGACGCATGGGCATGCGCCGTGGTTTTCTGCATCAGCGCCCGGTAATCATCGTCTTCTTCCTGTGCCACTGCGGCATGTGAGCCTATGCCAAAGCTTACGGCCGCAAGGATCACCATCAGTTTGCGCATTGCATTCGCTTTCCCTGTTGTGACGCCATGATGCCCGATCAGGAAGACAATGGCAAAAACCTGCGGGCAATACCGATCACGCACCCGCACGTCACCCCTACGCTTGCCAGACAGGCATGCAGTCCCGCATCGTTTTTTTGATAAAGGGCCTTACGCAAGTAAAACATGCGAATATTTTCAAATATTCACGTGCTATCGCTCTTATACGCTCACACTATTTTCTGCATCATCGGTCATGACTCCACAACATGGAAGCCACTTCGCCCTGCGAAATACCAGCCCACCAGGCCACAGGCGGTCACGAGGTTTTACTGGGCGTTTGCCAACCAGCAGACTCAATCATGCCCCCTTACCGTTAGGGCCGACCTCTGGAAAATCACTCTAACCGGTAAAGGGCAGACTCGCCGCCTGCCACCCAAAGTATTGGCGCGGCAGATGTCTATAGCCTAGCCCTAAACCAGTTAGGCCAGACTTTGATAAAATCGATCAGATATAGTCGGCAAGCGACATGTTCTTCATTTTCGCAATGAGCTGGTAAGACGCTTCCAGATTCGTGCTCAGTGCGGAGGATTCCGTCGCCACCTGTGCGATATCAGCCCCCTGAATGTCCGAAACCTGGGCTTTCAGCATGGTCTGCACACTTGTCAGCGTGCTCGCGCTGGATGTCAGCCCGCTCTGCGTCGTGCCAACCGTCGATTCCATTTCCACCAGTTGGCTGATGGTTGTCTTGAGCGAGCTATTCAACTGCGTGACGAGATCGGAATACCCGGCGCTGTTGGAAGACAGCCCGCTCATGGCAGACACGATCATCATATCGCGCATCAGATCGCGGATGGGCGACCCTGTCGACGTGCTGGACGCAGTGGAACTGGTGCTGTTCTGGGTGGCAACAATCCCCATCAGGGACGAAGTGCCGCTCCCTGTAATAACCGATGTCGCAAGACTGTCCGCGTCGTCGGAGGAGACGGACAAAGCGCTCGAAAATACCGACGTGCCCGAACTGTTATCCGCGGCGGCTGTCGTTGCGTTCTCCAATACGGTGGATGCACCCGACGTACCCAGCGTGGAGACCATGCTGGAGATCTGCGTTGCGAGAGAACTGGTGGCCAGGGACGACGCGCCACCGGGCACAGGAGCCTCGGACGAGTCCTGCCCGGCAAAAATATAGCCCAGACCGTTGGATGTGTTCAGCGTATTACCGAGCACGGTCAGGGCATTCTGCGCCTCTATCGCAACGGAAGTCACGGCCGAAGACTGCGTGGTACCCGTGATACTGGTCAGGTTCGTAGACAGGGCCTGAGCCTGCGTAACCATGCTGGTCAAGGCCGTTGCGGTAATGCTCAGATTGTTTTGCGCGGTGGAGATATTGCTCTGCCATGCAGTAATCTGGGTAATTCTGGGGGCAAGGGCAATAACGGTCGAACGCGACGCCCCAAGCCCTGCATAGGTCTCGGACAATGTACCGCCCGATTGCTCCCAGGTTATATTCTGCTGCTCCAGGGTCATCTGCTTGATGGCGGCGGACAGGATGATCGAGGTGCCGCTACTTCCGTACTGGCCGACAGAGGTGCTCATGACAGGACCTTCCCGTTCTTAGTTGATCGCATCCAGCAACGCGGTGAACATGGACTGCACCGCCGTCACGACTTTCGCATTGGCGGTATAGGCGTTTTGCAGCGCGACCACTTTGGACATTTCATCGTTCACATTCACCCCCGAAACATTCGACACATTGGTCTGAAGCACGGTCTGGGTGGTGGTGGCTGATGTCAGGCTGGTAGTGGCGCTGCCAATGGTCGCACCCTGGTTCGACGTCAGGGCGGTTGCCAGAGCCACCAGGCCCTGCGCCCCAGTATAGCCCGTAGACTGGCTTCCGTCTGGTCCCAGGCCACTGGACGGTGCTTCCAGCGTACCGCTGACAGCGGTCGAACCCGTTCCAAAAGTCTGGCTGAGCACGGTCGAGATCAGCGACGTGTCTCCCGTCTGGGTGGTGCCGTCCGAGGCCGTCGTGGTGGTCAGCAGCGATGGTTTGTCAACATAGGACTGGCTGACGCTGATAGCAGAGGACAGGTTGACAATACCGTCGGGCGTTCCCTTTGTCGTATCGGAAGACTGCGCCACCGTCGTACCCGTCGCATCGGTACCGTTCGAAAACAGGCTCATGCCAGCGCTCGAAAACCGGTTGATCAGCGTATAGGAAAAGGAATCGAGCTGGGCCTGCATCTGCGGGTATGTGGTGTCACGCAGGGTGATGTTCGCGCCCAGGGTTCCACCGGTCAGGGATGAGGTAATATCCTTGCCACCCAGCGTAATCCCCGAAATAGCCGAATCCGTGTCCCCGGCCTTGTAATAGGATTCCGCCGTGACGGAGGAATCCGAGGTGGAAAGCGGCCAGGTGGAACTGGGCAGTTTCACCGTATTGTCGTTCAGCCCCATCTGGTCGGGGCGGGTCGGCAGCTCGGTACCGTTGGCCGTGCGCACGACCATGTCGCCGCTTGAGGTCTCGGAAAATGTCACGGAAAGCTGGGACGACAGGCCGGACATCAGCTCAAGACGCTGGTTTTCCAGATCGGCCGTATCCACACCCGTGGATTTGAGCGTCATGATCTGTTTGGAAAGGGCCCCGATCTCGGTCAGGCTCGTATTGATGCTCGACACGCTTGAGACGACATTGTCTTCCGCGGTCTGGCGCTGCGTCTGATAGGTCTCGGCCAGTGTATGGATATTGGTGGTCAGGGACTGCGCGGCCGTAATCACGGCAGACTGGGCACCACTGTTCAGCGGGGTCGATGTCAGGGTGGTGAGATCGTCGCTGACGGTACCGAGCAGGTCGGACAGGGTATTCGAACTGCCCGAGTCCGAATCAGTGGTTGTGCCTTGCACGGCGGATACGGCGGAAAGCGACGTGCTCATGGCCGTGTAAGACGCCACGCTGGCGTTCTGGGTGTACAGGGCTTTCTGGAGCGCCGCATTGATGCTGAGCTGTGTCGCGGCAACCTTGACGCCATTGCGCTGGCCCGCAGGCACGTCGGAGACCACGTTGGAAATCTCGGCCACATAGCCCGTCACGCCCGAGTTCGAGACATTTTGAGACGTTACGGACAGCTGATATTCAAGCGCGTTCAGGCCGCCGGTCGCGATTGAAAGTGATGAAAGCAGATCCATTCTCAAATTCCCCGCGCGTGAGCACCAAGCCCACGGCTCCATATCACCCGACGACACTCAAAAAAAACTGCCGGCCCGATCCGGGCCATATAACCCGTCTGGCTATAGTCAAATAGTTTCCAGAAAGTTACCGAAACGGAAAAACCATTCCTGTTTCTCGCACATACCGGCGCAGGCGGGCAAGCCATTACGCGCCGCGTGTCAGGCCGGAATCAGGACGTCGGGTCGGTTGTGATCTTGTCGATCGCATTGGTCCGGCGCGTGGATTCCGTCTGCACCAACTGGAATATCAGGTCGTGTTCGCGCTGGATTTCGATCAGCCGCGTCGTTTCAGCCACCGTGTTGACGTTGCTCGATTCCAGCATACCCTGCCGGATTTCCTTGTTGACTACGGGGTGTGTCTGCGTGGTCGGCCTGAGCAGGTAGCTGCCCTCGGGCACCAGGGTGTTGATATTATCGACCGTCACAAGCCCGATGGAGCCGATCGCGCCATCCTGGGTCGAAATCGTCCCGTCCGACGCCACGGACAGAATGTCTTCCTGCGGCTGGATGACAAGATTGCGCCCGTTCGAGTCAAGCAGCGGGTTGCCGGACCCGTCGACAATGGTGCCATCCATGCGGCGGTGGAACTGGCCGTTACGGGTCAGCCGCACACCCTGGGTGGTACGCACGGAAAAATAGCCCTCATTGTTGATGGCGAAATCCGTCAGGTTTCCGGTCTGGCGCAATTCGCCCTGCAGGTGGTCCTGATAGGTCGCCTGATCCTGACTGAAGGATTCCTCCTTGCTGCCCGGAACGCCCTGTGCGTCCTTCTGCTTGACCAGATACTCGGAAAAAAGCTCCTTCGAGGCCTTGAAACCATCGACATTGGCATTGGCAAGGTTATTGGCCGTGACATCGAGCGCGCGTGACAGCGCATCGATCCGGGACAAGGCGATATAGGTCGTGTTGTCCATATTCTGTCTCCAGAAAGTGCGTCGGGCTGCCGCCGGCTCAACGCCCCTGCCCCGCCCCATGGGCTGGCGGAATGCAACAGGGCCGTGCTGCTATGAATATAAGGAATAGTCCAATAGCCCCGACACGGCAACCAATGCCGCAGGCTGCGGCCCTGTCCCATACAAAAAACTTGCCATCGGGCCGGCATCGTCTTACCTGTGGGGAACGAATACGCCTGCCATGCCGCAGACAATAACGCGGCAGGCACGACACCCTTGATCCACATCTGTCACGTTGGGCAGGCCGGATAATGCGGCCAACCCGGAGGACTGTCATCCGATGATGCGTTCCCTTGATATCGCCGGCACGGGCATGCAGGCCCAGACGACGAACGTCGAGACGATTTCCAACAACATCGCCAACATGACCACCACGGGTTACAAGCGGCGCCGGGCGGAGTTCCAGGACCTGATCTACCAGGACCTGCGCCGCGCCGGCACCATGAGTTCCGATACCGGCGATCTTGTGCCTGCCGGCGCGCAGGTGGGCCTTGGTGTCCGCACCGCGGGCATTTACCGGATCAACGAACAGGGCACGCTCGAACAGACCGGCAACGCGCTGGATCTGGCCGTTGAAGGGACGGGATATTTCCGTATCACCCTGCCTTCGGGCGAATATGCCTACACGCGTGACGGCACGTTCTCCCTGTCTTCGGACGGCACGATCGTCACCGCCGACGGCTACCCGCTGACACCTGACATTTCCCTGCCCAACAATGCCGAAAACATCACCGTCGACCAGACCGGTCAGGTGCAGTACACGGTTTCGGGGCAGACGACGGCGCAGGTGGCAGGACAGTTGCAGCTTGCCACTTTCCAGAACGAAAACGGCCTGGCCGCCATGGGCCAGAACCTGTTCACGGAAACCACGTCCTCCGGCACGGCCAATCTCGGCACGCCGCAAAGCGTGGGCTACGGGTCGATCCGGCAGGGATTTCTTGAGGAATCCTCTGTCAACGTGGTGACCGAAATCACGGACCTGATCACAGCCCAGCGCGCCTATGAAATGAACAGCAAGGTCATCACCGCGTCGGATGAAATGCTTCAGACCCTGACGAATCTGAAATAACCATGCTGTGGCGCGCTGCGATCGGGGGCATGGCCTTTATGGCCTGTGTGGCGCTGCACCCCGCCCCCCTGTCTGCGGCAACCCTCCGGACCGCCACAGTCATTACCTCCGACACCGTCAAACTGTCCGATCTTTTTGCCGATCTGGAACCGGGCCAGGACAAGGTTCTGGGCCCGGCACCCGCACCAGGCGCCAGCATTCAGGTCGGTGGGGGCCAGTTGATTGCCATTGCCGATCAGTATGGGGTCGACTGGCTGGACCAGTCCGCCTCGGCACTGGCAACCATTACCCGGGCGGGGCGGGTGCTGGACAAAGCCTATTTTGCCGATCTGGTTGAAAAAAACCTGCCCGATATCGGGGCTGGCGCTGTCTCGGTCGATCTTTTCGACTTTCACCCCATCATGGTGTCCCCCAGCGATTCCAAGCCGGTGGTGCTGTCCGACCTGAACTGGGACCAGCATAGCGGCCGGTTTTCCGCCACCGTCTATCGCGCACAGCCCACGGGCGACGTCACGCAGGATTCCTTCATGCTGACCGGGGCCATACATGCTGCGCGCAAGGTTCTGGTCTTCTCGCATGCCTTGCAGACCGGGGCCGTCATTACCCCGGCCGACGTGCAGATCAACGATTCCTATACCGGCACCCCGAACGCCAAAACCTACGCGAACGAAGCCGATGTGGATGGCATGACGCTCGCCAACACGGTTCTGGCAGGCGAGCCGGTTCTGGACCGGGACCTGCACCGCACGGTGCTGATCCACAAAGGCGATCCGGTTCTGATCGCGTTTTCCTCTCCCGGCATCCATCTGGCAGCAACCGGCCGTGCGCTGGAAGACGGCGGAGCGGGACAATATGTACGCGCCCTGAACCCGGCCACGGCCATGATTGTGACAGGGCGGGTCATCAACACATCGGAAATCGAGGTCGATGCCGGATCGACCGCCATTCCGTCCGATTCAAACACCCTGCGCCGCCTGACCGCATCTGCCCGCGCCAATTCGCGGTCAGACATGTCAGTGCGGTAGCCGTTCAATGCGTGGGAGCTGACCATTGGGTAAACACCGCCTGTCTGGTGCCGTTGTCACGGGGCTGCTGTGCCTGTCCGGCTGTTCGGGTCTGGCCGACCTGAGCGAAACCGGCCATCCACCGCGCATGACCAAGACATCGGACCCGACCCAGGCCCCCGATTACCGCCCCGTGACCATGCCCATGCCGCCGCTGCAGCCGCCACCTACGGAAGTGGGCAGCCTGTGGCGACCGGGAAGCCGCGCCTTCTTCAAGGACCAGCGCGCCTCGCAGGTTGGAGACCTGATCAAGATCAGCGTGCTGATCGCCGACAACGCGGCACTGACGGACAACACATCGGCTGCGGGCAGTGGATCGGAGAATTTCGGTATTCCCAGCTTTTTCGGCTATCAGGGGTCCCGCCTGAGCAGTTCGACGGCACTGGATACCAGCAGCGCCAGCGCGAACACCGCAGCCGGCACGATCCGACGCAACGAAACCGTAACCCTGTCTCTCGCGGGCACGATTACGCAGGTGCTGCCCAACGGTAATTTCGTTGTCGTGGCCCGGCAGGAAGTCCGGATCAATGGCGAATTACGACAGTTGATGGTCAGCGGTGTCGTCAGGCCGCAGGATATTACCGAAGACAATACCGTAACCCACGACAGAATAGCCGAAGCCCGGATTTCATACGGCGGACGCGGCCAGCTCAGCAAATTGCAGACCCCACGCTACGGCCAGCAGATTCTTGACAGTATCCTGCCGTTCTGAGGCATAATGGTTTTATGATGTAAGGTGGCCCGAGTTAGGGCCAGGCTGCCAAGGCCAGCGCCGCAGCGCCCGGCATGGCCAATCAACGTCCTGTCATTCCGAGCCGACCAGGCCCCGCAGCCATAACAGTTCTGCCCTACGCCGCGCCCCCCAATAAACTGACGCCGGAACAAGCCCAAATCCACCATGGGGGAACACCGTGCCGCTCGGCAGGCTGCGCATGCGGCCCGGACATTATCCCTACCCGGAAATACAACCCCGACCTTCTGTAGCAGATGAATACCCACGCGAATAATAAGGCTGGGACACCCGAGACTTCGCCCCCGTGTTGCAGGGCCGGGTATAGTGCAAGCGCACCCTTTCTCAGTCGTTTTTCGTCCCGCACCACCTGACGACCACTGTCGGGCTGCTGTCGCGCAAGACATAAAAAAATCCCCCCAGCCGAAGCTGGAGGGATTTTCTGCCTACACACCAGACACAAGGCCTGAAGTGTAAAAGCGCCTTACTGGAACAGGGACAGCAGGTTCTGGGACTGCGAGTTGGCAATCGCCAGCGCCTTGATGCCCAGGGACTGCTTGGTCTGCAGCGAGGTGAGCTTCGCGCTTTCGGCCGTCATGTCGGCATCGGTCAGAGCGCCCGCGCCAGAGGTCAGGTTGTTGGACAGCGTGGTGCCGTAAGCGGACATGCTGGTGATGACGTTCGCCTTCGCACCCAGATCGGAGGTGACGTTCGTCATGGCAATAATAGCCTGCTGCACGAGCGCGACCATGCCAGCCAGACCCGTCGTACCTGCAACGCTGAAGTTGTTGGTATTCAGGGTGCCATCGGCAGTCACGAACACGTTGCTGGTCGCATCCGCACCCATGGAAGCGCTCGAACCAAGACCCAGAAGATCGGTAAGAGAGTTCTTGGTGGAGATGGAAGATGCGCCGCTAACCGTCACAGAAGCAGAGGACAGCTGGGTCTTGTAGCTGGAGCCCAAGGAGGTTGTGGCATACCCGGTAATGGTCTGCTGGTCGCCCTGCAGGCCGGTCACGAAGCTCAGAGAGGAAGAGGAAATACCAAGACCATCGCTGGTGCTGGCGGACAGCAGGTTGACGCCGTTCAGGGTGGCGTTACGGGCAATAGTATCAATTTCAGCCAGATCGCTGGTGATCTGTGAGCTGATCTGCGCCAGCGAAGTAGCGGACTGGTTATCACCCAGCGAGGTGACCTGCTGCTGCACGTCCTTCAGCACGCTGAGGATGCTGTTGGCGGCGGTATTGGTGGAGCTGACGATCTGGGACGCAAAGGTCAGGCCATCGTTCACAGCGCTCTGGCCAGCAACGTTACCAGTCATCTGCTGCGCAATGCCGTAAGACGCGGCGTTGTCGGCGGAGGTGGAAACCTTCTGACCGGTGGCGACTGCGTTTTCGGTCTGGCTCAGGGCTGTCTGGGTCGCATTGAGGGTTTCAATGGCGATCATTGAGGAGGTGTTGGTGTTGATAGAAACGCTCACGGGGTCTTCTCCATGCTGTTGCGGACCGTTGGTCACGCCCGCTCAAGGCCCAATAGAGGCGCCAATGGCTAAGAGAAAGTTACCAGAACGCTTTTTTCGCTCTCGCCGTGAATTTTTTTGCCACTCCAGGGAACCGGGACACCCGGCCATATTCATGACACGCATATCGCCCCGGAAATGACCACGCTTCAGGGACGAAATGACGATCAGCGCCACGCATGCGTGGCATCAAAAACGACGGGAATCGGGTACGCAGGTCAATACGCTTGGTCTTCAGGACGCTCTGTCTTCAGGGCGCCCGAAGACAGAGGGACAGGCACAGCTTATTCCTGCGGACCATTGCTTAACCGCACCACCAGGGTGACGGGATTGCCCGCGGCATCCGTGCCCACGGAAAAACGTGACCATTTTCCCGGCGTAAAAACCCACGTGCCGGCAAAGCTCGCTACAAATGGGTGCGGTTTGCAGGGTGCTGCGGGCTGGGACCCATCCTGCTGCTGGGTATCCTGCTGGGCGCACTGGGCGATATCCATGCCCATGGGAATATAGATGTTGGCGTCCATCTGCGCGGTACGCCCGTGAATCTGGATCGTGCCCTCTACCCCGGTTTTTTCACCCGTGGCGGTCTGGCCGCTGCTGTCACCGGGTGTGCCGCGCGTTACGACATCGGTAAAACGGGTGGCATCCGATGCGCAGACCTCGCCCGAGGCAACGCCGGTTGAAAGACCGGCCCCCACCCCTTCGGCCTGCCCGGCATAGGCATGCACCTCCACAATATGAACCGGACCGGCAGGGCAGGGAATCCCGTCATCCCCTGTCTGGGCCAGACCGGTGCTCCGGGCAAACGCCACATGCGCGCCGGCCGTCATGGCCAGCGTGCCCCCCACCAGCACCATGACCAGAAAGATCCTGCGCAAACCCGGCAGCGCCGCAGTCCCGTGCACCCTGTGCGCCAAGCTCCGCATGTTCACCCTGTCGCACCCTTTATTCTGCTGATCGGCACGATCCGATCATCCGACTGAAATACCAACACCAGGCAGCACCCGCCATGGCCCCGGGCCGCCAGGGACAACCCGCCGCGCCAGATGCACCAGATGCCGGGTCTGCGGACCGGCCCCACGCCATGCGGCATGACATGGCCGGGCCGGGCCGGACGGAATGGCCGAAAATATACACTCCGTCCCGTCCGGACAGGCCTGTTCGCGCCTACCATTTCACGTCGTGGCAGGACCATCAACCGGCAGGCCCAAGATTCTGGCGTCACGCACCATGCGGGCGGAAAAGCCTCTGGCCTTATGGGGCCGCAATGCGTAAACTGCAAACCGGTTATAATCCGCCGCGATAACGCGGTTGTCCGGGTTTTCAGCCATCGGGCTGATGGTCAACATATTATAGAGTACCGCCATATATGATTAGCGATGTCACACGCAGTCTCGATGCGCTGAACGCCTACGGGCAGACCCAACAGAGCCTGCAATCCACCGGCACGGGGCTGGATACAGGCAGCGCCACCCAGACCCCCGATGCCGTGTCGGGCTTTACGGACGTACTGAACAACGCGCTGACCGGCGCCATCGCCACCGGCAAGACGGCCGAAGCCCAGACCGCGACCGGCCTGTCCGGCAAGGGCAGCCTGACGGATATCGCCACATCGGTCGAGGAAGCCAAACTGACCCTGCAAACGGTCACGACCGTCAGGGACAGGGTTGTTCAGGCGTACCAGGACGTCATGAAAATGTCGATCTAGGCCACGACATGCAGCATACGGTCGATGTTCATGAAATTTTGCGCCAGACGCTGCTTGTCGCGGTAAAAATGGGGGCGCCGTCGCTCCTGGCCTCACTTTGCGCGGGGCTGCTGGTGTCCCTGTTCCAGGCCATGACACAGGTGAGCGAGGCAACTCTCTCCTTCGTGCCGAAATTCGTGGCCGCCATGGCCGCGTTGCTCATGACCGGCTCGTTCATGTATTCGACCCTCAATACCTACGCGCATACCATTTTCGACCAGATGATTCTGGTTGGCGGGTCCTGATGACCACGCAAGTCCCGCAGTTACGCGGCACTGGTGGCCGCCTGCCCCGACGGATGGGGCCAGACAGCCGGGCCAGCACGCGGGAATGACCGGGGTGCCGTATATCCCCGGCGGGTCGGTCGCGGTTCTTGCCGCCTTGTTCCTTATCATTCTGTGCCGTATCAGCGCCCTGGTCATGACATCGCCGGGGCTGGGCGATACGACATCCCCCATGGTGGTCCGGGCCGGGCTTGCGCTCTGCATTACGGTAGCCGTGCTGCCGGTCCTGCAGGACCGGCTGATGGACGTGGCGACCCACGCCATCCATGTCCCGTTCCTGGCGGTTGCCCTGATCGTGGGCGAACTGCTGTGCGGGGCGTTTATCGGGCTGCTGGCCCGTCTGGTGTCCGAAGCCATCGCCATCGCCATGCAGATCATTGCCGTGTTTACCGGGCTGAGCAGCGTGCTTCAGCCAGACCCCGAACTGGGGGCGGCCAGCACGGCCATCAGCCACATGGCGTCATCCCTGGTGCCGGTCATTTTCCTGTCCACCGGGCTGTATGCACTCCCCCTTGCCGCCGTCACGGGGTCGTATGCGCTGTTTCCGCCCGGACATATGCCCATGATCAGCGACATGGCGCTCAGCGTCACGCACGCCACG
Organism: Acetobacter sp.; assembly: GCF_047723915.1. Classification (GTDB taxonomy): domain Bacteria; phylum Pseudomonadota; class Alphaproteobacteria; order Acetobacterales; family Acetobacteraceae; genus Acetobacter. Next base: position 88,730 of record NZ_JBDOBQ010000005.1, on the reverse strand, counting down.
GCCCAGACCTTTGCGCTGGGCCTGCAACTGGCCGGGCCGTTCATCCTGATCGGCACATTATGGCCAGCCATGCTGGGGGTGCTGAACAGGCTGCTGCCGGCCATTCAGGTTTATTCCCTCGCCATGCCGGCCCAGCTTCTGGGGGGTGTTTTTCTTCTGGCCATGCTGATCCAGGTCATGACAGGGGTATGGCAGGCAAGAATGGGCGACCTGCTGCTGGGGCTTCCCGGCATTGGCGCCGCCACACCCGGCCACTGAGGACACCCGACCATGGCCGAAGATGCGTCGGGGGGTGGCGAACGGACACAGGCCCCCACAAGCAAGAAACTGGAAAACGCGCGCGAGGAAGGCAATATCGCCCAGTCGCGCGAGGTGCAGATGTTCGCGGTCCTGGGTGCGTTCCTGCTGGTTTTCGCCCTGACCGCGGCCTCTACCGCGCGCGTTTTCGTCCAGAACATGCACGGTATTGTGGAACACTTCGACCAGATCCCGACCGACATGACCTCGATCGCCCGGGTGACGCGACAGGCCGGCCTTGAAGGCGTGAAACTGGGCATGCCACTGGTACTGGCAAGCCTTGTCACGGTGCTGGCATGCGGCATGCTTCAGACCGGGCTGCTGTTCCGCCCGCAGGGCCTGATACCCGATATCTCGCGCCTGTCGCCCATGAACGGCATCAAGCGGCTGTTCGGCATTACCAACGTGATCGAACTGATCAAGAGCATGGTCAAGTTCAGCGTTTTCGCCTTTCTGCTTTTTGGCGTGGCGAAAGGAACACTCGCCATAGCACCGCAGGCCGAGCGCTGGACCATGACACGCCTGACGTCCGAACTGGTGTCATGGTTCATGTACGCGACACTGACCGTGCTGCTCGTGCAATGCGCCATCGCCCTGCTGGACGATCTCTGGACGCGCTACCACAGGCTGAGCAAGCTGCGCATGAGCTTTCAGGAAATCAAGGACGAAACACGCCAGACCGAGGGGGACCCCCAGGTCAAGTCCCGCCTGCGGGTGCTGCGCCGCAAACGGGCGCGCCAGCGCATGCTCCAGGCTGTCAAGACGGCCACGGTGGTCATTACAAACCCAACCCATTACGCCGTCGCCCTGCTGTATGAAAACGGGGCCGACCACGCGCCCCGGATCATTGCCAAGGGAGCGGACGACCTTGCGGCACGTATCCGCCACACGGCCGAGGATGCCCGGGTGCCGGTCGTCTCCAACCCGCCCGTGGCCCGCGCCCTATACACCATGCCGCTGGATTCCGAGATCCCACCGGAATATTTCCAGCCCGTGGCGGCCATCATCGCCTATGTCATGAAGCTGAAAACCCCCGGCTCCCGCGCGGCACCCCGCCGCTGAATGCCCCGGCGGACCGGCACGCCTGCCCTACGCCGGAAACAGCCCGCCAAACCACCAAACAATGCAGGAAAACCTTGCGTTTCGTGCCGCACGTGCTAGTCAAAAGGGCAATAAGGCGTAGATGTCGCGTTGGGAATGTATTCAGCCGCCATTCCGTGCCGTAAGACGCTCGTCTGGTTCACCCCGAAACCGGGGAACCCGATGGCGGGACGGGACATACAGCAGCGCGCGCAAGGCAGGGATAACTCATGTCGGTCTTCAATGCCCTTTCCACGGCTGTCAGCGGCATCAACGCGCAGTCCACGGCGTTTACGAACCTCAGTAACAACATCGCCAACAGCCAGACCGTCGGCTACAAGGCCAACACCACGGCATTCCAGGATTTTGTGGCCGGGTCCCTGACAGGCGCCGCCTTCGCGGAAGGTGTGTCTGACTCGGTCGCCGCCGTTACTGTCCAGCACGTCAATAACCAGGGCACGGCCTCAAGCAGCACCGACACCCTGGCCATGACGATTTCGGGCAGCGGGCTGTTCGATGTCTCGAAGGAGACGGGTGCCACGACGTCCGGCACCACGCAGTTCCAGCAGCAGCAGTATTATACCCGCAACGGCGAGTTCTATGAGAACAACGCCGGGTACCTGGTGAACACCGCCGGGTACTATCTGGACGGCTATAACGTGGATGCCACCACCGGTGCGCTCAAGACCACGCTGGAGCCGATCAAGGTCTCGGACATCGCCTTCCGGCCGACGCAGACCACAACCCTGACGACAACGGCCACGCTGCTCTCCAAATCCGACAACAGCGGCACCGCCACCTCGGCCGTCGCCACGGTGTACGACGGCAACTACAACCAGACCAACCCCACAAGCAATTCCGGCGCCGTGCAACTGAACTGGACGCAGACCGGAACCAATACCTGGACCGTTACGGGTACGGCCGCGACCTCGCCCAGCGGTGTCGGCACCGTTACGGTCAGCAATGCAGGCCCGTATACCGTCACCTTTGACGACAGCGGCAGCCTGGCATCGATCACCGACAGCAGTGGCAACAACGTCTCCTCGACCCTGAGCGGCGCGGCCGCCACCATTCCCATGACCGTGACATATGGCGACGGTTCCGTGCAGTCGATCGATATGAACCTGGGCACGATCGGCGGCACCACGGGCACGACAGTGTCCACCACCACGACAAGCTCCCCCACGCTGGTCAGCGACAGTGTAACGAGCAGCAACTATACCGGCCTCAGCATCGAAAGCGACGGCTCGATCATGGCGTCTTTCGACAATGGCGACACGCAGCTTATTGCCAAAGTGGCGCTGAGCAACTTTGCCAATGTCAACGGCCTGAACGCCGTGGACGGCCAGGCCTACACGGCGACGGCTTCATCCGGCAGCGCCCAGACCGGCCTGATCGGCGAAAACGGCACGGGCACGCTTTCGGTCGGCTATGTCGAATCGTCCACCACCGATCTGACCAGCGACCTGTCCGCCCTGATCGTCGCGCAGGAAGCCTATTCGGCCAATACCAAGGTTGTCACGACCGCCGATAACCTGCTCCAGGCCACCATCGCCATGAAGCAGGGCTAACAGCTACGCGCTGGCCCGGCGGGGCTGCCTGATCAGGACAGGCCCCGCCGTACACCCGGACGAAAACCCGACATTCTGGACCGAGCGCCCTGCCCGCAGGCCTGCAGGCCCACATGGCTGGGTGCGAGGCGGTGTTGCGTGCGGATTTTCGTGGCATCCCGCTGTTTTAGCTGCCAAAAACCGGAATTCCCGCCTGCAGGCAGGTGCTGTCTGCCGTCCCCGCTCCCCCATGAACGGTTCCACCAGCCCGCAACTTTAGCCTGCGCCTGACAGAAACCATTGAGTAGGCGCGGTCCAGTAGCTAGACTGCGCGCTGGTGCGTTTATTCAACCATTCCCGGAGCCAACCAGACATGAGTGAGACTGTTACCGGCGGCGTGCCCGCTTCCTCCGCGGGGGAAGATCACAAGGAGACAGCGTCCGCTGATTCAGCCTCTAACCTGCGTAAACGCAAGGTCATGTTCCTTGGCGCGGTCATTCTTGCCCTTGTCGTGGCCGGGGTTGCCGTAGGCAAATTCACCAATCTGTTCCATTCCATCCGCAGCGATGTCACCAAACAGACAAAGGAAGCGGGCAGCATGCTGCACCCGCCGATTATTCTGGGTATCCCCACCCTTGTTTCCAACCTCGACAGCGGAGATGGACGGACAGTCTACGTCAAACTGACCGCCAAGGTGGAAATTGTCGGCGCGAAGGATGCCACGTCCCTTCAGGACAGCGTTCCCGTCATTCAGGATATTTTCCAGACCTACCTGCATGAAACACGCCCGCAGGATATTCGTGGCAACGGCATTTACAGACTGCGCGAAGCCATTTTGCGCCGCCTGCAGGCTGAACTGGCCCCCCTGCAGGTGACCAATCTCTATCTTGTCGAATTTCTTGTCCAATAAGCCCAGACGCCGACAGCCCCACCACCGTCGCGCCAGATCGGGAAATATTGCGGAAACGACATGCAAAGTACAGACGACAGGACAGATGATGCCGAACACGACGCCGACGCGCATTCGCCGGCGGATGCGGCCCATGACGACACCATTACAGCACCCCACAGCCCTGCCGGGCATGAGAATGATATGATGAGCGGGCACGTCCTGGACCAATCCGAGATCGACAGCCTGCTGGGCAATACCTTTGCCGGACTTCCCACCAAGGAAGAAACCGGCATGGAGCGCGTGATCAAGGCGGGGTTTGTGGCGTACGAACGCCTGCCCATGCTCGAGATCGTCTTTGACCGGCTGGTGCGGCTGCTTTCGTCCACCCTGCGCAGCTTTACGAACGACAATGTCGAGATCACCATGGAGAGCATGCGCTCCATGTGTTTTGGCGACTACATGAACGCCGTGCCGTCATCCTCCCTGTTCGCGGTTTTCAAGGCCATGCAATGGGAAAACTACGGCCTTCTGGTCGTGGATTCCTCGCTGTCCTATTCCATTATCGATATTCTCATGGGCGGGCCGCGCGGCACCGGCCATGTCGGGACGGAAACACGGCCACATACCGCCATCGAACGCGCGCTGATCGAAAAGCTGATCGTGCTGACACTGAACGACCTGTCGGCCGCGTTCAGCCCCGTCTGTGCGATCGACCTGTCGTTTGAGCGACTTGAAGTCAGTTCACGCTTTGCCGCAATCGCCCGCGCGTCGAACGCGGTGGTCATGACCAAGCTCCATATCGATATGGAAGACCGCAGCGGCAATCTTGACCTGATCATCCCCTACGCGACGCTTGAGCCTGTGCGCGACCAGCTGTCACAGCAGTTCATGGGCGAGCGGTTCGGTCGGGATTCCATCTGGGAAAGCCATCTCATTTCCGAAATTCTGGAAACGGATGTCGAAGTCTCCGCTGTGTTCGAGGAAAAGACCGTTGCCCTTTCCGAGGTCCTGAACCTTAAACCGGGCATGCAGATCACCTTTCCCCACCAGACGGGAACACCCCTGCATGTCAGGTTGCAATGCGGCCATACCCAGCTTTTCGAAGGTCGACTGGGGCAGCTCCATGGCAAGGCCGCCGTCAAGGTGGAAAGAAGACTTGTCCCCGCGGACAGCCCGCACAACCATACCGCGCCCGCAACCGCACCCGCGCCATCCGTACCCGACGCCCCTGCGGGCAAAGCCTAAAAGCACCCGCTTACCGTATTATAACCGGCCCGCTACGGCAGGCGGACCAGACTGGAGACCTTCAGGCAGATGCTGACACAGATTCAGATGATCATAGAGATCGTTCTGTCGTTCTTCCTGCTTTTGGGAATAATCTATAGTTTTTACCTCGGCCGCATTCTGTCCAATCTCAAACGGGACCGCGCAAGCCTGCTGGCTCTGGTCGAGAAACTGGAAAGCAGCGTAAAAAGTGCTGAGGAAGGGGTTGAAAAACTCCGTGTCGCGGGAGAAGTCAGCGGCCGCCCGCTCAGCCGCATGATCGAGCAGGCCAAGATGGCCGGGGTGGAACTCGACAGCGTTGTCAGCAAGGCGGACGCGACAGCCGACCGGATCGAAGCACTGGTCACCCAGTTGCCGTCGCAGGAAAAGCGGCTTGGCAACCTGATCGATCGGGCCAGTGCGATCCGGATCACACTGATCAAGGAAGCCGAGACCCTTCTGGCCGAAGCCGGGCCTGAAAGCGCCGACAACCAGCAGGACACCAACGCCCCGGCCGAGGACGACAGGACACGTCCCACCCCTCCGCAGACCGGGCATGGCGCGGCAGGCGCTGGGTCCGCGAACCCGCAGGCGCTTGCAACCGCCGACAAAACGGCTCTCTCCAACGCTCCCCTGCGCAAGGAACCCAGTATGCAGATGCTGGAAAAAAACTTTCTGGCCCGCACGGATGAGACAGAGCCCTCCACAGCGCCAATCCTCAAAGTCAGCAACTCATCCGGTCGGTCCAGAAACCGGGGCCGCCGCTAAGCCCGACCGAACGCTCTGGACATCATGGCCGCGAAAGACCCGGCCCTGAACAATGCTCGCAATACGCCCCCCAACGGCAGGGCCGCGCATGGTACCGGTACTTTTCGCTGCTTTGGGCAGAAGATGTCTGTTTAAAAAGCCGGGCTGACCGGATTTGCCCGGTCCTTGCAGATCAAGACCCAGGCAAACAGCGGTGACAGAGCATTTTTCAGGGCTATGGGCTGACCCACCTACTACACAACCTGGCCCTGCGCACCCTCGCTCCCCACGCGGCAGATGCCGCCTACCAGTACCCACCCGTGACATGCCTGGGCTGGCTGGGCCCCGGGTCCGCGGCGGATGACCAGGCGCTCCAGTCCCATGCGGCTGTATCACGCCTGTTTTCGGCCTCCATCTCGGGCATTTCGGGCACGGCAGAAACCACCTTTTTCCTGACCATGACCGTATCTATGCTTTGCAGGGCCCTGTAGGCGTTTTCCGACCCCATATAGACACAGCCGCACCCAATGGGGTCAGCGTAAAGATAGACCGGCCCCACGGAAGAGGGCCGGTACGTGACCATACCCGGCGGGAGCGTGTTCATCATGGCGTAGCGCGCTGTGGTATCAGCGGCATGTGCGATAAACCCGGCCTGCGCCAGTTTTCTGCCTTCGTCCAGATAGGGTTTTGCGGGTGGGGTGCAGCCAGCAAGTGCTACGCACAACGCCAGAGCCGCCCCCGCTCCTGCAAGACCCGGCACCCTGGCCATCCCGCCAGAAAAACGCTCATGTGCACGCAACTGACAGTTCTCCATGCCGGACATTAGACCGCTCTGCTTCGATGGACAGGCCCAGGCACCGTCAGGCCGGAAAAACGGACCGCCCGGGCCGTGACAGGTATAATCCCCGCGACCCCTGTCACAGGCGCCGCGTTATCAGACGTCACTACGCAGTGCCAGCGCACCATGGGCCTGAGTGTCCATGGTATACCGGCCCGACGCGCCGTAACCCGTCCCCGCATCCTGCACCGCGTCGACAACAATCAGCTTGAGCAGAGCGTTTTGGGTGTCGATGGCGTTTCTGAGCAGGACACGGTTCCTGCTTGCCAGATCCGCAAAACGGCGGGCGGCATCGTTTAATTTTGGCGAGCGGGCCAAAGCCGGTGAAGATGACGGCGCAAGCGCGTCCTGCGGGTTCCCGACGGCTGCAACTGCGACATCAACGTCCGGCGTACCCGTACCTGCAACCGTCCCGCGCCCTTCCGGCTGGGAGACAGGCGCGGCAGTATCCGCCGCCAGGGCATGCTCGAGTTTTTCCATATGCTGCTGCTTGGCTTTCAGCAGGGCTACGGCCTCGGACAGTTTTCCGTCCACCAGCAGGCTGTTCTCTTTCTCGATCACCTGACATGCATCGTCGAAGCAGCGCAGAAGCCGGGCAGACGCCTTATCCAGATCCCTGCTCATGACTGGACCTGCGAGACGGCGTTTGTCTGGTCCTGCGACTGGGGTGCCGATTGAATAGTCGACTGGACATTCGACTGGGAATTCGATTGGGCGCGCATGCGCACCGGCGAGGATGCCTGGGCCTGCTCCTGCATTTTCAGCATCTGGGTATAGAGCGTGTCAGCCATACCGATACCGCCGTTATGCGCGATCTGCTTGCCCAGTTCCGTGACCTGCAGGGAACGGAACTGCTTTTCCGCATCGCCCCCACCGAACACATCATCCGAGTTGTCCACGGTGTCGAACATGGGTTGCAGCAGTTCGCCTATGGTCATGCCCTCAAATTCGACGGCCGCCTTGCGGGCCTGTTCCATCTGGCTCGCGCTCAGCCCCGAGGACTGCGCGCCCTCAGCCTTGACCGCGGCGGAAAGAGAGGAGGTGACACTGTCTATGCTCATGCTCTTGCTACCTTACCTCAAGATCGGCCTGGAGTGCGCCATCGGCCTTGATGGCCTGGAGAATACCGATCATGTCGCGTGGACCCATGCCCAGCGCGTTCATGCCCGATACAAGGCTGGCCAGTGTCGGCCCTTCGCGCAGGATACCCAGACGGTGCGAATTATCCGTACTGGCATTGATCTGGGTTCTGGGCAGCACAACGGTCGTACCATTGGAAAACGGCCCGGGTTGCGAGGCAACCGGGGTTTCCGTCACCTGAATGGTCAGGTTGCCCTGGGCAATGGCCACGGTACTGATACGGACATTATCACCCATGACGATGGTGCCGCTGGCTTCATCCACAATGACCTTGGCCATGGTATCGGGCTCGACCCTCAGATCGCCAATACGGTAGAGCATCTGTGCCGCGTCGCGCCCGGACAGGTCCACTGCGATGGTGCGCGGGTCGTCCACGCGGGCAATCCCCCGGAGGATGGAACGGTTCACGGCGTCTGCAATGCGACTGGCCGTGGTGAAGTTGGGGTTATGCAAAGACAGGTGAATGACACCGTTCGACCCCAGCACCACCGGCACCTCACGCTCGACCACCGCCCCGTTGGCAATATGCCCGCTTGTGGGAATATTCTGCGTGACAGTACCGCCAGCCCCACCCGCCGAAAAAGCATTCGTCACCAGCGATCCCTGGGCCACGGCGTACACTTCACCATCGGCCGCCTGGAGCGGCGTGACAAGCAGGGTGCCGCCGGCAAGATCACGCGCGTCACCCACGGCTGAAACCGTAACGTCAATCCGCCCGCCCCCGTGCGAGAACGGCGGCAGGGTTGCCGTTACCATGACAGCGGCCACGTCATGGGTCTGGAGCTGGATTTCGCGGTCGCGAATGTTCACGCCCAGCCGGTTGAGCATGCCGATCAGCGTTTCACGCGTGAAGATGGTGTTGGTCAGACGATCGCCCGTACCCCGCAGGCCGACCACAAGACCGTAGCCGACAAGCTGGTTGTCCCGCACGCCTTCGTAATCGACGATATCCTTGATCCTGACGGGAGCGGCCCTGGCGGTATGGATACCACTCAGGCCTGCCAGCAGGCACACCGTCACAAGCAGGGCAAAGGCCCGGCGTGCAAGACAGGCCCCGACGGCGCGACCGACACGGATACTCCTGACATTGCGACCCGCACCCGGCAGGCCATGGCAACGCCGATCAGTACTCGCCTTGAGGCGATTCCTCATAAACAGACTACCCTTGCGTTCTCGCTGCATGGTCTGGGAACCACGCCACACCCTGTGTGCAGGATACGCCGACTGGCCCTGACATTCAATGCTCATGGCCATGCGGATCGCACCGCGCGGCCCGTACCGCCCGCAAAAGACGCGGGCCACGACAATAAGGCATATTCAGGATCATATGGAATTTGGTATGGAACATGGCGACAGACCTCTCCCATGGAGTGGCACCCCCGGGCCCGGCTCAGTCGAACAGCCCCGAACAGGCCGCCTCCAAGGCAGGATAATGACGACCATGACCGGCAAACCCCACTGGGCGGCGCAATGACCCGGCTCCACCCCATGTTGCATGATATGCCACACGGCTGAACGCGCGATGTCGTTTTCACCCTTCCCCCGCCGGGCCGGACCTCTGGGTCTGCTTGCTGTGCTGGCAATACCCATGCCGCAGGCTGTCGCCCGCTCGCCCGACGCGGAACTCTGTATTGCCGCGACCGCACAGGCCGAACGGGCCATGCACATTCCCGACGGATTTCTGGCGGCCATGAGCCGGGTAGAAAGCGGCAGGCCCGACGGCGGCGTGGTGTCCCCTTGGCCGTGGACCATCACGGCCGAAGGGGTCGGCCATTACTACGCCACCCGGCGCGACGCGCTGGACGCCGTGGAACTGTTCCACCTGCAGGGCATTTACTCGCTCGATATCGGCTGCATGCAGGTCAACCTGCAACAGCACCCCGATGCGTTTTCATCGCTCGACCAGGCGTTCGACCCCACGCGAAATGCCCTGTACGCCGGGAATTTCCTGCTTCAGCTACATAACAAGATGGGAAGCTGGCCGCGCGCCGCAGCGGCCTATCATTCGCAGACACCGGGTATCGGCACACCATACCAGTGGAAAGTACTGGAGGCATGGGCGGTGCCGCAGGACGGACGCGCCCTGCCGGACCCGCGCGCGAAAGACCACTCCCCCTTCGGCATGATGCCGCAGCACATGCCCACGAACACACTCCCCCCGACCCAGGCACCACGCCTTGCGCGGGCCATGCCGGCCAACGCCCCGCAGACGCAGAACCCGGTCATGGTAGCGCAGGCCCCCAGCGGAGCCGCAGCCGCACCCGTCATGCCGCCAAGAATGTTCCGCCCCTTTACGGGCACGCGCCATTACACCGAACCCGTCGCCCGTCGTCCCGTTACGGAAGGCACCCATGGGCGCACCCTGGCCTCTTACCGCGCCAACCCGGTGCAGCGGCCTGTCATCCCGCCTGTCCGGCAGGACGATGAATAAGCTCGAACCAGTCCAGACGACGGATACCCGGCCCAGAGCAGCCTGCTGCGGAACTCTCCGGGCTGCCTGACGCCACACATAAAACCCGGCTCCGAACCGGCGCGGGTCAGCAAAGCGGTATTCCTCCCGGCTGCGCGAGACGCGCCAGCCGGGAAAGCGCACAGATTTTATTTCAGTGACCGGCCTCGGTTTTCTTCCAGTCCGCCACCCATTGCTGCAGGGCCGCCCCAACTTTCTTGAGAACGGGCACAAACGATTTTTCCTGCGAGCGGAAAATACGCATGGTGGGGTACCAGGCCGAGGTCTCGCCCTCATCTCCCCAGCGCCAGCAGGCATCCCAACGGCTTACAAGCCACACCGGCCGACCCAGCGCCCCGGCAAGATGCACGGGAGATGTATCGACCGAAATAATCAGGTCCAGATTTTCCATGATGGCGGCCGTATCGGCAAAATCCCGCACATCCCCCATGAGGTCGAACACTGCCTGGCCATCCCAGCGTGCAAGCTCGCTTCGCGGAAAACCAAGCTGAAGATTGACCAGCGTAGCATCGACCGGGCTCAGGGCGGCACCCATGTCTGCCAGACTGGTCGAGCGCCGCATATCCGTCAGCACGTCCGATGATTTCAGGCGCCTGTCCCCCGCCCAGACAAGCCCGATCCGCGGCCTTGCGGGCGGCAGGACTGTCGCGAATCTTGCAATATCCTGCGCGTCCGCCCGCAGATAGGGCACATGCGCGGGAATATCCTGCTCGGTCTTCACGCCAGCCAGATACGGCAGATCCGGAATGGGGGTGGCACAGTCATAGGTCGCTGTTTCGTCAATATCCTCAAGGGCGACCACATTCAGATCGGGAAAGGACATGCGGAGCAGACGCACGAGTGTACGGAACACAACGACGGTAACCTCGGCCCCCTGCTCGTGCAAAAAAGAGACCGAGCGGATGAACTGCAACGTATCCCCGAAACCCTGTTCCTGAAAAACAAGGATTTTCCTGCCCGCCACTCTGTCACCCAGGTGCAGGCGCGGCAGGGCCAGCACCCAGTCCGGCATGTTTTTGGCCGCAAGTTCACGCCTGAAACTTTGCGCCCAGCCTTCCCCCAGTCGCCCGGACTTGAGCAGCGCAAAACCATGACCGATAACAAGAGCGGACATGCCAGGGTCGATTTCCATCCCCCTCCGGTACCATTCGATCGCCTGTTCGGACTTGCCAAGACGGATAAGCGCACAGGCCATGTTGTTCATGAGCGCGCCTGTCGCTGGGCCCTGCTCCAGCCAGTATGTCAGAATTTTCAGAGCTTCAAGCTGATATCCCGCATCCATGAGGGAGACAGAAACATGCTCGCACAGATTCACGCGTTTTTTTGGATATTTATTGATAAGATCAATAAAAAGCTGCATGCTGGCATTGACGTCGCCCGTAACCAGCAACGTGTCAGCCAGCCACATCGCGGCCTCCAGGTTCTGGGGCTCCCGCAGCACCACATTGCGCAGAAGTTTGACAACGATGTCATGACGGGCCGTATGCTTGACGATCAGGGCCGCAGCCACAAGACAGAGCGCAGTATCTTCCAGGTTCTTGGACACCACCTGCAGAAGAAGACGCAAAGCGTCGAGATGCTGCTCTTTAACAAAAAGAGGATCACAGACCTGAACCAGTTTCTGCGTCGTCGGGGCCTGTAGCAGGTCGGCTTGTGCAGCGTCGATGTCACCATCCGGCAGCCGTCCCGCATCTGCCTGAGCAGCCGGTATCGCCTGTGTGTCCTGCATTTCGCTTTCCGTGGTTGGCGCCATATCCTGCGTCAAAGCCCTGCCCCCTGTTTTTTACCTGCCGCACCATGGCGTCGGCCCTCAAACCACCTGACCTGCCGCACACCACTGCATCACGCACCTGCGCGGTATCGCAAGAGGCAAGTCGCCATGCCTGTCCGCTTATCGGTCATTTTCTTTCCTTGCTCAACGGTGGTGATACCAGTAATTTCGCGCTCGAATGGCTGGCCGCAGGCATGGCCAGCCCGCAGCACGCCCGACATCCGCCTTGCCCGACAGACAGCGGTGGAACGCCGCGCAACTAAAGACGCATGACCAGGAAGGAAGCGTGGTTCTTGAATACGGCTGAAGGCACATCAGGCAAAAAGCCGGGCGGCGGAAAGCTCGCTGAAACCACGGCTATGGCCCGGGGCAAGATTTCATCCGCGTCACGCAGCCTGACACAGTCGGCCGATACGCTGCGCGCGGGCGGATGGAAAAACGTGTCATGGCGCGGCATGCTGCCCGGCACCGACGTGGGCCTTGCCCTTGGCGTGCTGCTGCTGCTGTCCATCCTGATCGTGCCGCTGCCGACCTTTATCCTGGATCTGGGGCTTTCGCTCTCCATCACGTCCTCTGTCCTTGTCCTGATGGTGGCGCTTTTTCTCGAACGCCCGCTCGATTTTACGTCTTTCCCCACCCTGCTGCTGCTGACCACGCTGCTGCGACTGTCGCTCGAAATCGCGACGACACGCCTCATTCTCAGCCATGGCAGCGAGGGAACCTACGCCGCCGGCCATGTTGTGGCCGCCTTCGGCGGGTTCCTGATGGGGGGCGATGTCGTGATCGGCGGGATCGTGTTCAGTATCCTGCTGGTGGTGAATTTCATGGTCATCACCAAAGGGTCGGGCCGTATCGCCGAAGTGGCGGCGCGCTTCTTCCTGGATTCCATGCCCGGCAAGCAGATGGCGATCGATTCAGACCTGTCGACGGGCGCGATCAACGACCGCACCGCCCGCCAGAAGCGCAAGGATCTGGAGGACGAAAGCACGTTCTACGGCGCGATGGACGGCGCGGCCAAGTTTGTCCGTGGTGACGCCATAGCCAGTATCATCATCACCGGCATCAATATCGTGGGCGGGCTTGCCATCGGTGTCCTGCGCCACGGCATGCCGGTCAGCGAAGCCGCCAATACATTCACCACCCTGACAGTGGGCGACGGGCTGGTCTCGCAAATCCCCGCCCTGCTGGTCTCGACTGCCGCGGGTATCGTGGTGACAAAGGGCGGCACGGACGGATCTGCCGACGTCACACTGGTGCGCCAGTTGAGCGGCAACCCCAAGCCCCTGGCCCTGGCGGCCACGCTTTCAGCCATTTTCGCCCTTATGCCCGGCCTGCCGGCCCTGCCCTTCCTGCTGATTGCCGCCGCCGCCGGAACCGGTGCATGGATGCGGCATAAAACCCCGACCCAGGATACGGACGGCGATGTCACAGCCGTTGCCACGCAACCGGCCGCACCCTCCATTGCCGATGTGCTCAAGCTCGACCTGTTGCGGCTGGAACTGGGCTTTGGCCTTCTGCCCTTGACCAGCGGCGACGATTCGCAACTGACCGAGCAGATCAAGGCGCTGCGCCGGAGTGTTGCCACGGAAATGGGTTTCGTAACACCGCCCGTGCGCATTCAGGACAACATTCTCCTGCCCTCGGACAAATACGTCATCAAGCTAAAGGAAATCGAGATTGGCGCGGGGGAAGTCAAACCCGGACGGCTGATGGCCATGAGCCCGGCCGGCATGGCCCCGCCCCTGCCGGGCGACAAGACCACGGAACCAGCTTTCGGGCTGCCCGCCGTATGGATCGACCCGTCGCTGAAAGCCAAGGCCGTGGCGCTGAAATGCACGGTGGTGGACCCCGCCAGCGTTATCGTGACGCATCTGAGCGAACTGGTGCGCCAGAACCTGCCCGACCTGCTGACCTACGTGGCAACCCAGTCGCTGCTGGACGACCTGCCCCGCGACCAGCAGAAACTGGTCAACGATCTCATTCCCTCCCAGGTCACGCTCAGCACCGTGCAGCGTATTCTGCAATCGCTGCTGGCCGAACGGGTTTCCATCCGCGATCTGCCGACCATTCTGGAAAGTATTCAGGAAGCCGCGGGCCTGGGGCTGCGCGGCGTACAGGCGCTGACAGCCCATGTGCGGGTACGCCTGTCGCGCCAGATCTGCAACGCGCTTGTCGGGCCTGCGGGATATATTCCCATGATCACGCTTTCGGCGGAATGGGAGTCGGAATTCATCTCGCACATGACCGGCCCGGCTGAAGAACGCCGTCTGGCCATGCCGCCCTCGATGCTGAACCAGTTTGTCGTCAAACTGCGCGATGTGTTCAATACCGTTTCCACCAACGGGGAAATGCCAGTCGTTGTGGTCTCGACCCCTGTGCGGGATTCCATGTACGCCATTGTAGAACGCGTGCGCCCTGCCGTATCCGTTCTTGCACAATCCGAAATCTATCCGCGCGCACGGATCAAGACAGTCGCAACCATTACCTGAGACGCAACACCCACACCGCGACAGAACTGTCTTTCAGGAACCCGTATCCAAAACCAACCTGCAAAACATTCCACGGCTTTCTGCAAGTCTCTGGTGAATTTTTTCAAAAAAACCTGAAGAACACGGAATTTTTTAAAAAATCCACCATCCAGAAAAATTTCTGCTCTTTTCCGGTCCACTATTTTCTCACACGTCTCTGCGGTCTTCCGGCAAATAGGCACGGCCTATGCGGCACAACCCTGTCAGCCGAACAGGGCTTCGTCATCTCCGCCAAAAGCGTTCAAGCGGTAGGCCATTTCACCATGGCAGGGCAGGTCGAGACCTGTTTCCTCCACATCCTCTGCCACGCGCAGGCCGCCTGTCAGGGCCGCGACCTTCATGGCGATAACGGTCGCCACAGCCGACACCACAATGCTGAACCCCATGATGAAAACCTGAACGCCCATCTGCGAAACCAGTGTGCGGCCGTGCTCGTAACCGACACCGCCCAGCACAGGCCATGCAAAAACCGTTGTCAGCACCCCACCCACGATCGCACCCACGCCGTGAATACCAAAAACATCGAAAGCGTCGTCATAACCGAACCGGAGCTTGAGCGTATCCACCGCCCAGATACACGCCCCGCTGGTCAGCACACCCACCGCAATGGACCCTGCGGGGCTGACAAAACCGCAGGCCGGCGTAATACCGACCAGACCGGCCACCGCCCCCGAAACTATGCCGAAAGTGCTGGGCCGCCCACGGTGCAGCCATTCCATGACCATCCACCCCAGCGCACCGCCAACCCCGCCCAGCATGGTATTGACCACCAGTTCGATCGCATGGCCGCTGACCGCGTAATCGCAGCCGCCGCAAAAGGCCAGCCAGCCGACAAACAGCATGCAGCCGCCGGTATAGGTCATGGTCATGTCGTGCGGGGCCATGACCACGGTGCCCAAGCCACGACGCCGCCCGATCATGATGGAGGCCACAAGAGCCGCGACACCCGCGTTCATGTGCACGACATTCCCGCCCGCGAAGTCCTGCACACCCCAACCGGCCACCCAGCCGCCACCCCATGCCATATGGGCCATGGGCACGTAGTCGATCAGGAACCACACGCCCAGAAAGACCAGCACGGCGGCAAAACGCATGCGTTCGGCAAACGCGCCCACGATAATGGGTGGAGTAATGGCCGCGAACAGCGCCATGAAGAGGTAATACAGATATTCCGGCAGCACACCCACCGCGGTCTGCGGGGTCACTCCATGCAGCAGAATCTTGTGCAGCCCGCCAATAACCGGCTGGTACGGCCCCACGCTGAACGTGAGGGAATAGCCGATAACGGTCCAGAGCAGGATAACCAGACAGGCCCCCGCGAACACCTGCGTCAGCACAGACAGCACGTTCTTGCTGCGTGCCATGCCGCCGTAAAACAGGGCCAGCCCCGGCAGCATCATCAGCATGACAAACAGGCAGCACGTAGCGATATAAGCGGTATCTGCCAGCCCGTAAGCGGGGGCTGACACCACGGAATCCTGCGCAAAAGTCGGAACAGGGGCAAGCAGGGCAGCCATGGCGGCTGTCACCGGTAACAGGAGGGCGGTCTTCTGTCCTGACATGCAGCGTTTCCTATTCCGTTTCGATTCCAGATTACACGACAATCTGATTCGCGAAACGAAAGAGATACACCCCGCAAGGCCTGGCATGACCGCATTCCCGGCCCCCGTGCCGCAGCGTCGGGCCTGCCCGCCGCCGAAGCATGACCCGCTACGTGGCCGCAGCCGCCTTGCGGGCCGCCTGAAGCGTATTTTGCAACAGGCAGGCAATCGTCATGGGGCCGACCCCACCGGGCACGGGGGTAATGGCCCCGACATGGGGAAAAACCTCATCGAAGGCGACATCCCCCACAATGCGCGCACCTGCGGGTGTGTCCACACGGTTGATGCCGACATCGATCACGATCGCGCCGGGCTTGACCCAGTCGCCCCGTACCAGACCCGCACGGCCCGCCGCCACAATAAGAATATCCGCCCGCCGGGCCTCAGCCGCCACGTCACGCGTGCGCAGGTGGGTCATGGTAACGGTGCAGCCTTCCTGCTGGAGCAGGCGCGCCATGGGCCGCCCGACAATATTGGAACAGCCGATCACCACCGCCTGCTGCCCCGCAAGGTCGGGCCGCACGGACTTGATCAGCATCAGGCAGCCAAGAGGCGTGCAGGGAATGAACCCGTCACGCCGCCCCACCGCCAGCCGACCGGCATTGACGATATGAAAACCGTCCACGTCCTTTTCGGGGCTGATGGCGTCCAGCACCGCGTCGCGCCGGATCTGCTGGGGCACGGGCAACTGGACCAGAATGCCATGTACCGACGGATCGGCGTTCAGGGTGGCGATCAGGGCCAGCAGTTCGGCCTCGGACGTATCGCCCGGCAGGTGGTGCGCCACAGAGCGCATGCCCGCCTGTTCCGTGGCCCGGACCTTGTTGCGGACGTAAACGGCGCTGGCCGGGTCTTCCCCCACCATGACCACCGCCAGAGTAGGCACAACTCCGGTCCGGGCGTGCAGTGCCACAGCCTGTTCATGCAGGTCGTGGCGCAGGCGCCGGGCGAATGCCTTGCCGTCTATCAGTTTTTCATCTGCACGCATGAGAACAAACCCTTCGTTCTCAGGAGACGAAAACGATGGTCTTGCCGCCGTTCAGGATCGTGCGCATCTCGACATGGTAGCGCACGGCCCGTGACAGCACGCGACGTTCGATGTCACGCCCCTTGCGGATCAGGTCTTCGGGGCTGTCGGCGTGGGAAATACGCTCGACATCCTGCTCGATGATCGGCCCTTCATCCAGGTCGCGGGTGACGTAATGCGCCGTGGCGCCAATCAGCTTTACACCGCGGTCATAAGCCTGGTGGTACGGCCGCGCACCCTTGAAGCCGGGCAGGAAGGAATGATGGATGTTGATGCACCGCCCCGAAAGGGCTGCCGCCATCTCGTTGGAAAGGATCTGCATATAGCGCGCCAGCACCACCAGATCGGCCCCGCTTTTTTCCACCACGTCCAGAATCCGCGCCTCCTGCTCGGGCTTGGTATCCCTGGTGATGGGCAGGTAATGGAACGGAATACCGTAGAAATCGATATCCTTGTAGGTATCCAGCGGATGGTTGGCGATAATGCCCACGGGGTCGATGGGCAGTTCGCCAATCCGCCAGCGGTACAGCAGGTCCATCAGGCAATGGTCGAACTTGGACACCATGATGATGACCTTGGGCCGATAGGACTGGCAGTTGAGCTGGTATTCCATCTGGAATTCCGTTGCCACCTCGTCCACCAGCGCGCGTATTTCCGCTTCATT
This sequence comes from Acetobacter sp., assembly GCF_047723915.1. Lineage (GTDB taxonomy): Bacteria > Pseudomonadota > Alphaproteobacteria > Acetobacterales > Acetobacteraceae > Acetobacter. Next base: position 70,862 of record NZ_JBDOBQ010000005.1, on the reverse strand, counting down.
CGCCTTGCCGGTCACGATATCGAACATGATACGCATGAAAAAGCTGCCGCTTCCCATATCGTCATATTGCTGGGCTTCGGTAATGTTCGCACCCGCATTGTACAGAGGCTGGCTGAGTGCCGCCACAATACCCGGGCGGTTGGGGCAACTCAGCGTAAGAATATAACCCTTTGCGGTAGGGGACAGTGTCGTCATGCGATGAAATCCGATTGTTTAAGATGTGAAAGGCTGCGGAAGGGACGGGTCGGTCAGGCTGACCGACCTCCGGTACCGCCTCCCAGCCCGGTCATGGCGACGTGCAGATCATGGAACAGACTGGCCGCGAAACCGCGAAACACCAGAATTTCGCAGGCTTCGGGCTGATCGTCCAGACAGCGCAGAATAACCGGGATATGCCCTGCCAGCGTCAGGGCGACATCTCCCGCCCCGAACGCCTGCGGGTGCAGGTCCACGGGCACAAGGCGGGACAGGACCTCCCGCGTGCCGGGCCCCGACAGGCGCAGGACGGTGCGGCTGTCGCCCTGCGCGCTCAGTGCGCAGACAGCCCCGCACGACGCCTGCAACCGCGCCATGAGCCCCTGCCCGGCCGACGGCCCGGATGCTACCCCGGATGCAGCCTCGGCCGGAGCCAGCGCCAGCCATTGCGCCGGGCCGCACCACAGGAACGTCACCAGCCCGTCGGCCGAGGTCACGGCTTTTGGAGTCTGGGGCAGGTCCACCCCGAAGGCGTCGCGCACGCTGGCCAGCAGCGTGTCCCGCCGCGGGCCGGAAAACGCACCCAGACTTGCCGCCTCGGCCAGAGGGACCATGGCAAGCCGCACCCCATGCGCACTGACAGTCTCGGCGGTAATCGGTGCGGCGGCATAAAGCGTGTCAGCCATGCAAACGCTCTCCCTCGGGATCGACAAAAACAGGGGATACGACACGGGCGTTCACGACAGTGCCTGCAAGCGGATTGTGCACGGCAACCGTCTCACCCAGCCGGGCGGGGCCATTGGTCAGAAAGCCAAGTGCGATCCATGACCCGACCGTGGGCGACCACGCGGCGGAGGAAATCCACCCCTGGTCGGCCTCCGCACTGGCGGTGGCACCTTGCGGTAGCAGGTGCGCGCCCGCTGCCAGCACGTCGGTCGCGCGCAGGGGTTGCAGCCCCACCAGCGTAGGCCGGGCCGGATCGGTCAGCACCGGGCGCTGCGCCATGGTGCGGCCGATAAAGTCCTTTTTCGTGGACAGCATGCGGCCCATGCCCAGGTCGTGGGCGGTGGTCTGCCCGTTCAGTTCCGGGCCGGCGGGGTGGCCTTTTTCAATACGCAGCACACCCAGCGCCTCGGTCCCGTACGGGGCTATGCCGTAAGGAGCACCCACCTGCATCAGCCGCTCGGCCATGGCTGCCCCGTACCGCGCGGGCACGGCCAGTTCGTATGCGAGTTCGCCGGAGAAGGAGAGACGGAACAGCCGCGCCTCCTGCCCGCCGCAGACCGTGACCGCGGCCGCCCCCATGTAGCCGAACGCCTCGTTCGACAGGTCGAACGCAGGATCGACGATCTGGCGCAGCACATCGCGCGATTTCGGCCCCGCGACTGCGATCTGCGCCCATTCGTCGGTCACGGAAATGAACTGCACTTCCAGTTCCGGCCAGAGCCACTGGTGGCAGAATTCCAGATGCGCCATGACCCCGCCCGCATTGGCGGTGGTGGTGGTCATGACGTAATGGGTCTCACCCAGCCGCGCGGTGGTGCCGTCATCATAGGCAAAACCGTCCTCACGCAGCATCAGACCGTAACGGGCCCGGCCCACGGGCAGTTTTTTCCAGGCGTTGACGTAAACGCGTTCGAGAAACTCCGCCGCATCCGGTCCCTGGATATCGATCTTGCCAAGGGTCGTCACGTCACAGAAGCCCACGGCCTCACGCACCGTGCGTACCTCGCGGTTGACCGTTTCCTGCCAGTCTTTCTCACCCGCGCGGGGGTACCACTGCGCCCGTTGCCACAGCCCGTTGGCCGTGAACACCGCCCCCTGCTCCACCGCCCACTGATGGGTGGGGGGCAGGCGTTCGGGTTTGAAATGGCGGCCACGATGCGCACCGGCCAGCGCGCCAATGGCCACAGGCTGCGTGGGCGGGCGGATCAGTGTGGTGCCGGTCCGGGCAATGCTGCGTTCGGTGATTTCGGCCATCAGGGCCAGAGCGTTGACGTTGGACGTCTTGCCCTGGTCGGTCGCCATGCCCAGCGTGGTGTAGCGCTTGAGGTGCTCGACCGAGACAAAACCTTCCCGCGCGGCAAGGCCGATATCCTTGGCGGTCACATCGTTCTGGAAATCGACGAACGCCTTGCCCTTCCTGGCCGCAGCCACACCCTTGAGCGCATGGAACAGGGCGTGGATCGCATAAGATGTGGGTTCGGCACGGGGCAGGTCAGGCAGAGCAGCCTCGAACCCGCAGGTGGCCGCTGCCTCCTGCCCGGCCTGCGCGCCCTGCGCCAGCGCCCCGGCGGTGTCGAACATACCGGCTGCGGCCCCCACCACCACCATGCCCGGCGGCAAGGCGCTGGGTACGAAAGCGCAGATATCCTCCCGGTAGTCGGGGCGGGCACCCTGATGTGTTGTCAGCGCGATATTGGGCGACCAGCCACCCGACATGGCCACCAGATCGCACGGGATGCTGCGCGCCTGCCCGGCGGCATCGCGCACCAGCACCGACCTGACCCCCATGCGGCCATAGGTATCGGCAATGGACGCACCCGCAAAAAACGGTGCGCCGCAGTCCCGTGCCACCTGTGCGCCTGCCCCCGTGCCTTCGGGGCGGGAATCGACAATGGCTGCGACCTTCACACCCACGCGGTTCAGGTCCTGTGCGGTGCGCAGCCCGTCATCGTTGCAGGTATAGACCACGGCCCGGCGGCCCGGTGCGACGCCAAAGCGGTTCACATAGGTCCGCACGGCCCCGGCCAGCATCACACCCGGCCGGTCATTGTTGGGGAACACCACGGGCCGTTCGATCGCACCCGTGGCCACCACGCAGCGGCGGGCCACAATGCGCCACAGCCTCTGGCGGGCCTCGCCCTCGGCCGGAACGGGCTTATGGTCGGCCACGCGTTCGAGCACACCATAGGTGCCACCGTCATAGGTGCCGAACACGCAGGAGCGCGTCATGACCCGTACTTCGGGCATGGCGGCCAGAACCTGACTGGCCTGGGCCACCCAGTCTGTCGCCGGTGCGCCGTCCAGTGTCGTGTGCTCGGCCCGCAGGCGACCGCCCGGAAGGCTGTCCTCCTCGCACAGGATGACACGCGCACCCGCGCGGCCCGCCGCCAGAGCCGCAGCAAGGCCAGCCGGACCGCTGCCGACGACCAGAACATCGCAGAACGCGGTGGCTTTTTCGTAGTGGTCGGGATCGGCCTCGTCCGCAGCGCGACCCAGCCCGGCCGCACGGCGGATGGCGGGTTCGTACACTTTTTCCCAGAAGGACGCAGGCCACATGAAGGTCTTGTAATAGAACCCCGCCCCCAGCACGGAGGACAGCAGGCCGTTCATGCCAAGCGCGTCAAACGCCAGGCTGGGCCAGCGGTTCTGGCTGCGCGCCACAAGCCCGTCGAACAGTTCGGCCACCGTGGCGCGGGTGTTGGGTTCGCGACGCGCACCGTCGCGCAGTTCCACCAGCGCATTGGGCTCCTCCGGCCCGGCGGAAAGAATACCGCGTGGGCGATGGTATTTGAACGACCGCCCGGCAAGGTGGATACCGTGCGCAAGCAGGGCCGAGGCCAGCGTATCACCCGGGTGGCCGTTCAGCGTGCGGCCATCGAAAGTGAAGGTGATCACCCGGTCGGCATCAACGCCGTTGCCGCGTGCGACACGCATGGGCTGGGCACCCGCGCCGGGGTGTGGGGCCACGCCGCTCATGCCGCACCGTCCGCACGTTCGGCCAGCGCCACAGCGCGGGCGGACCGCACGGTCTCGACCCGGTGGGTGCGTGTATCGCGCGTGACCACCAGCCAGGACCGGCAGCCCACGCCGTGGTACCAAAGCTCGTCATGCAGCCCGGCGGGATTGTCCCGCAGGTAGACATAATCGGTCCAGGCCTGCGCGTCGGTCTGGAGAGTGGTGGTGGCAGCAGGGCGGCGCACCGTGGCATCGCCCCGATAGGTGAATTCCTCGAGCCCGCGAGAGCCGCAGAAAGGACAGGTCAGACGCATGGAAACCTCAATGCAGGTTGGGCTGTGCGCCCATGCCTTTTTCGTCAATCACGGCGCCACGGGCAAAGCGGTCCAGCCTGAAGGCGACCGCCACCGGGTGCGGTTCGTCCCGCGCCAGAAGATGCGCGAAGCACAGGCCCGATGCCGGCGTGGCCTTGAACCCGCCGTAACACCAGCCCGCGTTCAGGTACAACCCGTCCACCGGCGTATGGTCGATAATGGGGCTGCCATCCATGGACATATCCATCAACCCGCCCCAGTGCCGCAGCAGGCGCACCCGGCCGATACGCGGCATAAGCGCCATGCCGCCCTCGCACACATCCTCGATCACGGGCAGGTTGCCGCGCTGCGCGTAGGAATTGTAGCCGTCGATATCGCCACCGAACACAAGCCCGCCCTTGTCGGACTGGCTGATATAGAAATGCCCCGCCCCAAAGGTTACGACACAGTCGATGAACGGCTTGAGCCCTTCGCTGACGAAAGCCTGCAACACATGGCTTTCGATCGGCAGGCGCAGCCCGGCCATGGCCGCCACGCGGGAGGAGTTGCCCGCGCACGCCAGACCGACCTTGCCCGCCCCGATAAACCCGCGCGAGGTTTCCACCCCCACGGCACGCCCGTGCTCGATACGCAGGCCCGTGACTTCGCAGTTCTCGATAATATCCACGCCAAGCCGGTCGGCGGCGCGCGCATAGCCCCAGGCCACGGCGTCGTGCCGGACCGTGCCGCCACGCGGTTGCAGCAACCCGCCCTTGATGGGAAAGCGCGCGTCATCGAAATTCAGGAACGGCAGTTTTTCACGCACGGCGCGGGCGTCCAGCAGTTCGGCATCCACCCCGTGCAGGCGCATGCCGTTACCACGCCGGATATAGGCGTTACGCTGGGCGTCGTTATGGAACAGGTTCAACACGCCGCGCTGGCTGACCATGGCGTTGTAGTTGATGTCCTGTTCCAGCCCTTCCCACAGCTTCATGGAACATTCGTAAAACGGCTCGTTCCCGGGCAGCAGGTAGTTGGAGCGGACAATGGTGGTATTGCGCCCCACATTGCCCCCGCCGATCCAGCCTTTTTCCACCACGGCGATGCGCTGCCCGCCATAGCGCCGGGCCAGATAATAGGCGGTTGCAAGGCCATGGCCGCCACCGCCGACGATAATATAGTCGTACCGCGCAGCAGGGGCCGCCTTGCGCCAGGCCGGTTTCCAGCCTGTGTTGCCACGCCAGGCTTCGCGCAGCAGCGAGAAAAGGGAGTAACGATCGGTTTGCATGGTTAATCCGCTCTGTAATCCTGATTGTCATCTAAGGGCCGATCAGGCTTGAGACACAATAAATTTTTCTTATAATAGGCCCATGGCGATCGTGGACCTCCCCTTCGAGCTTTCATCGCTCAGCGTTTTTCTGGCAGTCTGCGACAATGGCAGCATGGCTGCGGCGGCACGGGCGCTCAAGGTCACGCAGCCCGCCATATCGCAGACCATTGCCGACCTGGAAAGCCGCCTGGGAGCAACCCTGTTCGACCGCAACGTGCGCCCGCTGGCCCTGACCGCGGCGGGCACGGTACTGCGCCAGTACGCCGCCACCATGCTGGCGGAAGTCCGCCATATCGCCACCAATATTCAGGAAATACGGCTGGGCCATGTGCCGCAACTGCGCATGGGCGTTGTCGATTCGCTGTCCCGCGCCATGTCGGCGCATATTTCGCGCTACATGTACGGACGCGTGGGGCGGCTTATCATTCATGCTGGCCTGACCGAAACCCACGCCACCGCCCTGCTGACCCGCCAGATCGACTTCGTGATCGGGGTGGACGACATGGAAGACGTGGCCGGGCTGGAGCGCTGGCCACTGTTCGAGGAACCCTACCTGCTGCTCTGCCCACCCGACATGCCCCCACCCCGCACGACACAGGAACTGGGCGCATGCCTTGCCGGCCGACCTTTTATCCGTTTTTCGCAGCGTTCGCGTACGGGGGGCGATATCGAACGGTTTCTGCGCCGCCTGAAGATCGACGTGCCGTTCCAGCAGGAATTCGACCTGCCCTATGACGTGTTCGCCGCCTGCCAGGCGGGCGGTATTGCCATTACAACCCCGCTCTGCCTGTACGAAGCCGGTTACACGGACGGCTGTGGCCTGACATGTCACCCGCTACCGACAGGGCAGTTCCTGCGCCGCCTGACGCTGGTGGTGCGCCGACGCGAGTTCGGGCGCTTTCCCCTCGACTTCGCGCTGTTCCTGCGCGACTCCATGACGCAGACAGCACTCGCCAAGCTGAACACGCTTTTCCCCGATTTTGTACAGCAGATGCGTGTCCTGTCCTGACCGTCAGCTATGCCATCCCTTGCGGCGCTTCGGTCGAGACAATGCACCGCGGGAATAAACGGTAGAATAAAGGCCCGCCAGACCCTTTCCAACTTGGAGAAGCATCCGGGTAACGGTAGAAGAACAATAACTTGGACAATAGCCTAGCTCAGGACATCTCCCGTGGATATTAAAGTCTATGTCTGTCACCACAAGCCATGGTCAACACTGAAAAACGAGGTGTTCGAACCCATCCAGGTCGGCCGCAGCCTTGCCAAGACCACCTTGCCGGGGATGCTGGGCGACGATACGGGAGACAATATTTCCCACAAGAACAAAGAATGGTGCGAACTGACCGCCCTGTACTGGATATGGAAAAATACGTCCCATGATTATGTCGGGCTGATGCACTACAGACGTTATGTGTCATTCAACCCCGATATACGGCACGATACGTCCATAAACGGCATCAGCGCCGAAGACATCAAGCGCAACATGTGGACACGCGACGGGCTGGCCGCGACCTTCAGGACCCATGCGGTCGTAACATCCCCCATTTACAGTATTCATCCCATCAACCTGCCCCTCATGATCCAGTCTTCCTACGAGCATTACTGTGGGGAGCACTATAAAAAAGATATAGACACCATGATGTCTATTATCAAAACGAAATTTCCTGAATACTATATCGACGCCCTGCATTCCATTTATGCGCAGAAGTGTTTTTTTGGCAATATCGCCATCATGCGGCGCGATATTTTCAATGATTACTGCTCTTTTCTATTCGGCGTGCTCAACGAAGCGGAACGGCAAATCGACGTTTCTTCCTATGACACGTATCAGAAAAGACTGTTCGGTTTCCTGGCCGAACGGCTGAGCAACGTCTTTTTCGAACATCTGCAGTCCAGAGACAAAACGCTCAAAATCCATCATGCACCCATGGTGTCTGTCGGCGAAGAAGACCCTGTTTTCGATTCTGGCTCCATCGCCCGACGGATCATGGAAAAAACACCACAGGAACAGGATATTTCCTTTGGTGGCACCATCAACATCGTTATGTCATTCGACGACCGCTACGCCGATCACGCCCAGGCGACAATCGAATCTCTGCTGGCCCATACGCACAATGGCAACAGAATTCACTTCCATATCATCCATGATCAACGGCTGTCCCGGGACAAGATCCATCACCTTGAAAACAGATATCGCGGGCTGACACAGTTTTCATTCTACATCGTGCAGAACACGTTTATAGAAAAATTCCCTCTCAACAGAGATCATATCAGTATCAACACCTATTACCGACTGGTCATGCAGGATATTCTGCCCGCATCCGTCACCCGTGTGATCTATCTTGATTCCGATATCATTGTTTGTGACGATATCACGACATTATGGAATATCGATCTTGGCGAAAAAATTATCGGAGGCGCCCTGGACGAAGGCGGCGTTCTGCAATCGCGCCGTCTTTTCGGGAACAAGGCCAACAGCACCTATATCAATGCGGGTATCCTGATTTTTGATATTGGCAAAGCCGTTGAAAAATATACCAACCTTCCTTTTTACTATTCGGAAGTCTTTTACAGAAACCAGCCGCTCATTACATTACAGGATCAGGATATCATCAATATCGCCTACAAGGATGACCTGCACATCATCCCCCTGAACTGGAACACGAACTCCCGCATTTACTCCGCCAACGATCTGGATCGCGCCTATTCCAAAGACGCGGAACAGAACGCCCGTGAAAACCCCTTTATCATCCATTTCACGGATAGCAGAAAACCGTGGAAATTTTCCTGCCTTCACCCCTTGAAGCAGTTATACTGGTTTTACAGAGAAAAGGCGGGTCTGGGACAACCTTCCTTTTACGAACGGATCTCTAAAAACAACACAACATTCAGGATCAGGAGCGACGCAAAGACGCTTTATGTCAGTTCCGACCGGATCAACATAAAAATTCCCAGGAAAGCAGCCATTCAGATCCTGAAAGTTCTCAGAAAATAAAGCCAGAGCCAGAGCCAGAGCCAGAGCCAGAGCCAGAGCCAGAGCCAGAGCCAGATATCGTGCGCCTGTTTCTCCCTCTCTGGAAGGGCGCTTCCCTTCCAGACACCGGCAATATCAAACTGGCTTTTCAGCCCCTCACCGCAACCGGCAGACACCGCCTGACGAAGACAGCACGCAGGCACTTTCTCCCATAAGCGGGGTGGGGCAACACGAACCGTCCTGCACCGCCACACCTGCGGCCCATGCGCGCGTCAATGAGCGAGATTCGCCCTGTACGGCCGGATCAGAAGAGACACCGCTTTTGAGCGCATATTTTGCCGCATATTTTCAGGCGGCCGGCACCTGCATAGGGCGTATGAGCAATGCCAACCGACGCCAGATCACGGCACCGTCACATTCTGTACCCTCTCTCGCAACAGTCCGCCAAAAACGTCTGACAGATCTGTCAACATTCAACCCTATGCAGGCTCTTATGCTTTCTGTTCCTATATGGGGAGCGGTTTAGAGGCAAACAGTTGACCAAGATCATTTACCGGTCACCACGCATTCCTTAATTTCCCGCCAGAGTAAATGAGACTGCTGGAGGGCTGCAGAAATGAGTGCTCTCGACAAGACCGATTTGTATAAAAAAATTTGTTATTTTTGTATAAAATCTTATGAAATATACATTACGGGCATAAATTTTATCTCTAAAAGGGCGTTCGGAGGATTTGAGCATGCCTGATAACGAAAACCCGGAATGGAATGAAAAAACGCTTCCTCCCAAGGATTTACCTCTCGAAGCCTTCATTCATGGCGCTGCCAGCGTCGATCGGGGTCATGGTTTCCGGGTTGGGGAAATTGTAGGTATTATCGCTGACCTCGCGGGCATTACATCCCTGGACCGGGACAAGCTGAAAATGGCCGGAACCATGCATGACGCAGGGAAAATCCTGATCCCGGCGGAAATCCTGCAAGCTCCGCGCAGCCTGACAGCAGACGAACGCAAAACCGTTCAAAAACACCCGTTGCTGGGTCTGGCCATAACCCAATGGTATAATCACGATTTCTGCCAGGAAATACGCGACGCCATGCTGATGCACCACGAACGCTGGGACGGTACCGGCTACCCGTTCGGACTGAAAGGGGAAGAAATTCCGCTTCTGGTGCGGATTGTGACCCTGGCCGACACGATTGACGCCATTGCCTCCCGCCGGGATTACAAGGCCCCGTGGAAAGCGGATTTTGTGCTGACATTTTTAAAACATGAAAGTGGCAAGATTTACGATCCCGCCCTGGCCAAGGTCTGTATCGATAATCTAGATAAAGTGCTTGAGCCTGTTAAAAACTGCAAATTTTCTCAGTAGCGCCCCTGTTGGACCCGACAGCCGCGATCAACTGTTTGCAAGCTCCCGGAAAGCCGTTCCTGTCATTATTCCTGCCGGTATATAATGTCGGTACAGATCAGAAACAGAGCCTCAGGCACAAGAACAACGCAGCACCTGCCGGCCTGCTCTGCGGCTTACGATACCCCGGCATGACGGCGCGCGGGGTCTCATGGTTCGGGCAGACCTCCGACACGTATGGCATCTTCTGACGGGGTAGAGGTCACAATACGATTCCGCCCCTGCCGTTTGGCTTTATACAATGCCTGATCGGCCTGGCTTATCAGCACCTTTACATTCGTCTTTCCATCAAAAAACGTGAGCCCCCCCGAAAGGGTAACGCCAATTGTCTCGCCCGAAGACAGCAGCAGGGGCTTGTTTTCCATGTTGACGCGCAGGCGCTCGGCACATTTCAAAGCCTCTCTGGAGGTCATTTCCGTCAGGATAATCAGGAACTCCTCGCCCCCGTAGCGGAAAATATAATCATTGACCCGCAAAAGTGCGACCAGTGTATTCGCCACAAAACACAGAACATCGTCACCGACAAGATGCCCATATGTATCGTTAATGCTTTTAAAGTTATCAATATCGAACAGAATAATACTGAATTTTTTGTCTTTTTTCAAAGCGTAGGAAATTTCGTTTTGCAAGACAGCATCCAGAAACCGTCTATTCAGGACTTTTGTCAGCGGGTCCTTGCCGCTTTCGACTTTTTCTATCTGATGAAAACTGTTTTCGGCCAGGAAATTGATTTTTCTTATCGACCGATAGATTTTTTCCGAAAACCGTTTCGGAATATCTCCCCCATCCTGAACCAGGGCGATATCGCTGTCGATTTTTTCAATTTCTTTCTGGATCGTATCGAATTCCCGGGTTCCCTTGAACAGGTTCCGCCCTTTATGGGTGAACCACAGTCCAAAATCGGAATCCTCGACCAGTTGAATTTCGCGGGCCTTATTCTCACACAAAAGGGTCAGGGTTTGCGTGCTCCATGCAAAAAAGGTCCTGACCTGCGTTTCCCGCTCGAAGGCGAGATCCTGACCCAGCGACACCATGCGCAGGACTTCCTTGTCCTCCACCGCCTTGCGAAACCTGGAATCATAAGCACGCATGACAAACTTGAACGAGAAATCCATCACCGAGCCGATGTAGACGATCAGGGTCGATCTGTCGAAAGGGTCGGTTTTCTTTGCCAGAAACAGGGATATGATTTCCCTTTTGATAATAAAAAAACCATAGGCAATCAGATGGGCCGGTATTTCAAGTCGCGCATAGGCACTTCCCATACGCTTCTGCAATATACAGACATGCTCGACATTGTCGGGAGAAGCGGCAAAAACCGCTTTCAGGTAGAAATACAGATTTTTCCGCAATTTGCGAAGTAACGCCTCTTTCCGCAGAAACTCCGCCGCACTCTCATGCTGGAAAATGGCCTTGATAAAAAGGTCTATACACGCAACAGCGTTGTCTTGAATAACGGTCCTGACATACTCTCTCTGCCCTGAGGGAGCTTGCGTGATAATATCTTTCCATTGCTCCTTCGGGCTTAAATAAATAAATTTTTTATCCATTCCCTACATGTCCCTAGAAACTCAGGAGTCAAAAATTTACGGTCCGTCAACACTCCTGATGCATAGTCAATGTGTTGCGTCGGTTCCCTATCACCCTTATTCCAGCCACCATTCAGCGCATTGAGCAGGTTCTGTAATTATATGATCGCTGTTCCTCTGTAAAGAAGAGGGGCCGAACATGCAACTTTTACTCTAAAGACAGTCCTGCTTCTGACGGATTTTACATCGTCGACCTATTCAAAACAGATATATATACTCGCAAAGCTTTCCCGACCATGCCGGGTCATACTCCCATGCCGTGCCATGACACCCTTCTCCCAACATTCCGGCAATCAAAATCACCGTATCCGGGCAAGGATCGTGGCATGCTGCACGGTATATTGCCCAGCCGGTCGCGGCACGGATAGCACCCGCCCACATGACGCCCCCCTCCTGGAAATATGACTGACTGGCCCATTCCGGGCACCACACGGTTCGCCCCGGATCATGCAGCCAGTTACAGGATGCGATATCAATGCGCGCGCCCTGAACGCTGTCTCTGCCCCCGTCAGCAGCAGGCAAGCGGGTCATGTCACGTAGCAAATAGATAAGATGATATTAAAACAATTGACCTGCAACACGCTGGACCTGCCCTAAAGCAAAACCCGAAAAGACATATTTCAGAACATTGATCATTTATGAATGATGCTTACGATATTTATCGTAATTGTTATTTGCTTTCATGAAAAATATTTTTTATTCTCTCACCATCACGGAACACACCGCGCCGCCGGCATTCGCATTGTATGGAACGCCGTCATCGGGGGGTCTCTCATCTCCCCAGGGGCGCAGGCCACTGCCTGGGGAGACTTTTCCATGACAGAAGCATTGCGTCCCGGATTGCCCTTGCGGGACCAGGGGTCCGAGGCACGGCGCCATAGTCCCGCGCCACGGGCCGACTGGCTGGCGCATGGTAATTCTCCTCTGACCGGGGCCAATCGCCGGCCAGCAACAACTGCTGCGGCATGTCCAGCACCTGCCTCCACCCTCCCGTTATCAGGCCGGGTACGGCGAGGGACCGGCGACAAACCTGGCCCAAAATACGCCCTATCCCCTTGGGCCAGATCATCAATTGCAACGTTGGTATTGCCAAATCTGATCTTTTCCATCCAAATACCGCAGGAATTTTTTACAGAATCACCACGCGACACACCCCCGGACGGGGAATCGCCATCGCCAGGGAAAGGAACTTCAGAGCGGCGGCGACGCACGCGCAGCCTGTGATAACGATCTCCCGCACGCACGGACGATCCTTGGCGGCGCAACAATAAATTCATGCGACAATTATGATGCTTTACGTTTTATGAATGCTTTTTAAGATTCCAAACCTCCACCGAATCAAGGCGGAATTCCATCATGCGGCTTTTTATATGCCATCCTGTCTTCGTCTGAGGCGGCCATGCGCGATCACCTAGCACAACGACGGATGAGAGACATTGCCGTTAACGTGCCATCCGTTTCGTCGAATGAAACGGGTGCGAATATCTTTGCCCTGTTCCAGGAAAACACGGACCTTTCCGAAATTCCTGTTGTCGATGCGCATAATCGCCCGGTCGGTATTATCGGCCGGTGGACCTTTCTGCTCCGTGTGGGCCACCGGTTCGGCTATGAAATATTCGCCAACCGTTCCATCTCCCTGCTGATGGACCGCAACCCCATTCTGGTCGATGCGGATGAATTCGTGTCCGATTTTGTGGATACCATTCTCAATACGCACTTACTGAACCAGTTGACCGGGTTCATTATTACAAAAAATCACGAATATTACGGCGTCGGGTCTACCTTCAACCTCACCAAGGCCCTGCACGCCCAGGCCGTGGATACGATCAAGGAACTGCGCCAGACCACGGGTGAGCTACGTCAGGCCAACAAGATTATCCTGCGGGACAAGCTGTTCATTTCCACCATCATCGACAACATCCCCACCGCGATCCAGGTGCGTGACGTCAGTACCGGCGACACCATCATTCACAACAGGGCCGCGGAGGAAGTTGGCCTGTCCTCCCACTCCTTCACCCTGAACGGGCTGGACGACACAATCCCCGACATGCCTTCCGCCCTGACCGAGGACACCGCATGGCAGGGACGCGTGGGCAAATCGGAACAGACGCTGACAGACCGCAAGGGTATCGAGCGCATTCTGTCCAAAAGAAACCTGCTGATCGACGATGATGACGGCAATCGCCGCTGGGAACTCTGCGTCGCGGATGACATAACAGAATACCGCGAGGCCCAGCGCAGCATAGAACAGCTTGCCCATTACGATAACCTGACCGGCCTGCCCAACCGGAATTATTTCAGCTCCCGGCTACATGCCATGTCCAATCAGGAGGATTTCGAATTCTTCCTGCTCTATATCGATCTGGATCACTTCAAATCCATCAATGACATGCACGGCCACAGCGCGGGCGACGAACTGCTCAGAAAAGCAGCGCTGAGACTCCAGACCTTCTGCCGTCAGGACGATTTTGTAGCCCGCCTTGGTGGCGACGAATTCGCGATGATATGGCCATACTGCTCCGCCACCACCCCGATCGAGCCCCGCCTGGCGGAACTGATCAAACTCCTGAGCGCGCCCTATACAATCCAGAATAATGAAGTCGTGGTGGGGGCCAGCATAGGGGCGGCCCATTTCCCCGGTCAGGCGGAGGACAGCGCAACCTTGCTGCGCCACGCCGATATGGCTCTTTACAAAGCCAAGTCTCTGGGCCGCTGCCAGTACAAGCTGTTCGACAACGACCTGAGCCGCGAAATCAGGGACCGGGCCGAACTGGTCGCGGCCTTGCATAAAATGGTCGACGGCGAAGGACTGAGCCTGCACTACCAGCCCATATTCTGCCTGACCACCAACACCATCCGCTCTTTCGAGGCACTGGCCCGCTGGCACCATGCCGAACGCGGGACAATTCCGCCGGACGTGTTCATCCGTCTGGTCGAAGACACCGGGCTGATCCACGAATTTGGCGAACGCGTGCTCCGCATGGCCTGTTCCCAGGCCCGGACATGGCCCGAAACCGTGACCGTATCGGTCAATGTTTCCCCCCTGCAGCTCAAACGCCGCCAGTTCCCCGACGTCATCCGGGCCATACTGGCTGAAACGGGACTGAAACCCAGCCGGCTGGATCTTGAAATTACGGAAAGCGTCCTGATGGACGAATATGAATACAAAAATTCCATCCTGAACGATATCCGCGACATTGGCTGCAATATCAGTATCGATGATTTCGGGACCGGGTATTCGTCACTCAGCTATTTGTGGAAACTGCCTTTCGACAAGATCAAGATCGATCGCAGCTTTGTTCAGGCCCTGCCCGACCCGACAGCTAAAGAAATCATTCAGTCCATTGTCGGCATTGCGAGTATTCGCGCCAAGACCGTTATTGTGGAAGGCGTTGAATCCGAAGTGCAGCTCAAGGCCGTGCGGGCCATGAAATGCACCGAAGCCCAGGGCTATTTTCTGGGCCGTCCCGGCCCGTGCCCGCTGGAATTCGGCAACGCCTGAAGGCGGCCTTCCCGCGGGCGCGCAAACCGGGCATAAACGGGGGCTTTTCTCAAGCGCAAACCCGTCTTTTCTGGGCTTTGCGCTTGAGAAGCGCCGCACATCCTCTTAGTATGCAACCCTCTGAAAGGCCGGCGCCCTGCTTGCCAGCCGTGCAATAGTAAAAAAAGGTGCCTGTGGATGGAGTGGACCGAAGAAATAATCGCCCAGTTGAAAGACCTGTGGGCAGAAGGTCTGTCAACTGCGGAAATCGGCCGGCGCCTCTCCATCACCAAAAACGCTGTCGTTGGCAAGGCACACCGGCTTGGGTTGCCGCCACGCCCATCCCCCATCCGGCGGGAAGGCAAGGCCAAGCCACCTGGCACGGAAAAACCCGAGAAAGCCGTGCAGCCTGTTGCCGAAGCACCGGCCGACGCACCCCATAGCGAACCGCCCCCGGCACCCGCCCCCCGTATGCCGCCTGCACACGGCAGCGGCGAACAGGGTCCGGCTGTTCCGTCTACCCCCCAGCCCACGGAGGCACCGGTTCAGGAAAAGGTGCAACCCAAGGAGAAAGTGGTGGCAAGCCCCAAGGCGGCTCCCAAGACCAAACCGGTCTTTCGCACCATTTCCGACGCCGAACCCCAGAAACGTCGCGGTCCGTCCTGCTGTTGGCCGATCGGAGACCCCGGCACGCCCGGCTTCCATTTCTGCGGTGCGACGCCCCTGCCCGGTAAGCCCTATTGCGAAGAACACGCCCAGATTGCCTATGTCAGGCTGCGTGACCGCCGCGACACCATGGCCTGAACCCATGACAGCCCCAGACCCGGGGCTGTAGCATCTGTCCAGCAGACCTGGATGCGCTGACTGCGCGCCCCCGAGAGGACAGACTGTTGAGCGCCCAAAACGGAAAGGGGCCGCACCTTACGGTGCAGCCCCTTTTTTTATCGATCCCGGTCACGGGTCTTTTTGACAAAACCCGATCCGCACCCGATGCGACATCAGGCCGCAGGGTCTGCTTCCGGCGCGGACTCTGCCGGTGCATCTGTCGCGGCAGCCGGTGTCGCACCACTTTCGGGCAGCATTTCCAGCTGGCCGGTAATCTGGCCGCCGTCATCCACCTTCAGACGATGGCAGGACGCCTTGCCCAGCAGGCGCCCCGTACCACGCACGGTCAGGCTGCCACGGACAATCAACGACCCGTCGACCGTGCCGGCAATTTCAGCATTCTCGACTTCGACACCGCCACGGAACAGGCCGCCCGGCATCACCACCAGTTCCTTGGCGTTGATCAGGCTGGATTCCACCGTGCCTTCAACCACCAGACGTTCGGCATCCTGAACCGAACCCTGCACGCTGATACCGCGCCCGACAACCAGTGTACGCTGCTCGGGCACGTCCTTGCGACCGGGCGCCTGCTGGGGCGGCATGCCGCGCGGGGCTGCACCCGGAATAGGCGGAATGCCAGCGCCCGAAGGAAGGGGGGAACCGGAGGGAAGAGGCGCACGGCCCATGAGCGAGGTCTCCTTGAGTGTGTCAGGACGAGAAGTGGCCGGGCCCGTTACGGATGCTCCCGGCCGCCCTGCTGTGGATGAAAAACTGGACTCCGATACCCCTGCCGGGCGCGCGGGCGCCGACGGACTGGCAGCGGAGGTCTGTTCCGATGGTCGTTTGTCTTCAGGCTTTCGTCTTCTGAACAAGAAATTCCCCCCGCCAATCAAAACTATCTGTCGTTCAGGCAGCAATCCCGCCCCTGCGGGCCGCCGCGCGCGCCCCAGGCCGCCTGCTCAGGATCGTTCCGATTCTATACAGGCGTCGTGTCCTGGGGCAAAGCTTGCCTACACGCTACTGTTGCCCTTTTTATGGCAGCGCGCTAGCCAAACAGCCAGACAGTTTCATTTTTAAAAGAAGTTTTCGCCCATATGACAGCCACCGACACAAAATACGATATTCTCGGGATCGGGAACGCCATTACCGATATTCTGGCCAAGGTCGACCCCGCCTTTCTGGAAAAACAGAACCTGACACCGGGCAGCATGACGCTGGTGGATGCGGACCGCGCCCACGCCCTTGAAGCCGCACTGACCCCCGAGCAGGTCATGGGCGGCGGGTCTGTCGCCAATAGCTGCGTGGTGGCGGCGCAGTTCGGCGCCCGCGTGGCGTATCTGGGCAAGGTCGCGCGCGATACCGCGGGGCAGAAATTCGTGCAGGACCTGCGCGATAACGGCGTTGAATTTCCCTCCCAGCCGCTGAATACGCAGACCTTCGAAAATCTGCCGACAGCACGCTGCATTGTCATGATCACCCCGGACGGCCAGCGCACCATGGCCACCTATCTGGGCGCGTGTTCGTGCTTCACCCCCGAAGACGTTCTGCCCGATATCATTACCGCATCGCGCATTGTCTATCTGGAAGGCTACCTGTTCGACCCCCCCCACGCGCAGGAAGCGTTCCGCCATGCCGCCGCCATTGCCCATGCGAACGGGCGGCAGGTCGCCCTGTCCCTGTCGGACCCGTTCTGCGTCGGCCGCCACCGTGACGCGTTCCTGGACCTGGTGAAGGGGCATGTGGATATTCTGTTCGCCAACGAGGACGAAATCTGCGCCCTGTACGAAACCGAAAGCTTTGACGAAGCCGCCCGCAAGACCGCCCATGACACCACGTTCGCAGCACTAACCCGCTCCGCCTTGGGCAGCGTGGTCGTACATGACGGCGCTTTTACGCAGGTTTCTCCGGTGCCGACGCAGGTTGTGGACACCACCGGCGCGGGCGACGCCTATGCCGCAGGCTTCATGGCCGGGCTGACATCAGGCCGCAGCCTGCCCGAATGCGGGCGGCTGGCTTCGGTCGCGGCGTCGGAAATCATTTCCCATTACGGGGCCCGCCCGCTTTCCAACTTGTGGGAAGAAATGGGTTTCTGAAACATCCCCAAGGGGCAGGCAGGCGCACAGGCCGTGGCCTGCCTGCTCCTTGCCCCCGTGCGGGACCGGCCATGATCCAAAAACCCATGGCCGATCGACAAGGGCTTTCAGCCTGCGTTGGACAGTTCGTTGCATGGCAGGGTCTCAACCTTGCCATCCCGGATACACAGTGCCACCTGGCCAGCACACAGGGCGCGTGCCGTCTGGCCGAACACCCGGCCACGCCAGCCACCCGAAAGCGGCCCCGGCTGTTCGGGATCGAGCGCGAAAGCCTCCAGATCGTCCTGGGAAGCAACAAGCCTGGGGGCTACGTCATGCTCCTCACAGCAGGCCGCCAGCAGCACTTTCAGCAATGCCACAAGCGATGCAGGAGGGCGCGGCGCGTCCTTGTTGCGGCCTTTGGGCAGTTTGGGCAGTTCGCTCTCGGGCAGGGCCTGCGCCTGCTTCACGGCCTCCAGCAGCGCCTGACCCACGCTTCCTTCCGCCAACCCGCGTGACACGCCACGCACTCTGGACAGCGCACCAAGAGTGACAGGGGTCGTTGCCGCGATTTCAAGCAGGCTTTCATCCTTGATCAGGCGCTGGCGCGGCACGTTGATCCGCTGGGCCTCGCGCTCGCGCAGGGCCGCCACGGCCCGCAGTACCGCCAGCATACGCCGGTTGCCCGTACGGGCGCGCAGACGTTCCCACTGGCGTTCCGGGTCGGGCAGGAACGTCTCGGGCGTTTCCAGCTCCGCCATTTCGGCCGCGACCCAGCTCAGACGCTTTTCCTGCTCCAGCTTGGCCACAAGCCGTTCGTAAACCACACGCAACCAGGTGACATCTCCCGCCGCGTAACTGAGCTGTGCGTCTGACAGCGGGCGGACCGACCAGTCCGTAAAGCGATGGCTCTTGTCGATGACATACCCGGCAAGGGATCCGACAAGGCTGTCATAGCCCACCTGATCGCCAAAGCCCGCCACCATGGCCGCGACCTGCGTGTCGAAAACCGGCGTGGGCAGCGCACCGAACAGATGCAGGAAAATTTCCAGGTCCTGCCGCGCGGCATGAAAGACCTTGAGCACGGCGGCATTGGCCATCAGCGCTGCCAGCGGCGCCAGATCCAGCCCTTCCGCCAGAGCATCGATCAGGATGACCTCATGCGCGCCACCGATCTGCACCAGGCACAGTTCCGGCCAGTAAGTGCGCTCGCGCATGAATTCGGTATCGACCGTGACAAACGATTCGCCATGCAACGGCGCAAGAAGCGTTTCAAGCTCCTGCGTGGTGGTGACAAGACGCGGCGTGGGAAAAACGGGGGAAGGGGATCTGGCCATGGTTTTCCCATACACCAGCTACCCTGAAAACGACAGCCACGCTCCGCCGAATGTTCCACACAAAGCTTGACTTGCGCGTCCACCATCTGGACATGAGCCATAAAGAGTCGATGGGAGACACAAACATGACCAGACCCGATAACGGCAGCCAGGGCCTGACGCAGCTCGGCCGCCTTGTCGCCGCCCCAGCCAGCCCCGAAGAGGCCATTCTGGAACGCGTACCCGCCCCGCATCAGGGCAGGCAGTATATGGTGCGCTTTACCGCGCCCGAATTCACGTCCCTCTGCCCCATCACCAGCCAGCCGGACTTCGCGCACATTGTCATCGACTACGTGCCGGACCAGTGGATTGTCGAAAGCAAGTCCTTGAAACTGTTCCTGACCAGTTTCAGAAACCACGGCGCGTTTCATGAAGCCTGCTCGCTCCAGATCGCAACCACGCTGGTCGATCTGCTTGCCCCGCTATGGCTGCGCATCGGCGCCTACTGGTATCCACGCGGGGGCATGCCCATAGACGTGTTCTGGCAGACCGGCGAACCGCCCAAAGAGGTCTGGATTCCCGGGCAGGACGTGCCGACCTATCGCGGCCGGGGCTAGGCACCGCACGCAACGCGCCTGCCGGCATCGAGACCGCCGGAGCTGAATAACAGGGCATAAAAAAAGCCACCCGATGGGTGGCTTTTTTCCAGACCGGATCTTGCGGCCCGGCAGATCCGAAGTCAGTTCGCGCCGGAACCGGCTTCGATCTCGGCGCGGACAGCCAGAATCTGGTCCTGCAATACGCTCAGACGGGTCGTATCCGTCTTGTCGGCCTTGTCCCACGCTTCGGACAGGGCTTCGAGCTGGGCCGTAGCGTTGTCGATAGAAATATCGCCAACCGGCACTGCCTTGTCCGCAAGAACAGTGCAGCGTGTGGGCGTGATATCCGCAAAGCCGCCGCCCACAAAGTAGCGGTCGGTCACGGTGTCGCCCTCGTACAGGGCCACGACGCCACCGCGCAGCAGAAGCATCATGGGCGAATGCTCGGGCATGGCGGCGATATCGCCCTCCATGCCGGGCAGGACGGCCATGTCAACCTCGCGCGACACCAGAACCTTCTCGGGACTGATAATCTCAATCTGGATCGGCATCAACGACGCTCCTTCCCGAAACCGGCGGTCAGGCCGACTCCCTCATTTTTTCTGCCTTGGCGACTGCTTCTTCGATGGAACCCACCATGTAGAAGGCAGCTTCGGGCAGGTCGTCATATTCACCCGCACAGATCGCCTTGAAGGACCGGACCGTGTCGGCCACGGACACCAGCTTGCCCGGCGCACCCGTGAACACTTCGGCCACGTGGAACGGCTGGGACAGGAAGCGCTGGATACGACGCGCGCGGGCCACGATCTGCTTGTCGTCCTCGGACAGTTCGTCCATGCCCAGAATGGCAATGATGTCCTGCAGGGACTTGTAGGTCTGCAGGATACGCTGCACTTCAAGTGCGACCTGGTAGTGTTCTTCACCCACGATCTGCGGGTCCAGCGCGCGGGACGTGGAATCCAGCGGATCGACCGCCGGGTAGATCCCCATTTCCGCGATGGAGCGGTTCAGCACGGTCGTCGCATCCAGATGCGCGAAGGTGGCTGCCGGCGCCGGGTCGGTCAGATCGTCGGCGGGCACGTAAACGGCCTGCACGGAGGTGATGGAGCCCTTCTTGGTGGAGGTGATACGCTCCTGCAGGGCGCCCATTTCCGTTGCCAGCGTAGGCTGATAGCCCACGGCGGAAGGAATACGGCCCAGCAGTGCCGACACTTCCGAACCGGCCTGCGTGAAGCGGAAGATGTTGTCCACAAAGAACAGCACGTCCTGGTTTTCTTCATCGCGGAAATATTCCGCCATGGTCAGGCCGCTCAGCGCCACGCGGGCACGCGCACCCGGCGGCTCGTTCATCTGGCCGAACACCAGGGCAACCTTGGACCCGTCGGTCGCGCCGTCCTCGGCCAGCTTGATCACGCCGGCATCCTGCATTTCGTAATACAGGTCGTTCCCTTCACGGGTACGTTCACCAACACCCGCGAACACGGACACGCCGCCATGCGCCTTGGCGATGTTGTTGATCAGTTCCTGAATAATGACGGTCTTACCCACGCCGGCACCACCGAACAGGCCGATCTTGCCGCCCTTGAGATAGGGGCAGAGCAGGTCGACAACCTTGATCCCGGTCATCAGGATTTCGGACGCGGCGGCCTGTTCGTCGAACGCAGGGGCATCGCGGTGGATGCTGGCGCGGCGGGTGGTGCGCACGGGGCCTTTTTCGTCGATCGGTTCACCGATCACGTTCAGGATACGGCCAAGCGTTTCCGGACCGACAGGCACGGAAATCTGGGCGCCGGTGTCCACGACTTCGGCGCCACGCACCAGACCATCGGTCGAGTCCATGGCAATGCAGCGCACTTCGTGTTCGCCAATTTCCTGGGCGACTTCCAGAACCAGGGTCTGGCCGTCCAGCGACACGTGCAATGCGTTGAGAATCTTGGGCAGTTCACCCTGGAACTGCACGTCAACGACCGGA
Organism: Acetobacter sp.; assembly: GCF_047723915.1. GTDB lineage: Bacteria > Pseudomonadota > Alphaproteobacteria > Acetobacterales > Acetobacteraceae > Acetobacter. The sequence continues at coordinate 49,129 of NZ_JBDOBQ010000005.1, read as the reverse complement.
CCTCTGATCTCGGTAATGCGACCAACTGCGTTGGTCTTAGTGGCCGCAGGGGCCTGGGTCTGGGTTGTGGTATCCGACATGGGGTCAGCTCCTGCGGGCATGCGGGCGGGCTCAGACAGCCTGGGCGCCCGAAATGATTTCGATCAGTTCGTTGGTGATATTGGTCTGGCGGGTCCGGTTATAGACCTGCGTCAGACTGTCGATAGAGCGGCCCGCGTTACGCGTGGCGTTATCCATGGCCGTCATCCGGGCGCCGTTCTCGCCCGCTGCCGTTTCCAGCAGGGAGGCGTAAATCTGCACCTGGAGGTTGCGGGGCAGCAGCATGGCCAGAAGCGTTGCTTCATCCGGCTCGAACTCGTACTGCGCGACGTCGTTGGCGGGTTCGGCTTTCACCGTATCGTCAACCACCATCGGCACAAGCTGCTGGCACACGGGCACCTGGAGCATCGCGTTGCTGAACTTGTTGAACACAAGCGTGCAGACGTCGATTTCTCCCGCTTCGAGCAGGGTGTTGATCTTGTCGCCCAGACCGCTGGCGACCGAGAACGGAACTTCCTTGCCGCTGACACCGATCACGTGATCGACGATCAGGTCGGCATGCTCGCGCATGAAGAAGTTCAGCGCCCGGCGACCGACCGGCAGCAGCCTGACGGTCTTGCCTTCGGCCTGAAGGCGGCGGATGGTCTGGACCGTAAGACGGTGCACGTTGGAGTTGAACCCCCCGCACAGCCCACGGTCACTGGTCAGGGGCACCAGCAGATGCACCTTGTCCTGACCCGTTCCCGCCAGAAGACGGGGAGCCCCGTCCTCACCCTGGGTCGCGGCAGCCAGTTCACCCAGCATGCGGCGCATGGCCGCGGCATAGGGGCGAGCCGCTTCCGCGCTGGCCTGTGCGCGCCGCAACTTGGCGGCCGCCACCATTTTCATGGCGCTCGTGATCTTCCGTGTCGACTTGATACTGCCGATGCGGGCGCGAAGTTCCTTGAGGGAGGCCATGGGCGCTGGTGCTCCCTCAGCCCGCGAAGTTGCGGTTGAAGGTGGTCAGGTATTCCGTCAGCCGGGCTTCCAGTTCCTTGGAAAGAGCCTGTTCCTTGCCCAGCGTGTCGAGAATGTCCTTGCCAGCGCTACGGATATCGTCCAGCACCGCGCGTTCCCAGGCCACAACCTTGTTGACCGCGATCCCGTCAATGAAACCACGGGTGCCCGCGAACAGCAGCACAACCTGTTCCGCGACCGAAAGCGGTGAGGCCTGCGGCTGCTTGAGCAGCTCCACCAGCCGCGCACCACGGGCCAGCATTTTCTGCGTTGCCGGGTCCAGGTCGGACGCGAACTGCGAGAACGCTGCCATTTCGCGGTACTGGGCCAGTTCCAGCTTGATCTTGCCTGCGACCTGCTTCATCGCCTTGATCTGGGCGGCGGAGCCAACGCGGGAGACCGAGCCCCCGACGTTCACGGCAGGGCGGATACCCTTGTAGAACAGGTCGGTTTCAAGGAAGATCTGGCCATCGGTGATGGAAATGACGTTCGTGGGAATATAAGCCGCGACGTCACCTGCCTGGGTTTCGATCACCGGCAGGGCGGTCAGCGAACCGGCGCCGTGGGCGTCGGACATTTTCGCCGCACGTTCCAGCAGACGGGAATGCAGGAAGAACACGTCGCCCGGATAGGCCTCACGGCCCGGGGGACGGCGCAGCAGCAGGGACATCTGGCGGTAGGCCACGGCCTGCTTGGACAGATCGTCGTAGCAGATCAGGGCGTGCATGCCGTTGTCGCGAAAATATTCGCCCATGGCGCAGGCAGCATACGGTGCGAGATACTGCAGCGGAGCCGGGTCGGACGCGGTGGCGGCCACAACGATGGAGTATTTCATCGCACCCTTGGCTTCGAGCAGACGCACGAGCTGCGCGACGGTGGAACGCTTCTGGCCGACTGCGACGTAAATGCAGTAGAGCGACTTCTTGTCGTCGCCGGCATCGTTCACGGCTTTCTGCGCCAGAATGGTGTCGGTCAGGATGGTGGTCTTGCCGGTCTGGCGGTCACCGATCACGAGTTCGCGCTGACCACGGCCGATCGGCACCAGGGCGTCGATCGCCTTGATCCCGGTCTGCATGGGTTCATGCACGGACTGGCGCGGCATGATGCCGGGCGCCTTGACTTCGGCACGGCGCAGTTCGACGTCGACCAGCGGCCCCTTGTCGTCAATGGGGTTACCCAGCCCGTCTACCACGCGGCCCAGCAGGCCCTTGCCGGTCGGAACACTGACCACCATGCCCGAACGGGTCACGGTGTCACCTTCGCGGATGTTGGTGTCGTCACCGAAAATGACGATACCGACATTGTCGCTTTCGAGGTTCAGGGCCATGCCCCGCTGGCCGACGGAGGGGAACTCCACCAGCTCGCCCGCCATCACATTCTGCAGGCCGAAAACGCGGGCAATGCCGTCGCCAACGGACAGAACAGTGCCGGTTTCGACAACATCAGATTCCTTGTCAAAAGAGGCAATCTGCTGCTTGAGGATATCCGAAATCTCTGCGGGACGGATTTCCATCACGCGGCTCCCTTCATGGCGTAATGCAAACGAAACAGGCGGGTCTTGAGGCTCGCGTCATACAGCTTCGCCCCTACACGCACGACAAGGCCGCCGAGCAGGGAAGAATCGACACGCTCACGAATAGTAATGCGGGAATACCCGGCCTCGGCCAGGCGCGCCTGAAGCTGGGCGCGCTGTTCGGCCGAAAGCGGTATGGCGCTGGACACTTCGGCCACGACCTCACCCCGGCGGGCAATGGCCAGCGCGTCGAGCGCGGCCAGGATACGGCGCAGCACGGGCAGACGGCGGTTATCGGCCACCACACCCACGAAATTCTGCAAAAGCTTGCCGAAACCCTGCGCCTCGAGCACGGCCTGCAAGGCCTTGCGAGACACCAGGATATCAAGCCGCCTGTCTTCGAGAACGGTGCGCAGCGGCGCACTTTCATCGATCAGGCGGGCCAGGGCCTCGCCTTCATCCAGGACGGCATCCAACTGCCGCTGCTCGGCTGCGAGATCGTAGAGTGCCGTCGCATAGCGGCCTTCCAGACCGTTGGCAGCAAAAGCAACCGGTTGTGCTGTCGTTACGCCCGAGGCCACCACTCTTTGGTTCTTTCCTTCTGTGCGCGCCGGCATTCCACACTGAAACCACACCCCGCCGACCATCCTGCGGACGAACCGGTTCGAGGCATCTATCGGCGCGGCCTCTAGCATGCCCGTAACAGCCACGCAACCGGCACGAAGACCCAATTTTTATCGCGGGGCCGAACACGCGCGTTTTGGCCGCAGGGCCGAGACATAAAAATGGCCCCGAACGGGGCTAACACGAGACATAAAATACCTAGCCGGCGCAGCAGCGCCAACAGAAGAGCCCAACGACCGCACCGGGGAAGAAGATGAAAACAGACGCGACCGGCAGGAAAAAACTGGAGCGGGCAGAGGGAATCGAACCCTCCTCGGTAACTTGGAAGGCTACTGCATTACCACTATGCTATGCCCGCGCGCCCTGCTGGCTTCATACCCTCAAACGCCAAAAGCGCGCAAGCCCTCCAGGCTGTGGGCGATGCGGCATCCGGGCGGCGACCGTGCCACACCCCGCGTTGCGCCGTGGCGCTGAACGCCAGCACACCGCCACGACGGCACCTGCCCGGCCGATCCGCCATGTGCTGCCCGGCGCGATATTGGGGCGCATGCTCCATAACCGCCCCGCAGGTGCGTGGTCCGTAAGGCGGAATGGGACATAAGGACCGGACGAAGACCGCAGGGTGTCGGATGCGGCGGCCGGTTCGGGAGCCTGTTGCAGGCGGTATTGTGGATCGTGCCGGAGGCGTGTCGGGGGCCGGTTCAGGCAAAATCAGTCGTGGCCTCTTGACTTTGGGCGCGCAACATATTTTGTTCCGCCTCCTGCGATGGTCGCTTAAGTGGCTGGTCAGACCCATAGCTTTCCGTTATAGGTCTTCCCAGCCGTGGCGGACACGCTGCAGGGGTGTAGCTCAATTGGCTAGAGTGCCGGTCTCCAAAACCGGAGGTTGTGGGTTCGAGACCCTCCACCCCTGCCAGTTTTTTCTGGTGCCGTACGAGTAAAAATCCCGCTTCCTTCCTGATAGTGTGGTTTTTCTTGCGATGGCCATGCGAAGTTCAGGGCCGCCTCCAGTTTCAGCGGAGCAGGCAGAGAAGAGAGGTTGGTTCGTGTCGCTCAGTCCCGGTAAGTTCCTGCATGACGTGCGCGCCGAGGCGGAACGGGTCACATGGCCCTCCCGCCGGGCGACGCTTGTAACCACCGGGGCCGTTCTGGCCATGGCGGGCATGGCATCCATCTTCTTCTTTGTCGTGGACCAGCTGATCGGCCTGGGTCTGCGCCAACTTTTCGGGCTGGGAGGCTGAGGAAACGACATGGCCAAGCGCTGGTATGTGGTTCACGTCTATTCGGGCTTTGAAAAGAAGATCGCCCAGTTCATCCGCGAGGAAGCGGAACAGAAAGGGCTGAGCGACCATATTGACGAGATCATGGTTCCTTCCGAGGAAGTGATTGAAATGCGCCGTGGCCAGAAGGTCAGTACCGAGCGCAAGTTCTTTCCGGGCTATGTTCTGATCAAAATGGAAATGACCGACGAAACCTGGCATCTGGTCAAGGATTCGCCCAAGGTCACCGGCTTTCTGGGCACCCGCAACCGCCCCACCCCGATTTCCGCGGCGGAAGCGGAACGCATTATCCAGCAGACGGAAGAGGGCGTTCAGCACCCCCGCTCCGCTGTTACGTTCGAAGTGGGCGAGCAGATTCGCGTGGCCGACGGACCGTTCACCTCCTTCAACGGTATTATCGAGGAAGTGGACGAGGAAAAGGGCCGCCTGAAGGTCAGCGTTTCCATTTTCGGGCGCTCCACCCCGGTGGACCTGGAATTCAACCAGGTAGAAAAGCTGTAAGCGCTTTTCACGTTTTCGCACATTTTTTCAAGGCGGCCTCGGGCCGCCTTTTTTTATGCCCATGCTTCTCCCGGTTCTGAAACCCTCGCCACGCAGCCCGTGTTTGCAGTGTGGGGAGGCGTTACAGCCTGCCCGTTCAAGGAGTCGTCATGTCATCCGCACTACATCCCAAAGGCCTGGCCCTTCTCAACAACGCGCGGCTTAACAAGGGCACGGCCTTTACGCAGGAGGAGCGCCGCCTTTACGGGCTGGAAGGCCTGCTGCCAACACAGGTGGAAAGCCTGGACCGCCAGGTGGAGCGAATCCACCGGCATCTGGACGCCAAGGACAGCAATCTTGATCGCTATATTTACCTGAGCGGCCTGCGCGACCAGAACGAAACCCTGTTCTACCGGGTGCTGATGTCCAACCCGGCCCGGTTCGTGCCCATTGTCTACGCCCCGACCCTTGCCGCCGTATGCCAGCAGTTCAGCCATATCTACCGGCGGCCAAGGGGCATGTATATCAGCCTGGACATGCGCGGGCGTATTCGCGACGTGCTGGAAAACTGGCCCGCGCGCGACGTGCAATTCCTGTGCGTGACAACGGGCGGGCGCATTCTGGGACTGGGCGATATCGGGGTGAACGGCATGGGCATTCCTATCGGCAAGCTGGACCTCTACACCGCCTGTGGCGCGGTGCCACCTGCGGTGCTGCTGCCCGTTCAGCTCGATATCGGAACCACGAACAGCGCCCTGCGCGCCGACCCGCTGTATCTGGGCCTGCGCCGCGAACCGCCCCCGGCCCACGAACTGGACGGTTTTGTGGAGGAATTCGTGCAGGCCGTGCAGGATATTTTTCCCCACGCCTGCCTGCATTTCGAGGACTGGAAAGGCACGGACGCCATCCGCTACCTGGAAAAATACCGCAACCGCGTGCTGTGCTACAACGACGACATACAGGGCACCGCCGCCGTAACGCTGGCGGGGCTGATCTCCGCCCTTGAAATCAAGGGCGAGCCCCTTGCGGCGCAGCGGTTCCTGTTTCTTGGCGCGGGGTCTTCGGGGCTGGGTATCGCGGATATGCTGGTTTCAGCCATGCGGCAGGAAGGGCTGTCGGAACAGGCGGCCATCGAACGCATAACCCTGATGGACGCGGGCGGCCTGCTTGAGACGTCGCGCACCGATCTTGCGCCCCAGCAGGCCCGTTTCGCCAAAAACATGCCCGCCACGGACAGCCTGCCGGACGTGGTGGACGCCGTGCGTCCGTCGGTGCTGATTGGCGTATCCACCGCGGGTGGCGCCTTTACCCGCCCGGTGGTGGAAGCCATGGCCCGCATTACCGAACGGCCGATTCTCTTCGCGCTGTCCCTGCCCGAGACCAACGCGGAATGCACGGCCGAACAGGCTTACGAATGGTCGAAAGGCCGGGCGCTGTTCGCGGCGGGCCTGCAATTTCCCGAAGTTACGCTGCACGGGCACAGTTTCTATCCGGGGCAGGCCAATAATTTTTATATTTTCCCGGCCCTGGGTCTGGCTGTCTATGCCACCCGCCCGAAACTGATGACCGATGACGTGGTGATCGAATCGGCCCGGGCGCTGGCGGGGCAGGTTGGCGCAACAGCGCGCGAACGCGGCAGGCTTTACCCCCCGCAGGACGATATTCTCGATGTCTGCGTGACGTCGGCGGCGCGAATCGCGGAATATATTTTCGACCGGGGCATGGCCACGGTGGACCGCCCCACAGATATCCGCGCCTGGATCGAAGGCCTGACCTACCGTCCGCATTACGAGACCTGACCCCGCCCTGCCCCGGCCCCAGAGCCCGGTCAGGCCCCTGGCAGGTTTTATGCAGGGTTTGATTCAGGCTCTGCCTCGGGCTGGTAGGGCGTAAAGCCGAAAACCCGGCCGTAGAACGCCAGTTCCTCCCCCAGTGCCGCGCGGATGGTGCTTTCCCTGCGAAAACCGTGTCCTTCACCGGGGAATTCGCGCAGGTGGCAGGGTGTGCCCACGGCCCGCAGCGCCCGGGCCATGGCATGGGCCTGCGAAGGCGGCACAACCTTGTCTTCCGCCCCCTGCAACAGCAGCACGGGAGATGTGATACGCCCCGCGACCGACAGGGGCGAACGCGCCAGATACACCGATTCGGCCTGTGGCCACGGACCGATCAGCCCGTCGAGGTAACGCGATTCGAACTTGTGTGTCTCCTGCGCCAGAGCGCGCAGGTCCGTCACGCCGTACAGGCTCACCCCCGCCGCAAACAGCCCGGATTCGGCCAGGGCCACCAGCACGGTCATGCCACCTGCGCTGGACCCCCGAATCGCAACCCGATTCGCATCCACCAGCCCGGCCTCAATGACGTGACGTGCGGCGGCTATGCAGTCCGCCACATCCACAACGCCCCACTGCCCCAGCAGACGGTTGCGCCATGCGCGGCCGAATCCGGTCGAGCCACCGTAATTGACGTCCAGCACGGCAAAGCCGCGCGACGTCCACCACTGCACCTTGAAGGAAAAACTGTCCTGCGCCCGCGCGGTCGGCCCCCCGTGTACCTGCACGATCAGCGGCGGGCGTTCACCCTCCGGCCCGCAAAAACCGGCATTGGTGGGCGGGTAGAAAAATGCATGCCCCCGCAGGCCGTCCGCATCGGAGCCCGCATCGGAGCCCGCTCCGTCGCCCCCCGGGTCACGATTGGGCGAAAAACCGGGAACGGGAAATGTCAGTGACACCGGGCAGGCAATATCCCGCACCGCCAGCACAGGTGGTGCTGCGCGACGCACGCATATCGTTGGGCTGCCTGTGCCCGACCCGACCACAACGGCAGGCAGCCCGTCCGGTGGCGCATCCAGCCAGGCAAAGCCGCCATCGTCCATCGGCACGGGGCATTGCTCGGGGTGGCCGGCAAAGGGCGCGGTCTGCCCGCCTGCACTGCGCAGGACACACTGCCCTGCCCCGTCGCGCACAGCCAGAAACAGGCAGCCCCCGTCAGGCAGGGGCATGTAGCTGCGCTGGCCGAACACCCAGGCAGGCTGGCCGATCTCGCCCTCCGGCGCCGGGTAGGGCCGAAGGCTTTCCGCCGCATTCCCTCCGTCGGTCGGGACGGCAGAGGGCTGGAGAGGAACCTCCCACACACCCCACGCACCTGCCCGGTCAGATACGACCAGCAACCGGCCGTCCTGCGTCCAGCGCGGCTCGCCCAGGGATTCGGCCCCATTGGCCCCGGCCAGCACGCGGGGCTGTTCCACGGCCTCGATTGCGCCATCCGCCCCGCGCAGGACAGGGGCCACGCACAGGCGCGTCGCATCCCACGGCATGGCGGGGTGGTTCCATTCCACCCAGGCCAGGGTTGCGCCATCGGGCGACAGGGCCGGAGATGCGTAGAAATCCGCCCCCTGCACAAGAACGCGCCCGGCGGCACCGGCAGCACTACCCAGCGCTACAAGACTGGCCTGCGGTTCGGGGCCGGTGCGGTGGTCTTCCCGTACTGCCAGCACCATGCCGCTTCGCGGATCAAGGCGCAGGTCTGCGAAGCGCAGCCCTTCGGCCCCCGCCAGCAGGACCGCAGGACCCTGCCCACCCGGTGCTGACATGCCGTGCGGCAATGCGGCGCCACTGGCCAGAAACCAGACCTGCCCCGTCCGCCGGTCGGAACAGGCCACGCCATGCGGACCTGCGGCATAGGCCCCGCCGCCATATTCATGCACCCGCGTGCCGACATCGACATCCTGCGGCACGGCATCGTGCGCGCCTTCGGCCTGCGTCCAGCGCATGAGCGCGGTGCGCCCGCCTTCCGCCGGGCGGCGCTCCAGCCAGTAGACGGTCCGGCCCACGGCACTGACTTCCGACAGGGTCAGCGTCTTGCCGGCCACAAGCCCGGCGGTTACGGGGGAGGGCCAGCTCCCGTAAGGAAGAGGCACGGGGCGCGAGGCATCTCGGTCATGTATCATGCGTTACACTCTAGCATGCCCGTGCTGGCAAACCCATCGGCCCGGGCATGCCTGTTCATCGGCCGCCGACCGGCCTGCCAACTGGACTGGCTACCGACCCGCCCAATGGCCTGTTCATCAACCCGTCTGCCGACCCGCCCACAGGTCCGCGGCCAACCCGGCAGCCGCCCGCTCAAGCCTGCCCGTGACAGCCCCGGCCGCTTTCGGGGTTGACAGCAGGGGAACGACACGGTTCCTCCGTGTCTGCGTCATGCGTTCTCACACCCTGAACTGGATCGTTCATTCTGGCACACGCTCTGGAAACCATCTTTTCGCTTGATTACCTGATCAGCCTGTTTGCCCGGTACGGCTACGGCGTGATCGGCGTGGTGGTCATGCTGGAAAGCATGGGCCTTCCCCTGCCCGCCGAAAGCCTGCTGATTACCGGCGCGCTGTTCTGCGCCACCACGCACCAGCTCCAGATCGAAGGGGTGATCATCGCGGGGGTGACAGGGGCTGTCATGGGCGACAACCTGGGCTACCTGATCGGCCATGCGCTGGGCCTGCGCCTGCTGGGCCGGTACGGCCCCAAATTCGGGCTGACCCCGCAAAGGCTGCTGCTGGGGCGGTACGTCTTTCTCAAGCACGGGGGGCCGGTGGTCTTTCTGGGCCGGTTTATCGCGGTGCTGCGCATGTTCGTGGCCCTTCTGGCCGGGGCGAACCGCATGCCGTGGCATTCGTTCCTGTTCTATAATGCGGTGGGCGGGCTGTTCTGGGCTGGCGGTTACGCGTTCTGCGCCTATATGCTGGGCAGCCAGATCATACGGCTTTCGGGCTGGTTCGCCCTGGCGTTCGGCCTGATTGCGGTGGTCCTTATTCTCACGGCTCTTGTGTTCTTCAAACGCAACGAGAAACGCCTGACGGAGGAAGCCATGAAAGCAGCCGAGCACGATGAACGTCTCAAGGTCCTGCCATCATGATCGGCGCCAGACAGGCGTGGCGCGTGGATGCCAGCCGCCCGGACCTGCGCGGGCAGGTCGCGCTGGTGACCGGGGCCAATAGCGGGCTTGGCCTGCAGGCGGCACTGGGGCTCGCACACCGGGGGGCCAGACTTCTACTACCCGTACGCGACACACGCCGGGGGCTGGCGGCACTGGATCAGATCCGCGCCACCTGCCCGCAGGCAGACGCGACACTGCTCCCGCTCGATCTGGCCAGCCTGCGTTCGGTAGCCGACTGCGCGGCACTGGTGGGCGAGCACACGGACAGGCTGGATATTCTCATCAACAATGCCGGGGTCATGGCCCCCACCCGCAGGCGTGAAACGGCGGACGGGTTCGAACTGCAGTTCGGCGTGAACCATCTGGGGCATTTCGCCCTGACCGGACACCTGCGCCCCCTGCTGGAAGCCGCGCCCCAGGGGGGCGTTGTCGTGACCGTGGCCAGTCTGGCCGCGGGGCGCAACACCATCCATTTCGACGACCTGCAAAGCCGCCACCGCTACAGCCCGTTCGGGGCCTACCAGCAGAGCAAGCTGGCCAACCTGCTGTTCACGCAGGAACTGGCCCGCCGCGCGGGTGAAAACGGCTGGAACCTGCATGCACGCGCCGCCCACCCTGGCTGGGCCGCCACATCCATCGTTCACAACGGTCAGGCCGCAAGCCTGCCAGCCCCCCTTGGCGCAATAGAAGATACGCTGGGCACTATCGTGCTGCGCGTGCTGGGCCAGTCGGCGGCACGCGGCGCGGAACCGCTGCTGTTCGCGGCCCTTTCCCCCACCGCGCGGGATGGGGATTATTACGGCCCGCAGGGCATGGGGGAACGGCGCGGCCCTCCGGGGCCTGCCCATGTGCCCGCAGCCGCGCGCAAGGCCAGCGCGGCCACCCGCCTGTGGGATGTTTCGGAACGCCTGACCGGCGTATTCTGACCCGGCGGGCCAGTACGCAGCGGGTCAGTCCGCAGCCCGCCACCGCTGCAGACCCTGTGCGCCGTCAGCCGTCACCCGGCCTGCCCCATGTCATGGCAGGAAGCAGCGGGCGGAGGGTTAGAATTTCTGCGTGCGCCGGGCGCGGCTCTGCTGGCGCAGAACGCTTTCGATCCAGTCGTTCAGGCGGCGGGTCGTGTCCTCGGCCTCTTCCCGGTCGGGGTAGAAGTCCGGAAAACGCAGGGCCAGCCAGCGCCATGCCACAAGACGCTTGTGGCGTTTTTCAGCCCGTTCCAGTTCCTCGCGCCCGGCCCGCTCGGCAGAGGGCAGGTGCCCGCTGCCCGGTGGCAGCACCTTGCGCCCCGCCGCATGGTCCGCCGCCCAGCCCACCAGACGGCGAATACCGTTGTCGCGGTCATCGACCGGGCACATGGCGTAGGCCCAGCGCATGGCAAGGTCCAGCCCTTCCACCCCTTCCAGGGCGGAGGCAATGGCAAAGGCCTGCTCCATGTCCGACAGGCGGTAATTGGGGTCGTCCTTGCGCAGAACCGCACGATGAATCCGGGCCAGCACCCCGTACAGGCTTTGCGAGCCGATTTCCGACGCCACGGCTTTGACGATATCCACATCCGGCTGCACGAAAGGCCGCAGGTCGGCCGGCAGTTCGGGGTCCGCCTCCAGCTGGCGGCGCACGAAGGAGGGGCTGCCCGCCCCGGCCAGCACGGCCACCACGCCGGTTTCATGCTTGCCGAAACGCCCCGCGCGACCGCCGATCTGCTTGACTTCCTGCACGGTCAGGTCCCGTGTCTGGCGGCCGTCGTATTTCTTGAGCGACGCGAACACCACCCGCTTGATGGACAGGTTCAGCCCCATGCCGATGGCATCCGTCGCCACCAGAATATCGGCCTGCCCGTTGTTGAACCGCTGGGCCTCGGCCCGGCGCACCTCGGGGCTGAGGGCACCATACACCGCCGCGACCCGCTTGCCGTGCTGCATGAGGGCTGCGCGCAGGTCCAGCACCTCGCGCCGGGAGAACGCGATCAGCGCATCGCCCGCACCCAGTTCGGCCAGCCTTACCGGCTGCGATGCCGCACGCAGGGGGCTTTTGCGTTCGAGCGAGATTTCATCCAGCGGGTCGCCACAGAGTTCGGCAATGCGCCGCACCATGGGAATGCAGTCCGGAGCACCCAGAACGTACAGGTGCCGCGCGGGCGCCCCCATGATGGCCGCCGTCCACGCCGCACCGCGGTCGGTATCGAACAGCATCTGCGCTTCGTCGATCACCGCCACGTCGACAGGATTGTAGAACGGACACATTTCCACCGTTGCCGCCAGATGGCGGCTGCCGGGCACCAGAATGCGCTCCTCCCCCGTGGACAGGGACGCCTCAACCCCGCGCGCGGCCAGCGCTTCGCGGAATTCGTGGGCCAGCAGGCGCAGGGGGGCCAGGGCAAGCCCGCTTTCGGCCTGGGCCAGGGCGTTCAGCGCCGTGTAGGACTTGCCGCTGTTGGTCGGCCCCGTCACCAGTGTAAGGCGGCGGTTGAGCGCGCGCGCCGTGCGGAAATGGGCCGCGTACCGATCCAGTGCCGCCACCCGCGCAATCACGGCATTTGCCACCTTGCGGCCCATGTCCGGGGCCACGGGTGCTGAACCGCCACGACCCGCACCCCCCGCCGGCCCCGGATTACCCTGTCCCGCGCCGCCCTGCCCTGCACCCCCCTGCGCGCCTCCCTGCCCGGAGCCACGCCGCCATTCGGGCAACTGGGTGCGCAGGGCCACCAGCGTCGCGGGGTCGAACTCCCACCGTTCCCGCCCACCGGATTCGAGCACCTTGCGGGCCACCGGCAGGCGGTTCTCAGCTATCCAGCGCAACGCCTCGCGCGGCGAGCAATGCAGCAGGCGCGGCACCTCGCTGAACGGAACAAGGCTTTCCTCCCATGTGCGCAGGTGTTCCTCTTCCTGCTCGCGCCGTTCGCGCCCGACTTTCTCGATCCGGCTGGTGGCGGTCTGCCGCTGGCTTTCCTCCCGCCTTGCGGTTTCCAGGAACGGGTCGTCGGCCCCCAGCCCGAACGCCACGGCAATGGCCATCAGCAGCAGGTCGGTCTGGGCGGGGGACAGCACACGCCCGGTATCCACCAGATCCGCCTGCACCGCCGCGAATACGGCCCGGGGGGAGGTTCCGTATTCGCGCAGCCGGGCCTCGGCCACCGGGGCCAGGGCGCGTTCAAGGGCTGCGTCATCCGCCTCGGGGTCCGTAATACCGGCCACGGCCTGTTCGATCTCGGCCCGCATGATCCACACACGACCGCTGCGGCGGGTGCGGTCGATCAGGCGCGAGATCCATTTCTTCTGGCGCACCACGCACAGGATCTGGCGGTATTTCTCATCCGGCACATCCTGCGTGCCGGGTTCGAGGGCACGGGCCAGCCGGCGCAGGACTTCGGGCTCCTCCCTGCTTTCGGGAACAAGGCCTGTGCGGGCCATGACATGGGCCAGGGCCTGCCGGGCGGGAGAGAAGGGGCGGCCTGCAATGGGATCGTCTGGAGTCATGGCCTACTCTTGCGTCATCCCGCACGCGGGAACAATGCCAAGCCGCCCCGGTCCCCAAAATTTAAGACAAACCGACGCGACGCAGGCAGGGGCGCACTGCCTTGCACCGCCTGCGCGGCCTTGTTAAAAATGCTGTAAATCCGGCCAAGGGCGACCCCCCGCGCCTGCTCCCCCCGGGGTGTTTCCCCGCAGGTGTTTTTTGGGGTGTTATCCGGGGGGCTTTCGCGGCCATGGTCCCCGGACACATGCCCCGGCCCATGATTGCCCGGGCATGCTCTGGGTATCGCCCCCGCGCCGGGTGGGTTAACCACGATTATTTTGGGGCATTTACCACGCGCGAACAGGTCCCGTGATGAATTTGCACTGGCGTTCCGGGCCACCGCCCCTTAAAAACGCCGCCAACGTTTCAAGAGTCTCCGGTGTCATGATGGTCCCGCGCCATGCCAGCCGGACCATTCCTTCTGATCTGCTACAAGCGGAGTACAAAGCGGTCCATGTCTGAAACCATTTTTGAACACGACGTTCTTCCCCGGATGTCCGCCTCTGAAGTGCCAAGCAGCCTGCTGCCGGTGGAAGGCCAGGACGGCGTGTGGCACCTTGCCCCGCCCACCAAGGAATACGGCAACCTGTATCCCGCCAAGGTGCTGAGCGTGCACCACTGGACCGACCGGCTGTTCACGTTCACCACCACGCGTGACCCCGGCCTGCGGTTCGAGAACGGGCAGTTCGCCATGATCGGGATCGAGGTGGACGGCAAGCCCCTGCTGCGCGCCTATTCCATTGCCTCGCCCAATTATGCCGACGAGATGGAATTCCTGTCCATTGCCGTGCCCGACGGTCCGCTGACCTCGCGCCTGCGCCACGTCAAGATCGGCGATACGGTGCTGATCGGCCGCAAACCCACCGGCACGCTGCTGCTGGACAACCTGCGCCCCGGCCGCAACCTGTATTTCCTGTCCACGGGCACGGGGCTGGCCCCGTTCATGAGCCTGATCAAGGACCCTGAATGCTACGAGCGGTACGAGCATGTGATTCTCAGCCACACGGTGCGTATTTCGGGCGAACTGGCCTATGCCAACCATATCCGCCACGAACTGCCCAGGCATGAATTCCTGGGCGAGGACATTGCGGGCAAGCTGCTTTACTACCCCGCCGTCACGCGCGAGGACTTTGCCGTAACCGACCGCATTACCAAGCTGATCGAAAGTGGCAAGATCTTCACCGACCTGAACATCCCCGAACTGGACCCCGAGCATGACCGTGTCATGATCTGCGGTTCGCCCGAGATGCTGGCCGATACGGAAGCCCTGCTCCAGGCCCGTGGTTTCGATGAAGGCAACATGTCCACCCCCGGCGCCTACGTGGTGGAAAAAGCGTTCGCAGAACGCTGAAGCCCCAGCCAGTGCGCGCCCGGTTCGTGACCTGCGGCCTTAACCCCCGCAGGCCGGTCCGGTCCGCGCGCAGCCGGACCCGCGTCCGGCCCGTTTGAACCCGGGCCCCCGCTACCACGGGCCTGCATCCGTCAGGTCCGTCATATTCGGGGCCCGTCATCCCCGGCATCACCCCGCAGCAGGAGTACGCCCGCTTGGCTTATGATTTCGATCTTCTTGTCATTGGAGCGGGGTCTGGCGGCGTACGCTGCGCACGCATGGCGGCCAGCTACGGCGCGCGCGTGGCCGTGGTGGAAAGCCGCCACTGGGGTGGCACCTGCGTCAACCTGGGCTGCGTACCCAAGAAGTTGATGGTCCAGGCCAGCGAATTTGGTGATCTGGTGCATGACAGCCATGGCTTTGGCTGGACCACCGCACCCGGCACGCATGACTGGGCCACGCTGATTGCCGCCAAGGACCGCGAAATTACGCGGCTGAACGGCATTTATGTTTCCATGCTTGAAAAGGCGGGCGTCACGCTGCTGACAGGCCATGCCCGCTTTGTGGACGGCCATACGCTCAGCATCGAGCCGTCCGAACTGGCGCCCACCGCCACACCGCAGACCGTCACGGCGGAACGGATCGTGATTGCGACCGGCTCCACCCCGTTCCGGCCCGATTTCACGGGTGTCGAACTGGCCATTACGTCTGATCAGGCGTTTCACCTGCCCGAACGGCCCCAGCGCGTGGTGCTGCTGGGCAGCGGCTATATCGGCATTGAATTCGCGGGAATTTTCGCGGGTCTTGGGTCCCGCGTGGATCTGGTCTACCGGCGCGACCTGCCCCTGCGCGGTTTTGACGAGGACATGCGCACAGCCCTGTCCGAGGCCATTGCCGTGCGCGGCATTACCCAGCACCGCCACACCAACCCCGTCAGCCTGGAACGTGACGGGGCCGATCTGGTCCTGGCGCTGGATGACGGCCGGAGCCTGCGCGCCGACTGCGTTTTTCTGGCCACCGGGCGGCGGCCCAAAATCGACGGTCTGGGGCTTGAGAACACCGATGTCGTCACGGTGGAGAACGGCCGCATTCAGGTGGATGACACCAGCGAGACGGCGCATCCCGGCATTTACGCCATTGGCGACGTGACCGACCGCATCAACCTGACCCCCGTGGCCATTGCCGAAGGCCATACCCTGGCGGACCGCCTGTTCGGCACCGCCCCACCCCGGCAGTGGTGTTACGCCACAACGCCCAAGGCGGTGTTTTTCTCGCCGCCGCTGGCCAGCGTGGGGCTGACCGAAACCGAAGCCGCGCAGAACGGCACGGTGGATATCTACCTGACGCGCTTTACCCCCATGCGGCATACGCTGGGCGGGCGGCGCGACCGCAAGACGGTCATGAAACTGGTGGTGGACCAGGCCAGCCAGAAGGTGGTGGGCGTGCATATTCTGGGTGACGACGCACCGGAAATGCTCCAGGCCGTGGCGGTCGCGGTCACGGCAGGGCTGACCAAGGCGGATTTCGACCGCACCATCGGTATCCACCCGACCTCGGCCGAGGAACTGGTGACCATGCGCACCCGCACGCGCGAAACCCTTAAAAGCGGCTGACCGGCAGACATATCCCCTTTGCCAGCAGCAGAGACGCAAGGACAAGAACCGTGGCATCCTCGACCAGCACCCCCGACCAGTCCTCCGACCCGACAGTCCATGGCGCGCATGATACCCATGGGGCCACCGGGCGCGGCCACGACCTGGCCCTGAAGAACGGCACCGTTGTCCTGCCCGACGGCACGGTGCAGACCACGGTTTACGTGCGTGACGGGCTGATCAGCGCCCTGGGGGGGGATGCCCCGGCCGCGCGCGTGATCGACTGCACGGGCCTGACCATTCTGCCCGGCGTGATCGACACGCAGGTGCATTTTCGCGAGCCCGGCGCAGAAGAAAACGAAAACCTCGAATCCGGCAGCCGCTCGGCCGTGCTGGGTGGGGTGACCGGCGTTTTCGAAATGCCCAACACCAAGCCCACCACCTCCACCCCCGAGGCCGTAGCCGACAAGCTGGCCCGCGCCCGGGATCGCATGTGGTGCGAGCACGCTTTTTACGTAGGTGCGACATCGGACAATGCCGATGACTGCGGCACCCTTGAAAAACTGCCGGGCACAGCCGGAATCAAGGTGTTCATGGGGTCATCCACCGGCAACCTGCTGGTGTCCGAGGACGCAATGCTGGAACGGGTTCTGCAATCCGGACAGCGCCGCGTGGCCATTCATGCCGAGGACGAAGCCCGGCTGAAAGCCCGCCTGGACGAACGGGTGGAAGGAGATGCCGCATCCCACCCTGTCTGGCGCGATGACGAAACCGCCCTGCGGGCCACGCGCCGTGTGCTGGCCCTGGCGCGCAAGACCGGGCGCCGCGTGCATATCCTGCATGTGACCACCCCGGCGGAACTGGAACTGATCGCCCAGCACCGCGATATCGCCAGCTGTGAGCTTACCCCCCAGCACCTGACCCTGTGCGCGGAAGACGCCTACCCCCGCCTGGGCACACTGGCACAGATGAACCCGCCCATCCGCTCCAGGGCGCACCGTGAAGGACTGTGGCACTGGGTCAGCCAGGGCCTGCCCGATGTCATCGGCTCTGACCATGCCCCCCACGGGCTGGAGGCCAAGGGTCGCCCTTACCCGGCATCTCCCTCGGGCATGCCGGGTGTGCAGACCCTGCTGCCGCTCATGCTCGACCATGTCGCCCACCACCGCATGACCCTGCGCCGCCTGGTCGACCTGACCTCCGCCGGGGCGCAGCGCCTGTTCGGGCTGGTGCGCAAAGGCCGCATAGCCGTAGGCTACGACGCCGATTTCACGGTCGTGGACCTGAAGGCCCGCTGGACCATCGAGGAAAACTGGCTGGCCTCGCGCTGCGGCTGGTCGCCCTTTACGGGCCAGAGCATTACGGGCCGGCCGGTCGGCACGATCATTCGCGGCCATCAGGTCAT
This sequence comes from Acetobacter sp., assembly GCF_047723915.1. Lineage (GTDB taxonomy): Bacteria > Pseudomonadota > Alphaproteobacteria > Acetobacterales > Acetobacteraceae > Acetobacter. The sequence continues at coordinate 31,431 of NZ_JBDOBQ010000005.1, read as the reverse complement.
GTGGGAAGGCACACTGGCGGACAAGGCCATCGGCCAGCCCTTCCGCTTCGACTCGACCGACCGTCCCGCCTGAAAAAACGACCGGAAGCCTGAAAAAAGCGGGCAAAAAGGGCGGGCAAAGGTCCGGTAAAACCGGCCACCAAAAGCCCGCTGGTAAAAATCCTCTGGTAAAGCCTGTGGGGCACCGCATAGCGGACACACACCCTGCTGCAAGACCCAGCAGGCACTGTCCGCACGACGCCTGCTCCCGTATGCAGGTCCGGGTCCGGCAGGAGCCTAGGCTGGTCTGACAACCAGGCGGCCCCGGCCATGGGCTGCGCCACCAGCATTCCGGCGTTGGTAGAACCGGGGTATGGGCGTCGGGCCCGGACCGCGTACGCATCTGCCAGAGTGCGCGCCCGAGCGCGTATCAGAGCGCTGCCGGGGCGGGCGGGAAAAGAGGCCGCGCCAAAAACAGCATGGACGGGGCGTTTCCTCACCTTTTATAAGCATGCATCCTGCGGGCTGGGCCGACCGACACGTTCGGCCCAGCCCCGATCACCCGGCCCCCTCGTTACGGACCTGTATCCATGTCGTCTTTTTCAGCAACGGCGGTGCCATCGGCTGCCCTTTCACGCTCCCAGCTCAGAACCTTTGCCCTCGCCTCCCTCGGCGGGGCTCTGGAATTTTACGATTTCGTCATTTTCGCCTTTCTGGCCAAGCTGATCGCGACCCATTTCTTCCCCTCCAGCCAGAGCGAATGGCTGCGCCAGACCGAAGCGTTCGGGCTGTTCGGCGCGGGCTACCTCGTGCGGCCGCTGGGCGGCATGATCATGGCGCATTTTGGCGATATGGCGGGCCGCAAGAAGGTCTTTACCTTCAGCGTGCTGCTGATGGCCGTGCCCACGCTGCTGATCGGCCTGCTGCCCGGCTATGAAACCATCGGGGCCGCGGCGCCGCTGGGCCTGCTGCTGCTGCGCGTCATGCAGGGGGCGGCCATCGGGGGGGAAGCACCCGGAGGCTGGGTGTTTGTCAGCGAACATGCCCCGCCACACCGCGCGGGGCTGGCCGCAGGGTTGCTGACCGGCGGACTGACCGGGGGCATTCTGCTGGGTTCGATCGTGATCCTGACGCTGAACGTGGTTCTGACGCCCAAGGACGTGGCCGACTGGGGCTGGCGCGTACCGTTCCTGATTGGCGGCGTTTTCGGCCTTGGCGCCATGGTGCTACGCCGCTGGCTGGACGAAACCCCCGTTTTCCGCGAAATGCATGCCCGCGCCGAAACGGCCGAAACACTGCCCGTGAAAATTCTGCTGCGCGACCACCGCCGGGCCATTATATGCTCGATGCTGACGACCTGGACCCTGACGGCAGGCGGTATCGTGGTGGTGCTGATGATGCCCCCGCTGATGCAGAGCCTGCACAACATTCCCCCCGCCCAGACCATGCTGGCCAGCCTGAGTGCGACGGTCTGCCTGACGATCGGGGTTGTCACGGCGGGAGCCCTGACCGATTTTGTCGCCATGCGGAAACTGGCGGTTACCTGCGCTCTGGTGCTGATTTTCGGCGCGTTCGGGCTGTACGGCCTGTCGCCGCTGTTTCCGGGCACGCTGGTGTTCTGGGCGGGGCTGAGCGGGCTGTGCTGCGCCTTTATCGGGCTGGTGCCGGTGGGCATGCTGCGCGCTTTTCCCGCCAAGGTGCGTTTTTCGGGGCTGTCGCTGTCCTACAACCTGTCCTACGCGATTTCGGGCGGGCTGACGCCTGCGGCCATTTCGTCACTGACACTGCACACGCCTGTCGCCCCGGCCATTTATGTGGCGCTGACCGCAGTTATCGGCGGGATCGGCCTGTGGTTCTCGCCGCGTGAACGCTGAACGGGCACCCGTTCAGCAACAGGCCTGCGCGTGTAAAGCGGATGTCAGGCGCGCAGGACTGACCCGCACCCGTCGCGTGAACGGCCCTGACGAGTGAACGGCCCTGACGAATGGCCCGGATAAGCAGCCCCGGATAGGGTGGCCCCGACAGGATGCCCCGCGACGGATTGCACCGGAATGGACTGCCCCCGAAACTGATTGCCCCGTGCAGGCTGCCCGGGCGGGCCGACCGGGGCCAGACCGAAGCGGGGCACCCCGAACGATGACCGCCCGAGCAATAACTGCCCGAACGGGAACAGCCGACAGCGCTGGCAGGAGCAGGCAATGAGATGCCGGTAGGGCCTGTCAGTGGGGCCGGTCCGTGGGCTGGTCAGTCAGGCTGCCGATGAAGCCAGCGGTGGGCCCGCCACCTGCGGCGTTGGCGTCGGAACATCGTGCCAGCCGAGGGTTGGAACCCACGTGTTTCCCCCCGCCGTTACAGCACGCTGGCCGCACCGGCGAGGGCTGTCCGTATTACGGGTAGCTGGAATGATGATAGGGAAAGCGGTCGACGATCATCCGCAGAGGCGCGAACTCCTTGTTGGAGAAGCTCTGCGTATGCACCTGCGTGCCGTCGGGCGATTCCACGAACACGGTGGCGTTCCAGTCCGCGGCGCTGATGCCGGTCCATAGCGTCAGCACCATCACATCCTTGCCCTGCGCGTCCTTGAGCAGCAGATGCGCATCCCCCGAGGAGGGCGGGGTACGGCTGAGCGGCCCCCAGCCGGATTTATGGTGTGCGGTCCAGTCATTGACGGTCCTGATTTCATCCGTGCTCAGCGCGCGGGTGCGGTGCATGGGCCCCACATCCACCGACCCGGACACCACCTGCGGAAAAATGACAGGCTTGAAGTTGGGGATCGCGAATGTCCAGATCAGGGCCGCCGTGCTGACCGTAAAAACCACAAACCCGATAATAAACGCCGTTTCCTTGCGCATTCCCGATTATCCTTCCTGAGCACAGACAGCAGCAATAACCCGGGCCACGTCTTCATCCGTCAGTTCGGGGTGAATGGGCAGGGCCAGAATCCGTTCGGCCAGCGCCTCTGACACCGGCATGGGCGCCCCGTCGTGGTGGGGGCGGTAGGCCGGCTGCCAGTGCAGCGGCAACGGGTAATAAATGGCCGATGGCACGCCTTTTTCCTTCAGCCGGGCCTGCAGGGCGTCACGCGCGGCACGGTCCTTGAGCAGAATGGCGTAAATGGCCCATGCGCTGCGGCTGTCAGGCACGCGCACGGGCACCTGCGCCACACCGGCCAGACCTTTGTCATACTGGGTGGCTATGGCGTCGCGCCGGGTCAGTTCACGGGCGAAATCGTCCAGCTTGGCCAGCAGAATGGCCGCCTGCAACGTATCAAGGCGCCCGTTCATGCCCGTGCGGAGCACCTCGTACCGGGTCGTGCCTTCACCATGCGTGCGCAGGGACCGGTACAGGGCCGCGCGTTCGGGGTCATCGGTCAGGATCGCACCGCCATCCCCATAGGCGCCCAGCGGCTTGGACGGGAAAAAGGACAGCGTAGTGGCCGTGGCCTCGCGCCCCAGGGGCCGGCCATGCAGTTCCGCCCCGAAGGACTGCGCGCAGTCGGCCAGCAGAAAAAGCCCTTCCTCCTGCGCAATGGCGCGCAGGGCGTCCCACGGTGCGGGCTGACCGAACAGGTCCACCCCCACAATGGCGCGCGGGCGCAGCACGCCCGCCTCACGCACGGCGCGAATCCGCGCGCGCAGGTGTTCGGGGTCGATCTGGAACGTGTCGGGATCAACATCGACAAAAACCGGCACAGCACCCAGCACCAGCGGCACCTCGGCCGTGGCGGTGTAGGTGAAGGCGGGCAGGAACACCGCATCGCCCCGGCCGATGCCCTCCGCCATCATGACGATCTGCAACGCATCCGTGCCCGAGGACACGGCCACGCATTCCGCCGCACCGCTCCACTGGGCCAGCCGGCCTTCCAGTTCCGTGACCTCCGGCCCCATGACGAACCGGCAATGCGCCAGCACCGCGTCGATCCGCGCCCGCAGGGCCGGCCCCAGCCGTTGCTGCTGGGCTGCGAGGTCGAGAAAAGCAATAGGCCTGTTATCCGAACTGTTCATGACGCTACCTGTTCCGTGCCATCGGTACTGACTGAGGCAGCCTGCGCGCCCGGTGACGTGACGGGCTGGATGCCAGATTGTGTGCCCCCATGGGTGGCCCCATGAATCCCCTCGTGAGTAGCCCCACCGGGGGGCTCACAGGGGTGCTCCTGGGCGCCCGCATGTACGCCGCCCTGCGCACCATCCTGCACGGCGCCCTGCGGGTCGGCGGACTGGCCTGCGGCGGTACCGGCCACAGGGGTCGCGGGGGAAGAAGGGTCCATCGGGGCAACGGGAGGGGCGGCGGTCCGGCGCACCTCTCCGTAGGGGTTATGATCGAATTCCGGCACCAGTGCCGCCAAATCCCGCAAGGCCGCCTTGTTATCCCCCATTCTGGCGCTGCGGGTCATCTGTTCCACCACATGGCTGACTTCGGCCAGGTCCACCACGCGTGGCGTGGCCATGAGCAGGCCCGGCGCATCTGTGGGAACCGGAGCCTCGCGCCCGTGGAACAGTTCTTCATACAGTTTTTCTCCGGCCCGCAAACCGGTGAAGCGGATGGCCACGTCCTCTTCAGGGCGCAGACCTGCCATGCGGATCATCTGGCGGGCCAGATCGACAATCTTGACCGGCTCGCCCATGTCGAGCACGAAAATGCCGCCGTGGCGCAGCAGCGCATCCGTGCCCGAACCGTCGGCCCCGCCCGCCATGCCGCGCACGCTGGCCTGCAACACAAGGCCCACGGCCTCAGGCACGGTCATGAAATAGCGGCGCATGTCCGGGTGGGTCACGGTCAGCGGCCCACCGCGTTCAAGCTGGCGGCGGAACAGCGGCACCACCGAACCGGTCGACCCCAGCACATTGCCGAACCGCACCGTAATGCAGCGCATGCCGCCTTCGGGGCTGGTCCGGGCCTTGATATCCATGGCCTGGCAGTACATTTCGGCCGCCCGCTTGGACGCCCCCATAAGGCTGGAGGGATTGACCGCCTTGTCGGTCGAAATCACCACCATGGCGCGCACGCCATGCCGGGCCGCGCTATCGGCCACCACCCGCGTGCCGTGCACGTTGGTCAGAATCCCTTCCGCCGGGTTGGCCTCGACAATGGGAACATGTTTGAGTGCCGCGGCATGGAACACCAGATCGGGGCGGAAATGGCCCATGAGCGCATCCATCCGCCCGGCGTCGCGCACATCGGCCACCACCACCTCACGCGGGATATGCCCCGCTGTTTCGGCCAGTTCGACATCGATCTGCCAGAGAGCGAATTCCCCATGGTCGAGCAGGATCAGCCTTCTGGCGCCCAGCCGCGCGATCTGGCGCACCAGTTCCGAACCAATGGTGCCGCCGGCCCCTGTCACCAGCACATTCTGCCCGCCGATCAGGCGTTCCATGCCGTCCAGGTCAAGGGCCACCTGGGGACGGTTGAGCAGGTCCTCCAGCGGTACGGGGCGCAACTGCACCCGTTCGGCCGGGGCCAGGTCGGTCAGGACCGGCGCGCGCAGCACGGCAATACCGTGTGCCGCCGCCGCATCCAGCACCGCTGTCAGCATCCGCCCCCGAAACGCCGGGTCTGTAATAACCAGAGACTCGGGCAGGCCACCCGCCTTGTCCAGCCGGTCCAGAATGGCGGGCAGGGTATCCACATGGCCGAGAATGGGCACGTTATGGATACGCCGCCCGGCCTGATGCGTGCCCAGGGCAACCAGACCCACGATCCTGATCCCGCTCTGGCCCGCACGCTCCAGCGCGCGCATATAGATATCGGCCGCGGTATCGGCCCCGATCAGGACAACACGCTGCTGCTGGGCACAGCGCAGCCGCCGTCCGTGCGCCAGCCGGTAGGCCACGCGCAGCCCCCCCAGCGCCACCAGCAGCACCAGCGCGTATATGACAGGGAACGTCAGGCTGGGCAGGGGAAAACCCGTCACAACCAGCCCCAGCGAAAACAGCGTGGCACTGGCGATGGACGCGCCGGCAATGCCCATAAGGTCGGACATGCCCGAAAACCGCCAGTATTGCTGCGGCATCCTGAACGGCAGGCCGCTGACGACAAGCGTGATGGCACCCCCCGCCACAAACCAGAGCGGGTGCAGCAGCCCGTCCTGCGGGGCGGCCAGCCAGCGTGCGACAGGCGCCGCCAGCGCAGCCAGAACACCGTCGAGCAGGACGTTCACGGCTATTCTGTTCAGCGGCCTGAGCCGGGGATTACGATGCAGTGCCTTGGAGCGTTGCGATGCCATTGTCTTGCTCCTATAGCCTAGCACCTGACATCCTAGAAGCAGCACAAACCAGATAGCAGTCTTTCATGCCCTTTTCTTTGCCCGTTGTGGCGTTTTTCTGCCTGTTCTGCGCCGCTGTGGTATCGGGCGCACTTGTGCGCGGCATGATCCGCCTTGCCGTGCTCGACCACCCCGGCCACCGCAGCGCGCATGCCCGGCCCACGCCCAAGGGGGGTGGGGTCGGGGTCATGGCGGCCTTTGTGCTGGGCTGGCCGGTCGTGCAGGCCATAAGCGGGCAGGTGGTGCTGTCTTCCACCTCTGTCATGACCGGGGCGGCGCTGTTCGTGCTCTGCGGTGTGTCCTGGCTGGACGACGTATACCAGTGGCCGCCTGCCATAAAATTCGCAGCCCAATGCGTGGCCGCCGCCCTTGTCGCGGGCAGCGGCATGGCGCTTGCCTGGCCCACGCCGCTGGGCGGGGCCATTCTGTCGGGGGTGTGGCTGGTGTTTATCTGCAACGCGATCAATTTCATGGACGGGCTGAACGGGCTTGTCGCGGGCTGCCTGCTGGTCGCGGGCCTTGTGCTGGCCGCCAGCGCAACACCGCTGGGTGTGGGCGAGGCAGCATTGCCCGCCCTGCTGCTGGCCTTCTGCCTGGCGGGTTTTCTGCCTTTCAACTTCCCAAAGGCGCGTATTTTCATGGGGGATGTGGGCAGTCAGGGCTGCGGCCTGCTGGCTGGCGCCGCAAGCCTGTATGTGGCGCGCCACACCCCGCTGCCCTCGGGCTGGCTGTTCGGCCCTGCCGTGCTGTTCCCGCTGGCCTATGACGTGCTGTTCACGCTGGTCCGGCGCAAGCTTGGGGGGCATTCCGTGGTTCAGGCCCATCGTGGGCATCTGTACCAGATCCTGCACCGCAGTGGTGTGCGGGTGCCCGCGATCTCAGGCATGGAATGGGGGTTCACGGCATGGAGCGGATTTGCCGCCTGCGCTGTCGCCCCTCTGCCGCTGCTGACCGGTCTTCTTGCAGTAACAGCCCTGATCGTGCCACCACAACTGGCTTGGACAGCCTATGCCGTGGCCCGCACGCGCCGCCACCCCGTAGGCCCGTGGTAACGCACAGGCATACGGGCACACCTGCACGAACCGGCCCCGGCAGGCACGGCCCCTCCGGTGCGCCGCCCGGTGGCCGCGCCGGAGAACCGTTTTATTTCAGTTTGAAGGTCAGGCCCTGGGCCGAGCTTGCAAGCCTTGCGCCCTTGGTCACGGTCTCGATCTTGATCCGCACACCGTTCTTGTTTTCAAGCACAAGGCCGCCCACCCCTTCGCCCAGCGTGGCTTCGCCGTGGACTGCACCATATGTACCCTCGAAATCCTTGACCCGGTGCAGGTTATAGACCGTCCCTTTCCCAGCAATGGTGGAAAAGCCGACAGCGGCTATTGTCGCCCCGTCAACGGAAAACGGATAATTACGATGATTGAACCGTAGCTGGCCCTTGCCCCAGGTATAGCCGACACCGACATCGGCCGACTTGATTTCCATGGTCATGGTGCCGGTGGGCGCACCCAGCGCATCAGCCGCGTGGGCCATTGGGGCAGCGCTCAGCGAAACCGCGAGCACGCCTGCCCCTATCAAGGATGAAAATCGCATGACTGCCGTCCTTCTTTTATTTCTTCCTCCCTGGCACGACACCCTGCGCGCAGGGCATGGTCATGACCGGGATGGTTGAAAAAAGAACGCTTCAGCCTTTACGAAGTTGCCCGTAACCGCAGGTTTGCCCGGCAGGCAGGCCCGGTTGCGCGCATGGAACACAACCCCGGCCTCCCTGCCCGGCCCCTGCCGGCCGCAGATCAGGCTGCCGCGACGCGGCGCAGCCTGCGAACGGTTGCCGTCTTGTCTTCCTGGCGGGTCTTCTTGCCGGTTTCGTTGGCGGCGTCACCCATGACGGAACGGATTTCCTTGAGGTAGGCTGCCCCTTTGGGCGTACGCTGCACCAGCACGGAGCGGCGATCCAGCGGGTCCACCTTGCGGCGTGTCAGGTCCAGTTCACCCAGACGGTCCAGCGCGCGGGTAATCGCGGGCTTGGACACATTCAGGCTGGCCGCAAGGCCACGCACCGTGTGCCCGCTTTCATCCAGGTAGCATGTCAGGAACACCGCCAGCTGGCGGGCGGACAGATCCGGCCCCGCGCCCTTGACGAGAGAAACGATCGTATCACGCAGGGTCCGTACAAGATCCTCTGATTTTTCTACAGTCTGAACCATAACTCCACTTTCCTTTCCGGACCGGCCATCCGACTGTTCGGGGGCTGCCCAGTTTCCTTTTCCGGCCCGGATTAAAGCCAGATCATCCATTACTCCGGTTTATATAGGAACCGAAACAACTTAATTAACCCTCTAATACAGAAATAGTTTCGCTCATTCATGTGACGACTTTAAGACACAGGGTCCACCCCAACGCCTAACAGCCTGCACACAGCCCCGAAAGATGCCCGAACCCCAGGAGAATCGCCACCTTCAGGGCGGCCGGGACGGCTGGTATCGTTCCAGGCGTAACTGTCGATATGCACCCAACGCTGATCAGGCTTTACAAAACGCGCAAGAAACAATCCCGCCGTAATGGCCCCGGCCATTGGTCGGGAAGCAATATTGTTCAGGTCCGCTACTGGACTGTCCAGCCATCTGGCGTATCCGGGCCATAGCGGCAGACGCCATAGCGGGTCCGATTCCCGCATGGATACTTCAAGAAAAGTCGCGGCCGTCGCGTCGTCATTGCAGAACAGGGCGGGCAGGTCCGGCCCCAGCGCCACGCGGGCGGCACCGGTCAGGGTCGCGACATCGAGCAGCAGGGCCGGGTCCTGTTCGCAGGCCTCATGCAGCAGGTCGCACAGGACCAGCCGCCCCTCGGCGTCGGTATTGCCGATTTCCACGCTCAGGCCTGCGCGGCTTGTCACCACGTCCAGCGGGCGCATGGCCCGGCCCGAAACACTGTTTTCGACGCAGCCCAGCCGCAGCTCAAGCCGTACGGGCAGGTCGCGCGCCATGACAAGGCGCGCCAGGGCCAGAACGGTGGCGGCCCCGCCCATATCCTTTTTCATGCGCAGCATGCCGCCAGACGGCTTGAGGTCATACCCCCCGCTATCGAAACACACACCCTTGCCCACCAGCGAAAGCAGGGGAGCATCCGCCCCGGCCCCCGAACCCTGCCAGCGCGCCACCACCACACGCGGCCCGCGGTCCGACCCCATGCCGACATGGGCCACCAGCGGATAGGCCCTGGCCAGAGCCGCCCCTTTTACAATATCGACCCGCGCGCCAAAGGGTTCCAGCACGTCGCGGGCCGCCTGCGCCAGGTCGGACGGCCCCAGCAGGTTGGCGGGGGTGTTGATAAGATCGCGCGCCAGCCAGATGGAGCGCGCCTGTTCGACCGCCAGCCCTTCGCTCTCGGCCCGGCTTACGATCAGGCGCGGCCTGCCCGCCGTGGAGCCTGTGTCCCGCAACGGATTTTCTGCGGTGTTTCTGCTTTTCCGGCGCCCGGACCCGGCCCCGGCCGACTTGTCGCCCGATTTCAGGCCATAGCGATAAGCCCCGAGGCAGAACCCCAGAATGACATCGTCGCGCGGGACGTCGTCCGGGGTTTCCACCCGCCAGTCCCCCGCGGGCAGGTCACGCGCCAGCACCCCGAACGCGAACGGGTCACGCGGCAGCTGGTCTTTTTCGGCAATGCCCAGAACGGCCTGCACGCCCCCGTTCTCGCCCGGCACCAGCACAAGCTGGCCCGCCCTGGCCGTAAAACCGCAGCCCTGCGCAAAGGCCGCCGCCTGATCGCCGATCCAGGTTGCCAGCAGGTCACGCTCGGACGGGCGCACGGCATGAACGACATTGGGCATGCCTGCGGGACGCCCATCGGCTGTGGCGGTTTTCTTGCGCCGTGGTGCAACGCTCAGGCAGTCTGGCTCACGCATGGGTACCCTCCCTTTTATCCTGCCCGGCACAGTGCGCCGCGCAACCGGGCAATGCAACGGGGTGGAAACCGGAACAGAAATTCAGGACGACGGCTTGCTTTTCTACCCGGCGCGACAGAGCATGGCGGCATGACGGTTTCCCTGCGCCCGATCTCCACCCCGCCTGCGCGAGACGCCACATGGGTCGCACCCGTAAGGGCCATTTTAGGCCCCACCAATACCGGCAAGACCCATCTGGCCCTGGAACGCATGCTGGCCCATGCATCCGGCGTGATCGGCTTTCCGCTGCGCCTGCTCGCGCGGGAAAATTACGAACGGATGGTACGGCTCAAAGGCGTGCGGGCCGTGGCGCTGATTACGGGGGAGGAAAAAATCATCCCGCCCCAGGCGCGCTGGTTCTCCTGTACGGTGGAGGCCATGCCGATGGACCGGCCGGTCGATTTCGTGGCGGTGGACGAAATCCAGCTCTGCGCCGACCCCGAACGTGGGCATATCTTTACCGACAGGCTGCTCAACGCCCGTGGCCTGGCCGAAACGCTGTTCCTGGGCTCGGACACCATAGCGCCGCTGCTGCGGACCCTGGTGCGCGGGATCGAGATCGAAACCCGGCCCCGCCTGTCAAACCTGACCTGTTCGGGGCATAACCGGCTGTCCCGCCTGCCGCCGCGTTCGGCCATTGTCGCGTTCTCCATGGCCGAGGTGTACGCCATTGCGGAACTGATCCGGCGCAAGCGCGGTGGGTGCGCCGTGGTCATGGGCCAGCTTTCGCCCCGCACACGCAACGCGCAGGTCGCCCTCTACCAGAACAGGGAAGTGGACTATCTGGTGGCGACAGACGCCATTGGCATGGGGCTGAACATGGACATCCACCATGTGGCCTTTGCGGGGATGGCCAAGTTCGACGGGCAGCGCCACCGCCTGCTGAACGCGGCCGAGGTCGCCCAGATCGCGGGCCGGGCCGGGCGCGGCGCGCGCGACGGCACGTTCGGCACCACGGGAGAATGCCCGCCTTTTCCCGAAGCTCTGGTCGAAGCGGTGGAGGAACACCGTTTCGAACCCCTGTCTTTCCTGTGGTGGCGCAATGCCGTGCTGGATTTTGCAACGCCTGCGGCCCTGCATGCCAGCCTGTGCGTCAGGCCGCCTACCGCCTGCCTGCGCCCGGCAGAACCCGCCATGGACATGCAGGTGCTGCGCGCCTTCATGCACGACAGGGCCATAAGCAGCCTTGCCAGCACACCCGAACGCACGCGCCTGATGTGGGAAGTCTGCCAGATACCCGATTTTCGTAAACTGGGAGAAGACAGCCATATCCGCCAGTGCGCGCAGATTTTTACCCTGCTGGTACGGCAGGGCCGCCTGCCGTCCGACTGGCTGCGCACACGCCTGCACGGGCTCGAACAGACCCAGGGCGATATAGAAGCGCTGATGCAGCGCCTGATGGGCATCCGGGTCTGGTCCTATGTCGCGGCCCGCACGGGCTGGGTGGAAGACGCCGAAGAGTGGCAGCGCCACACGCGCCAGCTTGAGGATACACTGTCCGACGCGCTGCATGACCGCCTGACAGCCCGGTTCGTAGACCGGCGCGCCGCAAGCCTGGCCCGGCGGCTGGAAGAGGCCGATGGCAAACCCCTGCTGTCGGCCATGAACCGCCTGGGCGAGATCAGCGTGGAAGGCCATGCGGTGGGCCATATGCGGGGCTTTACCTTTGTCCCCGACCCCGAGGCCGCACGCACCGATCAGGCACTGATCCTGCGCGCCGCGCGCCGTGCCGCACGCGGGGAAATACCCCGCATGGTCGCCCGCTTCCTTCAGGCGGCGGATACGGAGCTGGGCCTGGACCTGCAAAGTGGCGCCCTGCACTGGCAGGACGAGACCATAGGCCAGTTGCGGGCCGGCCCATCGGTGCTGCGGCCCGCAATCGGGGTAAAGGACGCGGAATTTCTCGACGCGATCCAGAAAGAAAAAATCCGCCAGAAACTGGCTGCTTTCGTCACCACCCGGATCCGGCACGATCTGGCACCGCTTTTTCTGGCCGAAGAGGCAACCGCCCCCTACCCCGCCCTGCGCGGGCTGATCCACCGGCTTATGGAACATGGCGGTATTACGCCCTGCCCCGACAGGCCCCATCTGCCCCGGGCGGAAGCAGCGCTGCTGGCACGGCTGCACATTGCCTACGGGCTGGACACGCTGTTCTGCACCCGCCTGCTCAAACCGCACCCCATGGCGTTACGCCGCCTGCTGCTGGCGGTCGATCTGGGGCAGGCCATGCCCGACCTGCCCCCGGCAGGGGCCGTATCCTTTGCCCTGGAAAGCCCCCCGACGGCTGCGGAAAAAAAAGCCTTTCTCAGCCTGGGCTGGGTCTGTGCCGGCAGCTATGCGCTCCGACTCGACAGAGCCGCCGCCGTCAGCCAGGAAATGATCACGCTCGGCGCATCGGGGCCCAGACCCGTGCCCGATGCTCTGGCATCCCGTTTGGGGGTCACGAAAAAAAAACTGCCACTTGTGCTGACAGCATTGGGGGGGCGGGTTCAGGCACCCGTCATGCTGCCGGCAAACCAGCCCGGCCCACCACCACCTTTCATGGTTCTTCCCGCGCAGGCGCAAAAAAAACAGAAAAAAATCCATCCATTTTCGCACACAGCACCCGGACACGGTACCCTGAAAAGCGACAGTCCCTTTGCCGTACTGGCACGGCTGAAAGAACACCGCTAACTGCAGGCCCCACCCCTTACGACACCGCCCGCACCCATGCGAGGGACAGGCTATACCGCTAACGGGTTGCTATTGGGCGAAAAGCCCCTCATATCTGCGCCAACCCTTGTGGCTGGACCTGAAAAACGGTCAGCCCATCTGATCCCACCCGGCATGCATTCCGCAGCCGCCAGATAAATTCGGAGATGGCAATGACCTACGTGGTCACTGAAAACTGCATCCGCTGCAAATTCATGGACTGTGTGGAAGTCTGCCCCGTTGACTGCTTCTACGCTGGTGAGAACTTTCTGGTTATCAACCCGGACGAATGCATTGACTGCGGCGTGTGCGAGCCGGAATGCCCTGCCGAGGCAATTTTCCCCGACAGTGACGACCGCTCTGCGGCCTGGGCGGAAATCAACGCAAAATACTCGACCCAGTGGCCCAACATCACACGCAAAGGCACCCCCCCCGCCGATGCAGAGGAATGGAAAGACAAGCCCGACAAAACCGGCCTGCTCTCTCCCAACCCGCAAAAGGACTAAGTCCTTTTCCACATATGTGGCCTATGACAAATGGCACCGCGCAAGCTGGTGCCATTTTTTTATGCGTCATGCGCGCCTTGCTACCCCTGACCTTGCCCACGCGCCAGCGCACGCACAAACCTGCCGGGTATCGCACGCCACGGCCCAGACAGTGCCGCGGATCTGGCGGGCATGCCCGGTCCGGTAGCGCAGGCAGACAATGCCGGACCGGATCGGAGCGCAGGACACGCCCGCATCCGGCTGCGCTGTTTACGCATCCCAACAGCCGTGCCCCGGACCCAATCACCTGAACCAGAGCCCCGATCGGCTGAACTCCATCCCCCACCAACAGAAAAACCCCGGAGCACGGATGCTCCGGGGTCTTGTCCTGTACCCGTAGGCCAACCCGTTCGGGTCGGCCCCAGCTAAAGCTGATTAACGGGACATCATGTGTGCTGCGGTGTTCGTCATGATGAACACGGTGCCAACGATCAGGATGGCAACGAAGCTCACGGTGAACACAAACGCAATGTTGTTCCAGCGCTGTTCGGAAGAACCGCCCATATGCAGGAAGTAGTGCAGATGCACCAGAACCTGAACAAGAGCCAGCACCGAAAGAGCGCCAAGAGTGCCTGCCGGGGAAAGGCTGTGGGTGGAAACCACAGCAAACGACAGAACAGTCAGGATGACGGCAAGAACAAACCCGATAACGTAAGACGCTACGCTACCATGGCTCTCGCCCGAGGAGGATGTATGAGAAGTGCTCATCAGATCATGCTCGCCAGATAGACATAGGTGAAAACGCAGATCCAGACGATATCCAGGAAGTGCCAGAACAGGCTCAGGCAGGTGAGCTTGTTCATCATGCGTTCCGGAATTTCCGTCGTGCCCATCAGCTGGACGATCAGGGTGACAATCCAGATCAGGCCGCAGGTCACATGCAGACCGTGCGTGGATACGAGCGTGAAGAACGCGGACAGGAACGCACTGCGATCCGGACCGGCGCCGTCAGCGATCATGTGCGCGAATTCACGCACTTCCAGCCCCACGAACCCGAGACCCAGCAGGAATGTGACGCCAAGCCACATGATAACCTTACTGACTTCGGCCTTGTGGGCGGCAATCATGCCAAACCCATAGGTGATGGAAGAGACCAGCAGAAGGGCTGTTTCCAGCGCAAGTCCGCCGAACTCAAACAGTTCGTGGCCGGTCGGACCGCCGTTGAACTGATTGCGCAGGACTGCAAATGCGGCAAAAAGCGTGCCGAAAATAATGCAGTCCGTCATCAGGTAGACCCAGAACCCGAACACCACCGGAGACTCGTGGTGATGTTCGTCGTGGCCGTCGGTCTGAACAGTTGTATTCTGTGCCATTATTCAGCTGCCTGTGCCAACAGTTTACGGGTGTGCTCGTTCTCGATCCGGGCAACCTCTTCGGCGGGGATATAGTAGTCGATATCCTTGTTCGCGCTGCGAGCGATCACGGCGCCAATCACACCGATCAGGCCGACAACAGCAAGCCACCAGATATACCAGACCGCGGCAAAACCGAAGATCAGGGAGAACACGCCAACCGCAAGACCCGAAGCCGTGTTTTTCGGCATATGGATCGCTTCGTAATGCGCACCGGCCTGACGGGTATCGATGCCGTTTTCCTTGTCGTGCATGAACGCATCAAGCGACGTCACGTGGGGGACAATGGCAAAGTTGTAGATCGGCGGCGGGGAAGACGTGGACCATTCCAGCGTACGGCCGTTCCAGGGATCGCCCGTCACGTCGCGGTTTGCAGGAAGGTTGCTGTCACGGATGGAGACGTAAAGCTGCATCAGCTGGCAGGCGATACCCAGCAGGATCAGCACCGCACCCACTTCGGCAATCAGCAGCCAGGGATGCCAGGCCGGATTGTCGTAATGGTTCAGACGACGCGTCATGCCCTGGAAGCCCAGCACATACAGCGGAACGAACGCGATGAAGAAGCCAACCAGCCAGAACCAGAAGGCACGGATGCCCCAGCTTTCGTTCAGCTTGAAGCCCAGCACCTTGGGAGCCCAGAAGTTCATGCCGCAGATGTAACCGAAATACACACCGCCAATAATCACGTTATGGAAGTGGGCAATCAGGAACAGGCTGTTGTGCAGAACGAAGTCAGCGCCCGGGATAGCCATCATAACACCGGTCATACCACCGATGGTGAAGGTCACCATGAAGCCGACAGCCCAGTACATGCAGGCATGGTACTGAATACGGCCCTTATACATGGTGAACAGCCAGTTGAAGAGCTTAACACCGGTCGGGATGGAGATGACCATGGTCGCGATGCCGAAGAAGGCATTCACGTCCGGGCCAGCACCCATGGTGAAGAAGTGATGCACCCACACGACAAAGGACAGCACCATGATGGAGCAGGTCGCGTAAACCATCGTGGCGTAACCGAACAGCGGCTTGCCGGAGAAAGCAGGCACAACTTCGGAGAACACGCCAAAAGCGGGAATGACGAGAATGTAAACTTCCGGATGACCCCAGGCCCAGATCAGGTTCAGGTACATCATCTGGTTGCCGCCGCCGTCATTGGTAAAGAAGTGCATACCAAAATAACGGTCCAGACCCAGCAGGGCGACAGCCACCGTCAGGACGGGGAAGGACACCATGATAAGAATGGAGGAGCAGAATGCCGTCCAGGTGAAGACGGGCATTTTCATCCAGCTCATGCCCGGAGCGCGCATCTTCACGATGGTGACGAAGAAGTTCACACCGGTCAGCAGCGTACCGACACCAGAGATCTGGATCGCCCAGATATAGTAGTCAACGCCAACACCGGGGCTGAACTGCGTTTCGGACAGAGGCGGGTAAGCCAGCCAGCCGCACTGCGAGAATTCACCGATGAACAGGGAGATGTTCACCAGGATGAACGCCACAGCCGTCATCCAGAAGCTCAGGTTGTTCAGGAACGGGAATGCAACGTCACGTGCGCCGATCTGCAGCGGCACGACAAAGTTGAACAGACCGGTCATGAACGCCATGGCCAGGAAGAAGATCATGATCGTCCCGTGAGCCGAGAAGATCTGGTCGTAGTGATGCGGGGGCAGGTAACCGGGGTTACCGGCATAGGCCAGCGCAAGCTGGGTACGCATCATGATGGCGTCCGCGAAGCCGCGGAACAGGGCAACCAGCGCCAGTACGATGTACATGACAGCCAGACGCTTGTGATCGACAGAGGTAAACCACTCTTTCCAGAGATAGCCCCACTTGCCGTAATAGGTGATGAGCCCCAGCACCGCGATACCGACAATGGCCGCGCCGATGAAAGTTCCCACCAGGATCGGCACATCAAACGGGATGGCCGATAAAGATAGTCTCCCTAGCATAGATCCTATTCCTTCATATTCATGTCGGACATCGCGGACTGCTGCACCTGGATCATCTTGCCGGTGCTTTTGTCCATGACCATGCCGTTGTTGTATTTGGCAACGATCGTGTCGAACATGCTGGGTTCAACATGTGCGAAATATTCGACAGGGTTCGCTTCGCTGGGGGCGGCAAGCTTCGGATAGGTTTCCCCGTCCAGCTGTTCGGAAGAGGAACGCACCTTTTCCACCCAGGCATTGAATTCATCACCGCTCATCGCCAGCGTGTGGAACTTCATGTCAGAGAAGCCGCGACCGCTGTAGTTGGCAGATTCGCCCAGGTAATCACCCGGCTCACTGGCCAGCAGATGAAGCTGGGTCTGCATGCCCGCCATAGCGTAAATCATGGAACCAAGACGTGGGATGAAGAACGAGTTCATCACGGAATCAGAGGTGATATCGAAATCAACCGGCGTGTTCACCGGAATAGCCAGCTGGTTGACCGTGGCAACACCCTGTTCCGGGTAGATGAAGAGCCATTTCCAGTCGAGAGCCACCACCTGCACATGAAGCGGCTTGGTGTTGGCTTCAGCCTCGAGCGGCTTGTAGGGGTCCAGAGAATGACATGTCTGGTAGGTGATCACTGCCAGGAACAGAATGATCAGAGACGGAACGCCCCAGATCACCACTTCAATCGTGTTGGAGTGGCTCCATTTCGGCAGATATTCGGCGCTGGTGTTGGACTGGCGGTACTGCCAGGCAAAAACCAGTGTCAAAATAATGGTCGGAACCACAACGATCAGCATTGCGATTGTGGAGGTGGCAATCAGAGATTTAACCCCCTCCCCCACCGGGCCTTTCGGGTCCAGAACGTCCAGTTCGCACCCGGCAAGCAGCAACGCTGACGATAGGCCGCCCAATCGCGCCATTCTCGCCAGTAACTTGTTTTTCATCGCACGCCTCTTGGTTCTGACATCAACTTAGCCTCGTAAAGACTCTTGCCCTGCTGCCATAGAAGCCTAGCAACAGCAAGAAAAACCGCGCTCCGGCTTGTGTCGCGGCCAGTCTGTTCCGCACACAGTCCCGGCTCACCCCATAGGGGGGAAAACAGGGGCTGTCCACGCAGCAACGGTCTACAACATGAGGCGGAAACGCCATGGAGAGCACTTTATGCCCAACGGGCGGGATTCTCAAACGGCATAAAGGTTTCATCTGCCTTTCATCACAATCGGTTAGCCGCTTTGACTCGGCCCCAAGCCCTTTTTTTAGGCACGCGAATTGCTCTGGACGGACATCACGCACTATTACAAATTATTTCTGCGTTTCGAATAATGGCAAAATTTGGCCTTAATTATCATATCGTTAGCGCGCGGATTGCGGCTCACATTCCTGTTACATCATAAAAAAAACGCTATCAGGACCGTTTTGCTCCCTATTCTGGCTGAACATACCGGCATTCGGTCTGAACATGTCTTCAGGGCACAAAAAAACCCGGTCCTCTCAGACCGGGTTTTCGTTCGAACCGGGAAATATCCCGCAGGTGCATGTCGGCATCAGTCGCCGGAATTGCGCACACCCATGAACTGCAGAAGGAACTGAAACAGGTTGATGAAGTTCAGATAGAGGCTGAGCGCATCATAGACGCTGCGCTTGGCGGTCATTTCCGGGCCTTCATACGCGGCAAGCTGCGTGTAGGTGACCTTGATACGCTGGGCGTCGAACGCGCTGAACGCCGTGAAAATGACCACACCGACGATGCTATATATATAGTACACCGTGGGGCTCTTGAGAAACAGGTTCACCAATCCCGCGATCACCAGACCGAACAGCCCCATCATCAGGAACGAGCCGAAGCGCAGCAGGTTGGCCTTGGTCACATAACCCCAAAGAGAGGTGGCCGCGAACATGCAGGCCGTGACAAGAAAGACCCGCACGATGGACGTGTCGGTGTAAATGACGAAAATGCTGGCCAGACTGGCACCCATGGCCGTGCAGAACGCCCAGAACAGCCCCTGAGCCCCCTGGAGAGAAAGCCGGTTGATACCGAAGGACATGACCAGCACGAACACCAGCGGCGACAGCATGGCCAGATCGCCCAGCAGCGTCGGACGCGGCAGCGGACCAGCCGCTGTGTCCACCACCTGGAAAAACAGACCGCCCAGGGACGTGTTGGCAATGGCGTACGCGACAAGACCGGTCAGCAGCAGGCCGGAGGCCATCCAGTTATAGACGCGTAGCATATAGGCGCGCAGCCCCGCATCGATACTGGCCTGGGCATTCCAGTTCGTAGCCGTGACGGGGGAACGGTAGTCGCCACTAAACGACATGATCTTACACTCCTTGTCCGGGCTTGCCGGCTTGCTTTATAATTGGGGTTGCTCTGCCTTTTCGTCAAGGGTGGCACGCATGCCGCACAATCCCGCCCTTTGTTCCCCGGGCGCGACAGACCTGTTCGACAGGCCGGCAGGCCCGACCCGGATATGCCTTTTCGCACCCGACAGACCGCGACCGGATACCCGAACCATGTTCCTGATTGCCGGTATAACTCTCCCGCCCGAGATGAGTTTCTTTTTCCAGACCGTCCAGGGGCTGTTTCCGACCAAGGCGTGGCACCGCGTGCCATATCTTCATGTGCCGCTGGTGCCGCTGGGCAGGGCCGATACCCCTTTTGTTCTTGAAGAACTTGATCTTTCCCTTCTGTCCGTGCGCCTGCGCGAGCCGGTGGTGCTGCACCATACGGGTTACACGATCGTACAGCGGCGGAACCGAATCATGCTTGAGGCGTTATTCGACCCCGCCGGAATTGATCACCTTTCCGTGAAAATACGCCAGGCAGGGCGCCGTGCGGGACTGCCCGGCGGACCGGTCTGCACGCCTTTCGGCGCCGCTCTGGCAGACGTTACAACAGTCAGCGCGGAGGATGTCAGTCTGTGGCTCGGCATCCATCGTCAACTCTGCCCGCAGAGAGAGGAAATCTATAATTTTACCGTATTCAGCACCCAAAAAACCGAATACGGCCCCGGTGTAGAGGCCGAGACTCACTACCCGTTCACGCCCTATTCCCCACCGCCGCAGACCGAGTCCGAGGGGTTTGCCCCGTGGTGAGAACACCCCTTTCGTGAGCACGGAAATCGAGCCTACCACTCTGTAATAACAGAAAGTTATCCGCCAGAAATGGGGCAGCCATTCACGACACGTGATTGACATCGCACACCGGCGTTGGCTCATGTGTTTGAAACCGGACCACCGGCTTTTTTTCCTCAATACTAGTCGAGGACATGAACGCATGACCCGCCCCGCCTCCACCAAGAGACGTTCGCTGCTAGGATTTCTCGCGGCTGGAACCATTTGCGCTGCTGCCTTGCCGTATACCGCAGTTTCCGCCCATGCCGCAGGGCAGGGTGATACGGGAGAGGCTATCATCCACGCGGATGAGCACCCCGAAAACTGGCTGTCCTACGGCCGCACCTACATGGAACAGCGGTACAGCCCGCTGGACCAGATCAACCGGTCCAATGTCGGCCACCTGAAACTGGCTTGGTATTTCAACCTGGACTCCAACCGCGGCCAGGAAGGTACGCCTCTGGTTGTCGACGGCATCATGTATGCCACGACCAACTGGTCCAAGATGAAAGCCCTGGACGCAGCCACCGGCAAGCTGATCTGGGAATACGACCCCAAGGTGCCCGGCAACATTGCCGACAAGGGCTGCTGCGACACCGTGAACCGCGGCGCGGGTTACTGGAACGGCAAGGTCTTCTTCGGTACGTTTGACGGCCGCATGATCGCCCTGGACGCCAAGACCGGCAAGAAGGTCTGGGAAGTCAACACCATTCCCGCCGATGCCTCCCTGGGCAAGCAGCGTTCCTACACCGTGGACGGCGCAGTGCGCGTGGCCAAAGGCCTGGTGCTGATCGGCAATGGCGGCTCCGAGTTCGGTGCGCGCGGCTTTGTCTCCGCCTTCGATGCGGAAACCGGCAAGCTGAAATGGCGCTTCTACACGGTTCCGAACAACAAGAACGAGCCTGATCACGCCGCGTCCGACAATATCCTGATGACCAAGGCCTACAAGACCTGGAGCCCCACCGGCGCGTGGGTCCGTCAGGGCGGCGGCGGCACGGTCTGGGATTCCATTGTCTATGACCCCGTGGCCGATCTGGTCTATCTGGGCGTGGGCAACGGTTCGCCCTGGAACTACAAGTACCGCTCCGACGGGATCGGCTCCAACCTCTTCCTGGGCAGCATTGTCGCCGTCAAGCCGGAAACCGGCGAATACGTGTGGCATTTCCAGGAAACGCCGATGGACCAGTGGGACTACACCTCTGTCCAGCAGATCATGACGCTTGACATGCCGGTCAACGGTGAAATGCGCCATGTGATCGTCCACGCGCCCAAGAACGGCTTCCTGTACGTTCTGGACGCCAAGACCGGCGAATTCATTTCCGGCAAGAACTACACGTATGAAAACTGGGCCAGCGGTCTCGACCCGCTGACAGGCCGCCCGGTCTTCAAGCCTGAAGGTCTGTGGACCCTGAACGGCAATTTCTGGTACGGCATCCCCGGTCCTCTGGGCGCGCATAACTTCATGGCTATGGCGTACAGCCCGAAGACGCACCTGATCTACCTGCCCGCGCACCAGATCCCGTTCGGCTACAAGAACCAGCCCGGCGGCTTCAAGGCGCATCCTGACTCCTGGAACCTGGGTCTGGACATGACCAAGAACGGTCTGCCCGACACGCCCGAAGCGCGTACCGCCTACATGAAGGACCTGCACGGCGAAACGCTGGCATGGGACCCCGTGAAGATGGAAACCGTGTGGAAGATCGACCACAAGGGCCCGTGGAACGGCGGCGTTCTCGCCACCGGCGGCGACCTTCTGTTCCAGGGCCTCGCCAATGGCGAATTCCACGCCTACGACGCGACCAACGGCACCGATCTTTACAAGTTCAACGCCCAGAGCGGCATTATCGCATCACCGATCACCTACAGCGTGAACGGCAAGCAGTATGTCGCGGTCGAAGTGGGCTGGGGCGGTATCTACCCGATTTCCATGGGTGGCATGGGCCGGACCTCGGGCTGGACGGTCAACCACTCCTACATCGCGGTGTTCTCGCTCGACGGAAAGAGCCAGCTCCCCTCAATGAACGAACTGGGCTTCCTGCCAGTCAAGCCGCCTGAGCAGTACGACAGCAAGGTGGTCGATAACGGCTACTTCCAGTACGAGACCTACTGCCAGACCTGTCACGGCGACAACGCGGAAGGTGCGGGCGTTCTGCCAGACCTGCGCTGGTCCGGTTCCATCCGCCACCAGGACGCGTTCTACAACGTGGTCGGTCGCGGCGCGCTCACGGCTTACGGCATGGATCGCTTCGACACCAGCATGAAGCCTGACGAGATCGAGGCAATCCGCCAGTTCCTCATCAAACGGGCGAACGAGACCTATCAGCGTGAAGTGGAGGCCCGCAAGAATGACAGGGGGGTTCCCACAAATCCGACACTCGGCATTACGCCCCAGTAATCCGGCAGTCATGACGTCATTCGGCTCACAAGCGATACAGTGGTAAAAATGATGATGAACAGACTCAAGGCCGCTCTGGGAGCGGTCACTGTCGGGCTTCTGGCAGGAACGTCCCTTGCTCATGCGCAAGGGGCGGACGAAGACCTGATCAAAAAGGGTGAATACGTGGCACGGCTGGGCGACTGCGTAGCCTGCCATACCGCCCTGAACGGTCAAAAATTTGCAGGCGGGCTGTCGATCAAGACCCCCATCGGCACGATCTATTCCACCAACATCACGCCAGATCCCACATACGGGATCGGCACCTACACGCTCCAGGAATTTGACTCCGCCGTACGTCGTGGCGTGAAGAAGGACGGCAGCACGCTTTACCCGGCGATGCCCTACCCCTCCTTCGCGCGCATGTCGGAAGACGACATCAAGGCCCTGTATGCATATTTCATGCATGGCGTGGCCCCCGTCGCCCAGAAAAACCGCGACGAGGATATCACCTGGCCGCTGTCCATGCGCTGGCCGCTGGCAATCTGGCGTTCGGTCTTTGCTCCGGCCCCCAAGGCTTTCACACCTGCGCCGGGCACCGAGCCCGATATTGCCCGGGGTGAATACCTGGTGACGGGTGCGGGCCATTGCGGCGCGTGTCATACACCGCGTGGCCTGGGCATGCAGGAAAAGGCGCTCGACGCTTCTGGCGGGGCCGACTTCCTGGCCGGTGGCGGCGTGATCGACAACTGGATCGCGCCCAGCCTGCGGAACGACCCCGTGGTGGGGATTGGCCGCTGGTCGGAAGACGACCTGTACCAGTTCCTGAAATCGGGCCGCACGGATCATTCCGCCGTGTTCGGTGGCATGGCCGACGTGGTGAGCTGGAGCACCCAGTACTTCACCGATGCCGACCTGCACTCCATTGCCAAATACCTCAAGGCTCTGCCGCCGGTACCGCCGGCACGCGGGGACTACACCTACGATGCCTCCACCGCGCAGACGCTGGATTCCGGTAACGTAGCGGGCAATGCCGGGGCGAAGATCTATGTGGAACAGTGCTCGGCCTGTCACCGTAACGATGGTGGCGGTGTGGCGCGCATGTTCCCGCCGCTGGCCGGGAACTCGGTTGTCGTGACCGACAATCCGACTTCGGTTGCGCATATCATCGTCGCGGGTGGCGTGCTGCCTCCCACCAACTGGGCACCGTCCGCCGTGGCCATGCCGGCTTACAAGCGCTTCCTGTCCGACCAGCAGATTGCCGATGTGGTGAACTTCATCCGCTCGGCCTGGGGCAACAAGGCGCCTGCCAACGTGACGGCGGCCGATATCCAGAAGCTTCGTCTGGACAACGCACCGATCCCGACCGCGGGCTGGGCTAACGCCACGTCCCAGACGGCGACCTGGGGCCTGTTCATGCCGCAGCCTTACGGTGCCGGCTGGACCTTCGCACCCCAGACCCATGTGGGTGTGGATGCGGCCCAGTAAGCAAAGCCAATGGGGCGCTTAGAGCCCCATGGCTGACCGGCCCGCCCTGGCGGGCCCGGTCCACAGGGTTGAAAAACACCGTGGCGGCAACGCCACGGTGTTTTTTTATGCCTGACACCCAATGGCTCATGCCGGGATCAATGCCGGGCTACGGGTACCAGCCCGACTGCGTTGCCACCCTGCTCAGACCCTGTGGACTCAGAAAAACACCACGAACGGGCAAGCACCCCGGCCCACAACCCGAACCCGGACAGCAGCCGAACCTCTTTCCAGCCCAGACCGGTTCCGCCAGCCCCACGCGGGCAGGTGCTGCTTCGGCCTGTCCCTATCCCCTTCATGCCATTGCGGGAGCGGGCCTTCGGGGTCATATCAGAAGGCGTCATGCCATCGTCCCTCCCCCAGCCGCGGGCACACCCGGCCCCGTCCTGCCCCACACAACAGGTGTCGGGTCCGCAGGACGATCTTCAGCCTCTTGTCGATGCCATTCGCGCCTGTTCGGCCTGCGCACACAAGCTGCCACTGGGGCCAAGACCGGTTCTGCATGTCTCGCCACGTGCACGTCTGCTGATCGCAAGCCAGGCTCCCGGCACCCGGGTGCATGAAACCGGCATTTCGTTTAACGATGCCTCCGGCGACCGGCTGCGCACATGGCTGGGCATGAGCCGGGAGGAGTTTTACGATACGGACCGTGTGGCCCTTGTGCCGATGGCCTTCTGTTATCCCGGCGTGCTGCCCAAAGGAGGCGACCGCCCTCCTCCGCCCGAATGTGCCGCCCTGTGGCGCGACCGGCTGCTGGCCCGGCTGCCCGCCATACGCCTGACCCTGCTCGTGGGCTCCTACGCCCAGAACCATGTGCTGGGTAAGGGGCCGGTGTTTGACCGGACCCTGAATTTCCAGCAGTTTTTACCCGACTATTTTCCCCTGCCGCACCCGTCCTGGCGAACCGGACAGTGGGAACGCGCAACCCCCGCTTTCGGGCAGGTCGTGCTGCCGGCCCTCAGGCACGAAATTGACCGCGCCCTGAACGGCTGACATCTGATCCGCACCAACAGCATGCGCCCCCGATACCCTTTGCGGCCCCGGAATCATGAGACCACCGGTCGCGACAGGGGCTTGGGCTTGGGCTTGGGCTTGGGCTTGGGCTTGGGCTTGGGCTTGGGCTTGGGCGGCTATCTCAAAAGAACGCCTGCATAAAAAGCCCAGAAAACCCTTCGGGGACCGCCTTTTTCCAAAACGAGGTGACAGTCCCCAGCGCGTCTGCACCCTTGCTGGAGCTTGCACAGGCAGCGTTTTTGCAGTCACCTCCCCACCAGATAGCCCTGCCCCACCTGTTACCCCGTCTGCCACCCCGCAGGTGAAAAAGACGGAGTACAAGGGGTATATATGCTGCCCTTTCAGGTAAAGGCCTTGTCCAGATAGGGGGTGGAGGCATCGAAAAAGAGTCTGTTTTCGCGCAGTTCGGTTTCTATCACCCGCAAGCTGGCCAGGGCGCTCAGCATTTCCTCACGCACCGAAAGATTGGTCTCCGCCTGTTCGCGCCGGATCAGGTAGCGCACGGCAAGGCCGGCGGCACGGGCCGTACGGCCGTACTGGCCCCCGTACCGGCCCGAAAAACGCTGCATGCGCGACATCATGACCTCGATGGCCCGCATGGCGTCCTGCGGCAGGA
Organism: Acetobacter sp.; assembly: GCF_047723915.1. Classification (GTDB taxonomy): domain Bacteria; phylum Pseudomonadota; class Alphaproteobacteria; order Acetobacterales; family Acetobacteraceae; genus Acetobacter. The sequence continues at coordinate 6,074 of NZ_JBDOBQ010000005.1, read as the reverse complement.
CATGACGGGCAAGAATGGCTTTAAGGCGCAGCAGGTTGATTTCGATCGTCATGGCCGACAGAACGCCCCCAAGGTAGCGTTCCAGCACATAGGGCTTGCCATCGGCCGCAGCCGTCGTGGACAGGCGGACAAAAGCTTCGACATTGCGGCCGATCACCTCCGTCATGGGCACGGCCACGCGCGGCCGGGCCAGACGGCGCAGGCGGCGCAGGATATCCACCCGCATGTCCCACCGCAGGCCGTCCGGGTCCACGGGCAGGAAGACGCGGTACATCCACATACAGAACGCAATGGAAAGAAAAAGCGGCAAAGCGGTGTTGAAATACATGACCTCGTTCATGCGGGCCTGATTATCCGGCCCGAGCAGAATGGGCAGAAACAGGTTGTACGCCACCGCCGCCAGCGCCAGAGGTGGCCAGGCAAAGGCCATGCCCCCCACCAGCATGGGCACGGCCAGGGTCATGGCCAGCATTTCGTACACTGTGGGCTGGGCGATCACCCACAGGTCAAGCAGGCAGCACATGCCGATCACGAAGATGGTGCCGCGCAAAAACGCCTGTGTGGCCAGGGCCGGCTGCTCCAGCGTGGAGAACAGCGCGCAGATGATGGCGGCAAACATCATGAAGGTCAGCCCGTCGGACCAGCCTGTCGCGATCCAGACCAGACCGGACACGAATATGGTAACCGACGCCCGCAGGCTGTTGACGAAAGCCATGCGCCAGTCGCGGTAGCTGCGCATGGGGTAGCGGAACGTATCGTGCGGCTGGGGGGTGCGGCTCATCTGGAACTGTTCGATCGCCAGTTGCAGTTCGTCGAGCAACGCCCCGAGCTTGTGCAGCAGTTCTCCCTGCCGTGAAAGCCGTGTTTCGGCCACCAGATCGACCGGCGGATGGGTGGCGGCAATCATTTCCTGCTCAAGGCAGGTGGCGGCCAGTTGCCGGCAGGTCGCGCGCAGTGTGGTCAGCTCGGCCATGACGGGCGCCAGCGACTGGTCCTCCTGCCCCAGCCTGCCAGGCAGGCCCTGCAGGAAATCCTGCACGCCTGCCGCCACCCGCAGGTAGTCCGCGCCAAGGCTGAGCGGCACGTCAACCAGTGCGCCAAGATCCAGCCCGCGCGACATCAGCACCGTAATGGCCGCAAGGGCCGCACGGGCATGATCGCCTTCATGCTGGTGCTTGCCCATTTCAATTTCCGCGAATTCGACCTGGTCGCTCAGGGACGCGATGGTGGAAAACACCTCGGGCGAGGACAGGATCGCCCGCCTTTCTCCTGCGACAAGGCGCTTGAGCGTGGGCACGGCGCTGCGGAGCGCCTCAATGAAATTGGTCGCCAGCCTGTTTCTGGCCCGGGTGCCAAGCTGGTACTGGAACAGGGAGGACACCGTGGTTTCCACAACAATGCCCAGCGTGATGTAGGTGGCACGCGCCATGGCGATATGGAAAATCTGGTCAGGTGCGGCGGCCCCGTCCAACGCGATGATGGCGTAGGTGAACCCCGACGCCCGCATGCCATGAATACGGTAGTTGGTCATGGTGGCGGGGCCGGGCAGCAGCGTGCCTATGAAACAGAACGAGCCAATGCCCACCGCCACCCAGAAAATATACAGCAGGGGCGACTGCGGCATGACGCCCACAAGCACAAAGGCGCAGACAATGCCGAACACCATGCCGAACATGTGCCAGCGCGCCTTGGCAATGGATTTGCCGCGCGTGCCCTGCGCCACCATCCAGACCGTAAGGGCCGCCCATTGCGGGCTGCCCAACTGCCACCACAGGGCAATGCCAAGTGCGATGAGAGAGGCAAAGGTCGTGCGCAGCGCATAACCGAAGGACAGCAGGTCCGGGGCGAACAGCCAGCGCAGGTGGTCGAGCCTGCGTGGCGGCCCACCGCCAAGGAGCGCCTGCCTGGCAATAATCCCGACCGAACGGCACAACGCGCCTGTGCGAAGAACGGCCTCTTTCATGGGCCTGCCTGCGCAACCGGTCTGGTCTGGAATACTGCCATACGCTTCTTTACCTCAAGGGCGTGCAAAAGCGTATTCACGGCTTGTATACCCTGTTCTGCGCCCACCGCCCCGAGCGGGAGAAGAACGGGTAAAATGGGGCCAGCAGGCGGGCCCCACCGCCCGAACCCTGTCAGTCCTCGTAGGACAGCAATGTGGTGACGGGAATGCCGTCCATCCTGTCGCGGCCACCAAGCCCGGTCAGTTCCACCAGCACGGACGCGGCCACGACTTCGGCCCCGGCCTTGCGCAGCAGGGTGGCCGAAGCCGACAGCGTGCCGCCGGTCGCCAGCAGGTCGTCCATGATCACGACGCGCTGGCCGGGGCTTACCGCGTCTTCCTGGATTTCGAGCGTATCGCTCCCGTATTCCAGGTCATAGGTATGGGACACGGTGCGACCCGGCAGCTTGCCCTTCTTGCGCAGCATCAGCATGCCGCATCCCAGCCGGTCGGCCAGTGGGGCCGCCGTCAGGAACCCGCGCGATTCCACCGCCGCCAGAATATCGGGCTTGAAAGGCGCAACTTGGCGGGCAAGACGGCCCATGGCCATCTGCCAGGCATCGGGGTTCCGCATCAGGGTGGAAATATCGTAAAACAATATGCCTGGCTTGGGAAAATCCGGAATATGGCGGATATAGGCTTTAAGATCTATGTCCTGTTGTGCCGTCATGATGCTGTACAATCCTTCCTGCCCGCGCGCCCTGCCGGGTTGCTGATGGCCGCCCCCATACAGGGTACGTGCATGTTTTACCTTATGGTCCCGCTCTATCCCGCGACGCGGCGTTCGGCAAGGGCCGCGCCATTTGCCGGGCAGGGCCTGCAAGCTGCCCGACCGGCCCCCAAAGCCGCCGCTAACTGCCCGCGCGCGTGCTCAGGGCGTTTGTCACGGCCTCCATCAGCCCGTCGCGCCGGAAAGGCTTGGCCAGCAGGCTCGCCCCGTTGACCCCCGCGCGCGGCGGCGGGGAATCCGCCGTCAACTCACCTGACATATATACCACCGCCAGCCCCGGGTACCGCTCCACCAGCACGCGCGACAGGGTAACCCCGTCAAGCGGGCCGGGAAGCTGGATGTCGGTCACAAGCAGGTCGAGCGGACCTTCCACACTGGCTGCGACATCGAACGCCTGTTCGCCGTCTCCGGCCTCGAGCGCGCGGTGCCCGGCCATGCCCAGAATGGTCACGACAATATCGCGAATAACCGCGTCGTCCTCCACCACCAGAACCTGAAGACTGCGTTCGGGCTTTCTGGCGACGGGGGGTGTGGGCCGGGTCTCCGCCACGGGCGGGGTGGGGGCTTCCACCTCCGGCAGGGCGATCGCACGGGGCAGCCAGAGAGAAACCTCGGTGCCGCTGCCGCGCCCTGTAGCCACCACCACACGGCCGTTCACCTGCTGCGAAAAGGCCAGAACCATGGCCATGCCCAGCCCCGTGCCAGCCCCTTCGCGCTTGGTGGTGAAGAACGGCTCGAACAGGCGGGCCAGCACGTCCCGCGTCATGCCGAAACCGCTGTCGATCACGTCCAGCCGCACCCAGTCGCCCGCAGGCAGGGGTGTCGTATCGGACACCACACGCATGTTGCGTCCACCTTCGACCGGCAGGCTCATGAGGTCGGAATTGACCGAGAACGTGACGTTACGCGCCACAATACGCAGGCTCCCGCCCGAGGGCATGGCGTCGCGCGCGTTGATGGCAAGGTTGAGCACCGCGCTTTCCAGCTGCGCGGGGTCCACCCGCACCGGCCACACGTCCCCCACATGATCGCATTCGACCACAATGCGCGGCCCGATCACGCGCCCCAGCAACCCGCCGAGGAAGGAGAACAGGTCGGACAGGTACAGGCAGTCGGGCGCGCCGGACTGCCTGCGCATGAAGGACAGGAGCTGGCCGGTCAGCGCTTCGGACCGGCGGCCGGCATGGGCGGCGGCGGACAGATATTCCTGCCGCTGTTCCACCTGGTCGTCCTGGTCATGTTCGGCCGCCAGTTCCAGGTTGCCCAGAATGACGGTCAGCAGGTTCTTGAAGTCATGGGCGATACCCGCCGTCAACTGCCCCAGAGCGCGCAGCTTCTGGGCTTCGCCCAGGGCGCGCTCGCTGCGCAGGCGCATGGTGATGTCGGCTGCGGTAAGAACAAAGCCCCGGCGGTCCATGGGGCCGTCGGGGGCGAAAAACACGGTGCGGCACAGTTCCAGGTCAGCCCCGTTGGTGCCCTTGCATTCCACGACCACGGGTGCATCGGGCTGCGGCTTGGCCAGACTGGCCTCGATATGTTCGAGCGGTTCCAGCAGGGCCACGCCTTCCACCATCAGAACCGAACTGAGCGTGTCATACGGCAGGCCAGTGCGCAGGAAGTCCTTGTCCAGCCCCAGTACCACGGCAAGCTGTTCGTTCCAGTGCCACAGGCGGCCATCCGCCCCGAACACCGCAACCCCCATGCTCAGGCTGTCCAGCGTGGCACGCAGCCTGAGCGCCAGATCGCGGGAGGACGCCTCGGCCCGGGCCGCCACGACGGAGGACCGGTCCAGCACCCAGCCAGCCGAAACCAGACTGAACACACCCGTCAGGATTCCAAGCAGGGCCAGCCTGCGCTGCCAGCTTGTGTTGCGCAGCATGTTGGCCACGCGGTCCGCCTGGTCCATGGTGCTGACACGGCTGAGCACGGACAGATTCTGGTCAAGGCTTGCCAGCACCTGCGCCCCGCCGGCGGGCATGGCGTCCACATGGGCGGGCCATGCGGCAATGGCGGCAAGCTGTTTCTCGACGGTCTTGAGCGGTTCGACACGGCCACCCTGTTCGCGCGCTTCCACGGCCCGGAACGATTCGAACTGCCTGCCACCGTCTGAAAGCTGCTGGATAGCCTGTTCGTAACAGGTCGCGTCTTCGGGCAGATGCTGGGCAAGCCACGCATAATGGCAGATGCGCGCGTCACTTGTCGCATGGTGCAGGCCGCGCAGGAACGTGCCCGCCGCAGTGCTCTGGCGGTCCATGTCGCCGTGGCGCGCCATTTCATTGCCAAGCTCGATGCCCATCGCCCCGAAGGTCACGATCAGCAGGCCAGCCCCGATAAGAGCCAGAACATGAGCCCATCTTGCGGGATGCCGTGGCATGTCAGACATGCTCCTTCCTGTCCGCCGTCATCAGGACCGCATCCGGTTTTTCCGTCAAGGTCATACAGCGCATACGCGCCTCCTTACTGTCGCGGACCTTCCCCGCCAGGCGTCCGGAAAACAGCGATCATTCCTGCCTGTTTCGCCAACATACCATTGGCGCCATGCAAAGGCGAGGCTAGCTGTGCGCAGGCCCCACACGGCTGTATCGCCACAGCCACAGCCCTACCCCGGCCGAAAGCGCAAACAGCGCCCCCCCCGCGCCAAACTGCCACGCGGCCCCCACCCGCACGCCCGAACCCAGCAGAACCGCAATCAGGTTCTGGGGCAGCGCGCCCAGAACGGTTGCCGCGACAAAGGGCCACACCCCGACACCCGACAGACCGCCCAGCAGGTTCAGCAGCAGGGCGGACCCCACCGGCAGCAGGCGCAGCGTCAGGATGCTGAGAAAAGGGCGCTGCGTCAGCAGCGTATCGATCCGGGCAAAGCGGTTGCCAAGGCGCTCCTGCGCCCAGGCCCTGCCCCCCCAGCGTGCCCAGAAAAACCCCCCAAGGCACCCCAGGGTAGAAACCACGGTAATGGCGGCCAGGCCGCCCCACACGCCATAAGCCAGCCCCGTGGCAAAGCCCGCCACCTGCCGGGGCAGGCCGACCGCGCACCACAGCATGGCTCCTGCCAGAAAAACCACATGGCCAGACACGCCGCGCCGGGCCATATCCGTACTGTCCAGCATATGGTGCAGGAATGGCATGTGCCGCAACCACACAGCCCCCGCCACAAGCACAAGCAGCATGATGAGCGGGCGGGCCAGCGAAAGCACCGGCCGGGCAGGCGGGGGAGAGGCAGGTTCCATCCCGCCTGCTGGTACCATCTTCTTGCAGCGCGCCGCAAGCTGGCTGTAAACCCCAACAGCAACACACCGCCCACCCCTGCGCACCCCCCGTGCGCCAACCGCCACAACCCCGAAG
>NZ_JBDOBQ010000004.1:55926-177165 GCF_047723915.1 Acetobacter sp. | reverse complement strand
GTCAGCAACACCTACACCATGCTGAACGAGGCCACGCCCGATGCCTGGGTGACGTATCTCAAGGCGTTGATGGCCATTGCCGGCGGCACGGACACGACCAGCACCACGCTGCCCACGGCTCCGGCGTCGTAAGGGCCGGATAAACACTCCCGACCGCCGTTAAGGCGGTTTTTTTATGCCTGGATAATTTGATGACAGAACAGTTTGGCCACGCTGCCGCAACTGATGATGCCGCACGTGCGCCGTCCAGCCTGGACCGGGAGATCGGGCGGCTTGAAGGGCGGGTCGATTCCTTGGAGCGAAGCGTCGAGCGGCTTGAAAACTCGGTAAACGGCCTGCTCAGGATTATCGATTTCGCCAAGAATGGCATACGTCTGGTCTATGCTGCGGTCGGTCTGATCGGCATCGACGGTCTGGTGCGTGTCGTGGCATTCATAACCCACTGGCACGGGCCATGATCATGCCCGGCCTGAATATTTCCCAGTTCAAGACGCTGGTGGTGCGGCCTGCTCTGGCCCAGATCGGCCTGTCCACGGACGCAGCGGTCAACCTGCTGACGGGCACCGCACTGGCTGAAAGCGGCCTTGTCTGGCTTGCGCAAATACGCGGGCCTGCACTGGGCGTGTTCCAGATGGAACCTGCCACGCATGACGACTGCTGGAGAACTTTTCTGCCCAGCCAGCCGATACTGGCCGCATGGCTGCGCCAAATGGCCGGGCAGGACATGCCTGCCGCCACGGTTATGGTCGGCAACCTGGCCTACGCCTGCGCCATGGCGCGGGTGAAATACTACCGGGCGGCGCAGCTGTTGCCGTCCGCCAGCGATGCCTCTGGTCTCAGCGCCTATCACAAGCAGCACTATAACACGCCCCTTGGCTCAGCCGATGCCGGGCGCAACGTCGCTGTATTCCAGCAGGCCATTGATGCGTGAGACAGCAGGGCTGGCGTCTCACCCTTTTGCGCCAGTTCGCCTGGCGTTTGCTCACGAAGGAAAAGCCTATGGCTGAAAGCCTCCCCAATTCCCCTCCAAACGCTGCGCTCAACACCGCCAAGGTCGCGGCGAATCTCGCGCTCATTCCCAGCCTGTTTTCGGTATTGCCGCAGAATGTCAGCCTGATCATCTGTGTGGCCATGATCACATGCGCGGGGATTACCGCGTCGGTTCCCGCTCCGGTCCATAACCGGCTGCTGATCGGCCTGTATCAGCTCGTGCGGATCGGTGGTCTGGGGATTCGCTACGCAATTCCCTACGTCGCCACGCACCTGGTCAAGGGCGCTTCCGGCCCGACCGGCGAGCCATCGGCCGACACCCAGGCCTCGGCCACCGTTGCCACCATCTCCAAGGACATCGCGAAATGAAATCCATCTCCCGTCGCAATTTCCTGCGCTCCTCAGCGCTCGGCCTGTCCGCCGCCGCGCTGACGGCCTGCACGGTCGCCACCACCAATGGTGTGACCACGATCACGCTGAACGTGGCCAAGGTGAAGAATTACGGACAGGCCGGGCTGAACGCCGCCGCCACCGTGACCAGCTACCTATCGTCGTTCCCCGCGCTGGCTCCGTATGCGCTGGCCATCACGGCGGCGGCCAAGGCGCTCTCTGTCGCTCTGGGCGCGTTCTCGACCGCCGCCGGGTCCACGCTGACCATCACCTACAACGATGCGACGTGGAAAACCCGGGTGGACAGCATCCTGACCGATCTGGACACGCTGGCTGCAGCGATCGAGAGCGCGATTGCCGGTTCGGGCTCGATCCTGTCCGCGTCCGTCATCGCGGATGCCAGGACGGCCGACAACGCGCTGGCCACCATCATCAGTGTATTCAAGGCGCTGCTCGGCGTGTCCGACGCCCGCGCACCAGTCGGGCGTGCGTTCACCCGCGATATGCTTCTGGTCGGCGCTCCCGTGCCCCGTACCGGCATGACCGAGGCAAAGGCGCTGGCCGTTCTGGGCGTGCGCTGATGCGGACCCTGGCCATGATCGCCACGGCCGGGGCCATCCTGTTCGGACTATGGACCTGCTCCATGTTCGCCCGGGCATGGTACCTGTGACCGGTCGCGCCCTCGGCTGCCTGCCCGCGAAGGTTCTTCCGGGCCAGCCGCGTCTTGCCGGCCTGCGCATGATGGCGCGCAAGGCTCCGGCCGTGTTGGACCGCTCTCACATTGACCCGGCCCCGCTCATGCTCGGCAACGACACACTGGGCGACTGCACGGCGGCCGGTCTGCTCAACCATATGCGGGCCGTGGCGGCCCTGGGCGGCTATCAGTTGCGAGTCACCACGGGCGGGGCGATTCGTTTCTATGCCGAGAGCACAGGTTACGTCCCCGGCCAGCCGCAAACGGATCAGGGCGGTGTAGAAGTCGATGTGCTGGCCTACGCGTCCCGCCTGGGTATCCACCTGGAAGGGGGCGACTACTTCCCGATCTGGGGCACGACAGATCCGCAGGACCGGAACGCGCTGGCGCTGGTCATGGCTGGCCTTGGGGCCGTCTATCTGGGCGTACTACTCTCCACGTCTGACATGAACCAGGTCGAGGCGACCAACGGCGCATGCGTGCTGGAGGCGGACAACAGCGCCTATGGCGATACTACCCCGGGAAGTGCCGGGGGGCATTGCCTGCTGGGCTGGAGCTACACCGGGCTGACCGATACGGACACCGTGGGCCTGCTGACATGGGGGAGTGCCGCCACGCGCTGCACCTGGGGCTGGCTGCGCAGCCGGATCATGGAAGCGCACGGCATTGTCTGGCCACAACTTGTGCTGGCAAACGGCCTATATCCGACAGGGCCCGACCTCGCTTCCCTCAAACAGCAGAATGCGGAGTTTCTGGCGTCATGACGGGTGACTTTGAGGCAGGCATGATCACGGGGGCTTTTGGCGTTCTCGCGCTCGCCTGCGCGCTGGCTTGGGCCATGGTCAGCGGCAAGAATCGGGAAGACCCGTTTTGAAACGGCTGGCGTTGTTCGCGGCCCTGGCCCTGTCAGCATGCTCCGGCATCCCGGCTGCCGCCCGGCACGATCTGCTGGGCATGGAGCGCTCAGACCTCATCGCCTGCGCCGGCGTGCCCGATAACCGCGAAGCGCTGCCAGACGGCGAGGTGCTGCAATGGCGGCAGGATCAGCCGGTGCAGGGCCCGTTCACGCTCAAGGGGCCGCTATCTCTAGAACTGGATCTCGGCGGTCATGGGACGTGTCACTTTGTCGCCCGGCTGCGACAGGGGCACGTGGCGCAGGTGGAATACACCGGGCCAAGCGGGACACTGCTGGGACCGTATTCAGCTTGCCGGCCTCTGGTGCTGGCTTGTGAGCAGCGAGCCAACCAGATGCTAGAAAGAGAGTAACAAAATCATTTTCCTGACGTCGGGAAAATGGTCAGACCACGAACGCTGGCGGCGATCCAAGATCGCTACTGCTGTTCTCCAGTGAACCGCTTTTTAAAAGGCGGGAGCAATGCTGTTCGAGCAGCAAAGCCGCGTGTTTACGCACGCACAGATAAATCTGCCCCGCCACCTCTGCAGAGGCGGGTCCGTTCTGTGGTGTTTTCAATGGCTATGTCCATCCATCAACCATGTGTTCCTGTAAATCCTGTAGCTCCATACTTGGGAGGGAAAAAACTTCTCTCGAAGGGACTCGTTACACGACTGAGAGACATTCCGCACCGCGCATATGTCGAGCCCTTTGTTGGTATGGGAGGCATTTTTTTTCGCCGGGACTTTATATCACCCTGCGAGGTCATAAACGATTTGAATGGTGAGGTGGCGAATCTGTTTCGTATACTTCAAAGGCATTATGTTGCCTTGATGGATATGTTTCGCTGGCAACTGACGAGTCGTCTGGAGTTTGACAGGCTGCGACAGGCGCAGCCAAGCACGCTGACTGATCTTGAACGTGCAGCACGTTTCTTATATCTGCAGCGCTTAGCCTTTGGCGGCAAGGTAAATGGCGCCTTTGGCGTATCTATTTCTCCGGCCCGCTTTGATATACAACGATTAGCTCAAGTCTTGGATGATGTACACCAACGATTAAGTCGGGTGGTCATTGAGGGTCTGCCTTATAATAAGGTAATTAGTCGTTACGATCGTCCAGATACACTTTTCTATCTAGACCCTCCCTATTACGGAAATGAAACTGATTATGACGCCCCATTTTCCAGGGATGATTTTGAGCGAATCGCAGAGCAGTTGTCGGGCATTAAAGGGCGTTTTGTTATGTCCCTAAACGACAAACCAGAGGTTCGGGATATTTTTAAAGGTTTTTGTATTGAGACTGTTGACGTTACTTATAGCATCAGCCGAAAAACCATGGGGCGTGGGCGTAGAACTGAGGTTGTAATAGCCAATTAATGCCGATTAAGTTGGGCAAACGATTATCATTTTTGGCGGTTAAATTCGCGGGTAAAAAAGTGGGCAATGAATGAATTTGTTTTTCAAAAAAATACTTGAAAAACAAATAATTGCTGACTTTTTGTAAAGTCCACCCCATCCGCCAAGCGTTCCAAAAATATCAAATAAAGCCAATGTGGTAACGAATACACTACGGCCCCTCTGGGCGTCCGTTTCCTTGCAGAGCTCTTTCTTCGCGGTTTCAGGCAGGATCGTAATATATTCCCGGCGCCCTCAAGGACTTGCTCCGCATATTATTGGCAAATTCCTGATCGTCTGATATTTGGGCTCGGCTATTTACCGACAATGAGCTTGGCGCCCAATGCGAAAGCTCCGCCCAAAGCCACAATGGTACTGCCCAATGCGGCCCAAAGTTGGGATGGTTTCAGGGACGAGACTATTTGCCCGATTGTCATTTCCCCGACATTAGGAAGAGATGAGGTTTTATCGGCTTCCTGCTGCTCTTTCAGTGCTTGTTTTTCTGTGATTTTGCTCCTCCAGGCGTCGAAGCGCGCATTGAAAGACAGGGATGACAGTGCGTCTCTCGAAAACGGGAATGGAACGGGCAATACAATCCAGTCATATGGCTCAAGAAGACCTTCTTGCCGCACACCTTCTTCCATGACCACGAACACGGGCAGTCCCTTGCAATAGGCCATCCCTGCTTCTACCTGGTTCCACGGGGTCGTGAGTTTTACCTTCTCCAACTGCCGTTCATTAGGGCTGCCGCGCCTTTCAATACCGTTTTCGATAAAAACCCTCTCAGCGGCGATGATAATGGCGCCAACTGACTCATCTATTGTTCTGATGATTTCTTTCAATGGGGCTTCTGCCGCAATGCGTGTTCTGCCTACCGTTTGGGGTTCAAATCCAGCATCGCGCAGTTTTTGCTCAATGGCGTCAATGAATTTTTCCTGCGTATCGGTCGAGGGGGAGCCTGCGCTAACAAAAATTTTTGGTTTATCCATTGTTAAATTCACTCTCTCAATAATTGGCTTAATATTAACAAAGTTCGGACGGCGACAAATCGTTTCAATGTACTTTCTGAGGCTTAACCGCAACCTTATGCGCGCATTTTAGGCACGATATGGAGCGACGGATATTTTTATGCTGATGCATTAAATGGCGGCGTTCATCATAAGGGCGCTGCTATTGAAGAAACCAACTGCTCAGCCTTTGGCATAGAGCATGTCTCATGGGCCGTTGCAGGCTTCCGCGCAGGTGCTGCGCTGTCATGCCGTGTTTGCTGATGTGCGAAGTAATGGGGTTAGCGCAACCCTATCCCAAACAACGCCCCGTTTTCAGTGGGGGATGCAAGAGATTACGCTTGGGACTCGCTGATCGCAGGACGTAACATCTTGCGCATGCGCGCGCATTCCGCTGTTGAATGGCCTGTTCCCCGATGGCTCAGCGTTCGGGTTTTTTGTCCAGGTTTTTATCCGGATCTTCATGGGATGGAGGGTCGCTGGCCGGAAAGCTCTCTTCCAGAGCTTCGTCCAGATCGCGTTCTTCCTTGGATGGCGGGGGGTCTTTTTTCGGTTTGGTCATGGCTTGGTCCTCCTTCAGTTATAACGCCCCGCATGGGGCAGGGTTGAAGTCGGGGAATATAAATTTGCGAAGCCTGGCCTCTGTTCGGGATGGGGCCGGGAATGCTTTGTCAATGCCGTTTTGACGGGGCGGCATGTGGGCGTTCGTGCATGGCGGCTGCCATGGGCATGCCTAGAGGGCTGGTGCGTGCCATTTTCTGGCGGGAAATGGGTCTGGCGCATTGCGCCCGGCGGGCATTGCGGGCATGTCTGCCGGGGTCGGGCTTCCTGGTTGGAGCGACGTGATGCGGATATCGGAATGGGAGAAATTCTCGTGCGCATAGCCATGATTGGTGGTGGGTATGTCGGTCTTGTTTCCGCTGCCTGTTTTGCCGAATTCGGCATGCATGTCTCGGTGGTGGAAACCAACCCGCAGCGGCTGGCCGCCTTGCGTGAGGGGCGTATACCCATTTACGAGCCGGGGCTGGATGCGCTTGTGGTCTCCAACGCGCAGGCCGGGCGGCTTGTGTTCGGGGACGATATTGCAACCGCCGTTACCGGCGCTCAGGCGGTTTTCATTGCCGTGGGCACGCCGCCGCGCAATGGCGACGGAGCGGCCGACCTGCAATACGTGCATGCCGCGGCCCGCCAGATTGCTGAAGCGCTGACCGACTATGCCGTGGTTGTTACCAAATCGACCGTGCCGGTGGGCAGTAGCCGTCGTATTGCGCAGATTATTCGCAAAGTGCGCCCGGACCTGGATTTCGACGTGGCGTCCAACCCGGAGTTTCTGCGCGAGGGCAGCGCCATTGACGATTTCATGCGGCCCGACCGCGTGATTATCGGTCTGGACCAGGCACAGCCCGAGCGCGCCAGCCGGGCGGAAAATGTCATGCGTCAGGTTTACCGGCCGCTGGTGCAGGCGGCGGCTCCGCTGGTGTTCACCGGGCTGGAAACGGCGGAACTGGCCAAATACGCCGCCAACTCCTTTCTGGCGATGAAGATTTCCTTCATCAACGAAATGGCCGATCTGTGCGAAAAGCTGGGGGCGGATGTGGAAGATCTGGCCCGTGGCATGGGGCTGGACGCACGCATTGGCAAACGCTTTCTCAGCCCCGGGCCGGGGTATGGGGGATCGTGTTTTCCCAAGGATACGCTGGCTCTTTCGCGCATCGCGCAGGAAAACCAGAGCGGGTGCCGCCTGGTGGAGACCACCGTGCAGGTGAACGAGGCCCGCAAGGCCGCCATGGCCGGACGCATTATTTCGGCCTGCGGAGGGTCGGTTAACGGGCGCACCATTGCCGTGCTGGGGCTGACCTTCAAGCCCGAGACGGACGACATGCGGGAATCGGCCTCCATTCCCATCCTGCATCGTCTGGCGGAGGCCGGGGCCGTTCTCAAGGCCTATGACCCGGTGGGTATGGAGGCGGCAAAGCCGCTCCTGCCGTCCGACGTACTATACTGTGCGGATGCGATGGACGCAGCGGATGGGGCGGATGTGCTGGTCGTGCTGACGGAGTGGGACATTTTCCGCGCCCTGTCGCCCGAAGCTCTGGCCCGTCAGATGCGCACGAAAGTGATTGTCGATCTGCGCAATATTTTTGATCCCGCCGCCATGCGGGCGGCAGGCTTTGCCTACCAGTCCATGGGGCGGCCGTAAGGCTGCCTGTCATACGGGCGTTTACGAACCAAGGGGCATGACAAGATGGCCGTCACCTACGCCACCGTTACATGGGACCAGTTACACCGCGACGCCCGCAGCCTTGCCGCCATGCTGGTGCCGCGCATGCCGCTGCGCGGTATTGTGGCGGTCACGCGCGGGGGTATGATCCCGGCCGCCATTGTCGCGCGTGAACTGGGGGTCCGCCTGGTCGAGACCATATCCGTCGTGACCTATGACGAGGAACACAAGGGCGAGCCCAGTATCATCAAGCAGCCCGATACCGCGGGGGACGGGGAGGGGTTTCTGGTTATTGACGATCTGGTGGATTCCGGTGTCACGGCGCGCATGGTGCGCGAACGCCTGCCCAGGGCGTGCTTTGCCTGCCTGTACGCAAAGCCCGCCGGGCGGTCGCTGGCGGACCTGTTCGTGACCGAAGTGCCGCAGGAGACATGGGTGCTGTTCCCGTGGGATACCGCGCCGCTTTTCGTGCCCCCGCTTGTTGCGGGACAAAAACCTTCCGCTGGCTGAATTTTTACCGCACGGCCCTTGCCACGGATGCAATAGGGGCCTAGGTTCCCGCTCATTCGGGGCGTGGCGCAGCCTGGTAGCGCGCGTGTTTTGGGTACACGAGGCCCCCGGTTCGAGTCCGGGCGCCCCGACCATAGACAAAGCGGGAGGCACACCATGGCCGCGCGTATCTATAGACAATCCAAACCAGCAGGTCAGTCCGGTCTCGCGGGAACGCGGGAATGGATACTCGATTACGGGCAATCCGCCCCGCGTCGGCAGGACGCGCTCATGGGCTGGACCGGCAGCGCCGATCCGTTCGCGCAGGTCAGGCTCACGTTTGAGACGTGCGAGGCCGCTCTGGCCTATGCCGCGCGTGAAAACATTGCCTGCGAGGTCGAAAACCCGGCTCCGCGTATCCGTCGGCCAAAAGTTTACGCGGACAATTTCCGTTCTGACCGTATCCAGAACTGGACGCATTGATTTTCCGCCATTTCCCGATTATTCGAGAAACGCGGCTGCGCCCTTAGCTCAGTTGGATAGAGCAACAGCCTTCTAAGCTGTGGGTCGCTGGTTCGAATCCAGCAGGGCGCGCCAATTCCCCTTTTTCAGCCATCTTGCTATCCTGCCGCCTCCCACGGGGCGTGTGCGGTTTATATCCCGCAAGCCGGTCTGGCGGGCACGGCGCGGGATTGCGCAAACACCTCCGATACGGGCAAAGAAACCCTACGAACAAGCAAGGTGAGACTCGTATGGTGTTTTGTGTTGTCGGGGCAGGGTTCAGCGGAGCGGTTATTGCCAGACATCTGGCGGAGCGCGGGCATAAGGTCGTGGTCGTGGACGAGCGGCCCCATCTGGGCGGCAACTGCCATACCGAACGCGATGCGGAAACGGGTGTCATGGTGCACCGGTACGGGCCGCACATCTTCCATACTGCCGACGAACGCACCTGGGCGTATGTCCAGCGTTTTGGAACCTTTCGGCCCTATATCAACCGGGTCAAGGCCATATCGGGCGGCAAGGTCTATACGCTGCCGGTCAACCTTTTGACCATCAACCAGTTTTTCGGCACAACTCTGGGGCCAAAGGACGCTCTGGCGTTCATTCAGGCCAGGGCCGACCGTTCCATTACGGAGCCCCAGTCGTTCGAGGAACAGGCGCTCAGCATGATCGGGTCGGATCTGTACAGGGCCTTTTTTTACGGGTACACGCGCAAGCAGTGGGGGCTGGAGCCCACGGAACTGCCGGCCTCCATTCTCAAGCGCCTGCCGCTGCGCTTCAATTACGACGACAATTACTTCAACCATCCGTACCAGGGCATGCCCGAGAACGGCTATACGGCCATTATCGAGAACATTCTGGCCGTTGACGGGATCGAGGTGCGGCTGGGCTGCTCCTTCGAAAGCCTGGGCGACACGTTCGAGCACGTGTTCTACACCGGCCCCATCGACCGTTATTTCGGCTTCAGGCTGGGTCGTCTTGGCTATCGCACGCTGGATTTCGAACGCTTTGTGGACGACGGGGACCATCAGGGCACGGCGGTCATCAATTACTGTGACGAGCAGGTGCCCTATACCCGTATTTCCGAACACAAGCATTTTGCCCCGTGGGAGCAGGAACAGTTCTCCAAAACGGTCTGTTTCCGCGAATACAGCCGTCTGGCGGGGGAAGGGGACGTGCCTTACTATCCCATTCGCCTGGTGCATGAAAAACGCATGCTCGACAGCTATATTACCCTGGCGCGGGATGAAAAATCCGTCTCGTTCCTCGGGCGGCTGGGCACATACCGCTATCTGGACATGGATGTCACCATCAAGGAAGCTCTGGCCGCGTGCGATCTGATCGACACGCAGCTTGCTGCCGGCACGCTCGACCTGCCTGCGTTTTTTGTCGATCCGGGCTGAATCCGGGCTGGACGGTCCGCGTGCGGGGCGGGCCGGTGGCGGCGGTTGACGCAAGGGGTGTTTGGGGCAGGGTCGCGCACTTTGGCTCTTGACGCCATGGTGGCGTCGCCGCATTGCTTCGTGCATGCGAGTTGCCGCCATTCTTCTGGCTGCCGGAACGGGCAGTCGTTATGCCGCCACCACAGGGTGCGCCACGCCAAAGCAGTATGTGCTGCTGGCGGGCCAGCCTGTCATCCGTCACGCAGCGCAGGCCCTGTTGCCGCATGTCACATGCATCCAGCCCGTGGGCGATCCCGCGTCGCTGGAGCAGGCGCTGACCGGGCTTGACCTTCTGCCGCCCGTGGCCGGGGGGGAAACCCGCCAGGCCAGCGTGCGTGCAGGGCTGGAAGCGCTGGACCTGCTGCCCGAAGGCGAAAAGCCCGATCTGGTGCTGGTCCATGACGGGGCCCGCCCGTACGTAACGGCGGAGCTGGTGCGCAACGTGCTGGCTGCGCTGGGCGAACATCCCGGCGCCATTCCCGCCGTGCCGGTGGCCGATACGCTCAAAAAGGGCGCACACGGGGTGATCGAGGGCACGGTCCCGCGCGATCATCTGTACCGCGCCCAGACGCCACAGGGTTTCCGCTTCGGCCTGTTCATGGACCTGCACCGCGCAGCGGCCTCGGTCAGTGCCACGGACGACGCCAGGCTGCTGGAAGATGCGGGCCTGAGCGTCGCACTGGTGGCCGGTGACGAAGACAATATCAAACTGACTTATGAGGGTGATCTGGTGCGTCTGGAACGGCTGATCGGCCCCACGCTTCTGCCGCGTGTCGGGCTGGGGTACGATGTTCATGCTTTCGAGGAAGGGCGCCCGCTGATCCTGTGCGGCATTAACGTGCCCCATACGCTCGGGCTTGCCGGGCATTCCGATGCCGACGTGGGCATTCATGCGCTGTGCGACGCCATTTACGGCGCGCTGGCCGAAGGCGATATCGGGCGGCATTTTCCCCCCAGCCAGAACGAATGGAAAGATGCGGACAGCGCGCGTTTTCTGGTTCATGCGGGCCAGCGTATTCGCGAACGCGGCGGCATGCTGGTCAATGCCGATCTGACCCTGATCTGCGAACGCCCCAAAATCGGCCCGCACGCGCAGGCCATGCGCCAACGTCTGGCGGACCTGCTGGAAGTCGGGATCGAGCGGATTTCGGTCAAGGCGACAACCTCCGAACGTCTGGGCTTTACCGGCCGTGAGGAAGGGATTGCCTGCACTGCCACCGTGAGCGTACTGGTTCCCTGAACGGGCCAGGCCCCGCATGCGGGGCCGGAGCCTGGGCAGGCTGTCGTCAGGCTTGCCGCCAAACCTGCCGCCAAGCTGCCAGCCGGACTGGCGGGCGCGGGCCGAAAATGGTCGTATAGCCCCTATATCCTGCTCCGATTTTGGCCGTTTCGGGCTCTTGTCCTTGCGATTGCGGCTGTGGCGGGTTTCCCGATATTAAAATATTGCACGGGGCGCGTTCGCCCGGTATCTCTGCCTAATCTGTAGGCAACTGGAAAAGACCGTGCAAACGCAACCCCTGCTGCGTCCGATTGATCTGGGCGGCGTTCGTCTTGAAACGCCCGTTATTCTCGCACCCATGTCGGGGGTGACGGACCTGCCGTTCCGCAAGCTTGCGCGCAGGCTGGGGGCGGGGCTTGTCGTGTCCGAAATGATTGCGTCCTGGGCTCTGGTGCGTGAGAACGACACTACCCTGCGCATGGCCGAAAGTGCCGACGCCGCAGGCCCCAACGCGGTGCAGCTTGCCGGGTGCGACCCCGAGGCCATGGCAGAGGCCGCCCGTATTGCCGTGGGGCGCGGGGCAGACCTGATCGACATCAATTTCGGCTGCCCGGTCAAAAAAGTGGCGGTGGGCCAGCAGGCTGGCTCCGCCCTGATGCGTGATGAGGCCGCCGCTGCCCGCCTTCTGGAGCAGGTGGTCAAGGCTGTGCCGGTTCCCGTAACCCTGAAAATGCGCATGGGCTGGGACCACCTGCACCTGAACGCGCCTGTGCTGGCCCGGATCGCCCAGGATGTGGGTATTCGCATGATTACGGTGCATGGGCGCACCCGCCAGCAGTTCTATAATGGGACTGCCGACTGGGCTTTCGTGCGCCGCGTCAAGGATGCGGTCAGCCTGCCCGTTATCGTCAATGGCGATATTCTGAGCGTGGATGACGCCCGCAAGGCCCTGGCCCAGTCCGGGGCGGATGGGGTCATGATCGGGCGTGGCTGCTACGGTCGGCCATGGTTTCTGGCGCAGGTTGCCCAGGCACTGTGCCATGGCGTGCAGGTGGCCGACCCCACGCTTGTGGCGGAAAAAGCCATTGTGCTGGAACACTATGCCATGATGCTGGCCCATTTCGGGGACCGGCCGGGCCTGCGGCTCGCCCGCAAGCATGTGTCGTGGTACTCGGCCGGGTTGCCGGGTTCCGCACAGTTCCGCGCGGCCTTCAACCGGATCGACACGGCGGAGGAAGCCGTGGCTACGATCGGTGCGTTCTACGACCGGCAGATCGAAGCGGGAGCCGTGCGTGACGCCCGTACGTCCCGCCATGACGGGGAGCAGCAGGCGCAGGCCTGCGCGGCGTGAAGGAACGCGGGAACAGGCAAGGTCGGCCCGGCGCCGACAACCTGCTCGACAGTCTGCCCGTCCCGTTCCTGGAAGTCGGTCCGCAGAACGAGGTGCTGGCGGTCAACGTCGCGGCCGAAGAATTTTTCGCCATGTCGCGCCACCAGATCATGCAGGGGGGGCTACACGGCCTTGCCCCGCCCGATCACCCTCTTTTTCTGCTTATGGAGCACGTGCGCCAGCGCGGCGGGCGTGTGACGGAACATGACGTGGTGTTCGATTCACCGCGTTTCCATCATGCCAATGTCACGATCGAGGCCGCCGATGTGCCGGATTATCCCGGCATTACGGTACTGACCTTCCATGCTTCCCTTGCCGCGCGCGCGCTGGACCAGCAACTGGCCTATCGTTCCGCCGCGCGCAGTGTTTCGGGCATGGCGGCCATGCTGGCGCATGAAATCCGCAATCCGCTTTCGGGTATCAAGGGGGCGGCGCAGCTTCTGGAACAGGCGGTTACCCAGAGCGACAAGGAACTGGCTATCCTGATCTGCGAGGAGGTGGACCGGATCGATGCGCTGGTCGAGCGCATGGGCATGTTCGGCGAAGCGCAGATGCAGTACCGCGCGCTGAACATTCACCGTATTCTCGAACATGTGCGCCTGCTGGCCCTGAACGGCTTTGCACGCGGGATCCAGATTGTCGAACGCTACGACCCGTCTCTGCCTCATGTCTGGGGCGATCGGGACCGGCTTGTGCAGGTGCTGATCAACCTGATCAAGAATGCTGCCGAAGCCGTAAGGGAATCCGGGCGCGAAGGGCAGATCACGCTGGTGACGAGCTACCGCCCGGGCATACGGGTGGCGGCACCGGGCACAACGCAATGGCGGCACCTGCCGCTGGTGGTGACGGTGCGTGACACCGGCCCCGGTATTTCGCCCAGCGTGCGCCCGCATCTGTTCGAGCCGTTTATTTCCACCAAGGCCAATGGCCGGGGGCTGGGCCTCGCGCTGGTCGGCAAGATCATGGACGATCATGGCGGCACGATCGATGTCGAAAGCAGGCCTGGCCGCACGGAAATAAGCCTGTTCCTGCCCATAGCGGATGACACGGGAGGGGTTGCGCATGCCATGCCACCCCCCTGAACTCTCAGCCAGGCGCGTGTGTTCCCTGAGAGACCGCCAGCCTGCCCGTTGCCCCGTGTTTTTTCCGTCGCCCGTTCCCAGTTGGTTTTGCAGCCATGACCCCGCCCACCATTCTTGTCGCTGATGATGATCGTTCCATCCGGACCGTGCTGGGCCAGGCCCTGGGGCGGGCGGGCTATCAGGTGCTGAGCACGCCCTATGCCTCCACCCTGTGGCAATGGGTGGAGGAGGGCGAGGGCGATCTGGTCATAACCGATGTGGTCATGCCCGATGGCAGCGGGCTGGACCTGATCCCGCGCATTCACCAGATGCGGCCGGAACTGCGGATTATTGTCATGAGCGCGCAATCCACCCTGACCACGGCGGTCAAGGCCACGCAGCGCGGCGCGTTCGAGTATCTGGCCAAGCCGTTCGACCTCAAGGAACTCCAGGCCGTGGTGGCCCGCGCACTCAGCGCAACCCGGCAGGATACAGACAGGCCGGGTGCCGCTCCCCCGGCCCAGATGGAGGAACGCCTGCCACTGATCGGCCAGTCCATGGTCATGCAGGGCATCTACCGGTCCATCGCCCGGCTGACCACTTCGGAACTGACAGTCATGATCACGGGGGAAAGCGGCACCGGCAAGGAGCTGGTTGCGCGTGCGCTGCATGAATACGGGCGCAGGCGCAGCGGGCCGTTCGTGGCGGTGAACATGGCCGCCATCCCGCGTGAACAGATCGAGAGCGAACTGTTCGGCTATGAACGCGGCGGCACGCAGGGGCGCATGCCCGGGCGTTTCGAACAGGCCAGCGGCGGAACACTCTTCCTGGACGAGATAGGCGACATGCCGCAGGAAGCCCAGACCCGCCTGCTGCGCGTTCTGCAGGAAGGGGAATTTACGACGGTGGGCGGGGCGCAGCCCCTGCGGGCGGATGTAAGGATTATCGCCGCCACCCACCGTGACCTGCGCCAGTCCATCCAGCAGGGTACCTTCCGCGAGGACCTGTATTACCGGCTGAACGTGGTGCCCCTGCGCCTGCCGCCATTGCGTGAACGGCGTGAGGATATTCCCCTTCTGGCCCGGCATTTTCTCAACCAGTGCCGGGACGAGGGCGGCAGCCAGCGCCAGTTCGATGACGAGGCCATGGCCCGCCTGCAGGCATGGCGCTGGCCGGGCAATGTGCGCGAACTGGAAAACCTGATCCGGCGCATTGTCGCCCTGCATTCCCAGGACACGATCACCCCGGAACTGATCGATGCCGAACTGGCCGAACCCTGGGCGGTGGAACCCAGGGTCGAAACAGCCGAATCCGGCGAACCGCTGGCGGATGCGCTGTCGCGCCATATCGCGCGTTACCTTGCCGCAGGCCGTGAAGGCATGCCCATGGTCGATCTGCATGCCCGTATTGTTGCGGAAGTCGAACGTCCGTTGATACAAATGACCCTGATGGAAACCAAAGGCAATCAGATCAAGGCAGCCGCCATGCTGGGGCTGAACCGCAACACGCTGCGCAAGAAGATACGGGAACTTGAAATCCCGGTCGTGCGCGGCGCGGTCTGAGTGCGCCCATGACGCAGGGCACCCCCGTCATTCGCCCCTTCCTGTCGCGCAACCGGCTGCGCTGGCTGCTGCGTTCGCTGGAGCGGCGCAGTGTCAGTCTTATTCTGGCGGCACTGGCCCTTTGCCTGGGTTTTGCAACTTTTGTCGTGCTTTCGGCGGGCATGTCGTTCGGACATTACGCGCTGATGGAGCCGCTCATTCTCGTTCTGAACGGGGTGGTGCTGGCCCTGCTGCTGCTGGCTCTGGGTATTCGGGTCTGGCCGCTTCTGGCCGAACGCCGCAAGGGGCTGGCCGGGGCGCGGCTGCATGTGCGCCTGATGACCCTGTTCGGCATTGTGGCGGTCGCCCCTACGCTGGTGGTGGGGGTTTTTGCCACGCTGTTTTTCCATTACGGAATCCAGATCTGGTTTTCCGACAAGGTGAATACGGCGCTCAACGAGGCCCTGCAGGCGTCACGCGGGTATCTGGCCGAACATAACGCCAATATCCGCACCGACGCGTTTTCCATGGCCAACTATATCATGGGGGCCCAGAACGAACTGGCGGCCACCGGCACGGACCTGTTCCAGGATCA
The DNA here is from genome assembly GCF_047723915.1 of Acetobacter sp. Taxonomy (GTDB): domain Bacteria; phylum Pseudomonadota; class Alphaproteobacteria; order Acetobacterales; family Acetobacteraceae; genus Acetobacter. The sequence continues at coordinate 161,339 of NZ_JBDOBQ010000004.1, read as the reverse complement.
TGACGCGCTGGCCCAGATGCTGGACAGCCAGACCACCATGCGCGGCCTGACCGAAGCCGTGGTCTATGACCCGATCACCAACAAGGTGGTGGCTGTCGGCGGGTTGATGAGCCGGGCGAACTCCCCGCAGGATCTGCCGCCACCCAATGCCACGGTCATGGCCCGTTCAAGCGATGTGGCCATTCTGGATTCCCCCGATGAACGCACGGTGCGCGCGGTGGTCGAACTGTCGCAGACACCCGCACTCATGCTTGTCATTACGCGGCTGGTGGACCCCGAAATACTCGAACACATGCACCGCACGGAAAACGTGGTGGCCGATTACAAGCGCCTGAACAGCAACAAGGCCAAGATCCAGCTTACCTTTATCATGATCTTTGTGCTGGTGGCGCTGCTGGTGCTGGCCGCGGCAGTGCTGATCGGGCTGGCTCTGGCCAACCAGATCGCCCGCCCGCTCGGCCTGCTGAGTGTCGCGGCCCGCCGGGTGAGCGAGGGCGATCTGGGCGTGCATGTGCCCGAGGTCAACCGTGACGACGAGGTGGCGTCCCTGTCGCGTGCGTTCAACCGCATGACCGAGGAACTGGCCAGCCAGCGCGCGGAACTGATGTCCGCCTACAGCCAGATCAACGAACGGCGGCGCTTTACCGAGGCCGTGCTGTCCGGCGTGTCGGCCGGGGTGGTGGGGCTGGATGTGGAACAGCGGATCGAACTGCCAAACAGGGCGGCCTGCGTGCTGCTCCAGACCGATCTGATGGACGCCATAGGCGAACCGCTGGCCCAGCGTGTGCCCGAGTTCGCACCCCTGCTGACAGAGGCGCGCACCGCCCCCGACCGCGTGCTGACGCGTGAGATCCAGACCGGGCCCGTAGCCAGCCAGCGTACGCTGCTGGTGCGGATCGGGGCGGACCTGCGCGGGAGCGAGATCGAGGGTTTTGTCATTACCTTTGACGACATTACCGCCCTCCAGCAGGCACAGCGCAAGGCCGCCTGGGCAGATGTGGCGCGCCGTATCGCGCATGAGATCAAGAATCCGCTGACCCCCATCCAGCTTGCGGCGGAGCGGCTCAAGCGTCGTTTTCTCAAGGAAATTACATCCGACCCCGAAACGTTCGCGCAATGCGCGGATACGATCGTGCGCCAGGTGGGGGATATCGGGCGCATGGTGGATGAATTTTCCGCCTTCGCGCGTATGCCCCAGCCTGTCATGAAAAACGAGGACCTGACCCGTATCGCGCGTGAAGCGCTGATCCTGCAACGCAACGCCCACCCCGAAATTCTTTTTCATTACCTGCCCGAACAGGACGCGGCGATCGCCCTGTGCGACAGGCGGCTTATCAGCCAGGCCCTTATCAATCTTCTACAGAATGCGGCCGATGCTATTGCCATGACCGAACGGGGCGGGGATGCTGGGGATGAGCACGCCGCCCTGAAGGGGGAGGTATGGGTTACGATTACACAGGATGGGGGACATTTCGCCCTTGCGGTGGCCGATAACGGAGTAGGTCTGCCGCGTGATGACAGGAGCCGCCTGACGGAACCCTACGTTACCCACAAGGCCAAAGGTACGGGATTGGGATTGGCTATTGTGAAAAAAATCATGGAAGATCATGGTGGAACGGTGCGTCTGGAAGACAGGGCGGAGGGAAAGGGAACTGTGGCTACTCTGATTTTGCCGGTGAAGGACGACCATGGCGCATGAAATCCTGATTGTTGACGACGAACCCGATATCAGAATGCTGATAGAGGGTATCCTGAGCGACGAAGGGTATGAAACGCGGGTTGCCGCCAGTTCCGATGCCGCATTGGCGGCCTTTCGGGTCCGCAGACCGGCATTGGTTATTCTGGACGTGTGGTTGCAGGGCTCCAGCATGGACGGGCTTGAAATCCTGCAGACCATGAAGGGGGAGGAACCCTCCGTTCCGGTGGTGATGATTTCGGGCCACGGCACGATCGAGACGGCGGTGGCCGCTCTCCAGCATGGTGCTTACGATTTTATCGAAAAACCGTTTCAGGCCGACCGGCTGCTGGTTGTCGTGCGCCGCGCGCTGGAAGCGTCACGCCTGGCGCGCGAGAACGAGGAACTCAGGCTGCGGGCCGGGCAGGATACCGAACTGTTCGGTGCCAGCACCCAGATCGCCACCATCCGCGCGCAGATCGAAAAAGTGGCGCCAACGGGCTCGCGCGTTCTGATCACCGGTGGCCCAGGCTCGGGCAAGGAGGTTGCCGCCCGCACCATCCATGCCCGGTCCCGCCGGGTGGATGGGCCGTTTGTCGCCCTGAACTGCGCCATTCTGGCCCCCGGCCGGTTCGAGGAGGAACTGTTCGGGCTTGAAGGCGGGGCAGACGGGGTGGGGCGGCGTACCGGCGTGCTGGAACGCGCGCATGGCGGTACGCTCCTGCTTGACGAAGTGGCTGACATGCCCATGGAAACACAGGGCAAGATCGTGCGCGCCCTGCAGGACCAGACATTCGAGAGGCTGGGCGGTGCGGCGCGCGTCAAGGTGGATGTGCGGGTTCTTGCCACCACCAATCGTGACCTCCAGGCCGAAATCATGGCCGGGCGTTTCCGCGAGGACCTGTATTACCGGCTGGCGGTGGTGCCGCTGCGCATGCCAGCCCTCAAGGAACGGCGCGACGATATTCCCGGTCTTGCCGCCCTGTTCCTGCGCCGGGCGGCGGAAATGGCGGGCCTGCCCTCGCGCGTGCTCTCGCCCGATGCGGTGGCCGCCCTGCAGGCCTATGACTGGCCGGGTAACGTGCGCGAACTGCGCAACCTTATGGAGCGGGTGCTGATCATGCAGCCCGGTGGCAGCAACGAGCCGATCCGCGCGGACATGCTGCCCACCACCGTGGGCGAAAGTGCTCCCGCCCTGCTGAAGTTCGATGCGTCGGCCGATGTCATGAGCCTGCCCCTGCGTGAAGCGCGCGATCTGTTCGAAACCCAGTACCTTCAGGCACAATTATTACGTTTTGGTGGCAACATCAGTCGCACGGCGTTGTTTGTTGGAATGGAGCGCAGTGCTTTGCATCGCAAACTCAAGCAGCTTGGTGTAACGTCCGAGGAACGGAGCGCTGGCTGACATGCCTGCATGGGCAGGCCAAGAACAATCAGGACCTGTAAAACACAGGGCCGAGAGAACGGGATAGGGTTTCACACTGTGGAAAAAGAGAATGTACATAATGTACAGGATGTATTTTTAAGCCAGATCCGCCGGGCGCGTGCGGCCGTGACGGTCTTTTTGGTCAATGGCGTCAAGTTGCAGGGGTACATTACGTGGTTCGACGATCAGGTCGTGCTGCTCCGCCGTGATGAACAGACCCAACTGATCTATAAACACGCCATCAGCACGGTCATGCCGAGCATTTCTGTCAATATTCCCGATTTCAACGGGGCGGACGCGAAAGCGGACAGGGACCTGACACTTGGCGACGAGCTTATTTGAGCAAAACCGGTCGCTCGCCACGCGCGCGGCCATTATTCTACCATGGGAACGTTCTGCCCATGGGCAGGACATGCGTGCCGCGGAATCCAGGTTGGAAGAGGCTGTTGGGCTGGCGGCCTCCATCGGGCTGATTATCGTGCGCAAGGCGGTTCTGCTGCTGCGCGCGCGCCGTTCCGCGACCCTGCTGGGCAAGGGCCAGATTGAATCGCTCCAGGTCGCGGTCAAGGCCGACGGGATCGATGTGCTGGTGGTGGACTCGCGGCTGACACCCGCCCAGCAACGCAACCTGGAGACCGAACTGGGCTGCAAGGTTATCGACCGGACAGGGCTTATCCTGGATATTTTCGGTGCGCGCGCGGCCACGCGTGAAGGGTCGCTCCAGGTCGAACTCGCGCATCTGGAATACCAGCGTTCACGCCTGGTCAGGCTGTGGACCCATCTGGAACGCCAGCGCGGGGGCTTCGGCTTTCTGGGCGGACCGGGTGAAACCCAGATCGAGGCCGACCGCCGCATGATCGGCGAACGGATCGTCCGGCTGAAAAAAGACCTTGAACAGGTGCGCCGCACCCGTGGCCTGCACCGTCAGGCGCGCAGGCGTGTACCTTTTCCCGTCGTGGCTCTTGTCGGCTACACCAACGCGGGCAAGTCGACCCTGTTCAATGCCCTGACTGGGGCTGCGGTTTACGCGCAGGACCAGTTGTTCGCCACACTGGACCCGACCATGCGGGCCATTACCCTGCCTTCCGGGCGGCAGGTCATTCTGTCCGACACGGTGGGTTTTATCTCGGACCTGCCTACGGAACTGATCGCGGCGTTCCGCGCCACGCTGGAAGAGGTGGCCGAGGCCGACATTATCCTGCATGTGCGCGATATCGCCCACCCCGACAGTGCGGCCCAGAAAAAGGACGTGCTGACCGTGCTGGAGGGCATGGCGCGTGACGGCATGCTGGAGCAGGACTGGCCGGGCCGTGTGATCGAGGTTCTGAACAAGGTGGACCTGCTGGGTGGTGCTGCTGCCCTGCCCGGAACGGATGAAACGGTTGCCATTTCGGCCATGACGGGCGACGGGCTGGACCGGCTGATGGCGCGGATCGACCAGCGCATTACCTCTGGCATGGAGGTTGTGCGTTACCGTCTTTCAGCGGCGGACGGGGCGGCACTTGCGTGGCTGTACCAGCATGGCGAGGTGATCGGCCGCACCGACCATGAGGAAGAGAGCGATATTACAGTGCGTCTCTCCGCCGAAGATCGCGCCCGTTTCGAGCGCCTGTTCACGCATGTCAGCCCCTGTCTGGTCTGACAGCCACACGCCACGGCGGCGTTTTTGTTGAACCTGCCGTGGATGTTGTCCCGCTGTTCCGGGCGCGTTTTGAGGGGGCTGTCCGGCAAGCCCCAACCCGTGTCTGACACGCTGACTTACGCGGGCGGGTCCGTTCAGTCGAAATCCGCTGGCAGGGCAGGGTCTGCGTGATGGGCGAACAGGCGCTGGATTTCATGCGGGGTAATCCGCCCGTATGACAGGTCTGGCGGGATCTCATCCGCGCCAAAAAAGCCGATTTCGCTGGTCTCGATACTGGTGGTGGCCGCGCCACCCGTAATTTCGCCGAGGAAAAACAGCTTGGTGACGGAAAACGCTTCAGGCGGTTCGTGGCCCTGCCGCGCCCGGTCCAGCGCCATGGCCAGGCGTGTAATACGTACGGTGTAGCCCGTTTCTTCCACAACTTCCTTGGCGGCGTTTTCGGCGGGGGTCAGGTTGACATCGGCCCAGCCGCCCGGAACGGTCCAGCGGTTGTCATCGAGCACTTCGCGCACCATCAGCAGCCGCCCCCGGGTGTCGAAAACACCTGTCCGCACTTCCAGCTTGGGGGTGGCATAGCCGCTCTGCCGGTCGAACAGGGTCTGGATAGTGGCGATATCTGTCGGGCAGCCTGCCGCCATCATCTGTGCCGCAAGGGCTGAAAGCGCCTGATAGCGTTCCCTGTCGAACGGGTCGCGCACATAGGTCAGTCCGGTCTGGGCAATGGCCTGTATGTCGCGCGCCCAGACAAGCCATGTCGGTTCGGGCATGCCTTTTCCTTTGTGTGGGGTCAGTCAAAAAAAACGGGAAGGCCATAAGCCTTCCCGTTCTGTTGTGCGGTCAATGGCCCGGTTGGTAAAGGGGCCGTTGCCGTAAAGGGCCTGCTGGCAGGGTCAGGCCTGGGCTTCTATCTCGGCATCGGTTTTGTCGTTGATCAGCAGCCCGTCGCCATTGGCGGAAACGGTGATCGTATCGCCGTCATGGATGCGGCCTTCAAGCAACTGTTCGGCCAGCGGGTTCTGCAGGTTCCGCTGGATCACGCGCTTGAGCGGGCGCGCGCCGTAAACCGGATCGTACCCTTCATTGGCGAGCCACGCCTCGGCCAGAGCGTCAAGGCGCAGGCCGATCTTGCGGTCATCCAGCAGGCGTTGCAGGCGGGCTACCTGAATATCGACAATCTTGGTCATGTCGGCTTTCTGCAACCGCGAGAACAGGATGATCTCGTCCAGACGGTTGAGGAATTCCGGGCGGAAATGCTCGCGCACCACCTTCATGACCTGTGCCTGAACCATGTCCGGGGTTTCGCCATCGGGCAGGTTTGCCAGATATTCGGACCCCAGGTTGCTGGTCAGGATAATAAGCGTATTGCGGAAATCCACCGTGCGGCCCTGACCGTCGGTCAGCCGGCCATCGTCCAGCACCTGCAGCAGAATGTTGAAAACGTCCTCATGGGCTTTTTCAACCTCGTCGAACAGGATCACCTGATAGGGGCGGCGGCGCACGGCTTCGGTCAGCACGCCACCTTCCTCATACCCGACATACCCCGGAGGGGCGCCGATCAGGCGGGCCACGGCGTGCTTTTCCATGAACTCGCTCATGTCGATCCGCAGCAGCGCCTTGTCGTCATCGAACAGGAAGCGCGCAAGCGCCTTGGTCAGTTCCGTCTTGCCCACGCCCGTAGGCCCCAGGAACAGGAAGGAGCCAATGGGGCGGTTGGGGTCCTGCAAACCGGCGCGGGCCCGCCGCACGGCATCCGCCACGGCCTTGAGCGCGGGTTCCTGCCCCACGACAGAGCGGCGCAGTTCGTCCTCCATGCGCAGCAGCTTGGCGCGTTCGCCTTCAAGCATGCGGTCCACCGGCACACCCGTCCAGCGCGAGACAACGGCGGCAACGCCCTGATCGGTCACGGCCTCGGACACCAGATTGTCCTTTTTCGCGACGTCTTCTTCCGTTTCGCGGGTCTGGGCGATCTGCGCTTCAAGGTTGGGAATAACACCGTACATCAGTTCCGATGCGCGGCCCAGATCGCCACGGCGCTGGGCCACTTCCACATCGGAACGGGCCTGGTCGAGCTGTTCCTGCAGTTTCTGGATCACATGCACGCGGTCTTTTTCGGCGTGCCACGCAGCACTCAGCGCGCCGGATTTTTCTTCCAGATCGGCCAGTTCGGTCTCCACCGCTTCAAGCCTGTCCTTGCTGGCCGAATCTTCTTCACGCCGCAGGGCTTCGCGCTCGATCTTGAGCTGGATGATCCGGCGGTCCAGTTCGTCCAGTTCCTCGGGCTTGCTGTCGATCTGCATGCGCAGGCGGCTGGCGGCCTCGTCAATCAGGTCGATCGCCTTGTCGGGCAGGAACCGGTCGGTGATATAGCGGTTGGACAGGGTGGCAGCCGCGACAATGGCGCCATCGGTAATACGCACCCCGTGGTGGAGTTCGTATTTCTCCTTGATCCCGCGCAGGATGGAGATCGTGTCCGCTACGCTGGGCTCACCCACGAAAACCGGCTGGAAACGGCGGGCCAGGGCTGCGTCTTTTTCAATGTATTTGCGGTATTCGTCCAGCGTGGTCGCGCCAATGCAATGCAGCGTGCCGCGCGCCAGTTCGGGCTTGATGAGGTTGGAGGCATCCATTGCCCCGTCGGTCCGGCCAGCGCCCACCAGCGTGTGCATTTCGTCGATGAACAGGATGACCTGCCCTTCGGCGGTTTCGATTTCCTTGAGGACGGCTTTCAGCCTTTCCTCGAATTCGCCGCGATATTTCGCACCCGCGACAAGAGCCCCCATGTCGAGCGAGAGCAGTTTCTTGTTCTTGAGCGCTTCGGGCACGTCGCCGTTTACGATACGCTGGGCCAGACCTTCCACAATGGCGGTCTTGCCCACGCCGGGTTCACCGATCAGCACGGGGTTGTTCTTGCTGCGGCGGGCCAGAACCTGTATGGCGCGGCGGATTTCCTCGTCACGGCCGATTACGGGGTCGAGCTTGCCCTGCTGCGCCACTTCCGTGACATCGCGGGCATATTTTTTCAGGGCATCAAAATTTGCTTCAGCGCCTTCGCTGGTCACGGTACGGCCTTTGCGCAGGGTGGTAATGGCTTTTTCCAGCGCCTCGGGCGAGGCGCCGTTGTCTTTGAGGGCCCGCCCGGCGGGGGAGTCAGTCGCACTCAGGGCAGCCAGCAGGCGGTCCTGGGCGACAAAACTGTCCCCGGCTTTCTGGGCGGTCTGTTCGGCGGCATCGAGCGCGCGGATCAGTTCCGGGGTTGCCGCGGGCTGTCCAGCGCCACCCCCCTGCACCTTGGGCAGTTTGGCCAGCGCCTGCTCCGTGGCGGCCTTTATTGGCTCGGGGTTACCGCCCGCGGCACGGATCAGCGACGATGCAGCCCCTTCGGGGTCGTCCAGCATGGCCTTGAGCAGATGTTCGGTCGTAAGCTGCTGGTTGAAATCACGCAGGGCAATGGTTTGCGCCGCCTGCAAAAAACCGCGCGAGCGTTCCGTAAATTTTGCAATATCCATAATATATTCCCTCTTGTCCCTTTTTTGTCAGGCGACTGAAGGCCCTTTGTTCCGTCCCATCAAAGGCAACGGTCTCAGGCTCTGTGGCTTCCTTTTCAAGATTGGAAATCCCGCGCCTGTAATCAAGGGGTTGGAGCCATGCAGGCGGGTAAAGTATGCCGCGCCTGCGTCGGGGCAGCGCCGGGGCAGGGCTGTCGCGCAGGCACAAAAAAGGGCGGAACCCCGGAAGGTTCCGCCCCGTCCTTACCCCATGGGGGAAAAGGGCCTCAGGATGCGCTGAGCTGGGCTTCGGCGAATTCATAGTTCGCCAGATTGTCGAGGAAGTTGGTCACGTAGTCGGGGCGACGGTTGCGGAAGTCGAGGTAGTAGGCGTGTTCCCACACATCCAGCCCGAGCAGCGTCTTGCCCTGGTTTTCCGCCAGCGGGTTGGAGCCGTTGGCCGTCTTGGTCACAGCCAGCTTGCCCGAAGGAGCCAGCACCAGCCAGGCCCAGCCGGAACCGAACTGCGATGTGGCGGCTTTCTTGAATTCGTCCTTGAAGGTTTCGACGCTGCCGAAATCTTCCTTGATCTTGGTTTCAAGCGCTGTGGGAATGGCCCCACCCTTGGGGGAGAGGTTGTTCCAGAACAGGATATGGTTCCAATGCTGACCGGCGTTGTTGAACACCGGAGCGATGGATGCATCGCCGCGCACGGCAAGAATGATTTCTTCCAGGGACTTGCCCTGCAGTTCCGGCTTGGCTTCCACAAAGCCGTTCAGTGCCGTCACATAGGCCTGATGGTGCTTGCCGTGGTGGAGTTCGAGCGTTTCCTGGCACATGCCGCGCGCAGCAAGCGCATTGGTGCTGAAGGGGAGGGCAGGCAGTTCGAAAGCCATTATACTACTCCAATATTAAGAGACTGGTCGCACGCAGAGCGCGTCTGTTCCAGAGCTATGAGCCCAGGCCCGGCGCGTCAAGGGTAAGGGGCGTGACACCGTTATTCTGCTCCGGCGATCACGGAAACTTGCCCTTCTGGCCGGGTGGGTTGCAGGGCGGGGTCTGGTGCGGCATTGCCCGGCGCGGCTACACCCACTTACGCACGGCGCGCGGCGGGGTTGCACGCTCCAGCCCGCGCAGTGCAACGGTGCATGGCCATGAAGGGGGAAAGCAGGCATGGGTGCGAACGCGACGGATATGGCGCAGGACGCGCTTTTTCGCATGGCTGCGGCAGACCCCGACCGCATGCTGTGCGCGCGTTTTCTGCCCCGGTCCTGCCGGTCTGGTGCATGGGCCGTTCTCGGATTCCATAACGAGGTGATCAGGGCCCTCGCACCGGGTCGCTCGGGGGCGGTGGCCGGTTCCATGGCGGGGTATATCCGCCTGCAATGGTGGCGCGACGTGCTGGAGGGGGTGCGTGGCCCCGAACACGAACTGGCCCCCCGCCTTGTGGCTCTGGTGGAGCAGGGGCTTGTGGCGCGCGCGACCCTGCTCAGGCTTGTCGCCTCGGCCGAGGCCGAACTGGCCCAGCGGGATGCCGAAGGCGCGGGCATTGCCCAGTGGCGTGGCATGCTGCGTGATGGCGCTGGCGCACTCCAGCGTGCCATGGGGGAACTGCTGGGCGTGCGGGATGACAACATTCTGCTGCGGCTGGAGGCCTGCGGCATGGCGTATGGGGCAGGGGCCATGCTGCGCCATGGGGCCGTTCTGGAGCGCGGTGGCCGGTTCCTGTTCCCCGGCCCGGCGGAGGACCTGCGGCGCGAAGGCCAGCGCCTGCTGGCCGAACTGGCGGGGCCCGGCCTGTCGGCCTCATGGCGGGCGGCGGCCCTGCCTGCCGTGCTGGCCCGGCGTGACCTGGCACGGGGGGGAGAACAGGCCGGGCACCCACGCGGGGTGGGCGACCGGCTTGCCGTCATGGCGGCGGGGGCAGGGCTGCTCCGTCCGTTCTAGTCGTCGTTGGCGACGATTTTTTCCATCACCCCGATCAGGGCGGAATAATCGGCATCCGGCGCGGCGCGGCGGGTCAGGGACAGCTGCTGTGTCACGGCCCCCATGGTGGGCACGGGTACGGCCAGCCGGGCTGCGGCGTCCAGCAGCAGGCGCATGTCCTTCTGCATCAGGCGGGTGGGGAACTGGGATGAAAAATCCCCAACCTTGGCCATGCGGATCTTGCGCTTGTGGTGGGGGGAGATCACGGCCAGTTCATCCATGGCGTTGAACAGCATGTCCCGTTCAAGACCTGCCGCCAGGCCGTAGGCAATGCCTTCGGCTACAGCGGCCAGCCCCGCGCCCATAATGCCATTGACCACCAGCTTGAGCCGCGCGCCGCTACCGGCGGGCCCCGCGTGAATGGTCATGCGCCCGATGGCGTCGAACACAGGTTTGGCCCGCGCGATGGCGTCATCGGTTCCTCCTGCCAGCACCAGCAGGTTCGCACTTTCGGCTTCCGGCGTGCTGCCCGAGACAGGGCAGTCGATCACGCAGATGTTTTTTGCCGCGCCCGCATCGAACAGGGCCTGCGCCGCCTCGGGCGAGACGGAGCTTGTGTTCAGCAGCAGCCCGTTTGCACTCATGCCCGCCAGTGCGCCATCGGCCCCGTACATACTGGCATCCAGCGCTTCATCGTCGGGTACGCAGACCAGAACGATGTCGGCCTTGCGCGCGACTTCGGCCGGGGTGGGCAGGAAAGGCGTATCGCCTTTGCCACCCTTGCCCGACGGCGTGTAAGCCACGGCGGCAAAGCCCGCCTTGGCCAGGTTTTCGGCCATGCGGCAGGCCATGGCGCCAAAACCGATAAATCCGACAGTCTGTTGAGATGACATGGTAAGCTAAAACTCCGGTAGAGTATGTGGTTACTTGAGTGCTATCAGGTATGCTTCAGGTTACTATAGACCGATCAGGGCAGAAGTCTTTCCTCAGCCGCTATCAAGGCAAGGTCCCGTAGCGGGAGTGCAAGCAGAATCTGCCAGCGCAGATGAGCGTGTGCAAACGCCGTGGGACGGGAAAGGCGCGTCATGGAGTGTCGCAAACATCAGGACCGGATACAGCCAGCGGCTTTGCGCAGGCGCTCGAGGGTGTCCCCCTTCATGCGCCAGATTCTGTTCTACCTGCTGTTCATGGCCCCGGCCATAACGGAAATATCGGGTCTCTGGCTGGGGTGGGCCGCGGCCCTGCCATGGCAGCAGGCCCTGGATGAGTTCGGGCGTTATGCGTTCCGTTTTCTGCTGGTGTCGCTGCTGGTGACACCGCTCAGGCGTTTTTTCAAGCTGAACTTCATGGTCTATCGTCGGCCTCTGGGCCTTCTGGCGTTCAGCTATGCGGTGCTGCATGTCGGCCTGTATGTCTGTGGCACGGCACGGCTGAACCTCATGCGGGTCCTGCATGATTTCGGCAGCCATCTTTTCATGCTGTTCGGTGCGCTGGCGCTGCTGTGCATGACGGTGCTGGCCGTTACCTCCACCCGCTCCGCGATCATGCAGCTTGGGCGCAAATGGACCGAACTGCACCGTCTGGCCTATATGGCCATGGTGCTGGCCTGCCTCCATTACAGTCTTGCGTTCAGGACATGGAAGATCGAACCCCTGCTTTACGCGGCCCTGGCGCTGGCTGTGCTGGGCACGCGCATGTTCAGGCCCCGGCGATGCGGCACATGCGCGCCCGCCTCCGCGCCCGCCCCGGCTCCCGTCCACGCCCCGTCACGACAGGACACCGCCCCACCCCACGGCTGAGCACAATGCCGCGGCCCGCGGGTTGGCATGGATGACGGAGACCGCCTTGCCCCGTTCCTGCAGGCGCGCAACTGTCTTGCCCAGCGTGTCCGCGGCACTGATATCCCAGATATGGGCGTCAGCCAGATCGATGATGACACTGGGGGAGGCGTCCTGAAAATCCACCGTGTCGGGCAGGATACTGGCGGAGGCAAAAAACAGTTCGCCCCGCACGCGGTATAGCCGTGTCAGCCCGTCGGGGCTTGTCTCCGGCGTGACGCCTGCCAGTTTCATGACCTGGAAGGAAAAGAACAGTCCGTTCAGCAGCACGCCACAGGCCACACCGGCGGCAAGGTCATGTGTAGCCACCACCACCGCCACGGTCACAAGCATGACAAGCGAAGACAGGCGCGGGTGGCGGGCCAGATCCCGCACCGAACGCCACGAAAACGTGCTGATCGACACCATGATCATGATCGCGACAAGGGCTGCGACCGGCACGCGGGCAACAAAACGGTGCAGCACCACCAGCAGAAGCAGCAGGAATGCGCCAGCCGTAAAGGTCGAAAGCCGGCCCCGCCCGCCATAGCGCAGGTTGCCTACGGTCTGGCCGATCATGCCGCACCCGGCCATGCCACCGAACAGGCCCACCAGCATGTTGGAGAGGCCAAGCCCCGTGCATTCCATGCGCTTGTTGCTGTGGGTGTCAGTTAGTTCATCCACCACGGCTGCGGTCATGAGCGATTCCAGCAGCCCCACCATGGCCATGGCAAAGGCATAGGGCAGCACGGTGGTGAAGGTGGCAACATTCAGCGGCACGCTGGGCAGCACCAGCCGGGGCAGGCCTTCGGGCAACGGCCCCAGGTCGGCCACCACATGCACGGGCAGGTTCAGCATGATGCTGAGCGCACTGAGTGCCAGAATGCAGACAAGGGGGGACGGCACGGCCGTTGTCACACGCGGCAGCAGGTAGATGATGGCCAGCCCCACGCCGATCAGGGCGTAGGTGTGCCAGGTGACATGCAGCATCTGCGGCACCTGGGCTGAAAAGATCAGAATGGCCAGCGCGTTGACAAAGCCGGTTTCCACCTCGCGCGAGACAAAGCGCATGATGTTCTGCATACGCAGCAGCCCGAACACGATCTGGATGAATCCGGCCAGCAGGGTTGCCAGCAGCAGGTACTGGTAGCCATGGCTGTGAACCAGATCGGCCGCCACAAGTGCCACCGAACCCGCCGCCCCCGAAATCATGCCCGGCCTGCCGCCCGTGATGGCAATGGCGATACTGATGACAAAGGACGCGAACAGCCCGACCTGGGGTGCGACCCCCGCCGCGTAGGAAAAGGCGATCACCTCGGGAATGAGGGCGAACGTGCCGACCATACCGGCCAGGACATTGCGAACCGGTTCATCCGTCCATTCGCGAAGATACTGCTGAACTGTCACGCGGCTTCTGGCTTCCTGTGCTGGGTGGGGTAACGGCGGATACGGTCCGGCATAGACCGCGCAATCGTATGCGCAAAGGGCCTTTATGGACCAGCCCGCGGATCGGCCGCATGGCGGCGGGGGGAATTGTGCTGCACCCGCAAGCCCTTTATGCCTCGGACATGGCAGCTTCTTCCGTGTCTTCCCCCCTGATCTGGATTCTGGCTGGCGAGGCCAGTGGCGACGTGCTTGGCGCGCGTCTCATGCAGGCGCTGCGCGCGCGGGTACCTGCCATCCGCTTTGCGGGTGTGGGGGGTGCCCGCATGGCCCAGCAGGGGCTGGACAGTCTTTTTCCCATGCGCGATCTCGCGGTCATGGGGCTGGTCGAGATCCTGCCGCGCCTGCGGCATCTGTCGCGGCGGCTGGATCAGGCCGTGGCGGATGTCAAAGCCAGAAAACCCGATCTGGTGATTACGATAGACAGCCCCGGCTTTGCCCTGCGCCTGTTGAAAAAAATCGGCGGGCTGGGCGTGCCGCGTATCCATTACGTGGCCCCGCAGGTCTGGGCGTGGCGGCAGAAAAGGGTCAGGGAGTTTCCCGGCCTGTGGGACGAACTGTTATGCCTGCTACCGTTTGAGGAGGATTTTTTCAGCCGCCATGGGCTGAAAACCCGCTTCGTGGGGCACCCGGTCATTCAGTCCGGCGCGCGCGATGGCAATGCCGCGCGGTTTCGCGCAAGGCATGGCCTGGCGGATGACGCGCGTATTCTGGTGCTCATGCCCGGCAGCCGCCGTTCGGAGGTGCCGCGCCTGCTCCCGGTTTTCGGGCAGATGCTGGCCCGGCTTGCCACCGCCATGCCCGATGTGGTGCCCGTGGTGCCGGTCTCGAACGTGGTTGCCCCCACAGTGGAGCGTGCGACGCGGAACTGGCCGGTCAGCCCCATTGTGGTGACCGATCTTGCCGACAAGCACGACGCCTTTGCCGCCGCCGGTGCGGCTTTGACCAAATCGGGCACATCCACGCTGGAACTGGCGCTGGCTGGCGTGCCCATGGCCGTAACCTACCGGGTTAATCCCGTGACCGCGTTTCTGGCCCGGCGTCTGATCCGCGTGCCGTTTGTGGCCATGGTGAACCTGCTGGCCGGGCGTGCCGTCGTGCCCGAACTGTTGCAGGAGAACTGCCGCCCGGACGTGCTGGCCCGCGCGGTGCAGACCCTGTTTGAAGACACGGCCGCAGCCCAGGGCCAGAAAGAGGCTTTTGCCCAGGTGCTGCGCGGACTGGAAGGGCCGGGCGGCATGCTGCCGGCGGACGCCGCCGCCCAGGCGGTACTGGACCTGCTGGCCCGCACAGGAGCCTGACGCGAGCAGGGCAGCACCGCGTTGCACAGGCGGGATAGGGTGTTCTGATGCGGGAGGGGAAACACCCGTTTTGCCTGCCTATCTGCCTGCCTGTCTACCTACCTACCGACCTGTACCGGCCCGGCATGCGTCTTTGCGGCAAAAACCATAGCCGCGCCAGTTCGCTGCACGTGGATTTTTTTGACAGCGCCCGGACAGCAACGCTCGCGGTGCGAACCGTATCAGCTATGGGAGTGGTAGAGTTGCGCCGGGTCCACAAGCGGCTTGCTGATTTCGGTCAGTCCTTCGGGGGTAAAGGCGCGGTAAAAGCAGTTGCGGCGGCCCGTATGGCAGGCAACGCCGATCTGGTCCACCAGCAGCAGTACGGCGTCTGAATCGCAGTCCAGCCGGGCCTGCACAAGGTGCTGCACCTGACCCGAGGTCTCGCCCTTGCGCCACAGCCCCTTGCGGCTGCGCGAATAATAGCACACCCGCCCGCTCTGCAATGTCTCGCGCAGGGCGTCCGCATTCATCCAGGCAATCATCAGCACTTCGCCCGTGTCGTGCTGCTGTGCGATGGCTGCGATCAGCCCTGCCTGATCGTAGCGGATGCCTTCCAGCATGGTGTCGAGCACGGCAGGGGTAGGGGCGGTGTAGGGTGGCATGGTCATTCCGGAGCGGTGGGGGCGGGGGGTGCCGTGTCGGGCGCTTTATCGGGCACTTTGAGTGCTGGCGCCAGCCAGGCCGGGGGGCGTGCAATCAGGGCGTGGCCGTTGCAGTGCAGCGGCTTGTCGGTGGCGTCCACTTTCAGCAAAGCAAGGCCGATGTGATCGTGGGACGAGCGGAGCTGGCCCACCTCCACCCCGTCATGGGTAATGGAGGTGCCCGGCGCAGGCAGGGGGTGGGTGCTGGCAACGGGCACCATACGGCGTTTGAGCAGCGTGCGGTAATGCATGCGTGCCGTGACCTCCTGCCCCAGAAAACAGCCTTTCTGCCACGAAATGCCGCCCAGAAGGTCCATATTGGCCTCGGCCGGAAGGGTGCGTCCGGGTTCGCAGTCCTGAACGCCGTCGGGCAGGCCGAGCATGAGGCGGTGCTGGTTGTATTCCAGCTCGCTTGCGGTGAGCGGCGTATCCGGGGCGGCGTCTATCAGCCGCCAGCCCGCGTTTTCCAGCCGGGGGTCGCGAAAGGCGATGGCATTTTCCAGTATCGCGCTATCGGGGTCGTTCCCCCATGCGACATGCACGGACAGGCCGGTCAGTTCCAGTTGCACATCGGCCCGCAGCCGGAAGCGCAGCAGCAGCGTGCGCAGGCTTTCCGCCTGGGTGGCGGCGCAGTCCAGCAGCAGGCAGGCGTCATCCGGGTCGGCGGTGACAAAAAAATCCGCCTGCCAGCGGCCCTGCGGGGTCAGGAATGCGGACCACGTGCCAAGCCCCGCCTCCACGGCGGCGATATCGGCTGTCACCAGCCCCTGAAGAAAGCGGACACGATCAGCGCCCGAAAGCTTGAGAACGGCGCGGCTGGCAAGTGGGGCGACATGAGCCTGGGTCGTGGGGGCGGGGGCGGACATGGGATGCTCTCCCGTATTATAATTCGGTCAATGGAACGTCCCGGCCAGACTACATCCGGGGCTCTGGCTTGGCCAGTGGCGCGCGGTGCATGGCCTGTGTGCCCGTGGCACCGGTCTTGCCCTGTTACGTCTTACGGCAGCATGGCAAGGCATGGCCGCAGGTGGTCCTGTGCTGTATAACCGCTGATGGGGGCATGAAGTTTCACGCACTCAGGGTTTCGAACACGTCCCCCGCGGGGGGGAGTGCGCGGATATGGGTGCGGTGCCATAGCGCATAGAACAGCAATGTCCAGGCAGCGGCCCCGGCGCGGGTATCATCCGCGTTTGTGAACAGGTCGCGCACCCGGTCGGGCCGGGCAATTTCGGCAATGCAGTCCTGCCGCGCGACCAGTTCGCCCAGACGCCCGCCGTCCTGTGCGATCCAGGTGCCGATGGGGACGCTGAACCCCTGCTTGGGCGCGAACGGGCGGGCGCCGGGGTTATGCTGCGCCAGCCACATGCGCAGCAGCCATTTGCCTTTGCCCTGGCGGGTACGCAGGGTGTCGGGCAGGTGGGCTGCCACCTGCGCCAGGGCGGGGTCCAGTAGCGGCGTGCGTCCCTCCACCCCGTGGGCCATCAGGCAGCGGTCCAGCTTGAGCAGCAGGTCATTTGGCAGCCATTCCGCCGTGTCCACGGCCTGCAGGCGGGCCAGGGCCGTGGGGGCGGTATGGGCCGCCATTTCAGCCGTGGCGATCCCGTCGCGCCAGTGGGTGTTCTGCGGCCCATCGGGGTCGCGCAGAACACCCAGTCCGTCAAACATGCCGCGTCGCCACATGCGTTTGCGCCCGCGCCACCAGGGCCGGGCGGCGGCACGGTACCGACCGTAGCCGCAGAACAGTTCATCCCCCCCTTCGCCAGAGAGAATGACCCTGACATCCTTCGCGGCTTCGCGCGCCAGCAGCCAGGTGGGAATAATGGCGTAATCCGCCACCGGGTCGTCCATGCAGGCCACAATGGCGGGCAGGTTCCGCCATACGATTGCACTTGTAATGCGCAGGGTCTGGTGTTCGGCCCCGGCGGCGCGGGCGAGTTCCTGCGCGGCGCCTGCCTCGTTGGCGGCGTTGCGGGCGTCGAACGTGGCGGTCCATGTGCGCAGGGGGGCGGTGCGTGGCAGGCGCGCCATGGCCGTCAGCAGGCAGGCGCTGTCTATGCCGCCGGACAGGAACAGGCCAAATGGCACGTCAGCGCGTTCATGGGCGCTGACGCTGTCCATCAGTGCTGCGTCCAGCCTGTCCAGCGCCTGTGCCTCGGACGTGAGAAGTGCCGATGGCGCAACAGCGGGCAGCGCGGGCAGGCGGCTGCGCTGCATGACCCGGTTCCGGGCCACGCGCAGGGTCTCGCCGGGCAGAAGGCGGCGGATGCCGGGAAAAATGGTGTCCCGCCCGGTGGTGAACTGGAGTTGCAGCAGTTCCGCGCGCGCAGGGGCGGCCACGGCCCGCCGGGCCAGCCCCGCCTGCAGCAGCGCTCCGGGTTCGGAGGCAAAGGCCAGCCCCGCGGGTGTGTCGGTATAATAGAGCGGCTTGATACCGAAGGGATCGCGCGAAAGCAGCAGTTCCTGCCGGGTGGCGTCATACAGGGCCACGGCATACATGCCCCGCAGGTAGCGGGCGTAGTCCGCGCCGTGTTTTGTCCACATGACCAGGGCGGATTCGCAGTCGCTGCCGGTATGGAAGGCCCCCGGCCCGATCTCATCGCGGATACACGGATCGTTGTAGATCTCGCCATTGGCGACAAGCGTGCCGCCCTGCCCGCGCAGGGGCTGGTCCCCGCCTGCGATGTCGACAATGGACAGGCGCGTATGCACCAGATCGACCGGCCCCAGCCGGGCCACATGCGCACCGTCCGGCCCACGGTGGCGCAATGCCTGCGCCATGCTGTCCAGGGTCGCGGCCGCGCAGGGCGGGGTGGACGGGGCGTAGATCAGCCCGGCAATGCCGCACATGGGCTCAGCCCTCCACGGTGGCGAGAAAATTATGCCATGCGGCAAGAACCGGCGGGGCGGCAAAGGTGCTGTCGTAGTCCTGCCGTCCGGCTGCGGCGATGCTTTGCGCCAGTGCGGGGTTTTCCAGTATTTCGTTAATACCCGCAGCCAGTGCGTTGGCGTTTTCGACGGGAACCAGAATACCGTTCTCTCCCGTACGGATCAGTTCCTCCGGGCCGTCGGCCGCTGCGGCCACGACCGGCTTTGTCGCGGAAAACCCTTCGATCACCACATTGCCCAGCGGTTCGTGCCGGGACGGGCAGACAAGGACGGAACACGCCCGGATCAGCCCGCCCGGACTGTCGGCCCAGCCGGGCATGATGACGCGGCCCGCTACTCCTTCGCGCCGGGCCAGGTCCTCAAGGACTGCGCGTTCAGGCCCTTCCCCCGCAATGACCAGCGGAATGGAGGGGACATGACGCATGGCCCCGATCAGGACATCGAACGCCTTGTTTCTGTGCAGCCGCCCCAATGCCAGCAGGAAGGGGGTGCCCACCGGCACGCCGGCGGGCCATACGGGGGCCACCTGTCCCAGGTCCGTTGCAAAATTGGGCAGGTAATGCAGGCGGCTGCGGTCCCAGCCCTGCCGCGCCATCCAGCGGACCAGCCCACGGGTGTTGCCGATCAGGTGCGAGCAGCGGCGGTAATAGGACAGGTCGTAAAACCCGCCCAGCCGCCCGGCAAGAATCCAGTCACCCTGCGGGGCAAAGCGTGCGGCCCTGTTCATCCAGGCCACGGCCACGCGGGGTGCGAAGGTTCTGAGCGCGCGGCGCAGGGCCGGACCGGTACGCAGGTCCAGCAGGCCGCCAAAAGGCAGTTGCAGCGGGGTTGCGCCGCCGTCGCGCAGGCGTCGTGCCCGTGCGGCGCTGTGACGGATGACCGGCAGGACATCAAGCCCTGAGCGGGTCTGCTCAATGCACAGGCGTTCAAAGAACAGTTCAGCCCCCCCGGCGGCCGACCCGGCCATAAGATGGGCGACTTTCAGCCCGCCGGGTGTAAGGGGCGTGCCGGAGGCAGGGGCTGACTGTGTCATGGGCGTGCGTCTTCCAGCAGGGTCAGGGCGGCGTGGGCCACGTCCGGGGTTTGCAGCCCTGTCATGGGGGTGGCCCCTTCCGGCCCGGGGGCTGCGATCCACCGCGCGTGTAGCCCGGCGGGTGCGTATTCCGATGCGCGTGAGGGGCCGAACAGCCCGAGGGTGGGTATGCCCGTGGCCGCCGCAAGGTGCATGAGCCCGGAATCGTTGCCGACATACAGCGCGCAGCGGGCCAGCATGGCGGCGGTCTGTGTCAGGGTGAAGTGCGCTCCCGCGTCAATGGCGTCGGGCAGGGCCTGCAGGACGGGGCGGGCCAGGCGCGCCTCATATTCGCCCGGACCGTAGAAAACGGCCAGGCGGGCCTGCGGGTAACGGGCGTGCAGGGCGTGCCACACAGCAACGTAGCGCTCGGCCGGCCAGATCTTGCCATCCCAGTTGGCGGTGGGGCCAAAGGCCATGACCATCGGCCCGGGTGGTATAATACGGGCCGCGCCGTCGCGTTCGGCCCGGGTGGTCCAGACCGTGGGCAGGGGGGGCGGGATCAGGTTCAGGACCCCGGCCAGATGTTCCAGCCGTCTGCCGGGGCGGCGACCGCCGCGCATGATGTGGCGCCTGCCCGCACGCAGGAAAAAACTTGTGGCCGAACCACGCAGGTCCACAACGATATCCCAGCGCTGCGGTGCGCAGGCCCGCCACAGGTCAAGCCAGTGCAGATCGTAGCGGCGTTTGTCCATGACAAGAATACGTTCGAGTCCCGGCACGTTGCGGAACAGATCGGCCGCGACCGGTCCGCAGGCAATGGTCATGCGCGCATTCGGGTAACGCTGTATCAGTGCTGCCAGAATACCGGTTGAGAGCACGGCGTCGCCCAGCCGTGTGGCCGTGATGAAAAGAATGCGCATTGGTATGACTCTATACCCAAGCGGGTGATTTTTCCAAGTAATGCTCCTGCGGCGCTGCCTTCGTGCTGCGTTCATGCCGTCAGGGCCACCGGCGGGATATGGACTTTTGCGCGGCCTGTGTCAGAACTTCGGAACAGGTTATGGACAGGGCCCTGCGCGGGCTTGGGCAGCAGGGGCGGGCAACGCACCGCCCTTGCGACGCAGGGCAGCAGAAGGATTGAAGTATGATGCGCGGAAATTCGGTTGTCGTGGCCGTCGGGGTCATGGTGCGGCGTGTGCGTGGCATGGCGGGGCCTGTCGCGGTGGCCGCGGCTCTGGTGCTGCCGGGGCTTGCGGTCCCTGCCCACGCGGCGGAACGCGGGTGGAGTGCGGCAGGCTGCGGCGATGAACCTTCCGCACCCGCGGTCGATGTTTCCACGGTGCAGCGTTACAATGCCAGCGTGGATCAGGTGAGCGCGTATGAAAAAGCCGCCCGCACGTACAATGCCTGCGTCACCCGCGCCGCCGTGAAGGAAGAAACCGCCATCAGCGACGAGGCCCGGCAGAAAATCGCCTATGTCCATGACAGCAGCGCTGCCATTCAGTCACGCATTGCCTCCAACTTCACGCGCTTGACCACGGCACTCAAGGCCGGTGGCGCAAAGTTGCAGAAGGACACGCCCTGATCCCTTAAATGTCCTGATCCCGTATGTCCTGCCCCCGCACGCCCTGCCGGGCAGGGGCAGGCAGGGCAAAAACGCGGCCCGGGACGCATGGCCCGCACAATGGCCGGGGTCTGTCCCACTTTTGCGCGGCCCCACTTTTGCAGGGCCCCACTTTTGTAGGGCCAGGCGCATGAGCGGGCCTGCGGCCAAGTTCTGCCTTGTATGATACGCCGGGCTGGGGCAGATAGCGAAAGACGGATCGGGCGGAATGCCCCGTAACACGCAGCAGGAACACACCGGATCGTGGCAGAGGATCTTTTCAGGGAAGTCGACGATGAAATGAAGGCCGAGCGCCTGCGCGTCATGGCGCGGCGCTATGCCGGAGCGGCGGCGGGGGTCGTTCTTCTGGCTGTGGCGGGTGCGGGCGCGTGGTCCTGGCGGGCGTCGCAGCACAAGGCCGCGGCCCTGGCCGCGACCGGCCAGTATCTGACCGCCCTGCGCCAGACCGACAACCTGCCCGTTCATCAGCCGGGCTCACCCGTGACGCCGCCGGGCGGCACGACGCAGACCGGGCTTGAAACCCTTGGCCGCCTTGCCTCCGGCGGGCCTGAAGGCATTGCGGTGCTGGCCCGCATGCAGGAAGCGGGCGTGCAGGCCACGCGCGGCGATCTCAAGGCGGCACTTGGCGCATGGGACGCGGTGCAGACCAACGAAAAGGCCGACCCGGCCCTGCGGGACATGGCCATGCTGCTGTGGTGCCAGCACCAGATCGATACGGGGGATATCGCTGTTCTGCGCTCGCGCCTGTCGGTGCTGGTGGGCAAGGGCAAGGCGTGGTACGGCCTCGCGACGGAAGCGCTGGCCCTGCTTGACGTGCGCGAAGGCCATATCGAAGACGCCCGCAAGAAATTCGCCGCTCTTGCCATGGCGGCCGACGTGCCACCTGGCGTGCGCAACCGCGCCCAGGACATGACACAGGCGCTCGACCCGTCAGCAGGATAAAAGCATGAGCAGCAAGACACAGCCCCCCGCAGACGGGCGTTTCGGGTTAACCCGCAGGACCCTGGTGGCCGGTGGCGCCCTGGCCCCCATTCTCGCCGCCTGCGACGACGATGACGACAAAAGGCCGATCATGACCGGCCACCGCAAGGATGTTCTGTCATCCGGCGCGGGTCTGGAAGTCGACCGCGAAGACAAGACCCCCATTACCGTTCCGGCACCCATTACCGTGTCGGAATGGCCGGTGAACGGTCGCGTGCCAACCCATGTGGGCGCCAATTATGCCTGGGGCGGCCTGCACAGGCGCTGGCGCAAGAGCATCGGGGCGGGTATTTCCGAACCCGATCTGCTGGCCTGGGCGGCACTCGGGTCTTTGGGGCGCGGTATCATCCTGACACCCCCCGTGGTGTCGGGCGGGCGCCTGTTCTCGGCGGATGCGCAGGGTGTTGTGCGGGCCTTCGAATGGCCGGGCATGCGCCATATCTGGACGTTCAACCCGCGTCCGAAAAAAAGTCGGTCCAGCAATCTGGGCGGCGGCCTGGGTGTTGACGGAAACACGCTTTATATTGTCGACGGCGTTTCGCAGGCGATCGCGGTCGATGTCGCGACCGGCAAGGTGAAGTGGCGCACCGATCTGGGTATTCCCGGTCGTTCCGCCCCCACCATTGCTGACGGGCGGGTGTTTTTCGGCACTATCGACGAACGCTTTTTCGCGCTGGACGCGGCAACGGGCCGACAGTTGTGGAGCTACACCGCGACATCGGTGGAAACCACCATATTTGGCCAGCCAGCCCCCGCCGCCGCCAACGGCGTGGTGATCGCGGGCTTTGGCGGGGGCGATCTTGTGGCGTTCCGCGCGGAAAGCGGCGAAGTTGTCTGGAGCGTGATGCTCGGCAACGTGAACAGCCAGGCCAGCACCCTGAACCTGACCTGCGTGCGCGGCCTGCCCGTGATTGTCGGCAGCGTGATCTATGCCGTGAGCATGGCGCAGGTTCTCGCCGCCATCGATATCCGCACCGGGCGCCGGGTCTGGGAACGTTCGATCACCAGCCTGAACAATATCCTGTGCGTGGGCGACTGGCTGTTCGTTCTCTCGCTCGATGAACAGCTTGTCTGCGTGGACCGCCTGTCGGGCCATGTGCGCTGGATCACGCAGTTGCGCAAGTTCCGCCTGGTTCTGCCCATGAAAGACCTTGTGACCTGGATCGGCCCTGTCATGGCGGGGGGCAGGCTTGTCTGCCTGAGCACCCTGCCCGAAAACGGCATGGTCCACCTGGACCCGGTAACGGGCGCCATTCTTTCGGTCGACGCCATGGATGGCGTGTCCTTCATGCCCCCGACAATCGTTGACAACCAGATGCTGGTTGTCACCAACGATGGATACATCAACGCTTATGGCTGATCGCTACAAGCCCATGCGGCCTGTCCCGCCCTTACCAACGGCGGATCTGCCTGTTGTTGTTATTGCCGGTCGCCCCAATGTCGGCAAATCCACGCTGTTCAACCGCCTTGTCGGGCGCAGGCAGGCGCTGGTGGCCGACACCCCGGGCGTGACGCGCGACCGCAAGGAAGGTGTCGCCCTGGTGCGCGGGCGTTACGTACGCCTGATCGACACGGCCGGGCTGGAGGAAGCCGCCCCCGAGAGCCTGTTCGGCCGCATGCGCGCCTCGTCCGAGAGCGCGTTGCACGAGGCTGACCTGATCCTGTTCTGTATCGATGCGCGTTCGGGCATTACACCGGCGGACGAGCATTTCGCCCAGTGGATACGCCGCCAGAACCGTCCTGTCCTGCTGCTGGCCAACAAGGCGGAAGGCCGTCAGGGCACGGCTTCCGCGCTGGAAGCCTATGCGCTGGGACTGGGCGAGCCCGTAGCCCTTTCGGCCGAACACGGCGAAGGTGTGACCGACCTGATGTGGGAAATTGCCGAACGTCTCCCCCCCGAATCCGCCGGGGAAGACACGGACGATATGCCCGCCAGTGACGGGGATGAGGACGATGCCCGCCCGGCAGGCCCCCTGCGTGTGGCCATTGTGGGCAGGCCCAACGCGGGCAAGTCCACCCTGCTGAACACCCTGCTGGGTGAAGAGCGCATGATTACCGGCCCCGAACCCGGGCTTACGCGCGATTCGATAGCCGTGACCCTGCGCGACGACGAGGGCGAGTTCGAAATTGTCGACACAGCCGGCCTGCGCAAGAAGGCGCGTATCGATGAAGCGCTCGAGAAAATGTCTGTTTCCGCGTCGATCGAAGCCCTGAAAATGGCCGAGGTGGCGGTGCTCGTGCTGGATGCAACGCTTGGTGTGCATGAGCAGGACCTCCAGATTGCCCGCCTGATCGAGCGTGAGGGCCGGGCCTGTGTGCTGGCCCTGAACAAGTGGGACGCGGTGGAAGGCAGGACCGAAACCCGCAAGGCCATTCTGGACCGGCTGAGCATTTCGCTGGCCCAGATGCGGGGCGTGCCGGTGGTGACGTTTTCCGCCCTGACAGGCAGCGCCGTGCACAAGCTGCTGCCCGCCGTGCGCGAGGCGGCGGCGATCTGGAACGCCCGTGTGCCCACGGGTGAGCTGAACCGCTGGTTCGAGGCCATGCTGGAACGCCACCAGCCCCCGCTGGTGAACGGCAAGCGGCTCAAGCTGCGCTACATTACGCAGGTCAAGTCGCGGCCTCCCACATTCGTCATTTTCGGGACCCGGGCGGAACAACTCCCCGAGGATTACAAGCGTTACCTCGTCAACGGCTTGCGGGACACGTTCGACCTGCCTGGTGTTCCCATCCGGTTGCAGACGCGTGGCACCAAAAATCCTTACGCGGAGTCCTGACCGGCGCATGCAACATCCACAAACACCCCCGCAGCCTTCTTCCGCACAGACAGGCGGGGCTGGCGGGGTCAAAGCCCAGGCCGCTTCCGGCGGCGCGGCAGCGGGTGTGGAGGATGGCCGGGACGATCCGCAGGACGCCAGTCAGAGTGCCGGTCAGAGTAGCAGTCCGGGCGTGCATCAGGGACTATACGGCCCGGCCCGCAACTGGGCCATGCTGGCGGTCTCCCTTTCCGTGTTTCTGGCATTGCTCGACTATGCCATCGCCAATGTGGCGCTGCCCGATATCGCACGGGACCTCAAGGCGTCGTCTTCCGCATCGGTGTGGATCGTCAACGCCTATCAGATGGCGAGCCTGATCTCGCTGCTGCCGCTGGCCGCCCTTGGCAGCCGTGTGGGTTTCGCGCGGCTTTGCCGGGCGGGCATTATCCTGTTCATGGGGGCGTCGCTGCTCTGCGCGACGGCCACCACCCTGCCGATCCTTGCTGGGGCGCGCGTGCTCCAGGGTATAGGGGGGGCGTGTATCATGAGCGTGAACATCGCTCTGGTGCGCTTTATCTACCCCCATGCGGAAATCGGTAAAGGTGTGGCGCTTAACGGCGTGGTGGTGGCGCTGGGCGTGGCTTTGGGGCCGACGACAGCCGCCGCGATCCTGACCGTTGCGTCCTGGCCGTGGCTGTTCTGGATCAACCTGCCGCTGGGGGCCGCGGCACTGGCCATGGCCTACCGTGCGCTACCCGTTACCCCGCGCACGGGCAGAATGCCCGACCCGCTGGGCAGCGTGCTGTGCATTGTAGCGCTGGGCGCGTGTATCATGGGGGGAGACGGTCTGGCCCATGCGGAAGGCTGGCAGCTTTCCGTGCTGTTGCTGCTGGTGGGTCTGGGGGCTGGTGTGCTGCTGGTCCGCCGCGAAAGCGGGCTGACCCACCCGATCCTGCCGGTCGACCTGCTGCGACGGTGGGATTTTACGGTGGCGTTCCTGACCGGGTTCGGCGGGTTCGTTTCTTCCAACCTGTATATCGTGTCCATGCCGTTCATGCTGCATGACACGCTGGGCATGAGTTCCGCCGCGACGGGGCTGCTCATTACCCCCTGGCCGATCGGCATCATGCTTTCTGCCCCGGTCATCCGCGGTGTTGCGGACCGGGTTTCCGCCGGGGTGCTGTCCTCTATCGGGCTGGCCATTACGGCGGGCGGGTTTTTCCTGCTCTGGCTGCTGCCTGAACATCCCTCCGCCTTCGATATCGCGTGGCGCACAGGCATTGCGGGGTGGGGGTTCGGGTTTTTCCAGCCGCCCAATAATCGGGCAATGATGGTTTCGGTCCCGCATCACCGTGCGGGTGGGGCCAGCGGCATGGTGCAGGTCGCACGGCAGGCCGGGCAGACGGTGGGGGCCATGGGTGTGGCTGCGTTCTTTACGTGGTCACTGGCCGGGGCCACGCATCGTTGCCTGCTGATGGCGGGTTGTGTTGCCCTGTGCTCGGCCCTGCTGAGTGCGAGCCGTCTGGTGCAGAAGCCGCGCTGAAGCGCCGACAACCCTGCACATGGCTGAAATGTCTTTTGGGGCTGTCGCATAAAGGGCAGCGCCAGCCAGTGTTCTGCGCCTGAACCGGCTTTTACGCCAGGCAGGGGTGGGGATGAAGATTGCCGCTGGAGATGGGGCGATCAGCGCAGCCGGGCAGCGGGACCGCCAATACGTGCAGATTGCTTGCCCGACTGGGCTATGACAGCCGTTTCTTGCCCGGTGCGCCTGTCCTGCGCGGGTGTTGGCAGGACAGGCGAAAGACCTGTGGTTCAGATCTCGCTTTCGAGGAAAATCCGGCTCGTATCGCCAGTCCATGCGCCATAATAGCGTTCCAGCCAGTGTTCGGCCTGGGTAGGGCCACCTGCGGCAAGGGCTGTCAGCGGGGCCAGATAGACCCATTCGCTGGCCTGGCTTTCCTCATCGATTATGTCGCGTGCCTGCAACCCGTCCATCGAGATGGCCAGCATCTGGGCTGCCAGGTCACGCACCGTGCCTTCGCCCCAGGGGGTGTCCAGCCCCATCATGGGAACGAGTTCGCGCAGTTTCACGTAGTCTTCCCACGGGTTGGCGCGCACCAGTTCCCACGCGGCCTCAAGGGCTGCGGAATCGTAGAGCAGGCCGGTCCAGAGTGCTGGCAGGGCCATGGTCATTTCAGGCGATCCGGCATCCGCGCCGCGCATTTCCAGGAACTGCTTGAGCCGTACATCGGGGAAGGCGGTTGTAATATGGTCTTCAAAGTCACCGATGGTGGGTTGCAGGCCTTCCAGCCCGTCCTGACGGTCACCGTTGAGCCATGCGCGGAAGGACCGGCCTGCAACATCGATCATCCTGCCCTCGCGCATGATGAAATACATCGGCACGTCCAGCAACCATTCCACGTAACGCTCGAAACCGAAATCCGGCTCGAATACGCATGCGGGCATGCCTGAGCGGTTATTGTCGGTATCGGTCCAGATTCTGGCGCGGTTGGACAGGAAATTGTTAGGCTTGCCCTCCACGAAGGGCGAATTGGCGAACAGGGCGGTGGCCACGGGCTGGAGCGCCATGGACACCTGCATCTTGCGCACCATGTCCTGTTCGGACCCGAAATCCAGATTGACCTGCACGGTGCAGGTGCGCTGCATCATGTCCAGCCCCAGGCTGCCGACCTTGGGCATGTAGTTGCGCATGATCGCGTAGCGCGACTTTGGCATCCAGGGCATGGTGTCCCGCGCGGCGGTGGGGTGGAAACCCAGCGGGGCGAAGCCCAGCCCCAGCTTGCGCGACAGCAGGCGTACCGCGTCGTAATGGGCGTTCAGTTCACGCGCCGTTTCATGCAGGCTGCGCAGCGGTGCCCCGGAGAGTTCGAACTGCCCCGCGGGCTCGAGCGAGATGGCTGCCCCGGCTGCGACCCCCTGGCCCTTGAGGCCGATAATGTTCCCGTTGTCCAGAACCGATGTCCAGTCATCGGGTTCGGCTTTCTGCAACCCGCTCAGCAGTGCTTCGATCCCCTGCGGGGCATAGGGCGGGGCGCTGTAGGCCGGCCGTGTCGTGCCGGTATTGCCGGCGGGTTCGGGGCGGATAAAGCCGAACTTTTCGTGTTCGGTGCCAATACGCCAGGCGTCGCGCGGTTTGCAGCCCTGGGCAAGCAGGCCGGCAAGTTCGCGGACAGAGCGGATAGGAGTCTGGTCTGCTGCACCGGGATTGGACATCTGGCTTATCTGATCCTTGAAAAAAAGCCCTGCCATTCAATTCGGGCAAGGCAAATCCAATACGCTATTGTGACAAAACAGTGCCTGAACGCAACCCGTCCCCCATAAGGGCGAGTCCGGCGGCCATGGCGGTGTCGGCCCGTAAAATAAGTGGCCCCAGCGACACGGGAAACACGAACGGGCGTGTCAGCAGGAGCTGGCATTCCGCGTCGCTCAGCCCGCCTTCGGGGCCGATCAGCAGTCCGTCGCCCGGTTTTGCGGTACGCAAGGGATCAGGCTGTGCCGTTCCGGGCACTCCCTCGCGCAGATCCATGCGCTCCATGGCCGTGAACAGGCGGGCTGTCTGCGGCCAGCCCCCCAGCAGGGTGGCGAGCGACTGTGGCGGTGCCACATGCGGTACGTCAAGGCGTTCGCATTGTTCCGCTGCTTCCGTGGCGATGGCGCACAGCCTTTGCGGGTTGATGCGGTGGGTGTTGGTCCGCTCCGTCACGATGGGCAGAAAAGTGCTGACCCCCAGTTCGGTCCCCATGCGCAGCACCAGATCGGTTGCATCGCGCTTGAGCAGGGCAAAAGCCAGTGTCAGTTCTGGCACGGGGCAGGGTGCCCGCAGGGGGCGTTCCAGCCTGAACAGCCCCCGGTCCTTGCGGATTTCGGCAATGCTGGCCAGCCATTCCCCGGCCTGGGCGTTGAACAGCCGCACCTCGTCCCCCGGCTGGCGGCGCAGTACCGTGCCCAGGTAGCGTGCCTGTTCGCCCTGCATGGCGCAGGTGGCCCCCACATCGACCGTGGGCAGCGTATCGGGGGCCATGAAAAGCCGCGGTAGAAGGGTAATGCCGGTCATGTCGGGGTATGATTGGGCCAGGGCTGGAAGGGTAAAAGTAACGTCGGGTTCTGTTTAGGCACGAAAGCCCCGATCTTGCCAAGAGCAGGTGTTGGGCGAACCCGGCTGGCCGGAGCCTGCTGCGGGGGCGCGTCGCCGCCAGCGGGGGGGGGCACCCGCATGGCGCGGTATCGGGTAAAGGGTGTACGGGGCATCTGGCTGTGGCAGGGCTGGTTGCGGGTGCTTATGGTGCGGCCCGCTTTGTGGCATAGACTGCCGCACTTTGTTTTTTCGCAAGCCGGGGGCCTGACGCAGCGTGCCGAGCATGAGCAGATATACCGATATCAGGGTGACGGGCTGGATCGCCCGCCTGCCGCCTTCCCTGCAGGCTTATGTGCTGCTGGCACGGCTTGACCGGCCTATCGGCACATGGCTGCTCTGGCTGCCGGGCATATGGGGTATTCTTCTGCCGCAGGGGGTGGCGCCGGCCGAACGGATCAGGCTTGTCATCCTGTTCGGGATCGGGAGTCTGGTCATGCGGGCGGCGGGGTGCGTGGTCAATGACATGTGGGACCGCGACATAGACCGGCAGGTGGAACGCACCGCCGGGCGGCCGCTCGCCAGCGGTGCGCTGGGCATGAAGCAGGCCACCGCC
The DNA here is from genome assembly GCF_047723915.1 of Acetobacter sp. Lineage (GTDB taxonomy): Bacteria > Pseudomonadota > Alphaproteobacteria > Acetobacterales > Acetobacteraceae > Acetobacter. The sequence goes on along the minus strand of NZ_JBDOBQ010000004.1, from coordinate 131,970 downwards.
TTTCTGGCGCTGCTGCTGCTGGCCGGTCTTGGGGTGCTGGTGCAGCTCAATACCCTGTCCTGGCTGCTGGGCGTGTCCTCGCTTGTGCTGGTGGCCTTTTACCCGCTGGCCAAGCGTTACACCTGGTGGCCCCAGCTTGTCATGGGGTTTACCTTCGGCTTTGGCGCTCCCATGGGGTATGCGGCCGCAAGCGGGCACCTGTCCTGGGCGCAGGCAGCACTTTATGCCGCAACCATTGCCTGGCAGCTTGGCTTCGATACGATTTACGGCTTTCAGGATATGGAGGATGACGCGCGGATCGGCGTCAAATCCACATCCCGGCTGATGGTGGGGCGGGCCAGGCCCTTTCTTGGCGCATGTTATGCCGTGGCGGCTGCCTTTCTTGCGCTTGCGGGTGTTCTGGCGGGGGTGTCATGGCTGTTCTGGCCCGTTCTGCTGCTGCCGCTGGGCCTTCTGGCCCGGCAGGTGGCAGGCCTGAACCCGGCCGACCCCGCCCTGTGCCTGCGGCAGTTCCGTGCCAACCGTGAAGTCGGGCTGGCCGTGGCCCTGGCGTTGGCGGCAGGGCTTTTGCACCCGTAAGGGGGCGGGCTGTTCGCGTCGGGCGAAATGCCATAGTGTTGCCGCCATCCCCCTTCAGGCAGGTGTCATATCCTGTCCGCCCGGATCTGAGGGCTCAATACCTGAGGGCTGAATGCGAGTTGCCGTGCCGATGAAATCCGTTTTCCGCGCTGTCCTGCCGTTATGTGTCACCCTTGCCGTCATGGAGGGTGTGGCCCCCACAGGGCAGGCTTTCGCGCAGGCAGGGCAGCAGGCTGCTGCCATGTCCGTGCCCGCCGGTGCGCCTGCGAGCACGTCCGCGGAGGTGGAGGCGGCTCCGCTGTCCAGCGCGGACAGGGAATGGCTGCAAAAAATCGAACAGGTCCTGAACCGTTCCAATACTTTTCAGGCGCGGATCCAGCAGCTTGACGCCAATGGCAGGCGCACGACCGGCACGGTGTGGATGAAACGCCCCGGCCAGATGCGCCTGGCCTACGACGCGCCGTCGCCCCTGCTGCTGGTCGCGACGGATGGCAAGGTTGTATTCCGCGACAGCAAGCTGGACCAGACGACCGTCATTCCCATCGAGCGCACGCCGCTAAGCCTGCTCCTGCGCGCGCATGTCAGCCTGTCCGACGGGGTGACGGTAACGGATTTCCAGCATGCCCAGGGGCTGGTGCAGGTTACGCTGGCACGCACATCAGCCCCGGGCGACGGCACGCTGACACTGGTGTTCCACGAAAAACCTCTGGCCCTGCGCTCATGGAGCGTGGTGGATGCGCAGGGGCGGCAGACGCAGGTGACCCTGTTCGACGTGCATGAGGGGGCGGACCTGCCAGCCAGCCTGTTCGTGGCGCCAGCCGAGCCGCAATAAGCCCCGCCATAAATCGCGCGGCCCGTCCCTGCCTGCCGGGCATTTGCCGCCAGACCGTTCCGGTTTGCGCCACGGTCTGGAAAAACCGGCGACCCGACGCGATATAAAAGGTGGAACAGCAAGCGGAGGAACAGGCGTGCATGGTCGCGGGGCATGACAATCCGATGATGGGGGACGATCTGTTCGGCCAGGGCGATGCGTCACCCAAGCGGGGTGGCGGTCGGTCAGCCCCCACCCAGCCGCTGGCCGACCGGCTGCGCCCGGACAGGCTTGAGGATGTGGTGGGGCAGGGGCACCTGCTCGGCCCCGATGGCGCCCTGACCCGCATGCTCGAACGCGGGTCGCTGGCCAGCCTGATCCTGTGGGGCGGGCCCGGCGTGGGCAAGACCACCATCGCCCGGCTGCTGGCCAGGGCGGCGGGGCTGACCTTCGTGCAGCTTTCGGCCGTTTTTTCGGGTGTGGCGGATCTGAAAAAAGCGTTCGATACCGCACGCAGGCTGGCGCAGACCGGCGGTGGTACCTTGCTGTTCGTCGATGAAATCCACCGCTTCAACCGGGCGCAGCAGGACGGCTTTCTGCCCGTGGTCGAGGACGGTACGGTGGTGCTGGTCGGGGCCACGACCGAAAACCCGTCCTTTGCGCTCAATTCCGCCCTGCTGTCGCGCTGTCAGGTCATGGTTCTCAACAGGCTGGACGACCCGGCGCTGGAGGCCCTGCTGGCCCGCGCGGAAGAAGAGACAGGCCAGCCCCTGCCGCTGACGGAAGACGGCAGGGCCACGCTGCGCGCCATGGCCGATGGCGACGGGCGCTACCTGCTGAACATGGTCGAGCAGATTCTGAGCCTGAAAACCACAACCCCGCTGGACGCCCAGGCTCTTGCCCGCCTGCTGGCCCGCCGCGCCGTGCTGTACGACCGCGACCGGGAGGAACATTACAACCTCATTTCCGCGCTGCATAAATCCATGCGGGGGTCAGACCCGGACGCCGCATTGTACTGGTTTGCACGTATGCTCGAAGGGGGGGAAGACCCACGTTACCTCGCCCGCCGGCTGACCCGTTTCGCGGCGGAAGATGTGGGCATGGCCGACCCGCACGCCCTGCCGCTGGCCATAGCCGCGTGGGAGACCTATGAACGCCTGGGCTCGCCCGAAGGGGAGCTTGCCCTGGCCCAGCTTGTGGTGCATCTGGCCACGGCCTCCAAGTCGAATGCGGTCTACAAGGCTTACGGGGCTGCACGGCGTGCCGCGCGCACCACGGGCAGCCTGATGCCGCCAGCCCATATCCTGAACGCCCCCACGAAGCTGATGCAGGAGATCGGCTACGGCAAGGGGTACGAATACGATCACGATGCCGATGAAGGCTTTTCGGGGCAGAATTATTTTCCCGACGGAATGCGGCGGCAGAGCTTCTATACCCCTGCCGGCAGGGGGTATGAACGCGAGGTCCGCCACAGGCTCGAAACATGGGCCCGCTTGCGCGATCGGCGCCAGTCGTGAATATCGCAGCATGAGCGTTGTCAATCTTACCGTAACGGAGGACGAGGCCGGTATCCGCCTCGACCGTTATTTCCGCCGCCACTACCCGCATCTGACACAGGGCGGGTTGCAGAAACTGTGCCGCACGGGCCAGATCCGTGTCGATGGCCGCCGGGTCGAGGCGTCCACCCGGCTGGAACCGGGCCAGAGCGTGCGCGTGCCGCCCATTCCCATGGCGGCCAAGCCCGCGCGGGATGTGCCGTGCCCGCTGGATGAACGGCTGGTGCGCGAGATTCGCGCCATGGTCGTCTATCAGGACCAGCATGTCATTGTCCTGAACAAGCCCGCGGGCCTTGCCGTGCAGGGCGGGCCGGGCATTACCCGGCACGTGGACATGATGCTGGACGGCCTGCGGGAAGAGGCCGAAGACCCGCGCCCCCGTCTTGTGCACCGGATCGACCGCGACACGTCGGGCCTGCTGCTTCTGGCCCGCACGCCGGGGGTGGCGGCCAAGCTCGCGGCCGCTTTCAGGGGGCGTGACGTCAAGAAAATCTACTGGGCGGTGGTAGTGGGCAGGCCGGACCCGCTCTCGGGCGAGATCGACCAGCCTCTGGCCCGGCTGGGTGCCGGGCCGGGCGCCATTACGGTCGCGGCCGACCGCAAGGACCGCGACGCGCAGATGGCCCGCTCCGCTTACGAGGTGCTGGATTCGGCGGCGCGCAGGTTCTCATGGCTCGAACTTTCGCCCCTGACAGGGCGTACCCACCAGTTGCGCGTGCATTGCGAATCGCTGGGCACGCCTATTCTGGGTGACCCCAAATACGGGGGCGAGACCGCTCACCCGTCGGGTTTTGTCGATCAGTTGCACCTGCATGCGCGCATGCTGGACATGCCGCACCCTGCTGGCGGGCGCTTGACAGTCTATGCCGAACTGCCCGCCCATATGCGCGAAACATTCCGCGATCTGGGCTTTACGGCGGGGTCCACGCCCAAATCCGTGCGTCGGGGCGGCTGAACCCCGGCCCCAGGGGGGAGAAAAACACATGCGTGTGAAATGGAAAGTCGGCCTGATGGCTGGCGCCATGGTTCTGGCTCTGGGCGGGGGCAGCATTGTCTCGGCCACGCAGGAGGCCGACTGGCTCAAGACCCGGCTGGTCGACGCGCTGGAAGCGTCCTCGGGGCGGCATGTCGCCATCGGGTCGCTGCATGTCTGGCTGCTGCCTTACCCCTGGGCGGAAGCCCGCGACGTCCGCCTGTCCGGCATCGCGGATGACGGTACGGACATGCTGAACGTGGGTGAGGTGCGCGCGCGCCTGGCCCTGCTGCCGCTGTTCTCGCACCGGATCGCGCTTGACGACATCAGCATAATAGCCCCGAAAATTGTCCTGCGCCGCTTTGCCGATGGCGCGGCGGACTGGCAGTTCACCCCCCGCGCGGCAGAGTCGCAGGCAGGGTCGGGCGGCAATGCGGCGTCAGGGGGCATGCACTGGAACCTGGATGTCTCGGATGTCAGCATCCGTAACGCCGACCTGCATTGGGCCGATGCCATAAGCGGGCTGTCCGGCACGGTGGGTCTGGATACGGCAGGTGTGAAGGGGCTGGGGGGCAATGCCCCGGACTTCGATATTCATGGGACAAAGGGCAAGGGCGCGTTTGCGATCACCGGCCATACCGGTCCGCTTCTGCCCCCCGGGTCGCCGCTGCCGGTCCAGTTGCGGCTGGCCTATACCCTTGACGGGCATCCGGCGGGGCTTGCCCATCTGGATGGTGTGCTCAAAGGGGTCGAGGGCACGGGTGGGGCCGCCCTGCGGTTTGGCGGTTCCGTCGGCCAGTTGCGTGACCTGAATGCGCTTTTCCCGCATGCCAACCTGCCCGACGGGCAGAATATATCGCTCGATCTGGCCTGGGCCGGACGTGCCACCGGGCAACAGGTGCAGGTGCTGCACCTGCGTGCTGGCAAGGTCGATCTTGCCCAGTGGGTCCCGGGCACCGTGCTGACAGATGCGACGGCCGATGCCACCAGCCCGACTGACGCGCTGGCGATCAGGCTCGCCGGGCAGATGAACGGCCAGCCTCTGGCCCTGTCGGGCAAGCTGGGCACGCTGGCCCGGCTTGCTGCCTTTGTGCCGCAGCTGAATGGCCAGTTTGCGGCGCCCCCCGCCAGTGCGGGCATGCCCGGCGCAGATACGGGCGACATGCCTACGGGCAGCACGACTGGCGCAGCGCAGGCCATGGTGCCGGTTGATCTTACCCTCAGCCAGGGGGGTGCCAGCGTGCAGGTTCATGGCGGTGTCAGTCCCGGCCAGACCGTGCTTGACGGGCATGGCACGCTGGACCGGGTGGCCATGGGGCCTGACCTGCCCGTGTTCAGTGGCATGGGTATCAACGGGCATGTCGATATCGCGGATACGCGCCGGCTTGTCGCGCACCCCGACCTTCCCACGGCTCTTGCTGTCGTGGCCGCCACGGCCGACGTGCAGGCGCAGGGTGTGCAGTGGCAGGGGGTGGACTGGACGCAGCTTACCTCCCACGTGGTGGTGCAGAATGCGCGCGTGACGTTCGACCCCGTAACGGCGCAGGGCAACGGCACCGCTCAGGCCGGGCGGCTGGTTTACGATCTGTCGGGCCCCGTGCCGCAGATCGCGATGGAGGCGCATTCCGTCTTTCTGCCGCTTGTGGCCATACAGCGCTGGTTCGGTCTGCCGCCAGACATGCACGGAACGGTGCAGTTCGTCGGTGCGTTGTCCACCCAGGGTGCCGACATGGCTCAGAGGCGGCGTAGCCTTGCGGGCCATATGGGGGCTTCGGTCGTCAATGGCAGCATCAGCGGGTCCTTTCTCAAGTCGCTGCTGGGGCCGCAGGTGCCGGTCAAGGGCTCCATGCCCATCCGCTGTTTCGGTACGCATATGCAGTTCGCGGATGACACGGCCCATATCGACCTGCTGGGGTTCGAGAGCGATATCGTGAAACTGAGCGGGCATGGTACGGTGGCCATGGGCACGCAGGCGCTTGACATGCACCTGACCCCGCAGGTGCTGCTGGGCGGGGCGTCCGCCGCATCCGCGATCGCGGTTACGGGCACGCTGGCCAATCCGCGCCCGACGATGGAGGCCGGTTACGATGGCGGGCGCTACGGCATTACCATAGGTGGCAATGCGGGCGGGGACGACAATACATGCCCGGCCCTGCTGTCCGCCGCGCGGGAAGGTGGGCCAGGCCCCGCCGCCCCCGAGAAAAAAGCCAGCAAGGCGGATAAGGTCATGAATCTGTTGCATGGGCTGGGGCTGTTCAAATGAGCGATGCATCGCCTTCGGGGCATATGCCGCCGCGCCAGCACGCTGGCCGTAAACGGTTCTGGAAACAGGTGAGCGTCGGACCCGAGCCCCTGCCGGGTGACCCCACGGGCGGCACGGGCTATGCCGTCCATCTTGACGGGCGGAGCGTGCGCCTGCCCGGCAAGGCGCCCTTGTGCGTGGCCTCGCGCGCGCTGGCGCAGGCCCTGGCGGAAGAATGGCAGGAAGCCGGCCAGACGGGGGAGGGATATTTCACCCCCGCCGACCTGCCGCTGACCGGCCTTGCGGGGTCCATGATCGAACGCATTCCCGCAGCCCATGACGGCGTGGTGGAAAGCCTTCTCGCCTACGCGGACAGCGACCTGCTGTGCTACCGGGACGGAGCCAACCCCCGTCTGGCGGCCCAGCAATGCAAGGCATGGGATCACTGGGTGCAGTGGCTGGAGCGCACATTCGGGGTGGAGGTGCGGGTGACATCGGGCGTCATGCCCATCCACCAGCCCGCGCAGACCACACAGGCGCTGGGTGCCGTGCTGGCGGGACTGGATGCGGCCGATCTGGCGGGGCTGGGTGTGGCTGTGCCGGCCATGGGCAGCCTTATCCTGGGGCTGGCGCTGCTCAGGGGGGCTGGCACACCCACCGAACTTGTGGCCTGCGCCACATTGGACGAACGCGCCCAGATGGCTGTCTGGGGCGAGGATACGGAAGTCACGGACCGTATCGCGGCGATCCAGGTCGAGGTGGAACACGCCGCGCGTTTTCTGGCGCTGGTCAGGGCGGGCTGAACCCGCCGGGCACGAAGTTTCTTGACACACGGGGGGTGATGCCGTAACCCCGCCGTAAATCAGGCCCGTCACTTCGCGAAGGTTCGCGCAGTGACGCGTTTTGTTATGGGGTTGCTGCTTTTGTTCGAAGCTCTTTCAGGCAGGCTTTCAGGCGTTTTTGACGGGCTCGCCAAGCGTGGCGCGCTGTCCGAAGCCGACGTGATGGAGGCCATGCGCGAAGTCCGTCTGGCCATGCTGGATGCCGACGTCGCACTGCCTGTGGTCAAGGACTTCGTCAACAAGGTCAAGGAACGCGCCGTCGGGCACGAAGTGCTGGACAGCATTTCCCCCGGTCAGGCTGTTGCGAAAATCGTCAATGACGCGCTGATCGACGCGTTGGGTGGTGCGGGTGCGGTGCCCCTGAACCTGAACGCCGTGCCCCCCGTGCCGGTGCTGATGGTGGGTCTGCAGGGTTCGGGCAAGACCACGACCTCGGGCAAGCTGGCGCTGCGGCTGAAAAACCGCGACCGCAAGAAAGTGCTTCTGGCCTCGCTCGATACGCAGCGCCCGGCGGCCCAGTTGCAGCTTGCGCAGCTTGCCCAGCAGGCGGGTGTTGTCTCCCTGCCCATCATCGCGGGGCAGACCCCGGTTGAAATCGCGCATCGCGCGCTCGATACCGGTCGCCGCGAAGGGTATGACGTCGTTATCCTCGACACGGCGGGCCGTCTCTCCATCGACGAAGCGCTGATGGAAGAAGTCCGCCAGATCAGGGATGCGACCCAGCCCGCGGAAACGCTGCTGGTGGTCGACGCCATGACCGGGCAGGACGCGGTAAACACCGCCAAGTCCTTCAACGAGGCGGTGGGTGTGACCGGCGTTGTCATGACCCGTATGGACGGTGACGCCAGGGGTGGCGCCGCCCTGTCCATGAAGGCGATCACCGGGGCCCCCATTAAGCTGACGGGTTCGGGCGAAAAGCTGGATGCGCTGGATGAATTCCATCCCGAGCGTGTGGCTGGCCGTATCCTGGGTCTGGGCGATATTGCCGGGCTGGTTGAAAAAGCCGCCGACACGCTCGACCATGAAGAAGGCGAGCGCCTGGCCCAGCGCATGATGGCTGGCAAGTTCGATCTGGACGATTATGCCTCGCAGATCCGCCAGATCAACAAGCTCGGCTCCATTTCCGGCATTCTGGGCATGCTGCCGGGCATGGGCAAGATCAAGGAGGCCATTGGGGACAAGGATCTCGATCAGTCCATCCTCAAACGCCACCTTGCCATTATTTCCTCCATGACCCGGGGTGAGCGCAAAGCGCCCGCCATTATCAAGGCGTCACGCAAGAAGCGGATCGCCGCGGGGTCTGGAACAACGGTTCAGGACGTCAACAAACTGCTCAAGCAGTTCGATATGATGTCCTCCATGATGAAGCGCTTCAACAAACTGGGCGTGAAAGGTCTCATGCGCCAGGGAATGTCCGCGCTCATGCCAAAGGGAATGGGTGGAGGCCCGCCGGGTGGTCCTGGTGGTCGTCCCTTCCGCTGATGCGGCCTGTTTCTGCGAATAGTTTTCGGATTTTTGTTTTTGGGTCTGGAGTAGTCTGAATGAGTCTTAAAATTCGTCTCGCCCGCGCGGGTGCAAAAAAGCGCCCTTACTATCACATTGTCGTGGCTGACAGCCGCAGCCCGCGCGATGGCCGTTTCATCGAGAAGGTTGGCGCCTACAACCCGATGCTGCCGTCCGAGCATGCAGACCGCGTGCGCCTGACCGCCGAGCGCATCACGCACTGGCTGTCGCAGGGTGCGCAGCCGACCGACCGCGTGGCCCGCTTCCTGGGGAATGCCGGCCTGGCCGAAAAGCCTGCCTTCCGTGAGCAGCCCAAGAAGTCCGCGCCCAAGAAGCGCGCTCAGGAACGTGCAGCGGCTGCGGCCAAGGCCGCGGAAGCAGCAGCCTAAGGCTGGTATGATCCGTCATGAGCCCTGATCTCATTCTGATCGGTGTTGTGGGTAAACCGCATGGGGTGCGCGGGCTTGTGCACGTGCGTTCCTATGCGCAGGACCCGCAGTCGCTCGCGCAGTATGAGACCCTGCTGGACGATCAGGGCCGTAAATGGACCCTGCGCTGGCGTGGGGCGGATGGCGTGGCCCAACTGTCCGATGCGCAGGGCAGGCCCGTGGCCGACCGCACGCATGCACAGGCACTGGTGAACACCCGCCTGTATGTGACGCGTGAGGCTTTGCCCGAGCCGGAGGAAGACGAATTCTACCATGCCGACCTGATCGGGATGGAAGCGTTCGAAAACGGTCTTTCACTCGGGCGGGTGCTTGCGGTGCATGACTATGGTGGCGGTGCCAGTCTGGAACTGCCCGGCGGCGTGCTTGTGCCGTTCACGCAGGCCTGCGTGCCTCAGGTGGATATGGCGCAGCGCGTACTGTCCGTTCACCGCCCCGAGGAAATCTCGGGCGAGGAAGGGCGCGGCGTGGGGCGGCAGGTGGCGGCGCGGGCATGACCTGGCAGGCCACGGTCCTGACCCTGTTCCCGGAAATGTTTCCGGGACCTCTGGGGCTGTCCCTTGCCGGGCGGGCCTTGCAGGCAGGGCTGTGGGCGTGCCGGGCGGAAGACCTGCGGCAGTTCGGTCTGGGCCGACACCGCGCGGTGGACGACACCCCTTTCGGGGGCGGGGCGGGCATGGTGATCCGCCCTGACGTGGTCGATGCGGCTTTTTCCGCCACACAGGCGGGGGCAGACGTGCCACGGGTGTATCTGTCGCCACGTGGGCGGCCGCTGACTCAGCAGGACGTGCGGCGCTATGCCGCAGGCCCGGGGGTCATGCTGCTGTGCGGGCGGTTCGAGGGAGTGGATGAGCGCGTTCTGCAGGCGCGCGGTGTCGAACAGGTCTCGATCGGGGATTATATTCTCTCCGGTGGGGAAACGGCGGCACTGGTTCTGCTGGATGCGTGTGTGCGCCTGCTGCCCGGCGTGATGGGGTGCGAGGAAAGCGGCGTGGAGGAAAGTTTTTCCGACGGGCTGCTGGAATACCCGCATTATACCCGCCCCGCTGTATGGGACGGGCATGCGGTGCCGGATATCCTGCTTTCGGGCAACCACGCGGCGATCGCTGCGTGGCGGCACAAGCAGGCGGAAGAAACAACGCGGGAAAGACGGCCTGATCTGTGGTCGGCCTGGCTGGCTCGCAAGGAAGCAAACAGGGCTGTCGCTGTGGGCGGGACCGCACAGGCAGACCATTAGGGGTTCGAGGAAGGATACCGAGATGAACATTATTCAGCAGTATGAGGCCGCCGAAATCGAGCGCCTGACAGCAGCGCGTGCAGTGCCCGAATTCGAAGCCGGCGACACCGTGCGTGTTTCCGTGCAGGTGAAGGAAGGCGAGCGCGTGCGTCTGCAGGCGTTCGAAGGCGTTGTGATCGCCCGTTCCAACAAGGGCCTGAACAGCAACTTCACCGTGCGCAAAATCTCCAACGGTGAAGGCGTGGAGCGCGTGTTCCCGCTCTATGCCCCCACAGTGGCCGAAATCAAGGTCGTGCGTCGTGGTAAAGTGCGCCGCGCGAAGCTGTATTATCTGCGTGGCCGTAGCGGCAAGTCCGCCCGTATCGCGGAACGTCCGCGCGACGTTGCGGCTCCCGCCGCCAGCTGAGAGTACACGACCGCGCAGCATACGCGGTCTGATCTGATCTGCTGAACCCGGCTGGAGATCTGCCAGCCGGGTATTTGCAATCGTGGCAAGGCTGAAACGCGTCCCCATATTAGGGCAGGAGCGCTTGTCAAGACATTGAAGGAGGAGGCCATGGCCCCGCGTACGTTGTTCGACAAGATCTGGGATGATCATGTCGTGGAAACCCTGCCGGACGGGACCTCCATCCTTTATATCGACCGCCATCTCCTGCACGAAGTCACCAGCCCGCAGGCATTCGAAGGCCTGCGCCTGGCCGGGCGCCGCCTGCGCCACCCCGAAAAGACGATTGCGGTCGTGGATCACAACGTGCCGACCTCCGATCGCACCAAGCCGATCGAGGAGCCCGAAAGCCGCAACCAGATCGAGACGCTGGAACGTAACGTCAAGGAATTCGGCGTTCCGTATTTTCCGCTGCTGTCGGCCAACCAGGGCATCGTGCATGTGGTGGGGCCCGAGCAGGGTATTTCCCTGCCGGGCATGACCATCGTCTGCGGCGATTCCCATACCTCCACCCATGGGGCGATGGGGTCTCTGGCCTTTGGTATCGGCACGTCCGAAGTCGAGCACGTGATGGCGACGCAGACCATCCTGCAGCGCCCGGCCAGGAACATGCGCGTGACGGTTGAAGGCACGCCGGCCCCGGGTGTATCGGCCAAGGATATCATGCTGGCCATTATCGGGCATATCGGCACGGCTGGTGGCACGGGCCACGTGATCGAATTCGCGGGCTCGGCCATTCGCGGGCTGGACATGGCCGGTCGCATGACCATCTGCAACATGTCGATCGAGGCAGGAGCCCGTGCGGGTCTTGTCGCCCCGGACGAGACCACGTTCGAATACGTGCGTGGCCGTCCTTACGCCCCCAAGGGCGAGGACTTCGACAACGCGGTGGCATGGTGGAAAACCCTGGCCACCGACGAAGGCGCTCATTTCGACAAGGATGTCACGCTCAGGGCCGAGGATATCAGCCCCACGCTGACATGGGGTACCAGCCCCGAAACCGTGCTGCCCATTACCGGCACCGTGCCCGACCCGGCCACCCAGACCGATGAGGCGACGCGCGCGCAGATGCAGCGCATGCTCGACTATATGGGCCTGCAGGCGGGCCAGCCCATTGCCGGCACACCGGTCGATGTCGTGTTCATTGGGTCATGCACCAACAGCCGGATCGAGGATCTGCGCGCGGCGGCGACCGTGGCCGCCGGGCGCCGCGTGGCCGAAGGCGTGCGTGCCATGATCGTGCCCGGCTCGGGCAACGTGAAGCGGCAGGCGGAAGAAGAAGGCCTGGACCGGATTTTTCTGGATGCCGGGTTCGAATGGCGCGAGGCGGGGTGCTCCATGTGTCTGGGGATGAACCCCGACAAGCTGACACCGGGGCAGCGCTGCGCTTCAACCTCGAACCGCAATTTTGAAGGACGGCAGGGCCCCGGCGGGCGCACGCATCTGCTTTCCCCCGCCATGGCGGCGGCGGCGGCGGTTACAGGACGCCTGACGGATGTGAGGGAGTTGGTCTGATGGAAAAATTCACCACGCTTTCGGCCGTGGCCGCAGCCCTGCCCGAAGCCAATATCGATACCGACAAGATCATTCCCGCGCGGTTTCTTAAAACCACGCAGCGCACGGGGCTTGGCAAGCATGCGTTCGACGCCATGCGCTACAACCCCGACGGTAGCGAGAAACCGGACTTCGTGCTCAACCGCGAGCCCTGGCGTAAAGCCGAGATTCTGATCACTTACGAAAACCTGGGCTGTGGCTCCTCGCGCGAGCATGCCCCCTGGGCGTTGCTGGATTTCGGCATTCGCTGCGTGATCGCGCCGTCCTTTGCCGATATTTTTTTCAACAACTGTTTCAAGAACGGCATTCTGCCGATCTCCCTCCCGCGTGAGATCTGCGATGAGCTGATGGGCGATGCCGCCATGGGCAGCAATGCGCGCCTGAGCGTGGACCTGCAACGCCAGGTGGTTATAAGACCTGACGGGCAGGAAGTGCCGTTCGAGATCGATCCGTTCCGCAAGCACCTGCTGCTCGAAGGTCTGGACGATATTGGCCAGACCCTCCAGCACGAACGCAGTATTGATGGCTATGAAAGCCGCGAAAGTCAGGCAAAAGCCTGGATGCCGACCATTCATATCGATTGAATTTTAATTTCGGAGCGCCGCCATGAGCGAACAGACCCCCCCTGTCAAACTTCTTGTCCTGCCTGGTGACGGGATCGGCCCGGAAGTCATGCGCGAGGTCGGGCGGGTTATTGCCTGGCTGGAAAAAAAGCGGGGCATGGCGTTCGACATCACCCATGATGTGGTGGGTGGCGCGTCGCTGGCGGAATATGGCGTGCCGATCCGTGACGAAGTGATCGAAAAGGCCTGGGCGGCGGATGCCGTGCTGTTCGGCTCGGTCGGTGACCCGAAATGGGGGCATGTCGGCTTCGACAAGCGGCCGGAAGTGGCCATTCTCAAGCTGCGGCAGGAACTTGGCCTCTTTGCCAACCTGCGCCCCGCACAGGTGTTCGACGCGCTGGTGGATGCCAGCACCCTCAAGCCCGATGTCGTGCGTGGTCTCGATATCATGATCGTGCGCGAGACGGTGGGCGGCATCTATTTTGGTGAGCCTCGCGGTATCGAAACCCTGCCCGACGGCAGCAGGCGCGGTATCAATACCGAAGTCTACACCACGTCCGAGATCGAACGGGTGGCGCGTGTAGCGTTCGACCTGGCCCGCAAGCGCGACAACCGCGTCTGTTCCGTTGAAAAATGCAACGTGATGGAAAGCGGACTGTTGTGGAAGGAAGTCGTGACGCAGGTGCATGCGCGCGAATTCCCCGATGTGGAACTCAGCCACATGCTGGCCGACAACTGCGCCATGCAGCTCGTGCGTAACCCGCGCCAGTTCGACGTGCTGGTAACGGGCAACCTGTTTGGCGACCTGCTGTCCGATCTGGCTTCCATGCTGACCGGCAGCCTTGGCATGCTGCCTTCCGCTACGCTGGGTGCGGTGCAGGACAATGGCAAGCGCCCGGCTTTGTATGAGCCTATTCATGGCAGCGCCCCCGACATTGCGGGGCAGGGTATTGCCAACCCGATTGCGCAGATTCTCTCTTTCGCCATGCTGCTGCGCTATTCGCTCAACAGGCTGGATGAAGCAGCCCTGATCGAACAGGCCGTGTCCAACGTGCTGGCGTCGGGCCTGCGCACGGCCGATATCATGTCTCCCGGCATGGCGCGTGTCTGCACCTCCGTCATGGGGGAGGCGATTGTGCTGGAACTGGACAAGCTCCAGAAATAACGCTTTTCAAAAGTCGTAAAAAAAGGCCGTATCACCCGCGTGATACGGCCTTTTTCTTTGTCAGGTTGTCTGCATTGCAGGATGACCGGGCAACGGGCAACGGGCAACGGGCAACGGGCAACGGGCAACGGGCAACGGGCAACGGGCAATGCAGACAACCTGACAAAGAAAAAGGCCGATGCCTGATGGCAGATCGGCCTTGTTCCGTACTGAACCGGTGCAGACAGACGACTTCTAAAAAGCTCTGTCTGGCTGGCTTGCGGGTTTTTTCAGAACTGAAAAACTGCCCGCTACCTGCCTGACCCTGGCTCTCAGGTCGTCCTGCAGGCTTTAGAAGCCTTCGCGCTCCAGGCGCTTACGTTCCATCTTGCGGGCGCGGCGAACGGCTTCAGCCGCTTCACGAGCCTTGCGCTCGGACGGCTTTTCAAAGTGCCGACGCAGCTTCATTTCGCGGAAGATGCCTTCGCGCTGCATTTTTTTCTTGAGCGCCTTGAGAGCCTGATCGACATTGTTGTCACGGACGAGAACGTGCACTTGGTTACTAACCCCTGTTCAGAAAATCCGGTTGCCCGGTTTTTGGAAGGCCAAAAAGAAAAAAGACCCCGGCGTATCCTTGCAGGACACACCGATTCCTCTGTTGGGGCTCTCTATAACATGGGCTTTGCGCAAGATACAATTTGTTCTTGCACTTCTGCTCTGCACGAGCGTGTGTTTTATGGAGGTGGTGTAGCAGGAAGGACAACAGCGTAATGGCCGTTCTGGCAATAGCCCGTATGGGGCACCCGGTTCTTTTGCAGGTCGCCGGTGACGTGGCCGATCCCACGGCGCCGGAAATCCGGCGGCTGATCGCGGATATGCGTGAAACGCTCGATCAGAGCGGAGGTGTGGGGCTGGCTGCTCCCCAGGTGTATGTTTCCGCCCGGCTGTTTCTTTATTCCGTGCCGGAATCACGGTCCGAAGGGGCGGACGATCCGGCGCTGCCCGTGCAGGTGCTGATCAATCCGCGGATCGAACCCGCCGACGACGAGATGCTTCTGCGCATGGAAGGCTGCCTGTCCATTCCCGGGCTGCGCGGGCAGGTGCCCCGTTACCGTAAAATACGCTATAGAGGGCAGGACGAAAACGGTGACATCGTGCAGGGTGTGGCCACGGGCTTCAGGGCACATGTCATGCAGCATGAAATGGACCACCTGGATGGTATTCTCTACCCCATGCGCATGACCGATCTGGGCCGGCTGGGGTTCGATGCGGAAATGATGCGTTACGGGGCAAGAGCATGAGCAGTGTACCAGGCAAGGCCGAGCAGATGGTGTCCTATGCCGTGGCGGCGCTGGCCATGGGAGTTATGCCGGCCCCTCTGTCACGCGATAGTGATCGTGATGCCGCCCTGCACAATCTGGCGGCGGTGGCGGGCCAGCGGGGCTGGGGGGTGGATGTCCTGCGCGATGTCGCGGGGCCGCACGCGGACCTGCTCTTTCCCGGTGGAGATGTCGAGATTGTTGAGGCCTGGTCCGACCTGTGCGACCGCATGATGCTGGATGCCATGCAGGATGTGCAGGAACCCCGGCTGAGCAGGCGCGTGCGCCAAGCCATTCTGTGCCGCCTGCCTGCCGACGATACGCGGCGTGCGGCTGCCGGCAAGGCCATGGCCGTGGCTTTCGCCCCGCACGGGCGGGCGGCCTTCCGGCGGGCCTGGGTCCGCACGGTCAATGCATTGTGGCAGGCAGCGCGTGACGATTCTACCGGTGTGACCTACCTGACCAAACGGCTCAGTCTGGGCCATATCTATGCCATGGTGTTTCTGTACTGGCTGAACCGTGGGGGCGATGCCGCCGCCATGGGCGCGTTCGTCGACAGGCGCCTGGCGGCTGTGCGACGTATAGGGCAATGGAAAGCCCGTCTTGTGGGCGGGCTGGGGGCGTCGCCGGCAAAGGCGGCGGAATAACGGGGCCAGCATGCGGCATCACGCGCCATGACCCTTCCACCGTCCCGGGATGCAGCGGGGGCCGATCTTCTCTTCCTGCGTGAAGAGCGTCTGCGTCTGGCCCAGACACTCATGTTCCTGGTCGGACGTGACATGGCCGAGGCCGTGGCGCCCGTGCTGGAGGAGGTGGGGCTGGGCCGCGCGCATCATCGCGTGTTGCAGGCGCTGGCGTTCAGTCCCGGTATTCCGGTCACGCATTTGCAGGACATTCTGGGCGTGACAAAGCAGAGCCTGGGCCGAACCCTGCATGAGCTTGAAGCACGGCAGTATCTGGAAACCCGGCGCGGCAGAAACGACAAGCGCCAGAAGCTGCTGTACCTGAGTGCCGCGGGCAAGGCGGCGGAGGCGCGCCTGTTCGCGGTGGTGCGCCAGAGGCTGGTCACGGCCTACCGCGAGGCAGGGGGTACGGCGGTGGAAGGGTTCCGCCGGGTCATGCGTGGCATGTTGTCGGATCATAGTCGCAGTCTGCTGGCAGAGGAGCCTTCGGGGCGCAGGGAGGTTTCGCATGGTGGCTAGGCAGGATCTGATGGAGGGGCAGGTGGCCCCCCATGTGCTGGTGGTTGACGATGATCCGCGCCTGCGCAGGCTGTTGCAGCGCTATCTTTTCGAACACGGTTTTCGGGTGAGCGTTGCCGCCAGTGCCGCGGATGCACGTTCGAGCCTGGAAGGCATTCAGCCCGATGCGATCGTGCTCGATGTCAGCATGCCCGGCGAAAACGGGCTGGAACTGACCCGCGCCCTGCGTGCCGCCGGGCAGGACCTGCCCATTCTGCTGCTGACAGCACGGGGCGAGCCCGCGGACCGCATAAGCGGGCTGGAATCCGGCGCGGACGATTATCTGGGCAAGCCGTTCGAGCCGCGTGAACTGCTGTTGCGGCTCAAGGCCCATCTGCGGCGCAACCAGCCGGCCCCGGCATCGGACAACCTGCGTGTCGTCCGGCTGGGCGACAAGGAGTTCGACCCCGCCCGCATGCTGCTGGCAGGGCCCAGGGGGAACATCCACCTGACCGGGGGCGAGGCTGCCCTGCTGGCGGTTCTGGCGCGCCGACCGAACGAGGTCTTCACGCGCGAGGATATCGCCAAGGCCATGGACATGGGTGAAATTGGCGAACGCGCGGTGGATGTGCAGGTCACGCGCCTGCGTCGCTGCATAGAGCCCGACCCGCGTGAGCCGCGTTTTCTGCACACCATTCGCGGGCGTGGCTATGTGCTCAAGCCCGGCCTTTAGAACGTGACATGAGAAAGCGGGTCTTCGGTCGCCTTTTTTTCGTGCCCAACCAGACCCGGAGCATGGAAAAATCCATCCGCCGGGTTCTGCCGCGCTCCTTTTTGGGCCGGTCGCTGCTGATCGTGCTGTTCCCGCTGCTGATAACCCAGGGCATCGCACTCGATCTGTTTTATGGCAATTTTCTTCAGGTTGTCTCGCGGCGGCTGTCGGACAGTGTCACCTCCGAAATCGTACTTTCGCTGAACGCGCTCGAGCGCCTCAAGCAGCCGGAAGACAAGCAGTGGTTCGTTGAACAGGCCCGTCAGAACCTTCAGCTTGTCGAAACCTGGCATGGCGGGGCACGGTTGCGCCGCTTCGGGTCGACCCATGTGCTGGGCCCGATGGATGACGATCTGGCCCGGGCGCTGCGCAGCGCCATCAGCTATCCGTTTTTTGTGAACTGGCGGCAGAACCCGCGCACGGTCAAGATATCCATTCAGTTGCCCGATGGCGTGCTGGATGTGGATGCGCCCAGAAAGCGGCTGGACATGGGGCAGCTCTGGCTGTTCGTGGGCTGGACGCTGGGTAGCACGGTTCTGCTGTCGGTTATCGCAAGCCTGTTCATGCGCCAGCAGGTCAAGGCAATCAGACTGCTGGCGCGGGCGGCCGAACAGTTCGGGCTCGGGCGCGACATCGGGCCCATCCGCCCTGTTGGCGCGCAGGAAGTGCGCAAGGCGGCGGTGGCTTTCAACCGCATGCAGGAACGTATTTTCCGCTTTGTCTCACAACGCATGGGGGTTCTGGCCGGGGTTTCGCACGATCTGCGCACGCCCCTGACCCGGCTGCGGCTTTCGCTGGCCATGCTGCCCCAGTCCGGCACGCTCCAGGCAGAGGATATCAGTCAGGATGTGGAGGATATGGTCGGTGACGTGGTCGAGATGGAACACATGATCGAAAGCTATCTCGCCTTTGCCCGGGGGGAGGGGGCTGAAACCGTCACGGAGGTGGAGCTTCGCGCATTTCTGGAAGATGTGGTGACTGCCGCCCGCAGGACCGGGGTGCGGGTGAATGCAATCGACGTGCCGACCGACCTCAAGGTGCCCATGCGGCCCGACGCCATGCGGCGCACCTTTGCCAATCTTCTGGACAATGCTCGCAGGCATGATGCGTGCGTGAGCCTGAAAGCCTATCTGGCTGGCAGGAACATCTGCGTGCTGGTTGACGATGACGGGCCGGGCATCAAGCCCGAGCGTCGGGCGCTGGTGCTCAGGGCGTTTGAAAGCGGACGCAGCAGCGGCACCGGACTGGGGCTGACGATCGCGCGCGATATTGCCCGCGCCCATGGTGGGGAACTTACGCTGGAGGATTCCCCGTTAGGCGGGTTGCGGGTCAGGGTGATCCTGCCGCTGTAAGGGCGCTCTATCCCACCCGCATGGCTGCCAGCCTGAGGGCGCCCACAGCTCACTCTGTCCTGAATGGCCGCGGAGTACGTGCCGGCGGGTTTATCCGCCTATGGAGCGGGAGAAAGCCGTGGTGCTGGTGGTGAGCCGTCAGGCACCGATCAGAGCGAGTTGCCCGACCCGAAATGCCCCGGCCCCTGCATGTTGTTGTTGTAGCCGCCCATCATGCCGCCGCCCGAACCCGACCCCATCATGTTCTGCATGGGGTTGTAGCGGCCCACATTGCCCAGAATCTGCTGCATGACGTTGATTTTCGTGCCCGGCGTGGGGGTGATCTTGTTGATCATGGCGACATCCATGCCGTCCTTGCGGCTGAGCGTGCGCAGGCTCGTCAGTTTGCCGGCATTGTCAAAGCGCAGCACAACCACCTGCTGCTTGCTGACGGCGGGAAAATCCATGGGTACCATGTGCGTGGCCATGGAAATATAGATCCACACATTGTCATCGAACGCACCACGCGTCGTGGGTGAGCCCATGAGGTCCAGCGCGTCAGCCCGGGTGCTGGTACCCGGTATGAGCTGATTGTAGTCGTCAGGCTCGGCCAGGGACCCGCGGGGAATGAGGCTGGGCGCGAACACTCCGCAGCCCGACAGTAGCAGAACCGCACACAATGTCCCGCAGGCGCTGCGCAGGCGCGTTAATCCGTTGCGGTTTGGCTGTGTCATCTGCTCAGGGCTTCCCGGCTGCTCATGGTCGTATTGGCGGCGCGCATCCTGGCACGTCCTCACCAAATCGGGATGCCCCAACCGTTGCTAGGCGTCAATTCCCGAGGTCGCCAAAGCAAAGTGCCGGTGCAGTTTTATTGTGCCATTGCGCCACGCAAAATGCCCGATATGATAGACGGGTCCTGGCGGAATGCGCCGTTGCAGGCCGCTCCCCGCCATGATGCCATATAGCGACAGCTCAGGAGGCCGCCGTGACCGACAAGCCAGAATTTTCCCGCCCTCTGGCGGTGCGCCGAATCGGGAGTGATGGAACGGATTATACCGTCGAGGCAACCGAGGAGGAATGTCAGCGGGTGGCCCGGCGCCTGAACCTGCCCGAGATCGCCATGCTCCGCTGCCGCTACACCCTGCACGACAGGGGGCGCGGGGTTGTGGAAGCACATGGCGCCCTTGCAGCGCGCTTCATGCAGACATGTGTGGTCAGCCTTGAAGTATTTGAGGATATGATGGCGGGCTCTTTTGTGGTCCGTTTCGTCCCTGCCGAAAACTTTACGGACTCTGATGTGCCGGATCTGGAGGCGGTGGACGAAATACCGTATGACGGTCAGGACATCGATCTGGGCGAAGCTGCGGTGGAACAGTTCGCGCTGGATCTCGATCCTTACCCCCATGCGCCCGACCTGGTTCTGCCCCCCGGCCTGATCATGGATGAGGACGAAGCGGAGAACCTGGCCACCCAGGAGCGGCAGACAAAAAAGGCCAATCCGTTCGCGGGCCTTGCGCGCTGGAAAGGCGGCAATGCGTGACGGAGGCGGCCAGGCTGCATAGGCAGCCCGTGACCGGCATGGAAGATGCGGGTTTTCTTTTCGGATTGCTTGCGAAAAAGCTTGCTGTCTGCTAGAGCCCGCGGCTCAGTCTGGTGATGAACCAAATGTATGGTGTCCGGCAGTGCGAACAAGCGCGGCCGGACGTTTTGTAACTTAGCGTATCAGGAAGGGGCTCAGGCTCATGGCTGTACCCAAGAAGAAAACCTCCCCCTCACGCCGTGGCATGCGTCGCAGCCATGAAGCGCTGCGCGTGGAAGCACATGCCGAATGCTCGAACTGTGGCGAGCTGAAGCGCCCGCACCACGTATGCAGCCATTGCGGCCATTACGACGGTCGTGAAGTGGTTGCCTCCGGCAAGGCGCTGAAGGTAGCGGTCCGCGCCTGATTATCGGGCGTGGGGTCAAGGCGGGTTGCAACCGTAACGCGCGACTGTGGGGGCAAGGCATCTGCGGCATGGCAGAGAAGCAGGCATGAACAAAACCGAGATTCCAGACAGTTTTCCTTCCGACCCGACCGAGGTGTATAGCCTTGCGATAGATGGAATGGGAGGGGATGGGGCTCCAGAGGTTGTTGTTGCCGGCCTGGCCGTCGCCGCTGAGCGGCATCGCGGTATCAAAGTGCTGCTGATCGGGGACGAGGCAAGCCTTCGTCCCTTGCTGGCCAAATACCCCAAGGCTGCCGCCATCTGCACGGTGTGGCATACGGATGTGTCCATCTCCATGGACATGAAACCGACTTCGGCCCTGCGGCTGCGCCAGTCCTCCATGCGTCTTGCCATGGATGCGGTGGCCAGCGGTCGTGCCCAGGGCGTGGTGTCTGCCGGTAACAGCGGCGCCATGCTGGCCCTGGCCAAGATCGTCATCAAGACCCTGCCGGGCATTTCCCGCCCGGCCATGGCCGCCATCAGCCCGACGATCAAGGGTGATGTGGTCATGCTGGACCTTGGTGCGAATGTCGCGTGTGACTCGCGCAATCTGGTAGAGTTCGCCGTCATGGGCGAAGCCTTTGCCAAATCCGTGCTTGGCCTGCCTGCCCCTACCATCGGCCTGCTCAATATCGGTTCGGAAGAACTGAAGGGCGATGAAAAATTGCGCGTGGCGGCCGAAACCCTGCGGGAAAGCCCATTGGGCGCGCAGTTCCACGGCTTTGTCGAAGGGCACGACATCACCGCAGGCACGACCGACGTGGTGGTGACGGACGGGTTCACGGGCAACGTCGCGCTCAAGACCGGCGAGGGCGTGCTGAAAATGGCCACGACCCTGTTGCGTCGCGTGTTCCAGAACGGGCTTCTTGCCAAGATCGGGTATCTGCTCGTCCGTCCCGGGCTGGAGCGGATGAAAGAATGGCTCGACCCCAGGCGCTATAACGGTGCTGTGTTTGTCGGGCTGAACGGTGTGGTTGTAAAGTCGCATGGTGGCACGGATGCCGAAGGCTTTGCGGCCGCGGTGGATGTGGCCATGGACATGGTGACGCACGGTTTCAATGACAGTATTCGTGACCGCCTGTCCCATATGGGAGCGCTGGTTTCGCGCCAGCAGGTGGTCGTGGAAGGGCGTGAACCGGCGGCCTCGGCGTCCTGACAACGGAACGGAGGCACGGTATTGCCCGTCAGGTATCGACCTGGACTGCCGTGCCGTTGGATGATGAAAGAACGGCAATGGCGAAGCATTCGCTTCTAACTGGGTTTGGCGGGTATCTTCCGGACAGGGTCGTTACAAACGCGGAACTTGCAGCCCGGCTCGATACCTCCGATGACTGGATCAGAACCCGCACGGGCATTACCCGACGCCACCTTGCCGGACCTGACGACACGGCCGCAAGCATGGGCGCTGCCGCGGCGCGGCGCGCTCTCGACTATGCGGGCCTGACCGCCAACGATATTGACGCGGTGCTGCTGGCAACCGCCACACCCGATCAGGCTTTTCCCGCGACTGCGGTGCGGGTGCAGGCGGAACTGGGGATTGCGAAAGCCTTTGGTTTCGATATCGCCGCCGCCTGTTCGGGGTTTATTTACGCGCTGGCCACGGCGGATGCCTTTATCCGCGCAGGTCAGGCCCGGAATGTGCTGGTCATAGGTAGCGAGGTCTATTCGCGTATTCTCGACTGGTCAGACAGGGGAACCTGCGTGCTGTTCGGGGATGGTGCGGGTGCTGTCGTGCTTTCGGCCTCGGACGAGGATGACGGGCGCGGTATTCTGTCCACACATCTGCATTCCGATGGTACGTTGGGCGATCTGCTCTATGTCGACGGTGCGGTGGGGCAGCCTGAAAAAACCGGGCACCTGCGCATGAGCGGGCGTGATGTGTTCCGGCATGCGGTGTCCAAACTGTCATCCTCGGTCGATGAAGCGTTGCAGGCCCACGGCCTGTCTTACGAGGATGTGGACTGGCTGGTGCCGCACCAGGCCAATATCCGCATTATCGAAGGGGTAGGCAAAAAGCTGTGCCTGCCGCCCGAGCGGGTTGTGGTCACTGTTGACCGGCACGCCAATACCTCTGCCGCATCCGTGCCGCTGGCGCTGGATGAAGCGGTCAGGGACGGTCGTATCAAAAAAGGCGATCTGGTGCTGATGGAAGCGCTGGGTGGGGGGCTGACCTGGGGGTCTGCCCTCGCGCGGATATAATTATATTATAACAACACGCGTATTGGCGATGCGAATGAATTGACGCGCTGTGCAGGCGTGTTACTTTCATTCACATGGAAACTGTTACGCGTGCATCCTTGATAGAGCAGATCTATCAGCAGGTA
This sequence comes from Acetobacter sp., assembly GCF_047723915.1. Lineage (GTDB taxonomy): Bacteria > Pseudomonadota > Alphaproteobacteria > Acetobacterales > Acetobacteraceae > Acetobacter. The sequence continues at coordinate 109,163 of NZ_JBDOBQ010000004.1, read as the reverse complement.
GGGCTGTCTCGTAGAGAATCCGCCGTGCTCCTGGAGGATATCCTGGAGACGGTGATGGCCGCACTTGAGCGCGGCGAAAGCGTGAAAATCAGCGGATTTGGCACATTCGCCGTGCGCAAGAAGGGCCAGAGGTCCGGGCGTAACCCCAAAACTGGCGAAGAAGTGCCGATCATGCCGCGCTCCGTGCTGGTTTTCCGGTCCAGCCAGTTGCTCAAGGCCGAAGTCAACCATGAAGCGGTCGAAGCCGGAGCGCAGGATGATGAGTGAACGCATGACGGACCAAACCGATCTGCAGCAGGCCGTGACAGAGCTGTCCTCCCCGGATTCGGGCGATGACAGCTTCGATTCCACACGCCTCGAAAAAGGCCCTCTCGCATTCAGGACCATCAGCGAAGTCGCGGATGAACTGCATGTGCCCCAGCATACACTCAGGTTGTGGGAAACACAGTTCGAGGCCGTAAGGCCACTCAAGCGTGGCGGTGGCCGCCGCTATTACCGCCCGGATGACGTCGAACTGCTGCGCCGCATTGCGGATATGCTTTATACGCAGGGTTACACCGTCAAAGGCGTGCAGCGCCTCCTGCGTGAAGGGGGAGTTGTTCTCGACATGCCCGATGCAACGGCAGAGTCGGAAGACGGCAATGCCGCATTGGTGGCCGAGGCCGCCTACCCGGTGCCGCAGCCGCTGCAGGACGCGTTGACCGACGGGGATGTCGCACAGCCCGTATTCAATACCCCAGACAATGCTGCGGTCGCGGAATTTCAGCCTTCGGCTGGCGTTGCCCCTTTGGCTGCTGGCTGCGACGAACTGCGTCAGGAGTTGCAGGATATTCTGGTTGAACTTCAGGCCATTCGCGAAAAACTGGTAATTTAAAAAAACTGTACGGGGTGGGTTGTGCGGCTCGGGTGAGCCTGCTAAACACCACTCCACACTTAACGGGCAGTAGCGCAGTCTGGTAGCGCATCAGTCTGGGGGACTGGGGGTCGTGGGTTCGAATCCCGCCTGCCCGATATTTTTCTTGTAAAATTGGTTTACCGTTAAGCACGCAGGCGTGGTGGGCAAAAGCCCGGCCCCGCTCGCGTGCTTTTCTGTTTTAGGGCTGTCGGGTTCAGGCTTTTGCCGTGTTGCCCGTTGTCCAGCGGCGCCATAGCAGGTGCAGGGTGGCCATGATCGCGGGCCCCACGAAAAGCCCGATCAGCCCCCATGTTTCCGCCCCGCCCAGAATGCCCACCAGCACCCACAGGAAGGGCAGTTGCGTACTGCCGCCGATCAGGGTGGGGCGCACAAAATGATCGGCCACGAAAATCACGCTCATGCCGATACAGAAGGTGACAAGCCCTGCAATGGAGGCGCCCTGCGCCATGATCAGGACCGAGACGAGGCCGACCGCAATCAGCGCACAGAACGGCACCATGGCGGCTACGGCGGTTATCACGCCGAACAGGGCCGGGCGGGGCGCATGGGCGATCAGATAGACAACCCCCATGAGCACGCCTTCGGCAATGCCGACCAGCACCAGCCCCTGTACCGTTCCGTGGATGGAGGCAACGATCTGGCGGCTTATGCTTTCACCACGCTTGCCAAAGGCACGGCATGACGCGACACGGCATTGCCTGATGACCGAGGGACCGTCCTTGTAAAGAAAGAACAACGTCAGGATAGAAAAACAGAACAGCGTGCTGCGATGCGCGATCTGGGTGCCCAGGGTCCTGGTAAAAGCAATTCCATGCCCATCGAGCGAGCCGAGTATATCGGAGATATCGTCCGGGTTGGACAGATGGTCCGTCCACCAGCGGGTGATGGTGGCTGAGCCGAAGGGCAGGAGTTTGACGCTATCGGGCACGGGCACGCCGTATTCGCGCGCATGGGTCAGCCAGCCTGCCGCACTCTGGGCTTCTCCTATGGCCTCAAGCGTGAGCAGTGTCAGCGGAATGACGAACAGGAGCGCCATGGCGGCGGTAAAGAGCAGGGGGAGCAATGGCCCCTGCGCGGCTTTTGGCCAGGTGCGGCATGCACGCACGTAAAGCGGCCATGTGGCGATGGCGAACACGCTGCCCCACACCAGAGCGGGAAGAAAGCCCTGGATCGTGTACAAAGCTACGGCGACAATAAAGAGCGCAAGAAACGTACGGGCGGCTTCCTGCCCCCGGCGGGACCGGTGGCTGGGCCTTGCCAGCGTGCAGCGGGCAGGAAGTGGAACCGGTTGCTGGGCTTGGGTATCGGGCATTCGGCTGTGTTCTTTCCAACATTCCGGTTCGTCAGGGTGCCTGTTACCGCACCATCTGCCGATCATAGCGTTTTGACACCGGATAATATAGCGCGCTAAGCGGCATGCCCAAGCGGGCCTTTGGCGGAGTGGGGACTGGATGCGAAGGCTTCCACACTGTTGCGGCTCTGGTCATTGTCCTGCCATGGCGGGCTGACCGCAAGGATCAAGCGATGTTTCATGCTTAGAAATTTTCTGACGGTTGGCGGCTGGACAATGCTCAGCCGCATTCTGGGTCTGGTGCGTGACCAGCTTCTGGCTGCCCTGATGGGGGCCGGTGCCCTGCAGGATGCCTATCAGGTGGCGTTCCGCCTGCCCAACATGTTTCGCCGCCTGTTTGGCGAGGGCGCGTTCAATGCCGCCTTCGTGCCGCTGTTTTCATCCGTCATGACGCGTGAAGGCAAGGACGAAGCCCGACTTTTCGCGCGGCAGGCACTGGGTGTGATGCTGGTCTGGCTGGTGTTCCTGTGTGTTCTGGGCGAGGTGTTCATGCCTCAGATCCTGCGCGTCATAGCGCCCGGGTTTTTACAGAATGGCGACCGTTACGACCTGGCCGTGAGCCTGAGCCGTATCACCTTTCCCTATCTCGTGCTGATCTGTGCCGCTGCCCTGCTGGCGGGGGTGCTGAACGGGCTGCATCGCTTCGGCATGGCGTCGGCGGCGTATCTGGCGTTCAACGTGGTGGGAATCGCAGCCATTGTCGGAGCGGCCCCTTTCTTCCCCAATGTGGCCTATGCCGCGGCCTGGGGGGTTACGGCATCCGGTGTGGTGCAGCTTGGGCTGCTGGCCTGGGCCTGTGAGAGGGCGCGGTTCGGTCTGTCACCCCTCTGGCCTGTACTCACGCCGCGTATCCGCCTGCTGCTGCGCCGGATGGTGCCGGGGCTGATCGGCAGCGGTGTCGGCCAGATCAACCTGACGATCGACACCATTATCGGCACGCTGCTCCCCGCGGGCAGTGTGTCGCTCATGTATTTTGCCGATCGTATCAACCAGTTGCCCCTTGGCGTGCTGGGTGCGGCCGCTGGCACGACGCTGCTGCCCGTGCTGACACGCCACCTGGCCGCGGCCGACCATGACGCCGCCCACGTGGCGCAGAACCGGTCTATCGAATACGTGCTGCTGCTGACCCTGCCCGCCGTGGCAGGGCTGCTGGTGCTGGCTGATCCGATCATGATCGTGCTGTTCGGCCATGGGTCGTTCACGCAGCACGATGCGGTGCTTTCGGCGCAGTCGTTGCGGGCCTATGCCATGGGGCTGCCAGCGTTCGTGCTGGTCAAGGTGCTGTCGCCGGCGTTTTTCGCGCGGGGCGATACGCGCACGCCGGTTTATGTCGGCATTGCCATTCTCGTGCTGAACGCTCTGCTCAACCTTGCGCTCATGAAGCCGCTGGCGCATGTAGGCCCGCCGCTGGCCAGCAGTCTGGCTGCCTGCATCAACGTGCTGTGCCTGGGCTTTCTGCTGTGGCAGCGTGCGGCCCTGCGGCTGCCCGGTGCCATGATATCGCGCCTGATACGGGTGCTGGTTGCCGCGGCAGGCATGGGGGGCGGGTTATGGCTGGCCGGCTTTGTGCTTGCGTTGCCCGGCCCGTTTCTTTTCAGGGCGCTCTGGCTTGCTGGCATGGTTGGCGTAGGGGGAATGGCCTATCCTGTCCTGCTGCACGGGCTTGGCGTCATCGATCTGCGTGTAAGCTGGGCTGCGATCGCCAGACGGCTTGGCCGTCGGTAAAACTGGAAGGAAAAATTCATGCCCGAAATACTCCTGGCGCATCAGGTTGATTTCGGGACATGGCGGCAGGCTGCACGCGCGCATGCCCATGCTGGCACTCCGCCGGGCGAACTGACCTGGCGCGTTCGCCGGTTTGATGAAACATTCCCGACTCCAGCGCCAGCCGATGTTCTCCTGCCGGAGCAGGGGGCTGCCCCGTTTGGCGTGCCGCGCGTTCTGATGCAGACATTCGAACGCGCCATGCAGGCTCATGACCCGCAGCGCTTCGAACTGGCATACCGGCTGGTCTATCGCATTGCACGGGGCCAGATTGATCTGAAGAACGATCAGGACCCCGACCTTCTGGCCATTCACGCTCTGGCAGATGCAGTGGACGTGGAAACCCGTCTCTTCAGGCGGGAGTTTTCGGCTTTTACCAGTGAACAGACGCAGCGGCGCTGGGTCTTTCAGCCGCGACATTATGTTGTGGAAGCGAACGCTGCGTTCTGCGTAGCCAGAAATGCCCGTCTCTGGGAAATCCGCACCCCCTACCGGCGGGCGCTGTGGAACGGGAAAAAGCTGTTTTTCGGCCCTGGAGACTCGGAGGTCGAGCGTGTACCGGTTCAGCAATGGCAACCAGCGGGGTCGGGGCTTTGGCAGGATTATCCGCATACTGTCCTGCCCCCGAACCTGGCAGACGTGCGTGCGGCCAGTACGCTGGCTGAATTGGCCGCGCAGGCCATGGACTGCCGGGCCTGTAGCCTGTGGCAACCCGCGTCGCGTACGGTTTTCGGCACAATCCGGCTTGCTTCGGGCCCGGTCCTGTCCGCCGATGGCGATAATCTGCCCGCTGTGGAAGCTCCGATCGGTATGACGGGCGGCGCCGTATCTGCTGATCCGGGTGAAGCATCTTGCGGCCCGGGCAAGGCTGCATGCGCGCCACATCAGGCGGTGCGTATGCCCGGGCTGATGCTGGTGGGTGAACAGCCGGGAGATCAGGAGGATCTGGCCGGGCTGCCTTTTGTAGGACCGGCCGGGCAGGTGCTGGATAACGCTTTGGCGGCAGCAGGCTTTGCGCGTGAACAGATCTATATCACCAACGCGGTCAAGCATTTCCGCTTTCTACTCAGGAACGGGCGCAGGGTGCACCAGAAAGCTGGTGAAGACTCGATACAGGCATGCCGCATCTGGCTTGATGCCGAACGTCGGCTGCTCGCCCCTGTGCTGACTGTCATGCTGGGGGCAACTGCGGCCAGTAGTCTGTTGCGACGCCCGATCACGATCTCGCGCGAGCGTTCCCGTATTCTGACGCTGGATGATGGCACGAACGGGTTGGTGACAGTGCATCCATCCTATCTGCTCAGGCTTCCCGATGAGGAAAGCAGGCAGCGCGAACAGGCTCGCTTTGTCAGTGACCTGACGCTGGCAAGGCAGTTTCTGATGGATAAAACAGGCGTTGAATAGGCCAGGGACCGAGTGTTGCCACGTATCGTGTGCAGGTTGCCTGCCGGTCAGGAGCCGACAGAAATTGTATGGTGGGGCATACGCGTTGGGGCAACGGTACCGGAATTGAACGGAGTATCGGTTGCTGGCCTGACTCTGCGCGTGACGGTGCTTTCACGCGGCATTGAACTGCTCTGTCAGTGCTTGCCGTTTTTGTTCAGGCGCTGGTGCAGTTCCTTGCCTGTCTTGAAAAAAGGGACAAGTTTCTTGTCCACATGCACCTGTTCCCCGGTTTTGGGATTTCGGCCCAGGCGGGGGTCACGTTCCTTGACAGAAAACGCCCCAAAGCCACGCAGTTCGACACGCTGGCCTCTGGCCAGGCTTTCAGAGATACCGCCAAATACGGTATCGATCAGAAGGGTTGCCTCGCGGAGTTGCAGATGCGGGTTTTTCTGCATCAAGGCAGTAATCAGCTCAGATCTGGTCATGTCGGAGCGCTCTTATCCCATCAGGTAGTCAGGCAGACTGTATAGGCAAAGAGTCATGTCTGAACAGGAAAACCGATCATGCGAACCAGATTGCACCATCGGGTTTCCTGAACAGTGTCAGTCTGGCTTAGCTGGCGGCTGCCGGGGCTTTCTTGCCACGCTTGCCGCGCGCGCCTGTATCGTCTTCGCTGCCGGCCGCGTGAATTTTCCGGCCCAGGCCGATTTCACGCGCGAGGGTTGAACGCCGTTCGGCATAGTTGGGGGCGACCATGGGGTAGTCGACCGGCAGGCCCCAGCGTTCACGGTACTGTTCCGGCGTCATGCCGTAGGCGCTCTGCAGGTGACGCTTGAGCATCTTGAGCTTTTTCCCGTCTTCCAGACAGATGATGTAGTCGGGGAAAACAGAGCGCTTGACCGGCACGGCGGGCTGAAGCTTTTCAGGCTCGCTCTGGGGCTGGTCAGCCATCTTGAGGGCCTGATAGATATCTCTGATCAGGGCCGGGATCGATGCGGGGTCCGTCTGGTTGTTGGAAACATGTGCGGACACGATCTCGGACACAAGATCTAAGATAGGCGAATAGTTCTGGTTCTCACTCATGGCTGACCCAATAAAAATTTAAAGTGAATGATCCGAAGTATAGTCAATTCGTTTTTGCTTGGGAATAGAGAATATACGGATTAGGCATATTAAATTCAAATATCGCGTAAAAGTTGTATGAGTGATCTGATATGACGAGAACCTGATAAACTAATTTTAATGTTTCGTGAATGCCGGTGTCGCACTATCGATCTGTAATAGCAACAGTGAAGCATACCCTGTTTTGGATAATTCAAAGACCGTTAAACGCGCATGACAGTGTTTAACCAGTATCAGGGCACTGTATTGGGGTCAAAAAAAGTAAATTTTATAAAACGAGTGTTGATAAAAATTATTGTTCGACATGCTGGCCCGCTCAAACAAAAACGGGGCAATAGCTCTTGCGAGTATTGCCCCGTCATGGTGGCCCCTGCTCAGTAAAATGCTGGGCGCGGCCGCGCAATGTCAGAAAAGCGGATTTAGCGGATGCCCAGCTCGCTCATCAGAAAATCGCGGAAAACCGCGACACGCTTGGAACTGCGCAGTTCTTCGGGGTAGACGAAATACGCATCCACCGTTGGCGTGGGCACGTCTGGCAGGATCTGCACCAGATCGGGAAATTCCGTTGCGGCGTAAGTCGGAATGGAGCCGATGCCCAGCCCGGCGGCAATCGCATATGCCATGGCGGCCATGCTGTTGACCTCAAGCCGCGCGACCTGCGGAGCCTGTCCGGCCTGCGCTGCCTGTGCCAGCCAGTTCACATGGGCGACGGGCGGATGGTGTTCACCGAACAGCACCAGATTGTGGGATTTGATATCGTCCAGACTATGCGGCGTGCCGTATTTTTCCAGATACAGGGGGGCTGCAAAAATCGGCAGATGAAAATCCGCCAGATGGCGCTGGATCAGGTCGGGCTGGCGTGGTGCATGCATCCGCACCGCCACGTCGGCCTCGCGCATGCCCAGATCCAGATCGTTGTCTTCCAGAATCAGGCAGATATCGATTTCGGGGTTCGCGGCAATGAATTTATGAAGCCTGGGCATAAGCCAGCAGCTTCCGAAACCCGTCGTGGTTGTGACCCGCAGCCGACCGGCGGCTTTTTCCTTGCTTTCGGTCAGCAGGGTCTGTGTCATTTCCAGTTTGGAAAAAACTTCCCGCACGGTCTTGTGCAGGGTTTCACCCTGTTCCGTGAGAATGAGGCCGCGTGCATGACGGTGGAAAAGAGGAACCTGAAGAACATCTTCCAGCGCGGAAATCTGTCGTGACACGGCAGACTGGCTGAGGTTCAGAACGTCCCCCGCGTGGGTAAAGGAACCGGCTTCCGCCACTGCATGGAAAACCCGGAGTTTGTCCCAGTCCACGCACGCCTCCTGCATTAATTATTGAATAAAAGATATGCAACACATCGAATTATGCATTGCGATGGGTATTAGGTGCAGTAATTATATTTCCCGGTCAAGGGACTACAGACATCACGCCGGATCACTTCAATGCGGATAAGAAACGTTCTGCGTCCAGCGCCGCCATGCAGCCGGTGCCGGCCGCCGTGACCGCCTGACGGTAGATCTTGTCCTGCACGTCGCCTGCGGCAAAGACTCCGGGAACGGATGTCTGCGTGCCACCGGGCTGCGTTTCCACATAACCGTCGGCATCGAGTGCGAGATGCCCCTTGAAGATTTCGGTCGTGGGGGCGTGGCCGATGGCGATGAAAACGCCGTCGGTGGCCAGGGTGCTGGTGCTGCCGTCGTTCGTGTCACGCAGCAGGACCGCGCTTACGACAGGAGGCGTGCCGTCGGCCAGAATATCCGCGATCTCGCTGTTCCAGCGTACGGTGATCTTGGGATTGGCAAATAGCCGGTCCTGCAGGATTTTTTCCGCACGCAGCGTATTCCTGCGGTGGACAAGCGTTACATGGGCTGCGTGGTGGGTCAGATAAAGCGCTTCTTCCACCGCGGTGTTGCCGCCGCCAACCACGATCACGTTCTTGCCGCGATAAAAAAAGCCGTCGCATGTGGCGCAGGCCGAAACACCGGCTCCCTGCAGTTTCTGTTCGCTGGGCAGGCCAAGCCAGCGGGCCTGTGCGCCGGTGGCGATGATAACGGAGCGGGCGGAGTAGACCGTTCCGGAATCCCCGTGCAGGGTGAAAGGGGAGCCCGTTGAAAAATCGACCGAGGTGATAATATCGTATTCGATGCGTGTTCCCACGTTCAGGGCCTGTTCGGCCATCTGTTCCATCAGCCAGGGACCCTGGATGGCCTTGGCGAAACCGGGGTAGTTTTCGACATCGGTTGTAATGGTCAATTGCCCGCCGGGCTGCAGGCCCGCCACCAGAACGGGGGACAGGTTGGCGCGTGCGGCATAAATGGCGGCGGTGTAGCCCGCGGGGCCTGCGCCAATAACAAGCAGATCGGTCGTAATTGTTTGTGTCATGGCGTAAAATCCCTGCGCGTGAAGTCGTGCCTCGTACCACCGTCTGTGCGGGGGCTGAAGTGGCAAGGCCCCAGATATGGCCGGACGTTTGGTGTTGGGCAAGAGCTTCAGAGTGTTGTATGCGGCACCGGGGCAGGCATGGCGTGGTGCGATATGCGGGTCTCAGTTAGTCTCATCGTGGGCAGGATGGATCGGATAAGGTGACGGACCTGGACGCAGTTGATCTTCGTATTGTGGCCGAGCTGCAAAATGACGGGCGCATAACCAATGTGGAACTGGCCCGCCGTGTGGGCATTTCCGCTCCGCCGTGCCTGCGTCGCGTGCGCAGGCTGGAGGAAGAAGGCGTGATCCGTGGCTATCATGCGGAACCGGACAGCGTGTCCCTGGGCTGGCCCATCACGTTTTTTGCGCTGATCGGGCTAGAAAGCCAGAAAGAGACAATTCTGTGTGCGTTCGAGCAGACGCTGGCCGAATGGCCCGAGGTCAGGGAATGTCACATGATTCGCGGTGGCGGGGATTTTCTTGTGCGGCTGATCGCACGTGACGCGGCGCATGAAAACCGACTGACCCGGCAATTGACCGAGGCCGTTCATGTTATCCGTGTGCAGACTTTGCAGACCATTCGTACCAGTCTGGAGCGTTGGGGCGTGCCACTGGAAAACGACCACGAAGGAAAAGACTGAGTGAACGTGGCGACCGGCAGATTACACGAGGCAAAAAGCGATAACGTGCGGGGTCTCGATCCTGACCAGACTTTGGCCGAGCAGGCCGGAGTGGACGTTACCGTTGTCATTCCATGTTATAACGAGGCGGCAAACGTTCGCCCGCTGGTTGCGGCACTCAGGACCGCGCTGCAGGGCCGCCGGTGGGAAGTGGTGTTTGTCGACGATCATTCACCCGATGGTACGATCGATGTCGTGCGGACTCTGGCGCGGGATGATGCGCGGATTCGCGGCATATGCCGTATCGGACGCCGGGGCCTGTCTTCCGCCGTGATCGAGGGGGTGCTGTCCTCTTCCGCGCCGGTGGTGGCCGTGATGGATGGCGATCTCCAGCATGATGAATGCCGTCTGCCCGCCCTGATCGACGCGGTGCTGAGCGGAAACTGCGACCTGGCTGTGGGCAGCAGGCATGTCGAGGGCGGTTGCAATGCCGGCCTTGCCAATGCCTGGCGGCATGCGTTGTCCGATGGCGGGATCTGGCTGGCCCAGCGTGTCATGCCCGTGAAACTGACCGACCCCATGAGCGGCTTTTTCGCGATCAGGCAGGATATGTTCGAACGGATCGCCCCCAGCCTGTCGGGCACGGGTTTCAAGATTCTGCTCGATCTCGTTCTGTCGTCGGAAGCGCCCTTGCGCGTGCGTGAGGTGGCCTGCGGCTTCCGCCCCCGTCTGGCTGGCGAAAGCAAGCTGGACGTGCTGGTCATGATCCAGTTCGCAGCCCTGCTGGCGGATAAATTTTCTCACGGACTGCTGCCGCTCCGGTTTGTGGCGTTTGGTCTGGTGGGACTGGTGGGCGTGCTGGCCAACCTGCTTGTCATGCAGGTGATCAGCCTGTTCGGCGGCTCTTTTGGCGTGGCGCAGGGGGTGGGCACGGTGGTGGCCATGGTCCTGAATTTTGTTCTCGACAATAATTTCACCTATCGTGACAGGCGCCTCAAAGGTGTGCGTTGCATGAGGGGGCTGGCGCTGTTCATGCTGGTCTGCTCAGTCGGCGGGATCGCCAATGTGGGGATCGCCCACATGTTGTATGACCAGCGTTATGCCATAAACGAATCCAGTATTGCCGGGGCGGTTCTGGCGGCGGTGTGGAACTACGCCATGTCCTCGACCATTATCTGGCGCCCGTGACAGGGCCACGGACCGGTCCTGCGGGCTATGCCCCCTGGCTGGTCGGCCTTGTGGGTCTTACGCTCGCAAGGCTGGTTGTGGCCGGCTTTGTGCCGCTTGCCCCGGACGAGGCGTATTATCGCCTTTGGGCGCTGGCTCCTGCTGCCGGGTATCTCGACCATCCACCCATGGTGGCGTTGTGGATGCGGCTTGGCTTGTGGCTGGGGGGGGATACTGCGTTCGGCCTGCGCCTGATGGGGCCGATCAGCGCCTTTGCAGGGTCGTGCCTGCTGGTCCAGGCCGGGGCATGCTGGCAGCCCGGCAGTGCGCGGGCAGGGCGGGGCGTCGGGCTGAGAGCCGCGATCATGCTGAACAGCACCCTTGCGCTGGGTCTGGGCACGTTGATCATGACGCCGGATACACCGCTCGTGTTTTTCATGACCCTGCTGGTCTGGAGCCTGAGCAGGCTTTGCGCAGGCGGGGCCGGTTGGTGGTGGCTTGTCGCGGGTGCGGCCGTGGGTCTTGGTTTCGACAGCAAATACACGGCCCTGCTCCCGGCGCTGGGGGTTGGGGTCTGGGCATGTGTGAACTCTCACGGGCGCCATTGGCTGCGCACCCCCTGGCCGTGGTGTGCGGCCGTGGTGGGTATGCTCTGTATCTCCCCCGTCATCTGGTGGAACGCAACGCATCACTGGGCCAGTTTTCTCAAGCAGGGGGGGCGGACGGCGGACTGGCAGCCTGCCCGAATGCTGACTTTTCTGGGTGAGTTGCTGGGCGGGCAGGGGGGGCTGGCATCACCGTTGCTGTTCGGGCTTTTTGCCGTGGGTTTTGTCACCCTGTGGCGTCGGCGCGATGTATTTTCCGCCCTGCTGTCATGGGTGATCCTGTGTCCTGCTCTGGTGTTCGTGCAGCACGCGTTCGGTGCCCGTGTGCAGGCGAACTGGCCCGTTGTGGTCTATCCCGCTCTGGCGCTTGCGGCAGCGCCCATTGTGTCAGGCTGGCTGAAACCGGCCGTGGCATGTGGCGTGGGCCTGACTGTCGCCATTCTGATCCAGGCCGTGGCGACTCCCCTGCGTCTTGCCCCGCACTGGGATGTCACGCTTCGCCAGCTTGGCGGGTGGTCCGCATTCGGGCAGGCTGTCGCCAGCGTAGCGCCGGAGGGCCTGCCGCTGATGGCTGATGAATATGGGCTTGCGGGTGAGCTTGCCTTTTACGCGGCGCCGCGGAGTGTGGTGGCAGTTGAACCGCGCTGGAGTCTGTTTGCCCTGCCGCGTCCCGCCTGCGGGCAGGAAGGGTATCTGATCCGCAGCCATAAAAGACAGGGCGGGCCGGATTCCGCCATGTTCGACGTCATGCCCGGGCCGGTCGTCTCTCTCTCCCGCATGCGTGACGGTATGGTGGCGGAAACTTACGGCATGTTCCACGTGCGCCTGCGCTGCGATGGGGGAACACGCGTCGGCAATGCGGCACAGTTGCCCGTAAAATAGTGCGCCGTGTGTTGTCGGCCGAGCTCTTTCGCGTTCACTGGCGGTGGGTGACGTTTGCGTGTTGGGGCCAAAGCGGGCAGGATACGGCCATTATCGTGTTGGCAGAAACGGGAAACGCAATTTCATGGCCTCGCACCGGCTTGTAGCGGTTCAGATGGACCCGCTTGAGCATATCAATATCGATGGGGATTCGACCTTCGCCCTCATGCTCGAAGCGCAGGCCCGGGGCCATGCCCTGTTCGTCTATGAGGTCGGCAGCCTGGCGCTGGGCGAAGGCGCGCATGAGCCGGGGCAACCTTCGCGCACACGGGTCAGTGCGACCATGCGCCCGGTCACGGTCCGCCGCGAACACGGCCGGCATGCAAGTTATGGTGACGCCGAACGCCGTTCCCTGGGGGATATGGATGTGGTGCTGATGCGCCAGGACCCACCCTTTGACATGGCCTATATTACCGCCACCCATATGCTGGACCACGTGCATGGCACGGGACCGGGCAAGGCGCTGGTGGTCAACGACCCGCGCTGGGTGCGCGACAGCCCGGAAAAACTGCTGGTCACGCATTTCCCCGATCTCATGCCGCCAACACTGGTAACATGGGACGTGGCGGAAATCCGGGCTTTCCGGGCCAAGTGGCGCGACATTATCGTCAAGCCGCTGTTCGGTAACGGTGGCAGCGGTGTTTTCCGCATTCGCGAGGACGACCAGAACCTGAACGCCCTGCTGGAAATGCATTTCGCGCGCTCGCGTGAACCGCTGATGATCCAGCGTTACGAACCGGCGGTCACGGCAGGTGACAAGCGTGTCATTCTGGTAGATGGCGAACCTGTCGGGGCGATCAACCGCGTGCCGACAGGGGACGATCACCGCTCCAACATGCATGTTGGCGGTGTGGCCCGTCAGATCGGACTGAGCGAGCGTGACCGCGAAATCTGCGCGGCCATCGGCCCCTTCCTGCGTGACCATGGGCTGATTTTCGTGGGGATCGACGTGATCGGGCAGTACCTGACTGAAATCAACGTCACATCCCCCACAGGCCTGCAGGAACTGCAACGCTTCGATGGCGTGAACGGCGCGGGGCTGATATGGGACTGTATCGAACGCAAGCTCGGGGCCTGAGCCTTAACACCAGCGCTGCGGGTCGGAATGACCCGTGGCACGGCATGTCATGCTGATGCGCGCATGCGGGTCGAAACCTTTGGCGTCCTGCATGCTTTGGCACAAAGGCGTTTTCGTGGCGGCACATGTCGCAAGCGGGACCGCATAGTAGGAAGGAAGATGTGTGGTGCCACTTGAAGAAATGCCACCGAGCGGGCAGAGAGAAACCATGAGCGATATTCTCCATGATTACCCCTCCGGCCGGGGGGAAGCACCCGTTCCGCCTCCGTCACGTTCGGCGCTGGATACGGAAGCCGTCAAGGTGGCGTACCGCCGTTGGGCCAATGTGTATGACGTGGCCTTTGGCGGTGTTTCGCGTTTTGGCCGCCTGCGCGCGGTCGAGGCGGTGAATGGTCTGCCCGGTTCGGATGTGCTTGAGGTCGGTGTGGGAACGGGCCTTGCCCTGCCGCATTACACATCGTCCAAGGTCATTACCGGGATCGATCTTTCGAGCGACATGCTGGCCAAGGCCCGTGAACGGGTGCAGCGCCAGGGGCTGGGGACCGTCAAGGACCTGCTTGAAATGGACGCCGAAGACACGCAGTTCGCGGATAATTCCTTCGATATCGCGGTGGCCATGTTCGTGGCCTCCGTGGTGCCCCACCCCAGAAAGCTGCTGCGTGAGCTCAAACGCGTGGTCCGGCCGGGCGGGTATATCCTGTTCGTGAACCATTTTCTGGCGTCCGGCGGTGTGCGCAGCATGGTTGAACACGGCATGGCCCGTGCATCCCGTTCGTTGGGGTGGCACCCCGATTTTGCCATGGAATCGCTGCTGCCGCCCGCCGATCTGGCGCGTGCGTATATCCAGCCCGTGCCCCCAATGGGACTGTTCACGCTGGTAACGCTTGAAAACCTGCCGCAGGTGCTGGCTCAGCCTGTCGTGGATGATGCTCCGGCCCGTGCCTCAACCCCGTCAGGCGTTCTGGTCGGCTGAATGCGTGCGTTCCTGCCAGGGCAGGGGCGTTTGTGGCGCGTAGCTGGGCGGCTCGTTCTTGCCGCTAAAAGCGGGTAGACTGCGCGCAGAAAGTTTACCGGTCTGGCGGATCATTCCGCCAGACCGCTGGCCGCACAGAAAATGGAAGTTGGAGCATGATCTCCGCTCAGACGCAGAGCATACAGGACCGTTCACAGACTGGCCGCCACGCGGTGACGACTAACAGGGTCGATACCGCAACAGGTGCTGCCTATGTGTTGCTGGCGGCCCTGGCCGGTCTGTGCGGTGGCGGTCTTTCCGTTGCCGGTGGGCTGGGTCTGCTGCCCGCGGGCTCCATTCTTGCGCGAATAGAACCCGCGCATCCGGCGCTGATGCTGCTTTATGTGGTGGTGCCGGCTCTGGTCGGCGGTTTTGGCACACTCTGGCTGCCCCGGGCGCTCGCCCGTGATCATATGCTGGCCCGCGGGCTCAACGGGGCTGGTCTGGTCCTTGCCGCATGTGCGGCGCTGCTGACCCTGGGCAACGCCGCACAGGGCGTGCATCCCCACGGTACGGGGGCTGGTATCGCACTTCTGCTGTGGTGCGCCGGCACGCTGCTGACGTGCATGGCGCTTCTGGTCACGGTGTTCGACAGTCGTGCCGACAGTGTTGCCCGGCGGCCGTTCTCACCTTTCGTGTGGGGCGAAATGCTGGCCGCTGCCGTGCTGCTGCTGAGCGTGCCGGTTCTGGCAGGCATGGTTGTGCGGGCATGGTTCTGGCCAGCCCTTGCACAGCCGGTGGTGGCGGAAAATTTCGCCGGACCGATCGGCCTTGTCATTCTCCTGGCGGGCTTTGGTATCGTATTTGAAATGAGCGCCCGCTTCGCCCGTTTTTCCGAACGTCCCGTGGCGCTTATCATGGCGGCCACCGCCGCGACAGGCAGCGTGGCCTGGGTCAAGACCGTATTCGTGCAGGGGGCCGAACGCACAAGTGCCGTATGGCTCGGCGGCGTGATTCTGGCCCTGTGTTCGTTCTCCGCTGTCTGCCTTGCGGGCCTGTGGCTTGCCGGTACATGGAAATCCCGCGTGACGCTTCGCACACCGCTGTTGTGGGGGCTCGGTTTTCTGGCAGTGGTATCGGTCGGCTGGGTCGCGCAGTTGAGCCATGGTGCGGGCCTTCACTCCGCGCTTCAGTTTGGTGCGCTTTATGCTGTCTGCGGCGGGTTCTACCTGTGGCGGGGCGAGGAATGCGGGTTCTGGTATCCGCAGGGACTGGCGCTGCTGCATTTTGGCCTGACGGCGGTGGCCACCGCACTTGTGTTCATACCCGCCCAGCAGGGGCTTGGCGGTGTGCTGTTCGGTCTGTCGGCCGTATGCTTCGTGCTGACGGCCGGGGCCAGTTTCAGGCGGAATGTGTCTGCTGCCAGTGTGGCGGATGCTAATGTGGCGGAGCAACCTCTGCACCGCACCCCGCGCGCGGAGACCACCCGATGAGCGAGAGCGTGGCCTCACCCGCCACCACCCGGCGGCCTCGTTTCGATACGGCCAAGGTGGGTACGACCCCGCGCGACTGGCTGGCGCTGCTCAAGCCGCGGGTGATTTCGCTGGTGGTCTTTACCGGCGCGGCTGGCATGGCCATGGCGCCGGGCCATATCAACCCGTTTGTGGCCGTTGTGAGCATCTTCTGCATCTGCCTTGCATCGGGGGCGGCAGGTGCCATCAACATGTGGTACGACCGCGATATCGACGCCATCATGCAGCGTACCATTACCCGGCCTATTCCCGCCGGACGCATTCCACCGGATGAGGCCCTGGCTTACGGTATTGGCCTGTCGAGCCTGTCCGTATGCCTGATGTGGATTGCCACCAACGCCCTGGCAGCAGGTATTCTGGCGTTTTCGATCTTCTTCTATTCTGTCATCTACACGATGTGGCTCAAGCGTTCGACGCCGCAGAACATCGTGATCGGTGGCGCAGCGGGCGCGTTCCCGCCCATGATCGGCTGGGCTGCCGCGACCGGGCATATGGCGGTTATGCCCGTGGTCATGTTCGGGATCGTTTTTTTCTGGACTCCGCCGCATTTCTGGTCGCTCTCGCTTTACGCCTGCAAGGATTACGGGCGCGCGGGCATTCCCATGCTGCCGGTGGTGCGGGGCGAACGGCATACGCGCTGGCAGATTTTCATCTACACGCTGGTGTTGCTGGCGGTGTCGCTCATTCCGTCAGCCATGCATCTCAGCGGCTGGCTTTATACCGCCACCGCTCTTGTTCTTGGCCTCGGCTTCGTGGCCTGCGCGGTCCGCGTGCTGCTTGAGCCGCAGGACGGGAATGGTGCCAGCCAGAAAGGCGATAAGGCTGCACGGGTATCCTTCCGCTTTTCGCTGGCTTATCTGTTCTTTCTGTTCTGCGGCCTTCTGGCAGATCACATGTTACGGTTGTGGATGCACGGATCATGAACCAGGTGCTCGATATGGCTTTGCCCGAACAGCTTGAACGGCAAAAGCGCCAGCGCCTGCGTGTGCGGGCCATGCTGGTGTTTATGGGGCTGCTGGCCGTAATCATGTTCGGGCTGACCCTGCTTCAGGGCTGACAGCTTCTATCAGATACCAGTGCGGCTACCAGTTGTGCATGATGCGTGGGCTACTTCTGCCGGTCTGGCGGTCAGGCGTGGCCGGGCAGGGCTACCGATTAACACTTCGCTCAGTCGCAATAAAAGATCAAAGCGGTAAAACAGGAAATGGCCCCCGGACATATCGACCGGGGGCCATTTTGTATTCTACTGCGTGCCTTGCAAGCTCTGGTACTACTGAGCTGGCAGTACGGCGTGCCGTGTCATGCGGCCCGCATCTGCCGGTGCGTGTGGCAAGCTTGTAGCATCAGCCCGTCATTGCCCCCTTAATTTTCGCGGGGCAATGACGGCGCACAGGACAAGCCCGTTCAGCGGGCCTGCTGAATGGCAGAGAGCAGCCAGCGTCCCCCGCGTGAGGGGCGCGTGAAGGTCCAGAGTTCGGTAATGGTCACCGGCTCGGTAGAACTGCCGTCGATCACCTGGCCCATGGCGTTGGTGGTCAGGTCGATCAGGCTGTAGCGCATGGCCACGGTTGCGTAATCCATGCCGTTCTCAGCCCAGGCTTCCGCCAGATCGCCCTGCAGGAACCGCACGTCCGAGACGACATTGCGCGCTCCCTGGCTGGCAAGGGTGGCAAGCTGCTCGTTGAAATACGACACCATCTCGGGCGTTGCCATGCGCTGCATGGCCGAAATGTTCTGCTGGTTCCACGCGGTCTGGATATCCAGCAGGGTCTGCTGGAACATCTGGTAATCCGCTGTGCCGATCTGGATCGGGTTGCCCGTGGGGGTGCCTGTGGGGCGCGCGGCGGCCGGTCCTGCTCCCATCGGGTTGCCGGGATTAAAGGCCGAACCCGCGGGCCGCCCGCCCGAAAAACGCCGGACAAGCCACATGACCAGCATGACCACAAGACCAACCTGAATCAGCAACCCGACCAGACTGAAAAGTCCATGCACACCGCCCATGAAACCATGCCCGCTCAAAAGCCCGAAAAGTCCCGCCCCCAGAAAACCGCCAGCAAAGCCGGTCAGGAACGGGTGGCGGTTCTGGTATGGCATCATGGGGCGGGCAAAGGGGGCCGCCATCTGGGGCGAAGCACCAAAGCCGGGGCCGGAGGGGGCCATGCGCGGGGTTATGGAGCGGTCCATCGGCGCCGTGCTGTAGGGCGTTGTGCGTGTCGGTGGTGGCGCGCTCCAGGTCCGGCTGCCACGGCTGCCCATTGAGCTGCCCTGGCCTGCGCGGGCGTCGGCCTGCACGGCCAGCGGGCCGGCAGCAAGGCTGGCACCCAGCAGGATTGTAAGAACGGATGCGAGAAAACGTGCTTTCACAGGTGAATTGGTCCCCAGGTCAGAAGGTCAGGCCCCGGCGGTGCTCAGGGCCTCCACCCTTAATGTGGGGGCGTCTGTGCCAAAACGGAATACCAGATCATTCGCTAATGTCATGGAAGCGAAAATTTCCAGCAGGTTGCCCGCAAGGGTGAACTCCGCCACAGGTTCGGCAATCTGCCCGTTACGGATCATGAAGCCGGACGCCCCACGGCTGTAATCGCCTGTCAGGCCGTTGATGGACGAGCCCATCATTTCGGTAATGTACAGTCCTTCACCGATATCGGCCATCAGTGCCTGGGGGCTGAGTGTTCCGGGCTCGAAAAACAGATTGGTGGCTGACGGGCCGGGTGGGCCCGATGTGCCGCGCGCCGCCCGCGCATTGCTTTGCAGCTTGAGCTGGCGCGCGCTGCGGCTGTCCAGAATCCAGTTCTGCAGAACGCCGTCCCGCACGAGGGGCAGGGGGGCCATGGGCAGTCCTTCCCCATCGAACGGGCGTGAACGCAGGCCCTTGATCCGGGTCGGGTCGTCCGTAATGCTGATGGCGGGGGCGAAAATACCCTGCCCCATCCTGTCCTTGAGGAAGGACGTGCCGCGCGCAATGGCCGTGCCCGTTATGGCGCCGATAAAATGCCCAAGAAAGCTGCTGGCCACGCGGGGGGCGAACACCACGGGGTAACGGCCGGTACGCGGGCGGGCGGGGTTCAGGCGTGCGACGGCTTTTTCACCTGCGCTGCGGCCGAGTTCGCCCGCATCCTGCAGGTCGGCCAGCCAGACCGTGCCGTGATAGTCGTAATCGCGCTGCATGCCGTCGCCCGCACCTGCCAGCACACAGACCGAGTTGGAGTGGCTCGTGCGCTCGTAGCTGCCCGCGAACCCGCCCGATGTGGCAAAGGCCACACGCGTGCGCCCGAAGGACGCGCTGCTGCCCGCGCTGTTGGTCACGCCCTTTATCGCCAGTGCGGCTTCCTCGCCCTGGCGGGCGCGCTCAAGCAGGGTGGCGGTGTCGGGCTCGGCCGGGTCGGAAAGCTGGAGGTCGTTTGTGGTGTGCGTGCCGGTCAGGGCCTGGGGGGCCAGGCCCGCATACTGGTCGTCGGGCAGGACGCGGGCCATGGCCATGGCCTGGTCCACCAACTGCTCGAAACGGCCAGCATCGATCGTGGTGGTGGAAACAATGGCGTTCCGGGCGCCTGCAAAAACCCGCAGGCCCAGATCCGTGGTTTCTGACCGTTCAAGCTCTTCGGTCACACCGTTGCGTACCCCCGCCCCGACGGAGGTGCTGGCGATGAACACGGCCTCCGCATTGTCGGCTCCGGCTTTTCTGGCGCGGCCGATCAGGTCCGAGAGAAGGTCGAGGGTACGGGCTGTCATGCTGCCAGATTCTCCGCGATATTCTGGAGGGAGGGAATGTTGCCGATGGGGCCAAGGGCGGCCAGGGTCGGCGTTCCGGCAAAAATGCGGGCAGCGGCTCCCCGGATTTCGTCCGTGGTTACGGCTTCGATCCGGCTGACGGTTTCGCTCGTGGGGATGATACGCCCGAAAATCTGGAGCTGGCGGGCAATCTGTTCGCACCGGCTGCCAGTGCTTTCCAGTGACATGAGCAGAGATGCCTTGAGCTGCGCACGGGCGCGGGCCAGTTCATCCTCACCCACGGCAAGCTGCACCTTGCGCAGTTCCTCCAGTGTCACGGGTACGAGTTCGGCGCATTCCTTCTCGCCTGTGCCCGCGTAAATGCCGAACATGCCGCTGTCGAGAAACGGTACGGCAAAGGAATAGACCGAATAGACCAGCCCGCGTTTTTCGCGGATTTCCTGGAACAGGCGCGAAGACATGCCCCCGCCCAGAAGGGTGGAAAGCAGCATGGTGGCGTAATAGTCGCTATCGCCATATCCTGCGGCGGGAAAGCCCAGAACAACATGCGCCTGGTCCAGATCCTTGACCTGACGGAACTCGCCACCGCCATACCGCGCGGCCTGCATGACGGGCCGGGGCGATGTCGGCAGGTCGGCGAAATGCCGGGCTACCTGATCCACGACGGCTTCGTGCTCAAGGTTGCCTGCGGCGGCCACGATCATGTTGTCGGGCGTGTAATGGGTGCCCATGTAGCGCATGAGCGTCTCGCGGCTCATGCCCCGGATCAGGTCTTCCGTGCCCAGGGTGGGGCGGCCCATTGGCTGGGTGGGGAACGCCGTTTCCTGGAAATGGTCGAACACGATATCGTCCGGGGTGTCGTTGGCCTGCCCGATTTCCTGCAGGATCACGCCGCGTTCGCGTTCCAGTTCAGCCGGGTCAAAGCTGGAATGGGTCAGGATATCGCCAATGATATCGATGCCCAGGCCCAGGTTTTCCTTTAGCAGCTTGACGTAGAACACCGTCTGTTCCCGGGCGGTATAGGCATTGATATGCCCGCCGACATTCTCGATTTCCTCGGCAATGCGCAGGGCCGAGCGCTTTTCGGTGCCCTTGAACGCCATATGTTCGAGAAAATGGGAAACGCCGTTTTCCTCCGCCGTTTCGTTGCGTGTGCCAGCGGAGACATAAGCCCCGAAGGAGACTGTCTCCATGCGGTCCATGCGTTCGGTCACGACGGTCAGGCCCGAAGGCAGGCGGGTCAGCTTGATGGGATCGGTCATTCTTGTCCTGAAAAAGGAAAGGCTGCCCGGCAGGGCAGCCTGATAGGAGAAATGGGGAGGCTCAGTTCGCGTTGCAATCGGCTACGGCCGCGCGCACCGCATCCTTGATCGCCTGTGGCGTCGCGGGCACGGTGCGGTAGCGTTCACGCCGTTCGTACAGATCGGCCATATGCACGGGCAGGGCCGGGTGGATACCTGTTGCCGCTACCATTGCGTCGGGGAATTTGGCCGGGTGGGCCGTGGCTTCCGCGATCATGGGGGTGCCCGGCTGGCGGAATTTACGGCCCGCTGCAATGCCGATCACGCTGTGCGGGTCGGCCAGGTAGCCCGATTTCTGGTGCAGGGCGCGAATTTCGGCCTCGGTCTGGGTGTCGTCCAGCGCCAGGCCAGAGAACAGCGTGCGGGCCCGTTCCCAGGTTTCTTCGGGCACATCCATATGCCCCGTGGTGCGGAAGCCGGTCATGATCCGTGCGCAGGCTTTTGCGTCGCGGTTCAGCAGTTCGAACAGTAGGCGCTCGAAGTTGGACGAAACCTGAATGTCCATGGACGGGGAAAGGCTGGGCACAACCCCCTTGATAGTCATGTCATTGGCGTTGAGGAACCGGGTCAGGATGTCGTTGCGGTTGGAGCCCACGCAAAGCTGCCTGATGGGCAGCCCCATGCGCCGTGCGGCCCAGGCGGCGAGAATGTTGCCGAAATTCCCGGTCGGCACCGCAAAGGACACCTCGCGCTCGGGGGCGCCAAAGTTCAGCGCCGCGTGCACGTAATAGGGAATCTGGGCGGCAATCCGCGCCCAGTTGATGGAATTGACGGCGGACAGGTTCATTTCCCGCCGGAACGGCAGGTCGGCGAACAGGGTTTTCACCAGATCCTGGCAGTCGTCGAACGTGCCTTCCACCGCGAGATTGGTGATGTTGGGGTCCATTACCGTGGTCATCTGCCGGCGCTGCACCTCGGACGTGCGGCCCTTGGGGTGCAGGATGATGACCGAAAGCCGCTTGCGGCCCCGGCATGCCTCGATCGCGGCGGAACCCGTATCGCCCGAGGTCGCCCCTACAATGGTTACATGGTCGTTGCGCTGCGTCAGCACATGCTCGAACAACTGGCCCAGCACCTGCATGGCCATGTCCTTGAAGGCAAGGGTCGGGCCATGGAACAGTTCCTGAACGAACAGCCCGTCTTCCACCTGGGTCACTGGCACGATGGCGGGGTGGTCGAACCCGGCATACGCTTTTTCGCACAGGGCTTTCAGCGTTTCATAATCGATATCGGGTGCCGTGAACGGGGCCATGACGCGGGCCGCCAGTTCGGGGTAGGGCAGGCCGCGCAATGCACGCCAGTCATTGGCCGAGAATTCGGGCCAGGTTTGCGGCAGATAAAGGCCGCCATCCTCGGCAAGGCCACTCAGCAGCACATCGGAAAAGGAAAGGGCGGGAGCATCCCCGCGGGTGGAAATGTAGCGCATGAAAAACACTATACCCTGAATGGCCTGTGGCGCGAAGTGGGCTTGTAGCGGCAGCCCGGGGCATTTCCCCCCCGGTGCGATGCAACGCCGGATGGTAGCGGATGTTCCGCCCTATTGCGGGGGCGGTGTGGTGGGTAGCGTCAGGTCATAGACCGTAACGGGCCACTTGACCGAAGCCGGGCCACCGAATGCGGTCGTGTGGTCGATCTGGCTGGCGGAGACAAACAGGTGGCCGTGCCCGTCCAGACCGGGCGTGGTCGGCCATGTCAGTCTGGGGTCGGTGATCAGCCTGCGCGGAATACGCCCCGTCGTATAGCTGAGAATACTGCCCGTGGTCACATCGGACCAGTATAGCGTGCCGTTGGAATCAATGGTCATGCCGCCCAGGGTGGGGGTCTTGAACCACTGGGTCACCCCTTCCTCGAAGGCCGCGGGGGTCACATCGGGGTCGAAGAACAGCGACGTGGCAATGCGCGACAGATAGCCCGAAGGGGGCTGCACCACGATCCACGACCCGTCGGGGCTGACCGCGATCATGCTTGCGTCCAGCGCGGCCAGCCGCCCCGTTGCGTCATGCAGTTCACCACTGGGGGTGACGATCGGGCGCGTGGCGACAAGGGCCGGATGGTGGTCGAGGAAGCGACGGCTCATTCTGGCGGTCAGATCGACCACAAGAACAGCCCCCACCCCGGAATCCGCTACGTAGGCTGTGGTGTCGTGTACCGCCACGCCAGACAGGATACTGCCCGGACGCAGGGCCGCGGCCTCGATCGGGATGCTGCGCAGCACGGTGTTCCTGGCTGGGTCGATCTCCAGCAGTTTGGGCGCGGCCACGGGTGGCTTTGTGTGGTCAGGCACGCCGCTGTCCAGCACCCAGACAGATCCGCTGGCCGCGCGGATCAGCCCGCTGGCGGATACGATCCGTGTTGCGGGGTCTCCGTCGGTGGCGTTCCAGGCGGTGTCGGGCCAGGGGGCCAGGGTGCCGTCCGGGGCGCGGGCATAAAGCTGCGGGCCGGTATTGCCCACCCATGCCGGAGCTTCCAGCAGCATGCGCCCGTCGGGCAGGGGCAGCACGGTGGTCCATATCTGCTTGTTTGACTGCATGAACGGGGTCAGGGCGGCGGCCCCCAGTTCGGGCACTTTGGGCATGTGCAGCGCCCAGGCGGCCGTGCTGGACAGGGGGGCCGCCAGCGGGTTGAGCAGCAGCGTGGCCAGCACGGCGCAGGATGCCGCGCGGCCTGGGCGTACGCGGTGCAGGAGGCAGAACAGTCGGGGCAGAGCAGTCATGTGTCGGGTCCAAGATGCGGCGGTCTGGAATGCCGGAGACATTAGAGCCGAAGCCGGTCTCCCGCTAGGGACGGTGTCCGCGCCGGGCCAGAGGCGCGCAGATGTGGTGTGCAGATAGCATGCCTGCGCAATGCGGAGGCACGCGGTTTGCCGCATGCCCCCATGCCCGTCCGTGGGGGTCAGGCGTCGGGCGCGCGGTCGATGTAGCGGTTGCGGATATGGGCCAGATAGGCGTCGGCCTCCAGCGGCCTGCCTGTCGCTTCGCGCAGGATCTGCGGCATGGTCGCGCTGCTGGCGCGGCCATGTACGTTCTGGCGCAGCCAGGCCAGCAGGGGCGCGAAGTCGCCCTTGCCCACGGCCGGCAGGATATCGGGGTTCTGCTGGCAGGCGGCCGCACGGAACTGGGCTGCCGCCATGGCCCCAAGGGCGTAGCAGGGAAAATACCCGAACAGCCCCTCCGGCCAGTGGATGTCCTGCAGGCAGCCCCGCCGGTCGTCGGGCACGCGCAGGCCCAGCAGGGCGTGAATGCCGTCATTGAACGCGCCGGGCAGGTCGGCAAGGGCGAGGTCGCCCGCGATCATGGCTTTTTCCAGTTCGTAGCGGACCAGAATATGGGCAGGGTACGTCACTTCATCCGCATCCACACGGATAAAGCCGGGCTCCACATGGGTCAGCAGCCGGTGCAGGTTCGCCCCGTCCCAGCCGCTGGCGGTATCGGGAATGGCAAGTGCTGTCCGTGCATGCGGGGCCAGCCACCGCGCAAAGGCACCCGAGCGACAGAACTGCATTTCCATCAGCAGGGACTGGCTTTCATGCAGGGTCATGCCGCCAGCCTGCCCGACGGGCTGCGAGACCCAGGCAGCGGGCAGACCCATGTCGTACAGCGCGTGGCCGGTCTCGTGCAGCACGCCCATCATGGCGGGAATGAAATCGGCCTCGTCATAACGGGTGGTCAGGCGCACATCGAACGTTGCCCCACCACAGAACGGGTGGGTGCTGACATCCAGCCTGCCGCGCGTCATGTCAAAACCGAGCTGGCGCATCAGCACGCGGCCAAGGGCTTCCTGCCGGGCGACGGGGAACGGTCCGTGCAACGGTATGGCGGGTGGCAGGGCGGCCTGATGGTCGAGCACGCCTGCGATCAGTCCGGGCAGGTCGGCGCGCAGGCGGGCAAATACAGGATCGATATCGCTCTGGCGTGTGCCGGGGTCGAACCCGTCCAGCAGGGCGTCGTACGGGTTCAGGCCCAGCGCCTCTCCCGTGGCGTCCGCCACGGCGCGGGTCAGGCGCAGCACCTCGGCCATATAGGGCTGAAGGGTTGCGAAATCGCTGGTCTCACGCGCGCTGCGCCACACGATCTCGCAGCGGGATGTCGCGTGCGAGAACGCCTCCACCAGGTCCTGCGGCAGGGCGGTGGCGCGTTTATGCAGCCTGCGCATCGCGGCCAGGTTGGCGTTGCGCCACACCGCGTCCTCTCCCGTGGCGTCCACCCCGGCTTCGGCCAGAAGCTCCGCCATGGCCGGGGCTGTCAGGATTTCGTGGCGCAGCCCTTCGAGCATGGCCATGTTTTCGGCCCGGCGTTCCGCCGCACCGGAGGGCATCATGACTTCCTTGTCCCAACTGAGAATGCCGATCGCATCGTTCAGGGAGGACAGGCGCGCAAAGTGGCGTTCGAGGGAAAGATAGGCTGTATTCATACCCGGCATGGTACAGCATCCGCGCCGCGGGCGAAATGCACCATGTGGGAAAAACCGGCGGGGAGCATCTATGCAACGGAACGACGAACGGCTGAGCGGCCCGGCTGTTGCCTCCGGTTCTGGTCCCGGTCCTGGCTCGGGTCCCGGCCCCGGTGCGGATGTTGCGGAACAGGCGCTGGCCTGTCTGGCCCGGGGTGAGGCCGAGCAGGCGGTGGCCCTGCTACGTAACCAACTGCGCACGCACCCGAACGATGCGCAGGCCCTGCACGCCATGGCCTGCGTCGCCCGCGCAGGCGGGAACGCGCCAGTGGCCATCGCTCTGGCAGGTCGGGCCATTACCCTTGGAGCAGAGCCGCATTTTCACATCACGCTGGGGCTGGCGCTGCATGAGGCGGGGCAGGGAGAGGCCGCGCGTGCCGCCCTGAACGTGGCTGTGCTGGCAACCCCCAAAGACCCCCGTGCGCATGACGCCATGGCCGTGGTGCTGGAGGCCATGGGCCGCGCGGCAGATGCCGGGCG
The DNA here is from genome assembly GCF_047723915.1 of Acetobacter sp. Classification (GTDB taxonomy): domain Bacteria; phylum Pseudomonadota; class Alphaproteobacteria; order Acetobacterales; family Acetobacteraceae; genus Acetobacter. Next base: position 83,375 of record NZ_JBDOBQ010000004.1, on the reverse strand, counting down.
CGCCCTGCGCCAGGCGCTGGCCCTGCGCCCGCTTGAGGCAGAGCGGCATATGGCCCTTGCGGCCTTTCTGGCGCGGCAGGGCCGGGCGGCACAGGGGCTGGAGGCTTCTGCCCGTGCTCTACGGCTGGGGGCAGGGAGCGTTGCGGCGCATAACCTGCATGCCATGCTGCTGGATGCCTGCGGCCGCCCGGGTGAGGCTGAACCCCATTTTCGTTACGTGGCCGAGCATATGCCCGGCAGTGCGGCTGCCCTTGCCAACCATGGTGCCGTCCTGTTCGTAACCGGTGCGCAGGTTGAGGCCCGGCACGTGCTTGAAGCCTCGCTCACCCTTGCCCCGGATGTCGCGCAGACCCGTACAAATCTGGGTCTGGTGCTGATGGCGCTGGGGGACCTCCCCGCCGCACGGCTCCATCTTGCCACGGCATGCCATCTGCGCGGGGGCGATGCCCGGCTGATGCTGAACCACGCAGGGCTTCTGGTTGATCTGGGGGAGTACGAGGCTGCGCACACGCTGCTACTGGCGGCCGAGGCCGGGGCGGCCAACGCGCGTGACCGGGCGCGGGCGCGCATGAACCGGGGCGTGCTGGCCCTTGCGCGGGGCGATTTCGCCCAGGGCTGGGCCCTGTTCGAAGCGCGGCAGGTCCTGTTGCCGCCACCGTCGGAGGCGGCTGATCTGGCGCAATGGGACGGAACACCCGGGCCCGACCCTGTTCTGATATACGGCGAACAGGGGCTGGGGGATTGCATCCAGTTCCTGCGCTATGTCGAATCTGCCGCGCAGCGTGTTCCTGTTCTGCTGGTCGTGCCCGCGACCCTGCGCGGCCTTGTCGAGCAGACCCGGCTGGGGCGGAACAGCCGCGTGCAAATACTGGAGTCCGGCGGGCAGGGGCCGCACGCTGCCGGTGCACGGTGTTCCCTGTTAAGCCTGCCGCATTGTCTTGGCATGGCCGCGCCCTTTGCCTGGCAGGCGGCTTTTGCGACAGGTGCCGCGCAAGATCCGCGGGCGGAGCAGGCGGCGGGCCAGCGGGTGTTCCGGCTGGGGGTATGCTGGGCGGGCAATGCCGTATTCCAGTTCGATAAGCGGCGTTCGATCAATCCCGCGCTGCTGCGCCCGCTTGCGGATATTGCCGGTGTGCGGGTGCAGGCCCTGCAACCCGAACCCGATGGCGCGGTTGCCCCGCTGCCGTTCGTGGCGGATGCCCTGCCCGTGGGCGATGTGCTGGCCACCGCCCGCCTTTTGGCCCGTCTGGATATGGTTGTCAGCGTGGACACCATGATCGTCCATCTCGCAGGCTTGCTGGGCGTGCCTGCGGTGCTGCTCGACCGTTTTGGCGGTGACTGGCGCTGGGCCGGTGGCAGCACGACAGAAAACGGCAATGCGCCTGCGCAAAGCCTGTGGTACCCCAATGTGCGTATCCTGCGCCAGCCCGCACCCGGCGTGGGGGATGCGCCATGGCTGCCGGTGGTGGCGCAGGCCATCTGTCTTGTGCGCGATGCGGTGCGGAAAATGGGTAAAGACGGTTGTCCCGGTTAAGCATCTCTTTATGATATGGGCATGACACGCATCTCCCCCGAAGGCGCCTCTCCGGCGATGGCGCAGTGGTTCGCGCTCAAGGCCGAGAATCCCGAAGCCCTGCTGTTTTTTCGCATGGGCGATTTCTACGAACTGTTCTTTGACGACGCGGTGACGGCGGCTGCCGCACTCGACATTGCCCTGACCGCGCGCGGGAGCCATGCGTCCGAACCCATTTCCATGTGCGGCGTGCCGGTGGCGGCAGCACCTGCCTATCTGGCGCGGCTGATCCGGCGTGGTTTTCGCGTGGCGGTGGCCGAACAGACGGAAACCCCGGTCCGTGGTCGCCCCAGCAAGGGGCCGCTGGCCCGGGCCGTGGTGCGGCTTGTCACCCCCGGCACCCTGACCGAGGACGAACTGCTTGAACCCGGCCGCTCCAACCTGCTGCTGGCGCTGGTTCAGGGTGCCGCCGCAGGCCGGGGGCGGCGCGCGCGTGACAGCGGGCGAGATAGCACGCGAGACGGGGCAAACCCGGCGCAGGCATGGCTGGGTGCGGCATGGATCGATGTCTCGACCGGTCTGTTCGAAACCGCAAGACTGACCGGGCGCGCCCTGCCAGCCCTGCTGGCGCGGCTGGACCCGGCGGAAATTCTGGCGTCATCCGGGGTGGAACTGGGCGACTATGCCATGCGTCTGGCCCCCGAACGCGCTCCCGTCCCGACTGAGAGCGCGCGCCAGCGTCTGGCTGCGGCGTTCGGCGTGGCCAGCATGGAAGCGTTCGGCACGTTCTCGGACGAGGAAACCCTGGCGGCCGCGCAGGCCGTGGATTACGTGCGCCGTACCCAGGCCGGGCAGATGCCGCGCCTGGCGCATCCCGTGCCCCAGAACGATGGCGGCGTGCTGAGCATAGACCCCGCCACCCGTGCCAGCCTGGATATTCTGCGCGCGCGTGACGGTGGGGCCGACCACACGCTGTTCGCAGCTCTCGACCGCACAGTCAGCGCGGCAGGGGCGCGGCAACTGGCCGAATGGCTGGCGTCCCCCCTGACGCAGGTTGAACGGATCGCTGGTCGGCAGGCCGGGTGGCTGTGGCTGAAGGACGAGCCCGTGCGGGCCCAGTCCCTGCGTGACGCCCTTAAAAAAGCGCCTGACATGGCCCGTGCCCTGGGCCGCCTGTCCGTGGGGCGCGGGCAGCCGCGTGACCTTGCCGGTATACGGGACGGTCTTGGGGCGGCGCGGGACGCGGCGGCCGCACTTGGTGGTGGGCAGGCTGCCCTGCCTGAAATCCTGCAAAAAGCCGTACACTGCCTGGGCGGGGCAGAGGGGCTCAGGGCCCGGCTTGGCCGCGCCCTGGCCGAGCATATGCCCGCCAAGCTGGATGACGGCGGGGTGGTGGCCCCCGGTTTCGATGTGGAACTGGATGAACACCGCAGCCTGCGTGACGATTCACGTCGCCTGATTGCGGAGTTGCAGGGCGAATATGCTGCTCGTTACGGCATGGCCAGTCTCAAGATCCGTCACCACGCCCAGCTTGGTTACGTCATGGAAGTGCCGGTGGGCGCCGCGACCCGGCTGAAAGACCGGGTCGAGCTTATTCTGCGGCAGGGCACGGCCAGCACGGCGCGTTTTGTCACCGACGAACTGGCCAGCCTGGACGCCCGCATCATGCAGGCGGCGGACAAGGCCGCCCAGCGCGAGAAAGCGCTGTTCGCGGGGCTGGTCGCGGATATTCTGGCCGAATCCGACCTGCCCGCCGTGGCCCAGGCGCTGGCGGTGGTGGACGTGCTGCAATCCTGCGCCGTTCTTGCCACCGGGGGAACCTGGTGCTGCCCGAGTGTTACCGACGATACGGCCTTCCGCCTTGAGGGATGCCGCCACCCGGTGGTGGAAGCCGCCCTGCCCGCGGGCGTACGCTTTACGCCCAATAGCTGCGATCTTGCGCCGGAATACAGGATCATGCTGCTGACCGGGCCGAACATGGCGGGCAAGTCGACTTTTCTGCGCCAGACAGCCCTTGCGGTCATTCTGGCGCAGGCGGGTTTTCCGGTTGCGGCGGACCGGGCGCATATCGGCGTGGTCGACCAGCTGTTCTCGCGCGTGGGCGCGTCGGACGATCTGGCGCGGGGGCGCTCGACTTTCATGGTCGAAATGACCGAGACCGCGGCCATTCTCAACCAGGCGGGCCCGCGCTCCCTGGTGGTGGTGGACGAAATCGGGCGTGGCACGGCAACGCTGGACGGTCTGGCCATTGCCTGGGCGGTGCTGGAAGCCCTGCATTCCACTGTGCGCTGCCGCGCGATTTTTGCAACCCACTTTCACGAACTGGGGAGGCTTGTGGATACGCTGCCCCGGCTGTGCCTGCATACGATGGCCGTGCGGGAATGGCAGGGCCAGATTGTCTTCCTGCACGAGGTGCTGGCGGGCACGGCCAAAAAAAGCTGGGGCGTGCATGTGGCGCGGCTGGCCGGTGTGCCCGCTGGCGTGGTGGACAGGGCGGGGCGCTTGCTGCGCGAGTTGGAGCGTGCTGAAAATACAATACCCGAGCCGCTACCGCTGTTCGAGGCGCACAAGGCAATACCCACGGTGCCTGAAAATACGCTAGGACAACGCCTGATGGACATTGATCCCGATACCTTGACCCCCAGAGGTGCCTTGGATCTGCTTTATGAGCTTTGCAGGGAAGCACGGCAGCAGGCCGATGGTGTGGAGCAGTCTTTCCAGTCCTGATCGTATCGTGTCACCCAGGTCTTCTTATTCTTCAGGAATCGAACCCGAACCCCGATGTCCATTTCTCCCGTACACGCTGCCCCCGGGCAGCAGCCCGACATGACCGTGCTGGCCGCGCTGACGCCAGAAGCCCTTGCCGCGTGCCTGACGCGGGAACTCAGGGACGCCACGGCCCCGGACGCCGCAACCCCCGAGCGGGAAGAAGCCGTGGCGATCTTCCGCCGCTATCTGGGGCGCTACCAGGCGGATGTGCGCAACCGCTTCGAACGTTATGAACTTAAAGGGGCGGCTTCGGCCAAGCTGATCGCAGCTTTTACCGACGTCATGCTGCGCGCGATCATCGACCTGGCCATTCGCGCCAATCCGGGCCTGCATGGGGCGGGCGGGGTGCCCGTAAGCGGACTTTCCGGGTTTGCCGTGGCGGCCACGGGCGGGTATGGCCGTGGCATGCTGGCGCCGTTCAGCGATATCGACCTGCTGTTCCTGATCGGGGATGACGTCGGGGAACGGGTTCATCCGCTGATCGAATACGTGCTGTATTTCCTGTGGGACCTGGGGCTCAAGGTAGGGCATGCCACGCGCACCATCTCCGAATGTATCGATGAGGCGACGAAGGATACGACCGTGCGCACCGCCCTGCTGGATGCGCGGCTGCTGATGGGGGATATGGCGTTTTTTGCCATGTTCGAGGCGCGCTATATCCTTGCCAGCGTGGAAGCGGGGCCCGCGGGGTTCATCCATGACAAGCGGAGCGAGCGGCTTGAACGCCACCGCCGCTTTGGTGACAGCCCTTATCTGGTGGAGCCCAACATCAAGGAAGGGCGGGGCGGTCTGCGCGACATGCAGACCCTGTACTGGATGTGTCGCAACACATTCGGCACCCGCCACGTCAAGGACCTGCTGGCGCCGGAATTCATCTGGATGGGCCTGCTGACCGAGCAGGAAGCGGCCCGCGCCCGCCGGTCGTGGGACTTTCTGTGGACCCTGCGCCTGCACCTGCATTACGTCGCCGGTCGGGCGGAAGAACGGCTGACCTTCGACATGCAGCCGGTGATCGGCGCGCGCATGGGCTATACCCGCCATGGCCGCCAGAATGGCGTTGAACGCTTCATGCGCCATTACTTCCTGACCGCGCGTGAGGTCATGCGCCTGACCCATGTGCTCGAACCCGCCGTGCTGCGGCAGGCGCAGGGGCCGGTCGCGCATGCCGCCAAGCCCGATGACGCCATGCGCGAGGCCGGGTTTACCCTGCTGGACGGACAGATCCTGCCCGATCGCGGTGTGTCGTTCGACCAGGACCCCATCAAGATGATGCAGATCCTGGACTGGGCCCGCCTGCGCCGCAGGCCGCTGCACCCTCTGGCCCGCCACCAGCTTATCCGCTGGGAACGCCGCGCCACCGCCTTGCGCGACGACCCCGAAGCGGCCCGTATTTTTCTGGACCTGCTCTGCGGCGAAATACCGCAGGAGGAACAGCGCCCCCGCCGGCGCAGGGCCAGTGCGGTCGCGGCTGCCGTGGCGGCGGAGGAAACCACGCCCGCCTATTCGGCCGCCTATGGCAGCCACCCGCCATCGGGGCATTCGCACTGGCTGCATATCCTGAACGAGACCGGTATTTTCGGGCGACTGATCCCGGACTGGGCGCGCATTGTCGGGCAGATGCAGTTCGACACCTATCATGTGTTTACGGTCGATGAACACACGATCGAGGCTGTGCGTATTCTCGATGAAGTCGTGGCCGGGCGCATGGCCGATGAAATTCCCATTGCCTACGACCTCATCAAGGACCTGCAATCGCGCTGCGCACTGTATATGGCGGTGCTGCTGCATGACGTGGCCAAGGGGCGCGGGGGCGACCATTCCGAGATCGGGGCCGAGATCGCCGCCGAACTCTGTCCCCGCCTTGGCATGTCGGGCGAAGAGACCGAGACGGTCTCGTGGCTGGTGCTGCATCACCTGCTGCTTAGCCATACGGCCTTCCAGCGCGATATCGACGACCCCAAGACCATTCTGGATGTGGCCGATATCGTCCAGTCGCCCGAGCGGCTGCGCCTTCTGCTGCTGCTGACCATTGTGGACATGCGCGCGGTCAGCCCCCGGGTGTGGAACGCCTGGAAGGCGACCCTGCTGCGTGAACTCTACGTGCGCGTGGCTGAGGTGCTGGCAGGCGGGCTCGCCACGACCGAGCGTGACGTGCGCGTGCGCCACGCCAAGGATACGGCAGCCGAAATCCTGACCGAGGAAGGTGTCTCCCGGCGCGATATCGACCGGTTTCTGGGGCTGGGTTACGCCGGGTACTGGCTGTCTTTCGACTATGAGACCCATAGCCGCCACGCCCGCCTGATCCGCGAGGCCGACCGCCGTGACTCCCCGCTGACGGTCGAGGTCCTGCCCCTGCCTGCGCGCGGGGTTACGGAAGTGACGGTCTATACGGTGGACGTGCCGGGGCTGTTTTCCAAAATTGCCGGAGCACTGGCCCTGGCCGGAGCCTCCATCGTGGATGCGCGCATCCATACGATGACACATGGCATGGCGCTGGATACGTTCTGGATTCAGGACACGTCCGGCCAGGCCTATGAGGAAACACACCGTCTGGCGCGCCTGTCATCGCTGATAGAGCAGGGCCTGAGCGGACAGATCGACATCGAGGCCGAAATCGCTCAGGCCGGCTTCGGGCACATGCCCATGCGTATGCGCGCCATTCATGTGCCGCCACGGGTGGTGGTGGATAACGGTGTGTCCAACACCCATACGGTGATCGAAATCAACGGCCGCGACCGCCCCGGCCTGCTGCATGACGTAACCCAGGCCATGAGCCGCGAAAGCCTTCAGATCGCCTCGGCCCATATCACCACCTACGGTGTGCGGGCGGTGGACGTGTTCTACGTCAAGGACATGTTCGGCCTGAAAATTACCGACAAGAAACGGCTGGAGGAAATTCGCGTCAGCCTGCTGGCGGGACTGAAGGAAGCCGAGGCCGAGGCCAGTGCAATGGCCCAGGCACGCTATTCGGGCTCATAAGGGGGCGTATGGCGGCGCAGGGGCATGGCGTTGCCGGGCTGAACCTGCGCGGGCCGTGACATGTGCGGCCTGGCTGGTCGTAGTCAGAGCGGTTACGACCAGCGTGATTGCGGGTTCAGGCCCGGGCCAGGGTCCGGCCCGGGCTTGCGGGGGAAAGCCCCTTGTCCAGCCCGGCGCGCAGCATCCGCCCCTCGGGGCTTGAGGGGTCGATCAGCCCCTGACGCAGGAACAGGTCGATCAGCACCAGATTGACGTTGAACTTGAAGTCATCCGTATCGCGCACGATCCTGAACGCTTCTTCCAGCGCGATCAGGGCGAAGGATTCAACCTCGCCATCGGCGGCGGCGGGGGTAAAGCTTTCGGGCAGGTACAGGTCGTAGCAGTACAGAATATCGCGGCGCAGCCCTTCCTCGCGGTTGAGCGCATACACGATCCGGCCGGTCTGTGTGGCCTGGGCCGCAAGCTCGGGGCCTATGCTGGCTTCTTCCGCGGCTTCCTTCGTCAGAGCCTCGAACGGCGTGTGCCCGGCGGGCATGCCGCCTGCCACGAGATGATCGAGCTTGGAGGGGTCCAGTCGTTTGTTGGCTGCCCGCCGCCCGACCCACAGGTGCAGGCCGCGCGGCGTGCGCACCAGCCCGTTCATGTGAACGCCTACGGCCACCAGCCCGAACAGCGGGAGTGCGCCGCGGTCGATCCGGCCCAGAACGGGCTCACCCAGATCGGGCATGACATCGAACACTTCATGGTGGGACTTGTAATATCCCTCTGTCGCCAGCGTTTCTCCCAGGGCTTCAAGCCGGTCGGGGTGGGGCAGGTCGAACCCCTGCGCCCTGCTGCCCAGCCCCGCGTTTTCGAGCCGGTCGAACAATGCGGGCGTGATCCAGCCCGCGGGCGTTCCCGCAAGGGAAAACGGTGCCCGCCCACCCTGCAGGGTCGCGGAATTGCAGTGCTGGAGATGCCTCATGAAAGGCGATGGGTCAGAAGACATGAACCGTCCTGTCAGCCCGTGGCGGGCAAATAAGGCACCTGTTATCGGGTGTGCGCTCCGCCGTGGCAAGGCTTCGGGGTTTGCAAAAACAGCCCGGCATGCCAAATCCAGATCATGCGTCCTTCTCCCCATGCGGCGTCCGGGCCGCTGCACAAACCGGCAAGCACGACATTCGCGCGCCTTCTGCCCTATCTCTGGCCACAGGGAAACCGCGCCCTGCGTTGGCGCGTGGTGCTGGTGCTGGCGGTCATGGTGGCGGGCGAGTTCGCGACACTGGCGGTGCCGCTTGTCTACAGCCGTGTGGTGGACCGGTTCGTTCATCCCGACAGCCTGGCCATGGCGCCCGCCCTGCTTATTATCGGCTACGGGGTTGTCCGCCTTGTCGCGGCGGCGCTGACAAACCTGCGTGACGCGCTGTTCGCGCCCGTGCGCTTCAGGGTTGCACGGCAGGCGGCGTATCGCAGTTTCCGCCATATGCATGCGCTGTCCATGCGTTTCCACCTCGACCGTCGCACCGGCGGCGTGACCCGTGCCATAGAGCGCGGGACGGAGGCGGTGGAAACCCTGCTGCGCATGATCATGTCCATCTCGCCCACCATCTTGCAGGCGGCGCTGGTCATGGGTGTGATCGGGCATATCTTCAACTGGAAATACGTCGTCCTCATGGGGGTGATGATCGTGGCGTATATCGTGTTCACCGTACGGTTCACGACATGGCGGCTGGGCATACGGCGGCGCATGAACGAAACGAACAGCGAAGCCACCGGCAAGGCGCTGGACAGTCTGCTCAATTATGAGACCGTCAAGTATTTCGGGAACGAGGAGCACGAGGCCACACGCTACGACAACGCACAGGCGCGTTACGAGCAGGCCGCGCTGAGCACGCAGTATTCGCTGGGTACGCTCAACTTCGGGCAGGCGGCCATTATTGCCGTGTCCCTGGCCGCCATCATGCTGCTGGGCGGGTTTGACGTGCAGGCCGGGCGTATTACCGTGGGTGAGTTCGTGATGGTGAACACCTACCTGCTCCAGTTATACGGTCCGCTCAATTTCCTCGGTTCGGTTTATTCGGGTATCCGCACGGCGCTGGTCGACCTCGAACACATGCTGGGCCTTGCGGACGAGACGGTGGAAGTGGCGGACCCCGCCACCCCGCTCCCCCTTGCGACAACGCTGGCCAATTCCGCCCCGGCCAGGGTGGAGTTTCGCGATGTCCGGTTCGGTTACCGCCCCGACCGCGAAATCCTGCACGGGGTCAGCTTTGTGGTGGAGCCGGGCCACAAGGTGGCCATTGTCGGCAGTACGGGGGCCGGTAAATCCACCATCAGCCGGCTTTTGTTCCGCTTTTACGATGTGTCATCCGGGGCGGTGCTTCTGGATGGCCATGATGTGCGCGATTACAGGCAGGCAGACCTGCGTGCGGCCATTGGCGTGGTGCCGCAGGATACCGTGCTGTTCAATGACACGATCGGCTATAACATTGCCTACGGTCGCCTTGGGGCCACGCAGGATGAGGTGGAACAGGCGGCCCGACTGGCCCAGATCCACGATTTCATCGCCTCTCTGCCCGATGGCTACAAAACCCGGGTGGGTGAACGCGGGCTGAAGCTGTCGGGGGGCGAAAAGCAGCGCGTGGCCATTGCCCGGACGATTCTGAAAGACCCACGCGTTCTTGTGCTTGACGAGGCCACAAGCGCGTTGGACACACATACCGAAAAAGAAATTCAGGCCGCGCTGAAAACCGTAGCCGCCCGACGCACGACACTTGTCATAGCCCATCGCCTGTCCACCATTGTGGATGCGGACGAAATCCTGGTGATGGGGCAGGGGCTTGTGGTGCAGCGTGGAACCCATGCGGCCCTTCTGGCCGAAGGCGGGCCATATGCCGCCATGTGGGCGGCACAGGGCAGCGAAGGGGCTTGAGCGTGTCCAGGATTGGCGGCCCATGAACGGCCAGAAGCGACAGCCCGTCGAATCCGGGGGGTGGCGCAGCAAGGGAGAGAGAGATGGCTGATACAGCGCATAATACCGGCGACAATGCGGGTGCCGGTCCCGACGTGCCCGAAGATCTGGCGCGCTGCGCCATGGTGGTCGAACACGCCATAGACCACCTCAAGCAGGAAAAGTTCCCCCCCCTTGCCGTGGCGTCAGCCCTGCTGGGTGGCGCTCTGGGCGTGCTGGCGCGCAGCATGGACCGTGACACCGTTCTGCGCATTCTCGATTCCGCGGCCGCCAGTGTGCGTTCGGGGGATGTCCATGCCTCCGTCCATGCCGACACCGAGGCCGGGCCGGGCAATTAAACTGGCCCTCGGGCGAGAAAGCCTGGGCACAACCCTTGACTGGAGGCGGCGGGTCAGTCATAAGCCGCGCCAATCATGGATGTAGATGCCGGGCATTTGTCTCGGCCCTGTGTTCCCTATTTTTAGTCAAGACTAAGGATGAGACAATGTCCCGTCGTTGCCACATCACCGGCAAGGGCGTGCTGACCGGAAACAACGTCAGTCATGCCAACAACAAGAGCCGTCGCCGTTTTCTGCCCAACCTGCAGGAAGCATCGCTGGTTTCCGAAATCCTGGGTTCTGCCGTGCGTATGCGCGTCAGCACCCGTGGCCTGCGCACCATTGAACACAATGGTGGCCTGGACGCGTTCCTGCTGAGCACGCCCAACCGCAAGCTCCCGACCGAAGCGCTGGTCGTCAAGCGCCGCGTGCAGCGCGCTCAGGCCAAGAAGCAGGACGCCGTCAGCGCCTGATTTTTCAGCGTCTGTTTTCGGCGGAGCCGGGTTTCATGTCCCTGACCCATGCGGTCATGTGGCAGGAACCCGGTTTCTGTGTGGTTCGGGTGACTGGCCTTTTGCCAGGCATCTTTGTCTATCGGCCGGTATCCGGCAGCCGGCCTTCCTGAACGGCAATGTTTCAGGTTGGGCCCGTGGTGTTCGGTGGCCACAGGCGCGAAGGGGTTCCTGTCGCGCCTGACCTGTTTTCTGGAGGTTTTCGTGTCCGCCAAATCTGATCTCTCCAAGATCCGCAATATCGGTATTACCGCCCATATCGACGCCGGTAAGACGACCACGACCGAGCGCATCCTGTATTACACCGGCGTTTCCCACAAAATCGGTGAAGTGCACGAAGGTAACACCACGACCGACTACATGGCGCAGGAACGTGAGCGTGGTATCACCATCACCTCCGCCGCCGTGACGTGCGACTGGAAAGACCACCGGATCAACATCATCGATACGCCCGGACACATCGACTTCAACATCGAAGTGAACCGTTCGCTGCGCGTGCTCGACGGTGCCGTGTTCATCATCGAGGGTGTGGCTGGCGTTCAGCCGCAGTCCGAGACCAACTGGCGTCTGGCTGACCGGTACAACGTGCCGCGTATCATTTTCATCAACAAGCTCGACCGTACGGGTGCGGACTTCTACCGCGCGTTCGACACGTTGAAGGAAAAGCTCGATATCATCGCCATTCCGCTGCAGCTCCCCATCGGTGCGGAAGACCAGTTCATCGGTGTTGTCGACCTGGTGGAAATGAAGGCCATCGTCTGGGAAGGCGGTGAACTGGGTGCGAAGTTCCATGACGAGGAAATTCCCGCCGACCTGAAGGAAAAGGCCGCCCAGGCGCGCCAGGAACTTCTGGACACGGCCCTGGCTGTCGATGAAGCCGCCATGGAAGAATACTTCGACAAGGGCGATGTGTCTGTTGAAACGCTGAAGAAGTGCATCAAGAAGGGTGCCATCAGCGGTGAATTCCGTCCCGTCCTGTGCGGCACGGCCTTCAAGAACAAGGGCGTGCAGCCCCTGCTCGACGGGATCATCGACTATCTGCCCGCCCCTGACGACGTGGCCGGCATTCGTTGCGCCCCGCCCGAAGGCGAGGAAGCCGACGACAAGAACCAGCCGATCATCCCCGTCGACCCCGATGGCAAGTTCGCCGGTCTGGCGTTCAAGATCATCAACGACAAATACGGCACGCTGACCTTCGTGCGCGTCTATCGCGGCGTTCTCAAGACGGGTGACACCGTTCTGAACACCACGAAGGGCCACAAGGAACGTATCGGCCGTATCTATCAGATGCATGCCGACAAGCGCGAAGAACTGACCGAAGTGCATGCCGGTGATATCGCGGCGTTCGTGGGCCTGAAGGACACCCAGACGGGTGACACGCTGGCCGACGGCTCCGATCCGGTGGTGCTGGAACGCATGTCCTTCCCGGTTCCGGTTATCGACATCTCCGTCGAGCCCAAGACCAAGGACGCGGTCGAGAAGATGACGCTGGCCCTGCAGAAGCTGGCCGGTGAAGATCCCTCGCTCCAGCTCAAGACCGACCAGGAAACCGGCCAGACCATTCTGTCGGGCATGGGCGAGCTGCATCTGGACATCATCATCGACCGTCTGCGTCGCGAATACGGCGTGGAAGCGAATGTAGGTGCGCCGCAGGTGGCATACCGCGAAACCATTTCGCAGACCCACACGGAAACCTATACCCACAAGAAGCAGTCCGGTGGGTCGGGTCAGTTCGCTGAAGTCAAGATCAGCTTCGAGCCGGTCGAACGTAACGGCGGTATCCTGTTCGAAAATCAGGTTGTTGGCGGCACCGTGCCGCGTGAATACATCCCGGCGGTTGAAAAGGGTATTCGCGTTCAGTCCTCCACCGGCGTGCTGGCTGGCTTCCCGACCGTGGACTTCAAGTTCACGCTGCTCGACGGTAAGTACCATGACGTCGACTCGTCCGCACTGGCGTTCGAAATCGCCGCCAAGGCCTGCTTCCGCGAAGGCATGAAGAAGGCTGGCCCTGTTATTCTCGAACCGATCATGGATGTGGAAGTCACCACCCCGAACGATCACGTGGGTGACGTGGTGGGCGATCTCAACCGTCGTCGTGGCATGATCCAGAACCAGGAAACTTCGGGTTCCACGGTTATGGTGCGCGCCTATGTGCCGCTGAAGGAAATGTTCGGTTACATTTCCCACCTGCGGTCCATGACCAAGGGTCGTGCATCCTTCACGATGCAGTTCCATCACTACGATCCGGTGCCGCGCAACGTGGCCGACGAAATCATGGCTGCGTCCCGCTGATTTCTGGAGCATTCCAGATTGTAGACATCAAGGCCGTTCCCGTAAGGGGCGGCCTTTTTGTTTGGTGTTGCAAGGTATGCCCGTTCGCTCTGCTTCGACCGAAACAACATACTATAGTGGCGGTAGCTGAGATTGCAGCGAGGAATGAAAATGTATAATAGCAATCAATAATATCAGCAGATGGAAAAAATGTAATGTCAGCCAATCTTCCTGGTAGTTTAGATAACTTTTATAATGTTATTCTTGGAATGAGTCTTAATAGTCTTAAATTCAATAATTTAAGCGATAATTTTGATGCTGAAAGGTTCAATGTCGGGGGGCAGGATCTTTCCGGGGATTTTGAACTGAATTCGAGGATTTTTTATTTTACATGGTTCTTTTTCAAAAGAGAGGAATTGTTCAAGGCGTATTCGGCTCTTGGTAATGACAGTTCTAAGCTGCTGTATATCTGCCTGATTGTGTACCGGCTGGTCGGCCATCTTTCTTTCAGGATTCCGGCCGAGTTTCTTTCCCGGCCCCAGGATCTTGAGGCGCTGAAAGCTGTCGAGAAACCAACGGAGAGCCCCTACCCGGTAACCGGCATGTTCGGCAAACTGCGGCATTATGATTTTGAATTTCATGGCAAGCGCTATGTTGCTGACTGTCTGGGGTTTGAATCCTATCTTTATCGCAGGCAATATTTTTACGATCAGGACGGCGTTTGTATTGCGCCTGAAGTCGGAGATGTCGTCATCGATGGGGGTGCTTGCACGGGTGATACGGCGCTGGTGTTTTCCAATGCCGTTGGCCCGGAAGGAAAGATCTATTCCTTCGACCCCGTGAAGGAACATATCGATATTCTGAATTATAATATCGAGCAGTTTCCGCTTCGTAATGTCGTTGCGATGCCCTACGGACTTTCAGATCACGAGGTTAAAGCCCCGCTGATGGTCACCAACCATTATGCACCGGGTTTTTCGGCGGCTTCGCAGGTCGTGCCGCTTATATCGCTCGACCTTCTTGTCGCGCGCGGTGAAATTGAAAAGATCGATTTCATCAAGCTGGATGTGGAAGGTGCGGAACTGGAAACACTCAAGGGGGCGCAGGACAGTATCCGGCGTTTCCGTCCGAAGCTGGCCATTTCCCTGTATCACAAACCCAATGATATTTTTGAGCTGATCGACTACGTGAAAACGCATTTCGATTTTTATGCTCTCTATATCGGGCACTACACCATCCATACCGAAGAGACGGTCCTGTATTGTATGCCTCTCAGGCGATAGGGTGGCAGCCATGTGCCTGTAAAGCAGAAAAAGGCCGCACCTTCACGGGGTGCGGCCTTTTTTTACCCGATGTCCGAATTCGACGTGTTCAGCCAAAGGCGCCGATATCGTGCATGAGGGCGACGCTGATCTCGCGCAGGAGTTCGAACAACTGCGCCATGGGCGTGAAAATTTCCCTGTGTTCGCGGATATAAATACTTTCGTCCCGCGGGCCCGCAGGTTCATGGAAGTCGAGTTCCGATGGGCCGCTGCCGGTGGGGAAAATATTGCCCAGTTCCTGCAGGACCGCCGGGATTTCCAGGCAGAGGACCTGCTGCATCATGGTTTCGTGGTTGAAACCGCCCCGGGGCATAAAGAACGGAATACGGCATGCCAGCAGCCAGATGCGTTCGATCAGCATGATACGGATCGCATGCAGCAGGCGAATGCGCGGCTCAACCCGGGGTGCATGCTGCCAAGCCTCGCGCAGGGCCAGATGATCCGCCTGGATACGGCGGAACAGGGTCTGTAATTCGGCCGAGAGATTCAGTTTTTCCAGATCCCGCATGATTGCCAGAAAAGCCTGACGCCGCTTGGCGGTGTTTTCCTCTGTCGCGCGATCCAGCCAGAAGCCGGGGTCCAGCATGCACACGACGCTCTTGAGCACCTTGTCGTCAGAACTGGCCAGGGCATGACGCGCGAAATCAAGGGCGCGGTAAAAGCGCGGGCTGGAGGTGTTCAGGGTTTCGAACGTTTCGGGGTGGCGGCGGGCGGCGGCTCCCAGCCCCTGAAGCGTGTTGGCACACCAGCCCAACTGCTGCAGGATGGCGTTGTTGGGAATGGCGCGTAGCTGGCCGGGATGGGTAATACGGCTGCGGGTCGCGGCTTCGGCACTCTGGCGGGCAGGTGGGCGCGAGCCTGTGCGGTCGATCAGAGACGGGCCGAACGCCCCGAGCAATGCCGCATAGCCGGGGTCGGCCACCAGGCTTTTCATGTTGTCGATCACGCTGGAGAAAAAATCCGCCGCGAAATCGGGGTGGTCGTAAATCGGGTCGCTGTCCTGTCGGTGGGGCAGGTAGATGTTTTCGGCAATGGTGGCCAGTGTCGCCCCCGCCAGTTCCGGGGTGCCGAACAGCAGATAGCCGTCTCCACCCTGGAAGGATGTTTCTTCCCGCCAGACAATGCCGCTTTCCTCGAAACGGTTGCGGACATGGGCTGGAGACAGATAGTCGAGCCTGTCCGCCAGGCGGAACGGATGCGCGCCGCGTCCGATGCTTTCGCCATGTGTGTCGAAAAAAACGACCGTGACATCGGACAGGCCCCAGCGGGCCAGCAGATCCCCGATGCGCAGCCGCAGCCGCTCGATCTGGTAGGAGGCGGCAAGCTGGCCGATATAACGCCCGGAATCGGAATAGCCGAACTGGAAGCAGATACGCCCCATGCGCCGCACATAGTCACGCCACGCGGGGGAGCGCAGGGCTTCCTCCACAATGTGCGCGCCATTGACCAGTGCTTCTTCCGTTTCGAACAGCGGGGAAATTTCGATCTGTCCGGCAACGCCGAAATAGGTTGCCGCCCAGAGTGCCGCCAGAAGCGTGTAGCCGGTTTCGGTCTCCGCGATCAGGAAGCGGACCGGTGTTTTCGTATCCACGAATTTGGTGATCTGGGCGATGGTCATCAGCAGTCGCCCGGCGGTGGAGGAATCGTTCAGCAACGCCCCGAAATCGACCGGCACGGGCTCGACGGCCTCCAGCGCCTCGTTCACCTGAATAAGCAGGGCGCGTCGGTGCACGGGGTTGCCCGGGTCGTCCAGCAGCTTGAGCTTCTGGCGCACAAAATTATGCACCTGCACGGAGTTCAGGCGCACATGTGTATGGGCCAGCCCCAGCCCATGGGCCATAAAGCCTGCGCGGGCCACGGCCAGCGGCACCTGTGCGGAGGGCGCCGCGCTGTCGATTGCGGCCTGTAGCAGGTCTTCAAGCTCTGCTGCGTGGGTCAGGGCTGTTGCGCGCCCGTCCACCATAAGCTGGGCGAAGTTGGCCACGGCCTGAACGTCGGCCGGCCCTGTGGGGGCTGCGCTGATCTGCCCTTTCACGCAGGCTATGGCGTTTTGCAGCGTCTGCGCCAGGTCGGGGGCCAGAACGCCTTCATGGGTGATCTGCTGTTCCAGACGCATAAGCTGGAACAGTTTCATGCGCAGGCGCAGACGCAGGGTATCCCACCAGCCAATATCCGTGCGGCCGTCCGTATCGTAACCGACCCAGCTTGTGGCAATGACGGGGCACGGGGCCAGGTGCTGCCAGTTGTCCGGCCAGGCGGTTTTCGCGGTTTCCAGCAAGGCGGCCGAGAGCAGGTCTATGGCGTCGCGCGCGCGGGTTATGGCCTGCGCGGCCAGCGTGAATTCCTCCTCCAGCGTCGGGGGGGCGGTGCGGCGGTGTGTCTCGAAAAAAGGGGCTGTTTCGGGCGGCATGACGGTGGAGGCACTGGCTGCCACCGCCGCATAGACAGGGTTGCTCAGCGCGAATGTCGGGTGCGCGGTAAACACGGCCGCGAACCGGATGGTGCTGGTTGCTTCCTGATACGCGGCGAATGTGGGTTCGGGCAGGGTCGCGCGGATGTGTTCGGCCACGTCGCGCAGTTTTTCGTGCGCGGCGGCGGGGGTGGCCCCTCCCACGTAACGGTGCAGCCGCCGTGCGCGGTTCAGAAACGCCTCGTCCCGCAGGGCGCGGATCAGGGTGAGAATATCGTCATAGCCGATCTCTTCGCGCTCGAAGGCCTCGCCCAGGCGCAGGGCCGTCGCCATGACCGGATTGGTGCCTTCCGCCACAGTGCCGGGCGCCGATGAGTCGCCCACGGATGCAAGCAGAGTGCGGATGCGCGGCGGAAGAGATGAAAAATCTGGGGACATGGGGCGCGCGGGGTCCTTGCAGGATTGGTCGGTAAGACATGTGACGTTATGCGCAAACGCGGTGAAGAGTCTTTTCACGTCTGCAGGGTGCGTGCAACAGCCTGCGGCCGGATGGGGCGCGTCTGTGGCGGACCTGCCCCATTTCAGCCAGGCAGAGGGGGGCAGGGCGGATATCGGGGGCGACTGCGCCGGACAGGGGTGTCACGCGTTATGGGTGCGCAGATGATGCCAGCCACTTGGGGCCGGGGCTGCGGGGTGCTATCGAACAGGCATGACGTCACAGGTCGAAAACACAGGGGATTTCGCCGCCCGGCAGGTGCTGCGGCGATACAAGAGAGCGGCTACGGGCCTGCTGGTGCTGATGGGCGGGCTGACCGTTCTGGGTTACGCGGCACCCGCGGCCGGCTGGGTCAGGGACGGTTTCTGGCTGGAAATGCTGCGTGCCGGGGCGCGTGCGGGCGTGGTTGGCGGGCTGGCAGACTGGTTCGCGGTGGTGGCGCTCTTCCGTCACCCGATGGGGTTGCCGATTCCGCATACGGCGATCCTGCCTGCCCAGAAAGACCGCCTGGGCAATGCGCTGGGGCGTTTTGTGGCCGGGCAGGTGTTTACGGAAAAAGAAGTCACGCGGGTGCTTGCGCAGATGGACGTGCCAGCGCTTGTCGCCCGTATGCTCGACGATTCCGCAACACAGGACACGATTGTCGGGGCCGTAACCCGCTCCACACCGCAGATTCTCGACCGGCTGGAAGACGGGCGCGCCAGTCGCGGGCTGGCCCGTGTATTGCCGCGACTCCTTGGCGGGAACGACCTGGCGCCCGTTATTGCCAAGGCGCTGCGCAGCATGGTGGATGACGACCGGCACCAGGAGGTGCTGTCCTATCTGCTGGGCCAGATCAAGGACGGCCTGCAATCCAAGGAATCGTCGCTGCGCGCCATGATCGAGGACCGGGTGCGTGAACAGGGTGGCCGCTTTCTGGGCTGGGCCATTGGCGGGTCCATTGCCACCAAGGTCATTCTGGCGGCCGGCAAGGAACTGGAACGGGTGGACCCCGAAAATTCCAGCCTGCGTGAAGGGTTTACGACCTGGGTGCGCGCCCAGGTGGACCGGATCGAAACCGACCCCGAACGCGGGCGGGAGTTCACGCAGGCCGTCATGTCCGTTCTGTCGCATGACAGCGTGGCGGGCTGGTGGGGCGATATCTGGCACAGATTCCGCCGCATGGTGGAGTCCGACATAGAGGACCCCGAGGGGCGCGTGGCCTCTCTGGTTCGTGATGGGTTGAGCCGTCTTGCCACGCAGGCCCGGACCGACGACGTGCTGCGGCGGCGTATCGTGGACGGGACGAACCACGCCGTGCTGCGCATGCTGCCCTTCGCGCGGGAACGGGTGGGTGACTTTATTGCACGCGTGGTTTCGGGCTGGAATACGGTGGAAATGGCGGACCGTCTGGAACTGCGCGTCGGCAAGGACCTTCAGTTCATCCGTTTCAACGGTACGCTGGTGGGCTTTGGGGTGGGGGCTCTGCTGTTTGCCATCCTGCGGCTCATGTTCGGGCTGAACGCCCAGTAGAATTCGCCCCTTCCGGCGTTCAGGCGCGGGCAGGGCGATGGACAGCTATGCGGGTGGCAATATTCCCGCCGATTTGGGTTGACGCAGGCCGTTCTTGAGGCCATGTATCCGAAACAGGACCGCACAGGTCTTTAATTGGTGAAGGCCGGATAATGCTGAAACTTTCCCGCCTGGCGGACTACGCGATCGTCATTCTTGTCAAGCTGGGCGAACAGGCCGGGGTCGTGACCTCGCCCTGCCTCGCGGCAGAGACAGGCGTGCCCGAACCGACGGTTGCCAAGGTGCTCAAGGTGCTGGCGGGGGACGGTTTCGTGCTCTCGCAACGTGGGGCCAAGGGCGGTTACAGACTGGCCCGACCACTTGCCGACATTTCTGTCGCCAGCGTGATCACGGCGGTAGACGGCAAGATCGCCCTGACCGCCTGTGTCGATGGCGGTGGGTGCGATAACGGCGTAACATGCAGCCTGTGCGGCAGTTGGGATACGATCAATCAGGCAATCCGCACGACGCTGGAGGGCATATCGCTCGAGAGCATGCGCCAGAGCCAGACAATCCGTCCGCCAAGACCCTACAGCAATGGCGTGGCAAGTACTGTTCAAGAACTGCGTGGAGGGGCCTAGGTCATGCCGGCCGTAACAGAAACCCGCGAAGCCGTCGAAAAGCTCGGTCAGTCCACATATAAATGGGGCTTCGAGACCGAAATCGAGATGGATATGGCTCCCAAGGGCCTGAATGAAGACATCATCCGTCTGATTTCCACCCGCAAGGAAGAGCCGGAATGGATGCTGGAATGGCGTCTGGCGGCGTTTGCCACATGGCAGGCCATGCGCGAGCCCGAATGGGCCAAGGTGTCCTACCCGCCGATCGATTATCAGGACCTGCATTACTATGCGGCCCCCCGTCGCAAGCCGGGGCTGAAATCCCTTGATGAAGTCGACCCCGAGCTGCTGAGAACCTACGAAAAACTGGGTATTCCGCTGCATGAACAGGCCCTGCTGGCCGGCGTGGAACTGCCCGAGGGCGAAACCGCCCGCCCGCCTGTGGCGGTGGATGCGGTGTTCGACAGCGTGTCGGTTGCAACGACCTTCCGCAAGACGCTGGAAGAGGCAGGGGTGATCTTCTGCCCCATTTCAGAGGCGGTGAAGGAACACCCCGAACTGGTGCGCCGCTACCTGGGCAGCGTGGTTCCGGCGGGCGACAACTTCTTCGCGGCGCTGAACTCCGCCGTGTTCACGGACGGCTCGTTCGTTTACGTGCCCAAGGGCGTGCGTTGCCCTATGGAACTGTCTACCTATTTCCGTATCAATGCGCGCAATACCGGGCAGTTCGAGCGTACGCTGATCGTGGTGGAGGAAGGGGCTTCCGTCTCCTACCTCGAAGGCTGCACGGCCCCCATGCGCGATGAAAACCAGTTGCACGCGGCTGTGGTGGAACTGGTGGCCATGGATGACGCCTCCATCAAGTATTCCACGGTGCAGAACTGGTACCCGGGGGATGAGGAAGGGCGCGGCGGTATCTACAATTTTGTGACCAAGCGTGGCGCGTGCCGTGGCGCGCGGTCCAAGATTTCCTGGACTCAGGTGGAAACCGGCTCGGCCATTACCTGGAAATATCCGTCCTGCATTCTCCAGGGTGAAGGCTCTGTGGGGGAATTCTATTCGGTCGCGGTCACGAACAACTGCCAGCAGGCCGATACCGGCACCAAAATGATCCATATCGGGCGCAATACGCGGTCGACCATTATCGCCAAGACCATCAGCGCCGGACGGTCGGACAGTACCTATCGCGGTCTGGTGCGTGTGCAGCCCAAGGCGTCGGGCGCGCGCAATTTCACGCAATGCGACAGCCTGCTGATTGGCGATCAGTGTGGGGCGCATACCGTGCCGTATATCGAAAGCCGCAACATGGCGGCCCGGATCGAGCACGAGGCGACGACATCGAAAATTTCGGAAGACCAGCTCTTTTACTGCCGTCAGCGCGGCCTGTCCGAGGAAGATGCGGTGGGCCTGATCGTGAACGGGTTCTGCCGCGACGTTCTGAAGGAACTGCCGATGGAATTCGCGGTAGAGGCGCAGAAACTGTTGCAGATCAGCCTTGAAGGCAGCGTTGGGTAAGGGAGTACAGACCATGAGCCAGTTTTTGGAAATTTCCGGACTGAAAGCCAGAATCGATGCTGACGGGCAGGAAAAGCAGATCCTGCGTGGCGTGGACCTGAGCATCCCCCCCGGTGAGGTGCATGCCATCATGGGACCGAACGGCTGCGGCAAGTCCACGCTGTCCTACGTTCTCGCCGGGCGTGAGGATTACGAGGTCACGGGCGGCACGGCCACCTTCAAGGGGCAGGACCTGCTGGCCATGGAGCCGGAGGAACGCGCCGCCGCCGGGCTTTTCCTGGCTTTTCAGGCGCCGGTCGAACTACCGGGCGTGAACAATGCCAATTTCCTGCGCACGGCGGTCAATGCGGTGCGTCGCGCGCGCGGGCAGGACGAGCTTGACGCTGTGGCTTTCCTCAAGCTTGCGCGGGCCGCGGCCAAGGAACTGTCCATGGCCCCGGACATGCTCAAGCGCAACGTGAATGTCGGATTTTCGGGCGGCGAGAAAAAGCGCAACGAAGTCCTGCAGATGACCATGCTCGAACCCAGCTTTGCCATTCTGGATGAAACCGACAGCGGGCTGGACGTGGACGCCCTGCGTATTGTGGCCGAGGGTGTGAACCGCCTGCGTTCGCCGCAGTTTTCCGCCCTTGTCATCACCCATCATCAGAAACTGCTGGACTACCTAGTGCCCGACCGCATCCATGTCATGGCGCAGGGGCGGATCATTCTGTCCGGTGGGCCGGAACTGGCGCGCGAGATCGACCGGGAGGGCTACACCAAATTCCTGGCGGAAGCGGAGGCAGCGTGAACGCGATCAGCACAACCATGCCCGGCCCTCTGGCCCTGTTTGCCGAACGTCTGAATGGCGTGGCCGGGCCGGAACGTCAGGCTGCTCTGGGTGCCCTGGCCCGAACCGGCCTGCCCACCCGTCGCACGGAAGCATGGAAATATACCGCCCTGCGGGCGCTGGGCAGCAACAGCTTTGCAGCTCCGCCTGCGGCGTATGACCGGGCGCGGGCAAAAGCCCTGCTGGACGGCCTGCTGGCCCGGCATGAAAGCCTGGCCACGCTGCCGCGCGTGGTGCTGGTCAATGGCTGCCATGCCCCCGAACTCAGCCATGTGCCCGATACGCTGACGGTGGAGTTTTTTGACCCGTCTTCGTCCTTCGGGCTACAGGCGGCCCCCGATCGGGACCCGCTGGTTGCCCTTAATACCGCTCTGGCGGCGGGGGGTGTCACGCTGTCCGTGCCCGCTGGGGTCAAGGCCGGGCAGATCGCGGTCATATCGCTGGGGCTGGCGGGCGAACACGCCCTGTCCTACCACCCGCGTCATGCGATCTCGCTTGCGGCGGGGGCCAGCCTGTCGGTACTGTCCATCCATGCGGGGGAGGGCGCGTATTTCCATAACCCCGTCACGGATATCCATGTGGGCGAACAGGCCGAACTCCGGCATGTCACCCTCCAGCTTGAAGCGGCCGAGGCGGTCAGCCTTGGTACGGTTTACGCCAAAATCGCAGCCCATGGTGTGTATGACAGCTTTGCCCTTGGGCTGGGTGGCGTGCTGACACGGCACGAGGTGCATGCCTGCCTGGCGGCGTCCCATGCTCTGGTTCATGTCAACGGCGCGCAACGGCTGGGCGGACGCCAGACAGGCGACATGACCAGCGTGATCACCCATGCGGCACCTGACTGCGTGTCCCGTCAGACGGTGCGCAATGTGCTGGACGGGCACGCGCGCGGTGTGTTCCAGGGCAAGGTGCTGGTGGAACGCGTGGCCCAGAAGACCGATGGTTACCAGATGAACCAGGCCCTTCTGCTCTCCCCCGATGCGGAGATCGACGCCAAGCCGGAACTGGAAATCTACGCTGACGATGTGCGGTGCAGCCACGGTGCGACTGTGGGCGCGCTGGATGACGACCAGTTGTTCTACCTGCGCAGCCGCGGAGTGCCCGAGGTGCAGGCTCGCCAGATTCTGATCGATGCGTTCCTGGATGAAGCTCTGGCGCTGGTGACGGACGACACGGCACAGGCGATCTGCCGGGCCATCATGGCTGAGCGGTTCGGCCAGGGGGGAGACCACGCATGAGCGTCGCAGCCACCACACAGCCCCATACCGGGGGCTTCGATATCGCGGCCATTCGCGCACAGTTTCCCATCCTGTCGGAAACGGTGCATGGCAGGCCGCTGGTTTTTCTGGACAGTGC
The DNA here is from genome assembly GCF_047723915.1 of Acetobacter sp. GTDB lineage: Bacteria > Pseudomonadota > Alphaproteobacteria > Acetobacterales > Acetobacteraceae > Acetobacter. The sequence continues at coordinate 60,025 of NZ_JBDOBQ010000004.1, read as the reverse complement.
GGCCTCCGCCCAGAAGCCCGAGGCCGTGATAAGCGCCATGGCGGAGACCATGCGCCACCAGTATGCCAACATCCATCGCGGCCTGCACTGGATGAGCGAGCGCACGACCGAGGCGTATGAAAATGCCCGTGATCTGGTCGCGGCGTTTCTGAATGCTCCCTCGCGCGATGAGATTATTTTCACGCGCAACAGTACCGAGGCCATCAACCTGGTGGCGCATTCCTTCGGGAGCATGCTCAAGCCGGGGCAGGCGGTGCTGATTTCGGAAATGGAGCACCACGCCAACCTTATTCCCTGGCAGATGCTGCGTGACCGTGCAGGCATAGAACTGCGTGTGGCCCCCATTACTGATGCGGGTGATATCGATCTGCCTGCCTATGAAGCCCTTCTGGCCGACGGCAAGGTGGCGCTGGTGGCCATAACCCACATGTCCAACGTGCTGGGCAGTATTACCCCGGCCCGTCAGATCGCGGACATGGCCCATGCGGCGGGTGCGCTGGTGCTGTTCGACGGCAGCCAGGCGGTGGTGCACCATCGCACCGACGTGCAGGCCCTGACTGCGGATTTCTATACCTTTACCGGGCACAAGCTCTATGGCCCTACCGGTATTGGCGTGCTGTGGGCCAGACGTGCCCTGCTGGAGGACATGCCGCCCTTCCTGGGGGGGGGAGATATGATCTCCACCGTGACCTTCGAAAAATCGACCTGGGCCAACCTGCCGCACAAGTTCGAGGCGGGCACGCCCGCCATTGTGGAGGCCATCGGTCTGGGTGCGGCGGTGTCCTGGGTCCAGGATGTGGGGTTCGAGGCGATTGCAGCGCATGAACAGGCATTGACCACCCATGCCCTGAGCCGTCTGGCCGATGTGCCGGGCCTTGCTGTGGTTGGCAGCCCCGCACGCCGGGGCGGGGTGGTGTCGTTCACCATGGCCGATGTGCACCCGCATGATATTGCGACCCTGCTGGACCGCAACGGCATTGCCATACGTGCGGGCCATCACTGCGCGGAGCCGCTCATGCGCCGCCTGGGGCTGAGTGCCACCGCCCGTGCGAGCTTCGGGATCTACACCACCCGCGACGAGATCGACACACTGGCGGATACGCTGGTGCGGATCAGGGACTTTTTTGTGTGATCGACAGCGACGAGGCCCTGTACGACCGGTTGATCGTCACGCGGGCGAAAAAGCCCCTGCATGCGAACCCTCTTTCCGCGCCCGATGTGAGCGGAGAAGGCAAAAATCCGCTTTGCGGTGATCGTACGCGGCTCGATATCCGGCTTGAGGGCCACCATATAGCACAGATCAGCCACCATACGCGGGGCTGTGCAATCTGTGCGGCAACGGCTGATCTGATGGTCGAACGGCTGGCCGGGTGCAGTATCGAACAGGCTCATGCCCTGTCGGGCCGTTTTTCCGCCCTGCTGCGGGACGGGGCGGCCAGCGCGGATAGCCTGCCCGGGCTGGCGGAACTGGGGGCTTTGCAGGCCCTGGCCCCGGTACGGGCCCACAAGGCCCGTATACGGTGTGCCGAACTGCCGTGGATAGCCCTGAAGGAGGCTCTTTCTCATGTCCGTAACTGACGATGTGCGCGCTCAGGACCATGCTCCCACGCCCCAGACATTGACCACGCCAGACGCGGCGGACGTTCTGCACGCGGACCACGCAGGTGGGGCGGAACAGGCAGCGGTGGAAAGCTGGCGCCCCGACGGGGACGATGCCGCCCCATCCTCGGCCAGTCCGGCTGAAGGTACGGCGGCCACGCATCCGTCGGAGGATGCGGTGATCGAGGCGATCGCCACGGTTCATGATCCGGAAATACCGGTCAATATTTACGAACTGGGCCTGATTTACGCGATTGACCTGTACGATGACGGGCGCGTGCGCGTTGAAATGACACTGACCGCCCCCAACTGCCCCAGTGCGCAGGAACTGCCTGTGCAGGTCAAGGACGCGGTTGAAAAACTGCCCGGCGTAACCAATGCCGAGGTCGAAATTGTCTGGGACCCGCCGTGGGACATGTCGCGCATGAGCGATGAAGCCCGCCTGTCCCTTAACATGTTCTGACACAGGAAAGGCCGGAACGATGTCACAAAGCATCAGCACTGCTCCGCCACGGCGCGCACTCCCGCCCTTGATGAGCCTGACCGATGCTGCAGCCGAACGGTTGCGGCACTTATACGCCACGGCGCATGCGGGTCAGCTTTTGCGTATTTCAGTCACCACGCGCGGTTGCTCGGGTCAGGCCTATGACATGCAGTTTGTCGAAAAGCCGGGCGACGGGGACGAAATTATCCGCGACCATGACCTGACCCTGCTGGTCGACCGCAAGGCCACCCTGTTCCTGATCGGTTCGCAGATGGATTACCGGATGGGTGATCTGGAGGCCGGATTCGTGTTCGTCAACCCGAACGAGAAGGGACGGTGCGGCTGCGGTGAGAGCTTTCACGTCTGAAGCTGCACACCGTCTCAGTCTCGGCCGACCACAGAAACTGATCTATGACAGCCACGCTGTCCAGCCGGTATCCGGCGTCGGCCAGCATGGCTGCATCTTTTGACAGAGCTGCGGGGTTGCAGCTCACGTAAATCACCTGCGCGGGCTTGCCCTGGGCGATCTGGCGCATCTGCAGTCTGGCGCCCGCATGTGGCGGGTCCAGCACCACCACCGGTGTTTTGGCAAGGTCCTTCGCCATGACGGGCTGACGGTTCAGATCCTGGCAGTGTGTCTGAATACGGGTATTGCCGGCAGCCTTCAGGGCTGCGCAGGCCGGGGCATGCCCTTCATACGCGAGCACACGGCAACGTTCGGAGAGCGGGAGCGTAAGCGTGCCGCACCCGGCGTAAAGCTCGATCACGCTTTCACGACGCCCGAGTCTGTCCGGCAGGGCTGCCATGACCGCCTGCTGAATAGCCTGCTCACTCTGTAGGGTTGCCTGGAGAAACGCGCCGGGCGGCGGAGTAAGCCTGTGTCCGGCAATGGTCTGAAAAACCGGCCCGTTCTGTGCCGCAGTTTCGGGCTCGCCCTCGGCCTTGAGCAGCCGCCAGGCGATTCGCGGTATGCCATGCTCTTCAGCCAGCCGGGCAAGCCTGACCCTGTCTGGCGCCTGTAGCGCGGCATCTGTCAGCAGCACGATATCCGGCCCGGAGTCGAGCAGGTTGATATGCAGACTCGCCGTGCTGCGAATAGCCTGTAGGCTGCGCAACGTCGTGCGGAAGGCGGGCAGAAGGCGCAGGATGTCCGGGTTCAGGACCGGGCACACGCTCATATCCGTTACGGTGGTGCTACCGCGTGCATGCAGGCCGACCAGCATGGCATCTGGCGTGCGCCTTACAGCCAGATCCACCCTGCGGCGGCTTAGTGGCGGCACCTGGTAGCGTGTCGGTTCTGGAATGGCGGAAAACCCGGCTTTTTCCAGCGCATGACGCACCTTGCCGACTTTCCATTCCAGCAGGGCATCGGGCTGCATATGCTGGAGCGAGCATCCGCCACAGGTGCCAGACAGCGGGCAGGGGGGTGTAACGCGACTGGGCGACGCCTGAAGGATCGTATCCAGCCGCCACACGCCTGCGTTGTTCTGCGCCAGACGAACATGTTCGCCAGCCAGTGTGCCCGCGCAATACGTAACCTGCCCGTCTGGCAGGCGCACAGCGCCGTCTCCCTGCGCGGCAAGATACAGGACGGGTGCCTCGACTACCGTAGTCACGACTGTATGTATCAGGTCGCGGCGGGAACTGGCGGTGCGGTTTCCGTTGGTGCTGCGGAGCGTGCGTCTGCATTTGCCGCATCCGGGTGTTCGGAGTCGCGGCGGGGCAGAAGCATGAAAGCGGGCATCAGTTCACCAAAACCCACGACATCGCCAGCCGGCATCGGCGCAATATCGTCACGCTGGTGGCGACCAGGCTTGTTGGGCGCCCTGCTGCCAGACTGCTGGCTGCGTTCGGGGCGATGCTCCGGTTGCGTGTCACGCGGCTGTGCCGGTCGTTCGTCACGTCCGGCAGGCTGATTCTGGGTCTTGTGCCTGGACTTGGATTTGTCTTTGTTGCGATCCCGATCCCGATCCCGATCCCGATCCCGATCCCGATCCCGATCCCGATCCCGATCCC
>NZ_JBDOBQ010000004.1:0-55826 GCF_047723915.1 Acetobacter sp. | reverse complement strand
CGATCCCGATCCCGATCCCGATCCCGATCCCGATCCCGATCCCGATCCCGATCCCGATCTTTGCCGCGTGCTGCCGGGTTTGCCGGGCGTTTGCCCTCGGCCCAGTCAAGCTGTTCCACCCCGTCCTGCGTCAGGCGGGGGAATTCCTTGCCGGTCAGTTGCTCAATGGCTTCCGCCAGCGCCTTGTCGTATGGGCTGGCCAGCGAATAGGCATGGCCCTCGCGCCCGGCGCGACCGGTACGGCCGATGCGGTGTACGTAGTCTTCGGGGTGGAATGGCAGGTCGAAATTGAAGACATGCGACAGGCCGCCGATATCGATGCCGCGTGCCGCCACATCCGAGCAGACCAGAACCTTCAGTTCACCGTTCTTGAATTTTTCCAGCGTCGCGAAACGGACGGATTGCGGCAGGTCGCCGTGTAGCGCTCCGGCCGAAAAACCGTGCTTGATCAGCGATTTGGTCAGCACATCCACATCGCGCTTGCGGTTGCAGAACACAATGGCGTTCTGCAGGCTGGGGTCGCGCAGGAGCAGGCGCAGTGTCTTGCGCTTGTCGTGCTCGTCCACGATCAGCAGGCCGGTGGTTATGGTAGTCGCGACCGAGGACTGGCGCGCCACCGTAATTTCCTTGGGGTTATGCAGGAACGCATCCGCAAGCTTGCGGATGGTCGGCGCCATGGTGGCGGAAAAGAACAGGGTCTGGCGTGTGGGCGGCAGCAGACCGACAATTTTTTCGATATCGGGAATAAAGCCCATATCGAGCATTCTGTCTGCTTCGTCGATCACCAGAATTTTGGTGTGGCTGAGCAGCAGACCGCCGCGCCCGAACAGGTCGAGCAGGCGGCCAGGGGTGGCGATCAGAACGTCCACGCCGCGATTGAGAACTTCTTTCTGCTCGGCCATGCTTTCGCCACCGATCAGCAGCGCATGGTTGAGCTTGAGATACTTGCCGTAATTGACAAAATTTTCCGCAACCTGCAGCGCCAGTTCACGCGTTGGTTCCAGAATCAGGGAACGTGGCATGCGCGCCCTGGCACGCGAGCCGCTCAGAATTTCGAGCATGGGCAGCGTGAAGGAAGCTGTCTTGCCGGTACCGGTCTGGGCAACGCCAAGCACGTCGCGCGCCATCAGCACAGCGGGAATGGCCTGTGCCTGAATGGGGGTCGGTGTCGTGTACCCCATGTCGGTAATGGCGTGCATGATGGGTTCGGACAGTTCGAGGTCCGCAAACGTTATCGACTCGGGCTGAACAGCGGCCATGGCCTCTGTCGCTTCCGCCTTTTCCAGCGTGGCAGGGGCTGGTGTCTCAACGGGTGCGGGCACAGCCGCCTGTTCATTGTCCTGATTTTCTTCCGGAGCGGCTGCCGCGTCAACGGTGCTTTCGGGCGCAGTCTCGACCACCTTTTTACGACGCGGCGCGGCTTTTTTCTTAGGTGCGGGTTCGACCGCTTCCACCGATTCGGGTTTGGCTGCCCGGGCTGTGCGGGTGGCTTTTGGCTTGGCGGGAGCTTTTTTCGGCGCGGGTTCAGCGCTTTTGACCGACTTCGCCCGGCTTTTGGCAGCAGGCTTGGGGGCTTTCGCCGCTGGGGCGGCGGCTGCAGGGGGCACGGGCTCGTTTTCCGTGCTGCCCGCTTCCACGATCGCAGATGTGTCGGGTGCCGCGGCTTTTTTGGGGCTGCGGGCTGTCGTCTTGCGGGTGCGGGCGGGTGCTTTTGCGGTCAATATGCTCTCGGAACTAAAACAGTCATTATCGGACGGGCTGGCCGGCATCTGTGCTCCGACCGAGACAAAAGCCGTCAGGCGGCAACGTCTCCAGCGCGCGATCAGGCGCTAGCCCGGATAAAGGTCTTTGTGCGTAAAAGCAAGTTTTTGGGGCAGTTGCCCTTGAATTTTCATGCAAACGGATGGCCGAGGCACGCAGACAGCACGGCCAGCATTCCCAGGGCGACAATCGCCAGGATCTGGGTGCGGATCGAGTCGAACACGGAAGCCTGCGGCCTGATCGCTCTGCGGGCTTTCTGGTAGGCGCCAAAATAGAGCCGTGCGAACAGTGCCGCCATCAGGATTCCGGCAAGCTGCATCAGGTTCGTGGTCCATGGCACGTTTGCAAACCCGCCCTCATGGACGATCAGCAGCCAGCCGGTCACCAGTGTGGTGGGAATGGCGTGCGTCAGCCCCTTGAAAAAGCGCGCCATGGTCTGGAGATGGACCGAATTGCGCTGGGTTGCATCCAGCAGGCCAAGGCTGGGCCGCAGCACGACAACCGCATAGATGCCCCCACCCACCCAGTAAATGATGCTGATGAGATGGAGTGCGAGAACAAGGCTCCAGAGAATGGAATGAGGCATGCAGACTCCGCTAGGCTTGCCGGTCGGTCACAGCGCCGGCGACAGGACAGGGGCCGGGGGCGGTAGCGGGGCGCCCGGCTGTTCTTGCTGTCTGATTGCCAATGTGGCGGTGCGGGTGCAAGGGGTATGTTCCGCGCACCGCTCATATTCCCCTGTCATGGAGATGTCCTGTGGAGCCTGTCCGCCCCTCCGTTCTTGGTGTTTACACGCCCGCTGACATGGCGCGGGTGGATACGCTGAGTGCGGCCACGATCCCGGTATCGGTGCTGATGGAGAATGCGGGGCGTGCCGTTGCCCGCGCGATCAGGCGGCATGTCAGGCCGCTGCGCACGCTTGTCCTGTGCGGGCCGGGCAATAATGGTGGAGATGGCTATGTGGCCGCCCGTCTTTTGTCTGATGCCGGGTGGCCAGTCGCGGTGGCGGAGATGGCTCCTCCGGCGCTGAACACCGCGTCCAGCGCCCCGGCCTGCCTGTATACGGGGCCCCGCGTGCCATTTGCCGTGGCCGAAGTCGCGCGGGCTGAGCTTGTGGTGGACGCCCTGTTTGGTGCCGGGCTGAGCCGGGATGTGGAGGGGGCCGCCGCCGATATGCTGCGGGCAGCCGCGCGACTGGTTGCGGTGGATATCCCTTCCGGCGTGGATGGCGCGACCGGGCAGGTGCGGGGCTATGCTCCCCAGGCTGAACTGACAGTGACGTTCCACCGGTTCAAGCCGGGGCATCTGCTCTATCCCGCCCGTGGGCTGATGGGGCGCCTGATTCTGGCCGATATCGGTATTCCCGACCGACTGGTGGAGCAGGTGCCTTTTACAGCATGGCGGAACGAGCCCGGCTTGTGGCGCCTGCCCGTTCCAGGCGCGGAAAGCCATAAATATTCTCGTGGTGTCGTCAGTATCTGTGCGGGGGGCAGTATGCCGGGCGCGGCGCGGTTGTGTGCGTCGGGCGCGCGGGCTGCCGGTGCGGGGTTGGTGCGGGTGGCAGCCGGAGGGGCAGCCCGGGATTACAGGCTCGGGCCCGCAGGTGTGATCGTGGACGACGCGCCGCTTGCCACCTTGCTGGAGGATGCGCGGCGGCATGTCTGGGTATGCGGGCCGGGTCTTGCACCCGATGAGGTCGCGCAAACCCTGCCGGTCTTGCTGGCGGCGGGGCGCTGTGTGCTGGCCGATGCCGGCGCGCTGAGTGCGGCGACTGACCGGCCGGAACAACTGAGGGGTGTTGCGGTCGTTACGCCGCATGTAGGTGAATTTACGCGTGTTTTCGGGCCGGTCGGCGCCAACCCGCCGGAGCGGGTGCGCGAGGCGGCAAGGCTGATTGACGCGGTTGTGGTTCTGAAAGGGGCCACAACCCTGATCGCCGCGCCGGATGGCAGGCTGGCCATCAACACGCATGCGACCCCGGCGCTGGGCACTGCCGGGTCGGGGGATACGCTCTCGGGCGTGATCGCGGCCCTTCTGGCAGCGGGTATGCCCATATGGGATGCCGCATGTGCGGGGGTGTGGCTGCATGGGGAGGCCGGGATAAAAGCCGCGGCCCAGACTGGTGGCTGGCCGCTGGTCGAGGATCTTGACCGCTATCTTGGCCCCGCGCGCCACGACGCCGCCGGCAGCAGAGGCTAATGTGGAGTATGCGGCGGTCCAGGCGGCCCCTGATGCGGGGCATATCATTGGGGGAGGGGTAAAAACCGGACGTGCGGGTTTTTTCGCCTTTTGCACGCCAGATCGTCTCTGCTTCTTGAGGGTTTGCGGCATGGGCGCGTCTGGCTGCCTGTTTGCGGCCTAAAAACCGGGCGATACACTTTTGCGCGCGACTTTTAACGCAGTCGCCACGGGAATAAGGCAGGGTCTCTTGCCGTGAGGCACGCTTTGAGCTAAGTCCACGCTTCTTGCGACGGCGAGCAATGCGCGCGGGCGTGGTGGAATTGGCAGACACGCCAGATTTAGGTTCTGGTGACGCAAGTCGTGGGGGTTCAAGTCCCTCCGCCCGTACCATCCAGGTTCATTCTCCCGTCCTGTTCCGCGACGGCCTTTCGGCATGACGTAGCGGGCTGTCTGAAGTTTTGTACCGAGAGGAAGGCCTGGCCGATGCAGGTAACCGAGACCCTTTCTGAAGGGCTGAAGCGTGGTTTCACCGTTACAGTTCCGGCCACGGAGCTTGAAGGCAAGCGCGATGCGCGCCTCAAGGACGTTGCCGCCAACCTGAACCTGCCGGGCTTCCGTCCGGGCAAGGTGCCGGTGTCCCTGGCCCGCCAGCGCTACGGTGCCGCGGTGTGGGGTGAGGTTCTGGAACAGGCGGTGTCCGACGCGATCCGCGCTGTTTTCGATGAACGTGGTCTCCGCCCGGCCGGGCAGCCGCAGGTCGATCTGGTGTCCGGTCAGGACGATGATGGCAAGGACCTTGAATTCAAGGTCGAAAGCGAAATCCTGCCCGAAATCACGGTGCCTGACCTGTCCGGTCTGACCCTGACGCGCCTGAAGGCCCCCGTCGCGGAAGACGCCATCGACAAGGCGATCGAAGATATTGCCAAGCGTGGTCGCACCTTCGAAGTGGTCGAGGAAGTGCGCCCCGTCGCCAAGGGTGACGTGATCGCGGTCGACTTCGTTGGCAAGCGCGATGGCGTGGCGTTCGACGGCGGCACGGCTGAAGACGTGAACATCGAAATCGGCGGCGAAGGCTTCATTCCCGGGTTTGCCGAACAGATCGAAGGCATGTCTCCGGGTGAGGAAAAAGTCATTACCGTGACTTTCCCCGAAGATTACGGCGCAGCGGAGCTTGCCGGCAAGGAAGCGACGTTCGACATCAAGGCCCGTCAGATCAAGAAGCCGGTGGATGCCGCGATCAACGACGATCTGGCCAAGCAGATCGGCTTTGAAAGCCTCGATCAGCTCAAGGACCTGATCCGCAAGCAGATCGAAGGTGAATACGACCAGCTTTCACGCCTGCGTATCAAGCGTGAACTGCTGGACGAACTGGCCACCAAGACGGATTTCGAAGCACCCGCCAACATGGTGGAAGCCGAATTCCAGCAGATCTGGACCCGTGTCGAAGCCGACCGCAAGGATGGCCAGATCGATGACGAGGACAAGGACAAGGACGAAGCCACCCTGCGCGCGGACTATCGCAAGATTGCCGAACGCCGTGTGAAACTTGGCCTTCTGCTGGCTGAAATCGGCACAAAGAACGGTATTGCCGTCAGTTCCGAGGAGCTGGCACGCGCTGTGCGTGCAGAAGCCATGCGCTACCAGGGGCAGGAGCAGCAGGTTTTCGAATTCTTCCAGAAGAATCCGCAGGCTGCGGAAACCCTGCGGGGACCGATCTTTGAAAACAAGGTCGTGGATTACCTGATCGAGTTGGCCAAGGTCACCGACAAGGAAGTGACCCCCGAAGAGCTTTCAGATATTCCACCCGCGGATATCTGAGAAAAACGGCTCTGTCCCGCCAGTGTGAACTGGCGGGACATTCTTTTTGGGGCATGTTTTTCTTTCGCGGGGGTGGCATCTTGCCACTTTATCTCTATCTTGAAGCTTGGAGCCCGAACCTGTTTTTCGCGTCGCGCGGAAAAGAGGGCAGGGAAGAGACAGTTTTGTACGGGAATGAGTGGTATGAGGGATCGTGATCCCGTTGAGGTTTTCAGCAACGCCCTGGTGCCCATGGTGGTCGAACAGACCTCACGCGGGGAGCGGGCTTTCGACATCTATTCCCGCCTGCTGCAGGAGCGGATCATTTTTCTGACCGGCCCGGTCTACGATCAGGTGGCTTCGCTGATTTCCGCGCAGCTTCTGTATCTGGAAAGCGTGAACCCGAACAAGGAAATCTCGTTCTATATCAACAGCCCCGGGGGCGTTGTCTCCGCCGGGCTCGCGATTTACGACACCATGCAGTATATCCGCAGCCCCGTCAGCACGGTGTGCATCGGCCAGGCGGCATCCATGGGGTCGCTGTTGCTGGCCGGTGGGGAAAAGGGGCGTCGTTTCGCTCTGCCGAACGCGCGTGTCATGGTGCATCAGCCGTCAGGCGGGGCGCAGGGGCAGGCGAGTGATATCGAGATCCAGGCTCGTGAGATCCTGATCATCCGTCAGCGCCTGAACGAGATCTACCGCGAGCATACGGGCCGCACGCTCGAGGAAATCGAGCAGAAGCTGGAGCGTGACACCTACATGTCCGCCGGCGAGGCCCAGTCTTTCGGTATCGTTGACGAAGTCATCAGCCACCACAAGGCGGTGGAAACGGGTAAGAAGGATAAAGACCATCCTTAAGCTGGTATACTATGAACTTCCTGTTACAATAAGGAAGCTCCCGGCTTGCCCGCAGGCGGGAGAAGTCTGGAGCCAGGCTCTCGATGCCGTGGGGCCAGGGATGATCGAGGGAGGGGGCGATGAATACAAAGTCCGGTGATTCCAAAAACACGCTGTATTGCTCGTTCTGCGGTAAATCGCAGCATGAGGTACGCAAGCTTATCGCCGGCCCTACGGTGTTCATCTGCGATGAATGTGTCGAACTCTGCATGGATATCATCCGTGAAGAGAACAAGACCACGCTGGTCAAGTCGCGCGAAGGGGTGCCAACCCCCAAGGAAATCTGCAAGGTTCTGGACGATTATGTCATCGGTCAGGTGCAGGCCAAGAAGGTCCTGTCCGTGGCGGTGCATAATCACTACAAGCGGCTGACGCAGGTTGCCAAGACGGGTGATATTGAAATTGCCAAGTCCAACATCCTGCTGATCGGACCGACAGGCTCGGGCAAGACCCTGCTGGCCCAGACACTTGCGCGCATTCTGGATGTGCCGTTCACCATGGCGGATGCCACCACGCTGACCGAAGCCGGTTACGTGGGTGAGGATGTCGAGAACATCATCCTCAAGCTGCTGCAGGCGTCTGACTATAATGTCGAACGCGCCCAGCGCGGGATTGTCTATATCGACGAGATCGACAAGATTTCCAAGAAATCCGACAATCCGTCCATCACCCGTGATGTCAGCGGTGAAGGCGTGCAGCAGGCGCTGCTCAAGCTGATGGAAGGCACGGTTGCCTCCGTGCCGCCGCAGGGTGGGCGCAAGCATCCGCAGCAGGAATTCCTTCAGGTCGACACCACCAACATGCTCTTTATCTGCGGTGGTGCGTTCGCGGGGCTGGACAAGATCATTTCCGCGCGCGGCAAGGGTACCAGCATCGGTTTCGGGGCGGATGTCCGTTCCCCTGACGAGCGCCGTACGGGTGCGATCCTGCATGACGTCGAGCCTGAGGATCTGATGAAGTTCGGGCTTATCCCCGAGTTTATCGGTCGTCTGCCGGTGCTTGCGACCTTGGGTGATCTGGACGAAGCAGCGCTGATCAAGATCCTGACCGAGCCCAAGAATGCTCTGGTCAAGCAGTATCAACGCCTGTTCCAGATGGAAGACGTGCAGCTTACATTTACCGATGATGCGCTCAAGGCCATCTCGGATCGCGCCATCGTGAGAAAAACCGGTGCGCGCGGCCTGCGGTCGATCATGGAGAGTATCCTCATGTCCACGATGTTCGACCTGCCCGGTCTGGACAATGTGGAAGAGGTGGTGGTTAACCGCGAGGTTGCGGATGGCAAAACCACGCCGGTTTATGTCTATGGCCAGAAAAAAGAGTTGCCCACGGAGCAATCCGCCTGAACCAGGGCAACGCACAGGCAGTACCGGCGGATATGCCGCCGGTACTGTTTTCACGCCCACGCTATTGCGTGGCGCGCTTTGCATTCCAACATAAAATCAAAGACGGGCTTTTTTGCCAGGCGGAAAAGCCGAACAGCGCAACAGTATGCCGCCTGACGGGTGCGTTGCCTGGATCGTCCTTATCGGGAGGTCAATAATCATCATGGCTGAAAACGAAAAACCTGCCACGACACGGCGCAGGCGCAAGACAGACACGGCAGAGTCCCCGGTCGTTGATGCGGCCCAGGTCGCAGTTACGGAAAAACAGGGATCAGGGCGGGTAGCGGTTCTGCCGCTGCGGGACATTGTCGTATTCCCGCACATGATCGTGCCGCTGTTTGTCGGGCGGGAAAAATCCGTTCGTGCGCTGGAATCCGTTACGCGTGACGACCGGCATATCCTGCTCGTGGCGCAGAAAGATGCCGCGCAGGATGACCCCACCGCTGACGATATCTATCGCGTGGGAACGCTGTCCACCATTCTGCAGCTTCTCAAGCTGCCCGACGGCACCGTGAAGGTGCTGGTCGAGGGCGTGAAGCGCGTGCGCGTCAAGGCACTGCTTGATGTCAACGGCCATTTTGAGGCCGAGGTCGAGCCGATTGCCGATGTTCCGGCCCACGGGCCGGAGGCCGAGGCGCTGGGCCGGTCCATTGTGACGCAGTTCGAGCAGTACATGAAGCTCAACAAGAAAATTGCGTCTGAAGTGCTGGTGTCACTGAACCAGATCAGCGACCTGTCTAAGCTGGCCGATACCGTAACCAGCCACCTTAATCTCAAGATTGCGGAAAAGCAGGATATTCTGGAAGCGCCAAGCGTGCAGGCGCAGCTTGAGAAGGTTTTCGGTCATATCGAAGCCGAGATCGATGTTCTGCAGGTCGAAAAGAAAATCCGCAACCGCGTCAAACGCCAGATGGAACGGACCCAGCGCGAGTACTATCTGAATGAGCAGCTCAAGGCTATTCAGAAGGAGCTGGGCGAAGGCGAGGACGGCAAGGACGAAACCTCCGAGATCGAGGAGCGCATCGCCAAGACCAAGCTTTCCAAGGAAGCGCGGGAAAAAGCGCTGGGTGAGCTCAAGAAGCTGCGCGGCATGAGCATGATGTCCGCAGAATCCACTGTGGTGCGCAATTATCTCGACTGGATCCTGAGCATCCCGTGGAAGAAGCGCAGCAAGGTCCGCCACGACCTGCCCGAAGCCGAAAAGATTCTGGATGCCGACCATTACGGGCTGGATAAGGTCAAGGAGCGTATTCTTGAATATCTGGCCGTGCAGAGCCGTTCCCAGAAGCTGAAAGGGCCTATCCTCTGCCTTGTCGGCCCGCCGGGGGTGGGGAAGACCTCTCTTGCGCGCTCGATCGCCAAGGCCACGGGGCGGCATTATGTGCGGATGTCCCTGGGCGGCGTGCGGGACGAAGCTGAAATTCGCGGCCACAGGCGTACCTATATCGGCTCCATGCCGGGCAAGATCATTCAGGGCATGAAGAAGGCTAAGGTTTCCAACCCGCTCTTCCTGCTCGATGAGATCGACAAGCTGGGTGCCGACTGGCGCGGTGACCCGTCATCCGCGCTGCTGGAGGTGCTGGACCCCGAGCAGAACGGGACATTCGCGGATCATTATCTGGAAGTGGATTATGACCTGTCCGATGTCATGTTCGTGACAACGGCCAACAGCCTGAACATGCCCCAGCCCCTGCTGGATCGCATGGAGATCATTCGGCTGTCCGGCTACACGGAAGATGAAAAGGTCCAGATCGCGCGCGGGCATCTGATTTCCAAGCAGATCGAGGCCCATAACCTCAAGCCCGGTGAATGGACCATCAGCGACGAAGGCCTGCGCGATCTGATCCGTTATTACACGCGCGAAGCGGGCGTGCGCAGTCTCGAACGTGAGCTGGCGGGGCTTGCCCGCAAGGCCGTAAAGGAGATCGTGACCGGCAAGGCGGAGTCTGTCAGCGTGACGGCCGATAACCTTGAGAAATACGCTGGCGTGCCACGCTTCCGCTACGGCGAAACCGAGGCCGAGGATATGGTTGGTGTTGTAACCGGCCTGGCCTGGACCGAGGTGGGGGGCGAAATCCTGACCATTGAAAGCGTCATGGTTCCGGGCAAGGGCGGTATTGCCGAGACCGGCAAGCTGGGCGACGTGATGAAGGAGAGCATTTCTGCTGCGTTCTCCTTTGTGCGGAGTCGGTCCACGAGCTTCGGCATTGCGCCGCCCCTGTTTGAAAAGCGCAGCTTTCACGTACATGTGCCTGAAGGCGCGACTCCCAAGGATGGGCCTTCCGCCGGTGTGGCCATGGTGACATCGCTGGTCAGCGTGCTGACTGGCATTCCTGTCCGGCGGGATGTGGCCATGACGGGTGAAATCACCCTGCGGGGTCGTGTGCTGGCTATTGGCGGGCTGAAAGAAAAGCTTCTGGCGGCACTTCGTTCGGGTATCCGCACGGTTTTTATTCCCAAGGAGAATGAAAAAGATCTCGCGGAAATCCCTGATGTTGTGAAAAACAGCCTCGAAATCGTGCCTGTCTCCCATGTGGATGAGGTTCTGGCCCGTGCTCTGGTGCGCCAGCCGCAGCCGATCGAATGGGAGGAAGTGCCCGAAGCCGTGCCCGGTACAGCCGCGGGCAAGGTGCTTCCGGTGCTGCCACACTAAGGAATATGCTGCTTGCGGCACGGTTTGGGCCGCAAAGTTGCAAAGTTTACGCTTGCTTGGTTGACGTAGGAAAAAACGGCTTCATAGTGCGAGCAGGTTGTGGTGGGGGAACCCGTTTCCCCACCACTTCACGAAAACGGAAAAGAAAGAGAAAGGCGTAACATGGAGAAGCCGCTCAACAAGCAGGAACTGGTTTCAGCCGTAGCTGAAGCTGTCGACCTGCCCAAGGCAAAGGCCGGAGAAGTGGTCGACGCCGTATTCGGTGCTATCGAGAAGGCCCTTGCCAAAAAGCAGGAAGTGCGTCTGGTTGGCTTCGGTACGTTCGTCACCGCCACCCGCAAGGCCGCCAAGGGCCGCAACCCCCGCACGGGTGAAGAAATCGATATTCCGGCTTCCACGTCTGTCCGCTTCAAGCCGGGCAAGGCGCTCAAGGACGCTGTCAGCAACTAAGCTGGCATTTTTTTAAGCGGCCGGCCAATCTCCTTAAAAAAGGGGGTTGCCGGCCGTTTCTGTTTGTGGGACAGAAGCTCCCGGGCGATTAGCTCAGCGGTAGAGCGTCTCGTTTACACCGAGAGGGTCGGCGGTTCGATCCCGTCATCGCCCACCATATTCCAGGAACAATTTTATACGCCAACAGGCACACGCATCACATGCGGTGTCCGTTTGTGCGTTGTTGTCCACCGTGGCGGACAGTCTTTCATTTCCTGTATCAATTCCGTCATTCACAGGAAAGTGGCCGCCGAACAACGCGTTCGTGCATGGCCGTAACGAGCAGTCAGGTCTAGGGTGAGCGCATCGGCAAAGCCTCAAGGGCTTTCATAGATGCAGGATCGAGCTCCATGCAGTCTGTTTTGAATGATTATGCGCCAGTCCTTGTTTTTGGCGGCATTTCCGTTGTGATTGCGGCGGCCATGCTGGGCATGGCGCTGCTGTCGGGGCACCAGAAGCCCTACCCCGAGAAGCTGACGGCGTACGAATGCGGGTTTGGTGCATTTGACGATGCACGGCACCGGTTCGATGTCCGGTTTTATCTCGTGGCCATTCTTTTCATCATTTTCGACCTGGAAGTGGCTTTCCTGTTCCCGTGGGCGATCAGCCTGGGGCGGATCGGGCTGTTCGGGTTCCTGTCCATGCTTGGCTTCCTGGCCGTTCTTGGCATCGGCTTCCTGTATGAGTGGCGCAAAGGCGCTTTGGATTGGGATTGAAGGAGCGCGGCCATGAACGCAGAGCATACTGAAAACGCCATCATGTGGAATCGCGAGGCCCTGCCACCCGGCCCCGAACAGGACGCCGTTGTAAGAGGGGTTACAGGCGCCCTGGCGGAGAAGGGCTTTGTGGTTGCGAATCTGGACAAGCTGGTGAACTGGGGGCGTACAGGCAGCCTGTGGCCCATGTCGTTCGGCCTTGCCTGTTGCGCGGTGGAAATGATCCACGCCTACATGCCCCGCTATGACCTGGACCGTATGGGAATTATCCCCCGTGGGTCGCCCAGGCAGTCCGATGTCATGATCGTGGCAGGCACGCTGACCAACAAAATGGCGCCCGTGCTACGTCGCCTTTACGAGCAGATGGCCGAACCCCGCTGGGTAATCTCCATGGGCTCCTGCGCCAATGGCGGTGGGTATTACCACTACTCCTATTCCGTGGTGCGGGGGTGTGACCGGATCGTGCCGGTGGATGTCTATGTGCCGGGTTGCCCTCCTACGGCCGAGGCGCTGATTTACGGCATTCTTCTGCTCCAGAAAAAAATTCGTCGGACAGGGACCATTCTCCGTGGCTGATCTTCCCATCAATCCCCGGCAGGGGCGGCTGGACGGGCAGCTTTGCGCGCTTGCTTTTGCCTTTTCGTCCTCGTTCGCATGCGTGTCGTATTCGGCCGTTGAAAAAGGTGAACTGGTCGTTCGCACTACGCGTGATCATCTGTTCAGCTTCCTGAGCCAGCTGCGTGACGATCCGCGCTATCGTTTCGAGCAGTTGATGGATGTATGCGGCGTGGATTACCCGCAACGGCCTGAACGTTTCGACGTGGTCTATAATCTGCTCTCCGTCACTTATAATCGGCGGGTTCGCGTTATTGTTACAACAGACGAGCAGGCTCCCGTACCTTCGGTGCATGAACTCTGGCCCTGCGCTACATGGTGGGAGCGGGAATGCTACGATCTGTTTGGCGTCCTGTTTTCCGGTCAGGCGGATCTGCGCCGTATCCTGACCGATAACGGGTTTGAAGGGCATCCCCTGCGCAAGGACTTCCCGCTGACGGGATTCGAACAGATGCGCTACGACATCGAACGCAAGCAGGTGGTCAAGGAACCCGTTTCCCTGACACAGGATTTCCGCGACTTCGACTTTGTGTCCCCGTGGGAGGGTATGCTGACCCTGCCCGGCGACGAAAAGGCGCATGAAGTCCGGCAGGGCATGAAGAGGGCGAACTGATGACGGAGTCACAGGACAAGGCATCCCTCGCTTTCGCGCAGACCGTGCTGCGAGAGGATATTCCCGAAAGCCTGCTGCCTGAACGCCAGGCAGAGGTCAGGGAAAACAGGGTTGTTGAAATCGATTCCCACGCCCTGAATTTCGGCCCCCAGCATCCATCGGCCCATGGTGTGCTGCGTCTGGTGCTCGAAATGGAAGGCGAGGTTGTGGCGCGTGCCGTGCCGCATATCGGGCTTTTGCATCGTGGCACGGAAAAACTGATAGAATACAAAACCTATCAGAAAGCGCTGCCGTATTTCGACCGGCTCGATTACGTCTCTCCCATGTGTCAGGAACAGGCTTTTGCCCTGGCGACGGAAAAGCTGCTGGGCATAGACATTCCCGAACGGGCCAAGTGGCTGCGTGTGCTGTTTGCGGAAATTACCCGTATCCTTAACCATATTCTCAACCTGACCTCCATGGGGCTGGATTGCGGTGCGGTAACGCCCGCGTTGTGGGGGTATGAAGAGCGGGAAAAACTGCTCGAATTCTATGAAGCCGCGTCGGGTGCACGGTTTCATGCCAATTATTTCCGCCCCGGAGGTGTAGCGCGTGACGTGCCGGCCGGGCTTGAAGATAAAATTGGTGCCTGGGCAAGGGAGTTTCCGACCTGGATCGATGATCTGGAGGGACTGCTGACCGAAAACCGGATATGGAAACAGCGCACCGTGGGGATTGGTGTTTTCACGGCGGAGCAGGCATTGGCCTGGGGGTTCAGCGGGCCGTGCCTGCGGGCATCGGGCGTGCCGTGGGACCTGCGGCGCAGCCAGCCCTATGACAATTACCACAAGGTCGAATTCAACGTGCCGGTAACCCGTCAGGGCGACTGTTATGACCGTTATCTGGTGCGTGTGGCTGAAATGCGCGAAAGCCTGAAAATTATCGACCAGTGCCTCAACCAGATCAGGCCCGGAGCGGTCAAGATCCAGGACCCCAAGTTTACTCCGCCCCCACGGGCGGAAATGAAACGGTCCATGGAGGCGCTGATCCATCATTTCAAGCTTTTCAGTGAAGGGTATCATGTGCCGCCGGGGGCGACCTATACGGCCGTGGAAAGCCCGAAAGGCGAATTCGGCGTGTATCTGGTGGCCGATGGCAGCAACCGTCCTTACCGGTGCAAGATCCGGCCCACGGGCTTTTCACATCTTCAGGCCATTGATGAAATGTCCCGCCGGGGCATGCTGGCGGACATGGTGGCCATTATCGGATCGCTTGATCTTGTGTTTGGGGAAGTAGATCGATGAACCCTGACTGGACCCCACCCGAACAGCCTGAAGATTTTGTGTTCGACGCGGAATCGGAAGCAGAAATCGCTGTTGTAATCGGCAAATATCCGGCCGAGCGCAAGGCCAGTGCGGTCATGCCGCTGCTCTATATTGCCCAGCGGCAGCTTGGGCGACAGACAGGCAGCGCCTGGGTACCGATTGTCGCCATGGACGATATTGCCCGTCGGCTGGATATGGCGCCGATCCGCGTTTACGAGGTTGCCTCTTTTTACACCATGTACAATACGCGGCCTGTCGGGCGGTACCATTTGCAGGTCTGCACCACCACGCCCTGCTGGCTGCGCGGGTCTGATGATGTGGTGGCGGCCTGCCAGAGGGCGACGGGTATCAGCCATTTCGGCCAGACAAGTGCCGACGGGCTGTTCACCATGACGGAAGTGGAATGTCTGGGGGCGTGCTCGAACGCCCCTATTCTGCAGGTTGATGATGATTTCTACGAAGATATGGACGGCCCCCAGACCGAAAAACTGATAGCCGAACTTCGGGCCGGGCGGCGTCCGACCCCGGGCCCCGTGGTGGACCGGAGCGGGTCTGCCCCGGCTGGCGGACGCAAGACATTGCTGTCAACGCCGGTCGCGGCCGACAAATAACAGGAGAGACGGGACATGCTCGAAGACAAGGACCGGATCTTCACCAATCTTTACGGTCAGGATGACTGGCGGCTTGCCGGTGCGCGCAGGCGTGGTGACTGGGATAATACCGCTGCCATTCTGGCGCGCGGTCGGGATGCCATTGTTGCGGAAATGAAGGCGTCGGGCCTGCGCGGCCGTGGTGGGGCGGGTTTTCCTACCGGGTTGAAATGGTCGTTCATGCCAAAACAGTCCGATGGCAGGCCGCATTATCTGGTTATCAATGGTGATGAATCAGAGCCCGGCACCTGCAAGGACCGTGAGGTGCTGCGCAACGAACCGCACAAGCTGATAGAAAGCGCGCTGATCGCGTCTTTCGCCATGGGGGCGCATGCGTCCTACATTTATATCCGTGGCGAGTTCTGTCGCGAGGCAGAGCGTTTGCAGGCTGCGATCGATGAAGCTTACGAAGCGGGTCTGCTTGGAAAAAATGCAGCAGGCAGCGGGTGGGATTTCGATTTCCGTATTCATCGCGGGGCGGGTGCCTATATCTGTGGCGAGGAAACGGCACTGCTTGAAAGCCTGGAGGGCAAGAAAGGCCAGCCGCGAATGAAGCCGCCTTTCCCTGCTGGCGTCGGGCTGTACGGGTGCCCGACCACAGTGAACAATGTGGAAAGCATTGCGGTAGCATCGACCATTTTGCGGCGTGGTGGCGCCTGGTTCTCCGGTCTGGGGCGGCCCAACAATGCGGGCACGAAACTGATGGCCATTTCAGGCCACGTGAACACGCCCTGTGTTTTCGAGGAAGAACTGGGCGTGCCGCTGAAAGACATTATCGAAAAGCACGGCGGCGGTGTGCGCGGCGGATGGGACAACCTGCTTGCGGTTATTCCCGGCGGGTGTTCGGTCCCGCTACTGCCGAAGGAAATCTGCGAAACCGTGCTGATGGATTATGACAGTTTGCGCGCCGAGCGGTCGGGCCTGGGCACGGCCTGCATGATTGTCATGGACAGGTCGACGGATATCGTAAAAGCAATCGCCCGGTTCTCGAAATTTTTTAAACATGAAAGCTGCGGCCAGTGCACGCCATGCCGGGAAGGTACGGGCTGGATGATGCGCATGATGGACCGCATGGTGGAAGGCCGGGCCGAGATCGAGGAAATCGACCTGCTCGAACAGGTTACCCGGCAGGTGGAAGGCCATACCATCTGCGCGCTAGGTGATGCGGCGGCCTGGCCCATTCAGGGGCTGATCCGGCATTTCAGGCCCGAGATCGAGGCGCGTATCCAGCAATACAAGGTGGCCCATGGTGGCACGGGGCTGGTTCAGGTGCCTGCGGGCATTGTTCCTGTGGCGGCGGAGTAACGGACAATGGTCAGGGTAATTGTTGACGGCACACCGGTCGATGTCGCACCCGGTTCCAGCGCGCTTCAGGCATGCGAGGCGGCCGGCAAGGAAATTCCGCGTTTCTGCTACCATGAGCGGCTGTCCGTGGCGGGTAACTGCCGCATGTGTCTGGTGCAGGTTGCCCGGGCGCCAAAGCCTGTCGCGTCCTGCGGGTTTCCTGTCGCGGATGGCATGGAAATCTTTACCGATACCGAAGTGGTGCGTCGTGCCCGCCGGGCGGTCATGGAATTCCTGCTTATCAACCACCCGCTGGATTGCCCGATCTGCGATCAGGGTGGGGAATGTGACTTGCAGGACCAGGCTTACGGCTACGGTTCCGGCCTGTCTCGGTATAAGGAAGACAAGCGCGCGGTTACGGACAAGGATCTGGGGCCGCTGGTCAAGACGGTCATGACGCGGTGCATCCAGTGCACGCGGTGTGTGCGTTTCAGCACCGAGGTGGCGGGCACACCTGAACTGGGTCTGGTGTCGCGGGGTGAAAACGCCGAGATCACGACCTATGTGGAAAAAGCCCTCACATCCGAACTGTCGGGCAATCTGATCGATGTCTGCCCTGTAGGCGCGCTGACGGCCAAACCATCGGCTTTTCAGGCGCGGTCGTGGGAATACAAGAAAACAGACAGTATCGACGTCATGGACGCATTGGGCACCAATATCCAGGTGCAGGCACGCGGTGGCGAGGTCATGCGGATCGTGCCGCGGGTCAATGACGAGGTTAACGAAGAATGGCTGTCTGACAAAGGGCGTTTCTCGGTTGACGGGCTCAAGCGCAGGCGTCTCGACCGTCCGTGGGTGCGGGTTCATGGCAAGCTTGTGCCCGTGTCGTGGAAAGATGCGCTGGTGGCGCTGGCCCGCAGGCTCGACGGCGTGGCGGGTGAGAAGATCGGCGCTATTGCCGGAGATCTGAGCGATGCGGAAAGCCTTTGCGCGCTCAAGGATCTTTTGACGGCGCTGGGTTCTTCCAACCTCGACTGCAGGCAGGACGGTGCATGGTATGACACCACGACGCGTTCGGGTTACCTGTTCAACAGCGATCTGGCTGGCATTGACGAAGCCGACGCCCTGCTGATCGTTGGCGCCATGCCCCGGCATGAGGCCCCCGTGCTCAATGCCCGTATCCGCAAGCGGTTTCTTGACGCCGGGCGCGGTGGTTTTCCCGTAGGGGTCATCGGGCGGCCCACCAGTGACCTGACCTACACGGTCGATCTGCTGGGCGACGGGCCGGACGTGCTGGCCAGCCTGCTCGATGGCACCCATCCGTTCGCGGAACACCTGCGCAATGCCCGCAAACCGATGATGATCCTGGGGCATGCAGCCCTGACCCGTCGGGATGCTCCGGCCATTTATGCGGCATGCAGGCAACTGGCTGCTGCCACAGGCATGATTGCGGCGGACTGGAACGGCTTTAACATCCTGCATACGGCGGCGTCACGCGTCGGGGCGCTGGATCTTGGCTTTCTGCCGGGGCCGCATGGATGTGCCGCTGGCGGCATGTTGCGCGGCGGGGTGGATGTGCTGTGGCTTCTGGGCGCGGATGATGTTGCCCTGGACACCATTCCGGCGGAAACATTCGTGGTCTATCAGGGTCACCATGGCGACCGGGCGGCGGCACGGGCGGATATCATTCTCCCCGGTGCTGCCTATACGGAAAAGCCGGGCACTTATGTCAATACCGCAGGACGCGTGCAGCGCGCCTGGCGCGCGGTGTTCGCCCCCGGCGAGGCCCGGGAAGACTGGCGGATTATCCGCGCGTTTTCAGAAGTGGTGGGCCATACCCTGCCATATGACACGCTGGAGCAGTTGCGCGCGCGCATGGCCGAGGTCAATCCCGTGTTTGGCCTGTCGGCAGCTCCTGCAGGGTTGCTTGCGGGGCATGGGACAGCACCCGTTCCTGCCAGTATTGCGGAGGCAGGTAGCTTTACGGACGGCCCGTTCCGCCCGCTTATTCGCGATTATTACCAGACAAACGCCATCAGCCGCGCCAGCCAGACCATGGCGGAATGTTCCGCGGTCTATGGTGCGGTGGCGGCGGAGTAATGGGCATGGAGCAGTTTTTCTACCATACGCTTGTCGGTCAGCTTATCCTGATGGTGCTGGAAACGCTGGCCGTGCTGGTGCCGCTGCTGATCGGCGTTGCTTACCTGACCCTGATGGAACGCAAGGTCATGGCCGCCATGCAGCGCCGCCGTGGCCCCAACGTGAACGGGCCTTTCGGCCTGCTTCAGGCCTTTGCCGACGCCATCAAGATGATCGTGAAGGAAACGGTCATTCCTTCCGGCGCCAACAGGGTTCTGTTCCTGTTCGCTCCGTTCCTGACCTTTTCGCTGGCCATGGTGGCGTGGGCCGTCATTCCAACCGGCAACGGTCTGGCGGTGGCCAACATCAATGTGGGTATCCTGTATCTGCTGGCGATTTCGTCGCTGGGGGTTTACGGCATTCTGATCGCGGGCTGGGCGTCGAACTCCAAATACGCCTTTCTCGGCGGGCTGCGCGCCGCTGCCCAGATGGTGTCGTACGAGGTTTCCATCGGGCTGGTGATTGTCTCTGTCCTGCTTGCGGTCGGTAGCCTCAACCTGAACGACATCGTTCTGGCGCAGCGCCATGTGTGGTTCTGCCTGCCGATGTTCCCGATGTTCATCGTGTTCGTCATTTCCGCGCTGGCGGAAACGAACCGCGCGCCGTTCGACCTGCCCGAAGGCGAGAGCGAACTGGTGGCGGGCTTTTTTGTCGAATATTCGTCCCTGGCGTTCGGTCTGTTTTTTCTGGGCGAATACGCGAACATGATCCTGATGTCGTCCATGATCAGCATTCTGTTCCTGGGTGGCTGGCTGCCCCCGCTGGGCATTGCCCCGCTGACCTGGGTGCCGGGTCCGTTGTGGCTGATTTTTAAAATTCTTTTCTGCCTGTTTGTCTTTATCTGGGTGCGGGCGACCTTTCCCCGTTACCGCTACGATCAGCTCATGCGGCTTGGCTGGAAGGTTTTTCTGCCTTTCTCGCTGCTGTGGATGATCGGAACGGCAGGATTCCTGATGGCAACCGGGCTGCTGCCTCATACCGGGGGTGTGAACTGATGACTGCGCTGAATAAGACGTTCAACTCCTTCCTGCTCAGGGAACTGGTGGCGGGCATGGCTTCGACCTTCAGGACGATGTTCAAGCCGAAGGTCACGCTGAACTATCCGTATGAAAAAAGCCCGCTGTCGCACCGGTTCCGGGGCGAGCACGCCCTGCGGCGCTACCCGAACGGGGAAGAGCGCTGCATTGCCTGCAAACTGTGCGAGGCAACCTGCCCGGCGGAGGCCATTACCATCGAGGCTGAAGCGCGCGATGACACATCGCGCCGCACCACGCGCTACGATATCGACATGACCAAGTGCATCTATTGCGGCCTGTGCGAGGAAGCCTGCCCGGTCGATGCCATTGTCGAAGGCCCGAACTACGAATTCGCCACCGAAACCCGCGAAGAGCTGATGTACGACAAGGCAAAGCTTCTGGCGAACGGAGACCGGTGGGAAGCCTTGCTTGCCCGCAGGCTTGAACTTGATGCGCCGTATCGCTGAACAGATGCAAGGCAAGATACGGCAGGAGGTTGGCCCGTGATGGCACAGCTCGTTTTTTATGTTTTCGCGACGGTACTGGTGTTTTCGGCCATCATGGTCATTACGGCACGCAATCCCGTGCATTCCGTACTGTTTCTCATTCTGGCGTTTTTCAACGCATCGGGCCTGTTCCTGATCGCGGGGGCCGAGTTTCTGGCCATGCTGCTGGTCATTGTCTATGTGGGCGCGGTGGCGGTGCTGTTCCTGTTCGTGGTCATGATGCTCGATATCGACTTCAGCCGCCTGCGCGAAGGTTTTCAGAAATACACCCCATTGGGGGCCTGTGTCGGTGGCGTGCTGCTGGCAGAGCTTGTTCTGGCCTTCAGCAACTGGCAGATGGCTCCGGCTGAAATCCGCACACCGCTGGCCGTCGACCCGGGGCTGACCAATACGGCGGCTCTGGGCACGGTTATCTATACCCACTACATCCTGCTGTTCCAGGCCTGCGGGCTGGTGTTGCTGGTTGCCATGATAGGGGCCATTGTCCTGACCCTGCGCGATCAGCCCATGGGCCGCAGGCAGGTGGTGTCCCGCCAGCATGCCCGCACCGTGGCCGATACGCTTGAACTTGTAACCCTGCCCCTGGGTGAAAACGTGTCTGAGCATGGCGGCTTTCTGCGCCCCAAGGGCTCTTATTACGAAATCGCGGTGCCCGGCTCCTACGGTGTTCCCCAGCCACAAACGCAGGAAGATGAGGAGAAGGGCGCATGACCCCCGCTATCGCCGCCATAGGGCTGACCCCCTACCTGATTGTCAGTGCGATATTGCTGGTTCTGGGCGTGTTCGGCATTTTTCTGAACCGCAAGAACATCATCATCCTGCTGATGTCGATGGAACTGATCCTGCTTTCGGCCAACCTGAACCTGGTCGCGTTTTCTTCCGCACTGGGCGATCTGTCGGGGCAGGTCATGGTTTTGTTTGTCCTGACCATAGCCGCGGCGGAGGCGGCGATCGGCCTGGCCATCGTTACGGTCTACTTCCGTAACCGTGGTTCGATCCAGGTCGAAGACGTGACGATGATGAAGGGCTGAACGCGCCATGCCGACTGATCTTTCCATGTTTTCCGTGGCTGTTCTCACCCCTCTGGCGGGTGCCGCCATAGCCGGGCTGGGTGGCCGACTGTTTGGCGATACGCTGGCCAAGGCCGTGACATTGCTGTGCATGGGGGTTGCGACACTCTGCGGTGTGGGTGCCCTGTGCGGTGCATGGGGGGCGGGGTTCCCGCACCTTGGCGTGCATCTGGCCGAATGGGTCCATGCCGGCGGGTTCGAAGCCGACTGGACCTTGCGGTTCGACACCCTGTCCACCACCATGGTTGCCATGGTGCTGTCGGTCTCGCTGCTGGTACACTGCTATAGTGTTGGCTATATGAGCCACGAAAGCATGCCGACCTATCGGTTCTTTTCGTATCTGTCGCTTTTTACCTTCGCCATGCTCATGCTGGTGTCATCGAACGACCTGATCCAGTTGTTTTTTGGCTGGGAAGGGGTTGGTCTCGCCAGTTACCTGCTGATTGGCTACTGGTACGACCGTCCGTCCGCTACGGCGGCGGCCATCAAGGCCTTTGTGGTCAACCGTGTGGCCGACCTCTTTTTTATTGTCGGTATCGGCCTGATCTATGTGCTGTTCCATACGGTGCAGTATGACCAGATCTTTGCCGCCATTCCACAGGTGCTGGATGCGTCCTACACCATCTGCGGTGTGCCTGTGCGGATGCTCGAAGTTATCTGCCTGCTGCTGTTCATTGGCGCCATGGGCAAGTCGGCCCAGCTTTTTCTGCACACATGGCTGCCTGACGCCATGGAAGGGCCTACGCCGGTTTCGGCCCTTATCCATGCCGCCACCATGGTGACGGCGGGCGTGTTCCTGATGGCGCGCATGTCTCCGCTGCTGGAATTTGCGCCCGGCACCCGCACGCTGGTCATTATCATTGGCGCAACCACCTGTTTTTTCGCGGCAACCGTGGGCATGGTCCAGCCCGATATCAAACGCACGATCGCGTATTCCACCTGCTCGCAACTCGGTTACATGTTCGCGGCCGTGGGGGTGGGGGCCTATCAGGCGGCTGTTTTCCACCTGACCACACATGCTTTTTTCAAGGCCCTGCTGTTCCTTGCGGCTGGTTCGGTCATTCATGCCATGCATGACGAACAGGACATGTTCCGCATGGGGGGGCTGTGGAAAAAACTGCCACTGACCTACGCGGTGATCTGGATTGGTAGCCTGGCGCTGGCCGGTGTGTTCCCCTTTGCCGGATACTGGTCGAAAGACGCCATTCTGAACGCCCTGTGGGCGTCGGATGCCAGCTATAGCCATTATGCGTGGGTTCTGGGCACCGTGACCGCGTTCCTGACCGCGTTTTATAGCTGGCGTCTTATTTTTCTGGTGTTTCATGGTCAGGCGGCCGATGCACATGCCGCCGAGGCGGCACATGAGAGCCCCGCTGTCATGAGCGTGCCCCTGGTGCTGCTGGCCGTGGGCGCTGCCGTGGCGGGTATAGTGCTGGCTCCGTTCTATATCGGAGCGCACCAGGCGGCGTTCTGGAACGGAGCGATTTTTAACGCGCATGATAATACGATCATGGAGCGGTTCGAGCATGTGCCAGCCCTGATCGCTCTTCTGCCGTCGGTTGCCGGGGTTGTCGGCATTGCCCTGGCGGTGGTGTTTTATGTCTTGGCCCCGAGCCTGCCGGCAGCTTTGGCAAGCGCGACTGGCCCGCTTTACCGTTTCTGCCTCAATAAATGGTATTTCGACGAACTGTATGACGCCATTTTCGTCCGCCCCTATGCCGCTGTGGCCCGCGCGCTCTGGAAAGAGGGCGATCAGGGCGTGGTGGAAGGGCTGCCGCTGGATGTCGTGCAGGTCACGCGCGACGGGGCGGCGCAGGCCGTCAGGCTCCAGACCGGCTCCATTGCCATTTATGCCTTTACCATGCTGGCGGGACTGGTTGTGCTGCTGACAGTGGCCCTGTGCGGATAAGCCGACATGACACGTGATTTTACTGGCTTCCTGTCTTTTCTTGCTGTGCGGAGTGCTGCGCAATGGGCGTGATGACCACATTCAACTGGGCCGTGGCCCTGCCGGAACTTGTTCTGGCGCTCTCGGGCATTGTTATTCTCGTGGCCGGTGTGCTCCAGCGCAAGGGGGAGGGGTTCTTTCCCTCCGCCATGCTGAGTGTGGCGGCATTCCTGGTCTGTGGCCTGCTGGTGCTGCTGGCCCCGTCGGGGCAGGGTTACGCCGGCACCTTCATCAATGACGGCTTTGCCCGGTTCATGAAAATTCTGATCCTGACGGGTGGTCTGGCGGCGGTGGTGTTGAGCGTGAGCTATCGCACGCGTGACGCGCAGGTGCTGCCGTTCGAAGCCCCGGTGCTGATGCTGTTTTCAACCCTCGGGGCCATGATCATGGCGTCTTCAGCCAACCTGATGACGTTGTTTGTGGGGCTGGAACTGTCTTCGCTGTCCATATACATTCTGTGTGCACTGGAACGTGAGACCGTACTGTCGTCCGAAGCGGGGCTGAAATACTTTATTCTGGGATCGCTTGCCTCCGGTCTGCTGCTTTACGGCATATCCCTTGTGTACGGCTATGCAGGCACGATGGAATATACAGGGCTGGTTGAGGCCGTTCGGGCTGTGGCCATGCCGCCCATGGGGCTTGTGGTCGGTATCGTGTTCGTCGTGGTCGGGCTCAGCTTCAAGTTGTCGGTTGTTCCCTTCCATATGTGGACACCCGATGTCTATCAGGGCTCTCCAACACCTGTGACCGCCTATATGGCTGGTGCGCCCAAATTCGCGGCGTTTGCCCTGTTCCTGCGTGTCATGGCGGGGCCGTTCGGTTCCGTGGCGCCACGCTGGCAGATTCTGGTGGAGGTGGTGTCCATCCTGTCCATGGTTTACGGGGCGTTTGCCGCCATTCCGCAAAGCAATATCAAGCGGCTTATGGCGTATTCTTCCATCGGGCATATGGGTTACGCCATGATGGGGCTGGCGGCGGCGTCTGCCGCCGGGGTGCAGGCCACCCTTATTTACCTCGCGGCCTATCTGGTCATGAATGCGGGTGTGTTTGCCTGTATCGGGGCCATGCGCCGCCAGGGGCGCGAAGTAACCGGCATTGCGGATCTGGCAGGACTTGGAAAAACCAATCCCGGCATGGCGCTGGCGCTGGCCATTTTCATGTTCAGTATGGTTGGTGTGCCGCCGCTTGCGGGCTTTTTTGGCAAGTTTCTTATTTTCGCGTCTGCCTGGCAGGCAGGCCTTTATACGCTGGTCGCTATCGGGGCGCTCTCCAGCGTTGTTGGGGCTTATTATTACCTGCGCGTGGTCAAGGTCATGTATTTCGACGCTCCGGCAGAGCAGTTCGACCGTCCCGCACCCAGCCTACTGTTTATCTCCGGTGGGATGGGGCTGGCAACCGTGCTGTTCATTGCTATGCTGGGGCCGTTGATGGCGTTTGCCCATCAGGCTGCGATAGCACTGGTCGGGTAAGCCGACGTGGATGAGAGTGGGGGTGTATGAACGTTGGGGACGTGTCATGGCGGCTTGAATGCCATGACGAACTGCCTTCCACCTCTGATTACTGCCTGCAGAAATGCAGGCAGGGAGAATCTTCAGGCCTTGCCGTCCTTGCCCTGCGGCAGACCAGGGGCCGTGGCAGCCGCGGCCGCCAGTGGCAGGATGCCGGGCAGAGTCTTGCCCTTTCGGTGTTGCTGGACGCGGGGCTGGCGGGTAGCGACAGCCTGGGCGGCTGGCCCTTTGTGGCCTCTCTCGCTTTTTTCGATGGGCTTGCCGCCAGTGTTCCGCAGGCCCGTGCGCGACTCATGATCAAATGGCCCAACGATATTCTGCTTGATGGCGCGAAGCTGGGTGGTATCCTGATCGAGCGTGATGGCGATCATGTCGTAATCGGGTTGGGCGCCAACCTGCTTGCCGCGCCGGGCCTTGCGCAAATCGGGCGCGCGGCGGCCAGTCTGTCCCAATGCGGTGACGTGCCGTGTGTTCAGAACGTGGCGCAGGCCGTGCTCGACCGGCTTTCTGTCTGGTGCCGGATCTGGCGTGAACAGGGCTTTGCTCCGTTGCGCGGGGCGTGGCTTGAACGGGCCCACCCGGTAGGGACGCCCCTTGTCGTGGCGGGTGGGAGTACTTATGAGGAAGGTCGTTTTGCGGGGCTTGAGGCGGATGGTCGCCTGATGCTGGATACGGATACCGGGATGAAGACAGTCACGACAGGTGAAATTCTGCTGGCTCAAGGGAACGCATAAGGGTGTTGCTTGTTGTCGATGCCGGGAACACCAATGTCGTTTTTGCCGTGCATGATGGCGAAAAATGGCGCGGTGTATGGCGGATTACCATGCAGGCGCAGCGCACTTCGGACGAATACGGCGTGTGGCTGCTGGCCCTGCTCAAAACGCAGGGCATGACCCCGGCCATGATCGAGGGCGCTGTTATCGGAACTGTGGTGCCGGCGGCCCTGTACCACCTGCGCACGCTGTGCCGGCAATGGTTTGCGGTGGAGCCCCTGCTTGCGTCTTCCCGGCTGGACTGGGGTTTTACCATCAAGGTCGATAACCCTGACGAGGTGGGGGTAGACCGGTTGTTGAACGGTCTGGCGGCACATTATGAATATGGCGGTCCGCTGACGGTGATCGATTTTGGTACAGCCACGACATTCGATGTGGTAGATGGTGAAGGAAGTTATTGCGGCGGGGTGATCGCGCCGGGCATCAACCTTTCGGTCGAAGCCCTGCATCAGGCGGCGGCCCGCCTGCCGCGCATTGGTATTGGACGCCCCGTCGGGGAATCCGCAATAGGCCGGAACACGGTTTCGGCCATGCGTTCGGGGGTGTTCTGGGGGTATGTCGGTCTGATTGAGGGGATCGTCGAGAGGATCAGGGGGGAAGTGGGACCTTCGATGAAGGTGCTCGCAACCGGTGGTCTGGCTCCGCTCTTCTCGGAAGGAACGACAGTGTTCGACCAAGTGGATTCAATGTTGACCTTGAATGGACTGCGCTTGCTGGCGGGGCGTAACCCCCTGCCAAAACTGACTGTGGAACGAGATTTTCTGACTGAAGGATAAAACGGCATTATGACAGAACATAACGGCGATCTGGCCTTTCTGCCCTTGGGTGGAACAGGCGAGATCGGCATGAATCTCAACCTGTATCGTCTGGGCGATACATGGCTTGCGATTGACTGTGGTATCGGTTTCAGCGGCAACGACACACCGGAAGCTGAAATTCTGGTGCCCGACCCGGCTTTTATCGTCGAACGGCGCAAAAATCTGGCGGGGCTGGTCGTTACCCACGCGCATGAAGACCATATTGGCGCCATCGCGCATGTCTGGCCCATGCTGGAATGCCCGATCTACGTGACCCCCTTCGCCAACGCGGTGCTGCGGCGCAAGCTGGGTGAAGCACGGCTGAACGATGTGCCCATCCATGTCATCCAGCCCGGCGGGCGGTTTGATGTCGGGCCGTTCGATATCGAATTCGTGCCGGTCACGCATTCCGTGCCGGAGGCCCAGTCCCTGGTGCTGCGCACGCCTGCCGGCGTAGTGGTGCATACGGGGGACTGGAAGTTCGATCCCACCCCGATGGTTGGCCCGCCCACCGATCTGGCCCGGCTGGAGGAAATCGGCAAGGAAGGCGTTCTTGCGCTGGTGTGCGACAGCACCAATGTGATGAAGCCCGGTTTCTCCAGTTCGGAAGCCGAAGTGCGCGTCAGCATGACGGAACTGATCGCCAACCTGAAAGGGCGCGTGGCGGTTACCTGTTTTGCCTCCAACGTCGCCCGGGTCGAAACCATTGCCATGGCGGCACAGGCGGCGGGCCGGACGGTCATGCTGGTTGGCCGTTCGCTGCGTAACCTCGACACCGCCGCGCGTGAATGCGGGTATCTGTCCGGTGTGCTCCCGTTCCTGAGCGAGCAGGATGTCAACGAGGTTCCCGACGACCGGCTGCTGATGATCATTACCGGCAGCCAGGGGGAGCCCCGTTCCGCCCTGTCGCGTATTTCGCTCGATATTCACCCCAATATCTCGCTGGGTGAGGGCGATACGGTCATTTATTCCAGCCGTATGATCCCTGGTAACGAGCAGGCCATCATGGCGGTGCAGGATAACCTGGCCCGTCGGGGTGTGACGGTCCTGACCGATCGTGACCATCTGGTACATGTTTCGGGCCATGCCACGGGGGGGGATGTGCAGAAAATGTACGGTCTGCTCAAGCCCCGGCATGTTGTGCCCGTTCATGGTGAATGGCGTCACCTGACAGCGCAGGCAGCCCTCGCGCAGGAAATGGGAATTACCCCCATTCTGCTCGAAGATGGCGATATCCTGCGTCTGGCGCCCGGCAAGCTGGAAGTGGTGGACACGGCCCCGACAGGCCGGCTGGCGCTGGACGGCAACCGCCTGCTGCCCATGAACGGCGGTGTTCTGGCCGCGCGGCGCAAGATGCTGTTCAACGGTGTGGTGATCGGCAGCTTTGCGGTGGATGACGAAGGGTACGTGATTGGCGAACCCAAGCTGAGCGCGCCCGGCCTGCTTGAACCCGACGATCTGGAAAGCGTGCGTGTGCGCGAAGAATTCGCCAACGCGCTCGACGTCATTCCCGACGAACTGCGTAACGATGACACCGCGTTCCGTGACGCGGCCAAAACGGCGCTGCGGCGCGCTCTGGGGCGCAAGCTGCAGAAGCGCCCGCTGGTTGACGTGCATCTGCTGCGTGTCTGAACGCCATCAAATGCCCCGAGGATAAAGGAAAGCCCGGTTTTGCCGGGTTTTCTTTCGGCCTGCGCTGTTCTAGATCAGCGCAGGACTTCATAACATCGGAACGGGCTGTGCCATGCTTCAGGCCGTTCCCCGCACAAGGCTGAATGGATCATGCGTCTTTCGCGCAGCTTTCTTCCCACGTTAAAGGAAAACCCCGCAGAGGCGCAGATTGTCTCGCACCGGCTCATGCTGCGTGCGGGCCTTGTGCGCCAGACAGCCTCGGGCATTTACGCCTGGCTGCCGGCGGGGCTGAAGGTGCTGCGCAATATCGGCCAGATCGTGCGTGAGGAACAGGACCGGATCGGGGCGCAGGAAGTGCTGATGCCCACCCTGCAATCCGCCGATCTGTGGCGCCGTTCCGGCCGGTATGACGCCTATGGTCCTGAAATGCTGCGTATTCAGGACCGTCACAAGCGTGAACTGCTGTACGGGCCGACCAATGAGGAAATGATTACCGATCTGTTCGGGCAGGCCGTGAAGTCCTACAAGGAACTGCCGCAGGTCCTGTACCATATCCAGTGGAAATTCCGTGACGAAGTGCGCCCCCGTTTTGGCGTCATGCGTGGGCGTGAATTCCTCATGAAGGACGCCTACAGCTTCGACGTTGACTACGCGTCCGCCGTGACCACTTACCGGCGCATGCTGCTGGCCTATCTGCGGACGTTCCAGCGGCTCGGTGTACAGGCTGTTCCCATGCGGGCCGATACAGGGCCCATCGGTGGCGAACTGAGCCACGAATTCCTGATCCTGGCCCCCACCGGCGAAAGCGGCGTGTATTACGACGCCACCCTGGGCGAGCAGGACTGGCTGGACGAACCGGTAGACACCAACAGCCCCGAAGCGCTGGAAGCCTTTTTCAACCGTGTGACGACACCTTACGCCGCCACGGACGAGATGCACGACACCACCGCATGGGAGGCGGTGCCAGCCGAACGGCGGCGCGAAGGTCGTGGGGTGGAAGTGGGGCACATCTTCCACTTCGGCACCAAATACACCCAGGCGCTGGATGTCAGCATTACCGGACCGGATGGCAACAAGCTGTTCCCTGAAATGGGTTCCTACGGCATTGGCGTGTCGCGTCTGGCCGGGGCGATCATTGAAGCCTGCCATGACGAGAACGGCATTATCTGGCCGGATTCCGTGGCCCCCTTCAAGGCTGCTATCCTGAACCTGAAAGCGGGTGACGCGCTGTGTGACGAGGTATGCGAACGCATCTACGCGGCAAACCCCGAGGCGTTCCTGTATGACGACCGCGGCGAGCGCGCAGGTGTGAAGTTCGCCGATGCCGACCTGATGGGCCATCCGTGGCAGATCGTGGTGGGGCCACGTGGCGCCAAGGAAGGCATTGTCGAACTCAAGCGCCGTGCCACGGGCGAGCGGCGTGAAGTCAGCGTGGATGACGCGCTGGCCCTTGTTCTGGCGGGCTGAGAACCATGTTCGGTCCCTTCGAGCGGGCGGTGGCGGGCCGTTACCTCCGTGCGCGCCGGGGGGAACGCTTTGTTTCCATTATCGCCATTTTCTCGTTGATCGGCATTGCGCTGGGTGTGGCTACGCTGATTATCGTCATGGCGGTCATGAACGGTTTTCAGGCCGATCTGATGAGCCGCATTCTCGGGCTGAACGGTGATCTGACCATTTACGGTTCGGGACGAACCATCTCGCATTACGAGGACGCGGCCCGGACAGTCCGGACCGTGCCCGGTGTGGTCAGTGCTACCCCCATGATCGAAGGCCAGGTCCTGCTCAGCGCCGGGCCTTACAGTTCCGGCGGGGTGGTGCATGGTGTCACGCCGCAGGGGCTGCGTGACCTCAGGGCGGTTAGTTCTTCCATTATCGCGGGTTCGCTCGATGCGTTTGGCAGGGACGATTCCATTGTGGTGGGCGTGACGCTGGCGGAGCGGGCAGGGCTGTCCGTGGGGTCGGGACTGACCCTGGTTTCGCCGGACGGGGCGGCGACCGCTTTTGGTACGGTGCCGCGCGTTCGCACCTATCATGTCGTGGCCATTTTCGACGCGGGCGTGAACGACTATAATTCCTCCGTGGTGTTTCTGCCCATGCATGCGGCACAGGTCTATTTCCAGATGCCGGGACAGGTCACCCAGCTTCTGGTCATGACGACCGACGCCCAGCAGGTGCGCCCGGTTTCCATGGCGATCGACAAGGCTCTGGGTAATCCCGGCCTGCGGGTGCTGGACTGGACAAACGCCAATAATGCCCTGTTCGGCGCGGTTCAGGTGGAACAGAATGTCATGTTCCTGATCCTGACCCTTATTATTCTGGTCGCGGCGTTCAACGTCATTTCCTCGCTGATCATGATGGTCAAGGACAAGACGGCCGATATTGCGGTGCTGCGTACCATCGGTGCCAGCCGGGGTGCGATCATGCGCATTTTTCTGATGTGCGGGGCGTTTGTCGGTGTGGCAGGCACGGTCTCGGGTACGGTGCTGGGGGTGGTTTTCTGCCTGAACATCGAGCGTATCCGGCAGTTGCTGCAAAAGCTGACAGGCACCAACCTGTTTAACCCGGAAGTCTATTACCTCGAACATCTGCCAGCCCGTCTGGTCTGGGGGCAGGTGGTGGAGGTCATTGCCATGGCGCTGGTACTGTCCCTTCTGGCAACGCTGTACCCGTCATGGCGGGCGGCCAAGACAGACCCCGTGGAGGCGCTGCGCCATGAATAATCCCACCGTGCTGGCGCTGGAAGGCGTGCAGAAAGCCTATCGCAGCGGGGATGACGGCGTGCTGCCGGTGCTGCGCGGGGCTGATTTTGCCCTGCGCGCAGGAGAGATCGTGGCCCTTGTCGCGCCGTCAGGCACCGGAAAATCAACCCTGCTGCATCTGGCGGGCTTGCTGGATACGCCGGATACGGGCGATATCGTTATTGCGGGCAGGTCGACGAAAGGCATGGCGGAAGCCGGGCGGACCGCCCTGCGCCGCGACCAGATCGGGTTTGTGTACCAGTTCCATCATCTGCTGGGTGAGTTCACGGCGCGTGAGAATGTCATGCTGCCGCAGATGATCGCGGGCGTTCCAAAAAGCCGCGCCCGGGCCGAGGCCGAACGCCTGCTGGGCATGTTCGGTCTCGGTCACAGGCTCGGTCATCTGCCGGGCAAGCTGTCCGGCGGGGAGCAGCAGCGCGTGGCCATTGCCCGTGCCCTGGCCAATGACCCGGCCCTGCTTCTGGCGGATGAGCCGACGGGCAATCTCGACGTTCACACAGCCGATGCGGTGTTTAATGAACTGTTGACAGCCGTGCGGCAGAAGGGGCTGGCCGCGCTGGTCGCGACCCATAACGAGGAACTGCTGCCCCGTATGGATCGGGTCGTGACCCTGCGCGAAGGCAAGCTGGTTCCCCGCTAGACCCGTAGGCGGGCCGCAGGGCCCGGTGTAGTCAGGACTCGGTTTTCAAAGCGCGTTCGACCGCGTTCCTGACGCGCGAGGCGGTAGGGGGTGTCAGGCTGCTGAACCAGGCTACGGGCATGCCCTGCCGGTTCGTGAGGTATTTGAAGAAATTCCAGCGGGGCCGGGCCAGTATGCCCAGTTCGCTGTCCAGCCATTTGAACAGCGGTATGGCGTCACGCCCCTTGACATGGGAGCGGGCCGCCATGGGAAACGTTACCCCGTAATTGCGTTGGCAGAAGGACGCGATTTCATGGGCTGAACCGGGTTCCTGGTGGCCGAAGTCATCGCTGGGAATGCCCACAATGACCAGCCCTGTCTTCTGGAACTGGGTCCACAAAGCCTGCAGGCCTTCATACTGGGGGGTAAACCCGCAAAGGGATGCGGTGTT
This sequence comes from Acetobacter sp., assembly GCF_047723915.1. Taxonomy (GTDB): domain Bacteria; phylum Pseudomonadota; class Alphaproteobacteria; order Acetobacterales; family Acetobacteraceae; genus Acetobacter. Next base: position 24,263 of record NZ_JBDOBQ010000004.1, on the reverse strand, counting down.
GACGAGCAGGACTGGCCTGCCGCGATAGGTGCCCAGGTCGATGCTGCCGCCTTCAAGGCCGGGGAGGGTAAAATCATAGACACAGGTCAAGGTGCTGCCCTTTTGCTACTTTTGTGGCAGGAGAGAGAACTGTGTAGCGGATTGATACGGAAGGGGCGAGTGGAATGATGTGTCATGCGGCAGGGTGGAAGCCCGGCGCCCTTTTGCGGGTTCTTGTTCCGGGCTTCCACCATAACTCTGCGCGGGGAGATCGGCTCGTTTATTGTTGTTCATTATATTGAACTCGATCCCGTATGTCGAATATGAAGAGATGAGCCTCCTCTGTCAACAGGAAAATACGTAAACGCATGTCCAATCCGCCGGATACGGTGCCTGCTCTCAGGCGCGCCGTTCGCATTCTCGATCTCGTCAAGGCCGCAAGCCGTCCGCCCCTGGCAGCGGATGTCGCGCGCCAGCTTGAATTGCCGCGCAGTACGGTGCACGGGCTGCTGGCCGTCATGGCCGAGCTTGGCCTGCTGGAAAAAACGTCGTCGCAGGGGTACCGGTTGGGTACACGTTTGCTCGACTGGGCGGGTGACGTGACCGAAAAGCGCGATCTTGTGGCGGAGTTCTACCATGTGCTGGATAACCGCCCGGACCTGGACACCTTCACCATGACGCTGACCATGCTTGAGGGCATACAGGTGGTCTATCTGGCCTGCCGCAACAGTGCGACGGTGCTTGGCGCGTCCTTCAGGGTGGGTATGCGCCTGCCCGCCATATTTACGGCCACGGGTAATGCCATGCTGGCCGGTATGGATGACGAGACATTCGAGGACTGGCTGGCCCAGCACCCTGTCGCGACCTGGCCAAAGCCCCCCACGCCGCATGGCATACGGTCGGTTACGACTCTGGTGCGCGAAATTGCCGAAATACAGGACCGGGGTTACGCGGTGGATGACGAGCAGGTGCTTGACGGGCTCTGGTGCTTTGGCTCAGCCGTCCGGGACCATTCCGGGCAGGCGGTGGCGGGGGTGGGTATCAGCCTCCCGCAGACCGAACTCAGCCAGTATGACGTCAAGGAACTGGGGGCCAGGGCGGTCGATCTGGCGCGCGCCGTTTCTTTCAGGCTCGGTTATCGCGGCCTATAGTGTCACAGGGCACAGACATGAACATAATACGCGCTTTCGTGGTTTTGTGGGGCGGGCGCATGGCGCAGTCCCGGTGCGGGTTGCGTCGCATCGCATCCCGGGTTGTGGCCAGGCGCGTGCTCATGGCCGCCTTGCTGGTGATTGACGTCATCTCGCCCGTCAGGGGGGCTCGTGCAGCCGACACGCTGCCACAGACCGTGGCGCGCTATCACTTATATGCCCACGGACTGGAACTGATGGCGCTGGACACGGCGTACCGGCTGGGGCCAGAGCAGTACAGTGCGTCAGCCGCCGCCCAGACTGGCGGGCTGGTTGGCCTGTTCGTGAAAACCGCGTTGCGCATGTCGGGCGTTGGCACGTTCGCGCCCGATGGGGCGGTGCTGCCCCAGGTCTATAAAAGCGATGGCCGCTCCCATCGTCAGGACTGGGTTCTGAATCTGGGATATTCCAAAGGTGTGGCCGAGGTTACGGAACTGAAGCCGGCCGAGGTCGACCGTGAACCCATCCCGCCGCAGGACATGCCGGGGGCTGTGGACATGCTGGCCACATTCATGGATGTCCTGCATCAGGTGCGGACTGCGCACCATTGCCTGGACACGCCCAGAAAAATTTTTGACGGGCTGCGCCTGAGCACGCTGAACATGACCGACGCCGGCATACAGCGCCTGCCATCCGGGACTCTGCGCAACTGGGGGACAGACGGCCTGCGGTGCAATTTCGTTTTGCAGCAGGTGCAGGGATTCAAGGTTTCAAGCCGTCCGAGCCGGTTGCGCCAGCCGCAGCCAGGGCGGGTCTGGTTCGTGGATGTGCCGCAGGCAGGATTGATGGTGGTGCGGCTGGAGCTGGAGCACCCCAAGCTGGGGCATATTCTCATCCAGCTTGAAGACCCACCCCGGCAGGTGCCCTGAAAAAACAGGGCAGGGGCTTATTCGACGGTGACCGACTTGGCCAGATTGCGCGGCTGATCGACGTCGGTGCCTTTCAGCACCGCGACCTCGTAAGCCAGGATCTGGACTGGAATGGTCTGGAGAATGGGAGCCACGAAGTCATGCACGCTGGGCAGCACCACCATGTGTTCGGCAATGGCCCCGACACGTTCGGCCCCGCGCGTATCCGTAAAGACCAGCAGCCTGCCGCCGCGTGCCTTGGCTTCCTGCAGGTTCGACAGGGTCTTGTCGAACAGCGGGGTGGAGGGTGCGGTGGCGACAATCGGCACGCTGCGGTCGATCAGGGAGATCGGCCCGTGCTTCATTTCCCCCGCGGCATAGGCTTCGGCGTGGATGTAGGAAATTTCCTTGAGTTTAAGGGCTCCTTCCATCGCCACGGGGAACAGGCTGCCCCGACCCAGATACAGTACGTCGCGCGCTTCAGCCACCACGCGGGCCATGGCCCGTATGGCGTCGCCCTGCTTGAACACGTCGGCAGCGCGGCTGGGCAGGTCCAGCAGGGCTCCCACCAGTTCCTCCTCACGCAGGCTGTCCAGCCTGCCGCGTGCGCGTGCCGTGGCAATGCTCAGGCAGGCCAGAACGGTCAGCTGCGCCGTAAAGGCCTTGGTGGACGCGACTGAAATTTCAGGGCCGGCGACGGTTCCCAGCACGGTGTCGCTCTCACGCGCCATGGTGCTGTGTTCGACATTCAGGACCGAAAGGATATGGACGGATTTTTCGCGCAGGCTCCGCAGGGCGGCCAGAGTATCCGCCGTTTCCCCCGACTGGGAGATCAGCAGACCGAGCGATTCCGGTGTCAGCGGCGGGTCGCGATAGCGCATTTCGCTGGCGACATCGATATCGACCGGCAGGCGCGCCAGTTCTTCCAGCCAGTAACGCCCCACCATTCCCGCATAAAAGGCCGACCCGCAGGCTGTTATGACCGCGCGCGGCACGCTGGCCAGGTCGAATGGCAGCTCGGGCAGGCTGACCCTGCGGGTTGCCGGGTCTACCATGCGTTGCAGGGTCTGCCCGATCACCAGCGGGTGTTCGTGCAGTTCCTTTTCCATGTAATGGCGATACCCATCCTTGCCGATGGCTCCCGCCGTCAGTGCTGTGACCTGCACCCTGCGTTCGACCGGTGTGCCATCAAAGGTCATGAAGTCCGCACCCTGCGGTGTCAGGATCACGCAGTCCCCGTTTTCCATATAGGCGATGCGCCGTGTCAGGGGAGCCAGAGCAAGCGAGTCCGAGCCCAGGAACATTTCCTGATCGCCAAAACCCACGGCAAGGGGGGCATTATGGCATGCGCCGATCATCAGCCCTTCATGCCCGGCAAAAATCATGGCCACCGCATAAGCGCCTTCCAGGCGGCGCAGGGTACGCAGGGCGGCATCTTTGGGGGAAAGGCCCTGTTGCAGGTGGTAGTCGACAAGCTGGGCTATGGTTTCACTGTCGGTTTCGGTTTCGAAAACCTGTCCCGCGCCTTCAAGTTCACGGCGCAGGGTTTCAAAGTTTTCGATAATGCCGTTATGCACGATGGAAACGCGGCTGGTGCCATGCGGATGGGCATTGCCGGTGGTGGGCGCGCCATGTGTCGCCCAGCGTGTATGGCCTATGCCCGTGGTGCCTGCCAGCGGGTTGTGCGACAGCAGGTCCGACAGATTATCCAGCTTGCCCGCGGCACGGCGGCGTTCCACGTGGCCGTCGACCAGTGTCGCAATGCCAGCGGAATCGTAACCACGATATTCGAGCCGACGCAGGCCCTCGAACACGATAGGGGTTGCGTGTCGCAGCCCGACTGCGCCGCAGATTCCGCACATCAGCCGTTTTCCTTTTCTGCCCTGCGGGCATCCATGAAGCGTTTGCCGAGTTCTGGCTTGTTGACCTGTCGTGCCCGGCCCAGGGCCAGGGCCTCGGGCGGGACATCGGTGGTGATGATGCTGCCTGCCGCCACAAGGGCGTTATCGCCAACATTGACGGGCGCGACCAGCACCGAGTCAGACCCCACGAACACATTGTTGCCGATTGTCGTCGTGTGTTTGAACACGCCGTCGTAATTGCACAGAATGGTGCCGGCACCGATATTGGTATGCGCCCCGATCCGGGCATTGCCCAGGTAGGTCAGGTGGTTGACCTTGGTGCCTTCACCCAGGGTTGCACTCTTGACCTCGACAAAATTGCCGATACGCGCTCCCGCGCCAATACTGGTTTCGGGGCGCAGGCGGGCATAGGGCCCAATGACGGCGCCTGCATGCACCTCGCATCCTTCAAGGTGGCTGAAGGCGCGGATCACCACGTTTTCATGCACCACGACACCGGGGCCGAACACCACGTTGGGTTCAACCAGCACGTCAGCGGCGAGAACCGTATCCGCGCTGAAAAAGACCGTTTGCGGGGCAACGAGCGTTACGCCGTTGTCCATGGCTCTCTGGCGCAGGCGTTCCTGCAGGCACTGTTCGGCCTGTGCCAGTTCGGCACGGGAGTTCACGCCGCGCAGTTCGTCTTCGGCGGCTTCGACCGCACGCACGCGCGCACCGTCGGCCACGGCCAGGCTGACAACATCCGTCAGGTAGAATTCAGCCTTGGCGTTGTCATTCCCCACACGGTGCAGCCATGCGCGGAAATCAGCCGCACCGGCACACAGAACGCCCGCGTTGCACAGATCGGTCGCGCGCTCGTCCGGTGTTGCGTCGGCCCATTCGACAATATGGGTCACGTCTTCACCCTGGGTCATGACGCGGCCGTAACGGGCCGGGTCGGCCGGACGCATGGCCAGAAGGGCGAGCCCCACGCCGGGCTTGCGCCGCTCGGCCAGCAGCGCGGACAGGGTCTGGGCCGAAATCAGCGGGTTGTCGGCATAGAGCACGGCCACATCGCCGTCGCCAAACCAGGGTTCGGCCTGCAGGGCGGCATGGGCGGTGCCAAGGCGTTCGTGCTGGACAACGACAGGGAAGGGGGCTGCCAGTGCGGAGACATCCTCCATGTCGGGCCCCACGACAATCACAAGCCGGTCGAACACCTCCGCCGCACTGGCGATCAGGTGCGCCAGCATGGGCTGGCCAGCCAGTGTCTGCATGGCTTTGGGGCGGGAGGATTTCATGCGGGTGCCCAGCCCCGCGGCCAGAAGAACCGCTGTTGCCGGACGCGAAGAGGGAAGTGACGTCATGTCAGATGCGGTAAGCCAACCACAGGCAGGTGTCAAACGTCTCGCGGGGCATTGGCTGGCATGTCATATCATAAAATTTCCAATCCTTTTCATGGAGGCAGGCACGATATGACAGCCCGCAGGCTCGCTGTTTTCGACATGGATGGCACCTTGCTGGATTCCCTGCCCGATCTGGCGGAAAGCTGCCGGGAAATGCTGGTGTCGTATGGGCTCCCCCCTGTTTCGGACGCCGAGGTGCGGGGCATGATCGGTCAGGGCGTGCAGGTGCTTGTGACACGCGCCTTGGCGCTGGTGGCGCGCAAACTTGCGGGCCAGCCCGGCGCGCCTGTGGCTCCATTGCCCGAATCGACTGACGCCGCAGAACGTTTCATGGCGTGTTACACGCCGCGTGCGGCCCGGCTGTCGCGTCTTTTTCCCGGCACGGAGGAGGCCCTGCATATTTTGCGTGCCCAGGGGTGGGGGCTTGCGGTCTGCACCAACAAGCCCGAACGCGCGGCGCGCGCCATACTGGATGCGTTGGGGGTGGCGGCGCTGTTTTCCGCCGTGGGGGGTGGTGACAGTTTTACGGCGCGCAAGCCTGATCCTGCTCATCTCCTGGGTACGATTGCCCAGGCGGGTGGGCAGGCAGCGCGCAGTGTCATGGTTGGTGACATGCCCCCCGACTGGCTGGCGGCGCAGGGGGCCGGGTGTTCGTTTGTGTTTGCCGCCTGGGGGTATGGAGGGGCGGCACCTGCACAGGACCTGTCTTGCCCGGTGGCGCTGGCACAGAGCATGGCCGAGGTGCCAGCGATGCTCGATGCGCTTCTGCCCGGCGCTGTGCCGCGATAGATCCCCTGACTGCGCGAGGCTGTCTTGCAGAGCGGAGGGGATATTCCATCCCCTCGATGCCTGCTTGTGGCGTTGCCGTCAGGCCGGATCGGTGGGGGACGACGCGGCACCCGATGGCGGGATAGCCGCATGTTTGCTGGTGGCGACGGCACGCCACACGGTCATGCCGGACAATGCCAGACCCACGGCGGATGAGATCAGCATGCTCCACGCGGCCCCTTTTATGCCAGCATGCGGTATAAGCAGGGCCAGGGCGGCAAACAGCACGCATGTCCGCGCGACGCGCACTTTCAGCGCCTGTCCCGCATGGCCTGTCGCAATCAGTGCGGGTTCGAAGCTGACGCCGATCAGATCCAGCGACGCGGCAATGCCAAGAGCGACAAGGAGCGGGAACGCCACCAGGGAGGCATGCCCGGCCACCAGTTGCAGAACAGGCCGGCCAAACGCGGCCAGCGCCAGCGCCAGCACGAGGGTTGCCCCAATAGCCAGTCCGGTGGATTTGCGCAGCAGCATGCGGATACTGTCCAGCGCCTGACTGGCATGTGCACGTGCCAGTTCAGGGAGGACCGCGCGCGAAAACATTTCCGAGACACGTACCAGAGCCTGGCTGAGCTGGTAGGCCAGGCGGTAATGCCCGGCATCGGCGGCCCCTGTGGCAATGCCCACCACAATCACCACCATGTTGTTGCACCCGGTGCCAATGATCGAGTTCAGGTTGGTCAGCCACGCAAAACGCCAGATACCGGGATTTTCCAATGGTGCGCGCCAGCCCTGTCGCAGTTCGGCCCAAGGGAGTGCGCGCGGCATGACCCGGACAGTGCAGGTCCAGTATGCAATCGCGGTAATGATGTCTGCGACCGCCCATGCGAGCAGAAAGCCCGTTACGGTGCGATCCCACATGACTGCGGCAAGAGCCCCGATAAACCGTGCAATGGGGGTGACCGCGTCGGCCATGGCTCCTACGCCAAAGCGGTCATGCAGGCGCAGCAGCCCTACGGCGGTGGACCGTACGGACAGCAGCATGACAAAGCAGAAGGCCAGTGCAGCATGCGACAGCCCATCCGGCCAGCCCAGCAACGGCGCCAGCAGCGTGACCCCACCCCAGGCGACAAAACACCCCGCCACTGCCCCGCCGACATCCAGCCCGATGCAGAAGCCCGCCAGCCGGGCCAGCGCGCCTTTGTTGTGGGTTGCAACATGGTTGACCCCATAGCGGATGATGATCTGCCAGGTCTGAAAGCTGACAACCGCGGCAATGGCCTGGGCGGTGCCGAAAACAAGGGTGAACTGACCGAAGCCGTGGCTTTTCAATGTCCGCACGGCCAGCCCCAGATAGATCAGGCTCAGAACCGCACCAACTCCCTTGCCAGCCAGAAGCCAGCCCAGGTTCAGCAGGGTCCGTCTGAGCAATCCGTCCTCACGCGGCACGGCTGTCACCAAGACTTGCCCGTCAGACACAATAAAATTATACGGGTATCCACGATGAATGTTGCATTTCTATACATTGCTGAATCTTACCAGTGCTACCATTCGGCCGCAATCGCTTTGGAATTGGCGAAGTGCGATACAATAAATGTAACAAGTTTTTACAACGACCCCGAAACGCCCCATCACCTCGAACGCGTTCGCAACGCTTTCGGGGCGCCTGAAACCGACTATCATGCGCTGCGCCGCTCGCTGCCGACCGCTGCCATGCAGTCGATCCGGCTGCTGGGCATGTTCAAGGACCTTGTCATGCGTGACAACGCGCGGGAACTCAACCGTTACGATGCGATCGTGACGGTGGAGGACACGGTGGCGTCGGCACGGCGGCTTGGAATTTCGCATCCGCGCCTGATCTACCTTCCGCACGGGTGTGGCGACCGCGCACGCGGTTTTACAAGGGAGGTTCGGGCTTTCGACCATGTTCTGCTGCCGGGCGAGAAATCAGCCCGAAGAATGCTGGATGAAGGTCTGATACGCGCGGACAATCATTCGGTCATCGGTGCGGTAAAACTGGAAACCTGCGCAACGCTGCGGCATGCCGGTCAGCCTCTTTTTGCGCAAAAGCGCCCTACGGTCCTGTATAATGCCCACAAGGCACGGGGCCTGTCCTCATGGTCGCGCTTTATCGAGCCCATGCTCGAACAGTTTTCCAGCCAGGATGCGTTCAACCTTATTGTGGCGCCCCATACAAAAATGTTCCGTCGGCGTGCGCAATCGGTGCGGGATCGCTGGCTTGGACGCAGTAATGCCACAATTCGGATCGATCCTGGATCGGACGCATGCGTCGACATGACATATACGATGGCTTCTGACATTTATGTGGGGGACGTCAGCAGCCAGGTGTACGAATTTCTTGTAAAGCCAAGGCCCTGTGTGTTTCTGAACGCCCACAACATCGACTGGCGAGACAACCCGGATTTTGCTCACTGGCATCTGGGCGATGTCATCGATGACCCGCGTGACCTGACTGCGGCGATCCAGGCCGCACCGGCACGGCACGGGCTGTATCGTGCGCGACAGGAGGACATGGCCGCCCGGTCACTGGGGGATACGACGCCAGGGGCCGCATTGCGCGGGGCCTGTGCCATCCAGGATTTTTTGCGCGCATGAAAATCGGCTTTCTTTTCAACCATGATATGTTGCACCAGATCGCGCATACGGCGCCGATCGCTGCTGAACTGGCGGCGGAGGGGGTCGATGTCTCCATTCTATGTTCCAGTCCGGAGCAGGAGCGCAGGGTGCGGGCCCTTGTTCCCGCAGGCTTGCCCGTGCGGTTCGTGCAACTGACGACTTCCCGGCTGGCCAATATCGCCAACAGTCTGACGGGGGGTGTCATTCCGTTCCGGCGCCTGGGTATATTGCGGCAGAATTTATCGCTGTTTGCCGGGTTCGATGCGCTGGTTGTTCCTGAAACGACCTCCACACTGCTCAAAAGCCGCTATGGCCTGAACGGCCTTAAACTGATCTACCTGCCGCATGGCGCGGGTGACAGGTCCATCGGGTTTCGCGGGGTGACGCGCCTGTTCGATTTTGTTCTGCTGTCGGGCAACAAGGTGCGTGACAGAATGCTGCGCAGCGGACTGGTTACGGCAGAGAACTGCAAAATTGTCGGCTACCCCAAGTTCGATACGGTCGATCTCGATCACGTGCCCCGCATTTTCGACAACGACCGGCCGACAGTCCTGTACAATCCACATTTCGACCCCCTGTTGTCCTCCTGGCGTACGATGGGTGAGCAGGTGCTCGATTATTTTGCGCAGCAGGACCGGTTCAATCTGATTTTCGCGCCACATGTCATGTTGTTCCAGCGCCGCCTGCACGCCTCGCTCGAACACCGTCGCCTCTGGTTCCGCAGGAAGATACCGCAGCGTTTTTTTGGCCTGCCGCATATCCGGATCGACACGGGCAGCCCGCTCTCGACCGACATGTCCTACACGCGGGCGGCCGATATCTATCTGGGCGATGTAAGCAGCCAGGTGTATGAATGGATATACCGCCCACGACCCTGTATTTTCCTGAACTCGCACCACGCAGCCTGGCGGGGTAATCCCAATTATGCACATTGGCTGCTGGGCGATGTCATAGACAGCATAGCCGAACTGCCCGCGGCGCTGGAAAGAGCCATGGCCGATCCTACCCGTTTCGCTCACCTTCAGGAGCACGCCTGCAAGGAGACATTCGGCGTGGATGACAACAGACCATCTTCCCAGAGAGCTGCTCAGGCAATTACGAGCTTTCTGCGCAGTTCATCGACGAAGGTTGAGGGCTTTACGCGTAAGCATGTCTTGTGTTCAGAGGCGAGCGGCTTTTATTGATCCAGATGGCGTTCCGCAGGCACAAAAAGTAAAAGCCTTAGCGATTATCCAGTCAAGTATTCATATGTATTAAAGTGTAAAATTATTGAAATGTGTCGTGGCCGGTAAAATATGATAGTCGAGATGGCGCAAGCATTGCCACCGGTCTTGGTCATTCAGAGAATCTTATGTCTTTCATTGTCACCAAAACATCCCTGCAAAACGTGACCGCATTTTACTCTCATTTTTTCAGGAAATATTCTCAGTCTGCTGTGCCGCTCCTGCTGCTGGTCTGGAGCGTGATCAATCGTGCGCAGACATTCGGGAATCCGCTTGTTCATATTGATGAGCAATTCTATCTGTTTGGTGGCGGGCAGGTTCTTGAGGGTGATTTGCCTTACATACAGTTCTGGGACAGGAAACCTGTCGGTTTATTCCTGTTATATGCTTTTTTTCATCTTTTTGGCACGTATCGTGTTCTTGCTTATCAGTTGGGTGCCGTGCTGTCCGTATGGGGTACAGCCTGGCTCCTTTTTCGCATGGCGCTGACCATTGCACCGCGTGCGGGGGCGATGGTCAGCGCCATGCTTTATATTGTTTGGCTGGATCTTTCTGGTGGAGAAGGCGGGCAAAGCCCCGTTTTTTATACTCTTCCCGTAACAGGGGCGATGGCCCTTATACTGTTTCGTATCGTTCTGCCCAAGGAACCCGCTACGTCTTTACGCACAACTGGCACCCAGGCCATGGCACTGATTGGCCTTGCACTTCAGATAAAATATACGGTGGTGTTTGAGGGGGTGGCTTTGGGGCTATACCTGATCTGGAGCAGCCATATAAACGGACGGACATTTCTGCAAATTGCAGCAGACTGCGCATGCTGGATCGGTGCTGCTGTTTTACCCACTGTTCTTGTCGCTGTTTTTTATCAGGTCATCGGATATGGTCATCAATGGGTTTTCGCTAACATCGTATCGATCTTTCTTCGGGGACATCCCTCTCCCAGCGATTTGACACAAATGAAAATGAAAATGCTCAGGGTCGCGGCACCGTTGCTTGTCGGCTTGGGTGTTGCCAGTCGCTTTATTCTTTTAGCTCCGCGCAATCGTGCTGGCGTTTTTCTTGCAATATGGGTTTTTGCAGCATGTGGCGGTGTCATTATCATGGGCGGCTGGTATTATCATTATGCACTTCCGGCCTATGCACCGCTTGCCATCATGTCAGCGCCGTTGTGGCGTTATGATGCTGGACGAATATGGCTCATAGTCCTTGTGTTGGTCGGTGTCTGTGCAAGTCAAAACCGGCTGTATCGCCATCAGTTGCAGGACGGTAACTTGCGTACCTATCGTGCAATGCTAAATGCGATGAAAAATCCGGCAGGCTGCGTGTTTATTTATCAAGGGCCGCCGATACTGTATGACACACCACACTGGTGTGGGGTGACGGACCATCCTTTTCCCGGTCATTTCAATGAAAAAGTTGAGATCAACGCGACCGGCTTTGATCCTCGTGAAGCGATAAAGAGAATATTCCTCAAAAGACCGAGATATATCGTAAGCAAAAGTCCTGCATGGTCAGGGGAAAATATGGAAATACGAAAAATATTATATCAAAAACTGGATTTATCTTATCGCAAGATATTTGTTTTTCACGGGCATAAAACTGATACGGAAATTTTTGAACTGAAAGACTGAATGTAACAGGAACGGTTTCTTGGCCATACCAGCCATTCCTGTCTCAGACTGTCACGCCGGAGCGGGGGCATATCTTCATTATGGTTTCGTGCGAACCGGGTCATTATTGTCTTCTGCTGTTGGCCGACGATACACGATCTTGCAGGGTTTTCTTGGTTATTATGGATCACCGGATCGACAGCCCTTTTTTGAGTGCGATGACAGGCAATCCGTGAAAGAGAGCACACAATGCGTTGCTGTTTGCTGATTCATACTATTGTCGCGCGTGCCGGGACCGAGCGTTCTGTATGTCGTGTGCTCAGCGGTCTTGCTGAACGTGGCCATGGAGCCGATTTCGAGGTTCTGGAGGTGGTGCGTGGCGGTGTTCCGGCGTTTCATCTGGATGAGCGGATCGGTCGAGCGGCCCTGTTCGAGCGGCCCGTGTCGCTGGCGTTATCTGGATGGCGGCTTATGCTGCGGTTTCGTCGGCACGTGCGCCGTGGCCGGTTCGATACTGTGGTTGTGGTTGGCTCCAGCCTTGCGCTGTTCGCGGTTCCCGCCTTGCTGGGGCTGGATGTTCGCATCGTTTTTTGGGAGCATTTCAATTTCAGCGTCGACCTGGGTAAGCGCAAGCGGCGATGGGGCCGTCAGGTAGTTGCGCGTCAGGCCAGCGATATCGTGACATTGACAGAGCGTGACATAGAGCTGTGGCGGGCAGGCGCACCTACTCGCGCAAGGATGACATGCATTCCCAATATTGCGCCTGTGCCGCACTCTGCCCCGCGTGAGGATGCGGCTGTGCGCACGGTTCTTGCGGTGGGGCGCCTGGTGCCGCAAAAAGGGTTCGATCTGTTGCTGGCGGCGTGGGCGAAGGTGTGCGCAGCCCCTCTGGCTGACGGATGGCACCTGCGGATTGTGGGGAACGGTCCGGAGCATGACGTCTTGATACGCCAGATCGATGGCGCGGGTCTGGGTGCGCGCGTGATGCTTGAGCCCGCGCGCTGCGATATTGCAGCCTGTTTCGATAAGGCGGCTCTGTATTGCTGTTCCTCGCGGTTCGAGGGATTGCCCATGGTGCTGCAGGAAGCGATTTCGGCAGGGTTGCCCTGTGTATCCTTTGCCTGTCTGACAGGTCCGGAGGATCTGATTGTCAATGGTGTGTCTGGAACGCTGGTGACGCCCGGTGATATTCAGGGGCTTGCCGATGCCCTGCTGGCGCTGATTGCAGACCCTGTCCGTAGGCAGGCTTATTCGCATGCGGCATTACAACGTGCGGCCGAATTTGGCGCTGACCGCATATTGCCGCGCTGGGAGCACCTGTTTTACGTCGTTCCGACAGAAATTCCGTAGATCGTCTTTTCAGGGATGCAGGCGCGGAGCGACAGGGTGTGTTGCTCCCTGTTGTCTCAACCGTGCTTGAATGGAACAGGGGGCAAATCAGCGGCCAGTTTTTCGGCCAGAATCATATCGGCGGGCTTGTCCACGTCCACAGCTGCACGCCCGTCAGATAACGCGACCAGTTCAGCCCGTGCGCCTGTCAGGGTATTGATGCGCGCGTACAGGGCTTTGCGTGTCAGGCGGCCTGTGAGGGCTCGCAGCAGAATGACGGGGCCAAGGGTCCAGGCTATGCGCAGGGGGTGTTTGCGGTTTTTTTCCACCTCGCGCCACAAGGTGGCGATCTTTGCTGACACGGCAGTTCTGAACAGGAACATGTTGCAGCCCGAAAATGCCATGTCGGCCAGGCGGATATAGGTCCGCCGGGTGTTAGGAACATCGCGCCGTACGGTTTCCTCGGTCGCGACTGCGGCGGCCAGATCGCTGTCGGGGTGGATGAGGCTCAGAAATTCGTCAATCCAGGCAGGTTGCAGCAGCGCGTTGTCGGCTGTGGTGACCAGCAGGGGCGTGCCATACTGCGCCAGAGCGTCCAGAACGCTTGCACTCGGGCCTTCAGGGCTGGAGGGCAACATGACGACATCGGGCGGCAAAAGAGCGGCAAGGCTGTCGGGCGTGTTGGTGCATACGACAATCTGCCCGATAGCGGGTGTTGCTTGCAGTGCGGTGATGACACGCGACAGCATGGGGGTGCCCCCGATGGGGAACAGCGCCTTGTGCGCAACATTGCCCGCCAGCGCGACCGGGTCGGGCTTGCCGGGCCTGCTGCCAGCCAGGATCAGGGCTGTTACAGGCTGCGCGGGGCTGGTCATGCGGCGTGTTTGCTTTCGGGGCGGGCGCCATCGGGCCTGTCCCGCGGGGGGGAGCCTGTCTGCTGCATCACCCATGGGTAGCGGGCCGCCTGCTTGATATCGTACCCCAGATTGAACACGGTGGGGCTACGCCGCCGGGCCTTGGCGTCTGCGTAGTAGGACCCGAAAAGACGGTCGACCACAAAACTGGTAATGCCGAAGTTTCCGTCTTCATCATGGAAGTGGTGCAGGACGTGGCGGGCTTTCATGCGCTGAATCCAGGCTGAACGGGGTTTGTAGTTCAGGTGCTGGATGCAGTGAAAAAACTCATAGATACAGGTAATGGTGATACCGGTGCCGATTGCGGCGGCAGCAGCACCCACGCCACCGATCAGATACCCGATCGGACCCGTGATAAGAATAATGGTCGGCAGTGTCGTAACAGGTGCTCCGAACAGCACGTCCAGCAGATGCGGGTCCTGATGGTGGTCGAAGTGGATGCGTTTCCACAGGCTGGCGGTCCAGCGGTTTTTGTACAGCACATGCCCGTGCAGCACGTAGCGGTGCAGCAGATACCACGCCACAGGATAGACCAGAACCACGGCCACTGCCGCCAGCAGGGTAGGCCCCCACCCGGCAAAGTGTAGGCAGGTCGTGACAAGACTGGCGAGTATGAGCGCAAAATAAAGGAGAATCGTCGGATAGGTCAGGTATGCGACCCAGAGCTGCCGAAGGTTCATTTTACCCAGGTCAAAACTGCGGCCAGTCTTGAGCGACGGGTTGTTTAACGTGCCACTCATCGTGTTTCACTCCTAATGAGTACGCTCAGTCCACCCAGCGTGAAAATAATCAGTCCAGGAACTGTCGCAACTGCGGGTGGCAAAAGTTCGGCATTGCCCATGGCGCGCAAGAGCCCCTGAACGACAATGAACAGCAGCCCGGCCCCCAGGCACCAGACTGGCAGCCAACTGCGTGTGCCTGTCCGGGGAGGGATATAGATCACGGGCATGGCAAGCAAGAGCAATACCAGCAGGGATAGCGGGCGCAGGAAGCGTTCGAGCAGTCCCGCCCGTAAATAGGCGGGGGTGGAATCGGCGGGCAGGTGGCCACGCAGCATGCCAAGGATGGTTGTTGTGGAAAGAGGTGGGGCATCTGCTGCCAGGCGAATGAAATCGGCCGGCCGCAGGTCTGTTGACCAGGGGCATTCTGCCTGCGGGGCGGGGCGCGCGGCCTTGGAGTCCTGAACGTCCACGCCGTTTACATCGTACAATGTCCAGCCCTGCGTGCCGGTATAATGCGCCTGCCGGGCGTGGCGGGCCTGGGTGAGCAGGCCATCTGGCCCGCGCGTGTATATGTCTACGCGCGTAAGGATATTGCCACCGTCAGAGACGTAACCCACCCTAAGCAACCGGCCATTGTCGCGGAACCAGAAAGGGCGCCCCTGCTCGGGCTGGGGGTCTGTCCTGTTCCACCACGCGGCCAGAGCCTGTTCCGATCTGGGGGTGATCTGGTCATCCATGACAACGCCGAGCAGCCCGATGAGCAGCGTTGCGGGAACAAGGCGCGCATACATCCCGAATGTGGACAGGCCACAGGCGCGCAGAATGGCGACTTCACTGCTGAGCGTCAGTTGCGTCAGCATGACCAGCGCGCCGATCAGGAGGCTGAGCGGGAGTGCCCCTGCAAGCAGAAAAGGCAGTCGCATGGCCGCATAGGACAGAATACCCCGCACACCCAGATGACGTTGCAGGATGGGGGTTGTCTGTTCCAGCAGGGCCAGAATTTCCAGCAGACCCACCAGCACCACGCAGCAGAACAGGACACGCATGAACAACGTGCCCGAAAGATAGCGCAGCAAAACGTGGCGGGACATGGGGGGTAATCTGTCCGCAGGGGATGTCGGTGGGGAAGGGGGCGCTTGCATCAGGCTGGCTTTGGTGTGGGCTGGCGGCGCAGGCGCGCGCGGATCGTGGAAAGCGAACCCGCCTGATAGAGCAGGAGTGTTGAACAGATCAGGATGAAAATGAGTGCCGGCGCCCAAATGGCCAGCACGGAGGCTTTCTGCGTTGCGACAAGGCTGTGGCCGAATTGCAGGATGTGGTCGAACCCTACCATGATGAGGAACGCCAGAGGCAGGCCGATATTGCCGCGCTGGCGTTTGCGCGCGATCGCAAGGGCTGCGGCCAGCATGGGAATGAAAGGGACGGTGAGACTACGGGCGAGACGAAAATGCACTTCCGAACGCATATGGGGGCGCGAAATGGCGGGATTATGCGCGATGATGCGCGACACAAGCTCGGGGGACGTCAGTTCACGTTCGTCATCCCCCCGTTGGCGGAACGGGGAAATGTCGGATGCATGGGTCAGAAAGCGGGTCGAATGCTCGAACGTGGTGATCGAGGGCGCATCCTGCGGGCGGTCAGTGATAATGGTGCCATGTTCAAGGTCGATCTGGACCGTACCGCCATCCGGCGCCATGCGGATATGTCCGTGGCGGGCGGTAATATCACGTTCGTAGTGATCGGTCAGATCGCGGATAAAAACATTGTCCAGCTCGGATCCGCCCTGTGTCACCCGATCGGCCGTGATGGTCAGGTCGGAGGACGGGCTGGCGAACATGCGTGACTGCAATCGTGGGGTCCAGCCGGTATGGCTGGCGAAATAGAATACCGCCCGGAATTCGTATCGGGCATGGGGTTGCAGAAAGCCGTATAAAAAGAATGAAATCAGTCCCAGCGCCGCGCCAAGTTGCATGTACGGGCGGATGATCCGTGGAAGGGAAATGCCGATACTGTTGACCGCATCGATTTCCTCATTCTGGCTCATGCGACGGATGACCGAAAAGACCGACACGCATAAGGCCGCGGGAATGGCCAGGCCGAGATAGTGCGGCATAAGCGTCGCTACAAGCTCGAGAAAGACCCCCAGATGGCTGTTGCCCGCCGCAAGCAGGTTGAGCAGGACCAGCAGGCGTTCGAGCAGCAGCGCGATCATGACCACCGACAGGGCGATCAAAAACGGCGGCAGCAATTGTGCCAGCAGGTATCTGTCGAGTGTGCCGGGAGCAAATGCCTTGCTTAACCGGTGCGGAAAAAGCTTTTTCGGCATGGGGCGGGTTATAGCGCGGTCAGCGGCAAAAAGCGATCCGCGGTAAAGGCATGGTGCTCTGCACAGTCTGTCATGGTCCCGGTGGGGGTCAGGGCGCGTCTTTGTATGGCTATGGCCCATTTATCCGCCTGCGCGGTAATGGTGATATGGTTCCAGCCAGCGGCGGTCTGCAGGGTGTCGGGCGTGTGGGAGGCCGAGGTCGTGCCCAGCACATGAATTCCCGAACCTGCAAGCCGGGTGAATGTCGCCCGGTGGGAATGGCCATGCAGCACCAGTTCCGCCCCCTGTTCGCACAGAACGGCCTGGAAAGCGTTCAGGTCGGTCAGGCCTTTCCGTTTGCTGACAAGCCCCGCCACCGGGGGGTGATGCAGGAGAACGACGCGGCATAATCCTGCGGCGCGGGTCTGGCGCAGGCAGTCCGCCAGTTGTGCGGCTTGTGCCTCTCCCACGCTGCCCGTTGCCATAAACGGCAGGGATGGGCGTGCGGTGTTGACCCCGATCAGCGCTACACCGTTCCGCTCAAGCAGGGAAAGAGAGGGGTACCGGGGGTGTGGATGCAGCCACGGCGCCCATAATGCCTGCTTGGCGGCGCTGTTTTCTCGCACCAGAGCCTCATGATTGCCGGGGACAAGCAGGGTCGGTGGCAAAGTCTGTCTGTTCAGCCACTGCCGGGCCTGCCGGAATTCCGCCAGCAGGCCGAGATTGGTCAGGTCTCCGGTCAAGGCCGCCAGATCCGGCCGGGCCTGGGCAATATCGCGCATGACCGCATCGAGCGGCGCCCAGCGGTGCAGCCTGCGGCGCCTTGTCCCCCATGAGAGCAGACTCAGAATACGTTTAAAACCCAGTTCCCGCCACGTGGGAAGGGCTGCCAGGGGCAGGTGCGGGTCCGAAAAATGGGCGATCCGAACACAGGGCAACGACAAGGAGAACTCCCACCATGGTTGCCGAGCGGATACGGCATGTGACAATGATATTAACTATCAGTATACCACCATGACCAGGGCAGAGCAAAAACCCTTGGGTCGTGTGATTTTGCTAGCAAGAGATACTGAGTGCCGGAACATTTTGCCCTTATCTATAACCCGCGCAGTCGGCGGAATCTCAAGGTCGACCGGCAGTATCAGGCGGTTGTGCGCGCCATGCCGTCCGGCATGTGTCATGCCCCCCGATCACATGCCGAATTGCGACGGGTCATAGAAAGCCTGTCCCGCGTCCCGCCAGCCTGTATCGTGGTGGATGGGGGGGATGGGACGGTCGGCAGCGTGCTGAGCGCGCTTTACGCCTCGTCCTGGCCGCATGAAAGCTGGCCTGCCCTGGCAGTTCTGGCGTCGGGCAACACGAACCTGATCGCCGCGGATGTGGGTTTCGGTCTGCGCGGGCCAGAGGCCTTACGCCTTCTGCAGGACCGTCTGGCCAATGGTCAGGCGTCGGTCGGTCTCCGTCGTCGCAGGCCGCTGGTTGTGTCGCGCATGGGGTATGAAGGCGAGGATATTCTTGGCTTTTTCGGCGGTATGGGGGCTTTTGCCCGGGGTATAGAAATCGCGCACCAGCCGGGTGTTCTGCATAACTGGTCGCATGACATGGCCGTTCTGGTCACACTGGTGCTGAGTTTTGCCCAACTGGTTTCTCCCGCGCAGCGGCGGAGCTGGCTTGCCGGCGTTACAGCGGACCTGGCGATCGATGGGCAGGACATGCCCGGCAAGGAGCATTTCATGCTGCTCTGCACCAGCCTGCAACGCCTTCCCTATGGTGCGTGGCCTTTCTGGACCGAAGCGGATCAGGCCGGGAAGGGTGTGAGCTATCTCGACGTCGCGGCCATGCCCAAACGGCTGTTTCCCGCTGCCTGGAACTTGCTGCGCGGGCATGCGCCCGCATGGCTGAAGCGCTCCGACAGCTATGCCAGTGGCCGTGCCGATACGCTGGTGCTGCAGACCGGTCAGCCTTTCGTGCTGGATGGAGAGGTACTGTCCCCCGGGGTCGATGGCCGTATCACCATCAGCGCCGGGCCGCCTGTGTCGTTTCTTCAGGCATGAGTGTCCCGGTGCCCGATACCCCAGGCATCTCCCGCATGGAGGCACAACGCCAGCTTGCCACACTGACGGAACGGGAATTGACAGCGCCGTTGCCGCCGGGGGTTGCCGATTTTGTCGCGCAGATTATCGAAGGAGCAACGCCGCTGGGTGTGCTGTTCTATGGTTCAGGTCTGCGGGGCGGCATTGATGATGACACGCTGCTTGATTTCTACATTATTGTCGAACGCCAGTCGGACTGGCCGCGCCCGTTTCTGGCACGCCTGGGCAATGCCATCCTGCCCCCCAATGTGGAATATCACGAACAAAGCGTGGCCGGGCGCCGTATGCGCGCCAAGGTTGCCATTCTCTCGCTTGAGCAGTTTCGCGCCCTGACGGGCTTTGCGACACTGGATACCACTATATGGGCACGCTTTTCCCAGCCTTCCCGCCTGGTATGGGTGCGCGACAGCGGGGCCGCTCATGCGCTCCAATGCTGCATTATGCGCGCTCTGGTTACAGCCGCGCGCTGGGCTGCCATGCTTGGCCCTGAATCCGCACCAGCCCGTGTGTTCTGGGATGCACTCTACAGTCGGACCTATGGGGCTGAACTGCGTGTGGAAAGCGGTAAACGCCCCAAAAGCCTGGTTGACGCCTGCCCGGACTGGTACGAACAGGCTCTTGAACCCTGCTGGATTATGGCGGGTCTGTCTCCTGTCTGGAACGGGACCGTCATCAGCCCGGGCCTGCCTGTGGCGCGCAGGCAGCGCGCGGCGCGGCAGTGGGCGGTCCGTGCAGGTTTGGGCCGACCGCTGAACATCATGCGGCTTGTCAAGGCGGCCTATACGTTTACGGGGGCTGCACGTTATGTGGCATGGAAGCTGCGCCGCCATAGCGGCATCGAAATTCCTATAACGCCGTTTGTCGAAAAACATCCGCTGCTGGCCGCGCCGCCCGTGTTCTGGTCACTCTGGCGGCGCGGAGCATTTACGCGGCGTTAGGACGCGGTAACGGGCGCCTGAACGATGGAAACTCCGGTTTCAGCCGCAGCCTGCCGGAAAATCTCAATCGCGTCGTCAATCTGCTCGGGTGTATGTGTCGCCATGACCGAGCAGCGAAGCAGCGGGCGGGAATCTGGTGTGGCCGGGGGCAGGCTGAGATTGACGTAAACCCCAAGTTCCAGAAGCCGGTTCCACATGGGAATGGCTTCCTCCACAGTTTCCAGAGTCACGGCAATAACCGGGCTGACCTGTTTGCTGGCATTCAGCCCGATCCGCACGAAGCCCGCATGCAGCCTGGCTGCATTGTCCATCAGGCGCAGGCGCAGTTCCGGGTGTTCCTGCATGTCTTCGAGGGCCGCCGCAGTTGCCGCAATGATTTCAGGCGGGAGGGAGGCGGTGAACATGTAGGGACGGCAGTTCAGCCGGACGAGTTCGAGTTCAGGGTGGTCGGACACACAGTAGCCGCCTACTGTGCCAAGGCTTTTGGAGAATGTGCCAACCACAAAATCCACATCGGCCTCAACCCCGTCGGCCTCGGCCGCGCCGCGCCCGTGTTCCCCCAGTACGCCGAAGGAATGGGCTTCGTCCACAAGCAGGTACGCACCGGTTTCTTTTTTGACGGCGGCAAACTCCTTCACCGGGGCGACATTGCCGGTCATGGAATAAATGCCTTCAACCACGACAAGCTTGGCGCTGTCCGGGGCATCAAGCCGTTTGATGCGCTTGTACAGGTCATCCGGGTCGTTATGGCGGAAACGAATGACTTGTGCGCTGCTCAGGCGGCTGCCGTCATAGATACTGGCATGACTGTCCGCGTCCAGAAGCAGGTAGTCGTCCTTGCCCGCCAGGGCCGAGATCATGCCCAGATTGGCTTGGTAGCCTGTGGAAAAGACAATGGCGTCGCGTCGTTTGAAGAACGCTGCGATCTTGTGTTCCAACTGGCGATGAAGGGACTGTGTTCCGTTGGCAATGCGCGAACCGGTCGTGCCGACGCCACAGGCCTCGGCCGCGTCCTGTGCGGCCTTTATGGCGCGTCGGGACTGGCTCAACCCCAGATAGTTGTTGGTGCCGAACAGCAGGGTGCGTCGGCCTTCTATGATGCCGACCGTCGATGAGACGGGCTTTTCGATAACGACAGCAAAGGGGTTACGTCCGCCAGCAGCAACAACCGCGCCCAGCGCGCTTGCAAGACCCTGATATTTGGCAAACAGTGACGTCATTCCCCGTTTACCCTTTGTTCTTCAGATCGACAATGCAGGCAGCCAGATCGTTGATCGAGCGAATATCGGCCAGTTTGTCGAGCGGGACTGAAACATCGAGGCTGTCTTCCACCTCCATGACAAAGTTCATCACCGCCAGAGAGTCGAAGGCAAGGTCTTCCATGATCTTGCAGTTGCCGTCGATGTCGCGGGGCACCTTCGGGTTGGCAAGCAGCTTCTGGATGATCAGCGCGGAAACGCTTTCAACGGTTTCGCTCATGTAAGATCCTTTTAATTCTGTAAGGCTCATAACCGAGCTTTAGCCCGTAGTGGCGCCTTATGAGAGAAAAAAGCCGGTTTGACCAGTCTTTCTCTCATGGGCGCATAGAAATATCGGAACGCTCAGGCGACCTGGGGTTGCTGCATGAAAGCGCCGCTCAGATACATGTTGCGGGCTTTGGCGCGTGTCAATTTGCCGGATGATGTCTGGGGCAGGGCATGCGGCGGCACCAGCACGACGGACACGTCCACCCCATGCAGGCGGCGGAACAGACTGGCAGCATCGGAGCAGAGAGCTTCCCTGGCCGACGGGTCGGAGGTGCGGCACTGGATCAGGGCCACAATTTCCTCATGATCGCCTTTTTCCAGAGAAAAAACAGCGACATCGCGACTACGCAGCGTGGGTATGTGCGTTTCGGCTGACCATTCCAGATCCTGGGGCCAGATGTTGCGACCGTTGATGATAATCAGATCCTTGGCGCGACCTGTCACGACAATCTGGCCGTCAAGCATATATCCAAGGTCGCCGGTGTTCAGCCAGAGGTCGTTGTCGAGAACCTTGTTCGTTTCGTCTTCCATGCGGAAGTAGCCCGTCATCAGGCTTGGACCGCGCGCATAGATCGTGCCGACCTGCCGGTCGCCCAGTACACGCCCACCAGCGTCACGCACTTCCAGTTCATGGTCGGGCAGTACCTTGCCGCATACGACGAACGTGCGGCTGGGGGTTTCTGGCGTGGCGGGTGGCCGGGCCACGGCATTGCTTTCAAGATAGGGCAGGTCGACCGTATCGGTCTGGATACCGCTATTCAAAGGCACGAAGCTGATGGCCAGCGTCGCTTCGGCCATGCCGTAGCTCGCGACAAATGCTCTGGGGTCGAAACCGACAGGGGCATAACGATCAGCAAATTCCTGAAGAATATGCGCGCGGATCATGTCGCCCCCAATCCCCGCGACACGCCAGCAGGACAGATCCAGATCGGCCGAGGCCGGGCGGCGGGCGCAGAGTTCATACCCGAACGAAGGGCTGTAGGCGATCGTCCCACGATTGCGGTTTATCAGGTCGAGCCATACATGCGGGCGCCGTGCGAATTCGCGGGTAGGCAGAAGGTCCACCGTCAACTGGCATGTCATGGGGGTCAGGAAAAAACCGACCAGCCCCATGTCGTGGTAAAGCGGCAGCCAGGACACGCAACGGTCTCCGGTTTCACGCACCTGCAAGCCGTCGCGTGCAATGGCGGAAACATTGGCCATGCCCGAACGATGGCTGACGCAAACCCCCATGGGAAAGCGCGTGCTGCCCGAGGAGAACTGGAGGTAGGACAGGGCATCCGGCTTGACTGCGGGCAGCGCGACATCCGGCACAGGGCGGGCCATCAGGTCTGCGGGGGAGCCGGCGAATACAAGTCCCAGCCCGGCCACGATCTCGTCGGTCCACCCTTCGATAATGCCGGGAATGACCACCGCGCTGGACTGGGAGCTTTTGATCATGCCGCGCAACGTGGCCAGATAGGCCTCTTTGCCGCCAAAGGCTACGGGCAGGGGCAGGGGGGCCGCGATGAGGCCGGCATACTGGCAGCCAAAGAAAATCCGTGCGAAGTCGCCATCGCTCTCGGCGATAATAGCCACGCGGTCGCCGGGTTGCAGGCCCATGCCAATCAGGCGCCGGCCAGTTTCCACGGCCTGATCCCGCAGAACGCGGTAAGGCAACGCCTCAAGCAGCACGCCCTTGCCGGAATAGATGTTGATGCCTGCATCGCCTTGCGCCGCATAATCGAGCGCATCGGAGAATGTCGCAAAATTTCCGTAACGGCGCGGTTGCCCAGACGCGGTCGAAACCGGCTGAAGCGTCTCTTCCAGGGTGGGTGCAGGGACAGAGTTCATTATGTTCATCAACTGGCCATTCGAAGAAAATCAACAATCGCGTCGGCGCCCCGTGGCGCGGCAGGTTCGCCTCCTGTCAGGTCGAACCTGCCGCGTATATAGTCTTTTTGCGGATTTATGAAAGCGTCATGCGTCGGGAGACCCCGGTTGAGGCCATAGGCAGGCAGGTCAACAAGCCCATGTTCCGGGGCTGATCGCAAGGACTGAGGGGGCTCCCGATACGTCGATTTGGCAGTATTTGCGTTCGAAAAAGAACAGGGCCGAACCCTGATCGACGCTCCGGCATTTGCCGTAGGAACGACGTTCCTGATCCGGGTCGGGGCAGAGTGTCGCCGCAGATCACGTGGCCTGGAGAGGTGGCTGAAAATAAGGCTGTCTTCAAAATTCAGGCCAGATCGGACGGTCTCGCCACCACCATTCTCGAAGAGGGGAGGGCGCAGTAACGTGTGCTTCGGGGGCAGGGGCTGTTGATACGGACCAAACCGTCTCGGGCCGGGCGCCGGAGTGAGCTGAAACGTCGAGAAATAATTTTTGTTAAAGGCGGATTGCGACAACGGGCCCAAAACAGGCCGTTCATCACATGCGCTTCGATAGCGCAGCAGCTCAAGAGCCAATGGAGCAACGAAGCGTGTCGTCGATTCCTTGGTATATGAAGCCCATAAACGCACGAGCCTCTCATGCGTTCGCCAGGAATATGTCAGGGCCACATATGTATGATGCCCGCCTACTGCGTCCATAACCCTTGGCCGGGGGTAGCCTCTGTGGTGCCTACTGGCGATGTGCAGGGATGGAATGCGCATTGGCGGAATGACATCCTTAAATCTATCGCGACGTGAGACCACGGCTGGTCAAACGGTGTTCCATAAACTTCAGATGCGGGGCGTTGCTTCTGCTCTGCCCGTCTTCGAGTAAGATCGTATTCCGGGGAACCGCGTCAAGTCTTGCGGCAAGGCGTGTCCGAAGGCGTGTTGCTGACGTCGTGAGCGGCAGAAGAGTAGGCTGTTTTTTTTCGAAGGCGAAAAAAAATGAATTTAATGAATTTTAGCGTGTTGACGGTTTGGTGTTGGTGGGTATAGAAGCTGCTTCACCGAGGCGCTGAAA
>NZ_JBDOBQ010000003.1:0-177326 GCF_047723915.1 Acetobacter sp. | reverse complement strand
CGGCAAGGCCGGGGTGGGAAGGGACACGGCGGTTTTTACAGCCGTGCCATAACGGTTTCGCCGCCGACCATGGTCTGCCCGACGCTTACCAGCGGTTCAACCCCCGGGGGCAGATACAGGTCGGTGCGCGACCCGAAGCGGATCAGGCCGAAGCGTTCACCCGTTTCCACCTTCATGCCTTCGGTCACGGAACACACGATACGACGTGCAACCAGACCGGCGATCTGGACAACGGCCATCATGCGGCCATCGGGTAGGGTCAGGCTGAGCGCATTGCGTTCGTTCTGCTCGGACGCCTTGTCCAGACTGGCGTTCAGGAACAGGCCAGGGTGGTAGGCAATGGCCGTGACCGTGCCCGCGGCGGGCATGCGGTTGACATGTACGTCCAGCACGGAAAGGAACGTGGCAATACGCCACACAGGCGTTGTGCCCATGTTCAGTTCCTTGGGCGGTGCTATTTTTTCAACCGAGACGATATGTCCGTCGGCCGGGGCTACGGCAATATCGGCCCGCGCGGGGGTAACCCGTTCCGGGTCGCGGAAGAAATACAGGCAGAATCCGAAAAAGCCCATGCTGGCATGGCCGGCCCTGCGCAGCATGGGGCAGCGCAGCTTGCGCCCCGCCCAGTACGTGACAACGGCGGATGCGGCGGATGCCAGCAGAAAAGGCCGGGCTTCCGGGTGCGGGCGCGCGACGACAAGTTTGAGAGACTGTAGCAGAGACATGGTTCAATCCTTGCCCGAAGGCCCTGAATGGCAAAAAAGCCTGAATGAAGCACAAAAGGCTGCGGGGAACGGCAGGGTTCCCCGCAGCCTTGCCTGTCGGTCAGGCCAGGTCCTTCAGCGTGTCGCGCACGGCGGCAAAAGCGGCGTCGGCGGCCTGGCCGTCCGGCCCGCCCGCCTGGGCCATGTCCGGTCGGCCACCACCACCCTTGCCGCCCATGGCCACGCTGGCTGCGCGGACCAGGGCTACGGCATCGGCTTTGCCGGCAAGTGCCGGGGCTACGGCCGCGACAACGCTGCCCTTGCCTTCGGCGGTTGAGATCAGCACCACCACATCCGCATTGCCCTGCTTGAGAATGGTCTCGGCCAGACCTTTCAGTTCACGCGGCGGAGTTTCGCCCACATTGCGGGTTGCAAGCCGTATGGCGCCAATTTCCTCCACCCCGGCGGCGGCTACGGTGCCGGTGGCCAACTGGCGTTGCAGGTTGGCGATCTGGCGTTCCATGGCGCGGCGTTCGTCCAGCAGGCTGGCAAGCCGTTCCGGCGCTTCGGCCGTGCCCACCTTCATCATGGCGGCCATCTGGGCCAGACGCTGTTCGTTGGTGGCGGTCAGGGTTTCCGCCGCCTTGCCGGCCACGGCCTCGATCCGGCGCACCCCGGCCGAAACCCCGCTTTCGGAAACAATGCGGAACTGCCCGATATCACCCGTGCGGCTGACATGCGTGCCACCGCACAGTTCCATGGACCAGGCGCTGCGCGTGTCATCGCCCGGCCCCATGGACACCACGCGGACTTCATCGCCGTATTTTTCGCCGAACAGGGCTGTCGCCCCTTCGGTTACAGCTTCGTCCGGGGTCATGGAACGGGTGACAACCTGCGCGTTCTCACGGATGCGGTGGTTCACCTCGGCTTCGATGTCGGCCAGTTCGGCGGCGTCGATCGGGCGGGGCTGGCTGACGTCGAACCGCAGGCGGTCCGGCGTGTTCAGGCTGCCTTTCTGGGCCACATGCTGGCCCAGGCGGCGGCGCAGGGCTTCGTGCAGCAGGTGGGTGGCCGAATGGTGTGCGCGAATGGCCGAGCGCCGGTCGTGGTCGATGGTGGCTGTCACGGCAACGCCAGGGCGCAGCGTGCCTTCCACCACCGTGCCGATATGCACGATCAGGTCGCCCGCTTTTTTCTGGGTGTCGGTTACGGCCACTTTCAGCCCGGCGGCACTCAGAAAACCGGTATCACCGGCCTGGCCACCGCTTTCACCGTAAAAAGGCGTCTGATTGAGCAGCACCGCCACCTGCGAGCCCACGGGGGCTTCGGTCAGGAATGCGTTGCCCGCGATCACGGCCAGAACCTCGCCGTCGGCCTGTTCGGTGGAATAGCCCAGGAATTCGGACGCGCCGAACCTGTCACGCGCTTCGAACCATACGGTCTCGACCGCGGCATCGCCCGAACCGGCCCATGCCGCGCGGGCACGCTGGCGCTGCACGCTCATGGCGTCTTCAAAGCCCTGAACGTCCACCTCGTGGCCGCTGCCGCGCAGGGCGTCCTGCGTCAGGTCTAGCGGGAAGCCGAACGTGTCGTACAGGCGGAAGGCGACATCGCCAGGCAGGGACGCGCCGGGCACCAGGCGGGCTTTTTCGTCGTCCAGCAGGTGCAGACCGCGCTCCAGCATGGCCTTGAAGCGCTCTTCCTCCCCGCGCATGGTTTCGCGGATCAGGGCTTCGCCATGCACCAGTTCGGGGTAGGCGCCGCCCATCTGCTGCACAAGGGCAGGTAGCAGGCGGTAGAATACGGGGTCTTTCGTGCCCATCATGTGCAGGTGGCGCATGGCGCGGCGCATGATGCGGCGCAGCACGTAGCCGCGCCCGTCCTTGGCGGGTAGAACGCCATCGGCAATCAGGAATGCGCTGGACCGCAGGTGATCGGCCACCACGCGGTGGCTGGACTTGAACGCGCCGTCCACCGCCTGATGCGTGACATCGGCAGAAGCCTGCGTAAGTGCCACAAACGTATCGGTATCGTAGTTGTCGCGCTTGCCCTGCATGATCGCGGCAAAGCGTTCCAGCCCCATGCCGGTGTCGATGGACGGGCGGGGCAGGGGGGAACGCACACCCGGCGGGTCTTCGAAATACTGCATGAACACGAGGTTCCAGATTTCGACAAACCGGTCGCCGTCTTCATCGGGGGAGCCGGGTGGGCCGCCCGGTACGTCCGGCCCATGGTCGTAGAAAATTTCCGAGCAGGGGCCACAGGGGCCGGTATCGCCCATGCGCCAGAAATTGTCCGATGTCGCAATACGGATGATACGGCTGTCGTCCAGCCCGGCAATGGAACGCCACAGGCCCGCGGCTTCCTCGTCATCGGCGAAAACGGTCACGAGCAGTTTTTCGGCCGGCAGCCCGAAATTTTTGGTGACCAGGGTCCAGGCCAGTTCGATCGCTTCGGCCTTGAAATAATCGCCGAAGGAGAAATTGCCCATCATTTCAAAGAACGTATGGTGCCGGGCGGTATACCCTACATTGTCCAGATCGTTGTGCTTGCCGCCTGCCCGAACGACCTTCTGCGCCGTGGTGGCGCGGGAATAGGGGCGGCTTTCCTGCCCGGTAAAGACGTTCTTGAACTGCACCATGCCAGCATTGGTGAACAGCAGGGTCGGGTCGTTTCGTGGAACGAGGGACGACGACGGAACGATCTGGTGCCCGTTGCTGGCAAAATACTCCAGAAAAGCGGTGCGGATTTCATTTGTTGTCAGCATGGCGTGGGGCGGAAAGTCCTGCAACGGGGTTTGGGCACGTGATGGAAAGACGGAAATCCGCTCTCACGGCCGTTGGAATGGGCGATCGCGTTCTGATCCGGGCGGAAATGTAGCGCAGCCAGCGCTTCTCCGAAAGAGGGCAGCATTACGGCGCTCTACGATGCGCGGGGTCGGCGGGCGTCATCCGGCTGTTTGCCAAATCCTGTTCGGGGGTGGCGGCTTGTGGCCTCTCCCGGAAAACCACTTTCTGGCTGATGTGAAAATTGCTGAGCAGGCCAGCGATGGAGCCTGCGGCAAGGGCTACGACCGGATAGTGCCGGCAGAACGGAAAAAGAATGAACAGCGTGTAGACAGTCCCGCGATTGAGCACGAACCCGACGCTGTTGGCGGCAAGAAAACGCAGCCACTGAACAACGATGGAGTGGCTGGACTGCACACCCCTGAAGGTCCACAGGCGGTTCAGCAGCCAGTTTGCCGTCGCGGCAATGAAATAGGCTGCCAGTGTTGCCAGGGTCAGCCCAAGTAACGGGCGCAGCGCATAAACCGATCCGGTATCCCAGACAAAACCAAGGGTGCCGACGACCCCGAATTTAAACAGCCGCAGGAGTTTCTGTCTGTCGGTGAACGGGTGCGAAACTGGGGTCATGATCCATCGGAAACGCAGGGGGCGGGGGAAAGCCACATGGGGATGAAGCGTTTTCCATAAAAAAAGAGGTGCGCGAACGCACCTCTTTTCTCTGTAACAAACCGGAGACAGGACCGATTAGTGGAGGATGATTTCCACGCGACGGTTCTGGGGCTCACGGGTGTTCGGGCCGGTCGGCACCAGCGGGTGGGCTTCGCCGTAGCCGTGGATGTCGATGGCGGACGCCGGAACACCGTCACGGATCAGTTCAGCCTTCACGCTGTTGGCGCGACGGACGGACAGGTCCAGGTTGTACTTCTGACCGCGCGGACCGGGATGGGCCGCGGAGTTGTCGGTATAACCGTTGACTTCGATTCGGGTCGTCTGGACGTGGGTGGAAGCCTGAGCGGCTTCAGCCACGATCTGACGGGCGCGAGCGGTCAGGTCAGACTTGTCCCAATCGAAGAACACCAGGTAGGAACGGGCCGGCAGGGGAGCCGGAGCCGCAACAACCGGAGCCGGCGGCGGCGGCGGGGGAGCCGTGTCGAACGCGTAGCGCAGGCCCAGGATGAACTGGTGGTTGAAGCGATGGTCGAAGTTCACGTTGCCGCTGGAACGCGCACCGGACGCGGACACTGCGGAATAGTGATAGGCGCCGTCCATGAACGTGCCGGGCTGGCCGATCATGCGGTATTCCGTGGTGATCTGGAAGCCCGGGATGCCCGTGTCGTAAGCCGCACCGACGATACCCTGGTAGGCGAAGCCACCGTTCGTGCCGCCGATATGGGTTGCGCCGCCGCCCTGGAAGTTGGTCTGGACGGGGTTGTAGTGCTGCCACAGGTAACCGGCGCCAACACCGATGAACGGCGTGACAGGTGCATCGATCCCGAACTGCTTCAGGTCGATGTCATACAGCACATTCACGAAACCGCCGTAGGACTGGTCGGAGCTGCGCGTATGGCCGGGAATGTTGGTGCCGGGGCGGTGATCGATGTTGGAGTAGTTATAAACCCCTTCGATTTCAGCGCGCAGACCGTTGCCGAAGCCCCAGCCGAACGCACCAAACCCGGTGAAACCAGTGTTGTGACGGAACTGAGAGGAGCCGCCGCCCGGAGGATTGCCAGCGAGGTGAACGTGCTGGTTCTGAACAAGGTTGTAACCACCGGCCACGTTGACATACGGGCCTGTAATCGTGGTGGCGAATGCGGCCGCCGGAGCCGCTGCCATCAAAGTCGTTGCAAGTAACGCCGTGCGGAGACGCATTTTTTCGTCCTCAATATTTTCATCTGTTTGACCTGCCACCAACCATTTGGCCGGCAAATCCAGCAAGATGCTTAAAGCCGTTATAAAACGATCAGTTCCTTGATAGGAACCCGAAGTTTCACGCTATGCCGCATAACAAGTCATAAGCGTGGTTAATCTGCAACAGTTCATTCCGAAGCTCGAATATGTTCTTACTGCATACAGCTTGCTACGGGTCTAACTGAAACAGCCTAACATATTGCAAACGCAACTGTTGAAGTCTCTCTCCTGCGGCATTGAGGCGGAATTGAGGCAGGGTGACACTTTTACAACGGCCACCCTGCGCAATGGCGGTTTTCCGCCGCAATTCAGGGTGTGGCCCCGTCCGCCAGAAGAACCTCGCGCACCAGATCGGCCGGCACGTCGCGGGTGGTGAAGGCGCTGGCGATTCCACGCGCCAGAACGAAAGACAGTTTTCCGTCCTGCATTTTCTTGTCGCGCTGCATGTGGGCCATCAGGTCCGTTATGCGAAAACTGTATGGTAGATCACGAATATGTGCAGGCATGCCCAGCGATTCCAGGTGCGTGGTCACGCGGTCCAGATCGCCCTGCGGGCACAGCCCCAGCCTGACGGACAGCGCAAAGGCCAGGGTCAGCCCGATGGAGACAGCCTCCCCATGCAGCAGGCGGCCGTCATAGCCCAGTTCCGCTTCCAGCGCGTGGCCGAAGGTATGGCCCAGGTTCAGCAGGGCGCGTCCGTCGGTCTTCTGTTCCTCGCGCTCGTCGGCGGCCACCACGCGGGCCTTGAAGGCGCAGGCCTGCCTTACGGCTTCAGCCAGGCATTCGGGGTCCCGGGCGAGAACGGCCGCACCGTTCTTTTCGCACCATGCAAACAGGGATTCGTCACCGATCAGGCCGGATTTCACGATTTCGGCATAACCTGCCATCAGTTCCCGGCGGGGCAGGGTGGCCAGGGCCGATACATCGGCCAGCACGCAGAGCGGCTGGTGGAACGCCCCGATCAGATTCTTGCCCCAGCGTGAGTTGATGCCGGTCTTGCCGCCCACAGACGAGTCGACCTGTGACAGCAGCGTTGTGGGAATCTGCACAAAAGGCAGCCCGCGCAGCGTGGTGGCCGCGACAAATCCGGCAAGGTCGCCCACCACCCCGCCGCCCAGCGCGATAATGGAGGTCCGGCGCTCTACCCCGTGTTCGAGAATCGCATCGGTCAGGCGCTGGTATGTCTCCAGGCTCTTGCTGTGCTCTCCCGGCGCTATGGTCAGGCTGCGTGTGGTAATGCCTGTTTCGCCCAAGGCGGTTTTCAGCTTGTCCAGATAAAGCGCGCCCACGGCCTCGTCGGTGATGATGATCACGTCCTTGCGTGGCAGGACCGGAGCCAGCAGGGCGCCTGCCCGGCTGATGAGGTCGGTGCCGATCACGACATCGTAGGTGTTGCGCGCCAGCGCCACGGGCAGCCGCAGGGGGCGGCGTGACAGGGCCAGGGCCTCCATCACGCGGGTGGTGGTGTGGTCCACGTTGTTATCTCCGCAATCAACGGTAATGTCGGCCTCGGCGTAGACGGGGTGGCGGATGGTCATCAACTGGTCCAGCACGTCCCGCGGGGAGGCAGTGTTCAGCAGGGGGCGGTGCGTGCGCCCGGCTACCCGGCGCAGCAGCACCGGCAGCGGGCAGCGCAGCCAGACCGAAATGGCCCTGTCACGCACGAGGGCGCGCGTGCTGGCGTTCATGAACGCGCCGCCGCCGGTGGCCAGCACCATGGGCGGACCTTCGAGCAGCCGGCGGATCACACGCCGTTCTCCGTCGCGGAACGCGGCCTCGCCATACAGTCGGAAGACATCGGCAATGGAACAGCCTGCCGCGCGTTCGATTTCAATGTCCGCATCCACAAAAGGCAGGCCCAGCCGGGTGGCCAGATGGCGGCCGATGGTGGTCTTGCCCGCGCCCATCAGGCCAACCAGCACAATGCTGCGGCCCGACGGCAGAACGGTATGGGCATGGTCGCGGACGATGCGCTCCAGATCGAGCGGGACGGGGGGTGGGTCCCCGGTTTCGGGGAGGGGGAGAGAGATACGTGATGACATGAAACGCAGCTTAACATAGAGCAGGAGGAAGACACCTATATCTGTTATCAGGGGAGCCTGCCTTTATGAACCGCGCGGTTCTGATCGTTTTTACCGTTGTGCTCGTTGGCCTTCTTGGCGGTTTCGCGGCGCTGGGGCTGACAGGGCGGCCCCCGGTGCCGCAGGCCGTGCACCGTACTGTGGCGCTGCCCGCAAACCCGGCCGATGTCCAGGCCGCCGTCGTGGTGCCGGTGGTGCCCGCGGCACCGGTCATGGCTCCCGTCACGGCCCCTGTGGTGCCTGCTGCCCCGGCCCAGCCGACGCTGACCCAGCCGGTCCAGACGCAGCAAGCTCAATCCCCTGCGGTCCAGTCTCCGGCAACCCGGTCCCAGCCGGGTCTGTCACGGTCGGCTCAGTCCCCGGCGGTTCCGGCTGTTGCTGTTCCGGCCCAGGCCGGGCAGTCGGCTCCTGCGCAGTCCTCTCTGGCGCCGCCCGCCCCCGCGCATCCGTGACGGGGATCGGCCGCGCCCGTAGCCGGGTGCCCGCACCTGCTGCGCTGCGGCGCGGTCCATAACGGTGGCGCTTCCCGCTGTGGGCGGCGTGCATGCCGGTGTCGATCTGTTTCTTGAAATGCTGGCGGCCGAGCGGGCAGCAGCCCCCAACACGCTTGCCGCCTACGGGCGGGACATGGAGTCCTGCGCGCAAAGCCTGGCAGCGCATGGGCAGACCCTGGCCAGCGCCACGGCTGAGGGGCTGCGGGCGTGGCTGGCCGATCTGGCGGGGGCGGGGCAGTCGCGCCGCACCGTGGCCCGGCGGCTGTCGTGTATCCGGCAGTTTTATCTGTTCATGCTGCGCGAAGGTCTGCGCCAGGATAATCCGGCGGCCAATCTCGACAGCCCCCGGCCCGAGACCACCCTGCCACGGTTCCTGTCCGAATCGGAGGTGCTGGCCCTGCTGGATGCCTGCGCCTGCGCGCCCGGTGCATCGGCCGCCAAACAGCGGCGTGGGCTGGTGGCGCGCGCGGCCCTTGAACTGCTGTATGCCTCTGGCCTGCGAATCTCCGAACTGCTGAACCTGCCGCGTCAGGCGCTGGCGGGGGATAACCGCATGATGACGGTGCGCGGCAAGGGCGGGCGCGAAAGACTGGTCCCGCTTTCAGACAGCGCGCGGGACGCGGCCAAAGCCCTGCTTGCGGTGGATGCGCCATTGGCCAGCGCGTATCTGTTCCCCGGTCGCGTGCCCACCCAGCCCATGACCCGCCAGGCCTTCGACCGGATTCTGCATGACGTGGCGTTGCGTGCCGGGCTGGACCCCATGCGTCTGTCGCCGCATGTGCTGCGGCATTCCTTTGCCACGCATATGCTCAACCACGGGGCCGATCTGCGGGCATTGCAGATGCTTCTGGGCCATGCGGATATCGCCACGACCCAGATCTACACCCATGTCCAGACCGACCGGCTGAAACAGGCCGTGGCGGCGCACCACCCCCTGGCGCGGTCCGGAAAGGGCGCAAAAAACAGCCCCGTCGATTAGATTTTGCTAAAAAAGCGCATGAACGACATGTTTGGATGCATGAAGTGACTTGGTTTTCAACCGCGTTGTGCTAATCGGCATTGCATGCGTCAGTTCCTGGATTTTGAGAAGCCTGTCGCCGAACTTGAGAACAAGATCGACGAACTCAGGCAGATGACCGACCCCGAAGGGGTCAATATCGAAGAAGAAACAGCCCGCCTTTCCGACAAGGCGGAAAAGCACCTGCGCACCATCTATGCCAAGCTTACGCCGTGGCAGAAGGTGCAGGTGGCCCGCCATGCGCAGCGTCCGCACACGCAGGACTATATCGATGCGCTGGTGAGCGACTTCACGCCTCTGGCGGGGGACAGGCTGTTCGGTGACGACAAGGCCATTATTGGCGGCATGGGCCGGTTTGACGGCATGCCTGTCGTGGTGATCGGCACCGAGCGCGGGTCGGACCTGGAGACCAGGCTACGCCATAACTTTGGCATGGCCCGGCCGGAAGGCTACCGCAAGGCCCAGCGCCTGATGGCGCTGGCAGGGCGGTTCGGCCTGCCGATTCTGACCTTTATCGACACCGCGGGCGCATGGCCGGGAATCGATGCCGAGCAGCGGGGCCAGGCCGAGGCCATTGCCCGCTCCATCGGTGCGTGTTTCGACGCTCCCGTACCGCTGGTGGCCACCGTGATCGGTGAAGGCGGTTCGGGCGGTGCCGTGGCGCTGGGTGCGGGGGACCGGGTGTTCATGCTCGAACACGCGATCTATTCCGTGATCTCGCCCGAGGCCTGTGCCTCCATCCTGTGGCGTGACCCCAAGCAGGCCAGCACGGCAGCGGAAACCCTGCGTCTGACGGCGCAGGACCTCCAGCGTCTGGGGCTGATCGACCAGATCATTCCAGAACCCATCGGGGGCGCGCAGCGCGACCCGCAGGCCGCCATGGCCGCTGTTGGCAGGACTGTGGCGGGGGCGCTCAAGGAACTGGTGCCGCTTGCACCCCAGCGGCTCAAGGAACTGCGGCGCGAGAAATTTCTCGCCATGGGGCGCGAAGTCCTGCACTGAGCGGGGCTTTACGCCAGCCTTCGGGGCTGGTCCGCCTGAAATGCGGCGTTTTATCCGATGCCCGCCCGGTTTTTGCCGGGCGGGCATTGTTTTTTGTCCCGTTTGTAAACCCTGCCGGGACGTCTGTCGCCCGGGTGCTGTTGGCGCGCTCTGTCAGGCAGAGCAGGGGGATGTGCGGGTGGCGGACGCCATTCCGCCAACCCGATGAAAGGGCGTGCCTGCGCCAGCCCGCATCATGTCAGAGCGGAGGTTCGCCCTGCACGGGGGTGCCGCCTTTTTCTTCGATCAGGGTATGAATTTCGGTCGCGGCTCTGGTCACGGCCTCCCTGTCCTGTCCCTTGGCCACCAGCGCCACACCGTAACGTCCGTCCCCACGGTGGAACGGGTAAGAGCCTATATCCAGATCGGGGTAGCGGGTCTGGATGGCTTCCAGCCCTTCGGCCAGGGCGCCTTCATACAGGGATGTGACATGCCATGTCAGGGAAAACACCGGCTCACCGGGGCGCAGGGTCGGGGCCAGCTCCCCGAACATGGCGCGCATGATGCGCGGAACGCCAGCCAGCACGTGAACATTGCCGATTGTGAACCCCGGCGCGAGGGACACCGGATTGGCGATGGGGGTCGCCCCCCGGGGCAGCTTGGCCATGCGCTGGCGCGCGGTATTGAACTCGGTCTTGCGAAAATACTCTTCCAGCAGCGCGAAAGTGGGGGGGTGAATTTCCCACGGTACGCCAAAGGCTTCCGCCACGCAGGGGGCGGTGATGTCGTCGTGCGTGGGGCCGATCCCCCCGGTCGTGAACACCTCGTCGTATGCGGCGCGGATTTCGGTCACGGTGCGGATGATGGTTTCCCGGACATCGGGAATAACCCTGACTTCACGCAGGGGAATACCCAGTTCACCCAGGTTCTTGGCCAGGAACTGGATGTTTTCATCGCGCGTGCGACCGGACAGGATTTCGTTGCCTATCAGGATGAGGGCGGAGGTGCGGCGCATGATCGGGGACAATCCTTTCCTGGATGCTGAGATGGGCGGCATCGTTCTGGCCAGAAGATGAAACGGCGGGCGGGCGCGGTCAATGGTGGTAAAAAATGACAGCCATCCGCCCGTGATCGCGTTTTTGGATTGACCCGGCGCAGAGCAGTTCATAGCTTCCCGCAATGTCTGAAAGCCAAACAGCTCCCGTGTTCGATCTTCCGCGCGCCTGGCCTTTCGAGGAAGCGCGTAAACTGGCCGACCATGTCGCGCAGCGCGACACGGCAGGTGCAGGCGGCGACCCACGCCCCGCATTGCTGGAAACCGGCTATGGCCCCTCCGGTCTGCCCCATATCGGCACATTTGGCGAGGTGGCGCGTACCTCCTGGGTGCGGCAGGCCTATACGGCGCTGACGGGTCGCCCTTCGCGCCTGCTGGCTTTTTCCGACGACATGGACGCCCTGCGCAAGGTGCCCGACAACGTGCCCCAGCGCGACATGCTGGAAAAATTTATCGGCCAGCCGCTTTCGCGCGTGCCAGACCCTTTTGGCACGCACGAGTCGTTTGCCGCGCATAACAACGCCCGCCTGCGCGCCTTTCTGGACAGTTTCGGGTTTCAGTACGAATTTGCATCCTCCACGGATTATTACACCTCGGGCCGGTTCGACGCGGCACTGAAACGCGTGCTGGAAGTCCATGACGAGATTCTGGGCGTCATTCTTCCTACTTTGGGGCCGGACCGCAGGGCGACCTATTCGCCCGTCCTGCCGCTGCACCCGCGCACGGGTGAGGTCATGCAGGTGAAGATGGACGCGATCGACGCGGCGGCCGGCACCGTGCGCTGGACCGACCCCGCAACGGGCGAGGTGTTTAAAACACCCGTCACCGGCGGCCATGCCAAGATGCAATGGAAAGCTGACTGGGCCATGCGCTGGTACGCCCTGGGCGTGGATTATGAAATGTCGGGCAAGGACCTGATCGACAGCGTGCGGCTGTCCGGGCGGATCTGCCGGATTCTGGGTGGCGTCGCCCCGGCGGGGCTGACCTACGAGCTGTTTCTGGACGACAAGGGCCAGAAAATTTCCAAGTCCAAGGGCAATGGGCTTTCGGTTGAGGAATGGCTGCGCTACGCCCCGCCCGAAAGTCTGGGCCAGTTCATGTTCAACCAGCCGCAGCGGGCCAAGCGGCTGTATTTTGACGTTATTCCCAAAACGGCTGACGACTACCTGACCCATGTCGAGAAAGCCTGCGCCCAGCAGGCGCAGGACCCCACGGGGGCCGACCTGCGCGCCAACCCGGCCTGGTTCATTCTCAAAGGCCAGGTGGGGCCGGAGGCGGGCAGCCCGGTGCCGTTCGGCATGCTGCTGAACCTGGCCAGCGTTGCCAATGCCGAAACACCCGAGGTCCTTTGGGGTTTCATTCGCCGGTATGACGCCGCGGTCTCGCCCGAGACACACCCCACGCTGGCCTGTCTGGTCCGGTACGCGGTGGCGTATTACGCGGATTTTGTGCGGCCAGCCAAAACCTTCCGTTCGCCCACGGATATGGAACGCACGGCTCTGGCCGATCTTGCGGAATGCCTGCGCGGCTACGAGGGTGATGTGCCCGATGCCACGGTCCTGCAGAACCTTGTGTTCGAGGTGGGCAAGCGCCATGGGTTCGAACCGCTGCGAAGCTGGTTTGGCTGCCTGTACGAGGTGCTGCTGGGCCAGAAGGAAGGACCGCGCTTTGGCGGATTCGTGGCCCTGTATGGCGTGGCTGAGACCGTGGCACTGATCGATGGCGCCCTGCTGCGCGACAGGCAGGACTGAGGGCGGGAGGTTCGCCATCATGGCACAGCCTCAGACCCCGCCCGAGCCCGCACCCGACCTGCATGGCGGGGAAACGGGGTGGAAAAAATGGCGCAAGCATCTGCCGCATGTGCTGGGGCTGATACTGATGGTAGCGGCAATCGGCGTGGTGCAGCACGAGGTGCGCCACCTGCGCCTGTCCGATATCCGCCAGGCCACGGCGTCCATCCCGGCACCCCGGATCATGCTGGCGGTGGGCTGCACGCTGCTGTCCTACTTCGTGCTCTCCTTCTACGACCGGCTGGCCGTCATTCAGGTCGGCTACCGTCATGTACCGTTCCGCAGGGCGGCTTTTGCAGCTTTCTGCTCTTATGTCCTGTCCCATAATCTGGGTTTTTCGGCCATTTCCGGCGCTGCGGTGCGTTACCGCCTGTACCGGAACTGGGGGGTCGACTCCTTTGCCATAACCCAGATCATTGCTTTCTGTTCGGCCACCTACCTGCTGGGGGCGGCGGTGCTGATCGGTGGCGTACTGATCTGGGAACCCGCGGTGCTGCCCGGTATCGGCGCGCATGTGCCCGCCCCCGTGCTGGCGGTTATCGGCGGTCTGCTGTGGCTGGCGGTGGGGGCCTATATCGGGGTGGCGTTCCGGGTGCGTGAGGTGCGCTGGCGCAGTTGGGTGGTGGCGCTGCCATCGCCCGCCATGGCGGTCATGCAGACGGTTGTGGCCACGGCCGAGGTCGCGGCTACGGCCAGTATCGCCTTTGTGCTGCTGCCCCCGAACACCGGGGTGGATTTCGGCTCGTTCCTGGCGATTTACATTGCTTCCTACACGGCGGGCCTGGTGGCCAGCGTGCCCGGTGGGCTGGGTGTGTTCGACGGGGCCATGCTGCTGGCGCTGGGGCCATACATGCACGCCTCCGCCATTCTGGGCGTGGTGCTGGTTTTCCGCCTGCTTTACTACATCGTGCCGCTGTTCATGGCGGGGCTGATGTTCGCGGGGCACGAACTGTTCCTGCGTGGTGACGCGGCTCTGGCAAAAAAGAAAGCGGCTGGCCTGTCCGGGCCCGCACCTGCGCTCAAGCGTCGGCCAAGTCAGGTGGTGCGCGAGAGCGAGGCGGCGTTTTCGGTCGCGGTGGCTACCGGCGCGGTCTCGCTTTGCGGGTTGCTGCTGATCTGCCTTGTGCTGATGGACCCTGTGCCCAAGTTCGCCATTCTGCCCGACAGCCTTGCGTGGTTTGCACAGGTCAGCGGCAATTACCTGCTCTCGCTTATGGGGGTGGCATTGATCGGGATGGCAATCGGTCTTTCGCAGCGGGTAACGCTGGCATGGCGGGGGGCGCTGTGGCTGCTGCTTGTGGCGACGGTGCTGACCTTTCTGCGCGGCAATACTGTGCTGGTGCCCATCATGCTCGGGCTTTCCATGCTGTTTATCGCCCCGTTCCGCACCTGCTACTACCGCCATGCGCGTCTGCTGAGCGAACCTCTGGCGGCTTCGACCCTGCTCAGCCTGCTTCTGCTGTTTGGCTGTGTCATTACCCTGGCGACACGCAGCGGCGTGGGTGGAAGCTGGTGGCAACTGGTGCTGGCTGCCCAGCAGCACGGCGCCGCGCGCTGGACCGTTGCGCTGTCCGTGCTGCTGGCGCTGGTTGTGGTGGTGCGGCTGATGTGGCCCGGCCGCATAGCCGTCCGGATCTGGACGGATCAGGCGTATGAACAGTACCGTGCCCTGGCCCATGCGCTGCCCGATGTGCCGGCCCTGAACCCCGAAGGGTTTGTGCTGGGTGAGGCGGGCGAGGCGATGATTCCCTTTTTCGTGCGTGACGGGTTTCTGGTCGGGCTGGGAGACCCTGCCGGCGGGGAGGATGACAGCATCTCCGCCATATGGCGCCTGCGCGATCTGGCCTTGCAGGAAGGGCTCAAGGTCGGTTTCTGGCGTGTGGGCGAGACGTTTTTGCGCATTTACGATGATATCGGCCTGAATGCATGGCCGCTACAGGATGGAAGCGGGCAGAATTTCTGCTATCCCTCAAGCGATATTGCGCTGGCCTCCCGGCTTGCAAAACTTTATGAGCAGCAGCCGGGGCCAGCAGGCCTGCCGCCCTCCGCCCCCTGATATGGCGGCGGATGCAGGCAGCCGGTTTTCAGGAACGAGGTTCGTGGCAGGTCCATGACAATGCATGTTGTAGATTTTTCCCTGAACGCTTTTTCGTTCCGTTCGGCGTCGTCATCTTTCCTGCTTGCCTTTCCCGCGCTGTTTTCCATCGTCAACCCGCTGGGGGCATCGCTGATTTTCGCGCAGGCTACGGCAGGCCGGTCCCCGCGTGAAATTCTGGCCCTTGCCCGGCTGGTGTCGTTCTATTCCTTTGTGCTGGTCATGGCCTCGGTCTGGCTGGGCAGCATCGTGCTGGCGTTTTTCGGCATTACGGTCAACGCCCTGCGGGTTGCGGGCGGTCTTGTCGTGGCGGTGCGGGCCTGGGCGCTGCTGCACAGCCCCGAAAGTGTGGAAGCGCAAAAGGAAAAGCAGGCCCTGCAGGGCGGGCGCACGGTCATGGCCTCGAACTGGGCCGACGCCGCGTTTTTTCCGCTGGCCATGCCGTTTACCGTGGGGCCCGGCACCATAGCCGTGGCTATTGCCCTGGGGTCGGGCTGCCCGGCGGATGAGCCGTTCTGGGCCTACGGGCTGGGTGTCAGCGTTGCGGCCATTGCCGTGGTGCTGATTGTGTGGGCTGCCTATTCCAGTTCGGAAAAACTGGTGTCCATGCTGGGTATTACCGGCACACGCATTGTCAGCCGTCTGGCCGCGCTGGTGCTGCTGTGCATTGGCGTACAGATCATGGCGGGGGGCGTACAGGGTTTTGTAACCGATACCTGGGCGCATTTGTCCAAGGTTGCGGCGACACGGGGCTAAACAGCCGCGGCCTGAGCTGCCGGGTGGTTTGTGCCGTCAGATTTCCATGATTGCGCTGCCCGTTATTCGGGCACCAGCATGCTGGTTTCGTAGTCATGCGCGCCCAGCACCGTTTTCAGGCGCGCGAGTATGGCCTGTGCGTTCTCGGCAAAGCCATAGGGCGGGTTGATCACCATAAGCCCCGACCCGTTCAGCCGATCCGGGTCATGCGGGGGGCGCATGAGCAGTTCCGTGACCAGAATATTACGCTGTCCCGTTCCCGCCATGGCGGTCTGAAAAGCGCGCACGGGTGTTCTGTGCTTGATGGGGTACCACAGAGCCACCACCGCGTTCGCGAACCGCGCCCGAATGGTGGCAAGCGCGTCGGCAAGGCGGCTGAATTCTCCCGGCTCTTCAAACGGCGGGTCCAGCAGGATCAGGCCGCGCCGGGCGGTTTTGGGCGGTAGCAGGGCGCGCAGGGCCTCGTAGGCGTCACGTTCATGTACGGAAACATTGGGGGTCTGGGCAAACAGGCGGTACAGGGCCCGCTTGTCGTCGGGGTGTTTTTCGCAGCAGATCAACTGGTCCTGCGCACGCAGCATGCAGGCCGCGAGCAGGGGTGAGCCGGGGTAGAACCGTGGTCCGCCAGCCTGCCGCACCAGAGCGAGCCAGGGCGCCAACGGGCTTGAAGGGGCTTCTTCCGCCAGCAGGCCGATTCCCTCACGCCATTCGCCGGTTTTTTCGGCCTCCTCGCTTTGCAGATCGTAGCGCCCGATTCCCGCGTGGGTGTCCAGCACCATGAACGCGGACGGCTTGCGTAAAAAACTGTGCAGCAGGCTGACCAGCAGGGCGTGTTTCATGCAGTCGGCAAAATTGCCGGCATGGTAGATATGTCGGTAGTTCATGGGATGGACGCAACTGCCTCAAATCGTGTGGCCATGTCTTCAAGCGGCCAGCGGGGGCGGGGGCGCATGGCGCTGTCATCGGGCGGGGGCATGTGGCGCCTTGCGGTTTCATGCCAGGTTTCAAGGGCGGCCCAGGCGACCATGACGGCGTTGTCCGTGCAAAGCCGCAAGGGGGGCGCGGTAAAACGCACGCCGCGCCGGGCGGCGCAGTCTTCCAGCCGGGCGCGCAGCACCGTATTGGCGGCCACCCCGCCTGCGGCGACCAGCAGCCCGGCCTGCGGCATCATGTCCAGCGCGTGTTCGATCCTGTCGGCCACGACGTCGGCCACGGCCTGCTGGAAGGACGCGGCAAGGTCGGCTGCGAACTGGCGCGGCAGGGCGTCCTGCCCGTAGGGGGCCAGTTTCTGGGCAATGGCGGTCTTGAGCCCGGAGAACGAAAAATCGCACCCTGGCCTGCGCCATAGCGGGCGGGGCAGGGGTATGGCGGTGGGGTCGCCCTCGCGCGCCAGTTTTTCCAGCGCGGGGCCGCCGGGCCAGCCAAGACCCAGCATTTTGGCCACCTTGTCGAAGGCCTCCCCCGCTGCGTCATCGATCGTGCCGCCAATCTTGCGATACTGCCCGACGCCTTCCACCGCCAGGCACTGGCAATGCCCGCCCGAGACCAGCAGCAGCAGGTAGGGAAAGGGTGCGCCCCCTTCCACCAGCCCCGGCAGGCGGGCCGTCAGGGCGTGGGCTTCAACATGGTTGACCGCGACAAAAGGCACGCCAAGGGCCATGGCAAGCCCCTTGGCAAAGCCGCTGCCCACGATCAGCCCGCCGATCAGCCCCGGCCCGGTGCTGGCCGCGACAAGGGCGATGTCGGCGGGGCGCAACCCGGCGTCGTGCAGGGTGGCGCTTACCACACCGGGCAGGAGGGCAAGATGCGCGCGCGCGGCAATTTCGGGCACGACCCCGCCAAAATGGGCATGCCCGTCCTGCGACACCACATGCTGGCCCAGGCAGGTGCCATCGGGGGCAAGAATGGCGCAGGCTGTCTCGTCGCAGGAGGATTCGATGGCAAGAACGGGACCGGGTGGCATGGGGGGGATGTCAGAGAGGTTCATGGACGCACCGGGCAAAAGGGAGTAACGTACTGCCCACGAAACAGAGGGAGAAGGTCGGAATGTCTTTCCGGTCGTGTAAGTTTGTCAGACCAGCCGGGCATGATCGCGTCTTGTCCTTTCGTGCTTCCCGGTAAATAGACACATCTTATGGAGCAAGCCCACCCCTCTGCCATGCCCGTGTCTTCCGCCTTGCAGGAAATCGCGGCCGAAGCCGTTGCCCGCCAGAAAAAAGTGGGGGGGCATTCCGGTCGCCATTCCCTGCCGTTACGGGTGGGTACGCGTGGTTCCCCTCTGGCCCTGGTGCAGACGCGCGCGTTCCTGACCACGCTGACCCGGTTCTGCCCGGTCCTGCGTGACATGGGCGCGTTCCAGGAACACCAGATCAACACCACCGGCGACCAGGTGCAGAACCGGCGTCTGGCGGAAATTGGCGGCAAAGGCCTGTTCGCCAAGGAAATTCATGAAGCGCTGGCCGATGGCCGGATCGATTTCGCGGTCCATAGCCTCAAGGATCTCGAAACAACCCTCCCGCCCGGTCTGGTGCTGGCCTGCACCCTCAAGCGCGAAGACGCGCGTGACGCGCTGATTCTTGGCCCCGGCCTGACCCCGACCGACCCGGACGACCCCTATTCCTCCCTGCCGCAGGGGGCGCTTGTCGGCTGTGCCTCGGTCCGGCGGCAGGCCCAGATGCTGCATGTCCGCCCGGACCTGCAATTCGGCCTGCTGCGCGGCAACGTGCAGACCCGACTCGACAAGCTGGCAGCCCGCCAGTGCGACGCGACCCTGCTGGCGCTGGCCGGGCTCAAGCGTCTTGGCATGGCCGAGCGCGCCAGCGTTGTCCTGGCCCCCACCCTTATGGTGCCCGCCGCCGGGCAGGGGATCGTGGGTGTGACGGTGCGTGAGGACGATATCGAACTGCGCGAACTGCTGTCCGCCATCGAGGATTACGAAGCCCGCGCCGTTGCCACGGCGGAGCGCGCCCTGCTGGCCGAACTGGACGGGTCCTGCCGCACGCCTATTGGCGGCTACGCGCAGCTTATTCCCGTAGTCGCGGGCGATGCGCCCGAACTGCACCTGACAGGACTTGTCGCGCGCGAGGACGGGTCTTTCCTGCTCAAGCGTGCGATCAGCGGCCCGCCGGAAGATGCGCAGCGTCTGGGGCGGGAACTGGGCAGAAGCCTGCGCATGGACAGCCCATCCGATATTTTCGAGGACACCGGGCCAGCCTGACGCATGCCCCGGCCCCCCAAGACAGGCCACCTTTCGGGTGGTCGATCGGGTCGCCAACCGGGTTGCCAGCCGGGGCACCTGTCACAACCCCGGCCGGGGTTACGCCCACTCGATGAAGATAAAGTCGGCCCCCAACCGTGCAGCGGGCATGCAGCGGGACATGCCGCCGATACACCGGCGGCTGCCCCGCAGGAGGGGGCAGCATCCTGTGCCGAGGGGCATGGCGGCGCACGGTTCCCACAGGATGTGGCCACGCCATTACAGGATGACGAACAGAACGGTTTAGCCGGCGTACTTGTTACCCGCCCCGAACCAGGACTGAGCGAAACCCTTGCCGCCGTTGCCGCCGCAGGTTGGCGGCCCCATGCATCACCCGCTCTGGTCGTGCAGCCCCGCCCGCTGGCCGCCACGCCTTACCCGCCTGCTGCTGTTGTGCTGACAAGCGGGCAGGCCGTGGCATGTGCCGCTGCCAGCTTGTCGGCGGACGTGCCGCTTTTTGCGGTGGGGGCAAGAACCGCCGAACGGGCAAGGCAGGCAGGCTTTACGCAGGTATACAGCGCGGATGGTGACGCGGCGGCACTGGCAATGCTGCTGATACGGCACAGGGCACCGGCCGACGGCACATTGCTGCTGCTGTCGGGGGCGGGGCAGGGGCGCGACCTTGCCAGAGTGTTGCGGCAGGCGGGTTTTCGTGTGCTGCGGCGTATCGCTTACGAGGCACGGCCTGCCGCCACCATCGGCCCGCAGGCTAAGCAGGCGCTGGAGCAGGGTGAGATTGCGGCCATTCTGTTTTTTTCAGCGCTCAGTGCCCGTTACTGGCTGGCGGCCCTGCCGGATGGGCCTGTCAGGCTTGCTGCATGTTCGGCCCGGGCGGTGGTGATCTCCGCCAGTGTTGCGACTGTTCTGCATGCGTCGGGGTGGGCCGGGCCCGTGGTCGTAGCGAAACATCCCGATGCGGCGGCAATGCTCGATGCATTGGGCCGGGTGGCGCGGGCACCTGCCCGACAGGTTTCAAAACGATCGGCCGCGCCAGACTGATCGAAAAAAAGACCTCCGGACCGCAATGGCCGGAGGTCTTTTTTCAGGCGGCTGTAAAAGCCCGGGTTCAGGCGTTGCCGGCAGCCTGCGGGAAGTCGGCGCGGCGGGCCTGCCACAGGGCCACAAAGTCGATCGGCTGAAGCACGATGGGCGGGAAACCGCCGTCACGCGTGACATCGCTGATGATGTTGCGG
Organism: Acetobacter sp.; assembly: GCF_047723915.1. Lineage (GTDB taxonomy): Bacteria > Pseudomonadota > Alphaproteobacteria > Acetobacterales > Acetobacteraceae > Acetobacter. The sequence continues at coordinate 157,210 of NZ_JBDOBQ010000003.1, read as the reverse complement.
GCATAGGGGAAGATAAGCCGGGGCACTTCGACCAGCAGGATCGGTTCGACCAGATCCTGCGGCGGGTTGGTCAGTGTCACGACCGCGGCATAAACCAGCTCAGCGATGAACACCGTGCGGCCAGCCGGACCATCCTCGTTTTCGGGCGCTTCCTTGGCTTCGGTCTTGATGCTCAGGATGACCTCGTAAATCATCTGGTCGTCCTGCAGGCGGTTGGCCTGGACGTCGATATTCACGCCGATCTGCGGCTGGCTGCGCAGGGTGGCAAAAATTTCCGCACCTCCGGGCACTTCGAAGGAAAGATCGCGCGTATACTGCAGATTGATGGTCAGGGGCAGTGCGGGCGGAGTGGACTGGACAGTTTCAGACATGGATGACGGTTTTCCTGCTGTCGGCTTTACATAACCCTTTCGCGGTAGCATGCCCGGGGAGCTTCGCCAATAACTCATCCGCCTGTCGCCGCGTATCTGGCGAACAATAGGCGGGAATTTGGCGTCACGGCGGAGCGGCCCATGGGCAGGGGCGATATCGGGCGCTATGCGGCCGGCATCCGCCCGTTCCGGCGTGATCAGGGGCGGTGGTGCATCCAGTCGCCGTTTTCCATGCTGCGTCCGCTCAGTGCGAGCAGGAACCACCAGTGCGAAACGACCAGAATCTGCTCATGCGCGCGTTCACGGGTCATGCGCTGGTTGAAGGTCTGCGCCCGCTCATGCAGAATACGGTCGGGTTCCGGCGGGGGGGACCACCAGTCCTCGCGCAGGGTGCTGAAGTCCAGCGCAGGCCAGGCCTGCGCCAGAGCCGATGCGGGCGTGCCCTTGTCGCACGAATACATGCCCCGTTCGCGGATGATGGGCGTGATCTCGGGGGTAATGCCAAGCGCGGCGGCAATGGGGGCAGCTGTCTGGAGCGTGCGCGTATAGGGCGATACCAGAATGCGCGTAATGCCCAGCCCGTGCATCTGCCGTGCAAGCTGGGTGGCATGGGCCTGCCCCTGAAGGGACAGCGAGGGGTCGGGTGTGCCCGGATCACGGCCCTGCTGGGCATAGAGCCGGTTGAATTCGCTTTCGCAATGTCGCAGGATAATCATGGATAGGATCTGTTCATGGTATTATGACCGTATGGTGACACGATCGGAACATTGCCTTTGGCGTGTGACGGATGCGCGCCATTGTATCGGGTTTGCCGCATGACTATGTGGTAAGGACACAAAAAGGGAAAGCGGTTTCCCGCAGCGCGGGTTGGAATGACCCCGCGCGCAGAGAGGGTAGGCGTAAGACAGATGGATTTTTCTCTCGGCCATTTTCCGGTCGACCTGGTTTTGCTGGCACTGGTGGCGGCGTTTCTGGCGCTGCGCCTGCGTGGCGTGCTGGGCAAGCGGGTGGGCATGCAGCCCCAGCCCGTACCCGTGCCCCCCCGCCCGGATGCGGCGGTCCGCGCGGTGGAAAATATTGCCAGCCAGCCCGAGGTCAGCCCCACCGCTTTCGATATTCCATCCCCCGGAACACGGGTGGGACAGGCATTGCAGGACATCCATAAGCTGGACCCGGCTTTTGCCGCCCAGCCCTTTCTGATGAACGTGCAGATCGTGTTCCCGCAGGTGGTCAAAGCCTATGCCGAGGGTAACCGCGAACCGCTGAAAACCTATCTTATTCCAGCAGTGTACGCCATGTTCGACACCGCCATGTCGGCGCGCGAGACCGCGGGCGAAAAACAGCGGACCGACATAAAAGCCATACGGTCCCTGGGTATCGAGGACGTGCGGCTTGCTCCCCTCGCGACCGGGGTGGGCAGCATGGCCGCGATCGATGTGCGGATTGTCTCCGACCAGATCAGCCTGCTGGTCGATGGTGAGGGCCAGCCCGTGACCGGCACCGACGCCGTGACAGAATTTTCAGACCTGTGGACGTTCGAACGCCTTCTGGGTGTCAGCGGCACGGGCTGGCGCCTTGCGGCGGCGCGCAGTGCGTGAGTGCGGGCGACAGGAAGGGTAGCGGGGCGGCTTCCAGCACGCCGGTCCCGGCGCGTGCTGCCAGGACCAGACGGTACCGTGTGGGTGAACAGCAGATCGTGCAGGGGGATTGCCTGCGCGTGCTCCGCCGCATGGCCGGGCAGTCTGTCGATGTCGTTGTAACGTCTCCCCCTTACAATATCGGCCTGTCCTACCGTTCCTACCCCGACCGCAGGGGAGAGGACGATTATCTGGACTGGATGGTGGAGGTCGCAACCCAGTTGCGGCGCGTACTCCGCCCCGATGGCTCCTTTTTTCTCAATATTTCAGGCTCGTCCGCACAGCCCTGGCTGCCCTTTGAGCTTGTCGTGCGGCTGCGCGCGCTGTTCGTGCTGCAAAACCATATTGCCTGGGTCAAATCCATTTCGGTGGGGGAAGACAGCTTCGGCCATTTCAAGCCCATGAACAGCCAGCGCTATCTGCACCGTGGGCATGAACACGTGTTCCATTTCACGCTCGATGGCGCGGTTGCGCTGGACCGGCTGGCGGCAGGGGTGCCCTACAAGGACAAATCCAACATAGCCCGGCGTGGCCACAGCCAGGACCGGCGCTGCCGGGGGGACACCTGGTTTATCCCGTATGAAACGGTGCGGGGCCGGGCCGGGAAATTCGACCACCCCGGCACCTTTCCCGTCGCATTGCCGGAACGGTGCATTCTGCTCCATGGAAGGTCGGCGGCGGATGTGCTCGACCCTTTCATGGGCACGGGTACGACCCTGCTCGCCGCCCAGCGGCTGGGCTGCAGGGGGGTCGGGATCGAGCTTGACGGGCAGTATGTCGCGGTTGCCCGCGCCCGCCTGAAGGAGGATGACACGCCGCCTGTTGCCCCCGCCCCCCCCGACCCGTAAGGGCGCTGGGAGCATCTTGATCGATTTTGTTCATAATTATTTCAAGAATAATCGTTTTGACTTTTTGATGTGTATCAAACACAAGCTCAGGTCAGAAAGAATATGAAACAGACGATAAAGCAATGCCGAGGGGGAATTGAAATTGAAACGCATCGTAGTTGGCCTGATCGGGGCCGGTATTGTGGCTTACGGCGGAACAGTCGCCTTTTTACAGCATTTCGATCACGCTCAGGCGCCCGCACTGCCTGCGTCGTCCCCTACGCTTAAAAATCCTGTTGCTCTGGCGGCCTTCAATGTCATGAGCGAGGCGCGATGCGATTACTGTCACGCCACCGGGCGTGAACTGCCATTTTATTTCAACCTGCCCGTTGCCCATACGCTGATGAGCAGCGACCTGGAGCAGGGGCGGCGGCATTTCCGCATAGAACCCGTTCTGGCCGCCCTGCAGGATGGCACAGCCCCGTCGGAGGAAGCGCTCTCCCGGATCGAGGAGGTCATTGTCCAGAACCGCATGCCGCCCACGCTGTATCTGCTGCTGCACTGGCATGCCCACCTGTCCAATGCCGACCGTCAGGCCGTGCTGGCCTGGGTGCGCGATACGCGGCTGCGCTACTACCCCGACAAGATGGCCGCCGCACAGTTCGCCGGTGAACCCGTACGCACGGTCCCCGCCGTTGCGGTGGACGCGGCCAAGGTCGAACTGGGCCGCAAGCTGTTTTTTGACAAGACCCTGTCTGGCGATGGTACCGTAAGCTGCGCAAGCTGCCACGATCTGGAACGTGGCGGGGTCGATCACCTGACCACGGCCACGGGTATCAGCGGGCAGAAAGGGCCGATCAACGTCCCCACGGTCTATGACGCCTATTTCAAGATCGCGCAGTTCTGGAACGGCCGCGCGCCCGATCTGGCGGCGCAGGCGGCAGGCCCGGTCATGAACCCGCTTGAAATGGGGTCGCACGACTGGACCGTTGTTGCCAGCAAGCTGGGGCCGGACTACGCACCGCTGTTCCAGGCGGCGTTCGGGGCGGATGCACGGCCTGACGAACACACGATCACCACGGCGATCGCCGAGTTCGAAAAAACGCTGGTCACGCCCGACAGCCCCTTCGACCAGTATCTGAAAGGCAAGGCCGACGCGATCAGCGACCAGGCCAAGCGGGGGTATGAGCGCTTCAAGGCCATTGGCTGTTCCGGCTGCCATAGCGGTATCGGCCTGGGTGGTGGCGGCTACGAAGCCATGGGCCTGGAGGCGGATTACTTCAAGGATCGTGGCGGCCCCGTGACCGATGCGGATGAAGGACGCTATACGGTCACGCACCAGGATCAGGACCGGTCCCGCTTTGTGGTGCCCAACCTGCGCAATATCGCCCTGACGGCGCCCTATTTCCACGACGGCAGCGTTGCCACCCTGGAGGATGCCGTGCGCAAGATGGCGCATTACCAGACGCCCGACAGCTCGCCATCCGATCAGGATGTGGCGGATATCGTCGCGTTCCTCAAAACCCTGACCGGCACGTATGACGGGCATGCCCTGACCAACGCGGCAAACTGAGGCGCGGGGCCGAAGACCGGGCCAGAACTAGGCCAGGACCAGACCAGAACTGGTTTAAGCTCGGCCTGAGACCAGGCTGAGACTGGTCTCAGGCTGGGCACGTTTTCTTTTAAGGCCTTGAAATACGGCCCGGTAGCAGGTGATAGACTTGCTACCGGGCCGTTGCCGTTTGTAACGTGTCATAAGCACATGGCCTGTAAATTTTACAGGCGGGCAGCGGGTGGGCAGAGCGGTGGCGAACAGGCGGCGGCATTTCAAGGAGGAGGAAAAGGCGCTGTGGGCGCTGGTCGTACGCGACGTCTCCCCCCTGCGTGTGGCCCCCAGTGTGCCCCCCAATGGCGAAACTCCACTGCCCCCGACCGATCCCGTCTCCCCCCCCATGGCTCCGGGCAGGAAGCGGGCACGCCAGCAGGCAGGTCGTGCCGGGGCCGTTGTTCAGATTGGGGCCTCCTCCGCCAGCGTGTGTGGCGACCCTTCAGGGAGTCCCGCGGGCAACGTGGCCGATAACCTTGCAGGTCATTCCTTGAGCACTCTGTCGGGCGATCCTGCGGGGGAGACCATGGCCGACTATATGGGCGATGCCGTGTTGGGTACCGGTGCGGAACCGCCGTTTCCCGGCAGGGTGCCTGTGGCGGCCCCGGTCAGGATTATCCGAACGGCGACTGCGGCACAGGCCATAGGCCGCCGTCAGCCCGGGGTGGATGACTATAGCTGGCGGCGTTTTTCAGATGGCGGCATGCGTGTTGAACTGCGGCTGGACCTGCACGGCATGGTCGCACAGGACGCTTTTCGCAGGTTGATGGAGTTCATGGACGTGGCCACCCGGCGCGATGTGCGCTGTGTGGAAATCATAACCGGGCTGGGCACCGGGCAGGAGGGCGGCATTCTGCGCCGTGAACTGCCGCACTGGCTGGAACGTCCTGAAATACGCGGCCGGATTCTGGGCCTGTCCTACCCCCATGTGGGTAACAGGGGGTCTGTCCGGGTGCTGTTGCGTCGCAGAAAAGGCTGAACGACGCGCTCTGTCGCAGTCTGTAGGCAAAAAAACTGTGGCAGGGCGCGCGCGGGGCTGGCCCGAAACTCTGTGTTTCAGGCATTTCCGCGCAGGTTGCGGCACAATCCTAGAGTTTGCCCGTGCCCATGCCGTTGCGCCAGCGGGGCAGGTTGAGTGCCAGCCACCGGCGCAGCCCCAGTATGACGTTCACATCGGGCATCAGGCTCATGTAAAAGGACATGCACTCCGCACCGCTGAGCAGCATGTCGCGGTTGTCGGCGGCTTCCTGACGGATTGCGGGGTTTGCCGCACACATTTCCGCGGCATGCCGCCAGCGTGCGACGGACGCAGGCGGGGTCAGCAGGGGCAGGAGCAGCGCTGTCTTTATGCTCGCGGCGGCGGCGACCGCGTGCCATGTCGCCGCAAGCGGAGCCAGGGTGGCCTTGGGGTGCTCCTGGCGCAGCACGCTCATGAAATCTGGCAGGTCCTGCACGCCCTCGCCGCTCAGGGGGCGGGTGGTGTTCACGAACAGGGGGGCGAAGCCGTCATTGCGCAGATCCGCCATCCGGCCCGCGAAGTCCGCGTCCAGGGGAAGCTGTATGGCGTTGACGCTACCGGCCCGCAGGGCAGCCATTGCGGCATCGGGCGTGCCGTAGCCGCTTACGGGCAGGGGGCGCAGGCCCAGCAGGTCGAGGGCCAGCAATGTGGGCAGTTCGGGGCCGGTGGGGCCCAGAACGGCCACCTTCGTCTGCTGGTTGCCCAGAATCGCCCCCAGCGAGCGGTGCAGCGCCACGCGCCCGACCGCAACAGTGGGCTGGCGGGCGATCAGCACCGGCATCCAGCGCTGGTAATCGTAATGAACGCGCATGTCGCCGGTCATGGATGTCAGCATGGTGGTGCCGGGCGCCACCAGGGCTGCCGGGGCATTTATGGCCTGCTGCTGGGCGTCGAACAGGTTGGCCCCGGTCACGCCGTCCCATCCGGTGGTGGTTTCAAGACTGAAAGCTGGGCGATCGAGCGCATGCGCCATAAGCGGTGCCAGCGCGGTGGCCCATTTGCCGCTGGGTGTGTCGGCGGTTCCGGCAATGACCAGCCGTGTCGCACTGCCTGTTCCGGGCAGGCCAGCCCCGTTTACCGGGTCCGCCGCGGGGGGATCGTTGACCAGAATGCCCGATGCGTCCTGTGTTGCGGTATCCTGTGCCCGGGCCATGCCGGTCGCGACAAGGCCCGCTGCCGTGCCGGTTACGAACACGCGGCGCGTCAACGGGCGCGGGTGCGCGCTACCATGGCGTGATGAAAGACGGCGGGTCTCGTCAGGGTCAGGCAAGCGTTGTGGTTCCTCTGCTGATCGACGGGCGCATGCTACGACAGATTGGCGGCAGAATCACGGCAGTTTTATTACGGCCATTTCACCTCGGGCGGCATGCTCATCAGAATGGCTTCCGTGTGGCCGCCGGTTTTCAGCCCGAACAGCGTGCCCCGGTCGTGCAGCAGGTTGAATTCGACATACCGCCCGCGTCGTACAAGCTGGGCCTCGCGCTGTTCGGGGGTCCATTCCTGCATCATGCGCTGGCGGACGATCCGTGGGTAGGCGTCCAGAAAAGCCAGCCCCACATCCCGCGTGAAGGCGAAATCCGCGTCGGTATCGCCGGTGTTGAGCCGGTCGTAGAAAATGCCGCCCAGCCCGCGCGGTTCGTTGCGGTGGGGCAGGTGGAAATACGTGTCGCACCATGCCTTGAAGCGCGGATAATACTCCGGGTCGTGCCGTGCGCAGGCCTGTTCGAAGGCGGCATGGAACACGGCCGCGTCGTCCTGGGCCTGGGCGCTGTCGGGGAACATGGGGGTAATGTCGCCCCCGCCGCCGAACCAGCCCTGCGTGGTTACGATCATGCGGGTGTTGAAATGGGCCGCGGGCACCAGCGGGCTGCACAGATGCGCCACAAGGCTGATACCGGTTGCAAAAAAATGCGGATTTTCGGCGGCGCCGGGAATGGTCGCGGCAAAATCGGTATTGAACGTGCCTTCCACCGTGGAGACATTGACCCCCACTTTTTCAAAAACCCGGCCGCGCATGACGCTCATCACGCCGCCGCCGCCGGGGCTGCCGTCTTCGTTGGCGCGCTGCCATGCCTTGCGTTCGAACCGGCCGGGGGTGTCATGGCCGGGCAGGGTGGGGCTGCCCAGTTGCCCGGCATCTGTCTCGATCTGTTCGAACGCGGCGCAGATCCGATCGCGCAGGTCCTCGAACCATTGGCGGGCAGTGTCTTTCAGCCGGTCATGGGCGGGGACGGAGGCAGGCTTTGTCAGGGTCATGGGCGGCGGCTCTTCTGTTCGGGCAGTCCATCAATAGGGCGTGCGATAGGGCGTGCGGCATCCCGGGTGCGGCCAGGGCGGGACGGATACAGGACCCGGGCCGGCTCGTGGGATGGCCGGGCGGGGCGCGAAAGCATGCCCCCGGTCGTGGGGCGGGCGGACATGGTTTGCATGCGGGTCATTGCCACACCATCCCGTTCACCGTTAAACCGTAGCCATGCCCGGCATGGTGTGGCAGACGCGGGGGGAGAAGGCAACATGGCTGGTGGCGTACCATCCTGCCAGAATACCGACAAGATCGACGAACCGGCCTGCCCGGCGGCCCAGGGCGCTGGCGTGACGGGTTTTGTGCGGGGTTATGCGCGCCTGCCGCTTCCCGCCGATCTGAACTGGTTCTGGACCATAGGGGCCATGCTGGTGGCGGTGCTGGGGCTTATGGTGCTGACCGGGCTGACCCTTTCCCTTGCCTACACGCCCGATGCGGGGCTTGCTTTCGGCTCGGTCGAGGCACTGGAACGCCGCCTGCCTTCTGGCTGGCTGCTGCGCGCCATGCACATGACCGGGGCATCGTTCTGTATGGCGGCACTGTACGCGCATATCCTGCGCGGGCTGTATTACCGCTCGTATCTGGCGCCCCGGCGCGGGATATGGCTGAGCGGATGCACCCTGCTCGGGCTGCTCATGGTTACCGCTTTCGCCGGGTATGTGCTGCCATGGGGGCAGATGTCCTATTGGGGGGCGGATGTCGCGGGCAAGGCCGTGGGCAGTATCCCGCTGGCAGGCCCGCTGGCCGAACGGATTTTTCTGGGCGGGGAATTGCCCGGCACCCCGACATTGCACCGCATGTTTACGCTGCATTTCAGCCTGGCGTTTCTTATTGTCGGGGTGGTGGGGCTGCATGTCGCGCTTGTGCATGCGCGTGGCAGTTCCAGCCCGTCTGGCAGGGCCGTTCCGGCCCGTGGTTTCCTGCCGTTCCATCCGTATTTTACGGTGCGGGACATCCTGGCCGTTCTGGTGTTCGCGCTCGTTTTTGTGCTGGTCATGTGCTTCTGGCCGGGGCTGATTACGGAGCCCGCCAATTACCGCCCCGCCAACCCGCTGCACACGCCCACCGATATCGAGCCCGAATGGTACTTTCTGCCGTTTTACGGCATGATGCAGGTCGTGCCTTTCAAGCTCGGTGGCGTAGTGTTGTCTGGCGGGGCGGTGGCGCTTCTGTTCGCGGTGCCATGGCTCGACAGGGGAGCGGACAAAGTGCGGGACCGGCAAGCTGGAGTCCCCCATCCCGAGGTCTGCAATATCGCTACCGCGCCTGACGCTGTGCCCGACACTGCTGCGGCTGACGGCCCGGCCCGTACGGTCTTGCACGGTGGCGATGCCGGGCTGGGTAGCGATATGGGGGAAAGCGGGCAGATGGCGCATGGCGTATGGTCCGTGCCGGGACGGATGTCGGGGTCTGCATGGGGGGCCACGCTGGCGCTGGCAATGCTGATGGGCGCGGCCGTGATTGCGGCATCCGCCGGGCGGCACCACGCACAGGGTGGCTGGCTGCTGGCGGGGCGTGCGGCCATTGCGGTGTATTACGCCTATTTTCTGGTGTTCCTGCCCCTGCGCGGTCGGGCGGGAAAGGCCCGGCCATGAAAACCATGCTTTCAGCCATTGTGCACACACAACCGGTCCGGTCCGGGCATGGGCGGTGCAGGGCCGGCCGTGCGGTACGGCTGCTGGCGTGCGGCCTTGCCGTCGTTGCGACCGCTATTATCCCTGTGGCGCATGCCGCCGACGATACGCTCAGACCCCGGCATGCGCCTGCGCAGGGGTGGTCCTTTAACGGTGCTCTGGGGCGGTTCGACCTTGCCGCCGTGCAGCGGGGCTATGCGGTGTTTTCGGGGGTCTGTGCGTCCTGTCACGGTCTGGCGCAGGTTCATTTTTCCGACCTGATGGGTATGGGGCTCGATGCGGAGGACGTGCAGGCCGTAGCCGCCGCGTGGCAGGTGCCCGACGGGCCGAACGCGCAGGGGCAGCTTCAGCGGCGCAAGGGCCGGCCAGACGATGCACTGGCCTCACCCTACTGGGGGCCGGCCGCCGCCAAGGCGGCCAATGGCGGCGTCGTGCCCCCTGATCTGTCGAGAATCGTGACGGTCTACCCCGGTGGCGCGGACCGGATTTACGCCCTGCTGACAGGGTACGCGCCCGATGCGGCTCCGGCCGGGCATGATTTTGCAAACCCCTATGCCATAGGGCATCGCACGGCCATGCCGCCGCCCCTGCATGACGGAGCGGTTCAGTATACCGACGGCACACAGCCCGGCGTGCAGCAGCAGGCGCGCGACGTGACCACGTTCCTGGCATGGGTTTCTGCCCCCCATCAGGACGCACGGCGCCGGGTAGGGGTGGGTGCGGCGCTGTATTTGTGCTTTCTTGCGCTGCTGTTTGTGATCTTAAAGCGGAGAATCTGGTCAGATGTCAGAAAATGAAACCGTGGAACCTGTCATAGGCCTTATCGGCGGGTCGGGCCTGTACGATATTGACGGTCTGCAGGACAAGGAATGGCGCACGGTCGAGACCCCATGGGGCAGCCCGTCCGACCAGCTTCTGTTCGGGCGGCTTGACGGTGTGCGTTGCGTGTTTCTGCCGCGTCATGGGCGTGGGCACCCCATTCCGCCTTCACGTCTGAATTATCGCGCCAATATCGCGGCGATGAAAATTTCGGGCGTGACCGATATTGTCTCGCTCTCGGCCGTGGGGTCACTCAAGGAAGAACTCCCCCCCGGGCGTTTCGTGATCATCGACCAGTTCATTGACCGCACCATCGCGCGGGACAAAAGCTTTTTCGATACCGGTTGCGTGGCACATGTTTCCATGGCCGACCCGCTATGCTCCCGCGTGGGGGACGTGCTGGAGGCCCAGGCGGCCAGCCTGGGCATGGATGCGGCCCGTCGCGGTACGTATCTGGTCATGGAAGGGCCGCAGTTTTCCACCCGTGCGGAAAGCGAGTTGTATCGTACCTGGGGCTGCTCGGTTATCGGCATGACCAACATGCCCGAGGCCAGCCTGGCCCGTGAGGCGGAGATCTGCTACGCGACCGTGGCCATGGTGACGGATTACGACTGCTGGCACACCGAGCATGACAATGTGACGGTGGATAGCGTGATCAAGACCATGCAGGCCAATTCCGCCAAGGCGAAGGCGCTGGTCAAGGCTGTCATTCCGGCATTGGGTGGCAAGGCGCGGGCTCTGTGCCATGCCGGGTGCGACCGGGCGCTGGAATACGCGATCATTACCGCCCCCGAGGCGCGCGACCCGGCCCTGATCGGCAAGCTGAAAACGGTTGCAGGGCGCGTGCTGTAAAAAGGCGCATTAAAAAAACACCACTGTCCTCCGGCTTTTTTTGCCGGGGGCGGGGCAGCCTGCGCGCTGGGTATGTGGGGCTGGCCGGCCTTTCCCGTTCAGCCCCGTTCAGCCCTGCACGGGGTGATTTTTCTTATCGGTTCGGGCGTGCCGGGCGCATGCGTTCAAGCACACCGTCGCGCAGAATGACGGCATGGCAGATCGCGGCAATGCCGTGGACCAGAGCCAGCCCGATAATCAGCCACGCCGTCCAGTTGTGGAGTTGGCGAAATAGCACCACGCTGTCATGGGATGCTGCGGCAAAAGGCGATCCGATCTGGAGTGCAAAAAAGCTCATGGCACGGCCGGCCCCCCAGCGCCACGCAAAGCCAAGGCAGGCTTCGGCCACCAGCAGGGCGTAAAGTGTATACGCCATGCAATGGGCCATACGGGTTGCCATGACCGATCCGGACGAGGCGAATCTGCGCCCCTTTGTCAGCCGCCAGCCTATGCGCAGGGCCAGAACGGCCACCAGTGTCAGTCCCGCTGTCATATGTGCGACCACCATGACATGGTGGGTCGGATGCGGCACCAGGTCCCATGTTTCTCCCAGCCCGAACAGGGCGAACACCAGCGCTGCCGTCAGCCAGTGCAGCACGATGGTCAGACTGTCGTAGCGTTGCAGCGCTTCGGGCGCGGGGGACGAAAAAGACGTGTCGGCGGTCGTGGTCAGGGGCACCGGGCAGGCTCCGTGGCGCGATGGAAAACAGGTGTCAGGATAGCAATGTTTTGTGCACCGAACAGGAAAATCAGCGTGCGTGCGGGCTGGTCAGGGCCAGGATATCCGCGTGCGGTCTGGTAAAGTCGCCCCGTAATCCGTCACTGATCGCAAGGGCTGCCACGCGCAGGAAAAGCCATGGCTTCGTGTACTGCATGGTTGGCAAAAGCCATTTCAGAATCAGGAGCGGCAGGATTGCATAAAAATACCCACCGGCCAGAGCCCTGAAAAAAGGCAGGTCGTTGCGGATAACATAATAAGCTTTCCACAAGGGCGTATAAACGCACCGCCCACCGGTCGGGGTGGTGCAGTCATGGACAAAACGCACGGCCGGGGCGAATAGCAGCCTGTAGCCGTGTTGGGTGATGCTGAGCGTGTAAAGCGAGTCATCGCGGTAAATGAACAGGTCCCGGCGTGGCAGGCCCAGACGGCCACGCACCAGATCGCAGCGGACAAACAGCCCGACGAAGGAGGAAAAGCCGATATCCGCCGGCTGGGTCCGGGCATAGGCTGCATCCCCTATGCCGACAGATCCCGTTTTTTGCCGTATGGCCCGCCAGAGTGTGCGGGGGGAGCGGAAAACATCCATGCCCGGCCTGTTCATGGCGCAAATCCGGCCGTCGGGAAAATAGACGGCTGCGGCAACCCCGGCCACGTCATGACCGGGGGCAAGGGCAGCAAAGCTGCTCAGCGCGTCGGGGGCGGGGTAGGCGTCGTCATCGTAGCACAGCAGCCAGTCGCAGTCGGTCTGCCGGGCGGCGTTTTCAAAACCATGGGCAAAACCGCCCGCTCCACCCAGATTGACCGGTTCATGCACGATGCGCAGGCGCGGATCGGCCAGTGACTCCAGATACGGTCCCGTTCCGTCGGTTGAGGCGTTATTGACGACGATGATGCTGCAAAACGGGAGTGCCAGCGTGCGCTCGATCGTTGTTTTCAGCTTTGCAAGCCGGTTATACGTCACGATGACTGCCGCCACGCGCGGCATGGGCACGCAACCGTCGGTCACGCCAGCGTATCCGTGCAAAACATTGCCATGTTTCTTACCCTTTTTTGTGGCGTCACACCGACATGGCCCGTCATGCGGGCAAGCGGCACCTGTTCTATCATCCGCGCGGCGGGCTGGATAGCAGCCGTGCTTTGCGCGCGGGGGTGCTGCCGGGCGTTACACCGGGCCTTTGTCCGTGTTTTTGCTGTACAGATCGCGCCAGAACTGCTCGGTCGTCATGGTGTGGCGGGCCTGGCTGTAGGCCCGTTCCAGGCGGGGGGTGCGCCACAGGAAAACCGCGGCACATGTCAGGAATTGCCGGATCACGCCAAAGGCCGCACGCCTGTCATGGACGGCCAGGTAGGCAAGCTGCGTGGGCTCGTGAACATACAGCACGCCCCGGCGGCGGAAAATCTGGCGCAGCACGGCGCGAAATCCCTTGTCCTGCCGCACGAAGCATTGGCCAATGCAGGCTGCGGGCAGGAGCAGGCCGTTCAGCGTCAGCAGACGCCACAGCCGGTGCAAACGGGATTCCGGGCCGGTCTGCACATCTGCTTCCCTGTCAAAGGGATTTTGTACATGCTCCAGGGGCAGCATGCGTTCCTGCGCATCAAGCGGGGCAAGCGCTGCCCGGACGGTGCGCATGTCCAGGTTATCCAGCCAGAACTGTGGACCCTGTGCTGTGTCCCGTATGGCCATGCAGACGGCCCTGGCGGAGGCATAGTTGCAGGATAGCAGGGCGGCCAGGAACCAGCGCAGCATAGTCCTGAGCGCACGCAGCCTGCTGTTGTGTTCAAGCATGAGCAGAATGCAGAGTGTCGCCCTGACGCCCAGGTACCGTGTGCTTGGATTTTCCTTGATCTGGAAACTTTCCCCCCAGCATGCAATGCCGTTGAAGGTCGCGACCGAGAACGGATTGATCAGGCTGAAAAGAATGTCGTCCCCCCGCACAAAAAACGGAAAGGGAAAAGCCCGCGCCTGGTCGATCCGAAAACAGAAAAACCACCACGCGCCATAATCGACACGGCTATCCTGCAACTCCAGTTCCAGCAGTGCCGCGGGCTCCCTTACGTCGTAGCCATGGTAACGGGGCACGACGCTGCCGTTGCGGAAAAGTGCTCCCTGTTCGAACAGGCGGTAAGGGGTCTGTTCTTCAAGCAGCGCGCCGGAAATGGCCAGTGCCGGGTCTTTGGCAAAACGTTGCAGGGCAAAGGCCCGTCGGATGGACTCACTCTCGCAGGAGGCGTCGTCATCCATGAACAGGCAGTGTGTAAACCGCCCGCTTTCCCGCAGGTACAGCAGCCCACGTGCAAACCCGCCTGAGCCGCCATAATTCTCGTTGGGCAGAAGAATGGCCCCTTGTGCGTCATCCGCGGTCAGGTTGCGTGAATTGTCCACCACGACAAGTTCGATACAGTCCCGATAGTCAGGATCGTCCAGCAGTTCGGCCCGCAGCCGCGCGATGGCGGGCACTACCTGAGTTTGGCGGTTGTAATGGGTAATGACAATTCCAAGTCGGGTTTGCGGGGCAGGGCGGGTGGCGGTGGCAAAGCGGCCCCCGTGTAGCTGAACACCGTCTTCCAACGCGTCGAGCGTGCAGTAAAGCAGGCCGTTGCCCAGTGCTGCCCAGGGCACTTCCAGCAGCATATTCTGTGCCAGATCGTAGTCCTGTGCCCATAGTTTGGTGCGGGTGCCGCATGGTTCCAGCACTGTGGCGCAAAGGGTAATGCGCCCCACGCCGTGCAGTTGCAGGAAAACTGAATCCACAAGTGTGCTGCGTTTCAGCCCCGCTATGGACAGGGTGTTGAAATACGTATCGAACGAGACCGCACCGCCTTTGGCCAGTTCCAGCCGGCGGGTGGCGGTTTTTGCCCGGACCCCCGGCCCTATGCGGGCGTACAGATCGGCTGGTGCGCCAAAAATGGCACCGGGAAGCAGCAGGTGCTGTAAGGTAAAAACGGTAAGTCTCCGCGCAAACAAGAACCCCCGCCATCATAGCGGCGGTGGCGGATGCCGGACAAGACAGGGAACGATTTTGGCGCCCCGTCAGCCAGTGCCAGTGCCAGTGCCAGTGCCAGTGCCCGGGCGTGGACTGGCCGGGATGCGGCGTACGGGCGTCACCAGATGGGAACGGTGTGCCCAAAAAATTCAGCACGGACAGGGGGCTATTAAAGGCGCAGAATTTTATATTGTCCGAAATAGTTTTTCTTCATCACGTTATGAATGGCCACTTTGACCGACAACATGGCCTGGTAACTTCTGGGATCGGTTTTGCCCAGCACTTCATCCATGTTGAAGAGAATAATCAGATCGCCATCTTCTATGACAAGGTTTCTTTTGCATTGTAACAGGGATGAATTGTAAAAATATTTTACGCAGTAATCTTCAAGCGCTTTGGGTTTGACTGAAAAAATACAATAACTGAAACGCAGTTCCTGTTTTGGCTCTTCCCGGATCAGTTCGCTCACCACTAGCGATACACTTGAACGCGGGGGTTTGATGACAAACGGACTGGTTGCAACGCCAAACATCATATATTCTATTCTGGATACAATAGTGTCGAATAGCACCACAAAAAACATAATTATTTTAGACAATAATTTCATTACCGTGTGCTTGTTATGTTTCTAATCAAATAGACGTTGCTGGGTATGTTCTCGACCTCACCTCCGGACGTGCTTTGCAGCTTTGACGTTTTGGTAACGCGCGATGTAACCGATCCCCGGCAGAAATTACGGTAGTTTAATGATTTTAGCTACCTTTTAAAATGTCGATTTCACACGCGTTCGGGCGACTGACGCGTGCGTGACGCGCGGTGTCCACACCCACCCCTGTCGCCTTTGCCAGGTGTTTCGGCAAAAGGTGCATTTTGGCAGGCAGAGGCCGTCATGTGCATGTGCGCCAAGTCTGCGTTACCCGCTCCATACCCGTTGACTGGCGAGAAAAGAGCAAGACAAAACGCGAGCGCTGAAGAATGGCTGACCGGCATAAGGGACGAAAACCAGCCTTATGAGGTAATTCACGATTTTATGAAAATAAAGGTTGGTGGAGGGGGTTGGATTCGAACCAACGTAGGCGTACGCCAGCGGATTTACAGTCCGCCCCCTTTAGCCACTCGGGCACCCCTCCATCGCGGTGGAGGAAGACCTATAACCTGCTGATTACGTTGTCAATGCCCTTGGTAACATTCTTTGCCATGGCGTGTGACCGGGGCGGAATGCGCCATGGCGGAGCTTTTTGCCCGCCGGGGGTGGACAGCCCCGACCGTTCGGGAGAATGCTGCGCCAGCTTGCGGTGTCATGTCAGAAAACAGGAAAGAAATCTTGAGCAAACATCAGATGGCCCGGCGCCATACGCCCCGTTCCCTGGCCACGCTCCAGACCCCCATTGTGGCGCTGACAGCCTACACCACGCCCATGGCCCGCCTGCTGGACCCCCATTGCGACCTGCTGCTGGTCGGGGATTCGCTGGGCATGGTCGTTTACGGCATGGATTCAACCCTGGCTGTCACGCCGGATATGATGGCAGCCCATGGCCAGGCGGTGGTGCGTGGCAGCCAGAAGGCCTGTGTGGCGGTGGACCTGCCTTTTGGCAGCTATCAGGAAAGCCCGCAGCAGGCATTTCGTGTGGCGGCCGATCTCATGGCCAGAACCGGGGCGGGCTGCGTCAAGCTTGAGGGCGGGCGCGAAATGGCGTCCACCATCGCTTTTCTTGTCGAGCGTGGCATTCCCGTTATCGGGCATATCGGGCTGAAGCCGCAGGCCGTTCATGCGCATGGGGGGTTTCGCACCGTCGGGCGCGGGGCGGAGGCCGCACAGGTCATGGAGGACGCGCTGGCGGTCGAACAGGCCGGTGCTTTTGCAGTGGTGATCGAAAGCACGATGGAACCTGTGGCACGGGCCATTGCCGCAAAGCTGACTATTCCCACCATCGGTATTGGCGCGTCCCCCACCTGCGGGGGGCAGGTTCTGGTTACGGAAGACCTGCTCGGGCTGTTTCCCGATTTCACGCCCCGTTTCGTGCGGCGTTTCGCCGAACTCGGGCAGGAGGTGGACCGGGCCGTTGCCGCATACGCCGCTGCCGTGCGTGAACGCAGCTTTCCCGGCCCGGATGAATGCGTGGGCCTGACCGACACGCCCTGAACCAGACCGCCCGAGCAAGAAATGTCAGGTATCGAGCCGGTCTGGGAACGGGAACGGCCCGCATAGGCGGGCCGTTGGTCGAACGTTTACTGGTAACGGGCCAGCCACCAGCCATAAGACGGCGGCAGGAGGGTTTCCACGTTCTTGGCGTGCAATGCGCGCGAGGCTTCAAGCGGCCAGTGCGGGTTGGCCAGGAACGGGCGGGCAAGTGTTGCAATATCCAGAATATCGTTGCGGATCAGGGCATCGGCCTGCCGCCCTTCGCTGATATACCATGACGTGCTGACCGGAATATCGGCCTCCTGCCGGACACGGTGCGCAACAGGCGCCATGAAGGCCGGCCCCCACGGGATCTTGGCCGCAGGGGTCGAAAACCCGATGCTGACATCAATGAAATCCAGCCCGGCCTCTTTCATGCCGCGCACGAGACCGATGGAGTCCGCCAGGGTTTCCTCGTCCCGGCCGTCGAACTCGATCACCCCGAACCGTACGCTCAGCGGGCGGTTTTCCGGCCAGACCGCGCGTACGGCCCGGAGTGTCTCAAGCAGGAAACGCCCCCTGTTCTCGACCGAACCACCATAGCTGTCCGTACGCTGGTTCGAATGCGTGGACCAGAAGCTCTGGGCCAGGTAGCCATGGGCGAAATGCAGCATCAGCCAGCCAAAGCCCAGATCGCGGGCGCGCTCGGCCGCACGCACGTAGTCCGCCTTGACGCGGGCGATGTCATCGAGCGTCATCGCCTGGGGTTCGCGCGACAGGTGTTCGCCAAAGGCAATGGCGGAGGGGGCAATGGTCTGCCAGCCGCGCGGGTCGGTGGCGGGAATATGGTCATCGCCTTCCCACGGGACGTTCGCGCTGGCCTTGCGGCCCGCATGCGCAAGCTGGATACCGGGCACCGCACCGGCCTTGCGCATGGCCGCGACAAGGGGTTCGAATGCCGCAGCCTGTGTGTCGTTCCACAGCCCGAGGCAGCCGGGCGTTATACGCCCCTCGGGGGAGACGGCCGTGGCCTCCACCGTCACCAGTCCGGCCCCGCCGCGCGCGAGTGTGGTGTAATGCACGTCGTGCCAGTCATTGGGTACACCGTCCTGCGCCATGTACTGGCACATGGGGCCTACGGCAATGCGGTTGCGGAGTGTTACATCCTTGAGCGTGTAAGAATCGAATAAAGCTGGCATGGTCATGTCCTGATCTGTGGCGGGCCGTTCCCACCCAATAGTTCGATATTAATCGAACTATTGGGTGGGGCAAGGGAAAAGTTGTAAGGTGGCAGGCATGAAGCAATACGATCATCCCACGGCGGACGACTTTCAGGTGTTGCCGATCCTGCATGCCCTGTCGGACCCGTTCAGGCTGTCCATCGTGCGCAAGCTGGTGGAATTGCAGCCCCAGCCATGCGCTCCCCTGCAGGCGGGGCGGCCAAAATCCTCGGTCTCGCACCATTTTTCAGTGCTGCGCAAGGCAGGTCTTATCCGCACGGATGTGGTGGGGGTGGTGCATATGAACAGCCTGCGCACCCAGGAACTGGAGGCGCGCTTTCCCGGTCTGCTGGGCACGATTCTGGCTGCTCTGGCGCGGGAGGAGGAAGGCTCGGCTTCTCCGGTTCTCGCGCCTCTGGCAGTGTAAAAGACGGCCCGACACCAGATACTGGCCGGGCAAGATCTTCAAGGGGGCCTGTCCCGCAGGTTATGCGGGCCTGGCAGGGCTGCTGCTACAGACCGAAGGCACGGGTTTGCGCCCGGTGTCGGCCCCGAATATTCAGGGCGCCTGCCGGCCCTGATCATTCCTCTCAGATCCCCTCAGCGTGCCGTTGCCGGTTTTGAAAACCGCAGCGGCACGTGGTTCTGTTCGGGGGGCGTGTGTTTTACCCGCCATAACCTTCGGGGTGTGCTTCGCGCCAGCCAAAGGCGGTCTGCACGATCCGGTCGATGTCCGTGAACTCCGGCGCCCAGCCCGTGGCCTGCATAAGCCGGGTGGGGCTGGCGACCAGACTTGCAGGGTCACCTGCCCGGCGCGGGCCTGCCTGCCACGGCACGTCCAGCCCGCTGATACGGCCAACCGCATCAATAATTTCGCGGTTGGAATTGCCCCGTCCCGTCCCGACATTGAATACGACACTCTTGTCGTTCAGCAGCGGCAGAACGGCCAGATGCGCGCGCGCCAGATCGCTGACATGGACGTAATCGCGAATGCAGGTGCCGTCCGGCGTGGGGTAGTCCTGGCCGAACAGGGTCAGGGCGGGTCGTCTGCCAAGGGCTGCGTCGATCACCAGCGGGATCAGGTGGGTTTCGGGCCGGTGGTCTTCCCCCGCGCGGCCGGCCGGGTCAGCCCCGGCTGCGTTGAAATAGCGTAGGCATGCGCTGCGCAGGCCATGAATTCGGTCCGCCCACAGCAGGGCGCGTTCCACCATGTATTTGCTTTCGCCGTAGGGGGAGCCGGGGCAGATGGGCGCGTCCTCGTCAATGGGGCCATCCCCGGCGGAGCCGAACAGGTTGGCGGTCGAGGAAAACACAAAGCGTTTGATACCGTGGCGCACGCAGGCATCGATCAGCCCGTAGCCGTACCCGGCGTTCGCGCTCATGTACAGCATGGGGTGCTGCATGCTTTCCCCTACAAGGGACAGCGCCGCGAAATGCAGAACGCCGTCCCACGGGCCACGGGCCAGCACGCTGTCCAGGCGGGGAATATCGGCAATATCGCCCAGCACGAAACTGGCTGCCTCGGGCACGGCGGCGCGGTGGCCGGTGCGCAGGTTATCGAACACGACCACTTCATGCCCGTCATCCAGCAGGGCCAGAACAACATGGCTGCCGACATAGCCAGCCCCTCCGGTTACAAGAAAACGAGCCATGATGGTGCCTTCCTTTGGAAAGTCGTGGTTCAAGCCGGGCCGGGTGCCGGCCAGGCGGTGTCGTGCGTTATCTTGCATGCCTGTTGCGGACAGTTTTACAAACATCCTCAGGCGGAACAGGTTCCTCAGAACGGTTTGAGAAGCCTGTCCAGATAATCCAGTTCCTGTTGCGGGCGGGTGCGATCGGAATCGCGGCGGCGCAGTTCCTGTTCAATCTCACGTGCGCGCTGACGGGTTACAGTGTCGGGAATATGGGTGCTGTCATCGGGGGACTGGTCGCGCCCTTCGCCCAGCTTGCGGCCCAGCGGGTCACGCCTGGCGGACGCGTCGTCCCTGTCGTTGGCGCCATCTGTTTCATCGCTGGGTTGACCGCTGCCGTTTTCGCCCTGTTCGCTGCTGCCCGAGCCGGAGGAGGAGTCCTCCGACGGGCTGCCGAAAGACGGCAGAAAGCTTGGGGTGCTGTTCTGGCCGTTGCCTTTCATGGCGTCGCTCATCTGCTGGCGGCCCTTGCGCAGGGCCTCCAGCGCTTTTTCCTCCGCCGTGGCGGCGGTGGCGTCATCCCCGTCGGTCAGGGCCTTGCGGGCTTCGCGCATATGGGTGCGGGCGTCGTCGAAGGCGGCGGGGGCCTTGCCGGTCAGGTCCTTGAATTCGTTCTGCAGTTCTTCCGTCGCGCGTTCCAGGGCGTGCTGGGTCGCGCGTTCGCCACGCCGCGCACTGGCCTGCGCCTCCGCCTTGGCGGGGTCGGGCATGGGGGGCGGTGGCGCGGGTGGAGCGTTGGCCTGGTCTGCATCCTGCGGAACGGGCAGGCCAAGCTGGCGCAGCAGTTCCGAGGTGGGCATGGAGGTATAGTTCGACGCCTCGCCATCGCCGTCGTCGGCCAGGTCGTTCTGGCGGCGGGCCTGGGCGCGCAGGCGTTCGTCAAGCCGGGACTGGGCATGGTCCAGCAGGCCGGTCTGGCGGGCTGTCAGGTCGCGGGCCGCGGCCATCTGTTCCTGTGCTTTCTGCTGCGCCACCATCTGCCGGGCCAGGGCGGCCAGATCCTGCGGGGTGGCGTTGCGCATGCGTTCGGTGGCGTTTTCCATGTCCTGAAGGCGTTTGAGCGCATCCTCGGAATGGCCATTGGCCGCATCGGACTGCAACTGCTTCATCAGCCTGGAGAACGCCTTGTCTCCGGCGGCGGAAAATCCCGGCAGGTCGGGAATGGCGGTATGGTTGCGGATGGCCGCATTGGCCAGAGCCTGCATCTTGCGGCTTATGGCGTCGCGCAGGGCCTGTAATCTGGTGTCCAGTTCGGCCTTGGCGTCCTGTGTCTGTGTGCCGCTGGTACGTAGTTTCGCCAGTTGCTGGGCCACGGCGGCCTGTGCCGCGCGGACATCGAGCGATGCCTGGGCGCTCGCGTCATCCCCGTCACGGCGGTCTTCTATGTCCAGCGCCAGGTCCCACAGCATGTTCGTGGCACCCACCCAGGCGGTGTGCGCGTCGGTCCGGCTGTTGTCCAGCATGGCGATAACGGCGGCAAGGTTCAGGGCCATGCCACTGTGGTCGCGGATCGGGCCGGGGGTGTCGCCCAGGGTTTCCAGGTCGCTGGCTGTGTCGGCGCGGCTTTCCTGCCCCAGTGCAAAGCGCCTGCGCACGTCCAGAATGGCGCGGGCAAGGGGGGAATGAAAGACCCGCGCCCCAAGGGTGAAGGTGGCGGGTGCGCTCCGCGCCCGGCGCCCGCTCAGCGACTGTGCGACAATGGTGCCGGTGACATCCATGCCAGCCCAGGGGTCCTCCGACAGATCGGGGGTCAGCACCCCTTTGACGGCGTGCTGGTGCCCGGCCAGCGGCACAGGCAGGCTGAGCACGCGCCGGTCATCCATGCCGCGTGCGGGATGGGCCAGACGCATTTCCATGCCAAGCGATGACAGGCCATAGGCATGGCTGGCCTCGTAGGGCAGGCGGGTGCGCCATTCGCCTTTGGGTGCGCCGGGCCTGGGGCCCCATTTTACCTCGGGTTCCGCGTCGGGCAGCA
This sequence comes from Acetobacter sp., assembly GCF_047723915.1. Lineage (GTDB taxonomy): Bacteria > Pseudomonadota > Alphaproteobacteria > Acetobacterales > Acetobacteraceae > Acetobacter. The sequence continues at coordinate 135,392 of NZ_JBDOBQ010000003.1, read as the reverse complement.
CGTTCACGGGCCAGAATGCCAGAGTGCGCCCCCGTCCGGCCAGCCGCACGGTGCCCCCATGGGCCAGTGTGGCGTTCAGCCGCCAGCTCTGTGTGTCGAGCTGCTGCACCTGGGTCCGGTCCAGCACAAGCCCTCCACCGCCGCGCAGGACGGGAGCGGTGGCAATACCCGAGACAATGACCGTCAGGTGCGATCCCTGTGGCACCTGCGGGCTGGGCGCGGTACCTGCCGGGCTGGATGTGCCAGATGCATCCGTCTTGAGAAAAACCGGAGCGTTCGGCGTGTAGGAAGGGGTGGTGATCCATGCCTCCACCCGGGGCAGGGGCACGTCCGGGTCGTCCCGGCCGGGGATGAACGCGGCCAGAATACGCCCGGGGGCGGACGATCCTGCAAGCACGCCTGCCACCACGAGTGCAGCCAGCAGGGTTGATCCCGCGGCCTGTCCCGCCCTGCTGTGCGGCAGCAGGTGCGGCCAGCCGGCGCGCAGCCTGCCCAGTGATGCCAGGACACGTTGCTGGTGGGCCTGCCACAGCAATGCGGTACGGGCGTCGGGTGATGGCGCTGGGCGGTCGGCCAGTGTGCTCAGCGGCGCGTTGGCCAGGCCCGATGCCTGTTCGATCCGGCGGTCTATGGCGGCGGGGGTGGGGTGTGCAATCCCACGCAGCCCCGCGCGCAGCCGCCAGCCGCACAGGCCCAGCCATGCGGCAAGCAGAACAAGGCGGGCACTGTCGGGCAGGTGCTGCGGCACGCGTAGCAGCCCACCCAGACAGTAAAGCCCCAGCAGGGCAAGGGGGGGCAGCAGGGCGGGGCGCAGATATTCGGCGCGCAGCACCAGTCTGGCGCGCTGGCGCATGGCGGCCAGATGCCGCGCCAGCGCCAGGGAAGGGGGCGCGGCGTTGCCATCGGGGGTGTGGTGGCCCCCGTTCTGTGCGGTCGGGGCGGTCAGGCTATGCTCCGGCCCGCCCATGGTCATGCCTGTTCGGTGGTGCGGGTCGGTATGACTTCATCCTGCCAAAGCTCCTCCACCGCCTGCCTGCGGCGTATGACTTTCCACTCTCCGTCTTCGACCAGAACCTGCGTGGCCAGCGGACGGCTGTTGTAGGTCGAACTCATGACCGAACCATACGCCCCGGTGTCGAGAATGGCTACACGTTCGCCGCGTGCCAGCGGTGGCAGCAGCCGGTCGCGGGCGAAGGTGTCCCCGCTTTCGCAGACCGGGCCGACAACATGCGTGGGGACGACGGCCTGCCCCGCGAAGTGGGGAGCCAGCGGCACGATACCATGCCACGCATCGTACATGCTGGGTCGTGCAAGGTCGTTCATGGCGGCGTCGGTAATCAGGAACGGCACCGCCATACCCTGTTCCTTGCGCAGGACAACGCTGCTCAGCAGCACGCCCGCGGGCCCCACGGGCCAGCGCCCCGGCTCTATGGCAAGTCGCACACCCAGATCGCCCAGTTCGGCCCGGATGGCGCCGGCCAGTGCTTCGGGCTGGCCTTCGGCTTCCGTGCGGTAGGAAATGCCAAGGCCGCCGCCGCAATCTACCGTGCTGACCTCCAGCCCGGCACCCCGCACGGCACGAACCAGTTCCGCGACCCTGGCATAGGCTGCGCGGTATGGGCAGGTTGTCAGGATCTGGCTGCCGATATGGGTGGAAAACCCCAGGGCCTGAATACCGGGCAGGCTGCTGGCCCGGGCGTACAGGGTATGGGCGTCGTCGAACGGAATGCCGAACTTGTTGTCGGCCAGGCCGGTGGTGATTTTTGCGTGGGTTTTCGCGTCCACATCGGGGTTCACGCGCAGGGTCACGCGCGCCGTTTTGCCCATGCGGGTGGCAATGGCGGAAATGATCGCCAGTTCCTCGGCACTTTCGACGTTGATCTGGCCGACACCCAGCCCTATGGCCCGTTCAAGCTCCGCATCGGTCTTGCCCACGCCCGAGAACACGATGCGCGCGGGCGCAATACCGGCTTTTTGCGTGCGCGCCAGTTCCCCGCCGCTGACGATATCGGCCCCGTAGCCTTCGCGCCCGACAAGGGACAGCAGGGCCAGGTGGTCATTGGCCTTGACGGCGTAATGAATGCTGACGTCCAGCCCGGCATCGCGCATGGCGGCCTGCATGCGGGCCAGCCTGCGCCTGAGCGTGCCGCCACCCAGCACCCAGCAGGGGGTGCCCACGGCGTCGGCTATGGCGTTCAGGGCCACGCCTTCGAGCATCAGCCCGCAGGTGGGGTCCATGCGCAGGTGCGGATGGGTGGCAAGCAGTTCCGCCCCTGTGGGGTCGGGGTCCGTGTAGGTGGGTAAATCAGCCATGAGGCGAGCAAAGCCTTGGAACAGACACGATGTCGGTTGGTGTGTCAGGGCGGCCGCCGGGGTGGCCGCCCGCAGGAACTATGGGGCCCAGCCCCCGTTGCGGGCAAGCAGGCCCGTTCGGACAAGGCCCCGGAGGCAGGTGGCCGCCTTATTCATCGGGCGGGTAGCTTCGCCCGTAGGTGATCTTGCTGGCGGGCCCCGGCGGGTGGGGCGAGCCGACCTTGCCGCAGGCCGCCAGCGGCAGGAACAGGAACGTGGCCAGCGCCAGCCCCAGCATCAGCCTTGCGTTCACGGGCGGGACTCCGCGGGCGTTCCGGCACTTTCCGCCTCCAGGGCGTGCAGCCAGCGGCGGGCCTGCGTGCGCACGTTGTCGGGGGCTGTGCCCCCTTCGCTGGTGCGGGATGCGATGGAGGCATCCACGCTCAGGACCGAATAGATGTCTTCTGTAATACCCGGTTCTTCAGCCCGCATGTCCTCGATGCTCAGCTCCGCCAGGCCGATGTTTTTTTCCTCAGCCCGGGCCACCAGCCGGCCCGTGACATGGTGGGCGGTGCGGAACGGCAGTTTGAGCACGCGCACCAGCCAGTCCGCGATGTCGGTGGCGGTGGAATAGCCTGAACCCGCGAGAGCGCGCATCTGCTGCGTGTTGGCGGTCATGTCGCGCACCATGCCGTCACACGCGGCCAGGCACAGGGCGGCGGCGTCGGTCGCGGCGAACACGGGTTCCTTGTCTTCCTGCATGTCCTTGGCGTAGGCCAGCGGCAGACCTTTCATGACCGTCAGCAGCCCCACAAGGCTGCCGGTCATGCGGCCTGTCTTGGCCCGGACCAGTTCAGCCGCATCCGGGTTGCGCTTTTGCGGCATGATGGACGAGCCGGTGGTAAAGGCGTCTGACAGGCGGATGAAAGAAAACGGCGACGAACACCAGATCACGATTTCTTCCGCCATGCGGGAGAGATGCATGGCCATGATCGACAGGGCGGACAGGAATTCCAGCGCGAAATCCCGGTCCGACACGGCGTCGAGCGAATTGGCCGTCGGGCGGTCGAACCGCAGCAGTTCCGCCGTCATGCGCCGGTCGATGGGGAAGGACGTGCCGGCCAGCGCGGCCGACCCCAGCGGGCATTCGTTCAGCCTGCGGCGGGTGTCGGCTAGGCGGCCCCGGTCGCGGGCCAGCATTTCCACATAGGCCATAAGGTGATGGCCGAAGGTCACGGGCTGGGCGGTCTGGAGGTGGGTAAAGCCGGGCATGGGATCGGCGGCGTGTTCCTCCGCCCGGCGGGCCAGCGCGCGCATGAGCGAGGCCACCTGCCGGTCCAGCCCGTCTATGGCGTCACGCACCCACAGGCGGAAGTCGGTCGCCACCTGATCGTTGCGCGAACGTGCGGTATGCAGCCGCTTGCCGGCTTCCCCTACCCGTTCGGACAGCCGTGCTTCGATATTCATGTGAATATCTTCGAGCGCTTCGGAAAACACGAAAGACCCGCCTTCGATCTCCTGCCCGATGGCGGTCAGCCCCTGGCGTATGGCGGCTTCGTCCTGGGGGGTGATGATGCCGACATGGGCCAGCATGGCCGCATGCGCCAGAGACCCTTCAATATCCTGCTGCCACATGACCTTGTCGAAGCCGATGGACGCGTTGATGGCCTGCATGATCTCGGAAGGACCACCGGCGAAGCGGCCACCCCACTGGACATTGGCATGGCCCTGTGTGGCCGGTTCCGCGTTGCTCTGGCTGCTCAAGGACATATGTTGGTCTTACCTGTTCGACTGCGTGCACATTCTTTGTGTGCCGGATTTATACCGCCCGCGCGCGAATGCAAAGCACGTACCCTACCGGGGCGGCGTCTTTGGTGCAAACATCGCAGCCCGAATGGCTGGTCCCCCAATGTCAGGCCCCGTGACTGATTTCTTATGACTGATGCCATGACTGATTCCGCGACTGGCTCCCCCGCAGGTTCCATGTCAGATCCTGCGGGGGCTCCATGACCGGGCCCGTCACCATGACCTGTGCGGCCGTCATGGCCACCTCAACGTTGCAAAGCAGCGCTGTGTTGCGCCACGCGCGGCAGCCCTGCACGCGTGCCGGCTGGCGGGGATGGGCCAGGGCGCATTTTTCTGCTTAGACTGTGCAAAGACATTGATGGAGTTGACGGACCATGACGACAGACAAGCTTGCAACCTTTGGTGTGATCGATCCGGGCGCGAATGTGCTGCTTGAGGTCATCCGGGCCGAAAGTCCGGTTGCCGCCGTGCGTCGTCTGGAAGAGAAAATGCGCGGGCCGGAATATGTCGCCGCACACAGCTATGACGAAGCCGGTGAGGACGCGCTGAACGCCACGGACCCGGCCTATCTGGTCTATGCGCTGGACGGGAGCGGACTGGACGCGGAAGCCCTTGGCGGGGACGATGCGGGTACGGTGCGCGCGCAGGCCGACCTTGCCGCCGTGGTTGTGTCTTCGACCCTGTGAAGCACACGGTTCATAATGGATGGAACGCCGGACCAAAGGATACGGGGCAGGGGCGCATGACGGGGGCGCATGACAGGGGGAACAGCAGGGGGCGAGGCAGCAGTTCATGACAGCTGACGGACTGGCCGCCATGGCTGCAAAGGCAAGTTTTGCCGTATACGGGCACGATACGGGCGGCCCGTTCGTGCTGGTCAGCGACCATGCAGGGCAGGCTATTCCCCCCCTGCTGGGCGATCTGGGGGTGAGTGCTGCCGAACGCGCGCGCCATATCGGCTGGGATATCGGCATAGACGGTGTGGGGCGGGCCTTGGCCGATGCCCTGCCAGCGGTGCTGATCGAACAGGTCTATTCCCGGCTGGTGATCGACTGTAACCGCGCACCCGGGCACCCGACTTCCATCGTGCGTGAAAGCGATGGCACGGCAGTACCGGGCAACCACGGGCTGTGCGCGCAGGATATTGCCTGGCGGGAGCAGGAAATCCTGCATCCGTATCACGACCGTATCCGCCAGGAACTGGCAGCCCGCGCGGACCGTGGCCAGCCGACAGCCGTGGTGGCGCTGCATAGTTTTACCCCGGTCATGCGTGGCAAAGCCCGGCCATGGCATGCGGGGGTTCTGCACAACAGGGATTCGCGGCTGGCCCATATCATGCTGGACCTGCTGCGGCAGGACGGGCTGACCGTGGGGGACAACGAACCCTACGCCCTGACCGAGACATCGGACTACACCATTCCGCTGCATGGCGAACAGCGCGCCTTGCCCCATATCGAACTGGAAATCCGTCAGGATCTGATAGCCCGGCCAGACGGGCAGGCCGAATGGGCAGATCGTCTGGCCCGCCTGCTGCCCATGGCGTGGCGTGACTTCTGCGACCGGTATGGAGATAATACATGACAACGCACGCGACATCCGCCCTGCCGGGTAGCAATACGGCCCGGCAGAGCCTGGGCGAACATGCGGGTCCGGCCAGCCAGATCATTACCGGCAAGGCGCGTCTGGCGGGTGTCATCGGCTGGCCGGTCAGCCATTCCCGCTCCCCCGTTCTGCACAATTACTGGCTGCGTCGTTACGGGGTGGACGGTGTTTATGTACCCCTGCCTGTACAGTCGGGCACGTTCGAGGTTGCGGTGCGCGGCCTGCAGGCTGCGGGGTTCAGGGGCGCGAATGTCACCATTCCCCACAAGGAATCAGCCTACCGTCTGGCCGATGTGCTGGACGACTCCGCCCTTCAGGCCGGGGCGGTCAATACGCTGATTTTTCAGGATGACGGGAAAATTCGCGGCCTCTCAACAGACGGGGACGGGTTTGTCGCCAGCCTTCAGGCCGAAGGGCATGCCATCCGCTCCGGCACGCGAGCACTGGTGCTGGGTGCTGGCGGGGCCGCGCGTTCGGTTGCAGCGGCCCTGCTCCGGCACGGGATGGACGTGCATGTCAGCAACCGCACCGCCGCCCGGGCCAGCGAACTGGCCAGTGCCTTGCCCGCTCTGGGGGTGGTGGCGTGGGACGGTTGGGAAAACCGGCTGGGAGACTACAGCCTGCTGGTGAATACGACATCGCTGGGTATGGAGGGCGGACCGGACCCGATGTTCAGCCCGTCTTTCGCACAGGCGGGTGCGGGGCTGGTAGTGGCTGATATCGTCTATGTTCCGCTTGTAACGCCGCTTCTGGCTCAGGCGAGGGAACGCGGGCTGGCGACGGTGGGCGGGCTTGGCATGCTGCTGCATCAGGCGCGGCTGGGCTTTACGGCATGGTTCGGGGTGGAACCGCAGGTGGATGACGCCACCCAGGCCCATGTGCTGGGCAGCCTGCGGGGCTGAATGCCCCGGCGTCTCGCCCCTTCTAACCCGCGCTCCGTTCCAGTGTGTGCAGAATATCCTGCACGATGCGCAGCAGCGCATTGTCCTGCCAGCGCGGTGCCGACAGCATCATGCCCATGGGCAGGGCGTGCTGCCCCGCCTCTACCGGGAAGGAAAGCGACGGCAGCCCCGCCATGCTGTCGGGGCGGGTGAAACGGCTATAGGCCGGAAAAACCGGCAGGTTTTCCCCCTGCGGTGTGACAACGCCAGTCTGCGCGACAGCGGGGGGCAGAAACGGGGTGGTAGGTGTCAGCAGGACCGACACTCCGGCAAAGACCGCCCTGAACGCCGCGTGCAATGCAGGCCAGCCAACGCCGATGGCCTGGGTGTAGTCCCGCGGTGCGGCAAGTGCTTGTTCCGCGCAGCCTTGCAGCACTGCCGCCACATCGGCACTGGCCGTGGCGGCGACCAGCGCGTCGAACGGGCTTTCCCGCAGGGTTGCGCAGGCGGCGGAAAGAGCGTGGAATGTCTCGTGGGCGGCGATCGTCATGCCGCATTGCCCGTCAAGCCGGGCGACGTGTTCAAGGCTGACCGGTTTCAGGCTGTAGCCCGCGTGCAGAAGCCTGTCGCACAGGCGGCGATAGGCCATGGCAATGGGCTGCTCCAGCGTGTCGAGCGTGCTGGCCTCCATAATGCCGATGACAGGCGCTGTCTGGCTTGGGGGGAGGGTGGTTTCTCCGCTCAGAAGCCGGTCGGCCCAGATGATCCAGCGTAAGTCCCGCGCCATAAGTCCGATCGTGTCACGGCTGGGGGAAAGATGTACCACGCCGTCGGCAGGGTACCGGCCTGTTGTGGGGCGAAAACCGATAACACCGCAATGGGCTGCGGGAATACGTGCGGAGCCCCCGGTATCCGTCACCAGGGAAAGATCGCCCAACCCCACCGCCAGCGCAGCGGCAGACCCGCCACTGGACCCACCGGCCACCCGGGACGCACAAAACGGGTTGAGAATGGGGCCGCTCCAGGCATTGACGCCGGTAATGCCCAGCGCGAGCTCGTGCAATGTCGTTCTGACCGCCGGGTTGCCCCCTGCCGCGCGGAGCAGCCTTACGGCAGTCGCGTCGGTCTTGGCGACGACATCGGCAAAAAATGGCGAACCGGCCGTGAGCGGCATGCCGCGTGTGGCGATGTTGTCCTTGACCAGAACGAGCGGACCGCCATGCGTCTCGATACCGGCCATGTCCATGCTGGCAATGGCGTTCAGGCTTTCTGCCCGTTCAAGGCTGGCCGCAAGTGGGCTGGCCGCAAGGGAACTGGCTGCAGGGGAACTGGCCACAAAGGATAAGGTCACGTGATCGTTTTCCGGTTCAGGTCGTTCCAGGACGCTGCATGATTATTACGTAACCGTAAAGACAAGAAGCCCGTTCGGGCAGGTATTTGCAGGGCGGGTTCAGCCAGCCGGGTGAAGTTTTGATGGCGGGTTGCCCTGTCGCATTGTATCCCCACCAGAGCGGTTGAAAGACCGATTATCCGGTGCGGTTCCCACCCTTGGAGACGGAAGGTGTTGCGACGTTGAGCGGCCGCACGACAAAAACGTGTGACGGAGCAGCATGAAGAAACCGCTCTTATGAAGAGTGTCGTGAAGACAGGATCATGAAAACAGGGTCATGAAAATACTGGGCCTGACAGGCGGCATGGGCATGGGCAAGAGCACGGTGGCGGCCATGCTGGCCCGTGCCGGCATGCCCGTATTCGATGCCGACGCGGTCGTGCGCAAGCTCCAGTCCGAGCCGGGGCCAGTGCTGTCCGCCATGGCAAAGCTGGTGCCAGACGCCATGGCCGGAGGCAGGCTGGACCGTGCGGCCCTGCGCCGGGCTGTCATGGCGCGACCGCACCTGCTGGGGCAACTGGAGGCCATTATCCACCCGCAGGTGCGTCTGGCGCGCGCGCGGTTTCTGGCCCGTCAGCGCAGGCGGGGCGCGCGCTGGGTGGTGCTGGATATTCCCCTCCTGTTCGAAACCGGGGCAGAGCGGCTGTGCGACCATGTGCTGGTGGTGTCGGCCCCGCGCTGGGTGCAGGCCCGCCGGGTGGCGGCACGGCGGGGCATGAGCGCGGCTGAGGCCAGCAGGCTGATAGCCCGGCAGATGCCCGATGCCCGGCGGCGGCTTATGGCCGATACGGTCCTGTATACCGGCGGGGCGCTGGGCGATACACGGCGGCAGGCCCGCCAGTTTGCCCGGAACTGTTTTGCCCCAAGACAATTGACCAGGAGACAACAGGCATGAAACGCTCGATTCTGTTCGATACGGAAACCACGGGCTTGGACCCCGCAACCGGAGACAGGGTGATTGAAATCGCAGCCCTTGAACTGGTGGGGGACCTGCCGACGGGGCGTAATTTCCATGTCCTGCTCGACCCCGAGCGCGACGTGCCGGAGGAGGCAAGCCGCGTGCATGGCTTTACGCTGGCCGACCTGCAGGGCAAGCCGAAATTCGCGGAAGTGGCGGCCGATTTTCTCGCGTTTATCGGCCAAGATCCGCTGATAGCCCATAATGCACGGTTCGACTTCGGCTTCCTGAACGCGGAACTGACACGGGCAGGCCACCCCGTGCTGGATATGGGCCGCATGGTCGATACGCTGGACATGGCGCGCGAGCGCTTTGCGGGCATGCCCAACAGCCTGGATGCGCTGTGCCGGCGCTTTGGCATAGACCTGTCTGCCCGCACCACCCACAACGCCCTGCTGGACTGCAAGCTGCTGGCCGAGGTGTATATCGAACTCATGGGGGGGCGGCAGCACGGGCTGGGCCTGGTGGCCGAAGGCGGGCAGGCCCCGGCTGTGACGTATGACGGCCCCATTGAACGCCGCGTGATCCGGATCAGCCCCACGGATGCGGAACTGGCCCGGCACACGGCTTTTGTCGAAAAACTGAAAGATCCGGTCTGGAATGCGTGACTTTTTGTCCGTCCGGCCACACAGCCCGGATGCTGCCTGAAAGGGCTTTGCAGAGTGTGACGCCTGTGCCATGCTTGAGCGGCCAGAAGAAAAAAGCGCCTGTTCTGCCGGGCGGTTCGCCCCGTTGTTCGTTGTGGATACCCGGGGTGCCCCGCCACCGGGACCGGGGACGAAAAAAGCCGCCCGCCGCATGTTCCGCCGCTGAAACAGGGAGCTTACCCGATGCGTCCAGCATCCAGCCGTCTCGCAGTTACGCTCGCTTTGTGCGGGGTATGGGCAGCACCTGTCCATGCGACGCCACTGGGTCCGGTTACGGCTGAGGTCACATTCAGTTCCAGTTCGGCAAGCCTTGGGGTGGGTTACACCTGGGGGCACGGGGTGCTGAGCTATGGCGGCCGCCACTATCCGTTCGAAGTGCGGGGGGCCTCTGCCGCGGCCATAGGGTTTTCGTCGGGCACCAGCGTGGGCAAGGTCTACAACCTGCAACGGGTCGAGGATTTCGAGGGCACGTACTGGGCTCTTTCGGGCGAGGCAACGATCGGCGCAGGTGTTTCCGGCTCGCTCATGGAAAATAACGACGGCGTGCGCATCCGGCTGGAGGAAACCCGTTCGGGCGGGCGTTTCGCGGCGTCACCTTCGCGGTTGACCGTGCGCTTCGTGCATGCGCCGCCTGCCGCCACCCCGCAGGCTGAAACGGCACCATCGGGCCAGACCGCGCCGGGCAGTGCATCTGTTGCCGTACCTGCACCGGGCGGGAACCCGGCTGCTGGCACGCCCGAAAGCAAGGCCGCGCATTAACTGCGGCGGCGCACCAACGCTGTCACCAGTGTCGGTTCTGCCGGTCAGCCGCGTAGCGCGCAGTTTGCGGGGCTAGGGGCTTTCGCCTGCTATTTGGGCAAGAAGCTGAACCGTCCTGCCGATAATATGGCGTTCCTCGAACTGCGCCAGTGCTTTTTCGCGACCCATGGCCCCCATGGCGGCCGCCTTTTGCGGGTCCGAAACCAGTGCATTCAGGGCTGCGGCCAGCGGTCTGCTGGTACCGGGGGGCACCAGCAGACCGGTGCGCGCGTGTTCAACCTGTTCGCGTGGGCCGCGTATGTCAGTGGCGACAACGGGCAGCCCTGTCAGCATGGCCTCGATAATGGACATGGGCAGCCCTTCGAAATGGCTGGGCAGGGTAAAAATATCGGCTGCGGCCAGCAGGGCGGCAATATCCGTCCGGTATCCCAGGATTTTCAGCCTGTCCCCAAGGTGCCGCTGCCCCTGATCCAGATAGTCCCCAAGGTCCGTTCCGTGGTCTGAGGCAAGGCGTTCCCCCACGATCCACAGTTCCGCGTCGGGCACGTCACGCATGGCCTCAAGCAGTTCGGGGTAGCCCTTGTGCCGCACCAGCCGCGAGATCGCGATAATGACCGGCGTGGCCGCGTTCGTGCCCAGTTCCCTGCGGATGCGCTGGCGGGCCGCGGGATCGGGGTGGAAAACAGCACTGTCGCGACCATTGCCGATGGCGATCGGGTTGGGGTGAATATGCAGTCGCCGCGCGTCCCGTGCCTCCTCGCGCGAGACAGTCATGTACAGGTCTGTCACGTGACCGCAGAGTATTTCCAGCATCAGCGACAGGGCGCGGCGTGGGAGCGATCCGGGCTGGTTGAACAGGAAACCGTGGCACGTATAGGCAATGCAGGGCACGCCACACAGTTTTGCTGCCAGCCGGGCGAGAATACCGCTGATCGGCATATGTGCATGCACGAGGTCTGGCTTTTCACGGCGGATCAGCCGGATGAGTGCCACAAAGGCGCGCAGTTGCGCGCGGGGCGAAAAAGACCGTGCCAGAGCGGGTGTTTCCACCCGGAAGCCTTCTGCCCGTATGTCATGCAGCAGATCGCCATCTGCACAGACGCCCACCACCTCATGCCCCTGAGCGCGCAGGGCCCGCATGAGCGGGAGGATAAAATGCTTCAGCGAAAAATCGACGTTGGTGATTTCCAGTATTTTCATGCCGGTTTTTTACGGGCTGACAAGGGTTAGCGCCCAGTGAATGGTGCGTGGCGCCGGTGGCTCAGCCTTGGGTGGGGTGGGGCGTCTGGAGGGCTGAACCGATTCGGTTTTGGCGACAGGCGGTGCGTCGGCCGCGGCCGTATGGGAGTATGCTGCTGTCGCGAGCGGGGGGGGCTGGTGGGGTGTCGATCCGGCCTCCATGCCCGATGGTGCCCCCGCATGCGGGAATAGGGGCAGGCTACCCTGCTGCCCATCCAACTGCTTACCCTGCGGCGGCGTGTGGCCTGCCACGCTGTCCGTCTGCACCGTGTACGGGAGAGCGGTGCCTGCGGGCGTGCTTTCAGGCCCGGGTTTCGGCCCGGTTGCGTTTTCAGGGGTGGCGGCGGGTTCGGCCCCGTGGGGTTGTGCGGGCAGGGCGGAGATTTCGCCTGTGCCATGCCCTGCCGCACCCGGCGCGGTTTCACCCATCGGTCCAATCCGGGCCCCATTTCGGGTTTCGCTTCCGGGGCCAGTCTGATGGCCAGTCTGATTGTCAGCTTTGGGTCCAGTCTGGGGCCCCGCCTGGAGCCCCGTCTGGGGTTCGGCCGAAGGTTCGGTCGGGTCTGCCGGGTTCGCAGGTTCGCCCGCCGTGGCCAGAGAGGGCAACCTCAGCACGATCTGGCGTGTGTTCTCTACCTCTCCACGGCCCAGATAAACGCTTTCTTCCACACTGATTGTCGCGTCGGACAGAAACTGCCAGCTTTCCTCCTCGGCATGCAGCAGGCAGCCACCGGGGGTAGGCTCGACCGTGATATCGGGGTGCAGGTGAAAGCGCAGGCAGAAAGAGGCATCTTGTTTTGCGTCGCGCAGTTTTTCCTCGCCGCGCAGGCTCTGCCCGTCCTTGCTCAGATACAGCCTGCGGTCATAAAGCCCTTTGCCCAGACGTTTGTAGCCGTCATGGGTCATGTCCAGCCAGTGCGCGCCGTCATGCGTGACATGCGACCGGGTGACGCGGGGCGGGTTCGCCACCGTGCCATCGGGCTCGAAGCGCAGCGGCGTGGCTCCTGCCATATCCAGCACGGAATGGGCTGCGGGGTAGCGCAGGACATCGGCCCAGCCGGGCCGCTGGCTGGCCCCGCAGTTGACGACAAGCCTCTGCCGCCCGGACGAGAATTCGAAAGACAGCATGCCCGCATGCGCGGACTGGCTGAAATCCGTCGGGGCGGGCGCTCCGGCATCCACCAGCAGCAGGGCCCGGCCGCTGGTCATTCTGACAAAGCCGCTTTCGGGCATGTTGGCCGCAACCACCCGCATGCGCGACGCACGGCCCAGAACATGGTCGAGCAGTTGCGGGTCGCGTTCGGTGCTGCCGTTGAACAGGGCCAGCCCGCCATCGGCATGGCGCATGGCGCGTAGCACGGGGGCCGCGCGGTTTGCCGCGTCCAGCAGCGCGGTGGGCACGGGCTGTTTGGCCATCTGGAGGATGTAGAGCATTTCGGCCAGTTCGCGTACGGTCTGGAACTGCTCTTCCGGGCTGCGGCTGAAATGGCTGCCATCGGCATGGATCTGGCTGGCCAGGGTGTCGTCGATCAGGCGCAGATAGCGCGACAGGAACTCGGGGTAGTCGGGCAGGCATACGCCCACGGCCAGCAGGCCCTTGAGCGCGCTCAGGGCACGCCAGCCGGACACGGCCTCGGGCATGAGGGCGGCTATGGAACGCGCCTCCATGATGAACGAGGCCATGAGGTTGTGATGGAACCGGTCATCCGCCGAGGCGGCGAAAAATTCGTAACATCCAAGCCACGCGGCCAGTCGCGTGCCTGTAATGGCGGGGTCGCTCAGTGCCCGTTCCATGGGGGGCTGGCGCAGCCAGTGGCCCACGAGAGTGCGGGCCCTGACCCGTGCGGAATCCGCGCCCAGTTCGCGCAGGTCCTGCAACCAGGTAAAGCCCTGCAACCACCGCCGGTAGGCAACGGGCCAGGCCGCGTCGTCCCACTGCCCGGGTTTGAGCGCGCGGGCCACACCGTCGAACTCGGTCCGGTTGCGCACCAGACGTTCCCCTGTCGCGGCATTACCCGGCCAGAGATCGCGCAGCACAATGGCCGGGGCATCGGGTATGCGGGCGAACCCGCCGACAGGGTTGCGTAACGCGTAGCTTAGCCGGGCTCCACGGGTCCAGTGGCGTAAAGACATCAGCGGGTCAGAACTCCATGGTTCGGGTGGTGCAGCAGCCTTGCTAGGTTACAGTGTGTCCGTCATGTTTGGCCAGAGCGTGGCATCAGCGTGGCAGAGGTAAATATTCCGCCTGCGGTTGTGTCGCGCCGTCAGGCCGCAGGGCCGCCATGGCTGCGGCGTAGTCCGGCCTGCCGTAAACGGCACTGCCCGCGATCAGCACATCGGCCCCTGCCCGGGTGGCAAGTGGTGCCGTTGCGGCGTCGATCCCGCCATCCACCGCAAGGTGAATGGCGCGCCCGCTGCGGGTAATCATGTCGCGCAGGCGGGCAATTTTGGGTAGCTGGCTGTGCAGGAATTTCTGGCCGCCAAAACCCGGGTTTACGGTCATGACCAGAATGACATCGACCAGATCCATCACTTCCGCAATGGCTTCGGGCGGGGTTGCGGGGCATAGCACGATGCCGGGCTTTGCCCCAAGGTCGCGGATAAGCTGAAGCGAGCGGTGGGTATGCGGCCCGGCTTCGATATGAATGAGAATCTGGTCTGCGCCTGCTTTTGCAAACGCCTCCAGATACGGGTCGACCGGTGCGATCATCAGATGCACGTCGAACGGCAGGGTGGTGCGGGGCCGCAGGGCTTTGACCACGGCTGGCCCGAACGAGATATTGGGTACGAAATGCCCGTCCATGATATCGAGATGGATCCAGTCCGCCCCGGCCATGGCCACGGCCTCGATTTCTTCCCCCAGCCGGGTGAAGTCCGCAGCAAGAAGGCTGGGTGCGATCAGGGGGGAAGAAACAGGGCGCATGGTCTGTGTGTCCGAAATGCAGATAAAGACAACGGCTGAATGGGTGTCGGGGCTGCCAGTGTCGCGGGCCGTGCGTGGTTTTTCAAACGCTTTGTGGCGTTCGGCCCCTGTGGGCGCCGCAGGGCAGCACCCACCCGGTCAGGCGGGGCGGGTAAAGCGTGCCGCGAAAAATCCGTCCATGCCACCCTGCTCGGCCCACAGGCCGGGATGGGTGCGCAGCCAGCCCTCCGGCGTTATGGCTTCGGGCAAAAAGGGCAGTTCATCGGGGGTGAAAGGGCTTGGCACCAGTCCCATGGCCTCGGCCGCACGGGCGCGGGCCGGTCCTTCCTCTTCCTGCAGGGAGCATACGGCATACACCAGCCTGCCGCCGGGTTTGAGCATATCGCGCGCTGCGGCAAGCATTTTGTCCTGCATGGCTGTCAGGGCCGCGAGGTCACGCGGGCGTTTGACCCACAGCACATCCGGGTGGCGGCGCGCGGTGCCGGTGGCCGAGCACGGTGCGTCCAGCAGAATGGCGTCCTGCGGTGTGTCGGGGGTGTAGGCGGTGGCATCGCCCTGCACGGTTTTGACCGGCAGGCGCAGACGCGCCAGGTTTTCAGCCAGCCGTTCCATGCGGGCGGGGTTGTTTTCGACCGCGGTGACATGCGCCCCGGTCACGGCCAGCTGCGCGGTCTTGCCGCCGGGGGCTGCGCACAGGTCCGTGACCTGTTCGCCGTCCTGCACGTTCAGCAGGCGCGCTGGCAGGGTGGCTGCCGCATCCTGTACCCAGAACGCGCCGTCTTCATACCCGGCCAGTTCGCTTACCCGTGTGCCGCTCTCGAACCGCCATGATCCGTTGGGCAGTTCCACGCCGCCTTCGGGCGCGGTGGCGCCGGGGCGCAGGGTGATGTCGAGCGGGGCTTCGTGGCCCAGGGTCATGGCAATGGCGCGGGGCACGCCCGCACCCAAGGTCGACCATGAACTCCACAGCCATGGGGGAATATCCAGCCGGGGCTGGTCCAGCCCGTCCAGAACGGCCTCGCCCTGGGCGGTGACGCGGCGCAGCACCGCGTTGGCCAGCCCGGCAAAGGGGGCAAGTTTGCGCCTGCGCAGGAGCGAGACTGTCGTGCCCACGGCGGCATGGGGTGGGGTTTGCAGGAACAGAAGCTGCGCGCAGCCCATCATCAGCGCCACGCGCACCGGTTCGGGCGGTTCCTTGCGCAGGAATGGCTCAAGTGCGGTGCGCAGCGTGCCCATATGGCGCAGCGTTGCCGCCGCGATCCGGTGCGCCGCCGCGCGGTCGCGCGGTTCCGCATTGTGGGTCGCGGCCGAACGGGTCAGGCTGTTTTCGAGCATACGGCGGTGCTCGACCACCCCGCACAGGATATCGAAGGCGACATCGCGCGTGGGGTCGGGCGGGGTGGGCGAGTGGCCCTTGTGGCGTGGCTTTCCGCCTGCTGCGCCATCACGCATGGGGGGCTGGCCACCCTGCGCCGGATTGCCGGAGGCGGGGCCGCGTGCGGCCTGGCTGCGGGTGGAGGGGCCACGTGTCTTGGGGCGGCTTGGACGGTCGGATGATGTCATGACAGGGCTCAGGCCACCAGCAGGGCGTCTGCACTGCTGGCGCAGGGGGGGTGGTTGGTCAGGAAATGCAGCAATGCCTGCGGGTAAAGCTGGTGTTCCTGCTGCAGGACGCGTGCGGCCAGTGTTTCGGCGGTGTCGCCTGCCAGCACGGGTACTGCGGCCTGACCCAGAATGGGGCCTTCGTCCATGCCTTCCGTTACAAGGTGTACCGTGCAGCCATGCACGCGCACACCCGCCTCCAGCGCGCGCTCATGCGTATGCAGGCCGGGAAAAGATGGCAGCAGGCTGGGGTGAATGTTCAGCATGCGCCCGGCCCAGGCCTGTGTCAGGAACGGGGTCAGCAGGCGCATATACCCTGCAAGGCAGACCGCTTCGGCCCCTGCGTTTTCCAGCGCGGCATGAACAGCGCGTTCGTGGGCGGCACGGTCCCTGCCATAGGGGCGGTGGTCTATGGCCAGTGTGGGCAGGCCTGCCTGGCGTGCAATATCCAGGCCGGGGGCTTCGGGCCGGTTGCTCAGAACCAGGCAGATGCGGGCCGGAAAAGCGGGGTCCTGTGCTGCGTGTATCAGGGCGGTGGCATTGCTGCCCCGCCCGCTCAGGAGAATGGCGACAGGCGTGCGCTCCGTGCTGCGCGGAAGGGTCATGCTGCGCGGAAATCCGGTGTCGCGAGCATTTGCAGGCCGGGTTTGCTGACGGCGGTCGCGGCATTGGCGACGCGGCCGATCACGGCGGGGGTTTCGCCCATTTCGCGCAGAAGGTCGAGCGCCTGCTCGGGTTCGGGGGTTATCAGCACCATGCCGATGCCGCAGTTGAACACGCGCAGCATTTCCTCGTCATCCACATTGCCGGTGCGGGCCAGCCATTTGAAAACGGGGGCCACGGGCCAGGGCTGGTCGATCACGGCATCCAGCCCTTCGGGCAGCACGCGCGGCAGGTTGCCCGGCAGGCCCCCACCCGTGATATGGGCCGCGCCATGCAGCAGCCCGGCCCGGTGCAGCGCCAGCACAGACTGTACATAAAGGCGCGTCGGGGTCAGGAACGCCTCGCCCAGGGTCTGGCCGGGGGCAAAGGCCGCGGGGTCCGTCCAGGCAAGATGGGCGTCCGCCACGATACGCCGCACCAGCGAGAAACCGTTGGAATGCACACCGGAGGAGGGCAGGGCGATCAGCGTATCGCCCGCGGCAATGTTCTTGGGCAGCAGGGCATGGCGTTCCGCGGCACCCACGGCAAAGCCCGCGAGGTCATAATGTCCGTCGGCATACATGCCCGGCATTTCAGCCGTTTCACCGCCGACCAGCGCGCAGCCCGACTGCTCACACCCCTGGGCGATCCCGCGCACCACCTTGGCCGCACTGGCCACGGACAGGCGGCCGGTGGCAAAATAGTCGAGAAAGAACAGCGGTTCGGCGCCTTGCACGATCAGGTCGTTCACGCACATGGCCACAAGGTCGATCCCCACGGTTTCGTGCAGGTCGTTGTCGATGGCCAGGGTCAGCTTCGTGCCCACCCCGTCGGTGCAGGAAACCAGCACCGGGTCCGTAAAGCCTGCCGCCTTCAGGTCGAACAGGGCGCCAAATCCGCCCAGCCCCCCCATGGTGCCGGGTCGGTCCGTGGCCTTGGCGGCCGGGCGGATCGCGTCAACCAGGGCTTCGCCCGCTTCGATGTCCACGCCGGAGTCACGATAGGTGAGACCGGATGAGGGGGGGCGAGGGGAAGACGTCATGCGTGCGCTCTTGGTCAGAATGAGAATAAGGTCGATGCCGGGAACGTGGTGAGATAGCATTCCCGCGAACAGTCTTTAAGGCAGGAGACGCGGCGCGCAAAGCGGCATGACACGGATTGATGAAACAAACAGCCCCGATAACGCCCCTATTGGCCCTTCAAGTGGCGGCCAGCGGGGGCGGGAGGTGACCCGCGCCGAGCCTGCGGGCGCGGAACAGATCGGTCTGCCCTTTGCCTATCGCCCCCGATTCGGGCGTTCCGACTTTGTGGCGGCTCCGTCCAACGCGGCGGCGCGCGCCTGGGTGCTGGATGCCGAGGCGGCCAGCCGCTGGCCCGAAGGCCGCATGGCCCTGTGGGGGGAAAGCGGCACCGGCAAGACCCATCTTCTTTCCGTCTGGGCCGGGCGCTACGGTGCGCCGCTTCTGCAGGGCAGCCGGCTGAACGAACGCGATGTCGTGACCCTGCTGACCGAAGGCGGGTTCAGGGCCATGGCGCTGGACAATGCCGATACAGTCCCCAGCGCACAGGACCTGCTGCACCTGATCAATCTGGCGCGCGAGCGGCGCATGGCCCTGCTGATGGCGGCGCGCCTGCCGCCGTCGCGCTGGCCTTTTTCCCTGCCTGACCTGCTCAGCCGCCTGCGGGCGACCGCGGCCGTGCCACTGGGGCAGGCCTCGGGCGATCTGCTGCGCCGCCTGTTGCTGCGGCTGCTGGCCGAGCGCCAGCTTGTGGTGGCCCCGCAGGTGACGGAATGGCTGCTGCGCCGCCTGCCCCGCAGTGCGGGGGCCGTACGGGACTGTGTTGCCATGCTGGACGAGGCTGCCCTGGCTACGGGTGGCGGGGTAACGCGCGGCCTTGCCGCCAGCGTTCTCGAAAACCTGCACAAACGTGAGGATGAGAGCGCCGATATATGATCGTTTTAAGACACCCGCTCTATGACGGGAGGGTGCGCTTTACCTGCGCGGCATGATTTGCATTATGCTTTTTACGAAATGGCAGTGAGCCGGGATGTATTCTGCATGATCCGCGGCGGAGCGTGCTGCATGGTATTTGGGGGCAAGGCGACATGACGGCTCAGGACAATACGACGGAACACGAAACCGGAGCACGGTCGCCCGCCAGCAAGGCGCTCGCGCAAGGTGAAAATGGCCAGGGTGAAGCGGCCAGAAAGGTGCCTGGTAAAGGGGCTGCGTCCAGGGCAGGGGGCAAGGCGGCTGAAAAAGGCGGCGCCAAAAGCCGTCCGGTTGCTAAGGCAGCCGCAAAAGGGGGCGCTGACAAGGTGGCCGTGTCAAAAACCGCAGGGAGCAAGGCTGTGGCAGGTCGCGGCACGTCAGGCGGCAAAAGCCGCAGGACAGCCGAACGCCAGATTACCCTGACCTCCCCCGAACGGTTCATAAACCGTGAACTGTCCTGGCTGGACTTCAACCAGCGTGTGGTGGAGGAAGCGGACAACGCCCGGAACCCGCTGCTTGAGCGTCTGCGTTTTCTGGCCATCAGCGCCAGCAATCTGGACGAATTCTATTCCGTGCGCGTGGCCGGGCTGGTCGGGCAGCAGCGCGAAGGACTGACCAAGCTCTCCCCCGATGGCCGCACACCGGCCCAGCAGCTCGAGGCCGTGCGTGAGCGCTGTGCCCGCCTGCTGCGCGCCCAGCAGCGTATCTGGACGGAACTGCGGCCCAGCCTTGCCCGGACAGGCGTGGAACTGTGCGAAACGGCGGACCTGAACGAGGCCGATCTCGACTGGCTGCAGAAATGCTTCATGGACCGTATTTTCCCGGTCCTGACACCGCTGGCGGTGGACCCTGCCCACCCGCTGCCGTTCATTCCCAATATGGGGCTGGCTCTTGGGCTGCGCCTGCTCTACGCGGATACGGGCCTGTTCGCGATGAACGCGCTCATTCTCCTGCCCGCGCAGATCGAGCGCTTTATCCGCCTGCCGACCCCCATGCCGTCTCCCGCGCAGTCCCTGGCCGTACCGGCGACGGACGCCACGGCGGAGGTGCCGCCCCCGCCGCCGGTGCGCTTCATCCGGCTGGAGGACCTGATAACCCTGTTCATGGACCGCCTGTTCTCGGGGCTGACCGTGGGGGAAAGCGGCGTGCTGCGCGTGATCCGCGATACGGATGTCGAATTCGAGGACGAGGCGGAAGACCTTGTGCGCTCGTATGAGACCGCCCTCAAGCGCCGCCGCCGGGGTGTGGTCATTCATCTGGACATGGAAAAGCGTGTCCCCGCCGAACTGGCTGACGCCATTGCGTCCGATCTTGACCTCCCGCCCGAGGAAATAGCCGTGCATTCGGGCATGATCGGTGTGGCCGACCTGCGGCAGATGATCGTGGATGATCGCCCCGAACTGCTGTTCCCCGCCTATACGCCGCGTTTTCCCGAACGGATTCTGGACTTCAACGGCGACTGCTTTGCCGCCATCCGCGCCAAGGACCTGTTGGTGCACCACCCGTTCGAGAGTTTTGACGTGGTGGTGCAGTTCCTGCGCCAGGCGGCACTCGACCCCAACGTGATCGCCATCAAGCAGACCCTGTATCGCACGTCGCGCGATTCCCCCATCGTCAAGGCGCTGATCGAGGCGGCAGAGGCCGGCAAATCCGTAACCGCCATGGTGGAACTGCGCGCACGTTTTGACGAGGAAGCCAATATCCGCCTGTCCCGCGCGCTGGAGGCGGCGGGCGTGCAGGTGGTGTTCGGCTTTGCCGACCTCAAGACCCATGCCAAGCTCAGCCTTGTTGTGCGGCGCGAGGGGGCCGTGGTGCGGTCCTACGCCCATTTCGGCACGGGCAACTACCACCCCATTACCGCGCGCATTTACACCGACCTGTCCTTTTTTACCTGCAACCCCTCTCTTGCCCGCGATTCCGCGCGCCTGTTCAATTACGTGACGGGCTACGCCATGCCCGCGCAGATGGAGGAAATCGCCTTTTCCCCCATGACCATCCGCAAGACGCTGCTGGGGCTGATCGAGGATGAGATGGAACAGGTCAAGGCGGGCAGGCCCGGCCTGATCTGGCTGAAAATGAACGCCCTGGTCGACCCCGACCTGATAGACGCGCTGTATCGCGCATCCTGCGCGGGGGTGAAGATCGTGGGGGTCATACGCGGGATCTGCTGCCTGCGGCCGGGTGTTGCCGGCCTGTCGGAGAATATCCGGATCAAATCCGTGGTCGGGCGCTTTCTGGAACATTCGCGTATTTTCGTGTTCGGCAATGGCCACCGGCTGCCGTCGCGCAATGCGAAAGTCTTTATTTCCTCCGCCGACTGGATGACCCGCAACATGAACTGGCGGGTCGAAAGCATGGTGCCCATCACCAACCCCACCGTGCACGCGCAGGTGCTGGACCAGATCATGGTTTCCAACATGCGTGACAATCTCCAGTCCTGGATTCTGGAGCAGAACGGCGTATGGCGGCGGCTGACGGCGGGCAACAAGCCGTTTTCCGCGCATGAATGGTTCATGACCCATCCCTCCCTGTCGGGCCGGGGGTCCGCCGCGCATGAAACACCTATCCGGGCTCCTGCATCCCTGTCATCAGCCCAGGATCTGATGATTGATATCTGAGTGCTGCATGCCCCGGTTTGTGTGCGATCGGGGCATGGGCGGGCGGGTATCGTTGCCGTCGTACCTTGCCGGGCAGAGGGGTTTTCTGCCATGGCAGTGACGGTAAAGGGAGCGGATATGCAGCAGCGGTCAGCAGTGGTGGACCTTGGGTCCAATTCGGTACGGCTTGTGGTGTTCGAGGGTGTGTCCCGCAATCCGATGCCGATTTTCAATGAAAAAGCCGTGCTGCGCCTTGGTCGGGGGCTGACCGCGACAGGCCGCCTGAACGAGGAAGGCGTGGGCATGGCGGTGGAAGTGCTCAGCCGTTTTCATGCCATTGCCAAGGCCATGCAGGCCGATCCGTTTGAAATTCTGGCGACCGCCGCCGTGCGGGACGCAGCAAACGGGCCGGCCTTTGTCGCCATGCTGCGCGACACCATGCCGGGTGTGAGCGTGCGTATTCTCTCCGGCGAGGAAGAGGCCGATCATTCCGCCATTGGGGTCATGTGCGGGATTCCGGGCGCCGAGGGCGTGGTGGCCGATGTGGGCGGCGGGTCGCTCGAACTCATTCACCTCAACGCGCAGGGCCGGCACGATGTCACGACCCTGCCGCTGGGCATGATCCGCCTGTCCGACAGGGCGGAGGGCGATCTGGTAAAAGCCCGCCAGCTGGCGGATGAGGATATCGGCGGGGTCAAGTGGCTGCAGCACCTGCAGGGCAGCACGCTGTACCTGGTCGGGGGCGCGTTCCGCGCGCTGGCCCGGCTGGATATTGCCCGTAAGCAGTATCCGCTCAACATCGTGCATTATTACACGCTTGAGGCGAAGGATGCCAACGACCTGACATCCTGGCTGCTGACAGCCCCCCGCCGCACTCTCGAACGCCTGCCGGGTGCGCCGCGCAAACGCCTGGACGACGTGCCGTTCGCGGCCACTGTCCTGCGCAGGCTTATCCGCAAGGTTCAGCCCGACAGGGTGGTGTTCTGTGTCGATGGCCTGCGCGAAGGGTGGTACATGCTCAATGTCGCCCCGGACCGTCTGGCGCAGGACCCTATGGAAAGCGTGGCGCGCGAAATGTGTGACCGTCTGGGCCGCAGCAGCACCCTGCCCGCGGTGCTGCATGACTGGACGGACTGCCTCAACCCCGCCGAAAACAGCCGGGACCGCTACCTGCGCCGCATTGCGTGTTATCTGTCCGATATTGGCAGCCACGATCACCCCGAATACCGGGCCGAGCAGACCTACTGGCGGGTTCTGCGCGTGCAGGGGGCGGGGTTCGACCATCAGGCCCGGGCGTGGCTTTCCCTTGCGCTGGCGGTGCGGTATTCGGCCGAACTGTCCGCCCCGTTCCTTGGCACATCCCGCCTTTTGCTGAACGAGGCCCAATGGCGTAGTGCGGTGGCGGTGGGGCTGGCCCTGCGGCTGGCTTACTCGCTGTCGGGCGGGGCCGGTATTCTGCTGGACGGCACATCCCTTGCGTGGCAGGGGCCGGAACTGGTGCTGACGCTCACCTCCGCGCGGGTGGCGGTCAAGGGCGAGGGGGTAAGGCGCGGGCTGGAGCGGCTGGGTCAGGCGCTGGACGTGCCGACCCGCTTTGCCGTGGACCTGCCGGGCCGCTAGAGCCCGTTCCGCTCAAAAGCCCCGGCCCGGAACGCGTGGCCCCTGCGGCCTCTGGGGTATGGTGGTTTCCGTTACCCCTGACCCGTCCGGCCCCGGTTAATCATAGGCTGGCGATTACCAGCGGCGCGGCCTGGCCGCAGCGGGGCCATAGCGGGGACCATAGCCGGGCCGGTGGGCAGGCTCCCGGTCGCAAGGGTGGACAATACGGGTTGTTATGGGCAGGTTAGGGGCAGAGACATCTCCTGTTCGGCAGGTGGGGTCCATGTTCGGGACTGTCCGCGTTCGTGCAGGCCCGGGTGGGATATGACCAGCAACCACTGGGACTCATTGCGTGGCTTCTGAAGAGATCGTTGACCCCACAATCCGGAACGAGACATCCGTGCGGCGGGTTCTGCTGCACCTGATGCTGCCTTTCTGCCTGACCCTGCTGGCTGTGGTGGCCATTGCGTGGGTTGGCTACACGTCCTACCGGACAACGCAGGCGGGTGTTTCGCAACTGACGGACAACCTGCTCGACGCGGTACAGCGTAACATCGGCCAGGAAGTGGCCGATTACATCATGCCCGCCGTAACCGGCAACCAGGTCGCCAGTGGCATGATCGCACATGCTCCGGTTCAGGTGCAGGACAGGGTATTCTATGCCTATGCCAGCACGGTGCTGCGTGAAGCGCCGCAGCTTCAGTCCTTTTACCTGGCGACTGAGCAGGGCGATTTCCTGCTTGTCACGCGCAGCCCGGACAAAGGGATTCTGGACCGTATACGGCTGTCGGGCACAGGGACGGCGCGTGTCTTTCACCATGAGCTGTATGACGAGCACGACACCCGGGTAAAGGTATGGGATGAGGACGCCAAGGGCTACGACCCCCGCACCCGCCCATGGTTCACCGACACGGCAGGAACCAGCAGCATAAAATGGACCCAGCCGTTTCTGTTCCCGTCAGACGGGCAGTTCGTCATGACCAGTTCCGTCCGCTTCAAGGGCGGCGACGGTCATACACTGGTGTTCGCGGCCAATATTTCGCTGAACGAACTCAGCGCCTATCTCGAAAAAATCCAGATCGGCAATTCCGGCAGCGCCATGATCGTGGATGGCAAGGGCCGGATCATGGCAGGGCGGAATCTGTCGCAACAGGCAAAGGCGGCGGGCTGGAACCCCGACAGGATGGTGATCAACCCCAAGGACGAGCCCGTTTTCTCCCTTGGTTACGATCATTACCGCGTGCGGGGCTTTGGGCCGCATAATGTCACGACCGGGGGCAGGCACTACATTACCATGGCGTCTGCCCTGCCGCGCTATTCCGAAGGGTGGATACTGCTTATTGCCGTGCCCGAGAAGGATTTCGCGAGCTTTGGCCACCAGAGCAGCCGCCAGAGCCTTCTGTTCATGGGGATCATTATCGTCTTTTCGCTGCTGCTGGGGGGGCTGTTCATCAGGCAGGTGCGCAGGACCGAGCGCGTAACGCGCCAGATGGCGGCGCAGCAGCTCCAGATCACGCATGAAAGTGCGGCTGTCCGGCAGGTAGCCATTGCCCCGCAACTGTTCGACCCCTCGGTGGAGCCGCTGGTGCTGACAACGCAGCTTGCGCGGGTCGCCCAGGCCCGGCGTGTCAGCCTGTGGCGCTTCCTGCATGACGGGGCGGCCATGGTCTGCGAGGAATCCTACGATCTCGCGCAGGATATCCATACCGGCGGTTTTGAAATGGGCGGCGCGGAACTGAACAGGTTTTTTGCCGCCATAGGCGAGGGTGCGCCCTTTACGGTGAACACCGCCGCCGCCGATGAACGCACGGCGTCTTTCGAACGGCTTGTCATGCGTGAGATCGGTACGCGCACGCTCGCGGTTTTTCCCGTGTCCGGTTCGCAGGGGGTTCTGGGCATGATCGCCCTTGAAGACCCGACCCTGCTGCCGCACCTGCAATATTTCATGGATCTGACGACCAATATCGCGGGTACGCGTTTCATGGCCCAGCGCGCCCTGGAACAGCATACCGAGCAGGCCCCCGTAGCCCGGCTGCCCGATCAGGCCGTGCCGCCCGCGCTGGCCCCGGTGCTGACCGACAACATGCTGATGCACGGGCCCGAGCTTGAGAACATTCAGGGTGCAAGTATCTATTCATCCGTGGCGGTGCTGGTCATCACCTTCTCCGACCCCGTGGTGGAAGGCGAACAGGAGGTGACGGCGCTTATCACCCTCATCAACCAGTTGGCGATGGATGTGCAGGCGATCGCGACGGAGGAACGGCTTTTCGCGGTGGAGGTCGCGGGCCATCGCATGATCTGCATGGCAGGCTGCACCACGGCCCCCGATCCGGGGGCGTTGACCCGCCTGGCCGATGCGGCGCTGAGAATGCGCGAGACGTTCATGGCGGCACTGGCCGCAGCCGATCTTGAACCTGTCTTTACGATGGGAATCGATTACGGCACGGCGTTCGGTGGCGCGGTGGGGCAGAGCCCCAAGGTTTTCAACCTGTGGGGGCAGACCGTCTCGCTGGCTGAACTCATGGCCGAAGGCGCGTCAGACCCCGGGGTAATCCAGGTGACGGAACGGGTTTATGCCGCCCTGCGTGACCGTTACCTGTTCCGCAGCCGGGGGGCTTTCTTTGCACCCAATCTGGGGCTGGGGCGGGCCTACACCCTGGCGGCACGCCGATGAGCGAGTCTTTGCCGCCAGCCCCCGGAACCGATCCCGGAACCGACCCCGGAGCTGATGCCGCCGGCGGGGATCACGGGCTTCTGCCCGAGGCGCATGACCCGCTTGTGGCCCACCCGCAGGGGCGTCGCGCATCGGCGCTGGAATGGGGGCGGCGCAAACTGGCGTGGATCGGGCGGCTGGTCCGCAGGCAGGCCCGTTTCATGCTGATCATGCTGGGTGCGTCCTGGGGCGTGATATACGAGAGCTTTCGTGCCCATACATGGCGGCGGACGGTGCGGTACGAATTTGTCAGCACCATGAACAGCATTATCCGTGGCGGTGTGGTGGCCACGCTGTTCGCCGGGGTGCTGACGGGGCTGGCCGCCGTATCGCAGGTTATCTACTGGCTGGGCCTGACCGGGCTCGCCACCATGACCGGCTCGATCCTGATCAATGTGGTGGTGCGTGAAATCGCGCCCATTCTGGTGGGAGTGCTGCTGCTGGGCCGCAACGGCATGCTGTCCACGACCGAGCTGGGGCTGCTGACCATAGGCGGGGAAATCCGCTCCATGCAGGCGGTGGGGGTGGACCCGTTCCTGCTGCTTGTCATGCCGCGCACGCTGGCCTTTACCGTGGCGGGTTTTACGCTGGGTATCCTGTTCTCGTTCGCAGCCCTTGTGACCGGCTATGTCATGAGCCGTATCAGCGGCGTTATCACCAACCCCGTCTGGACTTTTTTCGATGACGTGGTGACAGCCATGTCCGGGGCCGATTACGTGATCATTCCGCTCAAGTTCATTACGGTGGGTTTTGTCGTCGGGCTGGGCGGCTGCCTGACAGGGCTGACCGCCACCAATACCGACACGCTGCGGTCCCTGCTGCCACGCGGGTTCTCACGCGGGATGCTGATCGTCATGGTGGTCAGCGTTCTGTTCAGTCTGGAACTGTAATGGAAACCTATACATCCGGCCCCCTTCTGGAACTGAACAGGGCCATTCCCTCCTTCGAGGAAAGCGGCCTCCCGCCCGTGCCCTTCAGCATGAAGCTGATGCCCGGAGACTGCGTGGTGGTGGAGGTGCGCGATGCCGCCCGGGCCACCATGTTCGCGGATATCTGCAGTGGTCTTGTTCCGCTTGACGGCGGCAATGTCACGTTCATGGGCCTGGACTGGACCCAGATGAAGGATCGTGCCCTGAACGCCCTGCGCGGGCGGATCGGGCGGATTACACGCAGGGCAAGCTGGCCCGAGTTCGTGCCGACCCATATCGCGATCATGCTCCAGCAGTTGCACCACACCACCCGCCCGCAGGACGACCTGTTGCAGGAGGCGGCGCGCCTTGCGGAATGGTTCGGCCTGCCGGGCCTGCCCACGCTCAGCCCGGCCCTGCTGTCCGAGAGCGATCTGTGCCGCGCGGCCTGTGTGCGGGCGTTTCTGGGGCGGCCCCACCTGCTTTTGCTGGAAGACCCGCTAGACGGTGGCCCGCAGGAGCTTGCCAACCCGTTCCTGGGTGCGATTACCGAGGCGCGGGACAGGGGGGCGGGTGTGATCTGGCTGGTACGCGGCAATGCTGTCTGGCAGCGTTACCGCCAGGGTATTACGGCAAGCTGGCGGCTTGCCGATGACGGTCTAGCAGCAGTACGGATGGGCTAATGTTTCAGCTCCGCTTAAGACAGAAGGTCAAGCCACTTATCTTCCTGCGCTACGCGGATGAATGGGTGGGGTTTCTTGTTCTCCTCAGCATCGCCATTTTCGTGGGTTCGGTGGTGGAGGCCGGTGTCCTGCGGGACTGGCTGACACCTCCGGCCCGCCTGCAGGTGGTCCTGCCAGCCTCGGGTGTGGGCGGTTTGACCGTGGGGGGCGATGTCCAGCTTATGGGGGCGCATGCCGGCACCATCCGCGCCATCAAGCTCAACCCGTCGGGCAACATGTATGCCAATGTCGATCTGGACCCGCAGGCCAAGCCGTTCATCCGGCGTGACAGTACGGCCCTGATCCGCAAGCAGTTGATCGTGACCGGTGCGTCCTACCTCGATCTCAGCCGGGGTTCGGGCGAGCCCATGGACTGGACCTACGCGGTTATTTCGGCCTCTCCCGCACCCAATCCGGCAGACCAGATCACCGCGACGCTCAACAGCATCCAGGCCGAGATCATGCCTGCCCTGGCCAGTGCACGCCACATGATGGCCCAGCTTGATTCCACCATAACCGACATGCATGCGGGCAAGGGCACGGTGGGCCAGCTTATGACCAACGACCAGCTTATCAAGCGTTCGGAGGCGGTCATGGCCTCGCTCGATGACGTGATCAGCCGTCTTAAACCCATCGAGCAGCAGATTTCGGGTGTCATGAAGAAAACGGATGCGACCGTAGGCAACCTGAAATCCGCCACGAACGACCTGAAAGGTGCCACACCGCACCTGAACGGGATCGCGGCCAATGTGGAAGCAGGCACCGCCGATCTGCCGGCCCTGCTGGCACAGGCGCAGACCACGCTGTACGGGCTGGAAAAACTGACCGACCAGCTGCGGGGCATGTGGCTGCTGGGCGGGCAGACGGTTACGCGGCATAAACGCCTCGCACCCGAGCAGGTGCGGCCATGACGCGGCGTATCGGCAAACTGGCCGTACGTCCGGCGCGGTCGGGGCTGTACCGGCCCGGCCTGTTGCGTGGGGCGGTTCTTGCCCTGCCATTGCTGCTGGCGGCCTGTGGGGGGGGTGCGGAAAAAACCACTGCCCAGGATGACGCGACATGGGACCAGTTCATGACCGCGGGGGAAGATTCCTTTGCACTTGGGCGTTATAGCGTGGCGGCAACGCAGTACCGCAAGGCAGCCGATCTGGCGCTGGTGCGTGACAGCGCGCCCGATATTGCCGAAGCGGGGTACGATCTGGCGGTGTCGCAACTGGCCGCCAACCAGCCAGCACAGGCCCTGAACACCATAACAGCCACCCGGCAGGCCGTGGCGCTGCGCCAGACGACACCCATGCCGTTTCTGGACCTTGTGGAAGCGGCAGCCCGCTACCGGCTGGGGCAGTACGCGCAGGCGCAGGAACTGGCGGCTCGTGTCCTGACGGCGGGTGACAGGGCAGCGGGTATGCGTGCGGCCCTTGTGCTCGGCCTTGCGGCAGACCATCGGGGTGACGCCGCAGGGCTGAGACAGGCCGAAGCCTACCTGTTGGGGCAGGGTGGGGGCGGGCGCAAAACGCTCTCGATGCCGCAGCAGCAGATACAGCAGGCCGCCCTGGACGAAATTCAGGCACGCAGCCTGCGCGGGTCAGATCCCGCGCGGGCACGGTCCCTGGCCGAACACGCGGCAGCTTTGTTGCAGGACAATGGCGTGTACCGCGATATGTCCCGTGTGCTGGCGCTGGCGGCCGAACTGGCCAGAGCCAGCGGCGACCAGCCCGGTGCAAGAGCATTGTGGGCGCGGGCCGCCCAAAGTGCCGCAGCCCAGAACAAGACATCTGCGGCTATACTGCCTGCTGTGCCTTCTTCGGCTGTGGTTCATCCGGCGGTTCTGGCCGTTCCGTCCGTGGGCACATCCACCGCCGGGGCGTCGGGCGCGGATGTCGCACAGGATGATGCCGCCATCTGGGCGCGCAAGGCGGGGGACATCGCACTCCGTCCCTTTGATACGGATAACACCACGCCATAAGGGCAGCCGTAATCGGGCGGCGCATGGGGCACGGCTTTTCCTCCGTACCTCTGGTGCTGGGCGCGCGGGGTTGTGATGGCGCGTAGGCCCACGGGAAGGCGGTGCATGCGGCGAGCATAACCGGGCGTTCTGGGTGTGCGTGCCAGGTATTCCGCTCTGGCGCAGGGGTTCCATGCAGAATTAGGCGAGCACAGAGTTCGGCCAATATGCAACAGGCTCGCTTACAGCATTGGCTTTTTGCAAGCCGATGCACGGAGCATTGGCCATGAAGCGAATTCTGCATCGCTACAGGAAAAGACAGCGTCACGCATCGGAACATCAGGATGCGCAGGGTGCGGCGGATCAGGTCCATCCCGGCGTGGAGGACCCGGTGCACAAGCACGGCAAGCAGCACAAGGCGGCCCACGATCACGCCAGCGGAAAGGGGTTTCATCTTTCCGCGCATGACATCCGGCGGCGTTTTCGCGACCACATGCTGGCGAACGAGAAAACCCACAGCGACATTATCAGGGTGGGTGTAAAAGACAGTGTGTGGACGGACCTTTACCACCACGCGCTGACGGCAAGCTGGCCCACCTTTATGGTGATCGCCGTTATTTCCTACCTGCTGGTCAATCTGTTTTTCGCGCTGCTGTATTCCGTGGCCTCCGACCAGATTTCCAATCTGGGGCCGCACACACTGCTGTCGCTGTTTTTCTTCAGTGTCCAGACCCTGTCCACCGTCGGGTATGGCGGCATGACCCCTGTGGGGCCTTATGCCAATACCGTGGTCTCGGTCGAGGTTTTTCTGGGCATGATGGTCACAGCCCTTGTAACGGGGGTGATCTTCGCCCGGTTTGCCCGGCCCCGCGCGCGGGTCATGTTCAGCGACAAGGCGGTTATCAGCAGCGAAGGCGGTATTCCGGCCCTGTGCGTGCGGATCGCCAACCAGCGGATCAGCGTTATTCTATCGGTCGATATCGAGGTTGCCCTTTCGCGCCTGGTCATGAGCGACAGCGGGCATCTGGTGCGCCAGTTCGATCAGCTTCTTCTGGTTCAGTCCCATGTGCCGGTGCTGCGTTTCGCTTTTGTGCTGGCCCATGTCATCGGGCCGGACAGTCCCCTGCACGGCAAGACCGTAACAGAGCTTGAAGCCCAGTCGGCCGAAATCATCATTACCGTCACCGGCACGGATGAGGCACTGGGCCAGACTGTTTTTGCACGAACGGCCTATCGTTTTGACCGGGTGCATCATAACCATCGCTTTGTGGATATCGTCCACAGTCGGCCCGATGGCCGGATTGCGGTGGATTACAGCCGTTTCCACGACGTGGAAGAGCATTAGGGCCAACGCCACCACAGCGGGTCTGTGCGTTTTTCAACGCCTGTCAGCCCGCTTGCACGCCTGTGCATAGGGCCGGATTCCTGTGCTGGCAACGGCACCTGCCCGCTTCAGGCGGTCTTGCTCAAAGTGGTGCCCCATGCATCGTTCGTATTCATGCCTGCGGGCAGGGCGAATACGGTTTTGCTGATCAGGCCACCGTGCTTGGCGAGTGCAAAAAATAGTTTCAGGTGCAGGCATGATCCGGGGTGATCCGCCTATTGCCGGTGAACCCGTCCCCCTGATGACCAAGGCCGTATCGCGCCCCGAGTGCAGGCGGGGCGGTGTTGTGTCAGTCGACCCTGTAAGGTTTGGAAGCGTCCAGGAACACGGCATTGGCGTCAAGCTCGTGCGAGACCACGATCAGGTAGGCGATGGCGCGGGTCAGTTCGATACGGGTGGTAATATTGGGTTCCACCCGTTCCATCCGGCGCAGGGCGGCTGTGGCCACGCGGGCGGCATGGGCGGTGTGGCCGTATTTTCCGGTAAAATTGCTCATGCGCAGCATGACGATTTCGATCGCGCGGCGGGCGGCGGGCGGGATCTGGTCCCGTTTGAGCAGCGTGCGCAGGCGGATGATGTTAAGCCCGATCGTCATGGCTGCCAGCGTGCCTTGCAGGCAGCCCTCGATTGTGGGCGACGGCGTGGGACCGGCATGGCGGATCAGGCGCGAGAACCGGTCCGTATTGCGGCCGATCCAGTCTCGCGTCATGGGAATGGGCTCGGCCGAGGCCAGGGTGCGCAGGTCGCGCAGCATGGTCCTGCGCATGCGCCAGCGCTCCGCCCCGCTGTTGAACGGCAGCACGGCGCGGAAAATCAGCACCGCGAAAAACACCCCGGCCAGAATGGCGAAAGTGGAGTTGAACCACGCGACCTCGCTGACCCGGCCCTGGTTGAGGGGATGCACGAAGTTGGGCAGCAGCAGCGTATAGGCGGCCGAATGCAGGGCCGTGCCGGCATTGCGGGCCGCAAGCCCGCCCGCGAACATGGGCAGGGCCAGGGTTGCCACCAGCATTTCGTAGTTTTCCTGGGTGGGCAGCACCACAAAGACCAGGAAGAACGAAACCACAGCCGCCCAGAGACTGCCCACCATGAACTGGCTTGTCGCCACAACCGGGTTTTCGCGCGTGGCGAACAGGCCGCATACGACGGCCACAAAGGTTATGAACCCCAGTCCCGCAGGCCATGCCGTGCATTCCCACACCAGCCCGGCGGAGGCAATGGCCACGGTCGCGCGCACGCCGTTATACAGGGCTTCGCGCTTGTCCACATGTGATTGCAGGCGGAAATGGAAATGATCGCCCCTGACAAAATGCTGGCTGGCATCGTATTCGCGAATACCCTGTTCAAGCTCGCCCAGAAGTTCGTCAAGCGCGTTATGCAGGATACGCCCGTCCAGCAGGGCGGAAAGGCCGGTATTATGCTCATGCGGGCCAAAGGCTGTGTCGACTTCGCGCGTCAGCGCATCCACGATCTGCTGGTGGCATTCGGCCCGCAGCAGTTGCAGGTCGCGCAGCAGGGCCTGCACGGCGTCATCCGAATCAAGCCGTTGTGGCACGGAGGTCAGGAATTCGCTGACACGGGCCGCCGTTTCACGGAAGGCGGGCTGGTCGGTCTGGACGTATTGCAGGCGCACGGCCATGCCCAGCCCGCGCGACAGCAGGACCGAGACCGCCGCAAGTGCTGCCCGCGCGTGGTCGCCTTCATGCCCGTGCGGACCCATTTCGATTTCGGAAAATTCGATCTGGTCATTGATCGAGAGAATGGGCCCGAACATGGCCCGTGAACGGATCATGGCCTCGCGATCGCCCGAGAGCAGGCTGGCCACGGAGCTTGAAACATTGCCCAGCGCCGTGCGCAGCTTGTCGCGGATGTTCCTGCGTGCGGTCTGTGCCAGATTATGGGCGAACAGACCGGCCACGGTGCTTTCGCACACAATGCCCAGCACGATGTAGGTCGCGCGCGACATGGCGGTCATGAACACGTTTTCGGGGTCGGGAATGGCGGCAATGGCGATAATGGCCGTGGTGTAACCCGCCAGCACAAGGGCGTAGGAGCGGAAGTTGCGCACCAGTGTCGCCAGTCCGCAGCACCCCCCCAGCCACAGGGCAAGAGCGGGGAAAAAGAGCCACGCATGCTGGTTGAAGGCCGAAATCAGCGTAATGGACATGACAACGCCCACACCCGTGCCGACCAGACGCCAGCGCGCCTTGGAAAGACTCTCCCCGCGTGACCCCTGCGCCACGATCCAGACCGTCATGGCGGCCCATTGCGGGTCGTCCAGTTCCATCCAGAGCGCGATGACAAGAGAGATCAGCGCCGCGGTCGTGGTGCACAGGGCAAAGCCGACAGCGGCGGGTGTAGGGGCCAGAAGCCATGCCAGACGCTGTTTTCCTGGGCTTCCTGGCCGCCGCAACGGATAAAAATCACGCAGGGAACCAAGCCGGGAGAGCAGGGAAAATGAAAGACTGGACACGGGCGCTACTTTGTTTGCGGCTGGTGGGAGAATGGCATGGCCAAGACTGGGAAGCGTAGCGTGTTTTCCCAGTTTTTCCTTGTAGGTTCATTTGCATATCAGCTATCGCCGGTAAGGAGAACGCGGCGGCCTGCAAGGGCGGCAGGCACTGCGATCGGACCGGCGAATTTGAGCCTATGGTAACGAAGGAAAGCAGAAATGTCCGAATTTTTTCAGAATATCCTGGGTAAGGTGGGCAGCGTGCTGGGTGTGGACGCGCAAAACGCCATCCAGCAGCAGGTTCAGTCCTGGTTGCAGCCCCAGAACGTGCAGGCCCTGCTGGACCGGGCGGACCAGGCCGGTCTGGGCGACAAGGTGCGGTCATGGATCAGCCAGAGCGGGAACCTGCCCGTAACCCCTGACGAAATCCATAATATTCTTGGCAGCGGTGCCGTGCATGATCTTGTCGAGCGTACAGGCCTGCCCGCGGACAGCGTGCTGACGGCACTGGCCCATTTCCTGCCGACCGCCGTCAATGAAAAGACGCCCGATGGCGTGCTGCCCGACGCGCAGGGAAAAAGCGCCTGAAAAGCTGAGCGCCGTCCTGTGCTGCGGTCGTGCATAACGCGCGCGATTGCGTTACACTAAGTTCATGACTCTGGGTGAACGTATTACGCGCGCGGACGCATGGGTTCTGGATGAGGTCTGTCAGCCTCTGGCTGACAGACTGCCCGAACGCTTTCCCGCGTTTGAACTGGGCATGAGCTGCCAGCTCGGCTCGGTGCTGCTGTCGGCAGTATCGATCATTGCCGTTTTTGTCGTGACCGGCATGAACGACTTCGGCAACATGATTTTCAATGTCCTGATCTGGGCCTTGTGTGTCAGCTTCTTTTTCGGGCTGGGGCGGCTGCGCATGTTGGTCAAGGTTGGCATGGCCAATCCGCTGCGGCACATGCTGCTGGGGGTGCGTATACTCTCCATCCCGTTCACGCTTTATGTGGTCTATCAGGCCATGACGGCACCGGCTGCGTTCAGCCTGGCGGTGTGGTTCAACGCGTTTTCCAATATCGTGTTCGTGGTCGGGCTGTATTTCATTTCCTGCCAGCCGCGTCCGCCGCAGCGGCGTCCGGTGACACAGCTATGGGCACGGCCGGCCACCGTGCGTGAGGGCGGCGGGTTCTGATCCGCCAGTCCGCTCCGGCCTGTCCATGCCCCGAATGACTACAGCCCGAATAACCACAGGCCGAATAACCACAGGCCGAATAACCACAGGCCGAATAACCACGCGGCCAGAACAACAGGCGCAGGGCCGGTCATGTGCCGCGCGGATTGCCAGCGGGCGTATCCGGCCCGCTCCGTGCCCGATGCGGTGGGGCCGTCGGGGTTTTTCCAGGTAAATTTGGCAGCGCGCCGCAAGCTCTGGCGACTGGCCTGTCCATAGTGCGCAAAAGTCCCGTGCCGGAAGCCCTGTGGGCCTACGGGGTTGCCGCAGGCACAGGGCTGTCAGACAGAGGGTCTGGCACTCTTACGGGTTGGCCAGGTCGTGTTCGCCCTGCGCCACGCGGGCCTGGGCCGCGTCACGCCACGGGGCGTCCTTGGGTGCCGCGTCCAGCGCCTTGCGGAACAGCTCCAGCGCCTGCGGGGTTACGTGCTGGTCCACGCGGGTCAGGGCTTCGGCCGTGCGGGCCGCCAGTTCGGGCTCGAAACCCAGCGCCAGGGCATGGCTCCAGGCATCCGCCGCCGCTGCGTAGTGTTCGCGCCCGGCTTCCGCCTGGCCAAGCAGCAGGTATCCCTGCCGCAGATTGGGGTCTGTCGCGGGCAGGCTGGCCAGAGCCTGCTTAAGCTGCGCGACAACCATATCATCCTTCTGGTCCTGCATGTGACGTGCGACCAGGCGTGGCCCCAGCGGCTGCGCGGGCATCATGGGCATGCCGTTGGTCAGGTACAGGCCAACGGCAAGGAAAGGGATCAGCCCCAGCATGACCCAGCCCCAGCGGGCCGTTGTGGCGGCACGTCGGTCTGGCGTGTGTGTATCCGCCGCCAGAATACGCCGCTGGATTTCCAGCTTGGCCACGCCGTGTTCCTCGGGTGCGATCAGGCCTATGGCCAGGTCGCGGTCCACTTCGGCCAGTTGCGCGCCATGCAGCAGCAGTGCAGCACTACGCTCATCCCTGATCACGGACCCGCGGCGCCTCAGCCCCAACGCGGCGGGGGTGAGCGCGATCAGGCTGAGCAGCGCGATGGAAAGCCAGATCATGCGTTCTCTCCCTTTTGTGCCGGGGGCTGTGTCAGCCCCGCCAGCCGGGCTTCTTCCTCCGGTGTCAGAGGCGGGGGTGGGGGCAATGTCGCGCGGCGGCGGTAGAACAGCACGGCTGCGCCACACCCCAGCAGCAGGGCCAGCACCGGCATGCTCCATAACAGCATCGTGCCAAAGGAAAAGGCGGGACGCAGGCGGATGAAGTTGCCGTACCGGCTGACCATCCAGTCCATGATCTGCTGGTTGTCTTCGCCCTTGGCCACATGTTCGCGCACGACCCGGCGCAGGTCGCGGGCAAGCCCGGCACTGCTGTCCTCAATGGATTCGTTCTGGCAGACAAGGCAGCGCAGTTGCGCGCCTATGGCTTCGGCCCGGGCTTCGGCCTTGGGGTCGGGCAGCATTTCCGACGGGTCATCGACCGCAAGGCTCAGGCCCGGAGCCACCACGAGGGAAAAGCCGAGGGCCAGCACGCAGGCAAGGCGGCGCCATGTCATGGTGTTTTCAATGTCCGGATAAGGGGCATAAGCGTGTCGCGGATCGTGTCTTCGCCCAGGGGGGCGGCGCTATGCCAGCGGATCACCCCGCCCGGCCCGATCAGGAATGTTTCCGGCACGCCCGAAATTCCCCATTCGATCCCTACACGGCCATCCTGGTCCAGACCCAGCCTGCTGAACGGGTTGCCGGAATGGCGCAGGAACGCGCCCGCGTCGTCCGGCTTGTCCTTGTAGGCAATGCCCCAGAGCGGAACCTGTTCCTTCAGGGTCAGGAGGGTCGGCATTTCCGCAAGGCAGGGAATGCACCACGATGCAAAGAAATTCAGCACGACCGGCTGTGTCAGGCTGCGCAGGTCCGCTGTGCCAAAGCCCTTGCCGGGTGCGAGATCTGGCGCCGTGAAATCGGGCACCGGGCGGTTGAGAACCGGGGCATGGATGTCATGCGGGTTGAACGAGCCCTGTTCCATGCCCGAAAGCATTTTCCAGAACGCGACCCCTACGGCCCCGGCCCCGGCGAGGGGTAGCGCCATAAGCAGGCGGCGGCGTGTGGTGGTGTCTGGTGTGGTCATGATACACCTGCCGTTGCGGTGGAAGAACGCGCGCGCGCAGGTGCCCCCACCCGCACACGCCTGTCGGACAGGGATAGCGCACCGCCAAAGGCCATGACCAGCGCGCCAAGCCACATCCAGGGGGCCAGCGGGTTGTAATGCAGTCGCAGCACGTAGGTGGGGTTGCTGTCCGGGCCATGCCTGTCGCCCAGCACACCGTACAGATCGGCCATCAGGTTGGTGTGGATGGCCACATCCGTCGTGGTCTGGTTCTGGCTGTTGAAGCTGCGTTTGGACGGATGCAGCACCGTGACCAGATGACCGTTGCGGCGAATTTCCAGTGTCGCGGCCATGGCTGTGTAGTTCGGTCCCGGTTCCTGCGTTACGCCGGTCAGGGTCCAGTCATAGCCAGCCAGATGTTCGGTCGTGCCGATAGGCACTTCGACAATGCGGTGCTGCGCCTGCGACATGGCGGCAAGGCCCAGCACCGTAATGCCAACACCCGCATGCGCGATGGCGGTGCCGATAATGGCGCGGGGCAGCATGCGGGCACGCTGCACGCTGGTGACGAAAGACGTGCGGAACAGTTTCGTGCGCGTGGCGATATCCGTCACGCTGGACGCAATGATCCAGACGGCGGCGGCGGCACACAGAACGGGCAGCACACCCGACAGCCGAACCGAGGCAACCAGCACGGCAATGGCGCAGGCACAGGCGGCCAGCCAGAGTTTGCTCAGCACGGGCCAGAGCTGCGCGCGTTTCCACGGCAGCATGGGGCCAAACCCCATGAAAATGAAAAGCGGCAGGGCCAGCGGGATGGTCGTCGCAT
This sequence comes from Acetobacter sp., assembly GCF_047723915.1. Taxonomy (GTDB): domain Bacteria; phylum Pseudomonadota; class Alphaproteobacteria; order Acetobacterales; family Acetobacteraceae; genus Acetobacter. Next base: position 98,209 of record NZ_JBDOBQ010000003.1, on the reverse strand, counting down.
CGAAAAACGGCTTGCCGACCGAAATCGTGCGGTCGAACAGCAGGGACATGAACGGCGGATACATGGTGCCAGTCAGCACCACCGCGCAGATCGAACACAGCAGGATGTTGTTCAGCACCAGCGCTCCCTCGCGCGAGAGGGGGGCGAACAGCCCGCCTGCCGTCAGCGACGGCGCGCGATAGGCGAACAGGGCCAGGGAGCCCCCGATCACCACACCGAGCAGGCCGAGAATGAACACCCCGCGCGCCGGATCGTTGGCGAAGGCATGCACCGAGTTGAGAATGCCCGAACGCACGAGAAACGTGCCCGAAAGCGAGAATGAAAATGTACCGATCGCCAGCAGCACGGTCCAGATTTTCAGGGCTTCGCGTTTTTCAACCACAATGGCGGAATGGATCAGGGCTGTGCCTGTCAGCCATGGAATGAGGGATGCGTTTTCCACCGGGTCCCAGAACCAGTAGCCACCCCAGCCCAATACGTAATACGACCACCAGGACCCCATGGCGATGCCGCAGGTCAGGAAGCACCATGCCGCCACGGCCCAGGGGCGCACCCAGCGGCCCCAGGCGGCATCCACCCGGCCTTCGATCAGGGCGGCAATGGCAAATGCGAACGGGACCGCGAACCCGACATAACCCGTGTAGAGAATGGGCGGATGAAAGGCCAGTCCGGGGTCCTGGAGCAGGGGGTTCATGCCGCGCCCGTCCATGGGGGCGGGCCAGACACGGGCGAACGGGTCTGATGTCGTCAGGCAGAACAGTTCGAACCCGGTGGCGACAAGTCCCAGCACAGCAATAACCCGCGCGCGCAGTGCTGTGGGCAGGGTGCGGCCAAAGGCGGCCACGGCCGCTCCGCACAGGCTGAGAATAAGCGCCCAGAGCAGGATGGAGCCTTCATGGTTCCCCCATACCCCCGTGATCTTGTACAGCAGCGGTTTGGAGACAGCACTGTTGGCCGCCACGTTCTGGACTGAGAAGTCATCCGTCACGGCAGCGTTGATCAGGCAGGCAAAGGCGCACACAAGGGCGATCAACTGCCCCACGGCAAGGCCGGGGGCCAGCGCCATCAGCCGCGCATTGTGCCGGTATGCGCCAACAAGGGGCAGAATACCTTGCACGGCTGCCAGCACGCAGGCCAGGGCAAGGGCGTAGTGTCCGAGTTCGGGGCTCAGCATATCAGGGGTCAGGCTCCCGCGTTGTCTAGTTGGTGGCGGGGGCCGCGGAAATATCCTTGCGGGCGTCCTGCACGGTCATCTGGTTCCAGCTTGTCGCACTGGGGGGCGGGCCAAAGCGCGGGTCCCATTTTCCGGCTTTTTTCAGGGCTTCGGCCACTTCCTTGGGCATATAGGTCTCGTCGTGCTTTGCCAGCACTTCCGATGCGGCAAAGTCATGCGGTGGTGTTGCGGTGCCAATGGCGACAACGCTCTGCCCCTCGCGGAACAGGTCGGGCAGAATACCTTCGTAATGCACAGTCACGGAGGCCTGGCCATCCGTGACGTCAAAGGTGGAGACAGGTGTTTCGCCTCGTTTTTCGCGCTTGACGGACCCTGCCACTACCATGCCGCCCAGCTTGACTGTCCGGTCCTTGGGCGGGGGGGAGGCTACGACCTGCGACGGCGTGACAAAAAACACGATGTCCGATGAAAAGGCGCGCAGGATCAGGCCTGCCGCCGTGCCAAGGCAGGCCACGCAGGCAATGACAAGCCACAGCCGCCGGGTCTTGCGCGTCATGGCGCGGCACCCGCAGTTGCGGCGGCATCGGCTTTTCTGCCGTCCGTGCGTTCCAGGGCGGCAAGGCGTGCCTTGTCGCGGCGCAGGCGCAGGGCCGCGCCGATCGCAAGCGTGAGGGCCATGATGGCGGCCAGCCCGTAGCTTGCAAGAATATAGGGCAGGTGCGTCATGCAGCACCTCCTTTGCGGCGGGGGGAGGACAGCAGCGCGCGAATACGGCTTTCCATGACGGCGGCACGCGTGCGGGCCACGACAATGGCCGCGAACCCCAGCGAGATACCCAGCGTGGACAATGCCAGCGGCCACAGCATGGAACTGGACATGGTGGGCGCACCTGTCAGGGTAATACTGTCGGGCTGGTGCAGGGTGTTCCACCATTGCACACTGAACTTGATGATGGGCAGATCGACAGCGCCCGCCAGTGCCAGAATGGCCGCCGCGCGGTAGCCGCGCTGTGGATCATCGAAAGCGCGGATTAGGGCGATATGCCCCAGATACAGGAAAAACAGCACCAGAACGGAGGTCAGCCTTGCATCCCACACCCACCATGTACCCCACATCGGCTTGCCCCACAGCGAACCCGTGGCAAGGCAGAGTGCTGTAATGCACGCCCCCACAGGCCCGATCTCGACCGCGGCAAGATCCGCCAGCGGGTGGCGCCACACCAGGGACAGTACGGCGCAGACCGCAAGCCCCGCATACCCGCCCGATGCCAGCATTGCGGCAGGCACATGGATATACATGATCCGCACGGAATCTCCCTGCTGCCAGTCGGCGGGGGAGAAGAACAGCCCCCAGCCCAGGCCTGCCAGGGTCAGCACGATGGCGGGCCAGGTCAGCCAGGGTTGCAGGCGGGCACCCAGCTTGAGAAAGCGACCGGGATTGGCGTAGCGGTGCAGAAAACCGCCGGCCCGCGCGGTAAAGGTTGGTGTGGCGTTCAAATGCTGACCCGTTCCGTTTCCAGTTTGACCCGTTCGGCTGTTCTCCATTCCACATTCACGCGCCGGTGGGAAGGGGACTGTGCTTGTCTTCTTTGATATAACGCGCAACGTGTCTTGACATAACGCGGGTCTTCATGGGCGTTCTGCCTGCGCGAGACAACCATCAGAGCGGAAGTATCAAACGCCATGCTGTTTGCCATTATCTGTACCGACCGACCGGGTGCGCAGGACCTGCGCATGGCCACCCGCGCCCAGCACCTTGCCTATATGGAAAGCCAGAAAGCCTCCATCCAGTTCGCCGGGCCCCAGCTTGATACACAGGGCAAGCCATGCGGCAGCCTGATCCTGCTGGACGTGGCGGATATGGAAAGCGCGGAAGGATTTGCCGCAGCCGATCCCTACGCCGGTGTCAACCTGTTCGAAAGCGTGATCATACGGCCATTGCGCACGGTTTTCCGTGACGGGCAACTGGTGGAATAGCCATGGCATACTGGCTGATCAAAAGCGAACCGGACGCCTTTAGCTGGGACGAACAGGTTGCCAATAACGTGGAACCCTGGACCGGCGTGCGCAACCATCAGGCGAAAAAAAACCTGATGGCCATGGCCGTGGGGGACCGTGCGTTTTTCTATCATTCCAACGTGCAGCGCGCGATCGTGGGTGTGGTGGAGGTGGTGCGTGAAGCCTATCCCGACCCCAGTGCCGCCGACGGCGACGGGCCGAAGGGGGCGTGGGTCTGTGTCGATGTCAGGACTGTCGGCCCCATGCCGCGCCCGGTAACGCTGGCTGAAATCAAGGATACACCAGCCCTGGCCGACATGGCGCTGGTGCGTCAGTCACGCCTGTCGGTCTGCCCGGTGACAGACCCGGAATGGGCGCTTTTGTGCCAGATGGGCGGATGGTCCGACCCTGCGTAACCCCATGGGGCCGGCTCTGGCAGGGTTTTTAAACACGGTATTGTGATAACCCCTATGACCCTGCCAGAGGGGCAGGGTCATAGGGGTGGCTTGCCGCAGGACGATCAGCCCTGCGTTGCCTGGGTCCAGAGCTGGGCGGAACGGTTGCCTGAACGACAATAGGCAAAAATCGGGCCGGGCAGGGTGTTGATGGCTTCCTGCGTTTCGATAATGGCGTCGGATGACGGGCCATGTCCCGCCGCAACCGGTATGGCGATAAAGGAAAGCCCCGCCGCCTGAGCGGCCGCGCCGATGCTCTGGGTCGTGGGCTGGCCCGGTTCTTCACCATCGGGGCGGTTGCAGATCACGGTCTTGAAACCCGCATCGCGGATGGCGGGGATATCGTCGGCCGTAATCTGGGCGGAAACGGCAAAATCGGGGCTGAGGCTATGGAAAGTCATGGTTTGGGCGGTCCTGTGGCTGGGGCCTGCGCCAGGCAGGCCGGATGGAGCGGGAGAGAGCCTGCTTTTGCCGCCGCTACAACTTGCGCGGCGCCAGGCAGGCCCCGGTAACGTCACCGGTGGATGAAATACATGTCCGAATACAGGTTCTGCAATGCGGCATGATCGGCCAGGCAATGGCGGATCAGCAGGGCGCGCAGGCTGACGGCGGCCTGCTGCACCACGGGGTCCGTGCTGTCGGGGTGCAGGGCAGGGAAGTGCGTCATGCAGGCCTGAAGGGTGGGGTTGTTCATATCCACCCCGGCGCGGATTTTCTCTTTCAGGGCGTCGTAGTAGCGCGACACGGCGCCGTCTGAATCCCAGCGCGCGAGAGAACTGTCCACCGTGCCGTTATGAATGAAATAGGCCACGGTCAGGAACCCGGTTTCGGGCGGGTTTGTGCCACTTTGTACCGTCATGCGGCAGGCGCGCTGCGAATACGGCGGAAAGCTGACATCGGGCAGGGCCGAAACGCCGGAAACCGTGACAGGCGGCGCGGCTGCGCGAGCCGGTGGGGAGGCATCCTGCCCGTCGGCATTGCCGGGCTGATGCGCCCTGAACCAGGATTGCGCCACAAGATTGGCATACCGGCCCGACGGGCCAAAGCTTTCCGCGCTGCACAGGGTCGGGTCGGTCCGGGCATCGGCCAGCGCGGCCTGGTATGTTTCCTGCGCGGGGGTCGCGCACGCCGTCAGCGCCAGGGCTGCCATGAGCGAAAGACTGCCCAGCGTGCCGCGCAGCGCTGTGGCCACCCGCGAGCCGGAAAAAGAATGGTGAGAAAGACCAGTCATGGAGGCAACTCCTTGAAAGCAGGGGCACGCACGCCAGATTCCTGACCATGGTGCATCAGTCTAAGTGGTGTAAGGGCTTCCCGCGGGGGAGACAATGTTGTTCCCGCGTGCTGGAGGCCGCATGGATGGGGGGAGGGGGCGTGGCGCTGTCTTTCGGGGGCGGCGCCTGTTATGCTCCTTGGTAATTCCGATCGGGGTGGCGGCGTTGCCGTATGCCCGGGTGACAGCAGTGCAGGGAAAGCAGACATGAGCACAAACCAAGCAGGCGCGCTGACGCCACTGGTACTGAGCGGGCAGGCTCTGGGAGAACTGGAACACGCCCTGGCCGAGGTGGAATCGGGGCGTGGTGTGCTTATTCGCCTGGCTGACCTGATGGGCGGTGCTGTCGGGCACGCGGCACGGCTTGGCCTGCGTGGCCTGGGGATGGCCCCCAATTTCGAGGACAAATTACGCGGCCTGGCGGAAGTGGCTGTGGCCCGTGCGTTCGATGTGGCCGTGCTGGGCATGGGGGGCGTGGCCGATACGGTCATGGAAGAACCCCGCTGGCGTGGCCCTGCCCTGCAGGCGGCGGTTGCGGTTTCGGGCGCTGTCGGCGGGTTTACGGGGCTTGCCGGCCTGGCGCCCGACATCGGCTTTACCACGCTGACCATCATGCGCGAGATCGCCCGTATCGCGCGTGAAGAAGGCGAGGACATGGACGACCCGGATGCCCGGCGCGCCTGTCTGGAAGTGTTCGCGCTCAAGGCGTTCCCCAATCGCCGGAACGGGGAGGAAAGCGAGCTGGGTTATTTCTCGGCCCGGACGGTGCTGCGGGGCCGCCCCATAGTCATGCTGATTGCCGAGGTTGCGTCGCATTACGGGCTTGCTCTGGGCCAGAAAATCTCGCTCCAGCTTATGCCGGTTGCCGGGGCGCTGTGCGGTGCGTCGCTGAATACGGCGTTCTTCAACCATTATCGTGCCTTGGCGCGCGCGCATTTCACCATTCGCAGGCTGGAGCGTGAGCACGGCCCCGTCGTGCGCGATACCGCCATGGCCATGCGTGACAACCTTGCCACGCGCGATCGGGACCCGCTGCTGTAAACAGGGCTACGCCTGGGGGGGGGGGAGGCCAGTCCCCCCTGACCCGTCAGCCGGACCGGGCCTTCGCGCGTGCGTCGGTCCTGTAGATGATGGCCGTGGCGATTACGGCGAACCCCAGGAACGCCAGCCCGGTGATGCGGGCGGTGCCACGATAATGCGGTGCTACACACTCCAGAAGCAGGCAGCCGAACACGCCCAGAACGCAGAATAAACGAAATGTCATGTCGCGGTGTCCTTACGCGGTCACGGGGGATGGCATAGGCCTGCCTGCGGCAAGGGCCGCCGCGTTATCGAGTGCGAGCATGCACATGGCTGTGCGTGTTTCTACTGTCGCGCTGCCCATATGCGGGGTGGTGAACAGGTTGGGCAGGGCGATCAGGCGTGGGTCGGGGTTGGGTTCACGGCGGTAGACATCCAGCCCCGCACTGCTGAGCTGGCCCGATTGCAGGGCATCTATCAGCGCGTCTTCATCCACCAGCGAACCGCGTGCGGCATTCACCAGCACGCTGCCACGCGGCAGCAGCGCCAGCGTGGCAGCGTTGATGATGGGGGGAGCAGCGGCATTGCCCGGCATGTGCAGGGACACGACATCGCAATGGGGCAGCATGTCCTCCAGTGCCGCGTAATAGGTCGCTCCGGCTTCCTCCGCCGGGTCAAGGCGGCGCCGGTTATGGTAGAGGATTTCCATATCGAAACCCCGTGCGCGTCTGGCCACCGCCTGCCCGATGCGCCCCATGCCCACAATGCCCAGCCGTTTGCCGGTGACGCGGTGGCCCAGCATGTCGGCCATGCCCAGTGGTTTGGTCCAGCCGGTTGTCTTGACCAGCGTATAGTATTCCGCCGCCCTGCGGCTGGCGGCCAGAATCAGCATCATGGTCAGGTCGGCGTTGCAGTCGGTCAGCACATCGGGCGTGTTGGACACGGCAATGCCGCGTTCAAGCAGCGCAGGCACGTCCAGGTGATCCAGCCCGACGCTGACCGTGGCCACCAGTTTCACGCTGTCGGGCAGTTTGGCGATATCGGGTTTGCGCAGGGGGGCCGTATGCGTCACCACCATGGCGAAGGGTCTGAATTCGTTGGCCAGCGCGATGGCGGTGGCCGTGTCCATGGCGGTGTCGGGGGGCGGGGGAGCCGTGAATTCCGAGCGGATGCGCGCTTCCGCCGCATCAAGCAGGCGAACCGAGCGAATCAGGCGTGGGGGCGTGGCTGTCACGGCGGTCTCCATAATTTTTATTGGTCAGGTAGTTGGGCCGTTGCGTTCGGGCCTGTCAATCTGGCAAGCGAGGGGGGACGCCGTTGTGTTGTTGCCCCGTCGGCTGTGGCGCGTGCGGGCTTGCAACACCTGGCGGCGGGATTTGCCCAAGGGGCCGCGCAGGAGGCGCAGGCCTGTCGCGTGGGGGAGCCGGAGAGGAAAAGTCGCATGACACAGGGGCTGACGCCCGAATTCATGCTTGCCGCCTATGCCGCCGGGCTGTTTCCCATGGCGTCGGAGGAGGTTGGGCAGGACCTTGACTGGTACGACCCCGACCCGCGCGGTGTGCTGCCGCTGGATGGTTTTCACCTGCCAAAACGCTTGCGGCGCACGGTTTTGTCAGATCGTTTCGATGTCAGTGTGGACCGGGACTTCGCTGCGGTCATGCGCGGGTGTGCAAGTCCGGCGCCGGGGCGGGAGACAACCTGGATCAATTCCCGGATCTATCGCATTTTCTGCGATCTGCACGCCATGGGGTTCGGCCATAGTGTGGAATGTCGGCTGGATGGTGCCCTAGTGGGCGGGTTGTATGGTGTGGCGCTGGGTGGCGTGTTTTTTGGAGAAAGCATGTTCAGCCGCGCAACCGATGCGTCCAAGGTGGCGCTGGTCCACCTGATGGCGCGGTTGCGGCTGGGGGGCTTCATCCTGCTTGACACACAGTTCGGGACCGATCATCTGGCGAGGTTCGGCGGGGTGGAAATTCCCGCATCCCGGTATAAGGCCATGCTGGAACAGGCCGTTGCCATGCCGCCCCGCTGGCAGGCGGATATTCCGCCCGATATGCTGCGGATGGAAATCCGCAATTTATGATGGTCTGCCCCACTCCTGCCCGGTTGCGGGTGAAAACACCCATGCGGTATGTGCAACCTTGTGCACGATAACCCTGCGTGAAGATTGGAGACAGCCACGGTGATCAATATTTCCCACGTCTTGAGCAAGGGCGCGGGGCCTGCGCGCGTAATGGGTTTTCTGGCGTTATGTGCGGTGGGGAGCGCCGGCGCGGGCCACGCTCATGCCCAGCAGGCGGGGGACCACCCTCCGCTTACGCCCGCGCGTGACGCCGTGATTGTGTATAATTTCCAGCCACGCCCGACCGAACAGGACCTCAAGGAAGGTCCGGCCCCCACCACGCCGCTGCCCACGCGCCAGGTACAGGTTCTCTATTCGGGCGATGGCGGGCTGCTGCGGATCAACTACCTGACAGGAGCCAGCGATGGGGAAAGCCGGGGTGCGGTCATCATCAATCGGGCAGCCCAGGAAGTGCTGGTCGTTCTGAACACACGTCATGTCTATACCCGCCTCATGCAGCAGGAGAGCGTGCGTAACCCCTTCCTGCTCGATCTGTCCATGCAGTTCACCCGCAAGGGAACGGATACGGTGGCCGGGCAGCCCTGCACGGTCTGGCAGGCTTATTCCGCCCAGGGGTCGACCTTTGCCTGCGTAACCGATGACGGCTTTATCCTGCGGCAGGACGGGGTGGATGTGGACGGGCTGAACGGCCAGTTGGTGGCCACCAGGGTCACATACGAAACAGTGCCCAGCAGTGCTTTCCAGCCCCCGACCGGGTATCAGGAAGTCAGGCCGCATGTCCCTGTTCCCTCAGATGGCGGTCAAGGCGATGCGCAGCCGGGCACAGACCCTGCGGCACCCCAAGCCACAGGCATGCAGCCCACAGGTACCCAGCCTGATGGCAGTCGGCAGGGGGCGCAGTAATGCGGGGTCGTGGCGGCTGCCTGCCCCGTGCGGGCAGGATCATGGGCTTTGTGTTCGTGCTTGCCTGCACAGGCGCAGGAGGTGGGCGTGGCGTTGCCGCTGACAATGCCGATGCGCCTTTTGTGACACCGTCGGTTGATGTGGACGTCATGTACGAGGTGGCGTCCGCCCAGGGTGAGGCATCGGCCCGCCAGCGTATGCGCTGGCAGGTGTCCACCCTGCGCCAGCGCCTGGACCCGCAGGGCGCAGGCGTGTTCATGATCACGTCATGGCAAGACCGTACGCTGAACGTGGTGGACCAGACCCGGGGGCGGCAGAGCAGCATGCCCGTTCCAGGCCAGCAGGCGCTGACACTGCCTGGCCAGCACCCCGCTACAGGCACCTATGCACGATTGGGGAGTTCCACTGTCGCGGGGGAAGGTTGCACACTCTGGCGTACAACGGATACGGACGGCCAGCAGACCGATGCGTGTTACACGGCTGACGGCCTGCTGCTTCAGGTTGTTCAGGGCGGGCAGGTGCGGGTGCATGCGCTCAGTGTGAACCGCGCAGCCCAGCCGGACAGCGTTTTTGCCATTCCGGCCGGCCTGAAGCCCGAGGACCCCGCGCACCCCTGATTTCAGCCTGGGTGCGCGCGACAAGACTGACAGGAAAGGTGCCACGCCATGAAACCACAGGCAGGCGGAGTATCCCTGCGTGTTCTGGCCATTCTGACGGTGGTGTGTGCCATGAGCAATTTTGGGCCCTGCCTGTCCTGGTCTGGTTCGGAGCGGCTGGGTTTGCATGGCGTCGCGCATGCGGCGGGAAGCGGTGCGGCAAATGTGTGTCTTGCTCCACAGGCCGCCCAGCCCGCTCAGGCTCTTGTGGTTGTGCCGTCGGGCACGGTTTTCACAGCCAGACAATGGCAGCGCAGGGTGGTGCCCCGGCGTGGTGCACCCCATCGCACACATGTCGTGGTGGACAGTCGTACCGAAGGATTTGTCACGACAGAAACCGTGACGCTGACCCACATGCAACCCTGCGCGCAGGCTGACGCGTCAAGCGTTGTGTCGCATACGCGGCACTGGCTGGTGGCGCCTGTGAACGCGGCGGCCGATCTGTCCTTTCATGCTGTGGGAGAAATCAGCGGTAACGGGCTGGATACCACGATGGCGGATGAGGACACGTCCTTCCGCAGTCTTGCAAGTTCCGGCCAGCTTCTGGCCTCTGTCAGTCAGTCCCTGAATGAGACAGTCTACCTTCAGGAAGGCCCGGCGGATATTCTGTCCGAGGACACTGACGATGCAGCACATCCCCCGTCCGGGAATGCATCAGCACAGGGGCGGGAAACCGGACAATGGCTCGACAGACTGCCTGATCCCCATGACACGGATGAAGCCGCGGACGATCTGCCCGGTTACAGCGGCAATACGGTTCCAGGAACAGGCAGACCATAGAACATGTCGTCAGGTCAGCGAGATGATGGCTGAGTGGCCTAATTTCAGTTCGTTGTAGATTGCCGCCATGTTCCGAACGGCTTTCAAGCCGATAAATAGGCGTTCGAAGGTGTTAAAGCAGGAGAGCACCAGTAGGCGTTTGACCCGGATACCTCGGAAGGCGGAGGTTTGTTTATAATTGAAACAGTCTGCCGTGACGGTATTCCATGTATATTTATGTAATGACGCTAATTCTTGCCGAACACGCTCCATGAGGAGTTCCATTTGATTTCTTTTTTTAGCGGGCTATATCGGAATTTTCCGGCCTGACTTGGCATGGTGATGCACGCGTCCTCAAAATTTTCATCTTTTACAAAACCATTGGCCCGCACCCGTCTCCCGCGCAGAGGTAGTTCGCCCACATGACATCCTTGGGACGCCAGGCACCAGGCCAAAAAAGATTCTGAATGCAAATCGTTGTGTTTGCAAAATTTCTTGATCTGATTAAATCGTAATGCGTAATACTGTGCTGCCTTTGGTTTCATCAATGCACATCTGTCGTTCAATCCACCCCAACTATGCCAGGACGGGATCAATACAGATTTATCATGACGCATTTTTTCTAAGAGGTCAGGTATTATAACTTTATCTATATATAAAATATCTGGCCTTATAAAAAAATAAGCGTCGTAATCATTGTTATGGAGAGCGCTAAAGGCGTTCCATCCATTTTTTAAAACGTACAACTGATTTAACAAATTCCTTATGGAGTTCCAATCATCGCAAAAAGGATCCTGCCGTTTTTTAGCTACATCTAATGCTGAGCAGATGTTGTTTTTATGTTGATCAAAAAGAAAATAGTAGTCTGAATACAAATTTAAGGTATCGCTTCTCTCAATATTGAGATCATGCTCACCAGATCGGGGGTTGTGTATCCGATCAATGATATTGAGAAAGGATATATATGTGAATTCTACGCCGACCGCTTCATTTGGTTTTATAATATTCTGGTAAATTCCATCTCTTGTTTTCGATGGGTTTCTGGAAATGCCAAAATAGATCAGCGCAATTTTGATCATAAAAAAACCTGTTAAGTCGTTTTCTGCTTTTTATGAGCGATAAAGCGCTTTTACAACCTGACGTAAGCTGTCATCCCATCTTGGCATGGTGATGCCAAACACATCGTGCAGTTTAGCATTATTCATGCTGGAGACCGCCGGACGCTTGGCCGGTGTCGGCCAGTCTTCTGTCCGGATTGCCGTCACGCTTGGCATTGCCTGCCCGTAGTTTGCTGCTTCCTTAAGGGCTGCAACAGCCAGACCGTGCCATGTGGTTTCTCCCGTACCGCAGGCATGGTAAAGACCGGCAAAGTCGTCTTGCCAGCCATTTTTTTCTATGGTTGCGAGCATCGAAAGAATGGCCCGCGCCAGATCGTCGGAACTGGTTGGATTGCCGATCTGGTCCCCAACGACTTTCAGGACAGGATTTTTAGCGCCTGCGTTCAGTATCGTCCGCACAAAATTTTTTCCGTGAGCCGAATAGACCCACGATGTGCGTAAAACCAAGGTCTTGGGGTTAGCTGTCAGCGCCAGTTTTTCTCCTTCGGCTTTAGTCTCGCCGTACACTGTCTGGGGAGAAATGCGATCTGTTTCCACATAAGGCGTCCCCTTGTCCCCGGCAAAAACATAATCTGTCGAAATATGGATAAGGGGGATGCCGCGCATCGCACATAGCCGGGCTAGTTCGGCCGGACCATAAGTATTGGCCAGAGCAGCAGCCTCGGGTTCGCTTTCAGCCAGATCAACAGCGGTCCAGGCTGCCGCATTGACAACGGCCACAGGTTGCACGGCTTCCAGCGTTGCAGCTAGCGTTTCAGGTCTGTCGAAGTCAAAATCCGGACGTCCCACGCGGTGAATGCGCGCACCGCCAAGCGTGACCAGTGACGTTGCCAACTGGCCCTGACCTCCCGTTACCAGAATGGGACCGCCCTGAGACAGTGGAGTATTCATTGGTCACCCTTTTGAATTATAGATGGAACCAGCCATGGGCTGCGGAAAATTCGGGTGCTGCCAAGTCTTTCTCTGACAGCACAGTATTCTCGGGGTCGAGCGGCCAGTCAATTGCAAGGTCTTTGCTGTTCCAGATCACCGCACGTTCTGACGCTTTGTCATAAAGGGCCGTGCATTTGTATTGTACTTCGGCGTTGTCCGTCAGGGTGCAGAAGCCATGCAAAAAACCGGGCGGAATCCAGAGTTGTGACCAGTTGTCCTCGGATAATGTCGCGGCGACCCATTTGCCATATGTGGGGGAATTGGTACGAATATCCACAGCAACGTCCCAGATCGCGCCTTTGGTGCAGCGAACCAGTTTGCCCTGAGCATAGGGTGCAAGTTGGCAATGCAGGCCCCGTACAACGCCTTTCTGCCGGGAAAAGCTTTGATTGTCCTGCACGAAAGGCTGAGAAATGCCAGCCTCGCGCATGCGGTCGATATTATAGGTTTCCGAGAAAAAACCGCGATTATCCCCAAAACGGGGCGGGGTCAGGACAATGACGTCCGGAATGGCCAAGCGTTCTGTTTTCATGCCCTGAAGTCTAGCATGCAGGGATATTTTTGGGAAAAAATCTCTGAGATCAAGGCTGTCCAGCCTCTGCGTTGGCGACCTGCATCAACATGCGTCCCAGTTCAGTCTTGATCATGCACTGGGCGTGATCGCGCAACTGGTCCGCAGTAATGAAGCCCATGCGGTAGGCGACCTCGGCCGGAGCCCCTACGAGCATACCCTGTCTGGCCTGAATCGTGTTCACAAACTGACTGGCTTCCATCAGGCTGTCGGGGATGCCGGCATCCAGCCATGCACATCCGCGCCCCAGCCGGTCAACCTGCAAGGATCCTTCTTCCAGATAGGCGTGATTGAGATCGGTTATTTCCAGTTCTCCCCGTGCTGACGGCTTTAGCTTTTTGGCAAAATCCAGCACGCGGTTGTCGTAGAAATACAGCCCAGTGACAGCCCAGTTGGAGGAGGGGGAGCGCGGTTTTTCCTCAATACTCAGTGCGCGCCCTGTGCCATCGAACGTTACCACGCCATAACGCTCGGGATCGCGCACCTGGTAGGCGAAAACTGTCGCGCCACTTGGCCGCTGGGCAGCGGTTTGCAGGGCAGCACTCAAATGATCGGCAAAAATCAGATTGTCACCAAGCACGAGTGCGCTTGGTGCGTTGCCCAGCCAGTCCTCCGCGATCAGGAAAGCCTGCGGAATGCCATCCGGCGAGGGCTGAACACGATACTCGAATGTAACACCGAACTGGGCTCCGTCACCCAGCAGCCGCTGGAATTGCGGCAGATCCGCCGGTGTGCTGATAATCATGATCTCGCGGATACCAGCCAGCATGAGCGTGGACAGCGGATAATAGATCATCGGCTTGTCGTAAACCGGCAGCAATTGCTTGCTGGTTGCGATTGTCATCGGATAGAGGCGCGTGCCCGAACCGCCAGCCAGCAGAATACCCTTCATGGGTGCGGAAATCGCGGATGTCTGTGTCATTCTACGGCAGTTCCCATGCGGTTGCCAGTGTAGCGCCTGGCGCGAATAACTTCCCACCAGGACCGGTTGTCCAGATACCACTGAACGGTGCGGCGAATACCGGTCTCGAAATCGTGCCGGGCTTTCCAGTCCAGTGCCCGCTCTGCGTGGGAGGGGTCGATTTCGTATCGGAAATCATGGCCGGGACGATCCGCGACAAAGCGGATCAGCCGGTCACGGGGGCCGCGTGGGTCAGGAGCAAGGTCATCGAGCACCCGGCAGATCGTATGAACCACATCCAGATTACTGCGCGGCTGGCGGGCACCTATAGCGTAGGTTTCCCCCGGGACACCTTTTTCAACGGCCTTGACCAGGGCCTCGGCATGGTCTTCCACGAACAGCCAGTCCCGGACATTGGCGCCGTCGCCATAAACAGGCAGGTCCGTGCCCTCGATGGCGTTGATGGTGATCAGCGGGATAAGTTTTTCCGGGAAATGCCAGATACCATAGTTGTTGGTCGTGTTGGTGACGAAGGTCGGCAGCCCGTATGTATGGTGCCATGCCCGCACCAGATGATCGGACGACGCCTTGCTGGCGGAATAGGGACTGCGCGGATCGTAGGGGGTGGTCTCGGTAAAGGGCGGGTCATGGGGGGCCAGCGCGCCGAAAACCTCGTCGGTCGAAATATGATGGAAGCGGAAGGCCGCCCGGTCGATTGTGTCGAGGGAGAACCAGTATCTGCGGGCCGCGTCCAGAAGGGTGTAGGTGCCGACGACATTTGTCTGGATAAAGACGCCGGGACCGTCGATCGAGCGGTCCACATGGCTTTCCGCTGCAAGATGCATGACCGCGTGCGGACGAAATGTCTCGAACAGGCGGCTCATCTCATCCGCGTTGACGATATTGGCGCGGGTGAGGCGATACCGGCCGCTGCACGGTGCGTCCTCGACGGTTTCTTCCGACGCTGCGTAGGTCATGCAGTCCACATTCAGGATCTCATGACCGGTCGTCCGGATGAGGTGCCTGATGACTGCGGACCCGATAAAGCCGCATCCGCCTGTCAATAAAATACGCAATCAGCACCTCTTACGATTGTCTTTGATTTTTTATGTCTCATAAGTGACCTCAAAGCATTAAATCGTTGGAAAATCACCCGGTTGGAATCAGCGTCAGCATCTCTCAAACTTTACCCGACAATGAAATTCCTACATATAGCAAAAATGCTGCTATCAGAAGCCATTGCAGTAACAGCAGATTTTAAGATTTAATTGCTTTACACAAAAGGTCTGCGCAATACGTTAAAGGCCTTTCTTAAAATATTGCGCCGTGTGCTGCCTATAGGTGCAAACGGTGAGGCCAGTGCACGCATTACGTCTCTAATTCCAATAGACTTTTCATTCACTATTCTATGGGCAATGACCTCCACTGTCCTGTGATCAATCCCCTTAATATCATCATGCTTGGCAGCCAGATTGAGGAGCAACTCCTCATACCAAGGCGTTTCTCTTGCCACGCTCCAAAAATAAGACGCAAAATCTACTTTAGGGAATATCCAGGGTTTGCGGGGACCCGCGAAATGAATGACAAAAGGATCATTCCTTGATTCAAAATATGTTTTGGCAACTGCTGCGGGTAAATTTTGGAAAAACGTCTGAGTATCACCATTGCCATGATAGACATTCCATCTTGGGTCTAGATAAAGAACATCGTTTTTATAGACTTTGTTTAAAATATCCTGGTCAGGGAACCAGTATTTTTTCCCCGACATTAAAATGGAACGGACTTGCTCCATTTTTGCCTGCGATTTTGCAATGTCAAAGATCAAAATTCCAGACTGAAAATAGGCGCAGTCATCTTCGATTTCCAAATAACTACGCAGGTAATCCATGGCTTCCAAAGAGCCGGTTTCTGCATTGGAGCGTACTTTGAATTTAATAAATCCCTGCATGACGCAGTCCCGGACTGCTGCAATACTTTTTCCCTCCATATCGGTATCGAAAAGGGCAGCAATGTCCGTTTGAACCAGAGTATCGCTATCGATATAAATAACCCGCGTAAAGTTTTTAAATACATCCGGGATAAAGAGACGATAGTACATATCTTTGGAAAAATGCGAATAACTGTACAGATCGTAATTTGAAAATAGAGGATCAGGATCTAAAAAAGTTACGTTCACATTGGATTTGTGCGATGTAATGAGATTGATGTAATTTTTATTGAGTTGCGAGACGTTGCTGCCGAATATGAATATATCATAGTTCGTATTTACATTTGCGTTCTTGATAATTGATTGAATTAAAACACCGGCATAGGGCGCATAGGTGTTGTTGAATGAAATGAGTATAGGAATATTTGCGACAGAAAAACTTGGTTTCGGATGCAAAATAAAAGATGGATTTTGTACAAATGTTCTTTGCAGTTCTTTTATTTTGATATCTTTTTTATCATGCTTTAGTTTTTCGATAAAAATATTTAGAAGCCATTCAGAGATGTATCCAAAGACTCTTCTCTCTTGTATCGAATAGTTTGATATATCAAGCGTCTTCTCTAATTCAAAGAGAATATCGAAAAGCCAAGTGCAATACTGATCAAAAATATCACGTTTCGCAATAAATATATTTGTAAAATACCCATTCGTGGAATTATTTACTATTGATGCAAATTGATAGTAATCTGGATATTTTTCTTTTAGAATATTCAGGGCACTGATGTAATCGCTCACATGATGGTGGTCGCCGCGTTCATAGTGGTTCAACATAGACGTTGAGCCAGCATGACGCACATCCCATTTTTTGGGCAAGAGTATATCGGTGTCATCAAGGCGGGCCAAAACACCAGAGTAATCTAAAGAATTCTCATCGATATATTTTTCATCTATTATAGGATAATCAATAGTGCCCCATTCATTTTCCTTTTTTTGTGAAAAAGAAAAATTCAAGTGGCGTCGGTAATGCAGTAATCCAATAAAATCCTGACCTTTTGTATTTTTCCACATCCAGTATAATGCGGTCAATTCACAGAAAGTATCATTTCGGTCAGAAATATTGTCACCAGACGCATCTTTTATGGGACAAAAATCCTCTTTTGAGTTCCTGCTTCCTACATGTATCGGGAGAAAAGTTTTATCAAAGCGCATTTCGAAGTTTTTATGCGCTGCAATATACAATTCAATCTTCATTTAAAAAACTCGTTTCAGGAAGTCAAAAGATAGTGTTTATTTTATTGGGTTCATTAAATTTGTCAATTAAGGTCCGTATGGGCTTTAAAAGGCCTTCTCCGGCGATATTCCGGCTGATAATGCGGGCAGGATTATAGAAGGCATTTTGCCTCCCAGCGTATGAAAACTATCTGATTTGACTTCGGGGGGGGGGGCAGGTCGAGTCAGCTCCCGCAGGCTGTAGGTCTGATTTTAGAGCGGCGATCAGTCGGTTTCGATATGTTCAGAGGGAACCCAAAAGAGTATCTGTTTGTTTCGTATTGCCGAATTTAATGCGCAACATCATTCATGATCTCTGTGGCTATGGGGACAGTGCCTTGCGCGCAAGTGAGTGAGTATCATTAACTGAGCAGGCTTCCAAAAACATTATTGAAAAACGTCACAACTGATGTGGAATAGTATGTAATCAACTCTTCTTCTCAAGAAAAATTTTTCTTTCATGGGTCAGTCTGTCCTTTAAAGAAAATAAATACTCTAAAGGGGTCAGGTTCAGAAGTCTTTCATAAGCCAGGAAAATATGATACTCAAATAAATCGTCACGTGAAATGTTCATGGAAAGAAGAAATTTTTTAATTTCACAAAATAATGAGAAGAATCCATCGCCGCTTATGGTGTTGATATACCACTCAAGGTAGGTGATCGAATAATTTTTAAATGAAATCATATAATTTTCGTTAGAATTTTGCTCATTCACTGCATTTAGAACATTGGAGAGAGCATATATTGACCCCATATACCTTTTCGCACGTGTACTTGATATGGAATTTTTTCGTTCAAAAAGATGAGTTATGAGCCTGTCGTTGATGTAGATGATTTTTTCCGAATGAAGAAAAGCCTTTACAACAAAGGACATGTCATTTGCTGACGGTATATTCTGAAATTTTATTTGATTATTTTCAATTAGGGTTCTTTTAAAAATTTTATCCCAAGCCCACCAGATAAAAGACTGGAAAAAATTCCTGCTTATGTCATTTTTGTTGAAAACTTCATAAGCGTCGATATTGGGTGTATTAATTGTCCAGTCCGTATTGATGCTGGATTGAATTTCCTCATCATAGCCATGAGATCTGTAAACTAGAATATCTACATCATATTTTTTAATATTTTCATAAGCGACTTCGACGAGATTGGGTTCATAAATATCATCGTCATCTAAAAATATAATATAGTCTCCACATGACTGCTCAAAGCCAATATTTCTTGATTTTGCAGCACCCATATTTTTCTGATTTCGAATGGCTTTTATTCGCTGATCATTTTTGGCATAATCACACACTAGGGTATACGTTGCATCGCTGGAACAATCATCGATACAAATTATTTCAAAGTTCTGCATTGTCTGATTGATAATTTTTTCCAGTGTCTTCCTAATAAAATGCTCCGAATTATAGCAAGTTATTATAACGGAAACCGGAATGCTCATGTGAACTCCCAAAAATTCAAGCTGGCGTTGATTCGGATTTCAATTGTTGCGAATGTTATGATCATAAAAACAGCGTACGCGCAAGCAGTCGCGTAGTTGCAGCGAAAGACTTTTCCTTTTAAAGGAAGGGGTGTTGGCAAAAATGGACTGTTGTTTGGGAATATTAATGATAGTTTTGAAGTGCGTGTTATGCTTATATTTAGGGGGTGTTATGTACTTTTATGCGTGATTGGTTTAGTAATGCTGAATAACGCAAGTTCGCAAGCCGTATCCCTCTGGCGTATCAGACGAAGAATGGTCGTTGGTTGTCTCGTATCTTGTCCTGATGCGAGAGGACGCGGAACATCGGCGGCATGATTTGCGCGAACTGTTAAACGGGTTGCGCTATGTGATCCGTTACGGGATAGTCTGGCGCGCCATGCTGAACGATCTGCCGCCCTGGTCGGCGGTCTATCAGTAATTTCGTCGCTGGATGGAGGCTGGCTGCTTCGAAGCGCTGGCGTCTGACCTGCAGGCTGTGCTGCGCATGGCCTCCGACCGCAAGGCAGAACCCACGGCGACCATCCTCGACAGCCGAACCTTGCGTTCGACACCGGAGAGCGGGGCGCGCGCCGGATATGACGGGGCCAAACGCAAAAAAGGCTCAAAACTGCATATGGCAGTGGACACGTTTTGTCATCTGCTAGCTCTGCATGTCATGCCAGCCAATCGGGATGATCGCGCCGAGGTCGGACGCCTCGCCGCCGCCATTCAGGAGGTGACGGACGAAAGCTTCGAGCTGGCCTATGTCGATCAGGACTATACAGGCGAGAGGCCGGCCGAGGCAGCGGGGGCTCACGGCATCGCCCTTGAAGTCGTCAAATTGCCCGAAGTCAAACGCAGCTTGATCCTTCTGCCTCGTCGCTGGGTCGTCGAACCGTCTTTCGTACGGGCCACACGATACCGCAGATTTGGCAAAGATTACGAGCGCTACGCTTCAACGCTCGCAAGTCCTCATGCCATCGCTTTCGCATGCTTCATGCTCAGAAACGCTGCTATACTCGCTTAAGGCGCATAACATCCTCTAGCATTCAAGAACGTCAGCATCTTGAAATGACCACGCTTTCACTCCTGACTATGAGGTGTGTTTGCTGCAATACGTCATGTTTATATGGGCTGGAAGGGCTAATAATAATTTAATTATTTGTTTATGATTTGAAATATTTGAGCTAATGTGATGAGGCTGCATCGGTTCAGAGTAACTTAAATTAAGCACAAAAACATCGATGAGATGACATCGGGTGTGTCATAAAATGCATCACCTCTGCAGAATCAACCCGTTCTGACGTCGAGAAGGCGTCAAATCGAAAAGAAGGTATTCCAGAGCAGCAGAGTGAATGCTAAAACTGAGACTAATCATGATTGATGGACGTCTGGTTTTATGTCGCTTTCTTCTAACGATGATGTTGCGCGCCTTTTGTGTTCAAAAGTAATTTTGGCAGAACCGCAGTTCCTAGCGTGGCCCCCCCCTTGGGTTGGACATATTCCATTTGCGTTTTGGGTCATGGAGAATGCGCGTCCGGCTTGCATGGTCGAACTGGGAACTCATACAGGGAATTCCTACTGCGCATTTTTGCAGGCAGCGATTGCCTGTAATGTACCAGTTAAGGCCTATGCGGTTGATACTTGGGAAGGGGATTCGCATGCTGGTTATTATGGGAATGAAGTCTACGATGAACTGAGTGCTTATCATAATCCGCTATATGGTGGAGTTTCTCGTTTGATGCGCATGACATTTGATCAGGCGCTTGATTATTTTTCTGATAATTCCATCGATTTGTTACATATCGATGGTTTGCATACATATGATGCTGTAAAAAATGATTTCATTAACTGGCTTCCGAAAATGAGTTATCGAGGCCTTATCTTGATACACGATATTAATGTTCGTGAGCGAGATTTCGGGGTTTGGAAATTGTGGGAAGAAATATCCACACAATATCCCGCGTTTTCTTTCGATCATTCTAATGGGTTGGGCATGGTTTACGTGGGTAATGAACCTATGCCTGAAAATATTCGCTGGTTGATAACTGAAGTGGCGTCAAGCACCGAGCGGTTGGCTGTTGTGCAGCGCTTTTTTTCCCGCTTGGGTGCGGGTTTATTTGATAGGGTGTGGTCACAAGAGCGTGCCAGCCTTTTGTTGCGGTCCCATGAAGAAAATCGGCGTTTCAGCGACATGGTTGTTGAACGCGATAGTCGATTGAAGATATTATATGAAGAAATAGAGCGCCTTAATACTTTACTGAAAGACGCAGCAGAGGCTGAATGTCATATTGGGGAGGCGGTTGTTGAGCGTGATAATCGATTGCAAGAATTATATGAAGAAATAGAGCGTCTTAATACTTTACTGAAGAGCGCGATGGAGGTCCAGAAATGCGCGGATGATATGATTGTCGAGCGCGATAACCGATTGGAATTGCTTTACAAAGAAATTAATCGCCTTAATGTTTTGGTGAAAAAGGAAAGAGCAGCATCTTCTATTAAAATTAGAAAAATATCTAGTGATGTGGAGAGTTGCAACGAGCGAATTGTGGAGCGCGATAATCGGTTAGCGGCGCTCTATCCAGAAAATGAGCGCCTTCGCGTGGTAATAGAAAGGTTAAATGCTCAGTTAGAGGCCGTTTATGCTTCATCGTCATGGCAAATTACGGCTGGGTTACGATGGTGTAAGACTTTCACCCGGAGTGGACTGCATAAATTTCGTTTTAGAAGCCGAATGGGTGGGCTTATTCTGAAAGAGGCTATTAAAAGGCCAAGCCGCTTTCCTAGGCGGGTGGTTTTTATGCTTGCGCGTCTGCGCAGTGCGGGAGCCCGTGGTGCGTGGGGGCATATGATTCAAGCTGTAGAGGCGCTTGGGCATGATGGAGCCGCGGCAACGAATATTTTGCAGCAAGAAATATCAGAAATAAAAGATAGAAATTATCACTTCGTTCAGGAACCAGTGTCAGCTTATGAGGCTTGGTTAGGTGTTAACCGAATAAGTAACATTGCTGTCACCAATATTCGTGACCTTCTTGACGAGCGGGTGGGGTGCACTCCGAGAATTTCATTAATTACACCAATTTATAATACAGACCCCGACCTTTTCGACGAATTGTTAGAGTCTGTGCTTTTGCAGATTTATGATAATTGGGAGCTATGTCTAGTCGATGACTGTAGCAGTGCTCCGCATATTGCGACAATGTTGGAAAGAGCGAGAGATCGTGACCCACGCATTAAAATTACCCGTTTGAAGAGGAATGGGGGAATAAGTATTGCAACGAATGCTGGTGTCGAGATGGCAAGTGGAGAGATTATAGCTTTTCTCGACCATGATGATTTAATAACTCCAGATTGCTTGGCTGAATTGGCTATTTATTATGCCGATCATCCTGACGCAGATATTGTTTATAGCGATGACGACAAGATAGATATGAACGGTCATCGTTATGCGCCTCAGTTTAAACCCGACTGGGCGCCGGTATTGCTACTGTCTTTTATGTATATCTCGCATATATTTAGCGTTCGTCGATCTTTGTTCGTTGATCTGGGTGGCTTTCGAAAATCATTCGATGGTTCTCAGGATTATGATTTTGCATTGCGTGCGGCAGAAAAAGCACGTCATGTCGGTCATATCCCAAAAATTCTTTACCATTGGCGAGCTGCACCGGGTTCCACAGCAGTGTCCGCGGATAGCAAGCCAGCAAGTATTGAGGCTGGCCGTCGCGCTGTAGAGGAGGCCATGGAGCGTCGTGGCTATTCCGATGTGCGTGTAATTCATCCTGCTTGGGCTGCGGAAGCACGATGTGGTATATTTGGATTAATTTTTCCCGATGATGGTCCATCAGTAACAATTGTTATTCCGACGAAAAATCAAGTTGATTTTCTTAGGACTTGTATAAATTCTTTGAAAAAAACAACATATCGTAATTATGATATTCTTATTGTTGATAATGAGAGCGATGAGCCTGAAGCAATTGCCTATTTAGAATCTTTGGTGTTATTTCCTTCTATCCGAGTTGTACAAATTCCCAGTCCTGATGGCGGGTTTAATTTCGCTAATCTTAATAATAGAGCTGTGCAGGAATATTGTGCATCGGAATATATACTTTTTCTGAATAATGACACCAAAGTCATATCACCTGGCTGGCTAAGTCAGATGGTAGGGTACGGCCAAATTCCAGGGGTCGGTGCTGTCGGCGCACGACTGTATTTCGAAGATAATACCATTCAACATGCAGGTGTTGTTCATGGTTATCACGAAGGATTGGTCGGGCACGCTTTTCGCAATATCCCTAGGCATGAATGGGGGTACATGGGTTTTGTTCGTACTTCGCGCGAATATTCGGCTGTGACGGCAGCTTGTTTGTTAACATCGAGGTCATTGTTCGAAGAGTTGGGTGGATTTGACGAATTAAATTTTCCTGTTTCTTATAATGATGTGGATTTCTGCTATAGAGTTGTAATCTCAAGCCGTAGTTGTATTTATTGCGCTACGGCTGAATTGTTTCATTTTGAGAGTAAAACGCGAGGCTATAAGTATAATCCACAAGAAAGAATAAATTTTCGTCGCATTTATGGCAATTGGTATGACCGTTGGTATAATCCCAATTTGTCATTAGAAAATGAGCGTTTCGAGCCGGAAGCGATTTGCTTGCAGAGCCGGCGGCGTAGTTCAGTAAATGTGGTAATGGTCACCCATAATTTAAACTATGAAGGGGCGCCATCTGTTTTGATGGATCTAACCATAGGCCTCGTGAAGCGAGGGGAAGTTCACGCTAAGGTATTGTCATTGCGCGACGGCCCACTGCGTGAACTTTATGAGGCGGAGGGCATCGCTGTACATATTCTGCCTCAATCCCCGTTGCACGATGTTTACGATGGTGCCTCTCTAGCACGTAGTTGCGAGAGGCATGGGGCCTTGTTGAGGGAAATAGGAGCTGAGGTTGTAGTCGTCAATACTCTTCAGAATTTTTGGGCGGTTCTTACTGCTGCTTATGTAGGCTTGCCTTCGATCTGGTGTCAGCATGAGAGCGAGGGATGGGAGAGTTATTTCGACTATTTGCCGGAGGCAATACGGTCTTACGCTTACGATGCATTTTCTAAAGCTTACCGTGTTTTATATGTGGCTGATGCGACACGGCGTGCTTGGCAAAAACTTGATAGCCAGCGTACATTCAAGCTTGTTCGTCATGGGATTCCGCCATTGCATTTGGAGGAAATGGTCTCTCAGTGGGATCGTAAGCGAGCTCGTAATTCGCTGCATCTTGAAGATGCAGAGGTGGTGATTGTAGTGGTCGGCACTCTTTGTGCACGTAAATCTCAATTAGATATAGTAGAGGCTTTTTCTTGGTTGGATACAGAAACTCAAAAAAAGATACGCATTTATTTGGTTGGTGCAAATGGAGAAGCAGATTACGTGGAGGTGATTACTAATCGTATCAAGAGTTTGCCGCCATACGCAGCAGAGCGGATCATATTAACAGGCCCAACATCCGATCCATTTAAATATTATATGGCAGCTGATATTGCAGTATGCACTTCCTTTGTAGAAAGCGCTCCGCGAGTAATAGTGGAGGCAATGGCTTGTGGTCTTCCTATAATTACGACGCCAGTGTTTGGAATACCAGAGCAGGTATATGAAAATGTTAATGCTTTATTCTATTCTCCTGGAGATGTAGAGCGGCTGGCAATTCTTATTTCTTATTTGGTGGAAGACGAAGCATTGCGTTCTCAGCTTGCTATGAAAAGTCGGGCTGTGTTGGACAGTCAGCCTGGTTTTGCGGAGATGGTAGAGGAGTATGGCAAAATCATACATCAAGCGGCGGTTCTTGATGTTGTGTCAGAGAGGATACAATAGGGTGGTTGCTAGCCTGAATTGATCTCCATGATGGACAATAAGGGCGAGCAATCGCTCTTATTGGTTATTCCCGTGCTGCTCATATCTTTTTTAAGGGGAGTCCTCACAGCATATTCCGCAGAACACCGGGAAAAAGGATCGAAAACGGGTTGATGTGCAGGCCGGGGTTGTCCAGTTTGCCACTTATGCCGAAGGTCATGGCCACTACACCGCCGTTTTTTTCGGGGCTGAAAACGCGGCCTATGCCGGGCAGTTTGCCCGGCAGTTTGTTCACGGCAAATACGGGGGCTACCGTGCCGTGCAGGTCTATGTTGTTGCGGCTGAGGTTAATGGCCCCCTCCAGCGTTGCGCCCAGAGCGGTGTTGCCTATGCTGCCATCGTGAATGCTCAGCACATCGCCTTCGAACGTGACCGGCAAGGTCATGTGGGTGATGTCGAACACGTCGGTGTTCTGGGCCGTCAGCCAGCCATAGACCGAGATATTACGGGCCACACGCAGGGCCGTTGGCGCCTTTTGCAGGGTAAACGGGCTGACCGTGATCTTGCCCTTGAACGGGGCTGTGGCCTGGGTGTCGTCAAATGCGCCGCTCAGCACCGCGTGGCCGCCCTCTACATCGGACAGGATGTTGAACGCGGACAGGAACGCACCCAGGTCGGGAATGCTTACGTCCAGCGTCCGGTTGCTGCCCTGCGGTGTCAGCGACATGCTGACTGGTGTGGGGCCGCGCATGGTAAAGCGCATGGTCCGCAAGCGG
The DNA here is from genome assembly GCF_047723915.1 of Acetobacter sp. Lineage (GTDB taxonomy): Bacteria > Pseudomonadota > Alphaproteobacteria > Acetobacterales > Acetobacteraceae > Acetobacter. Next base: position 73,096 of record NZ_JBDOBQ010000003.1, on the reverse strand, counting down.
CGGCCATTATGCTCGAAATAGGCCTTTACCCCCTTCAGCGACGGCTTGGTCGCATTATACCACACTGTGTCCGCCGTCAGGTCGATCGCCCATGCATTGCCTGTGGGGCCATGCAGTCTGCCGGTCGCGGCTTCGGGCACATGGTAGCCGGAGCTTTTGGTGGTGGGCTGGGGGGCCGCCGGGTCGCCACTGACCAGCGGGGACAGGTCCAGCGCATCGGCATAGACACCCACATGGATCATGCTGTCAGTTCCCGTGGGTAACGCCAGGCGCGCATGCCCGTTTGAACGCGCAATGCGGAAGGACGAGACAATCAGTTCCGGCGGCCTGTTCGGACGTATGGCCGCCTGACCCTTGACCTCCAGGTCAGGGCCGGATGCCACAATACGGTCCACGGCAATAATTTTCCCGTCAACCAGGTCCAGCCGGGCGGAAACCCGGGCCGCCTGATCAGGGGCCTTGTGCCAGAGCGGAATAAGAATACGCGCATGTTCAAGGTCCAGCCCGACATCCACGGTGCCATGATGGTCGCCCGTTTCGCGGTAGGTGACGTCAAGATCGGCTGTGCCGTTGAAATGCTCGCCCGGGTCATACCCTGCGGCGGTCAGGCTTTGCGGGGTCAGGCGCGATGTCATATGGGCCTGTTCCAGCAGGCCTTTGGGGCCGACATGGCTGAAATCGGTCGTGTAGGACACGGTTGCGGGCAGGCCGCCAATAACACCACTGCCCGCAAGGGCAAGGCCCTGTGTCGTGGCATCCAGGCCGAAACGCCCGTTGGTGACACTTCGCCCGGCCACGACATTGCCCATTGCGGCGTGCGACACCTCCGCATGGGCGTTGATGGTCATATCATCGATATGCACATGGCTGACCAGGGGCAGGGACAGTGACAGATTGACCACGGCCATGCCGCGCGGATTGGTCATGGTGATGGGGTGGCGCGAAAGCAGGTGCAGCCGGTTCTCGGCCAGCAGGGCGAGAATATCTTCCAGTTTTCCGGTCAGTTTCGACGCGATAATCCCGGTCTGGTCCCGATGGCTCAACCCGGTAATGGTCATGCTGCCCGGTCCGGCCTCGATCCGCCCTGTGCCGGACAGGCCGACATTCTTGCCCGCGCGGTCCACAAGCTGGTAGCCATTGTCGAAAGTAATGACAATCTTGTCCAGGTCGTGAATGGCCAGCCTGGCCGAGATGTCATGCAGGGGCGAGACAGGACGCAGCCAGTGAATGGTCAACCCCCTGGCCGCAAGGTCTCCGTCCAGTCCCGCGACCTTGAGCGTGCTCCAGCCTTTGGTCCCGGCAAGGGAGAGTTTGACCTGCAGGCCCGATGCATCGCCGCTCGTGATATTGTCGACAACCCATTTTTTCCCGCCTTTGGCGGCATGTTCGGGCCAGTAGCTGCGCAGGTCGTTGAATGCCACATGCGCTATGGTCGCGCTCACCTGCCCGGTTATGCCCTGTGGTTGCAAGATGTCGGACGCGGCGAGCTGGCCAGCCAGTTCCACGTCCAGCGCGTGCTCGGGGCCCTGGGGCAGGTCGGCGTTATGGATCGACAGGCTGGTATCATGCAGGGTCAGGCGTGCGGGCAGGGGGCCGGTGGCGGTGTGGTCGCGCACAAGGCGCAGGGCCGCCGTACCGTGCTCCAGGCTGTAGGTCGACCCGGCAAGGCTCAGGCGGCCAGCACCAAGGTTCAGGTTGAGGTTGATCTCGTCGGGTAGCAGCCAGTGTGTACCGGCAGCGGGCGCCAGTTTTGCATCGGCCGCCAGCGCGATGGGAAGATCGACGGATTTCAGTTGCGGCACAAGGGATGAAAGGGCCGCGGGGCTGATCGGGCTGGTCAGCAGTCGCCACGTTGTCGCGTTTGCGTGTTCGTCAGGCGCGCTTGTGGCGTTGATGTTTACCAGCCGGGTCAGTCCCGCACCATCCTGACGGGACAGGCCAACGGATACCGTTCCCGCAAGGCCCAGATGGTGCTCCCTGCGCCGGACCGACAGATCGGCACTGAGGGGGGATATGACCCAGCTTGTACGGGCAAGCTGGTCGTTGACGGTTATAACGGCGTCGTCCAGACGCACATGCTGCAGGCGGCTGATATCGACGCTGTTGCCGCCCCCCGAACTTTGCAGGTCGGCTGGCAGGTCGAAATCCGGGCCGGTGGACCCGTCAGCCTTGCGGCGCAGGGTCAGGCGTACACCATGCAGGCTGGCCGAGTGCAGGCCAAGGGTTCCATGCAGCAGGGCCACCGGGTCAAGCATGACCCGGGCCTCGCGGATGGTATCATGTGTTCTGTGGCCGGGCGCTTGCAGGGTGACGTTATACAGGACAAGGGCCAGCGGACTTCCAAGCCCGTCATGCAGGCCGTTCCAGCGCAGTTCGGCGCGGTTCAGGCTCAGGCTTGCCAGTGGCGGGCGACCGGCGCCGCTGTTGATCAGCGTTATGGGCAGAAAAGGCCTGACAACCGGCGTAATGTCGATGGGGCGGTAGGTCATGTACACGAGTGCCGCGGCAGCACCGCTGACGCCAAACCCCAGCAGCGCGCATATACTGACCAGCATTGCGCGCCGTACTGTCACCGTTTTCCGTACGGCTGTGTCTTGACCGTTGGCGGTCAACGCAGCAAGCCTTCATGGTTCACGGTACGGACCCTTTCATGACGCAGGCAGAGCATTTTCTTTTTCATGATGTCAGGCTGCCGCGCGGGCGTGGCCTGCGCGCCTGGCCGGATGCGGACTGGCCCCGGCCAGCCGACCATGCCGCCGCCCGGCGATTTGCGGCGGATATCAAGGTTCTGGCGGATGCCGCTGGTATTTTTCCCATGGTCATATCGCAGGCCGGAGCGCGGGGGTTGCAGGCCTGCCTGGGCGGAAACAGCCCCTATCTGTCCGATCTGGCGCGGGACGATATCGGTGCGTTCGCGGCGTTGCTGGAAAACGGGCCGGACAGATGCGTGCAGGATGTGTTTGCGACATGCGCGGATTTTGACCCCACATCGGGGCGAGAGTATGTCGCGGCTTTTCTCCGACGCCTCAAAAAACGTATAGCATTTATTTGCGCCGTGGCGGATCTGGGCGGGTTCTGGTCGCTCGATGACGTAACGGCGACACTCAGCCGCCTGGCGGAAACCGCGCTTGAGCTTGCTCTCAGGCATCTGATGTGGTGCGCGCATGCCGCCGGACAGATCGAACTGCCGCACCCCGACCGGCCCACGCAGGGCTGCGGGCTGGTTGTGCTGGCCATGGGCAAGCTGGGCGCGCGGGAATTGAATTTCTCATCCGATATCGACCTGATGGTTCTCTATGATCCCATGATGCATAAACACCCCGAGGGGGTGCGGCGTATCTTTGTGCGCATGACTAGCGATCTTGTCAGCCTGATGGAAGCGCGCGATGCGAATGGCTACGTTTTTCGTACGGATTTGCGCCTCCGCCCGGACCCGGCCTCCACCCCGCCGGCGGTTACGGTGCAGTCCGCCATCCTGTATTACGAGAGCCTGGGCCAGACCTGGGAACGTGCGGCCATGATCAAGGCGCGCCCCGTGGCGGGTGACCTGGGGGTGGGGCGGCGTTTTCTGGCGGCTATTCGCCCGTTTGTGTGGCGGCGCACGCTCGATTTCGCCCTGATTGATGATATTCATGACATGAAAGCCCGGATCGACCGTCACCGCAAGGCCGGGCGTACCGATCTGGCGGATCTGTCTGATGCCGTGCTGGCCGACCCGCTGGCCAGCCGTGACTGGCTTTTGGGGCATAACCTCAAGCTGGGGCAGGGCGGTATTCGCGAAATCGAGTTTATCGTGCAGGCGATCCAGCTTGTGTGGGGCGGGCGCGAACCGGCCCTGCGCGACAAGACCACTTTTGGCGGGCTGAAAAAACTGGTGGGCTCGGGCCACCTGCCCCGGCAGGAGGCCGAGGTGCTGGCCCGCACCTACCGCGTTTTGCGCGATGCGGAACACCGGCTGCAAATGCGCGCCGACCACCAGACCCATGCCCTGCCCGACACGGAGGACGGGTTCGAGGCCTTTGCCGTATTCATGAACTGCGCGGACGGGCAGGCCTTCGCACTGGATCTGCTGCCCCGCATGCGCGAGGCACGGCGGATATTCGAGCGCCACTTCGTAACCCAGGCCAGCGCGGGCAGTGCGGCGCAGGGGCGGGTGCTGGTGCGCGGCCCGGATGAAGGCCAGCTTGCGGACCTGCTGGCCGAACAGGGTTTCCCCCCCACCCAGATTCCCGAAGCCCTGCACGTTCTGGACCGGTGGAGCGGCAACAGCCTGCGCGCCCTGCGGTCGGAGCGGGCGCATGCGCTGCTCTGGTCGTTCCTGCCCACGCTGCTCGCCAGTTTCGGGGCGCGCACCAACCCGCTCGCCTGCCTGCGCCGGTTCGATACGCTGCTGGCCCGCCAGCACGCGGGGGTGCAGCTTCTTTCCCTTTTTGACCACAATCCGGTCCTGATCGAGCGTATCGCCAGTATTTTCGACGCCTCGGCCTTTCTGGCCAATTATCTGGCCGATACGCCCTCCGCCCTTGAAGGGCTGCTTGAATCCGGTCCGCAGGACGGGCGCGACGTCGTGGCCCGGCTGCACCATCTGGCCGAGGTTGCGGAAAATATCGAAGGGCTGGTGGCAGCCCTGCACCCGCTGCTGCGCGGGGAGGAATTCCGGCTGTCGGTCGCCCTGCTTGAAGGGCGTATCAACGAAAACACTGCTGAGCGGGAACGCACCACGCTGGCGGATACGATCATCACCCTGCTCAAAAAAGCGGTGGAAGCCGAGCATGTGCGCCGCTACGGGCGGGTGCCGGGCGGGGGCATGGCGGTGATCGCACTGGGCAAGGTCGGCTCGCGCGAGATGATGCCGGGGTCAGACCTCGATCTGCTGATGGTGTTCGACCACCCCGATCATGTCCAGGCCAGCGTGGTTCCGCTACGGAATGCGGCGGCGCGGGCACCGGTTGGCGCACTGGCAGGCACACAGGCAGGCGCCAGCAATACCGGAGGCGGCCAGTCGGACAATGGGGCAGGGGCGACGGTGGGGAAGGCGCGCTCGGTCGCGGTCGGCAGCTATTATACACGGCTTGCGCATGCGTTTGTCGCCGCACTGACCGCCCCCGGACCGGAGGGACCGCTTTACGCGGTGGATATGCGGTTGCGCCCGTCCGGCGCGGCGGGGCCGGTTGCCGTATCGCGCCCGGCTTTTGTCAGGTACCATGCCCAGTCCGCCTGGACGTGGGAGCGCATGGCCCTGACGCGTGCGCGTATCGTTGCGGCCCCCCGTTCCCTGCGCGACGGGCTGCGGCAGGATTTGTGCCGTATTCTCGACGGAACCTTGCGCCAGCCACCGGTCCCCTGCGCCACTTTATGCGAGGATGCGCTCACCATGCGCGAACGTCTGGCGCGGGATATGCCCCCGCTGTCCATATGGGATGTCAAACGTCGGGATGGCGGGCTGATGGAGGTGGAATTCATTGCCCAGACTCTCCAGCTCTGCGCGGGGCATGCCGCCGCGCGCAGCCCTGTCACGCGGCAGGCCCTGACGCGTCTGGCGCAGGCGGGGCTGCTCAGCCGGCAGGATGAGCGCATTCTGGTCGGGGCGGATCTGTTCTGGCGACGGCTGCAGGCCCTGCTGCGCCTGCTATGCGGCCCGGTTCCACCCAGGGAACTGGCTGAGGACATGGCCCCGGCGGCGCTGAAAATTCTGCTGCGCGGCATGGGGGCGGCAGATCTTGCCGCCCTGCTGGAACAGGCGAACACACTGGCCAGAACCGTGCGGACTTGCTTTGATCGGCTTATTGGCCCCATCGCAGCGGAACAGCACGCGGTGCACGGGGTTAAGACACTGCAACACGACAACCCATAAGACGGAGACCCATACCATGGACACGATACCGCTTGCGGTCGGCGATCAGGCGCCGGCTTTCAGCATGCAGGCCAGCGGCGACCGTACGGTCGATCTGGCATCGCTCAAGGGCAAGCCTTTTGTTCTGTATTTCTACCCCAAGGCCGACACACCCGGCTGCACCAAGGAAGCCTGCGGGTTCAACGAAACGCTGCACGCTTTTGAAAAGGCCGGCCTGACCATTATCGGCGTCTCGCGCGATCCGGTTAAGAAGCTCGACGCGTTCGCCGCCAAATATGGCCTGACCTTTGCTCTTGCCTCCGACGCGGATGGCAGCGTGACCGAGGCCTATGGCGTATGGGTGCAGAAAACCCTTTACGGCAAGACCAGCATGGGGATCGAACGCGCGACGTTCCTGATCGGGGCGGATGGTAAAATCGCCCATATCTGGCGCAAGGTGAAGGTGGACGGCCATGTCGAGGCCGTCATGAACGAAGCGCAGGCCCTGACCGGCGCGGCCTGACATATCCGGGCCCGTTGTCCGGGGCCCAGGCTGGGGCCACAGCTTGGGCCTGTCAGCCCCGGTCCGCGGCGCAGGCCAGTAGGGGGTTACACCCCGGCCTGATCTGTCAGGCCGGGTGGGGTGTTACGTGGGGTGTTACCAGGCGGGGTAATAGCCACCCGGATAGTAGCCGGGAGCGGGCATGACCGGTACCGCCATGGGCACCGGGTAGGCCACTGGCGGTGGCGGGGGTGGGGGCGCGTAATAGCCCGGTCCGCCACCCAGTGCCGCCCCGGCCAGTGCGCCGACCGCCAGCCCGCCAATGACAGCGCCGGCAATGGCGCCGCCACGGGGGCCGTAATATCCGCGGCCATAGCCGGGACCGTAAGGGCGCGGGCCGTAATGGCCCGGTCCACCCCAGCCGGGTCCGCCCCAGCCATGCCCGTATCCTCCGCCCCAATGGCCGCCGGGATGGGCCTGTGCCGCAGGCTGTGCCGCCAGTCCCAGACCGGCAACGAGGGGAAGAACCATAAGAAGTTTTGTCATGCGGCGCATTGGATCATGTCTCCTGGGTGCGGTTTTCGTGGTCCGCCCCCTTGTCTTTCCAATAAGCTCCAGTATCGACTCTCATATGGCAAATTAAAGGCCTTTGCGGGGCCATTTGGTGCGCGGTTGCTCCACATCACGCCTGCGTCGGGCAGGGCGGGGTGCTGTCTGTCAGCCCTGCTCTTCCGAAATCCTGTCCGTGGGTTTCAGGGTCAGAACGGTCAGCAGCGTGACTGCGGCCGTGGCCGAGACATACCAGGCAAACCAGCTTTCATGCCCGGCCTGCTTGCACCACAGGGCAATGTATTCCGCCGTGCCACCAAAGAGTGAGACGGTCAGCGCGTAGGGGAACGCCACACCCAGCGCGCGGATACGGGTGGGGAACAGTTCCGCCTTGACCACCGCGTTGATGGACGTATAGCCCGAGGCCACGAAAAGGGCCGCAATGATAAGGGCCAGAGCCCCCAGGGCCGAATGCGCGTTCGAGAGCGCGCCCAGCAGCGGCACGGTGCCGAATGTTGCCCCAAAGCCAAAGAACAGCAGCAGAGGCCTGCGCCCGATCCTGTCGGAAACAGCGCCAAAGGCAGGCTGCATGGCGGCGAACACCAGCAGGCTGACGGCCGAGATCAGGGTCGCGCTTTCCTTGGAAAAACCAAGGCTGTTGGCCAGATATTTCTGCATGTAAATGGTGTAGGTGTAAAAAGCCACGGTCCCGCCCATGGTCAGGCCGCACACCCGCAACACCGAACGCCAGTGTTGCAGCAGCACCGCAAGGCCGCCCTTGTCCTGGCGTTCATGCGCTTTTTCAAAGCTGTTGCTTTCGGCCATCTGCCGCCGCAGCCAGAACACCAGAACAGCCCCGGCCGAACCGACCAGAAACGGCACCCGCCAGCCCCAGTCCGCGATCTGCTGGGGGGTAAGCAGCACGTATTGCATGACCAGAAGCAACAGCAGGGCCAGCAACTGGCCCATGACCAGCGTGACATACAAAAACCCCGACCAGAACCCCCTGTGCCGGGGGGATGACACCTCGGCCAGATAGGTGGCGGAAGCCCCGTATTCGCCCCCCAGGCTAAGCCCCTGGAACAGGCGGGCAAGCACCAGCACAATGGGGGACAGCAGGCCGATCTGGGTGTAGGTCGGACAGATCGCGATGGCCAGAGACCCCAGACACATGGCCAGCACGGAAAAGGTCAGCGCGGTGCGCCTGCCATATTTGTCGGCGGCCACCCCCAGCAGCCACCCGCCCACCGGCCGCATGAAAAAACCGACCGCGAACACGGCCGCCGCGTTCAGCAGTTCGGCGGTGGCGTTCCCGCGTGGGAAGAACGCATGCGCGAAATAGATGGTGAAGGATGAGTAGACGTACCAGTCGAAATATTCGAGCAGGTTGCCCGCCGAGCCCGCGAGTATCCCGCGAATGCGTTGTGTCGTATTCAAGTCTTCCCCCATGTGTTCAGTTTATTGTTCTGGTTCTGAACATGGCTCCGTTGTTTGGTTTGCATACCATCATTGCGCGGCCATTGCCATTCCGCCAGGCACGGAACGCGCAATGGTGATGACGGATCGTGCGCCCCACCCATGCCGGGCCGCATGACGGTCCGGTCAGGGACGGTGGAGCGGATCGTTTGGCGGCAGGTGGTCATGGCCCCTTGCCCCAGCCATCGTCACGGGGCACAACAGGCGCATGAGTTCTATTATTGTTCTTGTAAGTGCCGTGGTCGCCGCGCTGGTTCTGGGGGTGGGGATCGGCCTGCTTTTCGGCCGTCGCAAAAGTGCCGATGGCGACCTGCTGGCCCGCCTTTATGTCCGCACCGAGCGTGAGGCCGCAATCACCCAGTCCGACCTTGCAAGCCAGCGTGCGGCCCTGGCCGATATGGAACGCGCCGTGGCGGGGCGGATCGAGCGCATGCACGCCACCCTGGCTGAACAGCTTGGCACGCTGGGCGGGGCCATGGGGCGTGAACAGGCCGAAGCCCGGGCCGCCCAGGCCGAGGCGCTGCAGGGTATGGCCGAGGCCTCGGCCCGGCAGCTTGCCGCTATCCGCCAGGCGGTGACGGAGCAGTTGCACGCGGCGGTCGAACAGCAGATGCAGACATCGTTCCAGCGTGTGCTGGAGCAGTTTTCGGCCATGCAGTCCGCCATGGGCGAGGTCCGTGCCATGACCGCGCAGATCGGGGATCTCAAACGCCTGTTCGGCAACGTCAAGACGCGCGGCGGCTGGGGGGAGGCCCAGCTCAAGGCCATTCTCGACGACGTGCTGCCGCCCGGTGCGTATGAAAGCAACGTGCGCGTGGGCGAGGGGGCGGAGGTGGTGGAATTCGCCATTCGTATGCCGGTCAGGGCGGCGGTCGCCCCGCTGCTGCCGGTAGACAGCAAATTCCCGACCGAAGCGTATGAAAAGCTGCTCAACGCGGCGGAAGAAGGCGACGGGCAGGCCGAAAAAGCGGCCCGCAAGGCGCTGGAAAGCACCCTGCGGCTCGAGGCGCGCAAGATTGCGACAAAATACATCCAGCCGCCCGCTACGGTCGAATTCGCGGTGCTCTACCTGCCGACAGACGGGCTTTATACCGAAGTCGCGCGCATTCCCGGCCTGATCGACGATGTGGGGCGGCAGTTCCGCGTCATGGTCATGGGGCCTGCCCTCATGCCCGCCATGCTGCGGACCATCCACCTCGGCTACGTGACCCTGGCGCTGGAGGAGCGGACGGAAAGCATCGCGCGGCTGCTGGGGGCCACCCGGCAGGAGATGCTGCGCATGGACGGCGTGCTGGAGAAACTGGCGAAAAACGCGCAGTCCATGTCCTTCTCGATCGAGGAGGCGCGCAGGCGCACACGCGCGGTCAGCGGCAGGCTGAAAGCGCTCGACGGGCTGGACGGAGATGAGGACACCCAGCCGGACTCTGAAACCTAATTTACTGGTATATTATGCCCGTGGCCTGCATGACAGGGAAGGAATACAGGGACATGGACATGATGACAGAGGACGCCGAGACCCGCCCTCAGGAAGAAAGAACGGTCCTGCTGGTGGAAGATGACAGCACGATCGCCGAAGAAATCGTCGCTGAACTGACCGCCCGCGGCTTCCGCGTCCGGCATGAGGCCAACGGCAGGGCCGGGCTGGACATGGCACTGACGGGTGAAGCCGACGTCATGATCGTGGACAGGCTTCTGCCTGGCATGGACGGGCTTTCCGTGATCGAGGGCATGCGCCAGCAGGGCGTGCGCACGCCGGTTCTGGTGCTGTCTGCTCTTTCCGCCGTTGATGACAGGGTGACGGGCCTGAAGGCAGGCGGGGACGACTACCTGACCAAGCCTTTCGCGATCGAGGAACTGGTGGCCCGGATCGAGGCCCTGCTGCGTCGCCCGGACGACACGCGCGCGACCCGTCTGCGGGCCGGTGCGCTGGAAATGGACCTGATCGAACGCCGTGTCTGGCGCGACGGGCGCGAGATCGAACTGCTGCCGCGCGAATTCAGGCTTCTGGAATATCTCATGCGCCGTCCGGGCCAGGTCCTGACCCGCTCCATGCTGCTGGAGGATGTCTGGCAGTACCGCTTCATTCCCAGAACCAACCTTGTCGATGTGCATATCGGCAAGCTGCGCCGCAAGGTCGACGCCCCGTCGGAGGAGCCGCTTATCCAGAGCATACGCGGAACAGGGTTTTTGCTGCGTGTTCCTGACTGAGCTTTTTCGCACCGCAACCTTCCGCATAACACTGATGGCTCTGGCCGCCATGGCCGGGGTCATGCTGATGCAGTTCGGCCTCGTCTACGCACAGATGGAGGCGGTCGAATCCCGCCGCTCGACCGAACTGCTGGAGGGTGAGGCCTCACTTCTCGCGCAGATGTCACCAGAACATCTCGAATATGTGATCAGGCGACGGGCAACGGGCGACCTGCGGCTGATCATCAGCAGTGCGGGCCTGTTCGACGCCGGGCATGCGCTGATCGCGGGGGACCTGCACACATGGCCGCGCGGGCTGGTGGCCGATGGCAAACCCCAGAACATAGAAATCTTTCCCGAGGAAGGTGCGCCCTATCCTTTACGCCTGCTGGCCGTTACGCTACCGGATAAAACCATTCTTGTTCTGGGGCGCAGCTTCCACCTGCTGGCCGAACAGAAGCTCATGCTCCGGCACACCATGCTGGTGGCAGCCATGCCGACCTTCCTGTTCGCGCTGTTTCTGGGGATTGCCCTGAGCCACCGGGCGTTGTCGCGCGTCAAGGACATGCACGAGGCGATAGACCGTATTATGGCGGGCGATATTCACGAACGCCTGCCAGCTGCGCGCGAACGTGACGACGTGGAACGCCTGGCGGGCAGCGTGAACCGCATGCTCGACCGGCTGGAACGCCTGATGGACGGCATGCGCGAGGTTGGCAACGACATTGCGCATGATCTGCGCACGCCGCTTTCGCGCGTGCGGGCCAGGCTGGAACGGGCCGGTGCCGCGGGGCTGGACGCGGATGCGCTGAACGCCACGATCGGCCGGGCGGTGGACGATCTGGACCAGTGCCTGGGTATTATCACGGCGCTGCTGCGCATTGCGGAACTGGAGAACAGCCGCAGAAAGGCGGGTTTCGATCATGTTGTCCTGAGCGATCTGATAGATGACGTGTTCGACCTGTACGAACCCATTGCCGAAACCGAGGGCAAGCGTCTGCTGGCCCAGCCCGGTCCTGCTGGGTTGCAGGTCTGGGGTGACAGGCACCTGCTGATAGAACTGCTGGCCAATCTGGTGGACAACGCCATCAAATTCACCCCCGAAGGAGGCACGATAACCTTGGGAATGCGGGAGCAGGCGGGCAAGGCCGCCCTTATGGTGACGGATAACGGCGTGGGCATCGCCCCCGATGAGCGGCAGGCGGTGCTGTCGCGCTTTTACCGTTCGGACAAGAGCCGGCATGTCTCGGGCAGCGGCCTGGGGCTGAGCCTGGTCTGCGCCATTGCCCATCTGCACGAGGCGGATGTGCGCATAGAAAGCGGGCCTGACGGCACCGGCACCTGTTTTTACATCACCTTTCCTGTCCAGCAATGAACAGTCCATCATCACGCCAGCGGAGACAGGTTATTCCAATCTCAGGTCAGTTCAGAGTGTCACGGGATGATGCCGAATTTAACTGCAACGTCATTGGCGAGGCACGGAGCGGATATGTATCGTGTAACAATATGGTTATTATCATCACATCCAGTGTCGCACCGTCCATGATGCGGGAGGTCGCGGCATGAACGAGATTGTCGTTACGGCGCTCAAGAAGCCGTATACATTCGTGGTGCTCTCCGTCCTGATCGTCGTATTCGGTATCAGAGGCATCTTCACCACGCCCACGGACGTGTTCCCCAGCATCCGCATTCCGGTTGTGGCGGTGGTCTGGCAGTACGCGGGCCTCATGCCCGAGGACATGTCGGGCCGCGTGGTGTATTATTACGAACGCGCCCTGACCGCCACGGTCAGCAATATCGAACATATCGAAAGCCAGTCCTATTACGGCCGCGGTATCGTGAAGATATTCTTCCAGCCCGGCACCGATACCTCCGTTGCGCAAAGCCAGATCACGTCCGTGTCGCAGACGGTTATCAAGCAGATGCCGACCGGCTCCACCCCGCCGCTGGTGCTGGCCTATAATGCGTCGTCCGTGCCGGTCGTGACCCTGCAGGTGTCGTCCAAGTCCATGACGGCATCCCAGATTTACGACATGTCGTCCAACCTGATCCGCCCGGCGCTCGTGTCGGTGGCGGGGGCGGCCATTCCCAACCCGTATGGCGGGCAGCCCGGCAACGTCATGGTCGATCTGGACCCGGTCAAGCTGCTTGCGCACAAGCTTTCGCCCACGGATGTGTCGCGCGCGCTGAACAGCCAGAACATTGTCGTGCCCGCGGGTGACCAGCGGATCGGTCCGTTCGACTGGATGGTCCAGACCAATGCCGCCGCCCGCACGATGGATGACCTGAACAACCTGCCGATCAAGCAGGTGGGCACGGCGGTCGTGCGCCTGCGTGACGTGGCCTGGGTCCATCCGGGCGGGCCACCGCAGACCAACCTCGTGCTCGTCAAGGGGCAGCAGGGTGTTCTGATCGTGGTCATGAAAGGGGGTGACGCCTCGACGCTGGATGTGGTGGCCGGGGTCAAGGCGCTGTTGCCCGGCATTGTCCAGACCCTGCCGCCGGGGGTCGAAATCAAGGTCCTGAACGATGCCTCGACTTTCGTGAAGGATTCCGTCTACGACGTCCTGCGCGAAATGCTGACAGCCGCGTGCCTGACCGGGCTTGTCGTGCTGCTGTTCCTTGGGTCCTGGCGGTCCACGGTCATTATCGCCACGTCCATTCCCCTTGCCATGCTGTGCTCCATCATCGGGCTGGGCTGGGCCGGGCAGACCATCAATGTCATGACGCTGGGCGGGCTTGCGCTTGCGGTGGGTATCCTGGTCGATGACGCGACGGTCATGATCGAGAATATCGACGCGCATCTGGAAATGGAGAAAGACCTCGAGACGGCCATTATCGACGCCGCCAACCAGATCGTCATTCCGACCTTTGTTTCCACCCTGTGCATCTGCATTGTCTGGATGCCGCTTTTCCAGCTTACGGGTGTTGCGGGCTGGCTGTTCATGCCCATGGCCGAGGCCATTATTTTTGCGATGCTGGCGTCCTTCATCCTGTCCAGAACGCTGGTGCCGACCATGGCCAAATACATGCTGGCCGCACAGGTGGCGGCCCATGCGCATGGGCCGGTCGAACCGAAAAATGTTTTTGGTCGTTTCCAGCGCGGGTTCGAGCACCAGTTCGAGAAATTCCGGCATCGCTACCGGGAGTTCCTGAGCTATCTGCTTTCGCTGGGCGGGAAGTTCGTGGCGGTGTTCATCCTGTGTTCCGTGGGATCGCTGGGCCTGCTGGTTTTTGTTGGTCAGGACTTCTTCCCCGAGGTGGATTCCGATGTCATAGCCCTGCATATGCGAGCCCCCATCGGCACCCGGCTCGAGGAGGCGGGCAAGATTTCCCAGCTTGTCAACGCCAGGGTCGAACAGGCCCTGCCCGGGCAGGTTGAATCCATCGTGGATAATTGCGGCCTGCCGTTCAGCCCGCTCAACCAGGCGTATATCCCCACCCCTACGGTGGGCACGCAGGATTGCGACATTACCATCGCACTTAAAAACCCGGCGTCTCCCGTGGCGGAATACCGCGCTACCCTGCGCCACGATCTGGGCGAGGCTTTTCCCGGCACCCAGTTCTCGTTCCTGCCGGGTGACCTGACGGCCAAGATCCTGAACTTCGGCCTGCCATCTCCGATCGATGTGCAGGTGGTAGGCCGCGATCTGGAGGGTAATTTCCGCTTTGCCAACCGGCTGGCGGAGCGACTGCGCCACCTGCCGGGGCTGGCCGATATCTCGGTTCAGGAACCCATGACCGCGCCAACCCTGCGGGTGAACGCCCGGCGTATCTACGCCCTTGGCACCGGCATTTCGGAAGCCGACGTGGCGGATAACGCCCTTGTCTCGCTTTCGGGCAGTTCGCAGGTGGGGCAGGTGTACTGGCTGGATACGGCAACCGGGGTTTCGCATCTGATCGATATCCAGACCCCCGCACCGTTCCTGCAGACCATGAACGACCTGGAACTGACCCCCATCGACAAGGGGGATGGCAATCCCGGTGGCCAGCAGCCGCAGATTCTGGGGGGGCTGAGCGAAATCACGCAGGTTGGCACCCCGGCGGAGGTCGCGCATTACAACATCATGCCGGTGTTCGATATCTACGCCACCAATGTCGGGCTGGACCTCGGTGCGGTGTCGCGGCAGGTCAACCGTATCGTGGATGAGGCACGGGCCGACCTGCCGCGTGGTTCCTCGCTGAGCGTACGTGGCCAGGCCGTGACCATGAACAATGCCTATGTGCAGCTCATAGGTGGGCTGGGCATGTCCATCCTGCTCGTGTACCTGCTGATCGTGGTGAATTTCCAGTCCTGGCTGGACCCGTTCATTATCATCACGGCACTGCCGGGTGCCCTGGCCGGGATCGCCTGGAGCCTGTTCCTGACCCATACGACCCTGTCCGTGCCGGCGCTGACGGGGGCTATCATGTGTATGGGCACGGCCACGGCCAACGCCATTCTGGTGGTGTCGTTCGCCCGTGAACGGCTGGAGGAGCACGGCAATGCGCTACAGGCCGCGCTGGAGGCCGGGTTCGAGCGTATCCGCCCCGTGCTTATGACTGCATCGGCCATGGTGATCGGCATGCTGCCCATGTCGCTGAGCAATTCGCAGAACGCACCGCTGGGCAAGGCGGTCATGGGGGGGTTGATTGTCGCCACGGTTGCGACCCTGCTGTTCGTGCCATGTGTCTTTACCCTGCTGCATGGCAGGGGAACGCCGGACAAGACTGAAAAAGAGGAGACTGTGGCATGAGCCCAGAGCATGAAAAAACTGCCGGGACCGATGCCGCGGCCCAGTCCGCACGCAAGAGAAAAATGGGGATCGCCATTGCCGCGGGTGTTGCCGGTTTTCTGGCGGTGTCCGGCATTGTGCAGCGCCATTCCTCCTATGTGAAGCTGGCGGACGAAACACGTGAAAGCGCGGTGCCCGCCGTGCAGATCACCTATCCGCTGCCAGGGCCGGACGAACGCACGCTGTCCCTGCCGGCCAATATCGCGGCGTGGTACCAGGCGCCGATCTATGCCCAGGTCTCGGGCTACGTGAAGATGTGGTACAAGGACTTCGGCGCACGGGTCAAAGCGGGCGATGTGCTGGCCATTATCGACACACCGGGGCTGGACGCGCAGTATGCGACAGCCCAGGCCAACCTGAACGTTGCTGCGGCCCGCTACAAGCTGGCGCAGATTACCGCCAAGCGCTGGAAGGCCCTGCAGGGCACTCAGGCGGTCTCGCAGCAGGAGGTCGACGTGCAGGCCGCCAATGCCGAGGCACAGCAGGCCCAGGTGGAGGCTGCCCGGCATGAGGTCGAACGGTTCGCGGCGCTTGAAGGGTTCAAGAAAATCGTTGCCCCGTTCGATGGCGTGGTGACCACGCGTCTGGCTGACGTGGGGGATTACGTCAATGCGGGGCGGGGCGATGTGACAAGCCAGGGCAACGCGACGGAACTGTTCAGCGTGGCGGATGTGCATGCCATGCGCGTGTTTGTCGCGGTCCCGCAGGACTATGCCGACATCATCTCGCCGCGCCTGGAGGCGGAACTGAGCGTTCCGCAATATCCTGACCGTCACTTCAAGGCGCGTTTCCTGGCGACGGCCACGGCTTTCAACCCCAATACCCGAACGGTTACAACGGAACTGGTGCTGGATAACAAGACCGGTGAACTCTGGCCCAACTCCTACGCCACGGCCACGTTCCACGCCCCGGGCGACCCGAACGAAATGGCGCTGCCACTGGGCACGATCCTGTTCCGGGCAGAGGGTACGCAGGTGGCTGTGGTGGATGACACGAACCACGTGCATCTGATCAACGTGCAGGTGGGCACCAATTACGGCCAGACCATCCAGATCCGCAGCGGTGTCAAAAAGACCGACAGGATCGTCGCCAGCCCGTCGGCGGGGCTGCTCGACGGGCAGGAGGTCCGTATCGTCAAGGATACGCCGGGTTATACGCCAAAGCAGGCGGAGACCCCGCCAGCCGCAGCCAAACCCGCCAACCCGAATGACGATACCCGCGCCATGCCCGAAGATAACCGGCCCATGCCTGAAGCCGGAGGGCGCGGATGACCGGCGCAAGACCGCGTGCGGGCAGGCTGCGCGCGCGCCTGACATTGGGGGCTGCCTTCTGCGTTCTGCTCAGCGGGTGTGACCTTGCCCCTGGCTACAGGCCCGCAAAATTTGTCCTGCCCGATAACTGGGGCGGTAGCGGAGTGATGAAACCCGCCACCCCGGCGGACGATACCGTGCGTGCCGACTGGTGGACCATGCTGGGGGACCCCGAACTGAACCGGCTGGAGGAGCAGGCCATGCGCCTGAACCCCGACCTTCAGGCGCAGGCGGAGGTGTTCCTGCAGTCGCGTGATCTGGCGATGGAAACCCGCTCGCAGCTTTATCCGCAGTTGAACGGCGGCGCGGGGGGGCAAAAATACAAGGGTTCGGCCCATCGGCTCTGGCGTGGCGCGGGGTCGACCGGCCCTATGTACATGTCGTCCGAGCAGTACTGGGCCAGTGCCACCTGGGAGCCCGATTTCTGGTCGGCCATCCGCAACCGTACGCGTATGGCCAAGCAGGGTGTGCAGGAACGGGCGGCGCAGTTCGCTTCGGCCCGGCTCAGCCTTCAGGCAGAACTGGCCAGCGACTACGTAATGCTGCGCGGCCTGGACGCGCAGGACGCGGTCTATCGGGATTCGATCAGATCCTATCAGGCCGCGGTTGAAATCACGCAGTTGCGGCTGTCAGGCGCCATTGCTCCGGGCATGGATGTGTCCCGCGCGCAGACCCAGCTTTACACCACCCAGGCGCAGGAAACCGATATCCGCACCCGGCGCGATGTCATGGAACATGCCATTGCGGTGCTGGTCAATCAGGCTCCGGCGACCTTCCATATCGCCCCGGTCACGGCCCTGTCGTTCACGACCGTATACCCGCCCACGGTCCTGCCTTCGACCCTGCTGGAGCGCCGGCCCGACATTGCGGCGGCCGAACGGCGCATGGCGCAGGCCAACCGCGCCATTGGCGTATCGCGTGCGGCGTTCTACCCGCATGTGACCTTCAACGCCATGACCGGTTTCATGGATAACGGTTTCGATCTCGCCTCGCTTTACAATGCCATGTACCAGTTCGGCGCGCAGGCTGTGCTGCCTCTGTTCCAGGGGGGTATCCGCCGGGCTGACCTGCAACGGACGTGGTCGCATTACCGCGAAACGGAGGATTCCTACCGCTCCACCGTCCTGGACGCCTTCCAGGAGGTTGAGGACTCCCTGACCCGTGTTAACCGGCTTAAGGTCCAGGTCGGGCAGGACCATTCCGCGGTCGATGCCGCCCTGCGCACGCAGGGCATGACCATGGCGCTGTATACCGGCGGGCTGACCAACTATCTTGACGTGGTGGTGGCGCAGGTCGCGGCCCTGAACGCACGTATCGCCCTCGTGCAGGCCCAGACGCGCGAGGTCGATGCAAGGGTGCAGCTCATTCGTGCCTTCGGCGGCGGGTGGTCGCGCACGCAACTTCCGCAGGGGGAGGGCACAATCATGCCGTTCAAGCCTTTGCAGTATGAAAACCTGCATCAGGCGCCCGCGGCCGGTGGCATCAGCACCCGGACAGATCCGGCCTCGCTCGACCTTGTTGGCGGGGCGTCGGGCACGGCAAAGCCTTCTCTTCCACTTGACACGGGCGCCGCACACCGGTAAGCGCGCCTTTCCTGATCGGAACGCGGGAGGTTCCGCCCGGCGCGCAAGTGCCGGTGCGCAATCGTACGAACCGCGGTCCGGGTTCAATTATGAGGAGTCCCGGATATGGCCAAAAAAGTTGTTGGCTACATCAAGCTTCAGATTCCCGCCGGCAAGGCCAACCCTTCTCCGCCGGTTGGTCCGGCGCTGGGTCAGCGCGGTCTGAATATTATGGAATTCTGCAAGGCGTTCAACGCCAAGACCCAGGGCCTGGAACCTGGTATGCCGATTCCCGTGGTGATCACCGCCTTTGCTGACCGTACGTTCAGCTTCATCACCAAAACGCCGCCGAACACCTATTTCCTGCTCAAGGCCGCCAAAATTTCCAAGGGCAGTCAGACCGTTGGCAAGGGTGCGGCCGTTGGTAAGGTAACCATGGCGCAGCTTCGCGAAATCGCGGAGCAGAAGCACCAGGACATGAACGCCAACGACCTGGACGGCGCTGTGCGCATGCTGGTCGGTTCTGCCCGGTCCATGGGTCTCGATGTGGTGGAGGGCTGATATCATGGCGAAGAACAAGCGTCTGGCCGCAGCGGCCGCCAAGGTTGTTGCAGGCAAGGCCTACGGGCTGGATGAAGCCGTCACTCTGGTGAAGGGCAACGCCACCGCCAAATTTGACGAAACCATCGAACTGGCCCTGAACCTGGGTATCGACCCGCGTCATGCCGACCAGATGGTGCGCGGTTTCGTGTCCCTGCCCAACGGCACGGGCAAGACCCTGCGCGTTGGCGTGTTCGCGCGCGGCGCCAAGGCTGAGGAAGCCACGGCCGCCGGTGCCGACGTTGTCGGTGCGGAAGACCTGATGGAAAAGGTGCAGGCTGGCGAAATCGCTTTCGACCGCTGCATCGCAACCCCTGACATGATGGGTCTTGTCGGTCGTCTGGGTAAAATCCTCGGCCCGCGCGGGCTGATGCCGAACCCCAAGCTCGGCACGGTGACCATGGACGTGAAGGGTGCCGTCGAGGCAGCCAAGTCCGGTCAGGTTGAATACCGCGCTGAAAAGACCGGTATCGTGCATGCCGGTGTTGGCAAGGCATCTTTCGGTGACGACAAGCTGGCGGAAAACATTCGCGCCTTTGTCGATGCCGTCCAGAAGGCCCGCCCCACCGGTGCCAAGGGCACATACCTGAAGAAAGCCGCCCTGACCTCGACCATGGGGCCTGGCGTTCAGGTTGACGTCTCGGCCTTCGCGGGCTGAGCAGGAATGCTGCCGCCCTGCCGCAAGGTGGGGTGGCGCATATGAGGATACCGCCTAGGTGTCTTCTTTTACCTGTCCGAAACCACACGCGGCCTTTGCGGCCTTAAACGGTATAACGCCGGCGAGTGGTATGACGGGGATGCTGGATGCAGGCTGACATCGTGCGGCAGGCCCAGATATTCCGTTTCAAGGACAGGCGAGCGGGTTTCATCCTTGTGGTGGAGCCCAAAGGGCAACCCGTTCTGTCTGGCGTCCAGCCCGGCGGAACATGATGGAGACGGGATTTGGACCGTACGGAAAAGAAGGCTTTAGTCGCCTCCCTGTCCGCCGTTTTCGCCCAGACGTCCATGGTTGTTGTCACCCAGAATGCTGGGTTGACTGTGGCCAGTGTGACCGATCTGCGGCGCAAGGTGCGTGCAGCGGGTGCGAACTATAAAGTCGCTAAAAACCGGCTGGCAACTCTCGCCCTGGATGGGACCCAGTTCAGCGGCATCGCGCCAATGCTGAAGGGACCGACCGCGCTTGCGTGGGCGGATGACCCTGTGGCTGTGGCGAAGGTGATCGTTGAGTTCGCCAAAACCAATGACAAGCTTGTGGTGCTTGGTGGTTCTCTTGGTTCTCAGGTGCTCAGCGCCGACGGGATCAAGGCTCTGGCCGAGCTGCCGTCGCTTGATACCCTGCGTGCGCAGTTGGTGGGGCTTATCTCCACGCCGGCTACACGGATCGCAGCGGTCACTCAGGCGCCCGCAGCCCAGCTTGCTCGTGTTTTTGGGGCCTATGCCAAAACGGGTGAAGCTGCCTGAACGCCTCCCTTCGACTGAAGGGCTGTTCACGATATCCACGCAGCCTCCATGCAGGGGGTTGTGTTCTGCAAACCAGTATTTATATTAGGAAGACTAACCATGGCTGATCTTGCTAAGCTTGTTGAAGACCTGTCCGTTCTGACCGTTCTCGAAGCGGCTGAACTGTCCAAGCTCCTCGAAGAAAAGTGGGGCGTGTCCGCTGCTGCTCCGGTTGCTGTTGCTGCCGGCCCGGCCGCTGCTGCTGCTCCTGCTGAAGAAAAGACCGAGTTCAACGTGATCCTGGCCGCCGCTGGCGAAAAGAAGATCAACGTGATCAAGGAAATCCGTGGCATCACCGGCCTGGGCCTGAAGGAAGCCAAGGACCTGGTCGAAGGTGCTCCGAAGGTCGTCAAGGAAGGCGTCAACAAGGAAGAAGCCGACAAGATCAAGAAGCTTCTTGAAGACAACGGCGCGACCGTCGAAATTAAGTAAGATTGCCATACTCCCGGTCGCATGGTCCGGGGTTATGAAATCAGGGTTTTCGGGTAGGGGTGCAAACCTCTGCCCGTTTGCCTGTTTCGGGTACGGACCCGGGGCAGGGCGTGCCGGGAGATCGGCAGGCAATTAAGGCCGAAACAGGTCGGACCATCAGGCTCGCGGTGTGCTGCGAGCCTGATGGTCCGAGACAAGGGCGGGGGCAGGAGCGACGATGAACGCAATCACAAAATCGTTCACAGGACGGAAACGAATTCGCAAAAGTTTCGGGCGGATTCCCGAAATCGCCCCAATGCCAAACCTGATCGACGTGCAGCGCGCGTCTTACGAGACATTTCTTCAGGCCAATGTGTCGCCTGATGCACGTGTCCCGACAGGTTTGCAGGAGGTTTTTCGCTCCGTATTCCCCATTAACGACTTTGCGGGTCGGGGGCGGCTGGAGTTTGTCAGCTACGAATTTGAAGAGCCGAAATACGATGTCGAGGAATGCATTCAGCGCGGGTTGACCTACGCCGCGCCGCTGAAAGTCTTCCTGCGCCTGATCGTATGGGATGTTGACGAGGATACGGGTTCGCGCTCCATCCGCGATATCAAGGAACAGCCGGTTTATATGGGCGACATGCCGCTCATGACCGATAACGGCACCTTTATCGTCAACGGCACCGAACGCGTCATTGTCAGCCAGATGCACCGCTCACCCGGCGTGTTCTTCGATCACGACAAGGGCAAGACGCATTCGTCGGGCAAGTATCTGTTTGCCGCACGTGTCATTCCGTATCGCGGCTCCTGGCTCGACTTCGAATTCGACGCCAAGGACATGCTCTATGTCCGCATCGACCGTAAGCGCAAGTTGCCGGTCACCACCCTGCTCTATGCCTTGGAAAGTGCGGCTTCCAACGCCGCGCGCGCGGCCAAGCAGGCCGAAGGCGGTGATGTGGATGCCATGGAAATCCGTGGCATGGACCCCAACGAAATCCTGTCCTACTTCTACGACACGGTCATTTTCACCAAGACCGCGAAGGGCTGGGCGCGCCCGTTCGACGCCGAATCCTTCCGTGGGCTCAAGCTGCTGGCCCCGCTGGTCGATGCGGAAACCGGTGAAGTCGTCGCGGATGCGGAAACCAAGCTGACAACCCGTCTGGTGCGCAAGATCGCGGAAAAGACCCGCGAGGTGCTGGTGGGCGATGTCGATCTGATCGGCCGTTTCATCGCGCATGACATTGTCAACATGACCACGGGCGAAATTTACGGCGAAGCCGGTGAAGAAATCACCGAAGCCCGCCTGACCGCCCTGGAAGAAGCCGGCATTAACGATCTGCCGGTGCTTGCGATCGATTCCGCAAAGGGCCCGTGGATCCGCAATACCCTGACGGTCGACAAGAACGCCAGCCGCGACGAAGCGCTGATTGATATCTACCGCGTCATGCGCCCGGGTGAACCGCCCACGGCCGAGACGGCGGAAGCCATGCTGCAGGGTCTGTTCTTCGATCCCGACCGGTACGACCTGTCGGCGGTCGGTCGCGTCAAGATGAACATGCGCCTCGATATCGAGGTGCCGGACACCGTGCGGGTTCTGCGCAAGGACGATATCCTGCGCACCATCAAGGTGCTGTGCGACCTCAAGGATGGTCGTGGCCAGATTGACGATATCGATAACCTGGGCAACCGTCGTGTCCGCTCGGTCGGCGAACTGATGGAAAATCAGTATCGCATCGGCCTGCTGCGCATGGAACGTGCCATTCGCGAGCGTATGGGCTCGGTCGATATCGATACGGTCATGCCCCATGACCTGATCAACGCCAAGCCTGCTGCCGCTGCGGTCCGCGAATTCTTCGGCTCTTCGCAGCTCAGCCAGTTCATGGACCAGACCAACCCGCTGTCCGAAGTCACGCACAAGCGTCGTCTTTCGGCCCTCGGCCCGGGTGGTCTGACACGTGAGCGCGCAGGCTTCGAAGTGCGTGACGTGCATCCCACGCATTACGGCCGTATCTGCCCGATTGAAACGCCTGAAGGCCCGAATATCGGTCTGATCAACTCGCTCGCGACATACGCCAAGGTGAACAAGTACGGGTTTATCGAAACTCCGTATCGTCTGGTCAAGGACGGCGCCCTCCAGGATGGCTGGAAATACCTGTCCGCCATGGAGGAAGAAAAGCTCGTCGTGGCCCAGGCTGACGCGAAGGTGGATGACAAGGGTGCGCTCACCAGCGACTTGGTCTCCGTCCGTCGTAACGGTGACTTCCGTCTTGTTCCCCCGACGGAAGTGACGGCGTGCGACGTGTCGCCCAAGCAGCTTGTTTCCGTGGCCGCCGCCCTCATTCCGTTCCTTGAGAACGATGACGCGAACCGCGCGCTCATGGGCTCGAACATGCAGCGTCAGGCCGTGCCGCTCGTGCGTTCTGACGCGCCGCTGGTCGGTACAGGCATGGAAGCCGCAGTGGCGCGCGATTCCGGTGCGACCATCGTCGCCAAGCGCGACGGCATTGTCGACCAGATCGACGGTGCACGTATCGTTGTGCGGGCGACCGACAGCAACGGTGCGACCCAGGGTGTGGACATCTACCGTCTGCGCAAATATTCCCGCTCCAACCAGTCCACCTGCATTAACCAGCGTCCGCTGGTTTTCGTGGGCGACAACGTGAAGGCGGGCGATATCATTGCTGACGGTCCGTCCACCGAACTGGGTGAACTGGCTCTGGGCCGTAACGTGCTGGTCGCGTTCATGCCCTGGAACGGCTACAACTTCGAAGACTCGATCCTGATTTCCGAACGGATCGCCAAGGACGACGTTTTCACCTCGATCCATATCGAGGAATTCGAAGTCATGGCCCGTGACACCAAGCTGGGTCAGGAAGAAATCACCCGTGACATTCCCAATGTCGGCGAGGAAGCCCTGCGCAACCTCGACGAAGCCGGCATTGTCTATGTGGGTGCCGAGGTTAACCCCGGCGATATCCTGATCGGCAAGGTCACGCCCAAGGGCGAAAGCCCGATGACGCCGGAAGAAAAGCTCCTGCGCGCCATTTTTGGCGAAAAAGCGTCCGACGTGCGCGACACGTCCCTGCGCCTGCCGCCCGGCACGACGGGTACCATTGTCGATGTGCGCGTGTTCTCCCGGCGCGGTGTCGACAAGGACGAGCGCGCCATGGCCATCGAGCGTTCGGAAATCGAGCATCTCGCCAAGGACCGTGACGACGAACGGGCTATTCAGGAACGGTCTTTCTACAGCCGTCTGCGGGAAAAACTGCTCGACCAGACATCGGGTGCCGGTTTCAAGGGGATCAAGTCCGGCACGGTCATTACCGATGCCGTGCTGGATGAACACCCGCGTGCCGTATGGCGTCAGATCGTCGTGGCGTCCGACAGCGTCATGGCGGAGTTGGAAACGCTGCGTCGCGAATTCGATGCCGCCATTGCCCGTATTCAGGCCCGTTTCGAAAGCAAGGTCGAAAAGCTCCAGCGTGGCGATGAACTGCCACCCGGCGTGATGAAAATGGTCAAGGTGTTCGTGGCGGTGAAGCGCAAGCTCCAGCCGGGCGACAAAATGGCCGGCCGTCACGGAAACAAGGGTGTGGTCTCACGCGTCGTGCCGGTCGAAGACATGCCCTTCCTGGAAGACGGCACGGCGGTCGATCTGGTGCTCAACCCGCTGGGCGTGCCGTCGCGCATGAATGTCGGGCAGATTCTTGAAACCCATCTCGGCTGGGCCTGCGCCAATATCGGTCGCGGGATCGGCGATCTGGTCGACGAATACCAGAGAACCGGCGAAAAGCGTCAGGAACTGCTGGAACGTCTCAAGGAGGTCTATGGCGACAAGGTTTATGCCGACGCCATTGCCGACATGACGAATGAAGAACTGATCGAACTGTCGGGTAATCTGCGCAAGGGCGTGCCGATTGCGACACCGGTGTTCGACGGGGCCTCCATTCCCGATATCGAAGCCATGCTTGAAAAAGCGGGTGTTTCCAAGAGCGGGCAGTCGCAGCTGATCGACGGGCGCACGGGCGAGATGTTCGAGCGCAAGACCACGGTCGGTTATATCTACATGCTCAAGCTGCATCACCTTGTCGACGACAAGATCCATGCACGTTCCATTGGGCCGTACTCGCTGGTGACCCAGCAGCCGTTGGGCGGTAAGGCCCAGTTCGGTGGCCAGCGCTTCGGTGAAATGGAAGTGTGGGCGCTTGAGGCATATGGCGCTGCCTATACGTTGCAGGAAATGCTGACCGTGAAGTCGGACGACGTCTCGGGCCGTACAAAGGTTTACGAAGCCATCGTGCGCGAGCAGGACGACTTCGAGGCCGGTATCCCCGAAAGCTTCAACGTGCTGATCAAGGAGCTCAAGTCTCTGGGTCTGAACGTGGAGCTGGAGCAGGGGGCCGAGTGACGGTGGATTTCCCCGCTTTGATCCATTCTTATTTCAAGGGAGAGGCCAAGGCCGCAGCTTTGGCTCTCCGTTTCCCTCTGGGGGCTTCTGCACATGAATGAACTCATGAAAATTCTTGGCCAGACCGGCCAGGCGATGACCTTTGACCAGATCAAGATCCAGCTTGCCTCACCCGAGCAGATCCGGTCCTGGTCCTTTGGTGAAATCAAGAAGCCCGAGACCATAAACTACCGTACGTTCAAGCCCGAACGTGACGGCCTGTTCTGCGCGCGCATCTTTGGTCCCATCAAGGACTACGAATGCCTGTGCGGCAAATACAAGCGGATGAAGTTCCGTGGCATCATCTGCGAAAAATGCGGTGTTGAAGTCACGCTGGCCAAGGTGCGTCGTGAACGCATGGGCCATATCCAGCTTGCAAGCCCTGTTGCCCATATCTGGTTCCTGAAGTCTCTGCCCAGCCGCATCGGGCTGATGGTCGATCTGACTCTGAAGGATCTGGAAAAGGTTCTCTATTTCGAAAGCTATCTGGTTCTCGAACCCGGCACGTCTCCGCTCAAGCAGTATTCCCTGCTGACCGAGGAACAATATCTCGACGCCATGGATGAATACGGCGACGAAGGTGTCGAAGTCGGAATCGGTGCGGAAGCGATCAAGAAAGTTCTCGAGCGCATCGATTGCGACGCCGAAAAGGTCGAACTGCGCCAGGAACTCAAGGAAACCACGTCCGAGGCCAAGCGCAAGAAGCTGGTCAAGCGCCTGAAGCTGATCGAGGCGTTTGCGGAAAGCGGCTCGCGCCCGGAATGGATGATCCTGGACATGGTGCCGGTCATTCCGCCCGAACTGCGTCCGCTCGTGCCGCTGGATGGCGGACGTTTCGCCACGTCCGACCTGAACGACCTGTATCGTCGCGTCATCAACCGTAACAACCGTCTCAAGCGGCTTATGGAACTGCGTGCGCCCGATATCATCGTGCGTAACGAAAAGCGCATGTTGCAGGAAGCGGTCGATGCACTGTTCGACAACGGCCGTCGCGGTCGCGCCATCACGGGCGCGAACAAGCGTCCGCTGAAGTCACTGTCCGACATGCTCAAGGGCAAGCAGGGCCGTTTCCGTCAGAACCTTCTGGGTAAGCGCGTCGACTATTCCGGTCGTTCGGTTATCGTGGTGGGTCCGGAACTCAAGCTGCATCAGTGCGGTCTGCCCAAGAAGATGGCGCTCGAACTGTTCAAGCCGTTCATCTATGCCAAGCTGGAAAAATACGGTCACGCGACCACCATCAAGGCCGCCAAGCGGATGGTGGAAAAAGAACGTCCCGAAGTGTGGGATATTCTCGAAGAAGTCATTCGCGAACACCCCGTGCTGCTGAACCGCGCGCCGACCCTGCACCGTCTGGGCATCCAGGCGTTCGAGCCGGTTCTGGTCGAAGGTAAGGCCATCCAGCTTCATCCGCTGGTCTGCACCGCGTTCAATGCCGACTTCGACGGTGACCAGATGGCGGTGCACGTGCCACTCAGCCTGGAAGCCCAGCTTGAAGCCCGCGTGCTGATGATGTCGACCAACAACATCCTCAGCCCCGCGAACGGCAAGCCGATTATCGTACCGTCTCAGGATATCGTTCTGGGGCTGTATTACCTCAGCCTCGAAACGCCCGAGTTCAAGGCGACGCCCGATCGTAGCGAGTATGACGACAAGACAGGCGCACTGATCGCTGCTGGCGCCACGACGTTCGCGTCCGTCAAGGAAGTTGAATACGCGCTCAGCGCTGGCGCACTGAAGCTGCATGACAAGATCCGCGCGCGGATCGAGCGTGTGGATGCGGACGGCAAGGTGGGTTATGAAACGGCGATCACCACGCCCGGTCGCGTGCTGATCGCGCAGATCCTACCCCGGAACGAGGCCGTGCCTTTCGGGCTGATCAACCGCCAGTTGACCAAAAAAGCCGTCTCCGACGTGATTGACACGGTCTATCGTCATTGCGGTCAGAAGGAAGCGGTCATTTTCTGCGACCGTCTCATGGCGCTTGGTTTCCGCCACGCGGCTAAGGCCGGTATTTCCTTTGGCAAGGATGACATGATCATCCCGGCGGAAAAGAAGGAGCTGGTCGATCGTACCGCCACCGAAGTCAAAGAGTTCGAACAGCAGTATCAGGACGGTCTGATTACGGCTGGTGAACGCTACAACAAGGTGGTGGATGCCTGGTCACGCTGCACGGATGAAGTGCAGGCCGCCATGACCAAGGAAATCTCGCGTCAGGAAATCGGCAAGCCCATCAACTCCGTCTGGATGATGAGCCATTCCGGGGCCCGTGGGTCGCCGGCGCAGATGAAGCAGCTTGCCGGTATGCGTGGCCTGATGGCCAAGCCGTCCGGTGAAATTATCGAACAGCCGATTATCGCCAACTTCAAGGAAGGCCTGTCGGTTCTCGACTACTTCACCTCCACCCATGGTGCACGTAAGGGGCTGGCCGATACCGCGCTGAAAACGGCGAACTCGGGTTATCTGACCCGCCGTCTGGTCGACGTGGCGCAGGACAGCATCATCATCGAGGAAGATTGCGGGAGTGAGCGCGGTCTGACCGTTCGTGCCGTCATGGACGGTGGTGAGGTTGTGGCTTCCCTGTCCGAACGGATCCTGGGCCGCACGGTGGCGAGCGACATTATTGACCCGGCAACGGGAACGGTGCTGCTCGCACGCAACCACCTGATCGATGAAGCCGATGCCGAGCGGATTGAAACCGCCGGGGTGGAAGTAGTGCATATCCGCTCTGTCCTGACCTGCGACAGCCGTGTGGGTGTTTGCGGCGCGTGCTATGGCCGCGATCTGGCCCGTGGCACGCCGGTCAACATCGGTGAAGCTGTGGGTGTTATCGCGGCACAGTCCATCGGTGAACCCGGCACCCAGCTGACCATGCGTACCTTCCATATCGGTGGTGCGGCGCAGCGTGGTGCCGAGCAATCGATGATCGAGGCATCGCGTGAAGGGCGGGTGGTTATCCGTAACCGCAACGTGGTCCATAACAGCCAGAGCGTGCCGATTGTCATGGCACGTAACTGCGAAGTGCTGCTGACCGATGAGAACGGCGCAGAAAAAGCCCGTTACCGTGTGCCTTACGGCGCGCGGCTGCTCATTACCGATGGCGCACAGGTGACACGTGGCCAGAAGCTGGCTGAGTGGGACCCCTACACCCTGCCGATCATTACCGAGAAGGCCGGTAAGGTCGAATATCTCGACCTGATTGACTCCATCACGCTTGTCGAGCGTATGGACGAAGTTACGGGTCTGACCTCCAAGGTGGTGGTGGACTACAAGCAGGCAGGCAAGGGCGTTGACCTGCGCCCACGTCTGCAGCTCAAGGATGCCAACGGCGAGGTGGTGAAGCTCGACAACGGTTCCGACGCCCGCTACTTCCTCTCCCCCGAAACGCTGCTTTCGGTGGAAAACGGGGCGACGGTGGCGGCTGGCGACGTGCTGGCCCGTCTGCCGCGTGAAGGCTCCAAGACCCGTGATATTACGGGTGGTCTGCCGCGCGTGGCCGAGCTGTTCGAAGCCCGGCGTCCGAAGGATCACGCGATCATCGCGGAGATGGAAGGGCGTGTGGAATTCGGCAAGGACTACAAGTCCAAGCGCCGCATCGTTGTCAAAAACGATGAGTCCGGCGACGAGCAGGAATACCTGATCCCCAAAGGCAAGCATATTTCCGTTCAGGAAGGTGACTTTGTCGAAAAGGGCGATCCGCTGGTCGACGGCCCCCGCGTGCCGCACGATATTCTGAAGGTGATGGGGGTTGAGGCGCTGTCCGATTACCTCATCAACGAAATCCAGGATGTCTATCGTCTGCAGGGCGTGAAGATCAACGACAAGCATATCGAGGTGATCGTACGTCAGATGCTTCAGAAGGTCGAAATTCTGGAGCCTGGCGATACGACCTACCTCATCGGCGAAACTGTTGATCGGATCGAGTTCGACATGGAAAACACCAAGTGCCTGAACGCCGGTGAGCGTCCTGCACTGGCCATGCCGGTGCTGCAGGGTATTACAAAGGCATCCCTGCAGACCCAGTCCTTCATTTCTGCCGCGTCCTTCCAGGAAACCACGCGCGTGCTGACCGAGGCGGCAACAGCCGGCAAGGTCGACAGGCTCATGGGGCTGAAGGAAAACGTGATTGTCGGTCGTCTTATCCCGGCCGGTACGGGCAGTGTCATGAAGCGCCTGCGGGCGATTGCCGCGGAGCAGGACCGTCAGCGCGTCAGCCGTTCTGCTGCCGAATAAGGCTAAAGCGATACGATTACGAAAAAAGGCCGGACCTGTTCCGGCCTTTTTTTTGTGTCTCTTATGAATGGGTAAGAGAATCGTCAGGCAAAGCTTGACTTCCATGGGGGGGAGGGTTAGTTAGCAGCCCTCAGCTACGGCCATCCCTCGGGTTGGTTCGAGCAGGCAGGTTTTCTGTACGAGTTTCAAGCATGCGGTCGGCTTCCGGCGGAAGCGGAGCCGGATGTCAATATAGCCTCATTCTGGCGAATGCCGAATGGGATCTTTTTAATGAAAGTCGGCAGTCGGAACAGGACTGGCCGGCCGAATTGTGTAAGGATCGGGAAAGGCGCATGCCGACCATCAACCAGCTCATTGCCAAGGGGCGCAAGCCTGCGGTGAAGCGCAATAAAGTGCCCGCGCTGCAAGGGTGCCCCCAGAAACGCGGTGTTTGCACCCGCGTCTACACGACGACACCTAAGAAGCCGAACTCCGCACTGCGTAAAGTCGCCAAGGTGCGTCTGACGAACGGCTATGAGGTGGTCAGCTATATTCCGGGTGAAGGTCATAACCTTCAGGAGCATAGTGTTGTGCTGATCCGCGGCGGTCGTGTGAAGGACTTGCCGGGTGTTCGTTATCACATCCTTCGTGGTGTTCTCGATACGCAGGGTATCGCCAAGCGGCGCCAGCGGCGGTCGCTCTATGGCGCCAAGCGTCCGAAGTAAGAGGAAGTCCAGGTATGAGTCGCCGTCATCGCGCCGTAAAGCGCGAGATCCTTCCCGATCCGAAGTTCGGAGATATCGTCATCACGCGTTTCATGAACGCCCTGATGTACGATGGTAAAAAGTCCACCGCAGAAAAGATCGTCTATGACGCGCTTGATGCCATGGCACGCCGTAGTGGCAATGCGTCCGATCCGATTGCGCTGTTCCACAGCGCGCTGGATAACGTGAAGCCGGCTGTTGAGGTGCGGTCCCGCCGTGTCGGTGGCGCCACCTACCAGGTGCCGGTCGAAGTTCGCACAGACCGCCGCCAGGCGCTGGCGATCCGCTGGTTGATTGACGCTGCGCGCAAGCGTGGTGAAAACACCATGCAGGACCGTCTGTCCAACGAGCTGCTTGACGCCGTGAACAATCGCGGTGCGGCCGTGAAGAAGCGCGAAGACACGCATCGTATGGCGGAAGCCAACAAGGCGTTCAGTCACTATCGCTGGTAATCCATGAAGGTTCCGCTTTTCTCCTCGGTGGGGAAAGCGTGCTTGTAACAACTGCAGCCCGAATTTTTTGGGGTATGGAGTAGACAATGGCTAAGGCTAAATTCGAGCGGAACAAACCGCACTGCAACATCGGCACCATCGGTCACGTCGACCATGGCAAGACCTCCCTGACGGCAGCCATCACCAAGACGCTGGCAAAGAAGGGTGGCGCTGTTTTCAAGGCGTATGACCAGATCGACGCCGCTCCCGAAGAGCGCGCTCGTGGCATCACCATCTCCACCGCCCACGTGGAATACGAAACCGACAAGCGTCACTATGCGCACGTCGACTGCCCCGGCCATGCTGACTACGTGAAGAACATGATCACGGGTGCGGCGCAGATGGACGGCGCGATTCTGGTTGTGTCCGCTGCTGACGGCCCGATGCCGCAGACCCGTGAACACATCCTGCTGGCCCGTCAGGTCGGTGTTCCGGCTCTGGTTGTCTTCCTGAACAAGGTCGACCAGGTTGACGATCCCGAACTGCTTGAGCTGGTGGAAATGGAAGTTCGTGAACTTCTGTCTTCCTATCAGTTCCCCGGCGACGATGTGCCGATCGTCAAGGGTTCCGCTCTGGTGACCCTCGAAGATGGCGACCCGGAAATTGGCGAAAACCGCGTTCTCGACCTGATGGACGCTGTTGACTCCTACATTCCGCAGCCCGAGCGTCCGGTTGACCGTCCGTTCCTGATGCCGATCGAAGACGTGTTCTCGATCTCCGGTCGTGGCACCGTGGTGACGGGTCGTGTCGAGCGTGGTGTTGTGAACGTCGGCGACGAAATCGAAATCGTTGGTCTGAAGCCGACGGTGAAGACGACCGTGACCGGTGTCGAAATGTTCCGCAAGCTGCTTGACCGCGGTGAAGCCGGCGACAACATCGGCGCGCTGCTGCGTGGCACGAAGCGTGAAGACGTCGAGCGCGGTCAGGTTCTGGCCAAGCCCGGCTCCATCACGCCGCACAAGAAGTTCAAGGCTGAAGCCTACATCCTGACGAAGGAAGAAGGTGGTCGTCATACTCCGTTCTTCACCAACTATCGTCCGCAGTTCTACTTCCGTACGACGGACGTGACGGGTGTTGTGCATCTGCCCGAAGGCACCGAAATGGTGATGCCGGGCGACAACTGCGCCATGGACGTGGAGCTGATCGCTCCGATCGCCATGGACGAAGGTCTGCGTTTCGCTATCCGCGAAGGCGGCCGCACGGTTGGTGCTGGCGTTGTTGCTACCATTGTCGAGTAATCGATAACGGATACGAGACTGAGTGGCCCCGGCTGAGTTGTTCGGCCGGGGTTCTACTTGGCGGCCGGGTTTCCCGGGCAAGTTAAGTGTTGGACTAAGAAACAAATGGACAACCAGAACATCCGCATTCGCCTGAAAGCGTACGATCACCGCGTGCTCGACAACAGCACGAAGGAGATTGTAAACACGGCGAAGCGTACGGGTGCGCGGGTTCGGGGTCCTATCCCGCTGCCGACGCATATCGAACGGTTTACGGTTAACCGTTCTCCTCACGTTGACAAGAAGAGCCGCGAACAGTTCGAAATTCGGACTCATCGCCGCCTGCTCGATATTGTTGAGCCTACTCCGCAGACCGTGGACGCTCTCATGAAGCTCGACCTCGCCGCTGGCGTGGATGTCGAGATCAAACTCTAAGGTCCAGACGATGCGCACCGGATTGATCGCAAAGAAGTTGGGTATGTCCCGACTGTTCAAGGAAGATGGCACGCATGTGCCCGTCACCGTCTTGCATGTTGATGACGTGCAGGTGGTCGATGCCCGCACGGAAGAGCGTGACGGCTACGTTGCCGTTCAGCTTGGCATGGGCAAGGCCAAGGTGAAGAATGTAACACAGCCCAATCGTGGCCATTTTGCCCGCGTGAAGGTCGAGCCCAAGAAAGTGCTCCGTGAATTCCGTGTGGCGGCTGATGCCGCGCTGGAAATCGGCGCTACTTTGTCTGCATCCCATTTCGTGGTCGGCCAGAAGGTCGACGTGACGGGGACCAGCAAGGGTAAGGGATTTGCTGGCGCCATGAAGCGCTGGAATTTTGCCGGTCTGGAAGCCTCGCACGGTGTGTCCATTTCGCACCGTTCGCATGGTTCGACGGGTAACCGCCAGGATCCCGGCAAGACCTTCAAAAACAAGAAAATGGCCGGTCACCTGGGCGATGAACGCGTGACCACCTTGAATCTGGAAATCGCTGCGATCGATCCGGAAAAGAATCTCATCATGGTTCGTGGCTCCATTCCCGGCGCCAAGAACAGTGTCGTTCTCATCCGTGACGCGATCAAAAAAGCCCGCCATGGTGACGCGCCGTACCCGGCCGGCCTTGTGACGGCGGAGGGCTGAGGTCATGGAAATCGAAATCAAGACACTTGATAACGGCAACGCTGGCTCTGCCACGCTGCCTGACGAGATTTTTGCCGTCGCACCCCGTGCGGATATCATGGCGCGTGTCGTGCACTGGCAGCTTTCCAAGCGCCGCGCCGGTACGCACAAGGTCAAGGGCATGGGTGAAGTCTCCGGCACGACCAAAAAGCCGTACCGCCAGAAAGGCACCGGTAGCGCCCGTCAGGGCTCCCTGCGTGCTCCGCAGTACCGTACGGGTGGCGTGGTGCACGGTCCCGTGTCTCGTGACCATGGTTATGACCTGCCCAAGAAGGTGCGTCGCCTGGGTCTGATCTCGGCGCTGTCGCAGAAAGCACGTGACGGCAAGCTGATCGTCCTGCAGTCCGCTTCGGGCGTGAGCAAGACCAGCGAACTGGCTGTCAAGCTCAAGGGGCTCGGCCTCGTATCCGCTCTGATCGTGGATGGCGCGGTGGACGAGAACTTCGTGCGTGCCGCGCGCAACCTGCCGCGTATCGACGTTCTGCCGACCATTGGCGCGAACGTGTACGATATTTTGAACCACGAGGTTTTGGCTATCACGCAGGCCGGCCTTGAAGGACTGAAGGAGCGCCTGGCATGACCAACATTCTTGCAGTGCGCAAGAAAGCCGCGCGTCTGTCCCGGGAAGCGCTGTACGATATCGTGCGCACGCCCGTGATTACCGAGAAGGCGACTGCGCTTTCCGAAAAGAACCAGGTTGTTTTCAAGGTCGCTATGTCGGCCAGTAAGCCTGAAATCAAGGTCGCCGTCGAAACGCTTTTCGGGGTGAAGGTTGTTGGCGTCAACACCCTGATCCAGCAGGGCAAGGCCAAGCGCTTTAAAGGGCGTCTGGGTCAGCGTTCCGACGTGAAGAAGGCGTTTATTCAGCTTGCCGAAGGTCAGTCGATCGATCTGACGGCAAAGCTGGCGTGACCAGGGGTATAAACTGATGGCACTGAAGCACTTTAATCCTGTCACGCCCAGCCTGCGTGGTACGGTTCTGATCGACCGGTCCGACCTCTGGAAGGGCAAGCCGGTCAAGCAGTTGACTGAAGGTAAGAACAAGACGGGTGGCCGTAACAACAACGGTCGTATCACGTCGCGTTTTCGTGGGGGTGGGCACAAGCAGTCCTACCGTTATGTTGACTTCAAGCGTCGCAAGTTCGACGTTGTCGGCACGGTGGAACGGCTGGAATATGACCCGAACCGTACGGCCTTCATTGCGCTGATCAAGTACGAAGACGGTGAGCTTGCTTACATCCTGGCTCCGCAGCGTCTGAAGGTGGGTGACACCATCATCGCTGGCGCCCGCGTTGACATCAAGCCGGGTAATGCGATGCCGCTGGCGGCCATTCCGGTCGGGACGATCGTGCATAACATCGAGCTGAAGCAGGGCGCTGGCGGCAAGATGGCGCGCTCGGCTGGCACATACGCACAGCTGGTGGGCAAGGACGCGGGCTATGCCCAGCTCAAGCTCCAGTCCGGTGAACTGCGTGTTGTGCGTGGTGAATGCATGGCGACGGTTGGCGCGGTGTCGAACCCCGACAACATGAACCAGCACATGGGCAAGGCCGGTCGCGGTCGCTGGCTGGGTCGTCGTCCGCATAACCGCGGCGTGGTTATGAACCCGGTCGATCACCCGCATGGTGGTGGTGAAGGACGTACGTCCGGTGGCCGTCATCCGGTTACGCCGTGGGGCAAGCCCACCAAAGGTTATAAAACTCGGGTCAACAAGCGGACGGACGGGCTGATTATCCGTCGCCGGAAGACCGGCAAGTAAGGGGCAATAGAAGATGGCACGTTCCGTCTGGAAAGGTCCGTTCGTCGACGGGTATCTGCTGAACAAGGCTGAGGCATCCCGCGCATCGGGCCGCAATGAAGTGATCAAGATCTGGTCACGTCGTTCCACGATTCTTCCTCAGTTCGTGGGACTGACATTCGGTGTTTACAACGGTCAGAAGTTCCTGCCTGTGCAGGTGACGGAGAACATGGTTGGCCACAAGTTTGGCGAATTTTCTCCCACCCGCACGTTCCACGGGCATGGCGCTGACAAGAAGTCGAAGCGGGGCTGAGACCAGAGATGAGCAAGCCGAAGCATCCGCGCACGCTCGCGGAAACAGAAGCGCAAGCTATCACGCGTAACATTCGGGTCAGCCCCCGCAAGCTCAATCTTGTGGCCGGCCTGATCCGTAACAAACCTGCTTCCCAGGCAATTGCGACGCTCACGTTCTCGAAGCGCCGCATTGCCCAGCAGGTGAAGAAAACGCTGGAAAGCGCGATCGCCAACGCGGAAAACAACCATCAGCTCGATGTCGATCAGCTGGTGGTGAAGACGGCCGAAGTGGGTAAGTCCATTGTCATGCGGCGCTTTCACGCCCGTGGCCGTGGCCGTTCCGCACGCGTTGAGAAGTTTTTCAGTCACCTGAAGATTGTTGTAGCTGAGCGGGCGGTTGAGCCTGAAGCGGCTTCCACCGAGCAGAAGGCGGCCTGAGGTATGGGACATAAAGTCAATCCGATCGGGCTTCGGCTCGGTATCAACCGCACGTGGGACAGCCGCTGGTATGCAGACAGCGACTATTCCCGCCTGCTGCACGAAGACCTGAAGCTGCGCGTGTTCCTGCGTCGCCGGCTGGCGGGTGCGGGTGTGTCCCGTGTGGTGATCGAGCGTCCGGCCAAAAAGCCGCGCGTGACGATCTACGCTGCTCGCCCTGGTGTGGTGATCGGCAAGAAGGGCCAGGACATTGACGCTCTGCGCAAGGAACTGACCCGTATGGCCGGTACCGACGTGGCGCTGAACATCGTCGAAATCCGCAAGCCGGAAATCGACGCGACCCTGGTGGCCGAAAACATCGCCCAGCAGCTTGAGCGTCGTGTGGCTTTCCGTCGCGCCATGAAGCGCGCCGTTCAGTCGGCCATGCGTCTGGGTGCGCAGGGTATTCGTATCAACTGCTCGGGTCGTCTGGGTGGCGCTGAAATCGCCCGTATCGAGTGGTATCGCGAAGGCCGCGTGCCTCTGCACACGCTCCGCGCCGATATTGATTACGGCACGGCAACCGCCATGACCACCTATGGCGCGTGTGGCGTGAAAGTCTGGATCTTCAAGGGCGAAATTCTGGCCCATGATCCGTTGGCCCAGGATCGCAGGGCGGCCGAACAGGCTCCTCAGCGCTGAGGAGAGGGATAAAATACAATGCTTTCCCCGAAGCGGACAAAATTCCGTAAAGCTCATAAAGGCCGGATCCACGGCCTTGCCAAAAGCGGCACCACGCTGAACTTTGGTACGTTTGGTCTCAAGGCGCTTCAGCCCGAACGGATCACTGCGCGCCAGATCGAAGCGTCTCGCCGGGCCATCACCCGCGCCATGAAACGTGCCGGTCGTGTCTGGATTCGTATCTTTCCGGATATTCCGGTCTCGACAAAGCCCGCAGAAGTGCGTATGGGCTCCGGTAAAGGTTCCCCGGAATACTGGGTGGCCCGTGTGAAGCCTGGTCGCATCCTGTTCGAGATCGAAGGTGTGCCGCCGGAACTGGCGCGTGAAGCGCTGGCTCTGGGCGCGGCAAAACTGCCGATCAAGACCAAGTTCGTGACCCGAATTGGAGATGCGTGATATGGCAAAGGCAACAAAGCCGGCTGATCTGCGTGCGAAAAGCGCCGACGAGCTGCAGGCGCAGCTTGTCGAGCTGAAGCGTGAACAGCTCAACCTGCGTTTCCAGCAGGCCACGGGCCAGAACGAGTCCCTGAGCCGTATCCGTACGGTTCGTCGTGAAATTGCGCGCATCAAGACGATTGTCGCGCAAAATACTAAGCCAGTGGCGGGTGCAAAAACATCCGCCGCCAATGCCTGAGGAGTTAGCCGATGCCCAAGCGCGTCCTGACCGGGCGTGTGACCAGCGACAAGATGGACAAGACCGTTACGGTTCTTGTTGATCGGCGCGTCATGCATCCGCTGTATAAGAAGTTCATTCGTCGTTCCAAGAAGTACGCGGCGCATGACGAAGAAAATATCTGCAAGGTCGGGGATACCGTGCGGATTGAGGAATGTCCTCCCATTTCGCGGCGCAAGACGTGGACCGTGGTTTCCCGCAACGGCGACGCCGTGGGCGCGGAAGCGGTCGCTTCGGCCTAACGTAAGGATATCAGGTTATGATCCATCCCGAGACCAACCTTGAGGTCGCCGATAACTCCGGCGCGCGTCAGGTGCAGTGCATCAAGGTGCTGGGCGGTTCCAAGAGGAAGTCCGCCTCGGTCGGCGACGTGATCGTCGTTTCCGTCAAGGAAGCCATCCCCCGTGGGAAGGTGAAGAAGGGCGACGTTCACCAGGCAGTTATCGTGCGGACATCTTACCCCGTGCGCCGGCCTGATGGGAGCGCCATCCGTTTCGATCGGAATGCTGCCGTGCTGATCAACAAGCAGCAGGAGCCGATCGGCACGCGTATTTTTGGACCGGTCGTGCGTGAACTGCGTGCGAAAAAGTTCATGAAGATCATCTCTCTGGCGCCGGAGGTGCTGTAATGGCTGCCCGTATTAAAAAAGGCGATACGGTTCTCGTCATCAGCGGCTCCTCCAAGGGGACGCAGGGAGAGGTTCTGGAGGTTCGTCCTTCCGAAGATCGTGCGGTTGTTCGTGGTGTTGCGGTGGCCAAGCGCCACAAGCGCGCGACCCGCATGGGCGAGGAAGGCGGTATCATTGCTCGTGAAGCGCCCGTTCATCTCTCCAATCTGAAGCTGGTTGACCCGGCATCCAAGAAGCCGACGCGTGTTGGTTTCCGGGTGCTGGAAAACGGCAAGAAAGTTCGTGTTGCGAAAGCAACTGGCGAAGTGATGGAAGGCTGAGAGACCTCGAATGAGTGCGCATAACGAAAGTCGTACCCTTCCGCGCCTTCAGCAGCGCTACAAGGACGAACTCCGTGCCAAGCTGAAAGAACAGTTTGGTTACGGCAATGAAATGCAGGTACCCCGGCTTGAAAAAATCGTCCTGAACATGGGCGTTGGTGAAGCTGCGGGCGACCAGAAGAAGCTTGATGCTGCTGTCGCGGAAATGACGCTGATTGCGGGCCAGAAGCCCGTCAAGACGCTGGCTAAGAAGGCGATCGCGGGTTTCAAGATCCGTGAAGGTCTGCCGATCGGCTGCAAGGTGACGCTGCGTCGGGTCAGGATGTACGAATTCCTCGACCGCCTGGTGACGATCGCCATGCCGCGTATCCGCGACTTCCGCGGCCTGCCTGCGACGAAGGGCTTTGATGGTCGTGGCAACTTCGCTCTGGGCCTGAAAGAGCAGATCATCTTCCCCGAAATCGATTACGACAAGGTGGATGATGTGCGCGGCATGGACGTCGTGTTTGTAACCAGCGCTAAAACCGATGCGGAAGCCAAGGCTCTGCTGAAGGCATTTGATCTTCCCTTCGTGGGGTGATACAGGCTGGCTTAATTGTGTGATCTTGGAAAACCATCGAAGGTTTTCGAAGGGTTCCGGAGGTAAAGTTGTATGGCTAAAACATCTGCCATCCTGCGTAATGCGAAGCGCGCGCGCATGGCGGCACGGGATAAAGAGAAGCGTACTGCTCTCAAGAATATCGTAATGGATCGGTCTCTGCCCGTGGAAGACCGGTTTGACGCGTCCCTGAAACTGGCTGAACTGCCGCGCAACGGCTCTCGCGTGCGCGTTCGGCTGCGTTGCAAGCTGACCGGTCGTTCTCGCGGTAACTACCGCAAGTTCGAGCTGTGTCGTATCGCTTTCCGTGATCTGGCGTCTACCGGCCAGATTCCGGGAGTGGTGAAAGCAAGCTGGTAAGGGCGGGACATGTCACTTTCTGATCCGTTGGGTGATATGCTCACCCGTATTCGTAACGCTCAGCGTGCGCGTCATAACTCTTGCGTGGCTCCGGCATCCAGCCTGCGTGCCAATGTGCTTGAGGCGCTGCAGCGCGAGGGTTATATTCGTGGCTACAAGCGTGAGGAAATCCGCAAGGGTATCGCTCAGCTTCACATCGAGCTGAAATATGCCGAAGGTGAGCCTGTGATTCGCGAAATCCAGCGCGTTTCGCGCCCTGGTCGTCGCGTTTATTCGAAAATCAAGGAACTGCCGCGCGTTCGCGCCGGACTGGGTGTTTCCATCCTGTCCACGCCGCGTGGTGTTCTGTCCGATGTAGAGGCACGGGCCGCCAATGTTGGCGGCGAAGTCCTCTGCCGCGTATTCTAAGGGGGATACATACATGTCACGTGTAGGCAAGTATCCCGTGGACGTGCCGGCAGGGGTCAGCGTTTCCATCGTGGATGGCCTGTTCAAGGTCAAAGGCAAGCTGGGTGAGTTGTCCCTGCCGATTTCCTCGCATGTCACTGCCGAGTTGCAGGATAGCAAGGTTGTTGTGCAGCCGATCGGTACAGCCAGTCAGGCTCGCATGATGTGGGGTACCACACGCGCGTTGATTGCATCTGCTGTCAAAGGTGTTTCCGAAGGGTTCTCCAAGACCCTGGAAATCAATGGCACGGGTTATCGCGCGGCCGTGCAGGGCTCCAATCTGGTGCTTAATCTCGGTTTTTCCCACGACGTGGTCTATCCGATCCCGGCTGGTATCAAGATTTCCACACCGCGGCCGACCGCCGTTGTGGTGGAGGGGATTGATAAGCAGCGTGTGGGTCAGGTGGCGCTGGATATTCGTAGCTACCGCAAGCCGGAACCCTATAAGGGCAAGGGCGTGCGTTACGATACGGAGACCATTCGTCGCAAGGAAGGCAAGAAGAAATAATGAGCACTCAGCAGGAATTGCGGAACCGGCGGCGCGCACGCCTTCGTTTCCAGCTTCGCCGCAAGGCTGGTGGCCGTCCTCGTCTGTCGGTCTTCCGGTCTGGCAAGAATATTTACGCTCAGGTTATCGACGACGCGCAGGGTCTTACTCTCGCTTCGGCGTCTACGCTGGATAAGGAACTGCGCGCTGGACTCAAAACCGGCGCAACGCAGGACAGCGCCGGTGCTGTTGGCAAGCTGGTTGCGCAGCGTGCCGTTGCGGCTGGCGTTTCCCAGGTTGTTTTCGACCGTGGGTCTTATCTTTATCACGGGCGTGTGAAGGCCCTGGCGGAGGCGGCCCGTGAGGGCGGTCTCTCCTTCTGAGGAAAGGATCACGCAATGGCTCGTGAACCAAGAGAAGGCGGTCGTGGCGGCCGTGAGCGTGAGCGCGAAGCTGATGAACTGGTAGACAAGCTGGTTACCATCAATCGCGTCGCGAAAGTTGTTAAGGGTGGTCGGCGCTTTGCCTTCGCTGCTCTGGTCGTCGTTGGCGATCAGAAAGGGCGTGTAGGCTTTGGCGCTGGCAAGGCCCGTGAAGTGCCTGAAGCGATCCGCAAGGCGACTGAACGCGCCAAGCGCGCCATGATCCGCGTGCCCATGAAAGAAGGGCGCACGCTGCATCATGACGTGGCTGGTCATTTCGGTGCCGGTAAGGTGATCCTGCGCTCGGCGGAAGCCGGGACGGGTATCATTGCTGGTGGACCGATGCGCGCCGTGTTTGAAAGCCTCGGGATCAATGACGTGGTGGCCAAGTCCCTTGGGACACGGAACCCCCACAACATGGTCAAGGCGACGTTCGATGCCCTGACGCGTTGCGCCAGCCCCCGCGCTGTTGCAAACCGTCGTGGCAAGAAGGTCGCTGAGATTTTCGGCAAGCGCGATCAGGCTGCCGGTGGGGAGGCTGCTGATGTCTGAGAAGAAAACCTTCAAGGTCACGCAGCTCGCGTCCGGCAACGGTCGCAAGCCTGGCCAGAAAGAAACCCTGATCGGGCTCGGTCTGAACAAGATCGGTCGCGAAAAGGTTCTGGAAGATACCCCGTCTACGCGGGGTATGGTCCGCAAGGTAGCCCACCTGGTGAAGGTGGAGGATTGACATGAAACTGAATGAACTTCGCGATAACGAAGGCTCTCGCTACCGCAAGAAGCGCCTTGGGCGCGGTATCGGTTCCGGCAAGGGCAAGACCTCCGGTAAGGGTGTGAAAGGCCAGAAAGCGCGTGAGGGTGTGTCCCTGAACGGGTTTGAAGGCGGTCAGCTTCCCATTTATCGTCGTCTGCCCAAGCGCGGTTTCAAGAACATCTTCCGTAAGGTTTACGCGCCTGTAAACCTTGGTGCGATCGAACAGGCTCTGGCGGATGGCAAGCTTGAGAACGCCGCTCCGGTAACGGAAGATGCTCTCAAGAAGGCTGGCCTGGTCGGTACCGGCAAATACGCCGGTGTGCGTATCCTGGGTGAAGGCGAACTGACACAGAGCGTGACGTTCGAAGTGTCGGGCGTTTCCGCGTCTGCTCGGGCGGCTATCGAAAAGGTCGGTGGCAGCATCACGCTGCTGGCGGCCCCGGCGGTAGAAGCCAGCGCCTCCTGATTATGGGCAGGGGAGAACGGTCATCGTAACTGTTCTCCCTTTTTCCTGTTCGTATCGGAAATGCGGCCCGGATTTTTCGGGCCGACATGCCAGCGTCGCCACACCTCGTGGTGGCGCTGTTTGTGTGAAAGGACGGATGCATGGCTTCCGCGGCCGAACAACTGGCTGCCAACTTCAACGTCGGCTCGTTCGCCAAGGCAACTGAACTCAAGAAGCGGATCTGGTTCACGCTGGGTGCGCTTATTGTTTATCGGCTTGGCACTTACATTCCGGTTCCCGGAGTGGACGCCACCGTTATGGGGCAGCTGCTTGCGCAGCATCAGGGCGGTATTCTGGGCATGTTCAACATGTTCACCGGTGGTGCGCTTGGGCGCATGACGGTGTTCGCCTTGAATATCATGCCGTATATTTCAGCGTCGATTATCGTGCAGTTGATGTCGACTGCCATTCCCTCTCTTGAATCACTCAAGAAGGAAGGGGAGTCGGGGCGCAAGAAACTTAACGCCTATACGCGTTACCTGACCGTTCTGATCGCGGTCTTCCAAGCCTATGGCATAGCCCTGGGGCTGGAGAACGTGCAAAGCGGGGCTGCGGTGGTCAATCCAGGGCCATTGTTCCTGGTGACCTGTGTGACCGCTCTTGTCGGTGGAACGATGTTCCTGATGTGGCTGGGTGAACAGATTACATCGCGAGGGGTCGGCAACGGCATATCCCTGATTATTTTTGCGGGTATTGTCGCCAATCTGCCGCATGCTTTGGCCAGTCTTTTCGAACTGGGCTACACCGGCGCGCTATCACCCATTTTCGTCTTGCTGTTTCTGGTTCTTGCCGCGGTGACGATCATGTTCATCGTCTTCATGGAGCAGGCACAGCGGCGTGTGGTGATCCAGTACCCCAAGCGCCAGATGGGGCAGCGGATGTTCGGTGGCGACACCACGCATATGCCGCTCAAGGTGAACACGGCCGGTGTCATTCCGCCAATTTTCGCGTCATCCGTGTTGCTTATTCCAGTGACACTGGCGGGGCTGATGAACGGAAAATCGCTGCCTGGCTGGGTCTCCTTCCTGGGGGAAGAACTCGGGCAGGGGCAGCCGCTTTATATGCTGTTCTACGCGCTGATGATCATCTTCTTTTCTTACTTTTATGCTGCTGTGACGTTCAACCCGGCAGAGACTGCGGATAACCTGCGCAAGCAGGGTGGGTTTATACCCGGTGTGCGGCCCGGTGCTGCGACGGCATCGTATTTCGACCGGATCCTGACCCGCCTGACGACCATAGGCGCTGCTTACATGGTGGCTGTGTGTCTTCTGCCGCAAATTCTGATCAGTCACTATAACGTGCCGTTCTATTTTGGCGGGACAAGCCTGATCATTATTGTCTCGGTCACTATCGATACGGTGACGCAGATCCAGTCCCATCTGGTCGCGCACCAGTACCAGGGGTTGATGCGCAAGGGACGTGGGGCGAGGAAGCAGAGGATTATCCGGCGATGAACATCATTTTTCTGGGGCCTCCCGGCGCGGGCAAAGGTACTCAGTCCAAGCTGCTGGAAGAGCGCTACGGCCTGGTGCAGATCTCGACCGGCGACATGCTGCGTGCGGAAGTCGCCAGCGGTTCTGCGATCGGAGAGGAAGCGAAGGCATTGATGCATGCTGGCAAGCTGGTGCCGGATGCGCTGATCATTGCCATGCTCAAGGATCGTATCGCCCAGCCGGACTGCCAGACGGGGTTCATCCTCGACGGGTTTCCACGCACCGTGGCGCAGGCCGAGGAACTGGACCAGATGCTCAAGGCGGACGGGAAGGGCATTGATGTCGTGCTGTTCCTGAACGTCGATGAG
Source organism: Acetobacter sp. (assembly GCF_047723915.1). GTDB lineage: Bacteria > Pseudomonadota > Alphaproteobacteria > Acetobacterales > Acetobacteraceae > Acetobacter. The sequence continues at coordinate 29,907 of NZ_JBDOBQ010000003.1, read as the reverse complement.
GAGATACTGGCCGATCGGATTTCCGGTCGTTTTACGTGCGCGAATTGCGGCCGGACTTACAATGACGTTTCGAACCCGCCCCAGCATGCCGGTGTGTGCGATGCCTGCGGTAGCCATGAGTTCAAACGTCGGGCTGACGACAAGCGTGAAACGGTAGTGGAGCGTTTGAAAGAGTATCGGAAGCTGACGGCGCCGATTCTACCGTTTTATGAAAAAATGGGTCTTCTTCACACGATAAACGGGATGCTTCCCGCTGCCGGGGTCACGGCGGAAATCGAAGCAGCGCTTGGGGAAAGCCACGCGCTCACGAAGAAGTGAACAGTTTTCGTTGACTTGTGCCGGTGGTCGGTATATCTCGCGGCCACCAAGTGAAATTTGCCCAGCGAAGGGCTATGAGCCGTTCGCCGACATGGCGAGCGAACAGGAGTATAAGGCGTGGCACGTATTGCCGGCGTGAATGTCCCGACCACCAAGCGGGTTGTCATCGGGCTTCAGTATATTTACGGGATTGGCGCAACAAGGGCTGTGGACATCTGCAAGGCGACGGGCATCTCCGAAGCCAAGCGCGTGAACGAGCTGAGCGACGACGAAATCCAGAAGCTGCGCGAAGTGATCGACGGCGATTACCGCGTGGAAGGCGATCTTCGCCGTGAAGTCGCGATGAACATCAAGCGCCTGATGGACCTGGGTTGCTACCGTGGCCTGCGCCACCGTCGCGGTCTGCCGGTGCATGGCCAGCGGACCCACACGAACGCCCGCACCCGCAAGGGTAAGGCCGTGGCGATCGCCGGTAAGAAGAAAGTCACGCGTTAACCCAATTTTTGCTAAAAGCCCGGCCTGCATATGCAGGATCCGGGCACGGGCTGAGGTAGAAAAGACATGGCGAAAGCCGCAACACCGCGTGTTCGCAAAAAAGAACGTAAGAACATTATTTCTGGCGTGGCGCACGTGCTCTCCACATTCAACAACACCATGATCACCATCTCGGACGCGCAGGGGAATGCTATCTCCTGGTCGTCCGCTGGTGCTCAGGGCTTCAAGGGGTCACGCAAGTCCACGCCGTATGCGGCGCAGGTTGCTGCCGAGGACGCCGGCCGCAAGGCGCGCGAACACGGCATGGAAACGCTCGAGATCGAAGTTTCCGGTCCTGGTTCGGGGCGTGAGAGCGCTCTGCGGGCACTGCAGGCTGTTGGTTTCACCATTACGTCCATTCGTGATATGACGCCGGTCCCGCATAATGGCTGCCGGCCGCGCAAGCGCCGTCGCGTCTAACGCCTGAGCGGGAAGGCGGCCCCGAGCGCAGGGGCCGCTTTTCGGTTGTTGTGTCCACTTCAGAGAAATTGCTGCCTTGCGGTAATTTTTCCTATTGAAAGGCCGGTACCTTGGTCCTTCAGAAAAACTGGCAATCTCTGATCAAGCCAGAGAAGCTTGAAGTTGAATCCGGTGTCGAGCCCGCCCGTATCGCAACGGTTGTGGCGGAGCCTCTGGAACGCGGCTTCGGTATGACGCTGGGCAATGCGCTGCGGCGGGTGCTGCTGTCGTCCCTTCAGGGCGCTGCGGTCACTGCGGTGCAGATCGATGGCGTGCTGCATGAGTTCTCGTCCGTTGCGGGTGTGCGTGAGGATGTCACCGACATCGTTCTGAACATCAAGCAGCTGGCGTTGCGCATGCACGGCGAAGGGCCCAAGCGCATGGTGCTGACGGCAACCGGCCCCGGCGAAGTTCGTGCCGGCCAGATCCAGACCGGTCATGACATCGAGATCATGAACCCTGATCTGGTGATCTGCACGCTGGATGACGGCGTGAAGCTTGGCATGGAATTTATCGTCAACACCGGCAAGGGGTATGTTGCCGCGGCGTCGAACCGCCCGGAAGATGCGCCGATCGGTCTGATCCCGGTCGATGCGATCTATTCCCCGGTCAAGCGCGTGTCCTACAAGGTGGAGCCGACCCGTGTTGGTCAGGTCACTGATTATGACAAGCTGCTGCTGACGGTTGAGACGAATGGTGCGGTAACGCCGGAAGACGCTGTGGCTCTGGCCGCGCGTATTCTGCAGGACCAGCTCCAGCTCTTCATCAACTTTGACGAGCCGCGTCCGGTACAGGCCGATGAGCCGGAAGATGATCTGCCGTTCAACCGCAATCTGCTGCGCAAGGTCGACGAACTTGAGCTGTCGGTGCGGAGTGCGAACTGCCTGAAGAACGACAACATTATCTATATCGGGGATCTGGTTCAGAAGAGTGAGCAGGAAATGCTGCGCACGCCGAACTTTGGCCGCAAGTCCCTGAACGAAATCAAGGAAGTTCTGACGTCCATGGGGCTGTCCTTGGGTATGAACGTGCCGGCCTGGCCGCCGGAAAATATCGAAGAGCTGGCCAAGCGGCTTGATGAGCCGTTTTAAGCCAACTTTTAAGACATCTAGGAACTGAACCATGCGTCACCGTATTGCCGGCAGGAAGCTCGGCGTTACTTCTTCCCATCGTGCAGCCATGTTCCGCAACATGGCTGTGGCTCTGATCAAGCACGAGCAGATCACGACCACCCTGCCCAAGGCGAAGGAACTTCGCCCTGTGGTGGAAAAACTGATCACGCTCGGCAAGCGTGGCGATCTGCATGCCCGTCGTCAGGCCCATGCTCTGCTGCGTGACGATGTGATCGTTCGGAAGCTGTTTGCAGCGATCGCCGAACGCTACAAGGCCCGCTCGGGCGGTTACACGCGCGTTCTGCGTGCTGGCGTGCGCTATGGTGACGCGGCTCCGATGGCGCTGATCGAACTGGTGGATCGCGACGTCAGCGCGAAGGGCCAGGACAGCGGCCCCCGCCCGGAAGTGGAAGACAAGCAGGACCTGGCGGCCTGATCTGGCTCCAGTTTCGCTTTTGGAAAAGCTGGCTCGAAATATCGGGCCAGCTTTTTTTATGTTCAGGCGATTTTGAATGGTGGAAACACGGTAAATTCTTAAAAACAGAGGAAATTTTATATTTTCACACATATTGAGTGTGAGATAGGCTGGAAGCCCACGATGTGTGGTGTGTATATAGCCTGCCAGGGCGGGGTGGTAATGGTATGAGACGTTTATTTCTGAAGCTGCTTGTCGGTGTAAGCCTGTTGGCGGCAGGGGTGTCGGGTCGGGCCGAGGCAAACGAGACCGTCCGGGTTGGTTATATTCCGGTTCTTGGGTCTTCTGCGCTTTTCGTTCTGGATGGCATGGGCTGGGCGAAGCAGGCCGGGCTGGATGTGCAGCTTGTACGTTTTACCTCCGGTCCGCAGGCTATTCAGGCGCTTGTGTCGGGTCGGATCGACGCATATGTGGCTGGCGTTCTGCCGCTCTTGCAGGCTCGTGCGCATGGCGTGGATGTGAAGGTCGTGGCCGTGGGCTCGATCGATGAACTTTCTGTCGTGGCGCGTGGTGCGCTGGCGGCCGCCGTGCCACAGGGGGCCGGATCGGGCGGGCTTTCGACACAGGGCATGAAGGATGCGTTGACGCAGTTCAGCAAGACGCAAGGGCATGTCGTGCGTCTGGCGGCACAGCCACCCGGCTCGGTGCCGGATACATTGGCGCGTTACTGGCTGAAGAAGCAGCTTGGCGTAACGGACCTTAATACCGTTGCATCCATTGTAGGGTTGGATATCGATGCGGCACAGCAGGCTTTTCTGGCCGGGGCGGTGGATGCCGCCGTGCTGCGTGAACCGGCGGTAACAGTCGTGACCGCGCGTGTTCCGGACGCTCGCATTTTCGCGACCGGACATGAGATGATGCCCGATCAGCCCGGTTCGGTTCTGGCCATCGTTCGCCCGAATGCGCCTGAACGTCAGGCGTGGGCTAAGACGCTGACAACGCTTTTCGTGCGGGCAACGACGTTGCTTGCCCAAAAGCCCGATGATGCTGTGCCGTATGTGCAAAAGGCGCTGGGCGGCGGTTTGCTGAGCGACGAGATCATGAAAAAGGCACTGGAGCGTTCGGCGCCGGATTTTGTGAGCGACCCAAATCGCATTGCCGGGTCTGTCAAGGAGCTTCAGGCTTTTGAGGTCGCTCAGGGTCTGTTGCGGCAGGAACAGCCCGTGGAAGACCTGTTTGATCTTACGTTATGGCGGCAGGGCCAGCAGTGAGAGAAGGATTGCAGCGACCGGCTCGGATTGGGCTGAGCCTTCTCGGGCTGGTGCTTTTTTTCGGCGGCTGGGAAGTGGCCGTGCGTATGGGGGCCCTGCCTGCCGGCATGGTTCCCGCCCCCAGCGATCTGGGGCCAGCCTGGCTGGCGGAAATCCGGGGCGGTTTCTGGCAGCAGGCTATTCTGGACAGCCTGCACCATTATTGCCTGGGCCTGCTGATCGGTTCGGTTCTGGGCGCTGCCATGGGTATTCTGTGCGGCATGGGGGCTGTGCTGGATAATCTGCTCGAAGGCGTGGTGCGGTTGCTGCGGCCGGTGCCAGGGCTGGCCTGGGTGCCGTTTGCGATTCTGTGGTTTGGCTTGAATACGGCCGGTGCGACATTCGTGATCGCGATTTCGGTTTTCTGGATCAATTTCTATGCGGCCCACAGCGCAGTGCGCGGGGTAGACCCGGAACTGTTCGAACTTTCGGCGGCCTTCGGGCATGGCAGTTTTGGTGGACGCCTGTTCAAGGTTGTGCTGCCAGCCTCGGCCCCGGGCCTGATGGCAGGGCTGCGAACCGGGCTTGGCCAGGGATGGATGTCCGTTGTCGCGGCGGAGCTTTTCGGTGTGCCCGGTATTGGTGCGCGGATGATGCAGGCCTCCAGCCTCTTGGCGACGGACGTGGTCGTCGTTTACATGCTGACCATGGCTTTGTTGTACGCAATTACCGATTTTCTGTTCGGTCTCATTCGCAACCGGGTGCTCAGGTGGCAGCCATGAGCGATGCCGATGTGGTGGCCCGCCTGGATAGGGTGGGGTTTTCGCATGATGGCGGAAAGCACTTTGTTTTCCGCGATGTCAGTCTCACTCTGCGGCATGGCGAGTTCGTGGCTGTTCTGGGGCCTTCGGGGGTGGGCAAGTCCACGCTCCTGCGCGTTCTGATGGGGCTGGTCCACCCGACGGAAGGCACAGTTGGCGGGAGTGCCTGCAAAGGGGGCTCTGCCCAGGTGGAAGGCGGACGGCGCCACCGGGCCATGGTGTTCCAGGATGCGCGGCTGATGCCGTGGCGTTCAGTCATGCGAAATGTGGAATTCGGGCTTGAAGGGCTGGGGCTTAACGGAGCCGCACGGCGCGACAGGGCGATAAAGGCGTTGCAACTTGTCGGACTGGAGAGCGAGGCTACGCGGTGGCCCCGGCGGCTTTCAGGTGGGCAGAGACAACGTGTGGGCGTGGCCCGGGCCTTGACCGTGGACCCCGATCTACTGCTGATGGATGAACCCTTCGGCGCTCTGGACCCCATCACCCGCAGCGGCTTGCAGGATGAACTCGCCCGGATCTGGGCACAGACGCGCAAGACAGTCCTGTTCGTGACCCATGACATAGAGGAAGCCTTGCGACTGGCGACCCGTGTTGTGGTTCTTGCGGGAACACCGTCAGCCCATATAACAGGCGAGATTATTCTCAACCTGCCTGATCGCAGCCCCGATGCGTCGGCTTTCAGAACCTATGCCGCACGGCTGCGTGCCATGATCGGTGGCGAGCCCGACCCGGGTGGCGCGCCCTATTGGCGTTCGGCCGAAATCTAGGGAAGAAGCGTTTTGAGGCAGGCTGCCTGGGTGCGGACTGGTCCCGAAGGGCAGGGGCTGCCCCTAAACCCTTGTGTGGAAGGACGTTTTTCAAATGAGCGCTGATCGTAAAAGTCATTATATGCTGGAAGAAGGCATTGGAAGTGTGCAGGATGGGGTAGAGGGGCTCTTCAGTCGGCTGGACAGTTACGACGCTCTGCACCCCACGTCACGTTCCGCCGCGACCGAGGCGTTGAGGGATGTCGTGATCGACCAGCCGGGCCTTGCTCTTGCAACCACCGCTTTCGCGGGCTTCCTGGCCGGGGCCTTGCTGAAACGCCGTCAATAACTGGTCCTGCTGCAACCCCACGGGGTAAGGCGGGGGAAAAACAGGAGGCTGTCTCGCATGTTGAAACTGGCTTTATTTTTTCTTGTCGTCTCTCTTGTCGCGGGTGTGTTCGGATTTGGCGGTATTTCATCCGCAGCCGCAGGAGTGGCGAAAATCCTGTTTTTCCTGGCAATTATTCTGTTCGTGGCGTTTCTCGTGTTCGCCCTGTTATTCGGCCGCGCGGTCATGAAATAGAACGGGCCGGGGGCAAACCCCCTGTTGCCTGCCCTTGTGTCAACAGCAGGGCAGGCAATGCAGTGGGTTTTTCAACACATCAGGTAAAAAGCCGGGCTAACCCGGGTACCGCTCAGGCGGTGCCCGGGTTAATTTTTGTCTTTCTGGATAAAGGACGGCAGGAACGGGTTGTCGGTCTGCATTTCGCTTTTGCTGGGCAGTTCCGATGCATTCCATCCGCCACCCAGTGCGCTGATCAGGCTGATTGAATCCAGCATGCGGCTTTGCTGGATCGACAGGGCGGTCTGGGCATTGGACAGGGCCGTGACTTCGGCGGTGATGACCGTGGTATAGATTTGCGTACCCGCCATATACTGGTTGAACGCAATACTGGCGGCACGGGTGGCAGCGTCAAGCGCTACGGCCTGCTGGGTGGCCTGGTCTGCCAGCACCCGCAGGTTGGCAAGCTGGTCTTCAACCTCCTGCAGGGCGGTCAGCACTGTCTGGCGGTAGGCGGCGGTATAATAGTCGTAATTGGTGTTGGCTTCCCGCACGGCGGCTGTTCTTGACCCGCCGGAAAACAGGGTTTCGGTGGCAGATGCGCCCAGCGACCAGATTCGGTTGGCAACCTGGACGAGCGAGCCCACAGGGTCACCACTGTAGGAGTAGGAGGCCGTCAGCTTTACATCGGGGTAGAAAGCCGCGATGGCCGCACCGATCTGGGCGTTATATTCTTCCATCCGGCGTTCGGCGGCGGCGATATCGGGCCTGCGCTCAAGCAGTTGCGACGGCACGGCAACGGGAATGGGCGGAATGGCGCGGGGCAGGGCGCCGCGCGGGATCGAGACCTCCGCCGGGGGCTTGCCGATCAGGATGGCAATGGCGTGCTCGTACTGCGCACGGGCCGCGTCGGTGGCAATGGCCTGGGCCCGGGTCTGTTCAAGCTGGGTTTTGGATTGCATGAGCGTGGTGGGGTCGGCGGTGCCGGCGTTATACTGGTTCTGGGTGATCTGGTAGGAGCGTTCGTAAAACGCCACGTTGCGGTTCAGCAGATCGCGCAGGCTGTCCTGATAACGCATATTGAAATAGGCCGTGGCAAGCTGGACCTGGTAGGACAGCCTGGCATTGGCAAGGTCCGCCGCACTGGCCTGGGCTTCTGTCACCTGCGCTTGGATCTGGCGGCGGATCTTGCCCCACAGATCCAGATCCCATGATGCGGTGGGGCCCATGGCATAGGTGTTCTCGGTCGAATTGGATGCGACACTGGATGCCGTGTTGCCATAATTGATGATGGTGCCCGAAGAGCGCGACCCCCGACCCGAGCTTTGGCGGTTGAAGGAGAGCGCGCCGCTAAGCGTGGGGAAAAGCTGCGCGCGCACGGCGTTGATGGTCGCGCGGGCGTTGCGGTAACGGGCCTCATACTGCGCGACATTCTGGTTGTTGATCTCGACCTGTGCTTCCAGCGTGTTCAGCATCGGGTCGTTATAGATCGTCCACCACGCCCCTTTGGGCAGGCTGGCCTGCTGCGGTCTGGCGTAGTCCCAGCCGGGGGCGGGCCGCAGTTCCTTGAACTGGGGAGAAATAATAGCCGTGGGCCGCTTGTAGTCCGGGCCTACCATGCACCCGGTCAGGGCCAGCGGCGTCAGCAGCGTGCCAATGCACCAGAAGCCGGCACGAAACGAAAAGAAAGATGACGAAGGCATCAGCTATCCTGCTTGGTGGTGCGGAAAAAAAACGGGCGAAGGCGCAGGTTCAGGGCTCGCAGCCGTAATCTGTCGAGCGTGAGGTAAATGACCGGCGTGGTGTAAAGGGTCAGCGCCTGGCTGACAATCAGCCCGCCCACAATGGCAATGCCCAGGGGGCGGCGCAGTTCGGACCCGTATCCATGGGCGATAATGAGCGGGGTTGCCCCCAGCGCGGCGGCAGCCGAGGTCATGATGATGGGGCGAAAGCGCAGCAGGCAGGCTGTGCGTATGGCGTCAAGCGGTGTCTGCCCGCCTTCGCGCTCGGCCGTAATCGCGAAATCGACCAGCATGATGGCGTTTTTCTTGACGATGCCGATCAGCAGGATAACCCCGATCAGCGCGATAAGGGAGAATTCCTCCCCCGCCATCTGCAACGCAAGCAGGGCCCCGACACCGGCCGATGGCAGCGTGGACAGGATTGTCAGCGGGTGGACGTAGCTTTCGTACAGGATGCCCAGCGTGACATAGACCGCAACCAGTGCCGCCAGGATCAGCAGGGGTTCGTTGTTGACCGATTTCTGGAACTGCGCGGCATTCCCCGCAAAACTGCCCTGTATCGTATCAGGCATATGCAGGCCGACGCGCGTGGCGTTGATGATCTGGGTGGCCTGCCCCAGCGAAACACCCTTGGCCAGATTGAACGAAATGGTTGCCGCCACGGCCATGCCCTCGTGGTTGACCGACAGCGGGGTGTGCGTGGGCACCAGGGCCGAGACAAGGGTGAGCGGGACCATGGATTCCGACGCGGTGCTGACCGCCGACCCGTTGGAGGCGCCAGCCCCACCCGCAAGGGCGTTGGCGATCTGGTTTTTAAAGGACAGCGCGCTCTGGCTGGTGGACGTGCTGGCCGTAGTGGTGTCGGACGCGTTTCTGACCCGGATGGTGTTCGACTTGGTGCCGCCCCCGGCCGACCCGCCGGCGACACTGATCCAGATCTGTTTGAGCGTGTCCGGGTTGGACCATTTGGCGGGGTCCGCTTCCATAATGACACGGTACTGGTTCAGCCGGTTGTAGATGACCGAGGCCGCGCGCTGGCCGAACGCGTCATACAGGGTGTTGGACAGAAGCTGCGGCGTGATGTTCACCCGCGATGACGTGTCGCGGTCGATCTGGGTGTTGATGGCACTGCCGCCTTCCTGCACGTCCGAGGACAGGTCCGTCAGTTCGGGGTGGGTGCGCAGGGCAGCCAGCAGCCTGTCTGTCCACTGGTAAAGGCTGGTCGCGTCGCTGCCGGCAAGCGAATACTGGTAGGCCGCGTTGCTCTGCCGCGCCCCCATGCGGATACTGCCCGGCTCCATAAGGAAAAACTGCGCGCCCACCAGGTTGCGCAGCTTGTGGTTGACGCGGGCGATCAGGTCCGTCGGCGTGTCGGTGCGCTCGGACTTGTCCTTGAGTTGGAGAAACAGGTTGGCCTGGTTGGATGAACCGCGCCCGCCGATAAAGGATGACACGCTCTGCACGTCCCGGTCATGGATCAGGACATTCTGCACACCGGTCAGTTTTTCTGTCAGCGCGGCAAAGGACACGGACTGATCGCCCATCAGGTGCCCCATCATGATGCCCGTGTCCTCGACGGGGAAAAAACCCTTGGGCATCTGTATGAACAGCGCCACGATCAGCACCAGTGTCGCGGGTATGCTGCACAGGACCAGCCCGGTATGGCGCAGGGCGACATCCAGCGAGCGCGCGTAACCGGCCTGCACCATGTCCAGAAAGCGCAGGATGGCGGTTGTGACGGCACCGTAGGCCCGTGCCCAGCCCGTGGTGCGTTCGGCCTGCCCGGCAGAGGGGCGGAGCAGGTACGCCGCCATCATGGGGGTCAGGGTCAGCGACAGCACCAGCGAGATCATGATGGTGAGGGTGATGGTCATGGCGAATTCGTGGAACAGGCGCCCTGCCATGCCTTCCATGAGCATGATGGGCAGGAACACCGCCACCAGCGAGATGGAAATGGATGTGACCGTAAAGGCAACCTCGCTGCTGCCCCGGATGGCGGCGTCACGCGGGTGGAGGCCCTGTTCGATATAGCGTGCAATGTTTTCGGTCACGACAATGGCGTCATCCACCACAAACCCGGTGGAGACCGTCAGCGCCATGAGGGACATGTTGTCCAGCGAAAACCCGCACAGCGCCATGAACCCGAACGTTGCCACGATGGAGGTTGGCACCACCACGGCGGGGATCAGCGTCATGCGCGCCGAATGCAGGAAGAACAGCACCACCAGCACCACCAGCACCACGGAAATGATGAGTGTAAGCTGGGTGTCCGCCAGCGCGGCCCGGATGGTGAGCGAGCGGTCCAGAGCCACATGCAGGTCCACCCCGCCGGGCAGGGCGGATTTGAGCATGGGCAACTGCGCGTTGATCTGATCGACCGTGCGGATCACGTTGGCCCCGGACTGGGCGAAGGCTACGGCAATAATGGAAGGCTGGCCGTTATAGTACCCGGCATTGCGCAGGTCTTCCACGCTGTCATGCACGTCCGCCACGTCGGCCAGCCGCACGGGGCGGCTGTTGCGCCATGCAATAACCAGGTCGCGGTAGCCCTGTGCCTCGCTCACCTGGTCGTTCGTGTCCAGGGTATAGCGCATGCCGTCCTGGTCTATGATCCCCTTGGGTGTATGGGCATTGGCCGAGGCCAGGGCCGCGCGAATATCTTCAAACCCGATTCCGTAGCGGAACAGGGGCAGGGGGTTGATTTCGGCCCGGACGGCGGGCAGGGCGCTGCCGCTGATATCGACCTGACCCACCCCCTCGATGGAGGACAGGTGCTGCAGCAGCACGTTGGTGGCGTAATCGTACAGCTGCGCACGGGTATGGGTGGCCGATGTCAGGGTAAAGATCAGGATCGGCGCGCCGTTGGGGTTGGCTTTACGGTAGCTGGGGTTCTGCCTCAGGGTGGAGGGCATGTCCGCCCGCGCGGCCTGGAGGGCCGCTTCCACATCCCGCGCGGCCCCGTTGATGTCGCGGTTGAGCGAGAACTGCAGCGTGATGCGCGTCTGGCTGTCCGAGGACTGCGATGTCATTTCCGTGACATCGGCAATCTGGCCCAGATGGCGCTCAAGGGGCGCGGCCACGGCGCTGGCCACTTCCTCGGGCGAGCCGCCGGGCTGGCGCGCCTGGATCTGGATCACGGGCAGGTCCACATTGGGCAGGTCCGAGACCGGCAGGCTGCGGTAGCCCAGTATCCCCGCAAGGACCAGCGCCATGGCCAGCAGGATGGTGGCGACCGGCCTGTCGATGAAAAACCGGCTGATACTCACGACCCGGCGGGCCCTGTCGTGGGTTGGGTGGGGGGGGCGGGGTGGCGCAGCTTCCACTTATGCGCCCAGGTGTCGAGCGTGAGGTAAATGACCGGGGTTGTGAACAGGGTCAGCAACTGCGACAGGGCAAGTCCGCCGATAATGGCCAGCCCCAGCGGAAAGCGCAGTTCCGAACCCGTCCCGTTCGAGATGACCATGGGCACCGCCCCCAGCATGGCGGCCAGCGTTGTCATGAGAATGGGACGAAAACGCAATGTCGCGGCTGTGCGGATGGATTGCAGGGAGTCCATGCCATGCTCGCGCTCGGCTTCCAGCGCGAAGTCGATCATCATGATGGCGTTTTTCTTGACGATGCCAATCAGCAGCACAATGCCGATAATGCCCATGACATCCAGCCCGGCCCCCGCGATCATCAGGGTCAGCAGCGCACCGATGGCGGCCGAGGGCAGGGTGGACAGGATCGTGATCGGGTGGATGAAGCTTTCGTACAGAACGCCCAGCACGATATAGACCGCGACAAGGGCCGCCACGACCAGGAACATCTCGTTCCCCAGCGACCCCTCGAAGGCCGCTGCCGTTCCCTGGAACGATGTCTGGAAGGCGGAGGGCAGGCCGATCTCCTTTTCCACCCGGCGGATGGCGGCCGTTGCATCTCCCAGCGCGTAGCCGGGGCGGATGTTGAAGGAAATGGTGGTGGCGGGGAACTGCCCGAAATGGGTCAGCAGCAGGGGGGCGGTTTCACGCGTGACCTTGGTGACGGCGGCCAGCGGCACCAGCCCCGACGTGGGCGAGCGGGTGGGGCCGGATGAACTTTCCCCCGCGTTGCCGCTGATACCGGGCAGGTAAAGCTGGTCGAGCGATGACAGGGAACCCTGAAAGCGCGGATCGGCTTCGAGAATGACGCGGTACTGGTTGGCCTGGGTGTAGATGGTGGAGATCTGCCTCTGGCCAAAGCTGTCATACAGCACGTTGTCCACTGTCTGGGGGGTGATCGAGTACCGTGCCCCGGTTGAGCGGTCCAGCGTCACACGGGCGACAAGCCCCGCGGCCTGCAGGTCCGATGTGACATCCATAAGGGATGGCTCGGCCTGGAGGCGTTCGATCAGCTTGGGCACCCAGGTCTTGAATGCGTTGTAGTCGGGGTTTTCGAGCAGGAACTGGTATTGCGTGGCGGTGACCGTGGTATCGAGCGAGAGGTCCTGCACGGGTTGCATATACAGCCTGATGCCCGGCACCTGTGCCGTTTCCTGCTCCAGCCGCTGGGCGATCTGTGTCGCGGTGGCGCTGCGTTCATCATGGGGTTTGAGGTTGATCAGGAAACGGCCCTGGTTGAGCGTCGCATTCTGCCCGTCCACCCCCACAAAGGACGAGAGAGAGGCAACGTCGGGGTCCCTGAGCAGGACACGGGCCAGTTCCTGCTGGTGTTCCTTCATGCTGTCGAAGGAAATGGTCTGTTCCGCGACGGAAATGCCCTGGATGATCCCCGTATCCTGCACGGGAAAAAATCCTTTGGGAATGAACCAGCCCAGAATGCCCGTCAGCACCAGCGTACCTGCCGCCACACCCAGTGTCAGCCGCCGGTGGTCCAGCACCACGTCCAGCATGCGGTCATAGCCCGCGATCAGCTTTTCGGTCGCGACTTCCATCCTGGCGGACATGCGCAGGAAGAACGTTGCGGACTGCGTGGTGTCATGCGGGCGCTCGGACAGGATACGCGCACACATCATGGGCACCAGCGTCAGCGACACCACGGCGGAAATAATGATGGTCGCGGCCAGTGTCAGCGCGAATTCATGGAACAGGCGGCCTACCACGTCGCTCATGAACAAAAGCGGGATCAGCACCGCGATCAGCGAGATCGTCAGCGAGATGATGGTAAAGCCGATTTCTCCCGCACCCTTGAGGGCGGCGGTCATCCGGTCCTCGCCCGCTTCCACGTAGCGCGAGATGTTCTCGATCATGACGATCGCATCGTCCACCACAAAGCCGGTGGCGATGGTCAGCGCCATGAGCGAGAGGTTGTCGAGCGAAAAGCCCAGCAGATACATGATCGCCAGCGTGCCGATAATGGACAGGGGCACGGACAGGCTGGGGATAATGGTGGCCGGGATATTACGCAGGAAGACGAAAATAACCGCCACCACCAGCACAAGGGCAAGAAACAGTTCAAGCTGAACGTCAGCCACCGACGCGCGGATCGTGGTCGTGCGGTCCGTCAGGAGCGTGATGTCGATACCCGGCGGCAGCGTCTCACGCAGGGCGGGCAGCGCGGCTTTGATGTTGTCCACCACCTGGATGACGTTCGCACCCGGCTGGCGCTGCACGTTCATGACCAGAGCGGGCGTCAGGTTGGCCCAGGCAGCCAGTTGCGTGTTCTCGGCCCCGATCACCACGCTGGCGATGTCGCGCACGCGCACCGGCCCGCTGTCCTGATAGGCGATCACCTGGTTGAGCAGCATGTCCGTATTGGTGATCTGGCCATCCACCCGCAGGGTGGCGGCCCGCTTGGGGCCGTCGAACGTGCCGGTGGGGGAATTGATGTTCACGTTGCCTATGGTCGTGCGCAGCGTGTCCATGTCTATGCCGTAGGACGTCAGCTTGGGCACGTTCACCCGCACCCGTATGGCCTTGCGGTTGCCGCCCGACAGCGTGACCAGCCCCACGCCTGAAATCTGGCTGATTTTCTGGGCCAGACGGGTATCAACGTAGTCTTCCACCTCAGGCAGGGGGATGGTGGAGGATGAAATGCCCAGTGTCAGCACGGGCGCGTCGGCGGGGTTGATCTTGGCGTAGACAGGGGGGGCGGGCAGGTCTGTCGGCAGCAGGGAGTTGGCCTGGTTGATGGCGGCCTGCACTTCCTGCTCAGCCACGTCCATCGACATGGACAGCCCGAAGCGCAACGTGATGATGGACGCCCCGCCGGATGAACGCGATGTCATCTGGTCCAGCCCGGGCATCTGCCCGAACTGGGTTTCCAGCGGGGCGGTGACGGATGTTTCCATCACGTCGGGGCCTGCGCCGGGGTAGAAGGTCTGCACCGTAATGGTCGGGTAGTCGACCTGGGGCAGGGCCGATACGGGCAGGAAATGGTAGCCCAACAGGCCGACCAGGAAAATGGCCAGCATCAGCAGGGTGGTGGCGACCGGCCTGCGTATGAAAAGGGCTGAAGGGTTCACGGTGTCGCGCCACCCTGGGAGGACGCAGGCGCCGCGCCGGACCGGGATGCGCCTGGCCCGGTGTTCTGCGCGTTAGCCTGCGCAGCGTCGGGGATCGTGACCTTGGCCCCGTCGCGCAGGTGGTCGGTGCCGTCCGTTACCACGCGATCGCCATCCTTCACCCCGGTTGTCACGACGGTGTTGGTGCCATCCGTCACGCTGGTGGTGACAGGCTGTACGCCCACCGTGTTGTCAGGCTTGACGACATACACGAACTGGCCCGTAGGCCCGGTCTGCAATGCCGTGGCTGGCAGCAGCAGCACGTTGTCCAATGTCTTGACCAGCAGCCGCGCATTGACGAACTGGTTGGGAAAGAGGTGCTCATCCGCATTGGGGAAGATCGCGCGCAGGCGCACGGTGCCGGTCGCTGTGTCGATGGAACTGTCCAGGGCGCTGACGGTGCCATCGGCAATTTTTTTGGTATTGGCGCTGTTCCAGGCCTGGACCGAAAGCGGTTTGCTGGCCTGCAGCTCCTCCAGTACTTCGGGCAACTGGTCCTGCGGCAGCGTGAAAATGACCGAGATCGGTTGCATTTGCGTCAAAGTCGCAAGTCCGCCGGACTGTGCGGCCGTTATGTAATTGCCCCGGTCCACCGCGCGAATGCCGATGCGCCCGTCGACCGGTGCCGTGATATGGCAGTAGATCAGCTGCAGTTTTTCGTTATCCACCATGGCCTGATCGGCCTTGACCGTGCCTTCGAGCTGCTGGACCATGAACTCCTGGTCCCGCGCGGTCTTGGCGTCGATACTGTCCTGCTTGATCAGGCGCTGGTAACGGGCGTTATCGACCCGGGCCTGGTTCAGCTGCGCCTTGGCGTTGTCGAGCTGCCCCTGGTACTGGTCGAGCAGGACCTGATAGGGGCGGGGGTCTATAATGGCCAGCAGATCGCCTTTATGGACATGCTGCCCTTCCTTGAAGAGCACATCCGTCAGGTAACCATCCACACGGGTCTGGACGATAACGTTGGTTATGGGCACCACAGTGCCCAGCTCCGTCAGCACCACGGGCATGTTCCCGGCATGAACCGTCTGGACCGCGACCGGCTGGGCGGAACTGTCGGCGGCGGCGTTATTACGGCTGTGCCGCCCGCCATGCGAACTGGTGGTGCTGTGCGGCCGCAGGAAGGCAAAGCCCAGCACGCACGCCCCGACAAGGACCACGCCTGCGAGCAGGAGCCGTTTTTTGCGTGTGGCAGGCGGTTTGGATACGGGGGAAGGCGAGGGGGTGGCCTGACTGTGTTCGTCCATGCAGCGCGTTTCTCGTTTACCTGATTCTATGGGGCAGAGGGGCAGACAGGAGTTGCCAAGGCATCATGAAAAATATTGTCTGACTTTGTCTATCGTACGTCATATCTTTTGTGCGGGGCCGCGGTGAGAAGATCAAGTCTGTGCCCGGATTTTACAACATAAAATCCAAATTATAATAAAATGTAACCCACCCCGCGAATTGATGGGCGGCAGCCATGGAGCCATGGCCCGCTTCGTGTCAGCCCCGCGGTGCAGGTTCAGTGCGGTTGCCGCTCATATCCGCACCGGCTGACGGCAAGAGTGTGGCACAAAGCGGTGCCGCCAGCAGCGAGACCAGGCCCGTTACTAAAAACGCGGCCGAGAAATCGCCCAGGCTCGGTTCGGCGTGGCCCCGCAGGCTCCCCATGACGGTCAGCGTTCCCGCGGCCACGCAGATCCCGCCTGAAAGCATGATCTGCTGCATGGTGGAATACAGGCTTGTGGCCGCACTCATGTGGGTGGCGGGAATGTCCGCATAGGCAATGGTGTTATAGGCGGTGAACTGCACCGCCTGCGCCCCGCCCGCAACAATCAGGATCAGTGACAGCGTCCAGAGCGGTTGCCAGGGCTGAAAACCCGCGATCAGAATGAAGATCACCGCCGCTGAAACGCCATTGATCATCAGCACGCGACGAAATCCCCAGCGCTTGAGCACCGCGGGTACCAGCGGGCGGGTTATAATGGCGCCCATGGGGGCGACAAAGGTGACGATACCGCTTTGCGCGGCATTAAGCCCCGTGCCGATCTGCAGGAAGGTCGGTAGCAGGAACGGCAGAGACCCCACCGCAATGCGTGACGCGGCACCCGCCAGAACCGAGATGCGGAACGTGGCAAAGCGCATGAGGCTGAAATCCAGCAGGGGCGAGGTGGTGCGCGCAGCGTGGCGGGCATAAAGCCCCAGCAGGACCGTGCCCGTGCCCAGCAGTTCCAGCCACAACGCCCAGCTTCCCTGCGCATGGCTGAACAGTTCCGCGAAAATGGACAGCACGGCCAGCCCCCCGCCTGCGAGCCAAAGGCCTTTCAGGTCGAAGGGAGGGGTATGGGTATCGCGGATCTCGGGAATGAAGCGCCATGTCATGACCAGCCCCAGCAGCCCCACCGGCACGTTGAGGTAGAAATTCCAGCGCCATGACAGCCATGTGGTGATGAAACCGCCCACCACCGGGCCAAGGAGCGGCCCCAGCGTTGCGGGCAGCATCATCCATGTCATGGTGCGCACAAGCTGGTCACGCGGGGTGCCGCGTATGATGGCCAGCCGCCCTACCGGCACCATCAGCGCGCCACCCACGCCCTGGAGCATTCGCATGACCGCAAGGAACGGCAGGGACTGTGCCCGCGCGCACAGCAGCGAACTGCACACGAAAATGCCGATGGCCGCCATCAGCACGGTGCGGCTGCCCAGCCGGTCCGCCAGCGCGCCGGAAGCGGGAATGAAAATGGCCAGCCCGATAATGTAGGATGTCAGTGCGACGGACGTTGCGACCGCGCCCACATGCAGCGAGTGGGCGATGGAGGGTAGCGCCGTAGCCAGTATGGTGCCGTCCATCTGCTCCATGAATAACATGGACGAGACAGTCAGCGCGGTGAGCTGCGAATGTGTTACACTGGGCATGCCTAGCCAGAGGCGTGTTTTTGCGGTCTGATGCAACACACAATCGTGCTGCCCGGGGCTGCGTTCGAGCGCCATGGCCCGAAGGCCGTACGGTTCAACGATGGAAGGACGACGTCATGGCTGACGATAAAATCAAAAAAACCGAAAACAAGCTCGAAGGTGTGGCTACCGATATCAAGGGGCACATCAAGGACGCCGCCGGTGGCCTGACAGGGGATATCGGTCTGCAGGTCAGCGGCAAGTTTGACCAGTTCACGGGCCATATGCAGCAGGATTTCGCCGATCTTTACGACGAAGGCGAAGGTGTTGTGGAAAAAGCCGTGACCTTCGTGCGCGACAAACCCCTGCTGGCCATCGGGCTGGTTTCGGCTTTCAGCCTGGTGCTGGGCTGGCTGCTGATTCCGCGTCGCAAGTGACCTTTTAAAAATCATTTTACCGGGACTCTTGCGCACCCCGGTAAAAAAATGCTTTTCCTTGTCCGCGGAGTCGCGGTTGAAGCGACTCGGTTATTTTAGCCGAGTCGCTTCAAATGTATGGATGGGGAAGCAATGCCGGACCTTTTGCTCGAACAAAAGCATGGTGGACGAGTAGCAGGAGTGGACGAAGTGGGTCGTGGCCCGCTTGCCGGTCCGGTCGTTGCCGCTGCCGTGGTGTTCGGGGCTGGTGTGCCGCGCGACCTTGCCGCCATTATCGATGATTCCAAAAAACTGAAGCCTGCCGTGCGCGAAAGCATAGCCGCCCGCCTGCCCGCAATCGCGGGGGTGGAAATTGGCGTGGGTGCCGCGTCATGCGCCGAGATCGACCGGCTGAACATCTACCATGCCACGCATCTGGCTATGGTGCGCGCGGTGGCACGGCTGCCGCGCAGGCCGGACCATGTGCTGGTGGATGGCAACAAGATGCCCGATTTCGGATGCAGCGCGCAGACCGTGGTGGGCGGGGATGGGGTCAGCCTGTCCATTGCCGCCGCCTCGATCGTCGCCAAGGTGGTGCGTGACCGCATCATGTTGCGGCTTGACGCCCGCTGGCCGCATTACGGCTGGGGCCGCAACGCGGGCTACGGCACGGACGCACACAGGCAGGGGCTGGAGCGGGTGGGTATTTCCCCGCACCACAGAAAAACATTTGGCACGGTACGGTTGCAGATGAGCATGATCTTGACGGAGGAGCGGGTATGAGCGGGGCAAAATCGGTTACCATGGAGCTTCCGCTCGATCAGATCCTGCGTGGTGAATGCGTGGATGTCATGCGTTCGCTGCCTTCGGGCTCGGTGGACTGCATTTTTGCCGACCCGCCCTATAACCTGCAACTGCGTGGCGAACTGCGCCGGCCGGATGATTCTCTGGTCGACGGGGTGGATGACGACTGGGACAAGTTCTCCGACCTGGAGGAATACGACCGCTTTACCCGCGCATGGCTGGGTGAGGCACGTCGTCTCCTGCACAAGGACGGTACGATCTGGGTTATCGGCTCCTACCACAATATTTTCCGCCTTGGCGCCATTCTCCAGGATCTGGGGTTCTGGATCCTGAACGACATTGTCTGGCGCAAATCCAACCCCATGCCCAATTTCCGGGGCCGGCGCTTTACCAACGCCCACGAAACGCTGATCTGGGCCGCACGCGGGCAGGACAGCCGCTACCGTTTCAATTACCAGGCCATGAAAGCCCTGAACGATGACGTGCAGATGCGGTCTGACTGGTACCTGCCCCTGTGCACCGGCAACGAGCGCCTGCGCAACGAACACGGGCTGAAACTGCACCCGACCCAGAAGCCCGAAAGCCTGCTGCACAGGGTTCTGCTGGCGTCCACCACGGTCAAGGATGTGGTGCTCGACCCGTTCTCGGGTTCGGGCACGACAGCCGCCATGGCCCGTCGCCTGCGTCGCCATTTTATCGGTATCGAACGCCATCCCGATTATGTGGAAGCCGCCATGGCCCGCGTCGCAAGGGAAGTGCCACTGGCGGACGACACGGTCCAGACCACGCAGGACAAGCGCGAGGCGCCGCGTGTGCCCTTTGGCAGTCTGGTGGAACAGGGGCTGATCGTGGCGGGCACGGTCGTATGTGACAAGCGCCAGCGCGTTCATGCGACAGTGGCGCCCGACGGTACATTGGTCAGCGGCGAGCAGCGTGGGTCCATCCACAAGATCGGCGCGCTGCTGACGAACGCGCCGTCCTGCAACGGCTGGACTTTCTGGCATTTCGAACGCGCTGGTGTGCTCTGCCCGCTGGATGACCTGCGCCAGCAA
This sequence comes from Acetobacter sp., assembly GCF_047723915.1. Taxonomy (GTDB): domain Bacteria; phylum Pseudomonadota; class Alphaproteobacteria; order Acetobacterales; family Acetobacteraceae; genus Acetobacter. Next base: position 10,318 of record NZ_JBDOBQ010000003.1, on the reverse strand, counting down.
AGCCTGCGCGCCATAGCCGCCGGCTGAAGGCCCGCAGACAGGTGGACGGAGCGGGTGGTTTTTTAAACCGGAACGGTCATGGGCGGGGTCAGTAGCCGGACCTGACCAAGCGGGTTTGCCACTCCCTGCAAGGTAGAGCCGTCATGCAAACCCAGGCTTTTCAGGCTCGGGAACGTCCGGTTGCAGGGCTTTTTACGTCAGGCGTATCAAGCCTGATGCCAGGTGCTGTGATGCCACGTGCCTTGACTGTCCAAAGCTTTATCTTCGGCAAGGCAGGGTATGCCGTGGTGCGGATTGGCCGCGGGCAAACGCCGTTCGGGTGCAGATTGGCTTTTGCCAGTTCAATACAGTGACGTATTACCCCGATATTGCGTGTGGGGTTGCAAATCCGGGCTTTCAGGGCCTGAACGTTTCAGGCAGTTCTGCATTGCCTGTAGGGAAAGCGCTTTTGAGCACTCTTTCCATCCCGCGCCTTTGTCTACGTCGGGGTAGGGGGTGCAAATCCGGCGGGGAGGGTGGACTGCTCAGCTTCCGCCAAAGCCCAGAAAGCCGACACTCGGCTGGGGGATGCCGCCTGTTTTTTCGGGTCGTTCCAGCCCATGTCTGCCGACGTAGGGACCGTCGTCCGTAGCTGCATCGCCCATTTCGCTGCCGATCATGGCCGTGTTGGTGCTGCCGGTTCCACCGTCCGAGCCACGGAGCGACAGCAGGAAAAAGGTAATGGGGTTACGGTTGAGGTCGATGGACATATCCAGCGGCGTCTGGCCCAGAACATTATGGCCGTGCAGGTCCGCCCCACGGTTGATGGCTTCCCGCGCCGCGGTGACGCTGCCACGGTTGATGGCGTCGAACAGGGCAACCGTTGGTTCCACGTCCCTGCTGGCGTGTTCTCCGTTGTCGTCATCGGCGTCACCTGCGCCGGGAATGGCGGAGGGTGGGGCTGCCCGCTTGGCTGCTTTCGCGCTCTCGGCTTTCTGCTGAGCTTCCTCTGCTGCGGCCTGATCTTCCTCGTCAGAAGCCCAGGCCGGTGCTGTGGCGAGCATCGACAGGCTACAGGCAAGCAGGGCGGATGAAACAAGGCGCGGAAAACGGGTCATGATCGGTCCATTATTGTACGCGATTGATGATATCACATGCTCTGCCGTGCGAAAAGGCGGCCCCGAGAATAACAGCCTCCCTCCTTCAAAATGAGGCAGGGCTGCGCCCGCAGCTTCTGCATGCCCCGGTCCTGATCCGGGGTCGTAAGGGGGATATATGTGTCGCGTATCCCTGCTGCCAGCCTGTCGGGCCGCCAGGCTTTCATTTTCTGGACAAAAAGAGTTCTGCGTCACTCATGCATCTGGTTTTGAGCCTCTGGCACAGGTTTTACAGGGTGGTCCCCATGCGGCGGCGGCTTTCCTGCCACCAGCCGGCCAGTATCAGGGCCAGGGCTACAACCATGGCCAGCCATGCGGGCAGCAGGGGGGCTGCTGCCCTGCCTGTGACCACATGCCCACCTCCTTGGCCGAAGGCCATCCAGTCAGCACCGTGTGGCGGAGTATGCGCGCCTGACCGGATAGCGGGGACATGGACCGAACCGCTTTCACCCAGCCAGAAGACCCCGCCACCTGTCTGCCGGGCCATGTCGGCCAGATTGCCCGCCGTTGCGCGCAGTTGCGAAAACTCCGCCGCATTGTTCTGGCCTGGTGCGCAATAGGCGGTGCGCACACCATCCGTAACCTGCCATATCCCATCCTCGGTGGCAGGCATGCTGGCCTGTGGCGTACCGTCCGGCCCTGTCGGGCGCAGGGTCAGGACCTCGTTCTTACCGGAGGGGGAGACCACGGTTACGGTATTTTCCGCCGATGCCGCAAGACTGTGGCGGGTCACGGTCAGCGTGCCGTCGGCCAGGCTCGCAACCAGTTGTTCTTCTTCCAGTTCGGGTTCCTTCATCAGCCAGTGCGACACCCGGCGCAGAAGTTCCGCCTGCGGTCCGCCCCCGCCTTCACCGCGTGACCACAGCCAGATCTGGTCGGACAGCAGCAGGGCCACGCGGCCCAGGTCCACATGGTCCAGAACCAGCAAAGGTGCGCCTTCGGGGCCGTTCATCAGCACTTCGCCATGGGTGCTGTCCGGGCGCAGGGCACGGTACCACGGCCCCCACATGCCCGGCATGTTCAGGGCTGTATCAGGCGCATGACCAGCCGGGGGCGCACCGGGGAGAGAGGCCGTAACCGGATGGCGGCGCCCTGCCTCCGTCAGCGTCGGGCGGAAGCGCTGTTCCATCATGCTGCCCTCGGGGGCGACATGGGCGGGCAGGATGTCGCCTACCGGGGTGTTCTGGAGCGAACCGGGGCCGATGAATTCCGGCCCGGCTGTCAGCAGCAGGCCACCGCCCTTGCGTACGAAGCCCGCAATGTTCTCCAGATAGGTGCGGGGAAGGATATGGCGGTTCTCGAACCCGTCCAGAATGATCAGGTCGAACTGGTTGATCTTGTCCTGAAACAGTTCCCGTACGGGAAAGGCGATCAGCGCAAGGTCCGATAGCGGCGTGCCGTCATCCTTTTCCGGCGGCCGCAGAATGGTGAAGTGGATCAGATCCACCGCCGGGTCGGCCTTGAGCAGCCTGCGCCACACGCGTTCGCCCTGGTTGGGCGTGCCCGAAATCAGCAGCACGCGCAGCCGGTCTCGTATGCCGGTCATGCTCAGCACGGTCTGGTTGTTCAGGCCGGAAACCTCGCCTTCAAGCGGGGAAACCGCAAGGCTGACCAGCATCTGCCCTGGACGGGTGACCGGCACGGTAATGGACTGCTCGGCCCCTGTGCGTACGGGTACGGTGTGCTGTGTTCCGTCGCTGGTTCTGATCGTGAGTTCGGCGGCTGTGCCTGGCTGGGTGCCGGGCCCTGCGTCGTCCACCTGCACACGCAATGTAGCGTCCTGCCCGGCAAGGGCGTAGGGCGGGGCTTGCAGAATCCGCAACCTGCGGTCTCTTTCCTCCCCCTTTGCGGCAAGCAGGATATGGAGCGGCAGGGTGGTATGGCCCTGCGCACCGTCAGACGGGTTCAGCCGTTCGGGAATGCTGGTGGGCGTGTCGGCATTCTGGCCGTCGGTTATCATCATGGCGCCCGCGAACAATGCGGGCGGAATGTCCGCCGCCGCCTGATCCAGCGCTTCGAACAGCCGTGTGCCGTCATGCCCGTTATCCTGCACGCTTACGGTGCGGATCGTCAGTCCCGGTGTCTGGCTGTGGGCCAGGATGTCCGCCGCCTGCCGCGCAATGGCCGAACGCTGGCCCAGCGTCATGGAGGGGGACTGATCGACCAGCAGCAGCGCCGTCTGGGGGAGCAGGCGCCAGCTTTCGCGCAGGCGCTGCGGCCCGGCCAGCCAGAACAGCACAACAGCCGCCGCTCCCAGCCTGAACAATGCCGCAACCCGGCTGCCGCGCAGCAGCCCCAGTCCGCATACGGCCAGAGCTACCAGCCCCAGCGCCCCCAGCAGCCAAGCGGGAACCAGCGGGGCAAAACCGATATGGTGGGTCAGCCGCTCCATCATTGCGTGTCTTCCAGGCGTTTGAGCAGCATGGGCACATGCACCTGATCGGCCTTGTAGCTGCCGGTCAGCGCATAAATGACGGCGTTCAGACCGAACCGGTAGGCCTGCACACGCTGGTCGGCCCCACCCGGCAGCACGGCGAAAAGCGTATTGCCGTTATTGTCCACCGCCCAGGCATGAGCCCAGTCGGCTGAACCGATGATAACGGGGCTTACCTCGTCATTTTCAGCGTCTCCCTCCCGCGCGACCCAGACCGGCTGCCCGGCGTACCGGCCGGGAAAGTCGTGCAGCAGGTAGAAGGTGTGGGCCAGCAGGTGGTGGTCGGTCATGGCGGTCAGGGGCGGGATGACAAGACCTGCCGTTGCGTGCCGCAGCGCGGCGCGCGTTGCCTGTACGTCGCCTTCCACCGGGGTGTCGGTCTGGGTGTCTGTCGCTCCCTGGCCCTGCGTGTCGATCAGCAGAATACCGCCGCGCGCCATGAACGCGCTCAGTGCCGCCGTCATGGCGGGGGAAGGTGAAACATCCGCTGTAACCGGCCAGTACAGCAGGGGGTAGTAGTTCAGGTCATCCACACCGGGGCGCACGGCGTCGGGCGGGCCAAGCACGGCGGATGTCCGGGCATTTACAAATTCCGACAGTCCTTTCAGCCCCAGGCGGGATGCCGTGTCCACCTCTTCGTTCCCGGTCACGACATAGGCCAGCCGGGTCTGCAATGCCGCCCCGGGCACGGCTTGAGATGGCGGAACCACAGGGGCCGCTGGGGTGGGCAACGGTGCTGCGCTGTCCGTGGGTGGGGCGGCGGCCCCGTCGGCGGTGGCGCTAGGGGCGGGGATGTCCTGCGCCTGGGCGTATGGGCTGGGCAGCACGGACAAAGCCGGCAGCAGCAGGATTGCCAGCATGGTGGCGGGGGGCTGCCGCGACGGACGTGCCCAGGCACCGGTCAGGCCGATACGCAGGAGCAGTACGATCAGTCCATCGGCCAGCAGGAGCAGCAGCGCCAGGCTCAGGCTGTAACGGTCCAGCGGTGTATCGGGCCTTTGTCCTGCGGCATCGGTCAGGACACCGGCCGGAGGTTCGGCCTGCAACGTGCCCAAATGCGCCGCCGCGTTCAGTGCGCGCCGTCCGCTGCGTGGCCCGTACAGCCCGGGCGGGTGACGGGGCGATACAGCGGTGGTGGCAAAGGCGTTGGCTTTCAGCCCGCGCGCGGTGGCGGGCGGCGCGCCGGGAATGCCAAAACCGTCCAGCGTTATGGCGGGGGCCAGAATCGTGTCATCTGCCGGTATGCTCAGCCCGTTGGCGCGTTCGGTCAGGCGTTGCAGCATGGATACAAACAGCCCCGACAACGGCAGGTTCGACCAGCCTGCCGTGCTGCCGACATGGAAGAGCACAATTTCGCCCTTGCCCATTGCCGCATGGGTGACAAGTGGCGTGCCGTCGGCCAGCCGAGCCCAGCTATGTTCACCCAGATCGGCCGAAGGACTGGCCAGAACCTGGCGTGTGACCGTGACATCGGCAGGCACGCTCAACCCCCTGAAAGGGGATGTCGCCGCGAACGGCGCCAGTTTCTGCGGTGCGCCCCATGTCATGGAGCCGCCGAGCTGGCGTGTGCCGTCAAGCAGCGGCACGGGCAGCAGGTCGTCGGGCGGGTTGGCGATATCGTGCGCGGTGCCTGCAAGCACCGGTCCTGCAAAGCGGATGAGCGTGCCGCCGTTTTCCACCCACTGGCGCACGGCATGGCGGGCCTGCGGGTCGCCCAATGTGCCGTCAGGCGCGATCAGCACGGAAAGCGGGCGGGACAGAAGGGTGGCAATGCTGCCCTCATGCAGGTCCGATGTCGGGGCAAGGGCGCGGCGCACGTAAAACAAGGTGCCGATCAGGGGGGTATCCGCGCTTGCGGTCGTGGTGCCCGTGACCGCTCCCGCAGCCAGCAGCCCCACGGGGCGCAGGCGGTCGCGCTCATCCATCAGCACCACGCCGGCGGCACCTGTATTGCCCTGCACAGAGATCGTGTCGATCCGGTTGCGGATTTCCACCGGCAGCGCCACGGGAATATCGGCCTGGGTTGCTCCGGCGGGCAGTGTTGCGGGAACAACCGCCAGTGTCGCGCCGTCCGCCGCCCTGACCAGTGCCGCAAGGCTGCGCGGCTGTGGGGCGGGCACGGCAAGAATGCGGGCCATGACATCGCCTTCAGCCGGGATAACGGGGGCCAGGGCCAGCCCGGACTGGTGGGGAAAGCGGATATCCTGCACAGGGCCCAGAGCCTGCAACGCCTTGGCGAACTGCGTGTCCTGCGGCTGGGCCACACCATCGGCCAGATAGAGAATTCTGGCGTAATGGGCCTGCGGCAGCCCCGCCAGCAGATGGGCGGCGGCCCCCCGCCCGGACAGCCAGGGTTCGGGCCGGAGGGAGGCCACGGCCTGCCGGGCCTGTTCGGGAGCCAGGGCCTCGGGCGGGTGGGACGTGTCCGGGTTTTCGACCAGCGATGGGGCGGCCGTGGCCACAAGTGTGATCGGGCTGTGGGTGCGGGTCGCGTCGTCCACCACGGCCTGCGCTGCATTCAGGCGGTCGTTCCAGTCTGCCGCACTCAGCATGCCGTTATCGATCACCAGCAGCACCGGGCCGCCAGCATGGGGCAGGCTTTGGCGTCCCGGCAGGAAGGGGCCTGCAAAACCCACGACAAGCAGCGTAAAGGCTGCAATCCGCAATGCCAGAAGCCAGAGTGGAGAGCGGACAGGCTCTGCCTGACGTGCGCGCAGCGACCCCAGCAGCGTAACGGGTGGGAAAGCCTGCCTGCGGGCCTGTGGCGGTGTTGCGCGCAGCAGCCACCAGAGAACGGGCAGGCCCAGCAGGGCCAGCAGCAATGCGGGGGAATGAAATTTCATGCCGGGCGTCTTGCGCCGTGCCCGGCGGCCGGTGCACCCATCAGCGCGTGCAGGGCCAGCAAAGCGGGCAGGGGTGGGGTATCGGTCTGGTGGCGTATGAGGTCGTGGCCATAGCGGGCTGCCGTTTCAGTCAGCCATGCATGGCGGGCCTTGACCAGCGCCTGATAGTCGGCCCGCACGTCCTGCACCTGTGAAAATTCCATCGGTGGCTCGCCTTCCAGCCCGGTAAACAGCACGCGTCCGGCATATGGCAGGGTGGCTTCCGCCGGGTCGTGAACATGCAGCAGGTGTGCCCGCGCTGGCAGGGAGGCCAGATGCCGCAGAGCCGCGTCCAGATCGGGGGCGGGACACAGAAAGTCGCTGGCCAGCAGAATATGGGCGTGGCGTGGCAGGCCAGCCATGCTGCGCAGGGCGGTGGGGGACGCCGGTCTGTCGGCCTGGGGGCCTGTGTCCTGGGCAATCAGCCCGCTGGCAAGGCGTTCCAGCGGTGTGCCCCCGTGTGGCAGGGGCGTGATGCCGGACGGCCCCAGAAGCCGCACCCGTTCCCCGCTGCGCAGCAGGAGTGCCGCCAGGGCCAGCACCAGCACCAGCGCGCTGTCGCTCTTGGTGGGCAGGGATGGAAGGGAGCGCCAGTTCAGCGAGGGCGAGAGGTCGCACCACAGCAGCACCGTCTGCGCGGTCTGGGCTTCCATTTCCCGGACCTGTGCGTGGGGGCTGCGCGCGGACTGCCGCCAGTCGATCCGGGTTGTGGGCTCCCCCGGCTGGGCGGGGCGATATTGCCAGAACGCATCGCCCCAACCCGCGCGGCGTTGCGAATGCAGGCCCGCCGCCATGGCCGTGGCCGTGTGGTTGGCGCGCAGCAGCAGGTCGGGCATGCGTGCAGCAAGACTGGCGGCTTCGGTCGCGGCTTTCTGCGGTGGAGTGCCGCCCAGGCCGCCGCTCGGGCCGGTGGTGTCGGGTCCGACCCGCTCGGGGCTGCGCACGCGCTCCGGGCGCGCGGGCCCGCCCTGCGGCGACAGAAGACGGCGGGCCAGGTCGGGAAGAAAAGAAGCAGCTCCGCGCAAGAGATCAGCCCAGCCGTTTGACAAGCCGGGCAATGATATCCTCCGGGCGCAGCCCGTCCGCCCGGGCGGAAAAGCTGACGGCCATGCGGTGCGCCAGAACCGGCTGCGCCAGTGCCACCACGTCGTCCAGGCTGGGTGACAGCCTGCCGTCAAGCAGGGCGCGTGCGCGTGTGGCCAGCATCAGCGTCTGGGCGGCACGCGGGCCGGGACCCCAGGCAATGGCGTTTTTCAACGCGTTATCGGGGGCGTGCTGCGGGCGGGCCGAGCGCACGAGTGCCAGAATGGCGTCGACAATTTTTTCGCCTACCGGCATGCGGCGTACCAGCGCCTGGGCCTCGATCAGGGTGGCCGCGTCCATGACCGGGCTTGCGGTGCTGGTGCTGACCCCCGTGGTGGCCAGCAGCATCTGGCGTTCGGCACTTTCCTCGGGGAAGTCGAGCGGGATCTGGAGCATGAACCGGTCGAGCTGGGCTTCGGGCAGCGGGTAGGTGCCTTCCTGCTCGAACGGGTTCTGTGTCGCCAGAACATGGAAGGGGCGCGGCAGGGCATGTTCCACCCCAGCCACGGTAACGTGATGTTCCTGCATGGCCTGCAGCAGGGCCGACTGCGTGCGCGGGCTGGCGCGGTTGATTTCATCGGCCATCAGCAACTGGCAGAACACCGGACCGCGCACGAACCGGAAACTGCGCCGGCCCGCCGCATCCTCATCCAGAATTTCGCCGCCTGTAATGTCTGAGGGCATCAGGTCGGGGGTGAACTGCACGCGCCGCGCGTCCAGCCCCAGCACCGTGCCCAGCGTGCTGACAAGCAGGGTCTTGCCCAGACCCGGTGGGCCGACAAGCAGGGCATGCCCGCCCGAAAGCACCGTTGTCAGGGTCTGGCGGATAACGGCGTCCTGGCCGAAGATAACGCCGGAGAGTTCCTCCTGCACGGCCTTGAGCCGGTCACAAATGCGGTCTGCCTCCCGCGCATCGGCGATGGCGGAAGAAAATTGGCCTGAAAGGGGTGCGTCTGATGCGGTCATGAGTCCAGTTTGGAGGCAATGCGGGGCTTACATCAAGCGGGGTATCCTTCCTATATCATTGGAAGCATCAAATGGACACGTATTAGGGGATGGATCGGGCAGTGAAAGGTGAACGGGCACAGAGCGCGCAACCCTCCTTGTGCGAAGGGGGCAGGCAGGATGTTTCCCCGCCGTCGCCCGCTGGCAGGCATCTGCCGTTTCTGATCCGGCGCGACGGCGTGTGGCTTTACCGGGGCACGCCGGTCAGGCGCAAGGCCATGGTCTGCCTGTTCGCGTCGCTGCTGACGCGGGATGAACAGGGCGCATACCAGCTCCGCTCTCCATTCGAGAGCGGGTTTATCGATGTGGAGGACGTGCCGTTTCTGGCCGTGGAACTTCAGTGGCACGGTGCCGGGCGCAACCAGCGCCTGTGTTTTCGCACCAATACCGACGAAACAGTGACCGCCGATGCCGAACATCCGATTCGCGCTGTGTGGGACGTGCCGTCCGAAGCCTGCATAGACGGCTGCCCGCCCTATCTGCTCGTGCGGCGTGGCGATGGCGCATTCGGGATCGAGGCTCGTCTGGCCCGCAGCGTGTGGTACGAACTCGCGGCCTTGGCGGAACCGGGCACCTGTCGGGGCGTGCCATGCCTGGGGGTATGGAGCTGCGGCAGCTTTTTCCCCCTTGCCCGACGGCCCGATGACAGCGGACAGGACCCGGATTCTACGGAAACGGACGCGCTGCCCGGCCCCCAGACCAATATGATCCCGCCCGATACGACCTTGACCGGTCAGGCCATGAGCGGGGCGGCGGAGAAGGGGGCCGCGCCACGGGCGGTGCCTGCCGGGCGGGCGCAGGCTACCGGCAGTTCGTCAACAGACGCACTGCCATCCGGCACACTACCGGAACGCGGCATGCCCCGCGCCGAAACCACGCGCGCATGAAGCCGCCTGCGTCTGTGGGTGTTGCGGCCGGTGTTGCGGTGGACATTCTGGCGGGCCTGACCGATGGGCAACGTCACGGGCTGGAGCGCTTGTGGACCGTGCTGCCACAGGCCCGGCTGGTGGGTGGCGCGGTGCGTGACCTGCTGCTGCGGATGCCTGTGGCCGATGTGGACATGGCGGTGCCCCAGCCGCCGGATGATGTCATGGCCGTTCTAAGGGCAGCGGGCCTGCGGGTGGAGGCTACAGGGCTGGCGCATGGCACGGTCACGGCGGTGCTGGATGGCACCCCGTACGAGATTACGACACTGCGGCGCGATGTTCTGACCGATGGCCGGCACGCGGTGGTCCGCTGGACCGATGACTGGCGCGAGGACGCCGCCCGGCGCGACTTTACCATCAATGCCATGACGCTCGACCGGCATGGCCTGCTGCACGACTATTTTGGCGGCCAGGCCGATCTGAACCGGGGGCGGGTGCGCTTTGTGGGGGACGCTACGCTCAGGATCACGGAAGACGCGTTGCGTATCCTGCGTTTTTTCCGCTTTCAGGGTCGTTACGGGCATGGCCAGCCCGATGGCGAGGCGGTCGGGGCGATCGCGTCCAGCACGGCGCTGCTGCGTGGGCTCTCGGTCGAGCGGGTATGGTCGGAACTGCGGCGCATTCTTGCCGGGCCGAACGTGGCGGCTGTGGTGGCGCTTATGGCCCAGACGGGTGTGCTGGCCGAACTGCTGCCAGAAGGGGTGGAACAGGGCAGGTTCGAGCGCCTGCTGGGCCTTGGCGCGCCGTGCAGCGCCTTGCTGCGGCTGGCCGCCCTGGCCCGCCAGCCGCTGGAGGTGGCCCGCAGGCTCAGGCTGTCACGCGCCGATACGGCGTATCTGCGGGGGGTGGGGG
>NZ_JBDOBQ010000002.1:131568-196305 GCF_047723915.1 Acetobacter sp. | reverse complement strand
TGTTGCGACCCGATATGACCGCTGCGCTCATACATTCATGTCCGCAATCCACATCACAGCAAGCGTCATCTTCTACCTCAAAGAATGTGTCCTGAGCCTAGCATTGGATAACGAGTAGATCCAGGTGGCTCTGAAGATGTGAGTGGACCACGCCGGGATTGGCTGAAGTGTCGGCTATTAGCTGATCTTTCGTTTAAGCCGATGACTGCTTTCGCCTCATAAGCGACATGGAGTGAGCAATGACGCCCTGTTGAGAGCGGACAATTCATATAAGAAAATTCATACTGCTTAATAAGGCCGATCGTAATTAATGTAGCGGGGATACCTGATTAAAAAAATCTCATGGAACAGGAATTCCACATCGGCTATCATAGCTGACGTTCCGTTTTCCATTTATAACACCATTGAAAAAAACGTGATATATTTTAAACGAAAGACATTTTCCCTGCCTCTATGCGCCTTGTTCCTGCATATGCCTGATCTACTATCCGCTTCATCCAGACTAGAGAATGATGGATGGAAAATTTACGCCAATGTCCGTTTTCAATATCAGATTTGCTACCCTTCTCGACGGTTAAAGCCACAAGGTGAATCTGATAATAGTGACGGACAAAGATTTCTAGCCTCTGATGGTGGTGAATTGGCGGTCTTTGGATGGAATAATATTTCAGGATTTGCTCATGGAAAAGAGGAGTTGGAGGCTTCTCTTTCTGAAGCAGTGGAGCAAGCGATTCCCGCTCTCAAGGGTTCGAAAGGGAAGGTAACTTACAAAGTAGTAAAGAAAAACTGGGCCGTTTTTTCGGGAGATGATGGTCAAAAAAAAGAATTTTATGTGAAAATAATAAAAAGAGATGATCAGTTTATTTCTTTTGAAATATCATATCCACGCGCAAAGCACTCAGAGTATCATAAAATTGTTGAGAATATCGAACAATGCTTTTTAAATGATAATGATAATTATAAATAATATTATGATATTTATAATTATCATATTTTTTATATATGAAATAAGTAGTGTACCATAGCCAGATTTTGTGGTGCAATGCTAGCTTAAAGCGTTTGCATAAGCATCAGTATTATCCGCATACTGTCGCGCCAGTTTATATGCTGGGCGTGTTGCCAGTAGCCGACCGTGCTGATCGAAGGCTTCGTTCATGGAGGAGTTGAATTTTACAGATAGCCTCAAAGGTACGAAATCCACAAAGACCATCGACATGCAAGCGAGGAGTATATTTCGGAAAGTTGTTGTTAAGCAGGTCCTTCAGCGTCGAGACGTCCATCACGCTCTCGGCCAGGAGCCGCTTCAGCTTCGCGTTCTATTCTTCCAGAGTCTTGAGCCGCCGCGCCTCCGATACTTCCATGCCGCCGTATTTCGACCGCCAGATGTAGAAGGTCGCATCGCTAATCCCGTGCTTGCGGCACAGACCGGCCGCCGACGCACCCGCCTGATGCTCTTTCAGGATTCCGATGATCTGGTCCTGCGTAAAACGTGATCTCTTCATTGCCTGTCTCCGGTTGGACAGACCTTACCCAAAAACGAGGGCATTCCACGGGGCAGGGTCACCTGCTCATAATCAAACGCTTTTAGTAACCACTGAACTTCTTTATGCTATTCGTTTTAACCTAAAAAAATTTCTAGTGGTTTAACTCTACGAACCCCTTTTTCTCCTTTCCAATTAGTATAAAGAAAAATAAGCTCTTCTCCATCCAAAGCTATATCAAATATTTTATTCATTATTGAAAAATATTTTTAATATAGCGAATTAACGGATTTATTTTTTCTAGAATTTTATTGCTTTCTGAGGCTAATTGAGAAATTTTGTTAAAATATTCCAAACTATTTTTCATTGTAATAGGACTCGGCCCCCTCTGAGGGTCTGACCGAAAATGAGGGAATACGTCATCAAATCGAGCGAGATTGAGGGCGAAAACCTTGATCGCGAGCAGGTTCGCTCTTCCATCGCCTGACTACTGGAGATGGAGATTGGCGCGCTGGCACCGGTGGATCGGGATGTTGACTGCAAGGTTATATCCGCATGATATGCAGTAAATAAATTTATTATTCCTATCCACACGCACTGCTCGAGCGCCAGGCGGAGAAGTTCCCACTTTCCTTTCCACACTTCCAAAAGCTTTGCCGCCTTTTTATTCCAGCAGCAATACCAGATCATCCTTCACCCTTTTCACGATGGAAAATGACGGCAATACATGATCTCAATGCAGTTTAGGCGTTTACCACGTCGTTTGTCTTATTTAATGGGCTGGGCGCAGAATTTCTGCCCTCGAACTCAAGACCTGATCCTTTTCGTATGCAGAGGGGGGCGCGAAACCAGTTGACATAATAACCTCCAGAGAGAACGCAAAACTATAGCCCCACATAACCAACTTTGGCATAGCTCAGACCGTCCACCTAACAAATTAGGTCATAAACTTGATCATTTCAGGAAACGTTACGCACAATATATTGCTCTAGAGGTTGCGTCTTTTGAATTGGAGATAATCTTTACTATAGAGTAAGAAATTCTCTATAGAGAAAATAATCTTGTTTCCTTACTTACGAAATCATTAAAATTAATGGCAGGAAGAAAATCATGAAAATCAGATCTCTTCTTAAGATGATATTCCCTACTATTTTTCTTTTTCCTTCAATTGTACAGGCTTGCTCAACCTTGGCGATCACAGATAAGAGCGGTCATGTTTTCCATGGGCGCACATTGGAACTCCCGGAAGACTTACCGTCCTGGTTGACCTTCTATCCTGCCCAGACAGCATTCCAAAAAAAGTCACCTGATGGCGGTGCTGGCGCATATTATCAGGCTCTCTATCCTATTCTGGCAATTACAACTTCAGTTTATCAGGATGGCGACGATCATAACATGCTCGAGGGCATGAACGGTGCTGGCCTGTCTTTCAGCGCCAACATGGTGCCTGAAGCTACACTCACTCCACTACAAAGATCAGATTACCATGATTCTGTCCCGGTCACATCACTGGGAGAGTGGGCGCTCGCCAATTTCGCAACGGTAGATGATGTCAGAGAAGCCGTGAATAAAGGGCATTTCTGGTCTCCTGTCCTGACAAAATTGGGGGGAGTAAAATCACCCTTCCATTTTGCGTTTTACGACAAAAAAGGAGGAAGTATTGTCGTAGAAGCGCTTGATGGGAAATTTCATGTTTATGACAACCCCACAAAGGTCATGACCAACGGCCCTGACTTTCCATGGCATCTCCAGAACCTGAATAATTACACGCAATTGAGCAATAAAGACAGATCCTCCGCTATTCTGGGAGGTCTGAAAGTGGTTCAGCCGGATAGTGGGATTGCAACTTCAGACTTGCCATCGTCAGACACGTCTGTCGGACGCTTTATTCGTGGCGTTTACTACACCAGTTACGCCCCACTGGCGCAGTCGACAGGAGATGCGATCAATATTCTTGCACACATTATGAATCGCTTTGATCGTATGAAGAATATTACCACCGATACGTTAGGGGGCGAGACACAAAAGGAATCAGGAAAAGCCGTTACTGAATATACTGTCTGGACAGCATTATCAGATCTTAATAATGGAGTTATGTTCGTCCGAGGATATAAAGATATCAGTTATAAGAAGTTTTCTGTCCAAGATTTCCATAATACTACAAAGCCCATCTTTGAAAAAATTAATGACCGGGATATGGCATCGCCTTACTAAGGCGCGTGCACGGGCCGGCTCCGAGCGCGGATCCCGCAGAATTCTTGCCATGCCATGCGGCCCCCACCTGCATCATGACCGGCTTCTGCGATCCCAGTTCTGGAAGATCGGCTCTGTTTCTCATGACGCCCTGCGACGCATTGAGCTGGATATCCGTCAAAACCGCAGTCAACAACAAATCATGCGCCGCCAATACGACATCATTTACAACAAACGAACGAGTATGTTCCGCCGCCAGACTAGCGTCTTCACGATGATGACGCGTCTCGATAGCGGCGTGGCCCCATGGCTGCGGCGATTATCCTGCATGCCGAACAACGCTCTGTATCTCGGAAAGGTAAGGAGCGCACACTGGCGGAGATAAAAGCAAGCGCGAGTGCCGTCCAGAAACCTACAGTGAGATGTATCTCCTGCCACAACCGATGTCCCCGCGCCTTTCGCGAGGGTGCCGCTGATTTTGGAGATGCCATTAACGATTCGAAAACACTCTTGTGGCGACTAAACGGGCTTATCCGCAAATCCAATTCATACGCAAAAACATCATCAATAATAAAATCTATGTCGCGCCGTCCCTGCACTGGATGCCGACAGAGAAAGCCGATTGCATGATCCTTGTCAGTTTTGAACAGGTTGATCTGAACTCTTGTCTGCACAAAACCTGACGGCCCAAGGCACGATCTTGGCAGACAAATATGATTATATTTCAAGGAATTTTTTAAGCGGTGACGAAAATTATGACCTTTATTCAAAACGTCAGGTTGCCGTCGGAGACGCGTTTACCCAGTATCTTCTCTCCAACTGGACGCTGACGCAGAATATGCGCCTCGCTCATCTTGACGTGAATAACCATATACTCCGGACCACTTCGTTCCTGCCGGATCAGCGAACATTGACAAGAAGCGCACAAGCCCAGTCCGGCACGATCCACTCGGATCAAGGATCGCAGTTCACCAACATGGACTGAGCGGCCTTCATCCGAGCCCACCATCTGGAGCACTCGATGAGCCGACAGGGCAACTGCCATGACAATGCCGTCACCGAAAGCTTCTTCTCCCCGATCAAGCGTGAGCGTATCTGGCGCCTTACCGACAAAACGCACGACGAGGCCCGACAAAACGTGTTCGATTACATCGAGATGTTCTACAATCCGGTACGCAAGCAGGTCAGGAACGGGATGCTGTCACCCGCACAGTTCGAACGCCAGCAGATTTTGAAAGCAGAAGATGTCTAGAAAACTAAGGGCTACTCACTCGCCACACTGACGCGCAAACAACTCCACCATGATATGCCTCGGTCCATAGCTGAACTCGAAGTCGATATCACAATCTTTATCGATACACATAACGAATATCATCCCTATCGGTGGGTCAAATCAGCCCAGCAAATCCTCGCCTCAGTAAAATAGCTTTATTGCAAGACAATGAACTCAACTTCAGTTTCAGGTAACTAACGTGGAGCCGGGTCGGAAGCATGCAGGGCCGCGCGCATATCGGATACGGCTTGAGGTGACGTGGCAGGGGCGCGGTTCCCCCAGCTATTACCGATAAACCCGATAACACCAGCTATCTGAGCATCAGTCAGCCTCCACGCAAAAGCCGGCATGCTGGTACCCCTACCGTTTCCATCCGTAATGGCGGCCTGCCCACCTTGCAGGATCACACGAATGGCGCTGGCCGGATTGGCAGATTGTACGCCCGCATGTCCGGCCAGTGCTGGAATAAGCCCTGGCACCCCTGATCCGTCCGCACGATGGCAACTCTGGCAGCTTGCAGCATATATGGTTCCTCCTGCTTTTATAGCCGCAACATCCGGCGGAGGGGCCGTTTCCTCCTTGTCCGCAGGCACCACCACGGACCGCAGGTAAACAGCCATGGCTTGTAAATCTGCCGGGGTCATAAACTGGGTAGAGCGCATGATAACTTCGGCCATGGGGCCAGTAGCAACAGCATGTCGAGATGTGCCGGTTCGCAGGTAGGTGGTAATTTCCTCCGCCGACCATGCACCAAGGCCTGTCCGCATCGCGTCATTAAGAGCAGGTGCGTAAAACCCTTCGATTTCGGCTCCGGCAAGAAATTTTCCGGCGCGGTCCGCTCCAAGTCTGTTTTTTGGGGTATGGCAGGCAGAGCAATGTCCAAGCCCGTTGACCAGATAAGCACCACGGTTCCATTGATCGCCACGGGCGGGATCGGCCCGAAACGGTGTAGGGTCGAAATAGAACCATGACCAGATGGAGGCCGAAAGCAGTCGGATATTGAAAGGAAAGCGGAGTTGATTGGGTTCCACCGCATTGTGGACTGGTCGCAGTGAAGCAAGATAGCCCTTGATATCGAGAATATCCTGATCGCTGACCTTTGCGTAATTTGCGAACGGCATCGCCGCGTACAGATGCTGCCCCCTGGCCCCTACTCCTTTTTTGACCGCTTTGAGAAACATGTCGTCACTCCAACCTCCGATCCCGGTCTGTGGGTCAGGGGTAATATTGGTGCTGACCAGATCTCCAAAAGGTGTGTGAAGCCGCCGTCCGCCCGCAAAAGCTGCCCCCCCAGGGGCAGTATGGCAGGCAATGCAGTCCCCCACCGTGGCCAGATAGGCGCCCCGGCTAATGCGGGTACTATCAGCCCGAGCCGTAGCGGAACTGACTACAAAGGCTGAAAGCAGCGCAAGTCCATAGCGGCGCACGGCACTGGCTCCGTTATTTGGCAAAAAGCTGTTCCATGGAACGAAAAGCCTTGAATTCCAGCGCATTACCTGCAGGATCGAGAAAGAACATGGTCGCCTGCTCGCCTGGCTGCCCTTTGAAGCGGATCTGCGGTTCCATGGAAAAAGTAATGCCGTGGCTGCGCACACGTTCGGCAAGATTTTCCCAGGTTTCCATATCCAGAACGACGCCAAAATGCGGAATAGGAACGTTGTGCCCATCCACCGCCCCGCCACCGCTGGCCTTGCGATCGCAAACGACCTTATGCGTAACGATCTGGTGCCCAAACAGGTCAAAGTCGATCCACGTTTCTGAACTCCGCCCTTCCGCGCAGCCCAGTACTTCGCGATAAAAATGGCGGGCTGCATCCAGGTCATCAACAGGAAACGCAAGATGGAATGGATTGGGCATTGTCTTTTTCTTCCTTTGTATAAAGTTTTTTATCGTGTGTATGCCGGTGTCAGGCGTTCTCTTCAAACCATTCGCGGCGGAACGGCATGCTTGCGGGGCGGCGGCCTGTCGCGTGCAGAAGTGCCTGCGAAATTGCCGGTGCCAGCGGTGCCACCATGATCTCCCCCACGCCTTGCGGGGGACGATCGCTTTCGACAATGATCGGTACAACCTCGGGCATTTCCGCAATGGATAGTAGCGGATAGTCGATAAAGTTCGATTGCTCCGCAGCGCCATCCCGGAATGTGATCTCGCTTTTGAGAGCGGATGTCAGGGCAAAGCCCACCCCACCCTGGATCTGGGCGATAAAGGTATTGCGATTGACCACAAGGCCGGCATCCATCGCACAAACAACCCGTGTGACTTTCCAGGTTTTTCCGTATTTTTTCATTTCCACCACTTCAGCGCATTCAGAACGGAAGGAGCCACCACGGCCGAAATAGGTGTTAAAAGAAATACCCCTTACCGTATCGGGCGCTGGTGCTTCGTGCCAGCTTGCAGCCTCGGCCGCCGCATCGAGCACTTTCTGCCCGTCCGGGTAATTCCTGAGCAGATGCCGACGATAGGCGTACTGATCTATCCCCGCCTTATGAGCAAGATCGGTTATAAAGCTTTCCCAGAACAGAACGCCCGCACTCGACCCGACCGAACGCATGAAATAGACCGGAACTGGCAAAGGTGTATGAGAAACCTCTACATATAAATTAGGAATATCGTAAGTCTGCTGATAAATACCATCGACCATGCTTTCGTCATACGCGCCTTTTGGTGTTTTTGTCAGCCAGTACGGCCGGGTGGAGGCAAACAGAGACTGACCGCACACTCTGGCATGCACGGCAAGCGGATATCCATCCTGCCCCAGCACGGCGCGGAGCAATCCTTTGTTGTTAGGGCGAAAATGATCGTGCTGGATATCCATTTCACGGCTGCGAATCAGCTTGACCGGGCAGCCCATGATTTTAGCCGCCCTGGCGGCCTGCGCCACAAAATCGGGCACGATCTTGCCGCCAAAACTACCGCCCAGAAAATCGATATGCAAAAATACCCGGTTTTCCGGCAGGCTGCATATCTTGGCGACGGCAGAAACAGTCGCATCCGTACTCTGGATCGAACCCCAGACATCAACCCGATCCTTCTGCACATGAACCGTCGCGTTCATAGGCTCCATGGCAGCATGTGCCAGGTGCGGAACACTATAGCGGCCTTCGATCACGTGACCGGGCATGGAGCGCAGAATTCCGGGGGCGTCACCGCGCTCCAGCACCGGAACCGCCATGCCGCTATCCAACCCCCTGTTCGCCAGATCATCGATCATTGCGGTTGAGAGAGCGGCATTTTCTCCTGTCGTAAAATCGACATCCAACAGGCTTACGGCCCTCTGGGCCTGCCAGTAATGGTCGGCCACGGCAATAATGGCATTCTCTAGTGTAATGATCCTGCGCACGCCCGGCTGCCGGAGCACTGCCGCCTCGTTATGCACGGTCCCTACTTTTCCGCCAATGGCCGGAGCAATACGGATGGAAGCGTTGAGCATGCCGGGCAGTGTGACATCTACCCCGTAGCGAGCCGACCCATTGGTTTTGACCGGTGTATCCCGTCGCGGAAAAGACTTGCCGACTAACCGGAATTCATGCGGCCTTTTCAAAGGCGGGTTCGCGGGAACCGGCAGGCTGGCTGCAGCATGTGCCAGTTCGCCATAAGGCAGTCGTGCCCCGGTCGCATTGTTACGCACCCATCCGGCCTGGGTGTCGCATTCCGCTGGATCAACCCCGAAACGGGTGGCCGCTGCGCTGATCAACATGCTACGGGCAGCCGCACCCGCTACACGCAGACGAGCATAAAGACGGTTAGTGGAGGTGGAGGCACCTTCCTTCTGGGACGGTTTTTCGTTGCGAAACTGGATTTTATAGGCATCACGCCCCATGACCCAACGCACCTCGATCGCGGGCCAGTCCGCATCCAGTTCCTCTGCCAGAATGGCAGGCAGTACCGTGGCCGATCCCTGCCCGACTTCGGGCTGGCACAGACCGATCGTAACCGTGCCCCGGGCATCAATAAACACCCAGTCCGTCAGTTCGGCCTCCGCCGTTTCACCTGCCGCGGCAATGGATGTGTCGAGTGGAATAGCGAATACGGCCCCGAATGCCGCTGCGATCTCGAAAAAACGCCGCCTTCCCATAACGGAGGACGAAAATGCTCCATGAGCCGTGGAGCCGCCCTTGGAACGGGTATGAACCCTGTGGCGCAATGTCATGTTCACGTCCTCACACCTTGCCGCCTGCCGCGGCATGAATGGCCTCGCGAATACGGATGTAAGTTGCGCACCGGCAGAGATTTGTGACTCCGGCGTCAATCTCGGCATCGGTCGGGGTGGGATGGTGCTTGAGAAACGCCGTGACAGCCATGATCATGCCGGGCTGGCAATAGCCGCACTGGGGCACATCAAGGGCGTTCCAGGCCGCCCGCACGGGATTGGCAACCTCCGGCGCGGTCATCCCCTCGATCGTTGTGACGTGACGGTCCCGTGCGTTTCCCACGGCCATGACACAGGTCCGCACGGCCTCGCCGTCAAGGTGCATGGTGCAGGCGCCACACATGCCAATGCCACACCCGAACTTGCTGCCAGTCAGCCCGAAATGTTCCCGAACAACCCATAGCAACGGGGCGTCATCCGGCCCGTCAAATGTGACGGATTTCCCATTCAGGCTAAAAGCGACAGACATCGGCTTGTGTCTCCAGAACGGCCCGGCCGTTGCGCCGGACGCAGGGTTGTCACACTGTTGCGTATCGTTTTCTGTAAAGTCGGCTTTTTTCGGAATTCTGGGTGTTCAGCAGTTGCAGGACACCAGCCGCCAGTCTGGCGTTATGATCGCGCATGAGCGTGTAGGCGGATTCCGGGTCCCCCGCGACAATGGCCCGCATGACCGCGCCATGATCTTCATGCGAGCGGGCAAGGCGTTCACCGTTTTCCGTGGGCTGCGCCTGACGGAACGCGGCAAGACGAATACGCAGATCACGCATCAGTGTCGCCAGGGTGTCGTTATGTGCGCCCTGGCCAATCAGGTCATGGAACTGCCGGTTGATCTCCCAATATGCATCCCAGTCACTGGCAGCGGCGGCGTTCTGGCCCTGTTCGTACAAATCCTGAAGCATGCTTTTTTCAAGCGCATTCATTTTCTGCGATGCCAGACGCGCGCACAGAGCCTCAATTTCGCATTCGGCGTCCAGCATGTCGGCAAGCTGTTCGCGGCTGATCTCGATTACCACCACGCCTTTGCGGGGCTGAAACTCCACCAGCCCGCGGGCTGCCAGTTCTTTCAATGCTTCGCGTACGGGGGTGCGGGACACACGAAACAGCGTCGCCAGTCCCTGTTCATCCAACCGATGGCCAGGAGGCATTTCGCCATGGATGATCTGATGAGCCAGCTTGTTATAAATATCTTCAGCATATGTCGACATGGGAGCCCTCAAAAATTTTCACAGCCATTATCCGTGCACCAGATTAGGCGGAGTCTTCCCTTCAATACATCGCTTGATATACAGTTCCAATGATGATTGCTGTGCCGCACTGGTCTGAGGTGACCGTCCAGCAATGTGTGGCGTCAGAATCAAGTCAGGCGCTTCAACCAGTTCCGCCGGTAATTCGGGTTCCCCTTCGAACACATCAAGCGCTGCCCCGGCGATACGCCCTCTCTTGAGAGCATCGACCAGCGCGGCCGTATCCACCACGCTTCCACGCCCGATATTGATCAGGAACCCGGTCGGACCAAGTAACGTCAGTATCTCGGCGTTGACCAGATGCCGCGTACTCGCCCCCCCGGGACAAGCCACCACCAGATAATCAGACCGGCACGCCAGTTCAGCCAACGAACCAACGTAATCAGCCCCGCCATCAGGATTGGCGGACCGGCTTGTATACAGCACCGTCATGCCAAACCCCCGCGCGCGGCGGGCAATGGCCTGCCCGATCCCGCCAAATCCGAGCAGGCCCAGCGTGCGCCCATGCGGCGCAGGCAATGGCTTGCGCAGGCTTTCCCATTGTCCGTCGCGTATGAGCCGGTCAAGCGCAACCACATTGCGCGAAACAGCAAGCAGAAGCGCCATGGCGTGATCTGCAACGGTTTCTCCGTTGATGCCCGGTGTATTGGAAACCGCAATGCCCCGTACTATGGCGGCTCTGACATCCACCCCTTCGTAACCGACACCAGTACAGAGCACCCACCGCAGGTGAGGCAGCAACGCCATTTCCTGCGCCAGCAACCCGCGCGACCCATTGGTAATAACCAGAGACACGCCAGCCAGATCGGCGGGAGCAAACTGATCGCCCGCAAGGCGGGTGACAGCGCCCGCAGCGCCGTCACCCGCCTGCAGGACGACACACCCCGAACGCTCCAGCCCACCCAGCAGGCTGGATGCAACAGGAACCAGCGGCAGAACCACCAGCGGGCCAGAACCCTGTAGGGCAGCGTGCTCCATGGTGGCGTATCAGGCTGGAATGACGTTCTTGACCGCACCGCGCCATCCGTTTTCGGTCATGTCGAAAACAATACCTTCGGGCGTCTTGTATTTGACTTCGTAAAAGACATTCGGGTCAGTTTCCTTGCGGCCACCCACGTAACCACCCCCGGCATCCACAACGGCTGCGCCTGTTTCCTCGACACTATCGACCCACACACCAAAGTGAATGAGTCCGTAATACCCTTTCTTGTCCTCGAACCCGGGAACAGGCTCGTCTCCAAAATTCAGCAGGGCGATGTTGATGATCCCGTCAGACATGTACACGCCGCGCATGGCCCGACCGGCACGTTTCATGCCAAAGGCTTTTTCGAAAAAAGTTGCTGCTGATTCCGGGTCCGGAACGGACAGGGCAATGTGCCTCAGCTTGCTGGTCTCGCTCATATTCACTCCGATCATGACTGCCACGGCTGCCGCGCCGATCGCGTTCAGTGGGCGCGCTTGGTATGCATATGCATACATAAATATGCTATAAAATATTTTGACATGCAATTGTATTTTTTCATATCGTAATTGTCATGGTTATCGTAGCATGCGAATTGTTAGTCCGCATACGCACAGATATGTGCTCAACAGGTATTTTTTATGCCTTTCAGGATGTAGTACGGTGAATGCAAAGTCCTTGACGCAGGTGAATGCCTTTTCCGCGCTGCCGGCCGAACAGCGGGCACGCCTGCTGGCAATCGGTCCATGCTGGAATGATGATATTATCAACCACCGGGCTGAAGTCGTTGCCGCTTACACACCTGTTGTCGCGCGTGCGCCCAAGGCACCTGTCGTCCTGCGCAATATTGCGTATGGACCATCTGCCCGTCAGGTTCTGGATGTTTTTTCTTGCGAAACCGCAACGGAGTCGTTCACATCAGGCCCTGGGCGGCCGGTTGTGGTGTTTGTACATGGTGGCGCATTCACACGCGGAACCAAAAGCGCAAATGGCGAAATTTACGACAACGTCCTGCACTGGTTCACCGGACGGGGCTATGTTGGCGTGAATATCGAATATCGTCTCGCTCCCGAATCGAAATGGCCGCAGGGCGGCCAGGATGTTCTGGACGCCCTGCACTGGGTGGAACGTCACATTGGCGAATGCAGCGGCGATGCCCGGCGTGTTCATGTGATTGGCCATTCCGCAGGCGGCAGCCATGTGGCGACAGCCGCACTGGAACCTGCCCTGGGTGGCCTGCCCGGCGGAGTGTGCTCATTGGCGCTGATCAGTGGCCGATTACGGGCTGACACCCTGCCCGACAATCCAAATGCTGGAAATGTCAGGGCCTATTTCGGTGACGATATGCAGCTTTACGCCCCCCGCTCCCCAGTTTCCCGCGCGGCGGAATGCCCTCTGCCGGTGCTGGTCGCGGTCGCGGAATTCGAGAATCGGCACCTTGATACTTATGGCATGGAGTTTTTCCATGCGGTCAAAACCGCCGGACAGGTTCCCACGGAATGGGTCGGCCTGGCAGGCCATAACCACACATCCATCGTCGCACACCTGAACAGCGGGGAAGATGCCTTCGGGCTGATCTTGGATAATTTTTTTCGCATACACGAAATCATTTCGCTGTCGTAATGTTCAGCGCAGGAGTGTAAAGATAGCATATGAGTACACGGATCATGATCGTTGGCGCAGGCCCTGTGGGCATGGTCTGCGCCCTGGCCCTTGGCCAGAAAGGCTTTGAAGTAACCGTCGTCGAACGCGAAGGCGGTCCCGTCATGGACCAGCGCGCCGCGTCCATCCATCCGACAACCCTTGAAATGCTGGGCGCACTGGGCGTTGCTGAAACCATGATCGGCAAAGGCCTTGTCGCTCCCAAATATCAGTACCACGATCGTGTCACGGGGGAGATTGTAGCCGAATTCGATCTCTCGACCATGGGGGACGAATTCCGTTACCCCTTCGTCCTGCAATATGAACAGTACAAGTTCACGAACGATGTCAGCACCTGCTACGCGGATCAGTTCGGCATAGCGGTCCGGTTTTCAACAGAAGTGACCAGTGTTGTCCAGCATGCCGACCGGGTCGAGCTAACACTTGTCAGCAACGGGGAGGAAACACGCCACGTCGTCGACTACCTGATCGGCGCGGATGGTGGACGAAGCCTGGTACGCAAATCGCAGGATATTGCGTTCGAGGGTTTCACCTATGACGAACGTTTTGTAAAAATTGCCACTCGCTTCGATTTTGGCGCACACCGCCAAGACTATGCTTATCGCAATTATTTTTCCGATCCGAACGAATGGTGCAACCTGTTCAAGGTACGTGGTGAAGACGGGTTGGGCCTGTGGCGCGCGATTTTCCCCACCCGGATCGGAGAGACCGAAGATGACGCCCTGTCCCATGCGGGAATACAGGAACGTCTGCAGAAGTTTTTCCCCAAAACGGGTGATTACGAAATCGCCTATTCCGCTGTATATGCTGTCAATCAGCGTGTCGCTGAAACATTCCGCAAGGGGCGGGTGCTGCTGGCAGGCGATTCTGCCCATGTCAACAATCCGATCGGCGGGATGGGCATGAATGGTGGCATCCATGACGCCATCAATCTCTGCAGCAAGCTGGTGCAGGTTATTCAGGGCGCTGACGACAGTCTGCTTGACCTTTACAGCAGGCAGCGCCGCAAGGCCGCCGTGGATTTTGTCCAGGCCCAGACCATCCAGAACAAACGCCTGCTGGAAGAGCAGGACCTGACAGTACGGAACGCGCATCTGCACGCCCTGCATGAAGCCGCAGCCGATCCCGAACGAGCGCGTGCGTTTATGCGGCGTGCATCCCTGGCTGACAGCCTGAAGGCCGCGGCATCCGTTACCTGAACAAATCCAAGCTAAGGAAAATCATGACCATGCGGAGCAGAATGCCTGCCGCCGATACAGTAACGCCATCATGCACACGGCCTGAGGCATCTGGCAACCTGCGCCGGGCATCGCCGCTGTCATGGTATACTAGCCTGTCGAAAACGGACAAGATCACTTTCTGGAGCTGCTACGGCGGGGTCGCATTGGACGCCATGGACCTGCGCATTTTCAGCTTTCTCATCCCCGTGCTGATGAAAGTCTGGCACGTTGATCCCGCCCAGGCAGGATGGCTCGGTAGTGCGGCTCTGTTCGCAGCGGCAGCAGGTGGCTGGATTACGGGCCTGCTGGGCGACTGGTTCGGCCGTGTGAAGGCCATGCAGTTCACTATTATCATATACTCCCTGTTCACCTTCCTGAGCGGCTTCACCACAAGTTACGAACAGCTTTTTGTGTGCCGGATCATTCAGGGCTTCGGGTTCGGGGGGGAAATTACGGCTGGTGTCGTCCTTCTGGCCGAAGTCGTTGGTACAGCCAATCGAGGGCGTGCCGTAGGGTGCTTACAAAGTGGCGTGGCTGTCGGCTGGGCCATGGCGGCACTTATATCATCCATCGCCATGGCCTGCCTGCCTGAAAATCTTGCATGGCGCGCGGTGTTCTGGTCGGGCATTGTTCCGGGCCTGCTGCTGATCATGTTCCGGCGTTATGTTGACGAACCTGAAGTGTACAAAGAATTTCGCGAGCAGGCGATCGCCAATGCTGCACGCATGAAAATTCATGATATTTTCAAACCGTTTATCCTGCGCCGCACAGTACTCTGCACCATTCTGGCTTTTGGCGTACAAACCAGCGGACTGGGAATTTCCACCTGGCTACCGTCCTACCTGGCCATGGAACGCCATATGGCACACGGAACAGTCGGGTTGTATATTGTGGTTTTGACCCTTGGGGCATTTTTCGGTTATATCGGCAGCGCCTATCTGTCAGACCTGTTGGGCAGAAAACCCAATTTTTTCAGTTATGTGGCAGGCAGCACCGTCATTCTATGCATCTATCTGCTTGCCCCAATGCCAAACTGGCTTTGTTTGCTTATGGGGTTTCCTCTCGGATTTTTCTCTCAGGGCATATATGGCGGCATGGGTACTTTTTTCTCAGAACTGTTTCCAACCTCCATCCGCGCAAGCGGCACAAGCTTTGCCTATAGCGCGGGGCGGCTTGGCGCTGCGTCTGGCGTCGCCATTGTTGGCATACTGGCTCATACGCTAGGTATCGGCACTGCACTGCTTTACATCTGCCTGCTCAGCTATGCTCTTATTCTGATTGCGACAACCATGCTGCCCGAGACGCGTAACACACGGACTATAGAAAAATAAATCATGATCCTTAAAAATCACGGCACTGAAATACTCTCTCGATAATCTTGTACATGCGCCCCCCAACTACGAACCAGCCTATAGGACCGCCCCCCTTTTCACTGGCATTTCCGCCAGTGAAAAGGGGGGAAGGCTGCGAGCAAAATCCGATCCAGCAGATAAAGCTGAACTCTGGAGCCTCCGCTTAACAAAATCAGCCACAATCAGGCAGAACCGAACCCTTTATGCAGGGGCAGGCTCTCCCTAATCGATTACTTGAACTCCCAATTTCATCTGGGACTTTTGATCTCTATTAGCGAATATTGATAGCTTTATTTCCAAGCCATCATGCGTTGCTCAATACCTATCCACAATATTGTTGAATGATGTTACCAATATACTCTTGCGGTGTCATGCCCGGCTGACCCGCTTCATCTCGGCCCGCTTTCTTCCTCCAAACTCGCCCTCCACATTATTAAACTTCTCATTCAAAAAACGACTTTTCGAGTCTGTGTCTCGGTTTCTGACCGCATCATACACCATGACATCAGATGCCTTTTATCAGACTACTGCCATCACGAATCGCGACGTCAATGAGTTTTCTCTGCGCTATCTGTATACATATGTATTTTTATGTGTTTTCCACATCACACACGAACACTCTTGCTTAGAAAAACAAACATTACGGCATTAAAACAATATCGACATCGAACCAGTGTATGCGATACATTTGACCTAGATCAATTTGGAATGTCAGGAGTAACCCAATGTGGTTTGGAACGACGATCAGCATGCGCACATGCCTGCGTACTGGCTTCCTGCTAACGACCGGGCATTTGGCTCTTAGCCACGCATGCGCCCATGCGGCCGATACAACACATAAAACCAGAGCTGCCGCGCATCAGACACGCAGGGAAGCCGCGCGCACAGCGGCACCTTCAGCAAAGGTCAATGTTGGTACTGCACAGGTTGGAAAACACAAATCTGCGGACCATCCGGCGACAGTCTCTGCGGAAGGGTTGGAATCCGTTACTGTTTCAGCCACGCGCCGCACGACAGATGTGCAGCACACTCCCATGGCGATTGACGCCATCACCGGCAAAACCCTGCAACAAATGTACGCCCGCTCGATCTCTGACTTTGCGACGCAGATCCCGGGTCTGAGCATCCAGGACCAGGGCCCCGGGCAGAAACGCTTTGCCATCAGAAACCTGACTGCTGCAGGTGAACCACAGGTCGGCCTGTACCTGGACGAAATCCCGATTGTCGGCTTTACGGGAGAGAATACGGACGCTGGTTCGGCCCAGCCAGATGTAAAACTGTGGGATATGCAGCGGATTGAAGTACTCAAGGGGCCGCAGGGCACACTATATGGCTCCGGGTCGGAAGGAGGAACCATCCGCATGATTTCCGAACGCCCCAACCTTGAAAAATTTGGCGGCAAGGTCGATACCGCAGTTTCAACCATGTCAACGGGTGGTTTCAGCAACACTCAAAATGGCGCGATCAATATCCCCATTATAAAAGATAAACTGGCCGTACGCATTACCGCGTATCGTGACAGTAATGCCGGCTGGATCAACGAATATTACCTCAAACAGAATGGTACCAACTGGGTTCACAACGCCGGCGGCAGGCTGAATATCCGTTACAAGCCCATGGAAAACTGGACGATTGATTTTATCGGATATCGTCAGAATACAAATACGGGCAATCTGTTCAACCTGAACCCCTCTTTTGCAAAAGTTGGAGGCACCAAGTGGATTGCAGCCAACTTTGTCAAGCAGCCTATGACCGACCAGTTCCAAGCCTACAATCTTATATCCAGAACAGACATGAAATGGGCAACCCTGACTGCCATTGCCTCATGGCAGGAAAGAAAAATGGAAGTCAGTCATGACACATCTTTCAATTACACCAAGGATTGCAGCAGCGGCGAATTCTGGAACTGTTATCCTATCGGCAATTTCCAGAACCTGCTGGCCAACGGGGGCATAAACTCCGTATATGACCGCCAGCGCGTGAGCGCATGGACTGCCGAAGTCCGACTGTCTGCCCCCCACTCATCAAAACTTCAATGGACAGGTGGTGTTTTTTATCAGATGCGTAAAAACATGTTCAACCTGCACTATGGCGCCGTTGATCCGTCTGGATATTTTTATGTTGGAGACGGCGGCTACGCACCGACCACATCGTACGCCCGCGCCAACTGGGACAACACCCAGCAGATAGCCGAGTTTGGCGAAATAACTTACCCGATAACAAAAAAACTCAAAATTACCGGCGGTGTCCGTGTCTTTCAGGTAGAACGCTCGATCTCGACACTATCGATCATGCCGTTTCAGGATTATACAGCTGTTCCGACATGGTACCCCAAGATGTCCGACAAGGAGCACTCGGCAACCGGCAAGTTCCTGCTCTCTTATGATATTACGCCGCATGCCATGATGTATGCCCAGGCGGCAGAAGGGTACCGTATCGGTGGACCCAACCTGCCGGTCGGATTTACGGTGCAGCAGGCCCCTCCCTACTCGCCTGACACCGTGTGGGATTACGAGCTTGGCTGGAAAACATCATGGCTGCATAATAAAATAACATTCAACGGTGCTTTTTACCGTATGGACTGGTCCAATATCCAGCAGCAGGGCACGGACCCCACTGGCGCGTTCAGCTATATTGTCAACGCGGGTTCCGCCACGGCAACCGGTTTCGAAGCAGAGGTCAACGCCCGTCCCATTCGGGCACTGCAACTTGGTTTTGGTACCAACTATGCCGATGCACATCTGGTCGGCAAGCAACCTATAGAGCCATTGGCCGTCAACCAGACCCATGCTGGCGACTCCCTGCCCTACGTGCCGCGCTGGACCCTGAACGGGAACGCCACATATTCATTCAATTTGTTGGGTCATAATGGCTTTCTACGTGGGGATGTATCGTACCAGAGCGGTCGCAGCACGGCCTTTAACAGCAATAGTCCCGATTATTACTACCTGGGGGGCTGGTTTCTGGCCAATGTCAACGCAGGCATGGATTTCGGGCACTTCCACGCGCAGCTTTTCGCATCGAACATCCTGAACAGGCAGACCCGTATTTCGGGTCACGTCAATTCAGTCATGCCGGTTTACTATAATTCATCACCACCCGCCACCGTCGGGCTTGATGTGTCAGCCGCATTCTGAGACGCAACGCCGTCACCTCTGGCCCGGAGACCTCTTCCAAGAGGAGTTTCCGGGCCACGCACGTGGCGGACAAAGGAAAACATCATGCATTTTGGTATCACACATGACAGGCCGCCCCTTCGGGTCGGACTGGCTGGTCTGGGGTCGATCGGCATAAGGGTTGCGCAGCTACTCGACCATGGTAACAAAAGCAGCCTACCCGGCGCAGTGCTACATGCCGTGGCGGCATCCGACAGGGACAAGGCCCGCGCACGCCTTGCCAATCTGACTACAATACCACGGGTAGGCAGCCTGGGTTCTCTTGCAGACTGCGACGTTGTCCTTGAAATGCTGCCTTCCCGATGCTTTGCCGATATCGCTGTTCCTACCATTGAACGCGGTGGCGTATTGATTGTTGCCTCCGTCGGGGCCATGCTCAGCAGACTGGACCTGATTGATCGCGCCCGCGCAACGGGCGCCAGAATCATTGTTCCAAGCGGAGCCATTCCCGGGCTGGACGCGCTCAAGGCCGCGGCGGAAGGCACGGTCAACAGCGTTGTGATAGAAACCCGCAAGTCTCCTGCAAGTCTGGCGGGTGCCCCCTATCTGATTGAAAATGCCATCGACGTTCATACGATCAACAAAGCCGCCACAATATTCGTCGGGTCCGCCAGGCAGGCAGCTTTGGCATTTCCGGCCAATACAAATGTCGCTGCGGCACTTTCGCTTGCCGGGATCGGACCTGACAAGACAGAAGTCAGGATCATAGCAGACCCCGATGTTGACAGAAATATTCATAAAATTTCGGTCAATTCAGATTCAGCGCGTTTTGAATGCACGGTAGAGATCGTGCCGAACAAGGAAAATCCCCGTAGCGGCGAACTGACCCCACGCTCCATTATTGCGTGCCTGCGCGACCTGACACAGCCGATCCGCATCGGCACCTGACTGCACTTACGCGGGTTCCATTTTTTCAGGAAGACATGCCGGCCCGAACGTTCGAGACTTCCTGGCGCCAGGCGCATCTTCACGCTTGTGACCGGGGGCGAAATTCACGTGCGTCTGCCGCCATTGATATCATTGCCGCTCATCGGGTGAATTTGGCGAGGTCGCAGGTCACCCGGCTTTCCGTGTCGATCAAGGTTGCCTGCCTACAGCTTGAACGTTTCCTGGAGCGCGGCCTGATCGTTGAACAAATCGCTCTTTGGTAAACTCCGGGGCAGTTCAGTTTCTTATATCTCTATTCCAACCATGCCAGCATACCCGCCACAGAGTGAAAGTCTTCCACGGCTCTTACACTCGCATCCTTGAGAACGCCCCCATGCGCCATGCGGGCCAGAGCTGTACCAGGCCCCAGTTCCAGAACGTTCATGCTTCCCGCTTCCACACAAGCCTCCATGCATGCATCCCAGCGCACTGTAGAAGCCACCTGTTTAGCGAGGCGCCTTGCCCCATCCTGTATCTGAAAAACTGGCTCCCCATCGTATCCACTGATCAGGCGCGCTCCCTTGCGAGGAGGCAGAGGATGGTGCATCAGAACCGCCTCCAGCAACGGAGCCACCGCATCCTTCAGGAGAGGCGTATGTGACGGCACCGCCACCTTCAGACGCCGAGCAGTTCCCGCACCAGCCTTGAATGCCAGACGGATAGCATTATCCAAACTCTCCTCGGCGCCGCCCAGCACAACGGATTCAGATGTGTTGGCGATAGCAATCCAGACATGACATTTCTCAACGATCTCTTCGATCGTGCGACGTGGAATACCCGCAAGTCCTGCAAGGCCAGCCCCAGGGGGACTGACTGCATCCATCAGATCCGCACGACAGGCGGCCAGTTCCAATACCTGCCTGGGTGTTAAACATCCAGCCAATCCCCAGGCAGCCAGTTCCCCCACACTGTACCCTGCATACAGGACATTACGGCTGGAAAGAGTTTTTTCAAGAACAGCAGAGACAGCCAGAGCCTGCGTGCAGCATAAAATCTGTCCGCTCCGATTTGTATAGAGACTTTCCAAGCTATTTTGTTTTACAAAGACTCTGGGATCTTCGCCAAGAACTGTTCTCGCGGCGTCAAAAACTGCCTTGGCCTCAGGGCAGTCTGCAACCATGTCAAACATTGCGGCATGCTGCCCCCCCTGCCCGGAACATAGTACAGCCAGTCCACCATCCATGACACCACCTGCCTTTGTATCTGTTCAGGACACTGTTGCCGTTCCCGCCACCAAAGCAAGAGCAACTGTCAACGTTGCAAGACTCATCACCGTACTCACCACCATAATGGATCCAGCGTCACGACTGTCTGCCTGATAACGCAGGGCAAACAGCAGACCGAAGAACCCGGCGGGCAGCGCCATTAACAGGATGACAGCATGGGCCATTTCCGCGGGCATGGGAATGATGAGCGTGAGAGGATAGGCCAGAAGCGGCTGAACAACATTGCACAGCAGGCCAAGAAACAGAATGCGTGGAGAAAGAGAAACCTTCTGCGCACTGAGGATAAGGCCGGTGACAAACAGCGCAATACCTGCCGTCGCATTGCCCAGCAGATCAAAAGACCGCAGAATATAGTCTGGCAGACCAATACCGAGCAGTGCAATTGCCACCCCCAGAAACGGGGCAACCACCAAGGGCTTGAGTATGGAACGACCTATCGAGAGAAATAACAGGGATAAACCACTTTCGCCGTCATTCGCCTTCTGCGCTTCCAGAAAAGCCAGAGTAAGAGGAGACATTACAATAGCTCCCGAGACAATAGCCGTTGTAATATAAAGTTTCCCCGTTACGCCAAAAACGGCAGATGCGAGGGGTATGCCTGCTGCCGCATAGTTGGGAAGTGAAACACTCAGTGCGATAACGGCTGAAACGGCTGCTGAGAATTTCGAGATATAACGAGAAATTATCCAGACAAAAGCAAAAACAGCCAGCATGCCTATCAACAGTGCAAACAGCAAAGGCCATTGTTCGGCCAGAACGCTGCGTGATGCCCGTGCAGTCGTGCCGAAAAGAGCCGCCGGCAATGCAAACTCCATTGTCAGCATATTCAGACTGCCAACATTTTTGTTGTCAATTTTCCCCCTCCGGCCTGCAATATACCCCGCAGCCATAACTGCAAAGATGGGAACAAGAGAAATCAGAAGAATATGTATCATGTTACGTCCTGTTCTTTTTATTGTTTCAGAAGGACATGTCAGTACGAGCAGAGAGTCTCCAGGCGTTCCAGAAACAGGCAGGCAGCCAGGCCATCAGCTGCTCCTCCCGGTGAAATCTTTCGGAATACAAAACCACGGTGCAGATTATGCGCGAGCATACGCCAATCCAGGCGCCCGACTCCCCCTTGCCTCAGAAACATGGCCGCACCGTTGCGGGCGTAGGACAACCCTTCCATGCCGCCGCGATACAAAATATTTGTATCTTCAAGCTCCGCGATTAACGCCATGCAGCACTGTACCCGCGCAGCTTCTTCATCGCCGGGACTCAGTTCACGGCCTCTGCGCAATGCTGGCAGGCCCACGGTGCGGATAAGAGGAAACCCCCACCCCGCCTCGATACGTGCGCCACCTGCACCATAAAGCCGATGGGCTACCCCTCCATGACTGGAGGGGTCATGACATGTTTCGAGAATTTCCGCACCCCATACCTGCCTCACCACATCGCAGCACGACAGTTTTAGTCCCCGTGCCGTACGCCAGCCGAGTGCCGCGCTCAATAGTCCCAACGCCCAGATTGCGCCCCGATGCGTATTGATACCACCTGTCGCGCGCAGCATCTCTTCTTCTGCTGCAATACCTGTTCTACGCAGAGCAGGAAGCTTCTCTCCCCTATACCCCGCGCGGTAAAGCGCGGCGAAGTAGGGACTAATCGCCTTCGCACTTGCCTCAAAATGGGCAAGTGTCATGTCGGTGTGACTACCCGTATCAATGTGACTGACAAGTCCCGGTTTGGGCCATGTCCGTACCTCATCAAGCAGGCATTCCTGTACAATCCCCGCGACATCCTCTGCGGATATGGCGGGAAAAGCGGCTGTTCTGCAAAGGGGGACGTATTTCACGCTGCTACCCCCGCTGTTATTTCGATCAAGTTCCTGACTGGCACAAGGCTGACAGAATGAACGGTTTTTACCAGAACATCGTCATCAGGCCGTGCCGAGCACAGCTCCTGCCATTGCACGGCCCTATCGCCTGGAAAAACAATCTCACCATCAAGACGAATGGACAGCCTGCGTGCTGTCTGCTCGAGATCATCAAGAAAAGCTGAGAGAGCATCAACATCGCCTATTGATGCGGATGGTAAACGCCAGATCACATCAAAATCCGATGTTTCAGAAAGATAAGGCATACCCGTCACCGCCTCCCACAGGAAACTGCCAGCAGCTTCTGGGGCAAAACCATGCCGCATTCCAAGGGCCGTTAGCTGCCTGACATCCTGCAACCGGGCAGATGTCAGGCCCGGAGAAGCGATATTATCTTGCGGCCATACTGCTCCGGAAAAACCTGCCAGCCCAGAATATGGAAGCATGAACGAAAGGCGCTGTTTCCCCATACAGGGCGGTAAGGGCAGTCCAACAGCGACACCTCCAGCTTCTATTTCCAGGCGCTCCTTCTGGCAGGGGCGGCGGCAGATCAGCGGCCATCCACTCATGGCCCAGTTCCGCACAACAGATCTGGCATGATCATCATCCAGTGCCAGAGGCGTGGCATCACAGACCTCACGCCAGATGTCCTGTCTGACAACAAGCAGTCTATGCCGCCAGATCGACAACATCAGCGTGCTTCCGATACGGTAGCATCTCGTGCAAAGGCGAGTTCCACGCGTCGGGCCACCTCGGCCGCCATCTTTCGTCCGCCCCGGGTCGCCCCCAGCACGTCCCGGCGGTCCGCATCAGTCTGCGCTCTGTCATCAAGCAGGGCCGCCAGTCGTTCAGCACACTGCCTGTCGGAAATTTTCCAGGTTTCAGAAATAGCACCGGTTGCCGCCAAAGGCGCGACGCCGGGCGCGAAAACAGGCGTTTCTTTCGCTTTCTCGGTCAACACATCCAACGGCAGTTTTGTAACACGGGCAATGGATGGTAAATCCATGACACTCGGGTGGGCGCCATCTACAGCCACCATCGTCTGCGTTGAAAGTGCCGTGGCAATAAATGCGCCTGCAGCCGCCGTGCCATAGAGTACGCTGACTGTTCTATGCCCGGAAACACCTGCAAGCGTAATGCTTTTGGCCAGATGTGCGAGATATTCATTCAGCCCCAGCATTTCATCACGCCGGGTCATCCGTTGGCTGGCTGTATCGATTAGAAAGACAATGGGAACATCGCGCCCTGCTCGCACAATCTCCAAGACGCGACCAGCCAGCACAAGCGCCGTTTCGGGACCCAGCGGTGTGCTGTCTGCAATTCCCAAAACCTCAACCGTCTTCCCGGCGACCTGCGCCTGACCTGAAAAAGTGTTTTCAGCACCGGGTGAAATCGTATGCCCCTGAGGGAACAAGGTAGAGATCAGTTCATCGGGCATCATGGTGTAATCCCTCCCTGGCCAGCAGAGACATGAAATCGTCCTCAGTCATGTCAGCGATGCCTTCTGGCTTTGGCAGACCAGCAATCCGCCAAATCTCCGGCGTATCACGACAGGCACCGTACAATTTCAAGCGCTCGGCAAGACGCTCCTGCTCGCGCTCCAGCGTTTCCAGTGAAAAAGAAGGCATGGTGTTGCGTGCCTGTGCCGCAGCTTTACGAAAACTGCCGACATCTCCCTTAACGTAACTGTCAGCACCACCAAGAAGAACACGGCTGCGCCCCCCGTGACACGCCAGACAAGAGCCCGGTCACGAGAATCGAACTCTTCCACGCCTTTGTTGGTTTCAATGACTTCCGGTCCGCTAACAGAAATGCGACCCTGTTCGGAAATCACAACGTGCGAACAGCACGCAGTCACCAGCCCGCCCCCTCCAAACGCACCGGCCCTCCCCCCTATCAGGGCAACGACCGGAACGCCTGCACGTCGAACATCAAGAATGGCACGGATGGTTTCTGAAACAGCCATTTCACCCGCGTTGGCCTCCTGCAGCCGTACGCCACCTGTATCAAGCAAAAGGAGAACAGCGCCCACCCCGTGGCGTGTACCGGCACTTTTGGCAACGCCCCGTAGCAGACCAACAAGCTTGGCACCGCTGACCTCAGCAAATGTACCGCCCATGAACTGGCCCTCCTGTGCCGCTATCGCGACAGGACAACCATCAATCTGACCACGCCCCACAATCAGCCCGTCATCGAAAGCCGGAGGCAGATCGAACAATGCCAAATGAGGACTCATAACGCGACTTTGCGGGGGCAGAATTTCTTCAAAACTTCCTGAATCCAGCAGACCGTCAATCCGTGCCCGTGCAGATGATTCATACCAGCTCGGCTCACTCAGCACATTTTTCGGAATCATGACGACACCTCCATAAGCCTGGCACCCTGCATCAGACGCAGCAGCACAGTGTCTGGCCGCGCTCCGTTATCGTGAATGGATATATGCACTCCACCCGGAGAGGCCCGCTCGACAAAATCGCGGATGACGGCATCCCATACCGGTTGATACCCGTGTGATGCCGTCATCACCTCCACCGTAACAGCTAAAGGGTCTTCCGCCCTTTCAAAGAGAATTTCCAGATTTCCCGAAGCAACGACACCGGTCATCGCTTCAGAACGCTCTCCACCCAGTGGCGCTTTCGCCCGGGTCAGTATGGTGAATTTTTCCATGGAAGACCTCACCAGTTGCGGAATTTCGACGGTGGCGCGTACAGGCCGTCAGACCATGAAACAAGATCACGAACGGATCTGGCGGCAAGAAGGTTACGATCGGCCTGCAGCAGATCAATTCCCAGATCCTCCGGACGACGGATCACACCACGTGCGCGCAGGTCTTCTACCTTTGTCCGGTCACGGGCAAGACCTACCGGCGTGTAGCCAGCAACTCCGCGGATCGCCTGCTCCACCTCGTCAGCATCACGACACAGAAGAAGGTTAGCGATCCCCTCCTCCGTGACGATATGCGTCACGTCGTCACCAAAAATCATGACAGGTGCCAAAGGCATACCCAGCTTGCGGGCCAGGGCGATACTGTCGAGTTCTTCAACGAAGGCAGGTTTCATGCCTTCACCAAATGTTTCGACCATCTGCACGACAAGCTTGCGTCCCCGCACAAGAGGCCCATCGCTCCCCGCCGCTTCACGTCCTGCTTTCAACCATGCATCAGAGACATGCCTGCGGCCATGCGCATCAGATCCCATATTCGGCGCACCGCCAAAGCCCGCGATCCGATCTGGCGTAACGGTGGAGGAATTGCCCGCAAGATCAATCTGAAGCGTAGATCCTATAAACATGTCACAGGCGTAAAGTCCCGCATTCTGACACAGGAGGCGATTAGAACGCAGCGTTCCATCATGGCCTATAAAATACACATCCGGCCGTGCAGACATGTAGCGATCCATGCCAACTTCACTGCCAAAGCAGTGGATTTGCTGCACCCAGCCGCTTTCAATCGCGGGTATAAGCGTAGGATGCGGATTGAGAGCCCAGTGCGTTGCGACCTCCCCACGCAAACCAAGCTGTTCACCGTAAGTTGGCAAAAGCAGTTCAATTGCAGCCGTAGCAAACCCTATACCGTGGTTAAGCCTGCGCGGCCGGTATTCAGCGTAAATGCCTTTCAGGGCAATCATCGCCATCAGAATTTGCGTCTCAGTCACGGCCCCCGGGTCACGGGTAAACAATGGCTCGACGTAAAAGGGCCTGGGAGCCTCGACAACAAAGTCCACCTGATCACCCGGAATGTCCGTGCGTGGCACTTCGTCGACAATTTTGTTAACCTGAGCAATAACAATCCCGTTTTTGCAGGCAGTTGCCTCAACGATCGTCGGCGTATCTTCGGTGTTTGGACCTGTATATAGATTACCGTTCCGATCCGCGCTCACTGCCGCAATAAGAGAGACGTTAGGGGTCAGATCAACAAAATAGCGGGCAAAGAGTTCGATATACGTATGAATGGCACCCAGTTCGATCTTTCCCTGGTCCAGAGCTCTTGCAATAGCCGCAGACTGGGGACCTGAGTATGAGAAATCCAGCTTGCGGGCAATTCCGAGCCGGAACAGATCAAGATGCTCAGACAGCACCAGACCTGACTGCACGATATGCAGGTCATGCACATCAGCAGGATCAACCTGCGTCAGGCACTCTGCCAGAAAATCAGCCTGTTTCTGGTTGTCACCCTCAAGGCACACCCGGTCTTCGCTGCAAATAACGCTCCTGAGTAAAGCGGTAACATTCTCCGGCTCCACCACTTTACCCGATACAAACGGAGCCGCCGCCTCAAGGCGCCGCGCCCGTTCTTTTTTTTGCTTGGTCCAATCCGTCATCAATCTTGTCCTGTCCGCCATTGCGTCCGGCTACAGGAACACTACGCTTAGAAAAGTTTTCAGTGGAAGAATAAATTATTGACAGGTCGGTGAGTGGATATATTAATAATAATATTATGATTCATACTGACCTTCTGGAAAGCTTCCTGGCCCTGGTAGAAGAAGGAAGCTTCACCTTTGCCGCAGACCGAATGGGATTAACGCAATCCACTGTCAGCCAGCAGATCCGCAGGCTTGAAGCGCAACTTGGGCAGCGTCTATTTCATCGCTCGACACACCGCGTGACCCTTCTGCCGGAAGGAGAGCGCCTGCTACCGCACGCCAGACGCATTCTTGGCGCCATAATGGATGCAGAGAATGACTTCGCGGCACCCAACGTAACGGGACACGTTAATCTGGGCGTTGCAGAAGATTTCGCGACATCGAGGCTTCCAGATATTCTTCGGCGTTTTCGGCGCTTTTATCCCGGAGTTACGCTACAGATCGAGGTCGGCCTCAGCGGCAATCTGCTCGACAAGCTGCATGCCGGGTTCTTCGACATTGCTCTTATCAAAACGCGCACTGCTACTCAGCAGTCCGAACCTCTTATGGCCGATCCGCTTGTCTGGGTCGCCTCTCCGGAGGAGCCGGATTTATACAACCAGCGCCCACTCCCACTTGCTCTCCATCCCGAACCCAGCCTTAGCCGTAATATGGCACTTGAAGCGCTCAACGCGGCCCGCATTCCATTCACCATTACCCACACAAGTTTGAGCATCACCGGGCTCAGAGCCGGCGTTATAGCGGGACTTGGAATTTCGGCGTTCGGTCGCAGTTTCATTCCCGACGGCGTACAAATTATCGACGCCCGTACTGCAGGCCTTCCCCTCCTGCCCGACCTGCCCTTTGTCCTGGAACAACAAAAAGGCACACAAGGCAGTCAGGCAGTTACAGCTTTGATCAGAGCCATTCACGAAAATGTAGCTCTACTGGATCAACACACGCTGCCTCTCTCGCAGGGCCTCAGAAAAGCCTCGCCATAACATGATGCTCTCAACGGATCGATATCCGTTCGACCGAACAGACGTTATCGGGCGTTTACGTCAGTTCTGGCAGGCTGGATATGAGCGTGTCGGGCAATACCTTCCTGACGGTGGGTGTCAGCAGCAGCACGACGGAAACCAGCGCGCACCACTTCAACACATTGCAGCAGTGTCGCGGCATTTCAGCACTGAGTGATGGAGGAATATGCCACCCGCTTTAGACTTTACCCTGCAAAATCAGGTAAAAAGCATTGTGCAAAAGATACTCCTCGGGCGTCAGGAATCATGATGACGAAATGCATTATCTCCGGAATTTTATCAAATTCGCAGCTTCACCCTTTTAAATACTTGATGAACTGATTTTAACCCGCCAATGATGAGCATATACCGCGCGTGCTCTTTTGAAGACCCAGGCATTTAAAGAAAGAGAGAGACTACAAAGCATGCGTCCTATCAGACACAACCTTCTTGTCTGCGCGTTCGGGTGTGTTCTGATGATGGGCTGCTCTCGCTCACAGCCGAAAGATGCCGACACGGTTTGCGCGCTCCCTGCTGCACACCCGGACAGTCACGGTCATATCTTGACCACTGTTGGAACCGAGCTGGGTCATCTGGCGCCTATAGCGCTCTCAGCCATACCCGGCATGAATGGAATAGGTGGCCAGGCGGCAGGCCTGGGGATGCAACAGGTCACGAACCGTTTGGGCATGGACCATCCCCACGAGATGGTCAGCAATGCCCCCCTGCACGCGGAGGAGAACGCAAACCCCGACCGACGCACGACACTGTCCGTTCCCTGCCAAGCGAAAAAAACCGTGCAACCAGAGATTAAAAGTCAGGACATTAAATTTGCTGAAGAAAAATAAATCCATGCCATAGCAGTATTTTTAGAAAATCCACACGATCAGAGCCGGCCATTCGAGAACTGCTGCACCGGATTTCATCATCTCCATTGAGCAGACGACCTATCCAGATTTCCGTTAACTGCCCCGAACATATATCCAACACCGACCATCTTTTGCCACATACAACGATTATCCCATACAGAAGTCCTGCCACTCCCGTCCTTCGGACAGTATGAGATTAACATGCGACTTGTCAGTGCCATCAACAGGTTTGGCTGGGGTCAGAGGAATGACCTTACGCCCGACGGGCCTCTCCGGGAGTGGCTTGCGCTCCAGCTTGATCAGCCTGATGCCGCTAACTTCAAGGCTGTCAGGCCGTGTTCGGATGGCCTGCTTGCCTTGCGGGAGCAACGTAAAGCCAGGATGCAGGGCGATCCCCTGGTCAAGCCAATCTTTCAGGCAGAAGTCGCAACCCAGCTGAACACCCTTCTTGTCACGGACCAGCCTTTCCGTGAACGACTGGTCTGGTTCTGGTTCAACCATTTTACCGTCAGCCTTCGTCAGGGCAGTACACGGGCAGTCATTGGCGCCTATCTGCGCGAGGCCATTCGCCCGCATGTAACAGGGCGGTTTTCTGACATGCTGCTGGCTGTGATGCGCCACCCCGCCATGCTGATGTATCTGGACAATACCTCCTCCATCGGCCCCCATAGCCCTGCTGGACGCAGGAGCCATCGTGGACTTAACGAAAACCTGGCCCGCGAATGTCTGGAACTTCATACCGTCTCTCCCGCCGCAGGCTACAGCCAGAGCGACGTAACGTCCTTCGCGACTATCCTGACGGGTTGGAGCATCGACATGCAGGCCGAGCAGCCAGGTTTCATATTCCGGGAAAAATCCCATGAACCTGGCACCAAGACCATGATGGGCCAGACATTTCCCGAAGGTGAGGAAGGAGGCATGCAGGCCCTGCACTTTCTGGGCACCCATCCGCAAACCTACCGGCATATTGCGGCCCGGCTGGTCGGACATTTCATGTCCGATACGCCGGCACCGCAGGATATCAAGCATCTGGCATCCGTACTCAGGGACAGTGAGGGAAACCTCCGCGAAGCCTCTCTTGCCCTTGCGGACCTGCATGATGCAAACCGCGCAGGTGGCAAGTTCCGATCTCCCATGGATTATGCCACCGCCGTCATGCGGGCCCTGGCCGAGGGAGGAGAACCTGATGCAGCAGACGAAAACCCGCATTCTGCCCCCCACCGGCTTTTTGCAGCCTTCTCGTCCCTTGGGCAGCCGTTATGGACAGCGCCACTGCCCAACGGCTGGAGCGATCGCGCCGCAGACTGGTGTGCACCAGCGGATATGCTCGCCCGCACAGACTGGGCCTGGAGAATGGCCGCACATGCCCGGACCGCAGACCCTATGGAGGTTGCCCATCTCGCCCTCGGGCCAGCGCTCCGCCCCCAGACACAGTTAGCCATGCATCGGGCCGGTTCCCGTCAGGATGCTTTGACCCTGCTGTTTTCATCCCCCGAATTCCAGAGGCGCTGATTCATGATGATCCATCGTCGCGCAACCCTGCTGGGCCTGGCCGCGAGCTGTGAGCTGTGTGCTTGGGCGCGCTTCTCTCGCATTAGCAGGTCCGGTCGGTGGGCCAGACGATCCACGCTTTGTGGTTATTATTCTCAGGGGGGCGCTGGATGGCCTGTCGGCTGTCACGCCATATGGAGATGCTGACCTTGGAACGCACCGCCGCGACCTTGTCCTTCCCGAACCTGGACGGGATGGGGGCCTTCTTGATCTGGGTGGGTTCTACGGGCTGCACCCCTCTTTGCAGACATTGCATGGACTTTACGGGGACGGGCAGATGCTGCCTGTTCATGCCGTTGCA
Source organism: Acetobacter sp. (assembly GCF_047723915.1). Classification (GTDB taxonomy): domain Bacteria; phylum Pseudomonadota; class Alphaproteobacteria; order Acetobacterales; family Acetobacteraceae; genus Acetobacter. The sequence continues at coordinate 165,505 of NZ_JBDOBQ010000002.1, read as the reverse complement.
GGACATTATCGCAGTCGCTCCCATTTTGAAGCGCAGGACTATCTTGAAAGCGGTACGGATACCCGCCTGAACAGTGGCTGGCTGAACCGGGCCGTTTCCGTTCTGGCGGGCAGGGCCAACCGACCGGACGGATATGGACTGGCCATGGGACTGACCGTTCCGCTTCTGCTGCGCGGATCAGCCCGGGTTGGAAGCTATGCACCAGCAGGAAGCCAGCACCCGGACGAGACACTTTACAACCAGATCCTTGCCCTGAACTCTGCTGATCCCGTCACAGGGCCAGCGTTCCGGGACGGGCTGAAAGCACGGGGTTTTTCAGATGCCGCCATGGCCGAAACAATAAAGCCTCCCGTCATAGGCAAACAAGGCCAGTCGGATGCTTTTACAAAACTTTCAATGGCTGCGGGGCAAATGCTGGCCACACCCCACGGGCCCCGGATCGCCGCATTGGAAATCGGCGGATGGGACACGCACGCAGCGCAACTCGGACGACTGGCCGGCCCTCTCGCCCAACTCGATCGTGGGGTTGATGCCCTGCGTCAAAGCCTGGGAGAAAGCTGGAAACGCACGGTCGTTCTGGCCATGACGGAGTTTGGCAGGACAGTGCGCATGAACGGAACAGGCGGAACAGACCATGGCACTGGCACAGTCACATTCCTGGCTGGTGGCGCCGTAGCAGGAGGAAAGGTCAGAGGAACATGGCCCGGCCTGCGACCCGGCCAGCTTTTTGAAAACCGGGATCTTGCCCCTACCACGGATTTACGTGCTGTGGCCGCCGGTATCCTGTGCGACCATCTGCACCTATCACCGCTGGCAATTGCAACGGTATTTCCCGGCCCGAAAACAGACCCGCTGAAAGGGCTGATTGTTCCAAGCTAGCGCTAGAATTGCGTTTATGGCGAATTCTGTCTCTCTGGATCATCACTGTTCAGAATTGCATAAATAGCGGTACGTCAGTTGAAGACGCGCTGGAACTGTGGGCGTCCAGGCTTTGAACCGTTCCGGATTTAGCGAAAACCAACACCCCGCACTCATCAAGCCGGAGACGGACCACCACACCGACGTGAGCGCCCGGACCGGCACGAAGGCCTGTCCCGCAACGCATACGTCACTGGTCAGTCCATGGTGTATATGCCTTCCACCACATCTTCGAGACGCCCGGAATACTCTCCCCGGACCCGTTTCAATTTCGCACGCCCTTCATCAAAGGTCCTGAAGTCGTCCCGCTTCCAACCTCCTCCATCGCGCTCGTATTTTAACCGTCGGATGTAGCTGGTCGCATCGCTGATCCTGCGCCTGCGCCTGCGCCTGCGACACAGATCACCGGGAGTGCCACGCATTACCATGTCGCTGGACACTGTGCAGAGACGACGTAAAAACGCCAGCCGCCAATGACGGTTATCCTCTATGAGCGGCAGAATGCGTCGAGAACTTGCGCTCATAATTCACTATATAATTTCGCTGTTAACATAAAACACTTTGACTCTAGGTTTTAATTTATATAGCAAATATTTGAACGTCTTTTTTGTTTAAACTATATCTTATAGTGATATATCGAGAAGGAACAGCATCTCCATGCTGGCGCAGCACCGCAAATTCGTGATCCCGTTTCTACTGCCACCGATTTTAAGCCTTTCCCTGCCTGAACTGGCCAAGGCCGAAACGGCCAGCAACCCGGATTCAGTCCAGAAGCACAAATTTGCCCCCGCCCCCGTAACACTGAAGACAACTGATGCCGCCAAGACTATCGCTGCGCCTCTTGCTGCATCTCCTCGTCCTCAAGTCAGCGCCGCGGCAGAGCAGCTGGTCGTAACCGGTAGCCGCAGCGGTGCGCGTCGGGTCGAAGACAGCCTGACGCCCATTGCCCTTGTGACCTCAGCAGACATCAAAAAAACCGGGAAACAGACCCTGCGGGATGCTCTGGCCGAGCTTTTCCCCAGCTATACCAGCACGGCCGGTTATCAAGGGCAGCAGGGTGAAGCCGTTCGCACCGCACGTTTGCGCGGTCTGGATTCGAAAGATACCCTGATCCTTGTGGACGGAAAACGGCGTCATAAAACATCGCTTTTCATTTCCGGCGAATCACCGACAGATCTGGACATGATCCCGATGAGCGCGGTTGACCATATCGAGATTCTTGAAGATGGTGCTGCCGCGCAATACGGTTCAGACGCGATAGCCGGCGTCATCAACATCGTCCTGAAGAAAAACGCAAAAGGCGGCGCAGCCAGCTTCGGTTACGGCCAGTACGGCTCCACCGTAGGCGACCAGTCGGACCTTTGGGGCCGGACGGGTACGATACAGTTCAACCAGGGTTTCGACCTTGGACCGGAAGGCAGTTTTTTCTCGCTCAGCGGTAATATTGATATCAAATCCCCAACGAACGTCTACGGTTCTTATCCTCTCTCGTCCCGTATCTATCCCAAACTGAGTAATGGCCAGCTTGATCCGCGCGAATATAGCATGTCCAGATTCCGTCAGATCGAAGGGCAACCTGCCGCCAGAAATTTCAGTTTTGCCTATAATACTGCCGTCCCTTTGAACGATTCCGTGGTTTTCTACAGCAATGCCACGTTCGATCACCGGAACTCGGATGGCTATCTTTTCTACCGCACCGCCATATCGCCACAGAATTTTCCCTGGATCTATCCGGACGGATATATGCCACTTTCGTCAATCGCAGAGAACGACTATCAGGCTGTATTCGGGTTCAAGGGCAAGGATTTCTTTGGCTGGAAATGGGATGTCAGTTCCAGCTATGGCAGCGACCGGGCCCAGGTGTACACACTCAACAGCCTCAACCCTTCGCTCGGCCGCCAATACGAGAACAAGCATAATTTCTATGATGGCTCGCTTATAAACGGCGAATGGGTCAATAATTTCGATCTTTCCAGAAAATTCGACACCGGGCTTTTTTCCCGTCCGCTGTCGGTTTCACTCGGGATCGAACATCGGCGAGAAACCTTCAACTCCTACGCGGGAGAATGGGCATCTTACGAGGATGGCAGCTTTATCTGGCCTGCGGGAGGCGCCAATGCAGGAATCGCGCCCAATCCCGGCGCATCAGGCATGAAAGGCTTCGACCCCAAGGATGTTGGCGGATGGAGCCGTAACAACGCGGCTGTGTACGCGGAACTAAACCAGAAAATTACAGACAAGCTTACACTCGATATCGCTGGCCGTTATGAGTACTGGACCGACTTCGGCAGCGCTCCGATTGGCAAGATTTCCGGGCGTTATGATTTCAATAAGAAATTTGCCCTGCGTGGAACCATAAGCAACGGATTTTCGGCCCCCACGCTGCAGCAGGAGCATTATACCCAATCCACAGGTGGATATGTCACCAATCCGACCACCGGGCAGCTTTATCAGCAATATACGGTTCAGGCATCACCCACGAGCGCTATTGCCAATGCATTGGGCGCACAGGCGCTCAAGCCGGAACACAGCCTTAACGCCAGCCTTGGTTTCGTAACCCATCCGCTGCCGCGAACCACCTTCACCGTAGATGGTTACGTGATAGATATCCGTAACCGGATCATCATCACGCCAACCCTGCAGGGCAGCACCGTCACAAGAGTTCTGAACGCTGCCGGAATCTATAATGTAACCGGCGTCACACTCTATACTAATGCCGCACATACCCTCACCAAAGGGTTTGACGTTCGTCTTGAACATTTCGAAAAATTGGGAAAATGGGGCACGTTGCGGTGGACACTGGTGAGCGATGAGAACAATACGTCGATCATCGGCCTGTCCGGAATCCCGAGCGCTCTGGCTGGCAGCGGCATCGGATGGGGTCGCTCGGTCACCAGCCAGCTGACCAGCTGGTATCCCAAGAATGTCACGACCCTTGCCCAGGATTGGCAGATCGGGAACTGGGATCTGATGATAAAGGAATATCGCTGGAGCAGCACAAACTACAAGGACGCAAATGGCCCGCAACTGGACCAGCATAATGCTGCTGCTTTCACGACCGATATCAATGTCAGCTACCGTGTCAATTCCAACATGACCGTCGTTTTTGGTGCGAATAACGTAACGAACAAACGTCCCACGCAATGGTCGGCCTCAACTCGGAAATATGCGAGCGTTCCCATCTCGAACCCGGCTTATAACTGGTATTCCCCCTATGGGAACGACGGAGGATACTACTACGCCAGGCTCGATGCGAAATGGTAAGCTAAAAAATAGCCGCTTCCCGCAGCACGCCATCAGGCAACACCTCGACCGATAAAACGCAAGTAAACCCGCTTACCAGATCTGGTAAGCGGGTTTACTGCATAAAACGGCACAGACCATTATAATTACCGCAAAAATCTACATAATACAGATAAATCATCCAACTCTGAACGCGGATGCTTGTTTTTCAGATAGGCGTTGGCAGTCCACACGTTTTATACCCGCGCCAGAACAGATCAATAATACCAGCCAACGCCCGGTTATTCATGCTTTGGAACGCCATTATGATATTCCAGTGATGATACCTATTTTTACTGCTTTTTTTCACGGAAAAATAAAACACTATCGATTTTCGATATCAGGCATCTGACCGGTAAACATAGCAATACCTTCCAAAGCCTGCGGCCATTCAGGACACGGGCAACAGGGTAGACGGATCAAGCGCCCACTCGCTGACATTGACCGGTTGAAGGATAAAACCTTCAGCGAACAGGAAATCCGCCTGCTCCTGCAAAGCCGACACGCGCTCGGGCGTAAGGCGGGGAATAAGGTTATCCGCTTGGAAGCGTGTAAACGCCGCTTCTGCATCCTCTACGGCCTGACCGGTCTCATCTGCCAGCAGGCTCCAAAGGCGTTGCCGGTCATCGCCGATATCAACAACTGCTTTTGTAATTTGATTCACGACCCCAGCGGCCAGAGCAGGCCGTGCGGCAAGAAAATCTTCATGGAATGTCAGCGTACGGGGCGTGCCGTTATTGATCCTCAACGACGGATCCGGCAATGTGTCGATCCGCAATAACACGCGATACATCCCGCTGCGAACCGCTGCTGCGCCCGCGGCACTCTTCACCCAGACGGCGTCTACACGCCCCTCGTTGAGAGCCTGAAGTTCGGCGTCGAACTGTTCTACGCCACGTTCTCCCGGAGACGTGCTCCATCCGCCTGGCAGATCGACAAGCTGGACATCTTTGGGTTCGAGACCTGCTGAACGGAGAGCCTGCTGGATGCCGCGCAGCACACTGATACGCGCCACGTCGAGCGTCTGGCGCTGATTGTCGGGCACAGCAAACCGAAGGCCCGCAAGATCTCGTACAGAAACCGCTGGACTGTCCGCACGCACCAGAATGGCCTGAAATTCGTCCAGCCATGTAATACCCAAAAGGCGGGTTCGGGCACCGCGCGAACGAGCCCATATAGCCGGGATATTACCGCCCTCGCGCAGCAGATTAGCAATTCCATGTTCAAAATGATGCCGCCGAATTGCAGGATCCGGTGCATCCTGCAATGCCTGCGGCGTCAGTCCTGACGCTTCAATCAGTTGTTGCAGGTCACGTGTCGCGGCCCCGACCCCGACCGCCGTTGGAGCCGGGCAACGTGTGTAATAAAAAATATCGTTCATCTCGTGCCTCTTTTCCATATCTGTCGATTTAGCCCAGTGAGACACCGTGTTCAGAAAACACGCCCTTCATCGAAATCATCGCGAACACCGTTGAGGTAATAGTCACCAAGAACCCGGCCGCGCAGGAATGCGGGATTATGGTTGAGGAGGGTTCGGATATTGCGCCAGTGCCGATCGAAATTGTTTTTCTGGGACGTCGCTGAACCGCCACCTGTGTCAAAAATCTTCTCTGCGGCCTGAATTGCAAGGCGCCCGACGACAATTTGCGTTTTGGAATTCTCGATCTGGCTTTTAAGAACAATGTCATCCAGGTTCACCGCCCTGTCGAGGATCGCCTGCGCGGAAACATCCAGACTGCGTGCAGTACTGGCAACAAGCACATCGACCGCATGGGAAAGTGCCGCGATTTCCCCCACGATACTCTGGACAAAATGATCGCCACGCGCCGTTTCGGAAGCGCTGTGTTTCGCCGAGCGGGCGCGCTTCGTCACATAGTCAATCGCATCGCGCTGGATATTGCGCACAATCCCGCAGACAACAGCCATGAGATGGAGTTGCGCGCGGGTGGCGCCATGGCGTTGGATAAAGCCCGCTGTGCTGTCGCCATGTTCAAAAAAGCCGTGCGCACCGATCTCCTCGGGCGCCACATCTACATCCGCGAGTTCCACACTGCCACTGGCTGACATGCGCTGCCCCATGCCATCCCAGTCATCGAGAATATTGACGCCTTCGCGATGTGCCGGCACCAGAACACTCGCTATTTTCCCCTCATCGTTCAGTGCCGTAAAACTCGTGTAATCCGCGTAAGCCGCACCAGTCGCATAATATTTATGACCGCTGAGACGGTAACGGTCCCCCTTCCGGGTCAGACGCGTACGCAGCATATTGGGTCTGGGCGTGTTGATCTCCATATGCGCGCCCCCCATCAGAGCGCCCCGCAGGATAAGCGGAGCATATCGCCGCGCAGCTTTCGATTCTGGGGCAAGCGCGATGGATTCCAGAAAGCCGAAATGACTTCTCAGGGCGTGCGCAACACTCGAATCAGCCGACGCCAGAGCGCACGTCACCTCGATCTGATCGGAGAGCGAGCCGCCCGGCCCTCCGAGCGATTTTGGTATCCGCAACCAGGTCAGTCCAGTCTGGCGTAGTCGCTCGAAAATGGGGAAAGGCAACTCCCGCCGCCGTTCACGCTCTGCCGCGCCCTGCGCAATTTCCGCGACGATAGCGGGCAGGTGCGCAAGTATTTCCTCACGGCTTGCACCAGACGGCACGGCATACGCGGTTGGGGTGCCGCCTTCCGTATCGGCGGAAAAAATTGATTCTGAAGCCGGCATGCTCACCTCTCCTTGTGCGGCGCCTACAGAACGCGACACGCTAAACACCAAAGCCCAATCGCCCGTTTGAAAAATAGCGATTAATTTTGATAATTCACTCGATCTTGGAGTAAATTACACATAACAGGATAATTAAATAATATAATGCACTTCATGATATCGCAATAAGCTTGACCATCATAAAAAAACGTCACAATATGCCTAAATTGCCATTAACAACTACAAAAGAGAGTGAAAATGGTGCGCGCCGACATTGTCCAGCCCCATGATGCTACCCCAGCCACATGGCTGAACGTGGCGCATGCGGTCGCGCTGATGCCGCGCGTGACCATACGGGCCATCATGCGCGTGGTGCCGACACTCGCCGCCATCATGGTCGTCGGCTTTAGTCTGCTCAAACTCGCGCCAGGCGATGCAATCGACCAGATTATGGGGGCGGCAGGCGGGGCATCTGCCGACAACGCAGCCATCCTGCGGGCCCATTACGGGCTCGACAAGCCGGTCTGGGTGCAGTTTCTCGCCTATATCCAGGATCTCATGCATGGCAACCTCGGCTGGTCCGTTCGTTTCAATGCACCGGTATCGCACCTGATCGCGGATCATGCCGGGCCGACAATCGTTCTTGCCTTTGCGGGGCTCGTTCTCGCGCTCGCTCTTGGCGTAGCCGGGGGCATTGTCATGGCAGCATGCGAGCGGCGGCTGATCGGCAAAATTGTGTCGACCCTCTCGATCATGTTGTATTCCGCACCGGTTTTCTGGATCAGCCTCATGCTGATCGTGCTTTTCTCGATCCGGCTGCATTGGCTGCCAAGCGGGAACGTCGAAACCATCGGGGAAGATCTGGGGGGCATCGAGTGGTTGTACGACCGCTTCCTTCATCTTCTCCTGCCCGCCATTTCGCTCGCTTTGTTCTATGCCGCGCTCTATGCGCGCGTATTCCGCGGCAGCCTCGTTCATGAACAATCCCAGGACTATGTGCGCACGGCTCGCGCCAAGGGCGCCACATCCGCCCGGGTGATGGTGCGCCATATCCTGCCAAACGCCCTGCTGCCGCTGAGCACCATCGTGGGACTGAACATAGGAAGCATGCTCGGAGGTGCTGTCGTGATCGAGACTGTGTACGACTGGCCCGGTCTGGGTCGCCTGGCCTATGACGCAATCATGGGGCGCGATTTTATCGTCCTGCTCGGCGTTTTGCTGTTTGCGTCTTTATTTGTGGTTGTGGCGAATGTGTTGACCGATCTGGGGCAACGCCTTCTCGATCCCCGGCTGCGTATCCAATGAGCGCGGCAAGGCAGAGAATGGAGGACGCGTCAGCGGCCACGTTCAAGGTCAGCTTCGACGCGAAGCAGCCAGCAAACCTGCATCGCGCAGGTGCAGCCAGACACACGGGGCGCCTCGCATCCGTGCTGCTTGCCGCCCGACGGGAAGGCGCGCTTGTTGCTGGCGCAGCTCTTCTGAGCGTGATCTTCACGCTGGCATTGGTGGCGCCATACGCGTTCCCGGGTGATCCTCTGGCCATTACCGGCCCTTCTTTCTTATGGCCGGGCGAGGCCGCCGGTCATAGTCTGGGCACGGATGCACTCGGCCGGGACGTCGCAGCCGGTATTGCTCATGGCGCACGTTTCTCTCTCTTTGTCGGCATGGGTGCTGCATTTCTTTCGACACTGGCAGGCGTTACCGCCGGTGCAGTGGCGGGATTTTTCGGTGGCTGGGCGGACCGCAGTTTTGTGCGGGTGACAGAAATTTTCCAGACAATACCGGGCTTCCTTCTCCTTATGGTCTTGATGGAGATTGTCCCCCCATCGCTCTTTTCCATTACTGGCACGATCGCACTCGTCAGTTGGCCGATGATGGCGCGCGTTGCCCGTACCGAGTTCATGGCCCTGCGTTCACGCGAGTTCGTGCTTGCCGCACGCACGCTCGGTTATGGTCCGGCACGTATTATCGTCATGGAAATCCTGCCAAACGCGCTGCCACCCATTATTGCCATCGCGTCGGTATCCGTCGCTTCCGCGATCCTGATGGAGGCGGCTCTTGCCTTCATGGGTCTCGGAGACCCGAATACCGTAAGCTGGGGTCTGATGATCGGCAACGGCCGCGAGTTCCTGCGCACCGCATGGTATCTGTCCGCCATTCCCGGCGGGGCGATCATGGCCACAGTGCTCGGCTTCAACCTGCTCGCAGACGGGCTGGCCCGGTATCTCGACCCGCACAGGGCAGACCGGGCCAGCGCACGCACCCCATGAGCATACAGAGCATGCCCCCCCTGCTTTCCCTGCGCGACCTCGCGATAGATTTTCCGGCCAGGGGGCCCGGTACCCAAGGGGTGCGGCCCGCAGTCACGTCCATAGGCTTTGATATTCCCGAAGGCGGGTTCGTCGCGCTGGTAGGCGAGTCCGGTTCAGGCAAGTCACTGACAGCTCTCTCCCTTCTCGGCCTGCTGCCGCCTGGCGCACGTCGCCTGAGCGGCACGGCGATATTTGAAAACGAGGATATCTTCCGTCTAGAGGCCGCCCCACTGCGTGCTTTACGCGGCAGCCGCATCGGCATGATTTTTCAGGAACCGATGACTTCGCTCAATCCGGTTCTGACCGTCGGAAGTCAGATTGCCGAAGTCCTGTACCTGCATCTGGGCCTGCCACGTCGCGCCGCGCAAAGCCGGACGGTTGAATTGCTGGACGCTGTACGGATCAACGATCCACGACGGATTGCCAACGCATACCCGCATGAGCTCTCCGGCGGGATGCGCCAGCGCGTCATGATCGCAATGGCGATCGCCTGCCACCCCCGCCTGCTGATCGCGGACGAACCTACCACCGCGCTCGATGTCACTATCCAGGCGCAGATCCTCGAACTCATAGACTCCCTGCGCGCCGAACTTTCGATGGCGGTCCTCCTTATCACACACGATCTCGACATCGTGGCGCAATGGGCGGACAGGGCGGTGATCGCCAGAGCCGGACAGGTTGTGGAGGCGTTAGATGCATCCCGGCTCTTTACTCACGCACAGGCTCCATACACGCGCGCGCTGCTCGCCGCCTCGCCCCGTCAGGGCAAGGTAAGACATTACACGGACGGGCCCCTCACCGAACTTCCTGCCATTATGGGGGAGGCGTAACATGGTGCCTTTTAACGTTTCTGATCTGGTTGTACGCCACCCGGACGCGCCCGCCCCCACCGTGAACGCTGTGTCGTTCACGCTGATACGCGGCGAAACACTCGGGATCGTCGGAGAATCCGGCTCGGGAAAGACAACGCTGGCGCGCACACTCATCCGCCTTCTTTCTCCCGAAAGCGGTTCCATCCGTTTCGAGAACGAGGATATAACCCATGCCCGCCCGGCTGCGCTCAGCCGCTTCAGGCGTGAAGTGCAGATGGTGTTTCAGGACCCGTTCGCTTCACTCAATCCTCGCCAGAAAATCCGCAAGGCCCTTACGACACCCCTTGCCGTGCATGGCATGCGTGATCCGGCCGAGCGTGAGGCGCGGGCTAGACAGGTTCTGCGCGAGACCAATCTGCCTGACGATGCACTGGAGCGTTTTCCCCATGAATTCTCGGGTGGACAGCGGCAGCGTATCGGAATAGCCCGTGCGCTGATTTTGGGTCCGTCCGTAATGATCTGCGACGAGCCCGTCTCGGCACTGGATCTTTCCACCCAGGCACAGATTCTCAACCTGCTGGTTGCACTCAAGCAGAGTCAGAATCTTTCCTATGTTTTCATTTCGCACGATCTTTCCGTGGTCCGGTATTTTTGCGACCGCGTCATGGTCATGCACCACGGCAGGATCGTCGAGACGGTCGCGGCCGCAACAATGGAAGCCGACGCGCGCCATCCATATACCCGCGCCCTGCTTGATGCCGCACCGCACCCAGGACGGCGCAAAACGCGCAACGTTCCCAAGGAAGCCGAAACAACGGTTTTCTCCAATTAAAGGACAGATACTGAACAATGGTCGACTATCGCTATCTTGGTAAATCCGCCCTTCAGATTTCCCCATTGACGCTCGGGACGATGATGTTCGGCGGCGCGACGGACGAAGCAACCGCTCATCGTATCATCGACAAGGCCCGCGACCAGGGCATCAACTCGATCGACACCGCAGATGTCTATAATAACGGGCAGTCGGAGGTTGTTGTCGGGCGCGGGATCAAGGCACATCGTGACCGCTGGATTTTGGCGACGAAATTCGGCAACGGTCGGGATCCCGCGCCCAATACCCGCGGACAGTCGCGCAAATGGATCATCGAAAACACCGAAGCCAGCCTGAAACGCCTTGGAACGGATTACATCGATATCCTTTACTTCCATCGCGCAGATTTCAGCGCCCCGCTGGAAGAAGCGATCCGGGCACTCGGGGATCTCGTGCGACAGGGCAAGCTGCGCTATTTCGGCGTTTCCAATTTCCGCGGCTGGCGGATCGCCGAAGCAGCGCGGATCGCAGACACACTGGGTATCGACCGGCCCATCGCCAGTCAGCCGCTTTACAATATCGTCACCCGTCAGGCCGAAGCGGAACAGTTGCCCGCCGCCGCGCATTACGGCGTTGGCGTAATCTCCTATTCTCCGCTTGCACGCGGTGTGCTGACAGGCAAATACCAGCCCGGCCAGGCACCCGAGCCCGATACCCGTGCGGGCCGGGGGGACAAGCGCATTCTGGAAACCGAATGGCGCCCCGAATCCCTCGAAATCGCAGAGAAAATCAACGCCTATGCCCGCTCGCGCGGCTTCACACCGGCGGATTTCGCCATTGCCTGGGTGCTTCGTAACAGTCTTGTCAGTTCAAGCATTACCGGCCCACGCACAGAGGAACACTGGGACGGGTATATCCGCGCGCTCGAAACAAAACTGACGGTAGAGGACGAAGCTTTCGTCGACTCACTCGTCACGCCCGGACACGCCTCGACCCCCGGTTTCAACGACCCCAGCCATCCCGTTGAAGGCCGCGTCACAGCCTGACGCCACCCACCCTTTCCCGAAAGGAACGTTCTCCATGAGCCGACAAACTCCCGCGACCATCTGGTACACACGCTGCCCCGTGCCGACGCCGCTTGGCCTCGCCGCGCAACTCGGCCTTCTGGAGAACGCTTTCGGGAAGGCCGGGATCGCACTTGAATCCATCATCGATTCACGCAACCCCGAGATTCGGCGCAGCCATTTCGATCACACCCTGCCATGGTCTTTCCGCCATGGTGGCAACGTGCCCCCGATCCGCGCACGTTCGGAAGGACGCTCGACACGCCTTGCAGGCATTACCTGGACAGACGAGTTCCAGGCGATCATCACCCTTCCCTCACGCAAGGTCGGGACAACCTCCGAGCTGAAAGGACGGCGGGTTGGTATCGCCCGTCGTCCGGCCGGCATTGTGGATTTTATGGCCGCGACAGCACTCAAGGGGCTTGAATCGGGTCTTTCCCTTGCTGGGCTGAGCCTTGACGAGGTCGAGCTCGTCGACATTCCACTCGAAACCTCCGTGCTGGAAGACCGTCTTGCGCCCTCGCTCTTCGGGTTAAACCACCGCATACCCTATGGCCCGGAAGCGGCAGCACTCATTCGTGGCGAAATTGACGCGTTTTTTGTCAAGGGCACGCCGGGCACAGCCGTCGCCAATCTGATCGGCGCCGTCGCCCTGGAGTCTTTCGGTTTTCACCCGGACCCTGCCATCCGTATCAATTCCGGCTCGCCCCGGCTTCTGACGGTCGACGCGCTGCTGGCCGATGAACGACCCGATCTGGTACGACTGCTGATCGAGACGCTGAGAGAGGCATCGCTCTGGGCCGAAGGACACCCTGACGAGACTGTGCGTTTCGTCGCCCGGGAATCCCGCGCATCCGAAGAGCAGGTGCTCGCCGCGAATGGAACACAGGTGCACCGTCATCTGGGCCTCAGCCTTGCGCCGGAGCTTCTTGCCGCTGTGTCGTCCTACAAGGATTTCCTGCTGAGGCACGGTTTTCTTGCTGGTGATTTCCAGATCGAGGACTGGGCGGATCACAGGCCGTGGAAAGGCATTCCCGACCCTGTCCCCTCCGGTCTGGCTACCGGTCTCGCGGCATAGGGACCCCGAGACCATGACCATTCCTTTCGTCGACGTTCTCATTATCGGTGGTGGCCCAGGTGGCCTTTCCCTTGCGCAGGGGCTCAAAAAAAGGGGGATCGGCGTTCGCGTGGCGGAACGCGACCTGGAACGTCGCGACTATGTTCAGGGGTTCCGCCTGCGCGTACGCGAACGCGGTATACAGGCGTTGCGCTCCAATCTTCCATCCGCCCTTTTTACCGCGCTTGAGGAAACAGCCGGTCGCGCCCCGGCTGATAGTATTGCCCTGGACGAACACCTGCGCCCCGTTCCCAGTCGCCCACGTGACTACGGGGAGAAGGAAGATGCCCATATCGACCGCTCGGTAAGCCGGATCACGCTGACCCGCATCCTGCGCTCCGGGCTGGAAGACATTCTGCAATCGGGCATTGCCTTCACCCATTACGAAACCGGCGAGAACGGCCATGTTCTCGCACATTTTGCGGATGGTTCCGCCATACGCACCCGCCTGCTCGTGGGTGCGGACGGAGCCCGCTCACGCGTGCGCCAGCAGCTCGTTCCCGATGCAAAAAGCATCGACACCGGGGCAAGGCGTCTCGCCGGGAAAATTCCGCTGCATCGGGCGCAACATCTGGGGCTGCTTCCTCTTTTTTGGGAAAAGAACGTCAACATTCGCCCGCATGACGGCGCATCGATGATGATAACCAGCCATGTCGTTGATACGGCATCGCGCCGGCGGCATGGGCTGACCGATCCGCCAGCGGCGGAAAGTGGCCTGCATCTCGACGACACAACCAGTTATATCTGGTGGAACACAGCCTATACGCGCGACAGCCTCGCCCCGGACAGCAGACTGGAAACGCTGGACGGGCAACAGTTGCTGGACCTCCTGCTCAGCCGGATTGCAACATGGGACCAGCGCTTGCTTGAACTGATCCGCGCGACCGAGCCCACGACCGTGGGCCTGCTGAAAGTCTTCAGTTCCGAACCTGGCCTTTCCTGGCCTGCCGGACCAGTGACACTTCTGGGCGACGCCGCACATGCGATGACCTATTTCCGCGCGCTCGGGTGCAATTCCGCCCTGTACGATTCCGGCCTGCTGGCCGCAGAACTCGCCCGCGTAAAAGAGGGCACGCCACTGCGACAGGCCATAGGTGAATATGAAGGCGCCATGCGCACCCACGGCGAGCATGCGGTTCGCTCCTCTCTTGATGCACTGCGGCACAGCCTTGGGCTGGCAGCCTGAAAAAACGGTCCGGAGCCATGATATCCGGCCCCTGTCGAAAGGATTTTCCCAAGTGAACCAGAAGGGTCGCTTTCTCAACCTGAATGTCGGCATCAACACCACCGGCTACCTGCCCGAAGCATGGCGCTACAGGACCGGTAGCAGCGCCGACATAACCGACCCGTCATATTACCGCGCCCTGACCGAGCTGGCGCATACGGGACTGTTCGACGCAGCTTTTCTTTCGGACCATCCGGCGCTGATGACCGAAGCCACCGGGCGCCCCTTCCATACCCTGGACCCCCTGATGCTGACCACGCATCTGGCTGCGCAGGTGCCCGATATCGGCTTTGTGGCGACCATGTCGAGCACGTACAACTCGCCCTATAACCTGGCCCGACGCACCCAATCGGCGGATATTCTCTCCGGTGGCCGGCTGATTGTGAACATCGTGACCTCCTTTAACCGCGACGTGGCTGCCAATTTCGGCAACGCGCCCCTGCCGCCGCGCAGCGAACGCTATGCCCGTGCGCTTGAGTTCATGGATGTCGCAAAGGCCCTATGGGCAAGCTGGGACAGGAGCCGCGAACAGGCCGTGCCTGAAAACCGTTTCTGGGATGCATCGGCCGCCCGGACCATCGATCATACCGGCCCCTATTTCTCGGTACGCGGGCCGCTGAACGTGCCACGCGGGCCGCAGGGCCATCCCGTAATCGCGCAGGCCGGGGCCTCCGCTGGCGGGATCGAACTGGCGGCTCGGCATGGCGAAATTATTTACTGCAATATTCTCTGCCGGCAAGCCGGGATCGATTTCCGTGCCCGGGTGGCCGAACGTGCCCGCGCGGCGGGCCGCGACCCGGCCGGTATCCGCATCGTGCCCGGTGTCGTGGTCATTCTCGGGGCAACGCGGCAGGAGGCGCTCCGTCGCCACGAACTCTATACAGGCGCGGGATCGGAAGACGGGCTGATTGCCCGCTTTATCAAGGAACACGGGTTCGACCCCGATACATTCGACGCCGATGCCATACTCGACCCCAAGGATTTCCTGCCGCCGTCCGACCGGCTTCAGGCTCTTGGCATGGGGTTGGGCCTGTACGACCTGCTGACTCACGAAAAGCTGTCTGCACGGCAGGCCGTACGCCGTTCCGCCGGGCATCACCGTCTGCTTCTGGGCACGCCGGAAGACGTGGCCGATGGGCTAATCGACCTGTGGCAGGACGGAACGGTGGACGGCTACACCTTGCAGCCGCCACGCGCGCCGGACGATATTGTGGAATTCATCCAGAAAGTCATTCCGATCCTTCAGGACCGTGGCGTCTACCGTCGCCGCTATGAGAACGGCACGGTCCGGGACCGGTACGGCCTGCCCTACCCCTCCGCTTCAGTGACCGCCGGAGCATACGCATGAGCCACGTCCCTTTCTCCCCCGCAGGGCCGTCTTTCCGACGTCGCACGTTCCTTACGGGCGCCGCAGGCGTCTCTTTGCTGCCGTTCCTGAACGCATGCGGCAAGCACAGACCCAAGCGGCATAATATCGTGGTCGGGATAAACATCGACCCGCTTTTCCTGACCTCCGCCATCAGCTCGGACGGACCGGCGCAGCTGGTGACGAGCAAAATATTCGACGGACTGCTGACCTACGGCACCGACCTTCAGCCTCAAGCAGCTCTTGCCGTGGCGTGGGAAAGTGCGCCGGACAATCGTTCACTGACACTCAGGCTCCGCCCCGGTGTGCGCTGGCATGACAACCAGCCCTTCACCTCCGGGGATGTCGCATTTTCACTGACTGAACTGTGGAAGAAATATCACAGCAGGGGCCGCACGACTTTCGCCAATGTCACGGCAGTACACACGCCTGACGACCTGACGGTGGTCCTGGAGCTTTCTGAACCGAGCCCGTATATTCTCAATGCGCTCGGCGCCAACGAATCCCAGGTGGTGCCCCGGCATCTTTATGAAGGCAGGGATGTTCTTTCCAATCCCGCCAATACGCAACCGGTAGGAACAGGCCCCTACCGTTTCCAGACATGGAAACGCGGCAGCCATATCACTCTGGAGCGCAATCCTGCATACTGGCGCAAGGATCTGCCGACGGCAGACCAGCTGATCTTCCGCATTATCGCCGACAGTGCCTCTCTGGCTGCGGCGGTCGAGGCGGGAGAGGTGCATATTGCCCCACAGCTTTCACCTAGCGATGTCGAGCGCCTGGCCCGCATTCCGCAGATCGTCGTCGATCGTACGCCCCGTCCTTTCGCCGTCGCGACACTGGCGCTGGATTTCAATCTCGATCTCGACAAATTCCGCAACGTCGTACTCCGCCGCGCCATTGCGCATGCGATTGACCGGGAGTTCATTCTCAAAACCATTCTCTATGACGAAGGAAGCATCGCCACCGGGCCGATCCCTGCCGCACTCTCGGCCTTCTATACGTCGCAGGTGCCTGACTATGCCTATTCACCAGCACAGGCCAATGCCCTGCTCGACGGAATGGGACTGACACGCGGTGCCGACGGCACCCGCCTGTCTTTTACACTCGACCCCACCCCTACTGCGGGGTACAGTATCCAGATTGCGGATTACGTTCGTAGCGCGCTGGCGGAAATCGGCATTCGCGTCGTCGTTCGTCAGCAGGATTTCGCATCTTTCGTCAAGCGTCTTTATACTGACCGTGATTTCGAGGCCGCACTCGTCGCAGCACAGATGGGGCCGGACCCTGCAATTGGCATGCAACGCTTTTATTGGTCGAAAAGCTTCCACCGTGGCGTCGCTTTTGCCAATACCGCCCATTATGATTCACCCGCGGCCGATGCCGCCCTGGAAGCCGCGCAGTCAGCCCCAGACCTGGCCGACAGACGACGCCATTACGAAGATTTTCAGGTCATCGCCCAAACGGATCTGCCACGTATTCCACTGGTCGATATTTCGACCCCCCTCGTATACCGGGATTCGGTTTCTGGATTTGAAAGCGGTGCAGCCGGAATTTACGAGGACTACGCTTCGCTCCGGCTCAAATCCTGATCCGCCTGCGGCAAAAAACGCCCGACTGCAAAAGCCCCGGCACTGCGCGCGCGATAGATACGTGGGTTATGCGAAGCAATAACCCGCGCATTGCGCCAGTGGCGGTCAAGGCCCAGAGATTTGCTGGCAGCAGACGCGCCCAGCGCGTCGAAAGCCGCCGTCGAGGCATCGAGGACAAGGCTGGTCACGACGGGTACTGCCTGATCGACCTCAAGCGCACCTATGTGTCCGGCCTGTACCTCATCCTGCGTATTCCGGGCGAGACGAGCGTCATCAATCCGCTGGATTGCCTCTGCGGCCTTTAAAACGATGGCCCCCGCTGAATAGGCTGCGGCACGCAACTGCCCGACCACCTGAAGAATTTGCGGATCTTCGGCCGCTTTTGGCCCGTTGCCCTGAGCGTAAACCCGCTTCCGCCCAGCGACAAGGCGCGCCACGTCGTCTGCAAGAGCACGCCCGATCCCCGCGAGGGCGGCAAGATGAACGAGTTGGAAAAATGCACCGATATAACGGCAGCGCCCCTGTACGGGATGAACCCACGCTTCTTCGACGAGCACATTTTCGAATATGGCCGTACCGCTGGCGCTCAACGCCTGGCCGAAACCGTCCCAGTCATCCAGAATGGTGACCCCTGCCGCATGGGTCGGAACCAGGCCACTGACAGGGGTATCATTCTCATCCACGGCGCCGAAATTGATCCAGTCCGCGAAAAGTGCGCCACTGGTATAGAATTTCCGACCATTCAGGCGGCGGTGAGCCCCCTCGCGCACAAGTCGGGTTTCGTAATCGCCCACAACACGCCCGCCGGCTTCTGAAAAACCGCTGCCCGCCAGCCCGCCCTGCGCAAAGCGGTTCAACCAGAATTCGGAGCGCTCTTTTTCGCTGGAATTGAGCAGGTCTTCCGTCAGGCCGAGATGGGAGCGGAAGATATTGGTCAGGTTGGGATCGGCTTCGGAAAGCTCGATGAGCAGGTTAAAAAGCTCGGGCAGGGAAAAACCCAGACCGCCCAGGCGTTCAGGCACACGCAGGCCCGTAAAGCCCGCCTCCTTCAGTAGTCCGACCTCCGCCCAGGGCAGAATGCGCCCGCGATCACGGTCGGCGGCACCTGCGCGGACCTGCGCGAAGACCCCGCGAAAGCGCCCGGCCAGTTCCTCGTAGCGTAGACCCGGCCCACTGCCCCACCCCCGCTCAACCTGTGTCATGATCGTCTTTTTTCCTTTGCGGATATCTGCTTTTCAAACATCGCCGGAGACACCAAGCCATGCCAGCAACGTTCGCCGCATCGCCCCGAAATCCGGATCGGACACGTCGCGCGGTCTCGCCAGAGTAACGTCCATCTGGCATGCCACAGCACCGTCACGCATCAGTACTATACGGTCCGCGAGCAGAAGAGCCTCCTCCACATCATGTGTGACCAGCAGTACTGAAAAACCGTGCCGTTCCCATACGCGTGCCACAAGCTGCTGTGCTTTCAAGCGAAGAAGCGCATCAAGAGCGGCAAATGGTTCGTCCAGGAACAGAATATCGGGCTGCCTGACAAGCGCTCGCGCCAGAGCTGCGCGCTGGGCCTCCCCACCTGAAAGTTCGCGTGGCCATGCGGCGGCCCGGTGTTCGAGCATGACCTCCGCCAGCACGGACGCCGCATCCGCCCGTGAACCGGGCGGCGAGAGACCAAGCACGACATTTTCCCAAACACGCTTCCATGGCATCAACCGTGGCGCCTGAAAGGCAACACCCCGCCTGGACGGCACAGCGACCTCGCCCTCAAACTGGGTATCGAGCCCGCAAAGAATCCGCAGAAGCGTACTTTTGCCGCAACCGCTTGTCCCCAGAAGGGCCACGAATTCTCCGGGCCGGATATCGATATCAAGATCCGCCAGAACCCGGCGGGCCCCGAAATTCTTGTTAAGACCTCTTACGCGTACTGCCGGGACAGACTGTGGGGGACACACCGCTTGAGTCATGAGGTCGCAAATGCTCCGTTCCATGCCAGTAGTCGGGATTCGAGGAATCTGATGGAAAAATCGGCAGCAAGACCGAGAAATGCGTAAATGAAAAGACAAACGACGATAATATCGGTGCGATAAATTTCCCTTGCATGATTGATAAGGTAGCCAAGCCCGTTGAGGCTGTTCACCTGCTCGGCAAAAACCAGCGCCAGCCATGCGCTGCCCAGTGCGTACCGCAGCCCTGTCAGGAGGTTTGGGATCGCGCCAGGAAGAAGAACATGGCGCACAACCCCCAGCCGGCTCAGCCCAAGTGTGCGCCCTGCCTCGATCAGCCCCGGATCGACCTGGCGGACACCCGAGACAAGATTGATGTAAACCGGGAAAAATACCGCAAGAGCGATCAGCGCGTCCTTCGAGGCCTCTTCGATGCCGAGCCATATGATAAGCAGCGGAATAAGCCCGACCCAGGGCAGGGTCCGCGCCATATGCACTACGCCGTCGATCAGATCTTCACCCAGCGCGGTCAGGCTGGAAAGCAGCCCCAGTCCCACACCGCACGCCAGGCCGGTAACGACGCCAATGCTCACCCTTGCCAGCGACGCCTCAAGAGCATGGGCCAGTTCTCCTCCTGCGGCAAGCTCCCGGCACGTCGCAAACAGGCTATGCGGAGCCGGCAGGGTGTCAGGGCTGACCCACCCGGCCAGAGCAGCGCCTTCCCATACTGCGAGCAGCAGAACTGGCCCAAGCAGGCGCCTGACAGGCCTGGGCAGACCGGAGCGCCCCTGCGGACGGGGTACTATGACCTGCATTCCACCCTGTCGGAAAAGGAGAGTATTCATGCCCGATCTCACTCATGCCTGTCCGTGACCGGCCCCGCATTCTCTGCATTGATAATGTCGTCAAAACCGGGGGCGAGATTGTCTTTGATGTCGAATGTCCTGCCGAAAAGGCCGATCGTATGGAAATAGGCTATTTCCTGCTGCCATCCGGCCAGCACGTCAGGCGTGTCCGCTGGCAGGTAGCGTGCGGTCGCACGGCTGACCGTCAGCCGCGCCGCCGCAAGAGGCACCTGCGCAATACTGGACATCTGAGCGGCCCAGATATCCGGATGCGCATTAACCCAGGCGCGAGCACGCAGTATGCGCCGCGTCAGATCCTTCAAGGCAGCGGTTTTGGCTGGATCGCGTAAATCGGCAGCGTTGGCGTACAGCATTCCCGCAGGCTGCACAGCCCGGTCCAGAAACGCGACGACCCGCGCTCCATGTTCGGTCTGGGCGATTGCCACGTTAGGATCCCAGACTACGAACGCGTCGACCCTGCCGCTCAGCAATGAGAAAAGCCCGTTCGACGTATCCAGGTTAAGGATTTTCCTGCTGTCCCAGGGAATACCTGCCTTGTCGAGCGCTTTCGCAAGCTGGTAATGCTGCGCTGTATAGTAAGGCAACGCAATGGCGGCCCCGCGCAGATCGGACACGCTTTGCAATGGCGAGTCCTTCCGCACCAGAATAGCGCTACCTGAAGGGCCGTTATAGCGTGTCGCACCCAGAACGGCGATCTGCGCGCCGTGCGCAATGGCGAACAGCACGCCTGTTTCGCCCCCGGCCGCTATGTCCACCCGACCTGCTCTCAGGGCTTCTGTCAAAGGCAGGGTGGAATCAAAAACAGCCCATTTGATGGCGTACGGCGTGCCCTTGTCCTCGCCCGAGGCGATCAGCTCACGCTCCAGACCAGTCTTGTTGGGCGTTCCAACAACAATCGTGACCTGCGACAGATCGCCTGTGGCGGCAGAGGCGCGCTCGACCGTGCCGACAGCGGCGCACAGGCAAAGACAGAGCAGCACGCGCCCGACAGCCCGGCTCCGCAGAACGAGATAACAAGCGTTTAATTTTGTAATATTTTTCAACATGCGATTTTAAAGTGTCTAATTTTGATCTTGATGTCAATATCGTATAATTATAGATATAAAAAATATCACACTATAATTTTTAGTGTGTTTTGGACCGTCATCACGCCAATCCTCAACCGGCATTTGCACCATTGCACCCGGGACCGATCCGCCCGGACCACATGGCGCAGGAGAAGTTTCCATGTCCGAGGTTTCACAGGCCGATACACTCGCGTCATCTGCCGCCACGCCTTTCTCCCCCATCGTTCCCTCCCCGCTGGATTTCCCGGACAGCCCGCTTTCGCTCGCGGTCAAACAGCCATTGATGCTGGGCCTGTTTCTGAATTTTCAGAATATACGGGTGTCGACATATCCGACCGGATCCACATGGACCTTCGACCACAATGCCGAAATCGTCCGACTGGGTGACAGTCTGGGTTTCGAGATCGTCTTCAGCCGTACACAATGGCTGCCCAAGGGGGGGTATGACGGTGACGCCTCGCTCGACTCCTTTATCGGAGTTGCCGCATTTGCTCCGATAACGAAACGCATATTGCTGATTTCGACCATTCACGTACTCTATGGGCCGTGGCATCCACTGCATCTTGCGAAATACGGTTCCACGCTGGATCATATTTCCAAAGGCCGATGGGGAATCAACATCGTGACCGGCCACCGCGCCGTCGAACATGAGATGTTCGGATGGGACAGGATCGAACATGACCGGCGTTACGAGATGGCGGGGGAATTTTTCGATTCTGTCGAACATTTATGGGGCGATACCGAGAATTTCAGCCATGCCTCCAGGCTTTCAAGCTGGAAAATCAGGAATGGCTACATTACCCCCAAGCCGCTTTTTGGGCGGCCGGTGCTGGTTACGGCAACCGGGTCGGAAGCCGGGATCGCCTTTGCCGCGCAATATTCCGATCTTTTGTTCATTACCAGCCCTGGGGGAGCGCATATTGACAGCGCCCTGGCAACGCTGCCCGCCCATATCGCGAATATTCATCAAGCAGCCGCCCGCTTTGGCCGTCGCGTCAAAACAATCATCAACCCGCTGGTTGTCTGCCGCGACACATCGGCCGAAGCCCATGATTATGCCCGTGCGATTGCCCGGAACAAACTGGCTCCAACCAACTCAACCGGGTTCGGCAACTATGATAGCGATGCTCATGCCTGGCGTGGACGGCTGGACCAGAATGCCAAACAAGGGCTCGGACTTGGCGGAAATATCGAGATCATTGGCAGCCCCGAAGAGGTCGTGGACCAGCTTGTCGCGCTCAAACGGGCAGGAATCGACGGTGTACAGCTTGGATTCTACGATTTTCTACCCGAACTGCGTTATTTTGGCGAACGCGTCCTTCCGCTCATGAAGCAGGCTGGCCTGCGCCTTTAAGGCCCCATATTACGCGACAGGACCTATGATATAAAAACCATCGGTCCTATTGCAACAAACGCGCAGAGCAGCGTGCAGGCCGGAAACCTGGGATATGGCTTACCGATCAGGTTCCGGCCCTTTGCTTAATTTTTCAAAGAGTTTTCAGCCCGGTTTCCATCGGACGGGAAAGCCGAACGTGCGACCATGAGCCTTATGGTTCGGGAATTGGGCGCGTGGGACTGCACGCAAGCCAGGTCCCTGCAATGACGCTCCAGGGTGTCGTGCCGGGAAAGTCCTGCCGCACCGGCAAGTTCAAGAAAAAGCGCATGCAGGGTAAGCTGGCTTTCGGTCGTGGCGTGTCTTAGCAAAGCTCCTTCCAGTGCATCTGGCCTGCCTTCATCTGCCTCCCGTGCGGCCGCGCGCAGCAACCGTTCATTCGTCTGGACAAGAATCTCTGCACGACCGAGACCTTCCTGGAAATGTGGAAGACCAAATAATGTCGAATCACCGGTCGCATTCAGCCGACGTGCTCGCCCGAATTGAACCAGCCAGTCTCTCGCGGCCACTGTCACGCCATGGTAGACGGATGCCACAAGAGTAAAATGCCACACCGTTCCCACCGCTTCGCGCACGAGCGGCGCACCTGCCGGGCGATCGTGCAGAATATGACCATATGGCACTTCGACGTTATCGAGAATCACGTCATGCGACGCTGTTGCCCGCATACCTGTCGTATCCCACGCCGGCCTGAACGAAACACCGGGCGCATCCGCCGGCACAAGAAACGAGGCAATACGTGGCTGAGCTTCGTCGGTCACGGCTGATACGAGTATCCAGCGCAAGGCCGTGGAACCGGTGCAGTAACATTTATGACCCGTGATCCGCCAGCCGTCTCCCTGCCGCCGCGCGATAGTCCGGGGCACGCCCCCATGCGAAGGTGAACCCGTCTCAGGCTCAACCTGAGCCGCATTGATCAGCGCACGATGCGACAGTGCATCACGCACGACAAAATTGCCCAGCGCCTCCGGCCACTGGCTGCCACGCGCGATCTGACCATGCGTTCCATAATACATGGCAAGGATCAGTGCGGTCGCAGGCTCTCCACGCGCGATTTCAGACACAATCGCACGGGCAAGCTGTAACCCGCCACCCGCACCACCCTCTTCCGGCGCTATGGTGACAGCCATAAGGCCGCTTTCGAACAGCAGATCGAGATTCCGCTCGGGGCATGCGCCACTGCGGTCGTATCCAGCTGCGTCCGTTGCGAAGCGATCCGCCAGATCACGGGCCAAAGCCAGATAATGTTCGGCTGGATATGACTGCACCCGTTGCTTTCCGGGAGCTGTCATGACATCCGCATGCTTTCCGCTCATGGTGGCCACTCCTTTCATCTCGTGTTGTGGGCATATCCGCCCATTCCAGGCGGAATCAGAAACTGATATTGGCGCCCCCCTGGATACGAAAGCGAGGCTCCACGCCCACGTACCGGACCCCGGCGGCATAATAATTGATTTCCGAGAAACGATCGGTCGGGAATGCAATAGCCGACAGATACAAGGACAGATTATGCCGGGTAGGATTGGAATAGGTCAGTTTGCCCTGAATGCGCTGATAAGGAGAACTGGATTGCCTGCCGTCGGTTGAAAGTTTGGTCTCGCCTATGAACTGATGCGCGAAATTAAAGGCAAGTCGCTCGTTCGGGTCGCCCCAGAAGTGTACTGGCGCTGAAACGTTGATCTGATAATCCTTCTGCTCATCGGGAACGAACTGCACATATCCCCATGAGTTGCCGGTCAGGCGGGCCCGTACACGGCTGTAATTCGCGGCGACATCAAGCTCGATATGGCTGTTACGGATAAGGAACAGCCTGGCGTCGAAATCTTCACCCACACGCAGTGACGAGCCGATATTCTCCAGCGCGCCCGTCGTTGTCGATGTGCCGATCTCGGAACTGGCGTTGGTGGTATAAACATCGGCGCCAAAATGAAAGCCAAGTTTGGTGTTGTCATAGGCTAGGCCGCCCTCGTAACTCCGCATCGGCGATGTCTTGAGAGAAGGATTCAGGTTAAGCTGTAAAACCGCGTTAGGTGCCTGAACGGCTTCCCCCATGTTGCCATACAGCGTCAACCCGGTGGCCGGATAAAAGGCAATACCCAGCTTGGGACTGATATGCCCTGCCCAATCGGTAATATACTGGCGCAGAAGGTTATTGGGTTTCACCCAGCTTAAAACATTGTCACTGAATATGAAGCTGTCATACCGAAAACCTGCTGATATTTTCATCCATTTGACGGGTTTGAATCCCACGTCGAGATACAGGGAAGGGTTTATTTCGGTGAAATCAGCCTTGTTGAAATAGTTGATCGACCCGAAATAGGCTTGTGGCGCCGGAATTGCCTGATTATTCAGCGCCGGATAATTCCACGCCTTCGCCATATCCACATGGACCAGCGCTCCAGCCCGCAGATCGAGTTGCATGCCCAGGGGCAGCTTGAATTTCCAATACGGATCAACGCCTGCCCCCACCGTGGTGCGGGAATCGATTGAAGCGTTCTGCTCCGCCCGGGGCACAGACGCAGGATAATAACCACGCGTTATCGAACGGTAGAGATAGACATTGTCCACAAACAGATTCGCGTCGAGCTGAAAATTGCCGTGAGTATGGGTGAAATTGAAATTGAACGTCTCCTGCGTCTTGTCCCCTCGGTCTTCCATATTCATGGCGGCCTTTGGATTGACGCGGGCAACGGATATGGGAATGTAACCGGGCTGGCCATAATTCGCGTTGTAGATTTGCGCCGAAAATGAGAGCTTGTCCTCGGGCGTAATGAAATAGGTGGTCTTGCTGAACAGATTGACCTTGTCCTGGGCGGCATTGTCACGATACCCGGCGTCCCTGCCCCCCTCGAACACGACATAGCTTTTCAGGCGGCCACCGTCGTAACCATAACTCAGCAGCGACCGTGACTCTCCGAAAGATCCAAACCGCTGGGAAAAACCGGTCCGATAAAAATCGGCTGTATGAATGACAACAGACCCACCGACGGCAAGCATGCCGCCATAACGCGTATCGAACGGGCCTTTGATGACATTAATATCCCCGATGATTTCGGGAATAAGGACATTGAGGTCATTATAGCCATTGCTCTGCGCACCGGAATACATGTTGCGCTGATAACCATCGATATAGGCCGCGACATAATTGCCGTTCGAATTACCGGACCATCCGCGCATGCCAAAGCCCTGCGCAATGCCGCCATTGCCGTAATCCTCCACATAGACACCGGGAACGTTCCGGAACAGATCGATCGAGGATGACGTGGCCTGCGCTTGAATATCTTTCTGGGTCAATCGATAAACCGTTGCAATGTCATTTTCGACAGACTTGCCCAGATTCAATTTTTGCGCGGCGGTATGAGACTGGCCACTGACCTCGACCGCCTCCGCTCGGGCTGCTGCAACAACTGCCGCAGGCTGCTGGCCTTGCCCCTTGGCAACCTGCGCCGGAACCGCTTTTCCCGCAGGAGTGGTAGTAACACCGACTTTTCCATCCTGGGCGGCGACTTTCCCCTTACCTGACACTGCATTGGCGGTACCGCAGGACAGTAGGACGCCAAGCGTTACGGGAACCAGAAGCCCGTCCCGCTTGCTGGCATGTATGGCACTGGATGAGAGAGCCTCTATTTTCATCAATCTCAGGCGTGTCATTGTCGTCCGATCATAAAACACCATTGTTTGCGTGAATTTAAATTTACTATTCATTATATGTCAATTTTAAACGTGATATAATGAGATACCCAAAAACAATATCTAAATATGTTGTACATTAACAACATATTTCCATCTTACTTACATTTTTGTGCGTTATTTTTTGATTGACTCAAAATTAAATCTCATAATAATGTGTGATATGGAGTCACCTCAATAACCACTTTGCAATACAGTTAAATATGCAGTGCAATCTTCCATTCCGAGACACAGATAATAAACACAGATAATACAGGTGGCGTGATAGCCTGACATCACACAATAAGCGCAATTACCATTATTATATATGTGTAAAAAATACTTTTGAAATGGATCCTTTATTTTGTGCGTGTGAGTGAAAATACCCGACCAATACGTCTTCAATCGAAAGGACACAGGAAATGGCGATCAAGGAAATTCATCGTGCAACACTTCAGACCTGGCTGACTGAGGGCAGTCTCAGTCAAGGTGTCGAAACTGGCCTTCTCGACCTGCGCAATGAAGCGGATTTTGCCAAGGGCCATCCACTCTTCGCGACTAACGTTCCTCTGCGCCGCCTCGAGGCGGAAGCATCGGCCTTCGTGCCTCGCAAGGACACGCGTCTTGTGCTGGTGGATGGGGGCGACAAGGTTGCACACCAAGGTGCTGAAATTCTCAAGCGACTGGGCTATACAGATATCAACGTTTTACGTGGTGGCATTCCCGGCTGGCTGGACAATGGCGGCAACGGCTCTCCGACATTCGATATCCCCGGCGTCATTTTCGCGACGGCTGTGCAGGATATCGACGGAACACCTGGGATCACGGTTGAGGAACTGGCTGCACTACAGGCCCGGAAAGCCGATATTGCGATTCTGGATACCCGCACACCCCCCGAATTCGAGCTGGGCCATGTACCTGGCGCGCGCAACCTGCCGGTTGCAGAACTGCTCCAGCGTTTTCTTGACTATGTTCCATCGCCCGATACCCGCGTGATCGTTTCATGCGCGGGTTTGCCGCGCGCCATACTTGGTGCCCAGACTCTTATCAGCGCCGGGGTGCCTAATGAGGTCGTCTATCTGATCGATGGTACACCGGCCTGGACGCGCGCCGGTCGGGAGCTTGAAAGCGGCCATGCTGAAACATTCGCGCATCCCAGTTCCAAAGCCGTGGAATTCGGCCTGAAAGCTGCAGAAAAACTGGTGCGACGGGGGAGTTTGAAAACAATCGACCGCGCGGGCATTGACAAATGGAGCGCCGAAAGCGGACGCACAACCTATGTGCTGGACGTACGGCTACCGCATGAATACGCTCTGGGGCACCTACCCGGTGCGCTTTCCTCACCTGGTGGTCAGCTTATCGCTGTATCGCATCGAACCGTTGCGGTCCGTGGCGCGCGTATCGTACTCGTCGACGACACGGGTACACGTGCAAAAACAACGGCCTTCTGGCTCGCCCGCAGAGGCTGGGACGTACGCGTTCACACGCATGCCCAGGCCGAAGCGGAAAAAGCTGACGCAAGGCGGGAATTTGCGCCGAGCTAGAACCAATGCTTCAACATAACGTTTCCAAGCTTGACGGAAAATTTGCTTTTGTAACGGGTGGCGCGCGCGGAATAGGCCGCGCCATAGCCGAACGCCTCGCCACGTGCGGCAGCGCCGTGGCAATAGGCTATCATAGCCGCCCCGACGCAGCCGCAAGAGTCGTCTCCGCCATACAGGAGTATGGTGGAGAAGCTTTTGCCGTGCATTGCGATATCAGCGACGAACGAAGTCTTGTTGCAGCCCTTGATCTGGTTCGGGAGCGTTTTGGCGCACTCGATATACTTGTTAACAATGCCGGTGGATCTCCCCCCGCACGTCTGGTCGCGGACGGTACCTCAGAGGCATTCGATCAGGCTTTTGCGCTGGCCAAGGGTACATATCTGGCTCTTGGCTGGGCGGCCCGCCATCTGTCCGATAATGGCCGGATCATCAATATTCTTACGAGCCTGACCACCGGCTTCTGGCCGAACAATGCTCTTTATGTGGGTTATAAAGGCGCGCTCGAACAGATCTCGCGCACTCTCTCGCGTGAAATAGGCGATCGCGGCATTACTGTGAACGTCGTCTCTCCGGGTCCAATTCACACCGATGCAAATGCCGATCCACACAACCATGTCCGTCTCGCGGCACAGACCAGCCTTGGGCGGGTTGGCGAGCCGCAAGATGTCGCAGCGGCTGTCACATTTCTTGCCTCACCGGAAGCCAGCTTCATTACAGGACAAAACATTGTTGTGAATGGCGGCATTCGTTAAGAGCGGAATTTATAGTTCCGCAATATGACACGACACGCAGAAGACGGCCGAAGAATTCCCAGGCTATTCTTCTGTCGACGGTGTCCACACATTGCCTCATCGCAAACCAGATTGCCCACCCTATGACAACGAAAGGGTAAAACGCTCCGTCGGTCGTCTGGACTTCGGCCATATCAAGAGTGAAACAGCTGCATCATGCGCTTTTTTTACACCGTATTGAACTGCTATCATTATCCGTGAGAAACGTTGTGGGCCAATCGATCTAAAAACAGTAGACCGTCCAACCAATATGCAAGGTCGGATTGATTTCCGATATGTCTTTTGTGTCCAGCGTCGATAAATGCGCCCATGCGCGGTGCTGACCGCAACACTGGCCCTGCAACCGGGCCAGGTCCCTGCCCTGATCCTCTTGGCATTTGCCCTGTTTGCCAGCGGGGTCGCCGTCAGTTGTGGCTGGACCCTTGGCACCTTGATTACCACGGAGGACCGGGTTGCGACGCTGGAGGCCGTTCAGAACACTGGCGCGTCATTAGGGGGTGTTCTGGCACCCCTGCTGACAGGAATTCTGACAACACACTTCGCATCATTCGGTCCAGCGTTTATACTGGCCGGCGGTATAGGTCTGGCCAGCGCCTTTATATATTACCATGGCTTTACAAAGAAAAAATCATGAACTCCTCAAGCCGCGCGCATGACGTGGCACATACCATGCCAACACGACTTCAACCGAAAAATCGGGGCTATGGATTTGCAACGAATGCGCCCGGCAAGTCCGGGAGGACCAGAAGCGAAGCACCGGACCCTCGTCTCCGTGACGCTGACCGAACCTACAGTGCCACCCGCGCATGCTGTCACACGGTCTGTTTCTGCCTGATATCTGAACAGTTGGTCCAACACGCCTTTTCAGGATGACCCATGGCGCTGCGCGTGGGAAACGGACAGAATCAGGCGAACAGTAGGAACTGATCACAGGCCTGTGGAGAGAGATGTCCCAATCCGGTCCATAATACCGCTTTGTCGGACCATCATTGCGATTGCCGTCTTTCCTGTTCAGCTCTCATCATGAATGACCTCAAGAACATTCGGATGAAAGCCGTCCATGAAAGACCGTATTCAGAACCAGAGATTCCTTGACCGCATCATGACGGCGGAAGAAGCTGCGGGGTTGATTCGAAATGAGGATGTCATCGCCACCAGTGGCTTTACTGGCGCCGGATACCCCAA
Source organism: Acetobacter sp. (assembly GCF_047723915.1). Taxonomy (GTDB): domain Bacteria; phylum Pseudomonadota; class Alphaproteobacteria; order Acetobacterales; family Acetobacteraceae; genus Acetobacter. The sequence continues at coordinate 135,854 of NZ_JBDOBQ010000002.1, read as the reverse complement.
GGCCGTACCGCAGGCCCTCGCGCAGCGTATTGAAACAGCGCATGCCTGTGGCGAACCTTTCTCGGTTCGGCTTCTGACAGGAGCGTCAACGGGACCGCAACTTGATGGTGCCCTTGCTGCGGCCAACGGCGTAGCGTTTCGCTGTCCTTACAACGGGGACGCAGCAATGCGGACGCGGATCAATGAAGGCAGCACCCTCTATCTCGACATGCATCTCGGGCAAGTCGCGCAGAAAGCGCGACAGGGACAGTTTGGCAGGCCAGACGTAGCCATTATCGAAGCGGTCGCGGTCACACCGGACGGACAGCTCATTCTCAGTTCTTCCGTGGGCAACAGCCCGACATGGGCCCAGATCGCAGATAAAATCATTGTCGAGATCAACACCTGGCAGAACCCCGGGCTTGCGGGCATTCACGACATCTGGGACGGCGTACGGATGCCGCCAGACGGGCAGGCCATTCCCCTGCTGCGTCCCGGCGACCGCATTGGCGGCGGCACACTTTCCATTGCGCCTGACCGCCTTGCTGCTGTCGTAATCACGGATGAGCCAGACCGCAATGCCCCCTTTGCCGAACCTGACACGACGGCACGGCAGATTGCCGGTCATGTGATGGAGTTTTTCGAGCATGAGGTAAGGCAGGGACGACTGCCACCGTCACTGCTGCCACTGCAAAGTGGCGTTGGCAATATCGCCAATGCCGTGCTGGACGGCCTGAATACAAGCCGGTTTGAAAACCTGACCGGCTTCAGCGAGGTCATTCAGGATGGCATGCTGTCCATGCTCGAAAGCGAGCGCATGACAGTCGCTTCGGCCTCCTCCTTTTCCCTGAGTCCCCAGGCGGCGCAGCGCATCAATGACAATGCGGCATTCTTTCGCCAGAAAATCGTGCTGCGGCAACAGGAAGTCAGCAACAGTCCCGAACTGATCCGCCGCCTCGGGGTTATTGCCATGAACGGCATGATTGAGGCGGATATCTATGGCAACGTGAATTCAACCTGTGTCATGGGATCTCGTATCCAGAACGGCATCGGGGGGTCGGGCGACTTTGCACGGAATGCGTTCCTGTCGCTCTTTGTCTCCCCATCCACCGCCAAAGGGGGCAGGATATCGGCGTTCGTGCCAATGGTGCCCCATACGGATCATATTTTGCAGGATGTGCAGATTATTGTCTCGGAACAGGGGCTGGCCGACCTGCGTGGACTTGCGCCGGTTGAACGCGCACGAACCATTATCGACACATGCGCGCATCCCGATTTCAGGCCACAGTTGCAGGACTATTTCGAGCAGGCCCGGCGGCATAGCTTCGGCCAGCACATTCCTCACCACCTGCCCTCAGCCCTTGCCTGGCATCAGCGTTATATGGAAACCGGGAGCATGACAGCCTGAACAGGAAACCGGATGACCGAACTTCTTATCGTCTTTGTAGTAAGTGATGGCGTCCAGCTCATGGATATAGCCGGGCCAGCCGATGTTTTCGCGGAAGCCAATACCTTCCATGGCAGCCCGCTGTACCGGTCTGTCATTGCCGCGACAAAGAGGGATATCCGGAGTTCGTGTGGTTTCAGACTCCGGGCTGACCTGCTCCTGGCGGATGTCAGCACCGGATGTGTTGATACTCTGCTGGTGGCAGGAGCACCTGACGCCGCGACCAGACCCCACGATGTGGCCTTGACCGGATGGCTGCGGCAGGAAGTTCCCAGGGCCCGTCGGTTTGGCTCCATCTGCGGAGGTGTCTTTCCCCTTGCGGAAACCGGCCTGCTGAATGGTCACACCATCGCCGCGCACTGGGCCGATGTGGAGTGTGTCCGCCAGCGGTTTCCTGCCGTGACCGTAGACGCCGATGCAATCGTGCGGGAGGAAGGCAGCCTCCGCACTGCGGCCGGCGTGTCCTCCGGTCTGGATCTGGCGCTTGCACTGGTACGGGAGGACATGGGCGAGCGGATTGCCCGTGATGTGGCGCGGCAACTCGTGCTGTTCTACAAACGGCCCGGCGGTCAGCTACAATACAGCAAACAAAGAGCATTATCCCCGGCCGGACGGTCTGCATTGCAATCTCTGCAACGACGGATCATGCAGCAGCCGGATGCTGACTATGGCGTGGAAGCGATGGCAGGAATGGTGGCGCTCGAACGCCGGCAACTGACGCGGCTCTTTACTCAGGAAACGGGACTGTCACCCGCCCGATGGGTGGAGCAGACACGCCTTACCGTCGCCCGCAGCCTGCTTGAAGACGGCCGCAAACCACCAAAAGTGGTGGCCGCCGAAGCAGGCTTTGGATCTGTCAGAGTTCTGCGACGGGTCTTTCAGCGGCACCTCGGCGTGACACCTGCTGAATACAGGAAGCGTTTTGGACATATTCACTGACTCTGCCCATATTTTCTGTTTCTCAACATCACCGGGTGAAGCAGCCGCAGGTTGCCGATACTCTTGACATGACGCGGCTCCACCTCAGTCAGCACGTGCAGGTCTTCGCCGGTTCATCCGCGATACAATGTACGATCTTTCGCTGGTTCAGCGACGTTTGACGTAACCTCGATACGCTGGCCCGACCCGGTTGCCTGCGTTCGAACAGGGCGGCCGGCTGCGTATCGAGGGGCCGTCATCAGATGAGAGATCAGAAATTAACGCGTATGCTCCCCGTGACCCCGTTGGACGTATACCGGGTCGAGAACTGCCCGACATAATCCGCACCAAGATCGAGGCGGTCTGTCAGTCTGGCGCGTATCCCCGTTTTTACCAACGCGACATCCTGCGTCACCGGCGTACCCGAGACTTCGAACACGCTGCCACCATCGAAGGACTGGTGCGCCGTGGGCAACAAGGTGCCAAAGCCGTGGCGATAGGCAAGGGTCGCTTCCGGCGCCAGCAGCACCCCGCCCGTGCGCACATGCGCGGCCAGCCGCGTGCCGAACGTGGTAAAACTGGCCCCCGTGATCGAGGTATTGTCTGACAACACGGCGCTGCTCCCGTGCTCGCTGAACCGCCCTGTCCGCACGCCCACCCATGCCACGTTGGCAAACGGTTCGGCCGAAACACGCCCCATATCCAGCCTATAACCCAGGTCGCCATAGGCCTGCGTGGTGCCGCCATTGTAGTTGGCGTTCAACCGCGTCGTATAACCGGGTAACGCCACGGCACGCGTGGTTGAAAGCCTGTTGAACGAGTACGTTACCCCCAGCCGCAGCCCAAGGCGGCCCCAATGCTTACCCGCATACGGCCCGACGCTGACAGTATCGCTATGCCCCCAGGACGAAACGGTGCCCGAGCTGAAAGATGAATGCCCGTATCCCGCCGCCAGCCCCACATGCCAGCCGGCCACCGGGGCATCCAGCCCCAGCATGAACCCACCCGCGTTGTCGGTCAGGGACGCAGCATTACCGTCGCCACCGCTATGACCGAACGCACCGTACCCCTGCATCCAGACCGCAGCGTCCTCAGCACGGCAGGTGCCATCGGTGCGTGTGCCATCGATCCGCGCTGTCTTCGCTCCACTGCCCGCACCGGGCGCGCAGTCAGCGGCCCGAAGGCGCTCCGTTACAGCATCGCGCACATACAGACTGTCCTGAACCAGTGCTGTGCGGGCAGAGGCGTGAATTTCGCCTGACAGGGCATTCAGCGCCTTGCGGGCGCTCGCCGTACTGGCGGTGACCAGAGCGTCATACAGCGCGCCAGAGGACAGGGTTCCAAGGCCGTTCCCTGTAGCGACCTCGTTACGCGTGATCCCCACGGCACCAAAAGCAACCGCGTTGCGGCTGAATGACAACGACACGTCGTCAGCATCATAGGTAAGGGTCGGTGAAAGATAGGCCAGATTGGTCACGAGCGTGCCGAATGTGCCGGTCACGCCCTGCCGTGACCGCAACAGCACGATGGCGTCGCGCCAGTTGCCACCTGTACCGTTGACATCGACCGTGCCCCCCTCGAGCGTGGTGGCCCCGGAAACAGCAACCAGGCTCAAGGCAGCACCGGGCGTGACATTGACCGCATAGGTCGAGCCTGAGGTCAACGTAAGGTTGCCGTTTACGTTCAGGGTACCCACGCCTGAATCACCGGGGGCCAACGTACCGGAAACAGTCGTGGTACCCACGGTGCCGGTGCCCGAAAGCATAGCGTTGGTATCGACAGCGACCGGGCTGGCAAGGGTGCCATCAACCTGTAGAGTACCGGCCGAAACCTCTGTCCCGCCGGTATAGGTACTGTCGCCTGACAGAACCAGCGTTCCAGCCCCGCTCTTGACCAGATCGCCCGCCACGCTGCCATCGCTGAGCGTACCGGACAGTGTGGC
>NZ_JBDOBQ010000002.1:0-131468 GCF_047723915.1 Acetobacter sp. | reverse complement strand
GCGTGCCCGCAGTCAGTTGCGTCCCGCCCGTATAGGTATTGGCCCCGGACAGGACGGTTGTGCCCGGACCGATCTCGACCGTGGAGAAATCGGAAATCGTGCCGTTGTAGGTAAAGCTGTTTCCCGTTCCCGGAGCGATAATGAGGGTGCTGTTGCCCGTGCCGCCATCGATATCGCCAATCACCTGTGCGTTGCCGCCGGTAATCTTGAGCACGTCATTCGCGCCGGAGCCGAAATCGATCGCCTTTCCGGTACCATCCGCCCGGATGATACCGGAGTTGTTGATCGTCGTGGTGGTCACTCCGGTCGCGATCACCGCGTCACTGCCGCCACCCTCGACCGTGGCACCGGCGTCGTTGTCGATCGTAACCGTGTGGGTCGTGGCCCCGCCGGTAATGGCGATGCCAGACCCGGTATCGCCCTTGATCGTACCGCCAGCATAATTGTGAATGGTTGAATCCGTGTAGATTCCTTGAATCGGGATGGCGTTCCCTGTCGTCGGGTCCTTGTCCACCCCGGCCAGCGTAATACCATGCGATGCGCCGCCCGGATTCTCCCCCTCGATCAGTCCGTAATTATTGATCGTGCCGCCGCCGACCGTAACACCCTCGCTGGTGTCGCCATTGGCCTGGGTGGAAATGATCCTGCCGGTGCTGTTATTTGTCAGCGCGACAATCCCGTCCACATCCACGCCATCACCATCGGCCGTAATGCCGTTTCCGGTAATGGTACCGGCATTGTTGACGGTGACGATTTCGTTGGCGTTGAAACCGTCGATATTGATGCCCGCCCCATCCTTGCCCGTTATGAAGGCACTCGCATCATTAGTAATGAGCATCACATAGGAACCGGTCGTGGACGTATCGGTATTTCCGCCGGTAATGCCATGCCGCGCGCCGCTGATTATGCCGCCCGCCTGATTGGTAATGATCGCGTCCGAATTGGACCGGGCATCGATCCCATCGCTTCCGCTACCGGGAATATCGGTGGATTCAATCGTACCTGCATTGATGACAGACCCGTCATAGCTCAGGCGCAGGGCGTCAGCGCCGGTTGCCGTAATCGATCCGGTGTTCGTGATCAGGCTTTTTCCCGCCGTGACATTGCCAAGGTTGATCGCCTGGTTGTCGGTCGCGGTAATGCTACCGCTGTTCGTAATCGTGACATCGGCATTGGTGGCGTCGTTTTTCCCGCCTCCGATCGCATCGTTACCGGCAGCGGAAATGGTTCCGCTATTGTTCACGGTCAGTGCGACGCCGCTTCCCGTGATCAGCACCGCGCGCACGCTGCCCGATTGCGAAATCGTCCCGTTATTGATCAGCGTGGTCTTGCCGGTCCCGGTCATTGTCACGGGAACATTTTTTTTGGTGTTCGACAGGGTCACACCCGTATCGACCGTCAGGGTGTCGCCATCGCTCGAGAGCGTATAGGTGCCGGTTTTATTTGTGGAAATATCTGTGGACGCGGCCGATGCCTGTTCCGAAAACCCGAAGACACCGACGATGGAAACAAGGACGAGCTTTTTCATTTTTTCTTGACCGTGTAAATTGCGGGCGGAGCTTTAAAGGAAAAAGAGTGAAAAACAAGATTCTCCAAAGCGCTATAAATGAGTGGGAGAACTGTTTTCTGTTTGAACAATTCCTATCGCATCGATCGGTCGACTAAAACAGTGACAGGATGTAGAATGTTATGTGAATTTTTTATTTCAATTTTCATCCGGGGCACACCGCCACCACCGGGACAAAGGGCGCAGGTGGACTGACCGCCATCGCACATGGAGCCACCGGCAAAAGCCGGTCGGGTTACGCAGTACGGTTCCGACACTGGCTGCGCGACGCGGCAGACGCAGCATGATCCTGGCGCCGATGGATGGCGGTATTCATTTGCATGGCATACAATCGGTCAAATTTTGTCCGAATGTATGGAATGCAGTCCTATGTCCGATTACGCTTATCTGGCTCAGTGGAAAGAGGAAATCGGCCGGAGCCCGAACGCCATCTACCTGACACTGGCGGACGCGCTGGCGCTTTCCATCCGCAAGGGCGACCTGCGGGAAGGGGACAGGCTGCCCCCCCAGCGGATGATTGCGGACTACCTTGGCGCCAATCTCACGACCGTGACCCGCGCATTGACCGAGGCCAGACGGCGTGGGCTGATTGACGCGACAGTCGGGCGTGGAACCTTTGTGCGTGTGGGTGCGGGGGAAAGCCACTGGCGCCATACAGGACCGGCGGTGGTTGACCTGACCATGAACCTGCCGCCCATTCCGCAGGACCCGCCGCTGCAGCGCATCATCCAGAACGATATTACGGCCATTCTCAAACAGCAGGACCTGAACAGCCTGATGTCCTACCGGGTTACGGGCGGCACGCTTGAGGAACGCCAGCTTGGCGCAAAATGGATTGCCCCTGTCATAGGCCAGCGCCGCACGGAGGAAATCCTAGTGTCACCGGGCGCCCAGAGCGCGCTGGCCGCCATTGTCAGTACATACACCCAGCCAGGCGACGTCATTGTCACCGACCGCATTGCCTACCCGGGAATCCGGACAATCGCCGCACAGTTCGACCTTATCCTGGTGGGCGTCGACAGTGATGTCGAAGGCATGATGCCGGATCAGCTTGACCGGGTCTGCGCCGAACATCACCCTCGCCTGCTCTACTGCATTCCAACCATTCACAACCCCACAACGGCCACGATGTCACTCCAGCGACGCAAGGATATCCTGAGTGTCGCGCAACGCCACCACCTGCATATTGTCGAAGACGATCCCTACAGCCTGCTGATGGATGCACCGCCTCCCGCACTGGCCGCCCTTGACCATAGCCGTGTCAGCTACATTGCGACGCTCGCCAAAACACTGAGCCCGGGCCTGCGTACGGCCTATGTCGCACTCCCCAGCGCGGACATGACCAGACGGGTGACAGCCGCTATCCGCGCGATCGCGCTGACCAATGCGGGCCTTCTCAGCGCGCTGACAGCCCGGTGGATGCAGACCGGGCAGGCACAGACAATCCTGGACGCCATCCGCAGGGAACTTCGTCTGCGGCAGTCGATCGCCCGCAAGGTTCTGGGAGAGGGTCATTGCATGAAGCCCGATGGACCGCATGTCTGGCTGAAACTGCCGGACTGGTGGGGCAGCGCGGATTTTGTGGCATATGCCCGCAGGCGTGGTCTGGCGCTGGTGCCAAGCACCGTTTTCACGATCAGTGGCGAGCCGCCGCAGCGCGCGCGTATCGCATTGGGCAGCGCACCGGATGCGGCAAGCCTTGAGGAATCCCTGCATGGCGTTCTCTCGGTCCTGCAACACAAGCGTTCCCCCGGTTTTGCAGATATTGTGTGATCCGATCGCGGGGGCAGGACTCGCGCGTATCGCCCCGCGGCGGCGGTTTTCGCCTGTGCGGGATAGAAACAAGACGACGCCATATTCACGAATTCGTGATTCAAAAAGAACAGCAAAACAAAGCGTTAGCGGGCAATCCCTTCATTGTATGGTATTCCGGTTCAATTTGCATGACAATGCCCCCGCACGAGAGAAATATATAAGCTGCATTGTTTTTTTTGTACCCCAATACTGAGGCATACAATATTTTGCCTCGGGGTCATCCCGTGCCATGTCTGTCCCGGCAACAGCGGTCAGCACCGGCCTTTCGCCGGAGATCGCAGCACACGGGAGAGATACCATGCCGCAAGTCGAACACGCTGCTCATAAAGACGGTGACTGCTTCGTCAATTATGAAAACAAGGTTTTCGAGGACGTCAAAGCCCAGCCCGGCGAAAAAGCCCTTATCACCTTTCATACCGTGGCCAATGAAGGATCGGTCGGGTTTGTAAACCTGCTTCAGGCCACACGCCTGATCCGCAAGGGATTCGAGACGTCGGTGCTGCTGTACGGCCCGGGTGTTACCCTTGGCGTGCAGCGCGGTTTTCCCCGCCTGGGTGATGAAGCCTTTCCGGGGCACATGAACTGCAACAAGCAGATCGCCAAAATCCTTGAAGAAGGCGGCAAAGTCTACGCCTGCCGTTTCGCGCTTCAGGCCCTTTACGGATACGGCGAGCACAACCTGATCCCGGGCATTACGCCGATCAATCCGCAGGACGTGCTGGACCTGATCCTGCTGGCCCGTCGCGACAACGCCTTCATCCTCAACACCTGGACTCTCTGAAGGCCGAAGGGAGGACCGCACGCCATGTCCCGTATCGTTCGCGCCGCTGCCATCCAGATCAGCCCCGTCCTTGGTGACGATGGTCTGGGTACAGCCCGGAAAGTCTGCCAGGCCATCCGCGATGCCGCCGAGAAAGGTGTAAAGCTGGCGGTCTTTCCTGAAACCTTCGTGCCTTATTATCCCTACTTCTCGTTCATCCAGCCCGCTTTCCGCTTTGGCGGGGAGCATCTGGCACTCCATGACCGCGCCGTCGTCATTCCCGGTCCGGTGACCGATATGGTGGCAGAAGCCGCGCGCGATACGGGTATGGTTGTGGTGCTGGGCGTGAACGAGCGCGATTTCGGCACACTCTACAACACGCAGATCATCTTCGACGCGACAGGAGAAATCCTGCTCAAACGCCGCAAGATTACGCCCACCTATCATGAACGCATGGTCTGGGGACAGGGCGATGGCTCCGGTCTGAAAGTTGTTGAAAGCGCGGCCGGCCGCATCGGCGCACTTGCCTGCTGGGAGCATTACAACCCCCTTGCCCGCTATGCGCTGATGACCCAGCACGAGGACATTCACTGCGCGCAGTTTCCCGGTTCGCTGGTGGGCCAGATCTTTGCCGATCAGATGGAAGTCACCATCCGCCACCACGCGCTGGAATCCGGCTGCTTTGTCGTGAACGCCACAGGATGGCTCACGGAAGACCAGATCAAGGACATCGCGCGCGAACCGGCACTGGAAGGGCCGCTGCGGGGCGGATGCTTTACCGCCATCGTCTCGCCCGAAGGCAGGCTGCTGGGCACGCCGCTGACCGAGGGCGAAGGCATGGTCATTGCCGATCTTGATTTCGGGCTGATTACCAAACGCAAGCGGATGATGGATTCCGTCGGACATTACGCCCGCCCCGAACTGCTGAGCCTGCTGCATGACCGACGGCCCGCGCGCACGGTGCATTACGCGGGTGAAGCCGATCCGTCTTTGCTGCATATGGATGAGGTCGAGCCATGACCGTTCCGACACTTGGCACGCTTTCGGGGCGCAAGCTTGTCACCGACCTGCAATCCTTCGGGCTCCAGATCGGCGGCGACCAGGGTGGCATTGCCCGCAAGGGCGGGGCCGGTCCTTCGGACCACAAGACCATCACCATCGCGGGGCAGACCGTCATGGTCCCGGTCTATACGTCTGGGGCACGGCGTTCTCCGTTTCAGGCCAGCCCGCCCGACCAGAGTGGCGCCAGCACGCTGCTGCGCGACGGACGGACCCTGGGCACGATCCACTTTCCCGCGGCTCCGCGCTTTTACGGGCTGACCACGGCGGACGGTATTCCCTACTGGAAGATCGCCCTGCTGCATGGGCGCGACACGCTGGCCACGACGGTACACCAGACCTGCATCCGCTATACCGACCGGCGTACGTCCTGCCAGTTCTGCGCCATTGGCCAGTCACTGGAAGCCGAGCGCACCATTGCCTACAAAACGCCCGCGCAACTGGCCGAAGTCGCCAAAGCCGCCGTGGAACTGGACAACGTGCGTGACATGGTGCTGACGACCGGCACGCCCAACGTCATCGACCGGGGTGCGGCGGTTCTGGCTGAGTCCGCCCGCGCCATCAGGGCGGCCGTAGACCTCCCGCTTCAGGTCCAGTGTGAACCGCCGCGCGATCATGGCTGGTTCCAGCGCCTGCGCGATGCGGGGGCCGACAGTCTGGGTATGCATCTCGAAGCCGCCACGCAGGCCGTGCGCGAAAAGATCATGCCGGGCAAGGCGACTGTCAGCGTCGATCGCTACATGGCGGCTTTTGCCAGCGCTGTGCCGATTTTCGGGCGCGGACAGGTCAACACCTACATTCTGGCAGGTCTGGGTGACACCGCCGCAGACATTCTGGCCCTGGCCGAACGCCTGATCGCACTCGGGGTCTATCCCTTTGTGGTGCCGTTCGTGCCTATTTCCGGCACGCCACTGGAAAATCATGCGCCACCGTCGTCCGATTTCATGAAATCCGTTCTGGCGCCACTCGGGCGGATGCTACGGGAAGCAAACATGAAATCCACCGATATCCGGGCCGGGTGCGGCCGGTGCGGTGCGTGCTCCTCCCTGTCGGCCTATGAACAATGAGCACGCTGCTCGATGGCCTGGAAAGCCGCCCGTTCATTCCCACGGAATATGTCGTGCGCCTTGCCCGCACCCCCTGGGAACGCGCAGGTTATCACGCGCTGCGCCGCAACGTGTTCTGCACCGAACAGCATGTTTTCGCGCATGATGACCGGGACGCCATCGATGATGTTGCCATTCCCATTATCGCGGCCTGCTGCATGGCGGGCATGCCGGACCGGATCGTGGGTGCCGTACGTATCCATGAAGCCGAACCCGGAATCTGGCGTGGTTCCCGCCTGGCCGTTCATGCGGATCACCGCAAACTGGGACGGATCGGGGCTGAACTGATCCGCATGGCGGTCAGTACCGCGCACGGGCTTGGGGCCACGCGGTTTCTGGCTCAGGTACAGGAACAGAATGTGCTGTTCTTTCGTCGCCTGCACTGGAAAAGCCTTGGCGCCATCACCCTGCATGGGCTGCCGCATCATGACATGCAGGCCGATCTCGCGCGCTATCCGGCACATGGGCAGGACCAGACATGGCTGCTGCGCCCGCAGCCCCGCACCCGGCAGGTGGCGTAATGGCGCACGACCTCGCCACACTGCTTGCCACGCTGCGCCACAGTCGCGCCCTTGCGGGCAAGCAGGACATTGCTGAAGCGGCGGCAATCCTGCAACCTGCCAGCCCCGACGCCATCCGCCTGGGCGATGACTGCGCGGCGATACCGGATGGCGATGGGTATCTGCTGCTGGCCAGCGAAGGGTTTCAGGACAGCTTTGTACGGGCCATGCCCTGGTTTGCCGGGTATTGCGGCGTCATGGTCAATGTCAGCGATATCGCGGCCATGGGCGGTCGCCCCGTGGCCGTGGTGGATGCGTTATGGAGTGACACGTCAGACGCTGCGGCGACGATCCTGACCGGTCTGCAGGACGGAGCACGTAGCTATGGCGTGCCTGTCGTGGGCGGTCATACCAACATGCGCAGCACCCATAACTCACTGTCGGTCGCGATCCTTGGCCGGGCCCGCCATCTGCTGACCAGTTTCGACGCCCGGGCGGGTGAGGTTCTGATTGCCGCCATCGACCTGCGCGGTCGCTGGCACGACCCCCACCCGTTCTGGGATGCCAGTTCAGCCCTGTGCGGCACCGACCATGCGGCACGCCTGCGGGGTGACATGGAACTGCTGCCCGCAATAGCCGAGGACGGGCTGAGCCGTGCTGCCAAGGATATCAGCATGGCCGGGTTGCTGGGCACGGCACTCATGCTGGCCGAATGTTCAGGCGTGGGCATGACCATCACGCTCGATGATATTCCCCGCCCCGATCAAGCGCCTATGGAACGCTGGCTTTCGGCGTTCCCTAGCTATGGCTACCTGCTGACGGCCCGCCCCGAAAATGCCGACGCGATCATGGCCCGCTTTCATGGGCGGGGCATTGCGGCTTCTGTCATCGGCCGGTGTAACAGCACGCAGCGGCTGGATGTGACATGGGCGGGCGAGCGAGAAACCTTCTGGGATCTCGCACAGACACCGCTCATGGGGTTTGCGCCATGAGCCTGTGCATTGGCATTTTAACCCACTCGACCAATCCGCGCGGCGGTGTGGTGCATGGCATGGCGCTGGCCGAAGCCCTGTGTGATGCCGGGCATGACGCCACCCTGATTGCACCGGATGTAACGGGCAGCGGTTTTTTCCGCACGCCCCGCTGCGCCATCCGTTGCATCCCCGCCGTGCCTGAGCCGGATCTGCCCACACTGGTGGAACGCCGCATTGGCGAGATCAGGAATGCGATACGGGGGCAGCATTTCGACGTACTGCATGCCCAGGACCCCATCAGCGCCAATGCACTGGCCGACCTTGTGGCGGAACGCCGGATATCGGGCTTTGCCCGCACGGTCCACCACCTCGATCATTTTTCCCACCCGGTCCTTGCAGCGCGGCAGGAACGCGGGGTCAGGACGGCGGCCGAACTGTTCACTGTCAGCACCGTGTGGGAAAACATCCTGCGTGACGACCATGGCCGCGCCGCCCCCGTTATTGGCAACGGGGTCGATCCTGTGCGCTTTTCGCCCGAGCCGGGCGGGCAGGATGAAACACTGCGGGCGCGCTATCGCCTGCCGGCCGATCGCCGCCTGATCCTGGCTGTCGGCGGGGTCGAGCGGCGCAAGAATACGCTGCACCTGCTGGACGCATTTCTGGCCCTGCGCCGCGAACAGCCTGACGTGCATCTGGTTGTGGTGGGCGGAGCATCGTTGCTGGATCATGCCGCCTATCGCGCCCTGTTCGAGATACGTCTGCGCGACAGCGGGCAAGCCGGGCATGTGACCATGACCGGACCGGTGCCCGATGACGACATGCCGGCATTTTACCGGCAGGCCGCCGCGCTGGCCTATCCATCCGTCACCGAGGGGTTCGGCCTCTGCCCGCTGGAGGCCCTGTCCTGCGGCACACCCGCCATTGTGCCGGAAATCGCCCCGTTCACGGAGCATTTTTCGGAAACGGACACACTGTGGTGCCACCCGGACCGCCCCCACACCCTGCTTTCGGCTTTGCGTGATGCCCTCAGCCCCCGCAACCGCGCGCGTTTTCGGGTCAGCGGGCCTGCTACCGCCCGCCGGTTCGACTGGTGCCGGGTGGCGGAACGACACCTTCCCGCATACCGGCGCCTGGCAGCACTGTCGCGCGCCGAAGCCCCTTTTTCCGGAGCACTGTCACCATGCCCGAGATGATTTTTCGCGTGCGCTGGCCCGACGGGCAGGAGAGCGACTGTTACTCTCCATCGCTGGTCATACGCGAGCACTTCACACCCGGTCAGGATTACCCGGTCCGGGACTTTCTTGAAAAGGCTGACACGGCCCTGACCGACGCCAGCGAGCGGGTTCGCGCGCGCTACGGCTTTGCGTGCAGCCGCGCCCTTGGCCAGCTACAGGCCATCCGGCAGGTGGGAGCACCTTTTCTGACCCGACCCGATGCGCTGGTGCGCGTCCTGTCTTTCAAATTCTGAGACGAAAAGAAAAGATCATGACACAGAACGAGAAAAGCATTCCCGTCGTTATCGTGGGCGGTGGCCAGGCTGGCCTGTCCATGAGCTGGTATCTCTGCCGCGAACAGGTCGAGCATGTGGTGTTCGAGGCAAAAACCGCCTGCCATTCATGGAATGACGAACGCTGGGACAATTTCTGCCTGGTCACACCCAACTGGCAGTGCGAACTCCCGGGACACCCCTATAAGGGGCGCGACCCGCACGGCTTTATGGTGAAGCAGGAAATTATCGATTACGTCAAAGGTTTTGTGGATTCATTCAGCCCGCCCCTGCGCGAGCAGACACCGGTAACCTCCATTACACGCCATGACGCGGGTGGCTATCGGGTTGTGGCGGGAGGCGAGACCTGGCATGCCCGGCACGTGGTCATAGCCTCGGGCGCATATCAGGACGCGGTCATTCCCGGCTACGCCGGTGCGATCGATCCCGCCATCTATCAGGTTCATTCGCAGGATTACCGCAATGCCGCGCAGCTACCGGAAGGGGCAGTGCTGGTGGTGGGGAGTGGCCAGTCCGGCGCGCAGATTGTCGAAGATCTGTTCCTTGAAAAACGCAAGGTTCATCTGTGTGTCGGCTCTGCCCCCCGTGTCTCGCGCTTCTATCGTGGGCGCGACGTTGTGGACTGGCTTGCGGACATGCAGTTTTACGACCTGACGGTGGATAATCACCCCCTGCGCGATGGCGCACGCGACAAGACCAACCATTATGTCACCGGCCGCAATGGTGGGCATGATCTTGATCTGCGGCTGTTTGCCAAAGAGGGCGTGGGTCTGCACGGCACGCTGAAGACCATTCGTGACGAGGTGGCCCATTTCGCGCCGGACCTTGCTGAAAACCTCGATGATGCAGACAGGACCAATGCCGACATCAAGAAGTCCATTGACGCCTATATCGCCCGTGAAGGGATCAGTGCGCCCACCGAAGCCCCCTATGTGCCGGTCTGGGAACCCGATGGCAGCAACACCCCCCTCGATCTGAAAGCCGCGGGGATTACCTCCATCGTCTGGTGCATCGGCTTCCGCCCGAACTATCGCTGGATCGACGTGCCGGTTTTCAACGGAGCCAATAAGCCGGTCTGGCATCGGGGCGTGACCGACGCGCCGAATTTCTACTTCCTCGGCCTGCCCTGGCTGCACACATGGGGATCGGGCCGGTTCTCGGGTGTCTCGCGCGATGCGGCGTGGCTGGCCAGCCGGATTACCGGCAAAGATGTTCCTGTAGCCTGAACAGGGTGTAACGCCATGCTTCCATGGACCACATACGATGCGATGTACGACGCGGCGTTGCACCAGCCAGAGCAGTTCTGGCTGGATGCGGCCCAGCGCGTCACATGGAAGCACACGCCCCGGATTGCGTGCCAGACACGGGCCGATGGCTGGCATGACTGGTTCCCCGGCGCTACACTCAACACCTGCTACAATGCCGTGGACCGGCATGTGCAACATGGCCGGGGCGCGCAGGCGGCGTTGATCTGGCACTCCTGCGCCACAAAAGAACGGCGGATCGTCACCTATCGCGAATTGCGGGACAGGGTGGCCGGGTTCGCTGGCGGCCTGTGCGCGCTGGGCGTGGAAAAAGGCGACCGTGTCCTGATCGCCATGCCGACCATGATCGAGACGGCCATTGCCATGCTGGCCTGCGCGCGGATCGGTGCCGTGCATGTTGTGGTTTTTGCGGGTTATGCCGGACCGGAACTGGCCCGCCGGATCGATGACGTGGCCCCCAAGGTCATGATGATCGCCAGTTGCAGCTTTCAGGGGCAGACTGCCACCCCGTCCACCCCGGCCCTCAATGCCGCGCTGGCACAAGCCACGCACCGACCGCAGGCATGCATTATCGTGCAGCGCGACGCCTGCTCTGCGCCGCTTGTACCCATGCGCGACCATGACTTTCATGCCCTGGAACGCTCCCCGCCTGTGGCCCCCCTCATGCTCCGCTCCCAGGACCCGCTCTATATCCTTCATACATCGGGAACGACGGGAACATCGAAAGGCATTGTGCGCGACAATGGCGGGCATGCCGTAGCCCTGGCCCTGTCCATGGCGTTGATCTATGGCTGCAAGGCCGGGGATACGTTCTTTACGACATCGGATCTGGGCTGGGTGGTGGGCCATTCCTACGGTGTCTATGCACCTCTGATCAGCGGCTGCACCAGTGTGATCGTGGAAGGCGCGGTCAGCTCTGCCGCCATTCGCACACTCTGCCGCGACCATGCCGTGACATGCCTGTTCACGACCCCGACGCAGATGCGCCTCATGCGGCAGGAAAACCGCAACCTGCCCGAGCAGGCCCCTCCGGCGCTGGCACGTGTTTTTGTGGCGGGAGAATATGCAGACCCGACAGTCATGGACTGGGCGCGAGCATATTTTCGCACCCCCGTGGTCAATCACTGGTGGCAGACCGAAACCGGGTGGAGCATTACGGCCCATTTCTTCGGTCTGCCCGAGCCTGAACCGATAACGCTCCTGAACGACATAGGGCGACCCGCGCCGGGGTTCCGCCCGACCATCGTACCCGCCATACCGGGTGAACCGTGTGGCGAAATTGTCCTTGCCTTACCCCTGCCGCCGGGCTGCCTGGCCGGAGTATGGCAGGACAGGACAATCCGGGTTCCCACGGCCTGCATTGATGACACAGGCAGGTTTTACCGCACATTCGATGAAGGCATGATCGATGCCGGGCGCGCCGTTCACATGCTTGGACGGTCTGACGATGTGATCAAGGTCGCGGGGCGACGGATTTCGGGCGTGCAGATCGAAAAAATCATAGCCACCCACCCCGCCGTTCACGCCTGTGCGGTGGTTGCGGTGCCCGACGGATTGAGAGGGCAGCGACCTGTCGCCTATGTGGTGCCTGACACCGCGGCACAAAACATGCCTGCACCCGAGGAGATCGTCGGGCAGGTTCACCGGACGCTGGGCCGTTGGGTCGGCCTCAAGGAGGTGCGTTTCGTCCAGCGCCTGCCCACAACCGTGTCGGGCAAGATTACACGGAAACATTTGCAGGCCCTCTGACGTTATCGGTCACGCACTGGATCGTTCCCACGAAAGAATGACGGGCCGGGCAGACAGTCTGGATCATTAACACAAACCACGCGGCATGGGTGCGAACGTCTTGGAGCGTTCCCCCAAAACCCAGCGACCGCGTTCAGGAAAGACAATGCCCCTCTGGCGCTCTCTGGCGCCTGCGGCCAGGCCAGGATTTTTTAGGAACCCTCCATGCAGTCATCCCACGATATCGCGCTGCTTCTGGCACGCTTCCAGTTCGCCTTCACTGTTGGCGTCCATATTGTTTTTCCTGCATTCTCGATCGGGCTGGCGGCCTATCTGGCTGTTCTGGAAGGGCTGTGGCTCAAAACCGGACGGGCGGCCTACCTCGATCTCTATCGATACTGGATCAGGATATTCTCGATCGTCTTCGGCATGGGCGTCGTATCCGGTCTTGTGATGTCGTATGAATTCGGCACAAACTGGTCTGTCTTTTCCCAAAAGGCAGGCCCCATTACCGGCGTGCTCCTGTCCTATGAAGTCATGACAGCCTTCTTTCTTGAAGCGGGCTTTCTCGGGATCATGCTATTCGGGATGAACAGGGTCGGGCGCGGGCTGCATTATGCGGCAACGTGCTGCGTCTCGGTAGGGACCCTGATCTCCATGACGTGGATTCTGGCGTCAAACTCGTGGATGCAGACGCCACAGGGATATGCGATCGAGCCCACGACCGGTCGGTTCATTCCCGCGGACTGGCTTGCCATCATATTCAACCCCTCTTTTCCGTTCCGGCTTGTACATATGGGGCTGGCGGCTTTTCTTTCCGTCGCCTTTATCGTGGGGGCGACCGGTGCATGGCATCTGCTGCAGGCCCGACATGCCGGCATAAAGGCCAGCGAACCGGTGCGGATCATGTTTTCCATGGCGATGTGGATGGCAGCCCTTGTCGCACCGCTCCAGATTCTGGCGGGCGATGCCCACGGCCTGAACACACTGAAATATCAGCCAGTCAAAATTGCCGCGATGGAAGGCGACTGGGAGTCCGAAGGGCGTGCTCCGGAAATCCTGTTTGGCATTCCCAACATGGAAACCGAACACACGGATTACGCCATCAGGCTGCCCCTGGCCGGATCGCTGATCCTCACGCATAGCCTGAGTGGCAGGGTGCCGGGCATGAAGGATTTTCCGCGCGACCAGCGGCCTCCTTCTCCCGTGATATTTTTCTCGTTCCGTATCATGATCGCGCTGGCCTTCCTGATGGCGCTGGTCGGCTTCTGGTCCCTGTGGCTCAGGCGCAAAGGCACCCTGTTCGAGAATACGCTGTTCCTGCGTGTTGCCGTTTGCATGGCGCCGGCCGGTTTCCTGGCCCTGCTCTGCGGCTGGGTCACAACAGAGGTCGGGCGTCAGCCATGGACCATCTATGGGCTGCTCAGGACATCGGACAGTGTTTCCCCGATTGCCCTGTCCAACATGGCGCTGACGATGACCGTCTTTGTTGTGGTTTACGTCATCGTCTTCGGGTCGGGGATCGGCATTCTTGGCCGCCTGCTCGCCCGTGCGCCGCAGGAAGGAGAGCATGAAACCAGCCCCTCCCATGCCTCCGATATTCTGGCCACCAGCACTCACCCTCACGTCATCACCCCCTCTAGCGGCGAAGGAGCCTGAGCATGATGGACGTCGCGTACTGGCTTCCGGTCATATGGGCCGTCATTCTGATCGCCGCGATCACGATCTATGTTGTTCTCGATGGTTTCGATCTCGGGATCGGGATGCTGTTCGCTGTCGAGCGGCATGAAGGCCGCAGGGACGTGATGATCAACACGATCGCGCCCGTGTGGGACGGGAACGAAACATGGATGGTACTTGGCGGTGCAACACTCTACGGGGTTTTTCCCGGTGCGTATTCAACGCTGTTACCCGCGTTTTATCTGCCTATTGTGCTTATGCTCGTCGCGCTGATCTTTCGCGGGGTCGCATTCGAATTCCGGATCATGACGCGGGGAACGGGGCGTGAAAAACTGTGGGATGTCGGCTTCATGGCGGGATCGGGCATTGCCGCTTTCTGCCAGGGTGTCATCCTTGGCGGCGTTGTTCAGGGGATCAATGTCGTAAACGGGGCCTTTGTCGGCGGTTCGTTGGATTGGCTGACCCCCTTCAGCATCCTGTGCGGACTGTCAGTCATGTGTGGTTACGCCCTGCTGGGTACCACCTGGCTGATCTGGCGGACAACGGACGTGCTGGAAGCGTCCTGCCGCAAATGGGCAAAGGTGCTGGCAATCGGGCTGTTCCTGTGCATCGTGGCTGTCAGTGTGTGGACACCGCTGCTGCATGCGCCATACCTGCGCCGCTGGACGGACTGGCCCAATATTGCCTATGTCGCCCCTGTGCCGGTCCTGGTCACCATACTAGGCATTGCACTGGCCGTGGGGCTCCGCCGTGGCCATTCCTGGGGGCCATTCCTGTGTGCGCTCGGATGGTTTTTTCTGTGCCTGTCCGGTCTTGGCATTACGGTGTGGCCCTATGCCGTTCCACCGGGGCTGACGCTGTGGGACGTATCCTCCCCCCCGTCCAGCCAGTTTTTCCAGTTGGTGGGCACCGTCATTCTCCTGCCGATAATTCTGACATATACGGTTTACTCCTACCGGGTATTCCGGGGAAAAGTGACGGAAGCAGATGGCTATCATTGAAATCGTACAAGGCAACGGGGATAGCGCGCCCCGTGGCCTTGGCCAGCGTATCCTCTGGTTTGTCGGCATCTGGGCGCTGAGCACGGCTGCCCTGTTCGTTGTTGCCGCACTTATCCATTGCATCATACCAAAATGACCCGGCATCCGGCCTCTGCCTGGGCGTCCGATCATGCCCGTGAAACGCAGGGCCGGTCTGTCCCACGCGTTCCCGACGCAAGACATGACAGTTAGGCTCGCGCATTACGCCGTCATGGCGCTGCCAATACCTTGCCCGACGGCTGGGGCTTTCCGACCGGCTCACCACCGGTCGCTCCCAGATCCTCCATGAATGCAGCCAAACACAACAGGCGCGGAAAGATCCACGCGGGGTAATCCGCCCCTTAAACGCGACTGGAGCCGGATCAAATAGCCTGCCCGCCAGAGACTTCGATCCGCTGCGCATTCACCCATCGATTGTCCTCGGATAGCAGCGACGCGATCATGGGACCGATATCGTCCGGCAGGCCGGGCCGCCCGAGTGCGGTCGTTTCCGCAATGTGTCGTGCAACGTCGGGGTTGTCGCGCACGGCACCGCCCGAAAAATCCGTCTGAATGGCGCCGGGAGCCACAGTATTAACGGTAATACGCCGCCCCCCGAGTTCCTTGGCCATGTAATGTGTCATGACTTCCACAGCCCCTTTCATGGACGCATAAGCAATACGACCGGGATAAGCGAAACGGGTCAGCCCTGACGAGATATTCACAATCCGTCCGCCATCCGCGATCAGCGGCAGCAGTTCCTGTGTCAGCAACAACGGCCCTTTGACATGAATACGATAGGCAGCATCGAGATCCTCCTCTTTCACAGCCCCGAACAGGCCGGCTTGCGATGTCCCTGCCATATTGACCAGGTAGTCGAAACACTCGACACCCCATTCGGCCAATACGGATCGAATATTTTTGGCAAAAGCCGGAAAAGCCTGGGTCTGTGCGGTATCAAGCTGCAATGCCACGGCACGGGCGCCGCACCGTTCGGCAGTGGCAACAACGTCGTCAGCCGCGGATGTGTTGGAATGATAGGTAAAGATTGAAAAAACGCCACGTCGGGCAAGTGCCTCGACAGTTGCGCGGCCAAGGCCACGGCTTCCGCCAGTGACAATGGCAATGGTTTTCGAAGCAGGCACAGGAACCTCCATTTGCTGATGGCCCTATACTGGTCACATCCTTGCCCATTCGATAATATCCACTTTTCAAACAGCATTGTTTTGCGTCATGGAACAATTCTATGGACAGGCTTGCCACACTTGATCTTTTCGTACGCATTGTGGATCGCGGCAGCTTCAGTGCCGCCGCCGCTGCCTGTGGTGTCTCCCGTCCTGTCGCGACGGCTGCCATCAAGGCGCTGGAAAACAGGCTGGGTACCCGGCTTCTGCAACGCTCCACCCGCCACGTCCAGCCGACGGCGGAAGGGGCTGCCTATTACCGCCGATGCGTTGCGATCCTTGCTGACCTGGAGGACGCAGATCGTGGTGCTGGCGGTGCTGTCGCTGGGGTGCTGCGCGTTGACGTCGTCGGTCATCTGGCACGCACGATCATACTCCCGGCATTGCCGGGCTTTCTTGCGCGGCATCCCTCCCTGACAGTCCACATTGGGGAGGGCGAACGGTATGTCGACCTGATCCGCGAGGGTGTGGATTGCGTCGTGCGAGCCGGTACCCTTGCCGATAGCGACATGGTGGTCCGGCATCTGGGAACAATGGAAGAAGTCACCGTCGCCAGTTCGGATTATCTGGCGCGCCATGGCACGCCAACCACCCCAGCAGCACTTGAAGGCCATCAGATGATCGGCTTCGTGTCATCACGCACGGGCCAACCGCTGCCGCTGGAGTTCACATACGACAATGAAATGCGCGAAGTGATGCTTCCAGCACGCCTGCTGGTAAGCGGTGCAGACACCAGCGCCGCCGCAGCAAGGCTGGGGTTAGGCCTTGTACAGGCACCGCGCTACCGTTTCGCGGATGACTTCGCGCAAGGAACCCTGGTCGAGGTGCTGGCGGATTTTCAACCGGCACCCACGCCTATTTCAGTGCTTTATCCCAGCAACAGGCAGCTTTCTCCGCGCGTGCGCGTTTTTGTGGACTGGCTGACAAAAATCATTCCTCCGGAACTGCGTCCCGGCAAATGACATCCGCCGACGTCCGCCTTCGTGAAACATCCGGCAATCGTCGAAAAATATCTCGTACAAGTCGGGCATCGTTCAGTCGGCCAATGCCTCTCGGCTGATCAGACGACGTGCGCGACTATTGACATGGGGATTGACGTAATGGAACAGAGCTGTCGCACGAATCTGGTCACGATCGCAGGGCTCGTTCGCATGTACCGAGCGATACCCCCAGAAGAAATAAACATTCCCCGGCTGCATGCGGACCCGGGTAGACCGTAGACGACCAGATGTAACACCCCACTTCAGGGCAAACTGTGTGACACGGTTATCCAGCAGAACCTTGTCAAGCAGGTTCGCGACATAGCTTTTGCGAATACCGCGCAGATTGGGAAACATGATCAGATCACCGGTCTTGCCAGCGGACGGCATAAGCACCGGCACCAATGCCGTGCAGAGTTTTTTTGAATGAATCCCGTTTTAACAATTACCAACGAGACACAGAAAATCATAAACAATCGCAAGAGGTGCTGATTGCATATTATACTGACAGGCGGATGCAACGGTATCAGGTCCACAGCCATCAGGTTTTCCGTCCGCACGACCGGTTATGATATCCTGAATGTGGACTGCATGACCTGCACGGTCCCCCGTGACCGGGTGATCCGCTTGTCTGGGACCGTCCCGGCCATGATGTCCGTTACGAAATCGCCCCCACCCACGCAGAGCGGGCACTGGACTGGAACACCCGGCACAATTGCGAGACCGGTATTCACGGCACCGTGCAGTACTGGACAACTGCATGGGCGGATAATGCCCGAAGCCGCCTGCAGACTATGCATCGAAGGGAGATCGGTAACGATCCGCCGAGCTCAGCCTGAACGAAGAGGATAGCGTAGTACATTGATCGCGCCATGAAATTCGACGTAGATGAGTCTGGCGCCCACGAGTTGGCGTGATGGTCGCGATCTGCTGGCACCTCCGATATCAAAACTGATGATACTTTAATATACAATACGAAAAACAAGTTGCACGATCATATGACAGAAACGCAGGAAGGTATTGGGCGAAAGATTACTTTGCACTAAACTGTAGAGAAACAAGCTGGCGCAACGGGAGCTGAAAATGATCGGAAGACGAAAGTTTATGACATGCACGCTCGCTGCAGCCACAACGATGACCGCTCTGGCCTCAACCACTGTGGCGGAAACTTTTGAATTCCAGAAGGGACACTCATTTCTTCATGATACGCAAAACGACGTATCTTCCGGGCTTCCGATCTGGCCGGTTCAGCCGCCGGGTGGGGGTGGACCGGATGGAGGCGAGCGCATCTCCCAACATGGCGTAGTCACGAACGTCCCTTTCCCCACGCTGACGATTTTACGACCCATGCGACCGACAGGCACCGCGATACTTGTTGCCGGAGGAGGAGGATACAAGCGTATCGAAAACGGACCTGAAGCCATCCCTGCCGCCCTGTGGCTGGCATCGATCGGGGTGACAGCCTTTGTGCTGACCTACCGGCTGCCGCTGGAAGGCTGGCTGTCTGGCACGCTTGCACCCTTCCAGGACGCCGAACGCGCGATCCGCTTCATTCGTGGGAAAGCGGACCATTTCGGCATTAACCCAAACAGGCTGGGTATTCTCGGCTTCTCTGCTGGCGGTCATCTATTGGGAATGGAAGCAGTGCTCGCCGATCACCTCAATTACTCCCCGACGGATGCCCTCGACACGGTATCAGGCCGCCCCGATTTTTCGCTGCTCATCTATCCTGTTGTAACCGTGGAAGCACCCTTTCAGAACACTTCGACACGTCGCGTGCTCATTGGCGATCACCCCACCACATACCAAAGCACGCAGTGGTCTATGCAGACTCACGTGCATCCCGGCCTTGCACCATTCTTCCTTATCCAGGCTGCTGATGATCCGGTGTCGAACCCCGCAAACACGGCCATTTTGCAGGCCGCCTGCGAATATAATGGCGTGGACGTCGAGCGGCATCTGTTCTCGGCGGGGGGCCATGGCTTCGGCTTGGGAAAACCAGGAACCGAAACCGTCAAGTGGCCCCGTTTCGCAGAAAACTGGATGCGGACACACAATTTTCTATAATATACCTTGTGGTTTCAATAATTCCCCTCCTGATTGGTGTTGCCACACTTCGCTGCGTTGCTTCTTCCCGGCATCATGACGGATATTTTTTGTGCAGGGATCTGCTTACCAATCAATATGAGAAAAATGTTTGATGCTGCCACCACTCCAGAACAGTGTTCTGATAGCATTTGCTGACAGGGCTCTCGTCATCACATCAGGGTCCAGCCAGTCTTGCACGGTTGACAGACTTCCGTATTGGCCCCGATACAGTATCATGACTTAAATCCCAATAAAACATTCATGCTTAATGTGAGAACGGTATTATGACACTTCATACTTGGTGGCTTTTCGTGGTGGCAGTTTTCCTGCTCTCCGCCACGCCGGGCCCCAACATGCTTCATATTCTGTCACGCAGCGTCGATCTTGGAATAAAGCGCAGCATTGCCGCAATGGCCGGATGCCTTGTTGCGCTGATCATGATTCTGACCGCGTCTGCAATGGGATTAACCGCGCTGCTTATGGCACTGCCTGGAGCGTTCGAAATTCTACGGTACCTGGGTGTCGCATATTTGCTTTATCTGGGGCTTAAGAGCTGGTGCAGTAAAATTACACCTCTCGACGTTGGTGCCAACACACTTCATGCCTCGCTTTCCAGTGTCGTTCTGTTTCGAGGCGGCTTTATGATCGGCATCAGCAATCCAAAACTTCTGCTTTTTGCGGCTGCATTTTTACCGCAGTTCGTTAATCCTTCTGCAGCGCAAATTCCTCAATTTACAATTCTTGTTACAAGCTTCTCGATCATCGAATGTTTTTGGTACGTGATCTATGCTGCTGGCGGACGCTCACTGTCACAATATTTGACCCGTCCCGCTGTCAAACGCATCTTCAACCGGATTACGGGAGCGATTTTCATTGGATTTGCAGCTTTTCTCCTGAAAGCCAAGCCTGCGTAGGGTTGCACCTGCCATTACTGGACATGAGCCTTATGCGTCCGTTCAGATGTGATATTCCTCCCTTTGCAGGGCAGATGTGCAATGACAATACGCCCGGCATGCCCTCACCTACAATCAATGCAAGGAGATAAAGGGCTTTCTCTCACTTCATGACGCTAACGCCAGTGGCCCGACCGTGAACACCGTCTGTCTGGCAAGGCCATGCTGTCATTCCTGCGGGAATATTCTCCCCTCACCTGCCAGCACGCTTCCATGACTGCTATGGCATACTGCACTCCATCTACCCTTGCAAATATGCATTTTATGCCCCCCTCAAGCTACACTTACGACATACCCCAAACGTCCCGATGCAGTTCAGCGTCGAAGCCGGATACTGGAAAGGAGAGCATAGGCTATCGTGCCAACCGGAATCGCACAGGTCATGACGTACCCGGCGACCATCGGTGTTTGCGTCAAGGCAATGAGCCACGTAACTGCCGGTTGCGTCAGGCCACCCAGTGTCGACACTGCCAGCGCATAAACGATACCAAAAACAAACCCCCGACTGTGATGTGGCAGACAAAGCAGCATTTCCTGCCACAGTGGTGCTGACGTAAAACCAGAACAGGTGAAAAGAACAAGGTTCAGGGCCGTCACAGACCAGAATTTTGGATGAGATATACAGATATAATAAGCAGGTATCGTAAGCAGGGTATTAACAATCCCGATCCCGATTACCCATGAGCGGAGCGCAAGTCCTTTCCGCGCGATCACCATTCCTCCCAGAAGGGCGGCAAGACCGACAAGCAGACCCAGAAGCATGGCCGCCATGCCACTTGCTGGCGAAAGGTGCAGGACAGTAATGGCGTAACTGACATTATAGGTACGCAACCAGTGTGAGACCGTGCCACTGCCGACACCAATAAAAATCAGCAGCACCAGGCCCAATGTTACACGGGGTTCCCCTACCGTACTCTCTTTCCTGCCCACCAGAGGCTCCGTCTCCGGCATGGCCCCTAGCGCTGCGATCTCCCCCCTGAGCAGTAGTCCAACTGGAAAAACGACAAGCCCCAGAAGAAATGGAACGCGCCAGCCCCAATTATAAAGACTATCGTGAGATAGCAGCGTTGACAGGACAAGCCCGACGCAGACGGAACAGAACGCCCCGACAAGTTGCGTGAAATACTGAAGCGATCCGAACACACCGCCGAGCCCACGTGGCGCGACAAGAAACATCAGCGCCGTTGTCGGTCCAACCTCAGCCCCTTCCGAAAAGCCCTGCAACACGCGTGCGATCAGAATTAGAAATGAGCCCAGCATGCCGATCTGGGCACCACCGGGTGTCAGCGCGATAACGGCAGACCCGACTGCCATGAGTGTGAATGTGACCGTCAGGCTTCGGTTGTAGCCGTACCGCCGTGTGAACAGGCCCATCGCCCAGGCTCCGAGCGGACGCGCCACAAAGCCTGCGGCAAAGGTCAGCAGGGAATAGAACAGCCCCATTATCGGTGTATGCTGTGAAAAGAAGGTTCGTGCGATCATGGGCGCGAAAAACGCATAGGCCATGAAATTATAGAATTCGAGAAAATTCCCCGCACACAACCCCACCAGAAGACGTGTTCGCCTGATGGAACCGTGACCTTCGCTCCATACGGCCATAAGCTCCCTGCTTTCTGTCGTGCCTGTTTTTGTCATCTTGGAAAACACCGCCCTCGTGGTTTCTATCCGATACCGGAAATATTCCCCGGACGGCTCCGGAACTGCGCCTTAATAGCCAAGTGCCAGACCATCCTTGCGAAAATCGGAGGCGCCCCAAAGTACCCCGGTGTCCCAGTCAATGCTTACAACCTGCCCCCCGCCGATCGGATTGCGTGCAGGAACAAGACTGTGACCACGTGCCGCAAGTGCCGCTCTGAGGTCATGGGACATTGGTTTTTCAACCTCGACATGTTTTTGCCCCGGCATAGGAAACATGCGTGGCAGATCGATAGCCTGCTGAATATCGAGTCCACAGTCGAGAATGGCTGAAAGGACGTAAGCATGCCCCATGGCCTGATAATGCCCCCCCATGACACCGAAAGACAACGCCACACGGTCGTCCTTCATCAGCATTGCCGGAATAATTGTATGCATAGGTCGTTTCTTTGGTGCAACGGTATTCGGATGTCCTGGCCTGACAAAAAAGCTCTGACCCCGGTTATGGAAGAGCACACCGGAACGCGGCGTGGTAATACCACTGCCAAACGCATGGAAAATCGAATTGATGAAACTGACCGTGTTCCGCTCATCATCAACCACGGTGATATAAACGGTGTCCTTGTGTTCTGGCTGGATCGTCGGCCGGGGCGGAAGCGCCTGTCCGGGGTCGATCTGCATCCGCAGTGACTCAGCAAATGCCGATGACAGCATCCATTCCGTCGGAATCGCGGCAGTTTGCGGATCCCCGACAAAGCTATCCCGCGTCGCATAAGCCAGCCGGCATGCTTCAATGAAAAAATGAATCCGCTCTGGATCAAGCGGATCTCCTCCCACCGGTAATCCGTCGAGAATATTCAGCATGATCTGAGCCACGATCCCCTGCCCGTTTGGTGGACATTCGAACAGATCGTACCCCCGATAGGATGACTGCGTCGGGGTCACATATTCGCCCCGCGTCGATGAAAAATCCTCGAGCGTGTGCAAGCCGCCAAGGGCCTGTAATGTCTCCACCATGCCCTCCGCCACGGCACCGCGGTAAAAATGGTCCGCTCCGTTCCGCCCGATCCCCTCCAACGTATCGGCAAGGGCAGGCTGCCTGTGGACCTGGCCAGCCGTCGGTGCCGTGTCGTCAGGCAGGAATATCTGTCGGCTCCCCGGATCTGCCATCAGCAGGTCACGCTGCCTGGCCCAATCAAAGGCCATTCTTGGTGCGACCGCGTAGCCTTCCCGGGCGTAGGCGATAGCCGGTGCAAGCACTTCGGCAAGTGGAAGACGGCCATGATCCGCCGACAGACGCGTCCATGCCTCTACCGCTCCTGGAATCGTCACGGCATGCGGAGACTGGCGCGGGATTTCGGTAATCCCATGCGCAAGGTACCACTCGGTCGTCGCGGCGGCTGGGGTACGGCCTGAACCGTTATAGGCAATCGGTGTGCCCTGCCCTCGGGGGCAGTAAAGCGCAAAACAATCGCCCCCGATCCCTGTCGAGCCCGGTTCGACCACACAATGAATGGCACAGGCGGCAATCGCGGCATCCATCGCGTTCCCACCGCGTCGCAGGATTTCGATGGCACCCAACGACGCCAAAGGATGAGACGTGGCCACCATGCCGTGACGGGCCATCGTGATCGAACGGCCAGGATATTCAAAATCTCTCATTAATATCTCTGTCATTTAAGGTGGAGCGCCAGACAGATCCCGTACAGGGGCTGCCCTCGCTCCGCCTGATGATGCAACGCGAGGTGGATCAGTAATCCAACGACATTCTGGCGCCGACAAAGCGGGGCGGTCCCGAAACCCAGAAATAGTTCGTCGAGTAGTTGCCACTCGTTGAAACATACTGTCTGTTCAACACGTTGGACGAATAGACTGTTACAGACCAACGGCTGTTCTGCGGACGAAACGTAGTGTGCAGGCCAAGCAGGAAATAGGCTGGCAGCACATAAACCCCGCTTCCCGCAGGAAGCATGTTCTGCGCCCCGCGATACATCCAGTCCACCCCTGTTTCCCACTCATATTTTTTAAAGACGGGCAGTCGATAATCAGCTTCGCCACTGAGTGTAAGCTTGGGAATACCCATATCCATATGAGAGAAATTACTGTAGAAGTTCGCCCATTGTCCGGTAGCCACATGGTGCGCGTTCACCTGCGTACGGTCCATGGAATAGAAATTATCATATGTGCCGCGTTCCCAGCCGAAATTCTGGGTAATATAGACATGAGGAAGCGGATGGATGTCTGCCGAAAACTCTATGCCCCATATATTGGATTTCGGTACATTGACATACTGGCTAATCGGTCCTGACAGGGGAGAAACATAGGTACCGACAATCTGCTGGTTATGGTAATCGTAATAGAACATCGCCCCGTTCAGGCGAAACCGATCAGGAATGATATCGCTCTTGAAACCTACCTCATTCGAGAGCACCGTCTCGGGTTTGAATGGCTGAAGCTGCTTGGCATCAAGCGTCAGATTGGCCGTGAACCCTCCCGGCCGGAATCCCTTTGAAATTTTATAGTAAAACATAAGATTTTTCAAAGGTGACCACTGTACGCCCAGCATGCCGGTAAACTGGTTGCTTTGTGTACCTGAATCAGGAAAATAATAGTTGAACTTTCCCAGCCGGTGAGTCTGCATATCCAGAATGCGCCGGTCATCCGCCTGGTGCGCCAGCCCCCCCATTAGCGTGACGTTGCGCGGCAGACGCCAGGACAGGTTGGCGAACTGCGAAAATGACTGCTGGTTTTCGCGATAATTGGACATCTGGAATGTCTTGATAATGGAGTAGTCCAGCGCATTGCTATTGAAGTTCTGCAGGACACGCATCCGGTCATAATAGGCCCCCACACCCCATTGCAGGGGGGTATTCTTATGGGATTCAAGCCTGATCTCCTGCGAGAACACATTCGAGACGATATTCCGATAGACGTCGCCCGTTGAAAGCGCAGTTGCGTCTTCATCCGTATATTCAGCCTCGCGCTCTGTCTCATACGCGCTAATGACCTTCAGGGTCGCAAAGTCGAAATCACGGGTGAACTTTACGTCCGCGCCCCAGAACGTATTATGCTCGCTGGGCTTCAGGTCTGCCCGGCGCCCCATCAGATGCATGAAAGCCGCATTCTGGCTCCATTCCGCCTGCTGGTAGCCCAGTGAAGGAATCGGCTGGTTCGCGACAAGTGCCAGAACCGGACGACCGGCCACAACCTCTGAATCATCCTGCATCCAGTGTGCCGTCAGCATCAGGCTGGTGCGGCTGTCGGGTGTCCATAGAACCTTGGCCCGCACAGCCCACGTATCCGCATCGCCCAAAGATGTGCCCGTGAGAGGATTGTTCTGCCATCCGCCGCCATGGATGGTCTGCGCCGCCACGCGAAAGGACAGCGTGTCGGAAATCGGGCCGGAGACATAAACAGTTGAACGGCTGCGAGCATAACTGGCAATATCCTGCTTCGCCCCGGCATGCCATGTGCGCGTCGGGTCAGCCGTGTGCATGAGAATCTCGCCACCCGTATCGCCCAGCCCATGACTGAAGCCTACCGGGCCCGGTGTGACATCCAGTCCCGCCATGTCGAACATCATGCCAGTCGTCATGGTGGCCAGGGGAAAGGCCACATCGTCGATATATGTCATCACCGACGAAATGTTGTTCTGGGTAAAGTCGTTGAACCCTACACCGCGAATATAAAAATTGTTTGTCGCCGTGCCGTTGACGGCCTGTACCGTCACGTTGGGAACGATCCGGGCAATGTCGTTCACCGTGAACACGTTGCGGTTCTCCAGCGTGCGGGCGGTCACATGTGTCGTGGCGTCCGCGACGTGCTGGCCCGCAGGATTGGAGAACGCATAACGCCGCCCGCTGACGCTGATCGCCTCGCGCCCTCCGGCAACATAACCCGGTTCGTGACGCACCGCCGGCTTTGCATGACCCACTGGCTTTGCATCCCCTGACGGCTTGAGGGTACCTGGCGGTTTCTGCGGTCGGTGCGGTGTCGCCGCACTGGCCCGGGCCATATCGCAGACCTGCCACCCCAGCGCCAGTACCCCCATCATGGAAAGACAACTCAAGGATGTAGAGCGGCAGGCTGCCGAACGAAGAGTGAAATCGTGCTTTTCATACTTCATGCGAAATATCCGCCATGGATTCAACAGGACATCGATCATCGCCCGGACACAAGGTCCGTCTCCGCGCAGACAAGAGTCTGCCCTGCGAAAAATTGTTCAGGATATGTGTCAGACTGAATGTTCATTCAGAATAACAAGATGTTTTCTATGGATTATCGTATCTATTGCGGAACAATAAGCAAAGAAACTTTATCTTCTGGCCCCGAAACCAAATGTTCCGCAGCTTGAAATACCCCGTAAGACCGCCCTCGATTGAGCACAATCCTGGACCGGAAACAGGCCGCCAGCACGCCAGTTGCTCACTGGCCGGGCTGGAAAGAAAGCGCTGTTTTCCGTAACCATTTACCAAACCGGACCAGCGCTTGATTATGCCAGTTCGCCTGAGGCGCAACCAGGGCATATACGCCACGTGACACATCGCGCCACGGCTTGCCCGCAATCTCGATACGCTGGATATTGCCAGCCGCCAGATCCATACTGCCGACGTAATTATCCACGATCGCAACACCCTGCCCACCCTTGACGGCTGCCAGAGCAAGCGAGATATGCCCCATCGAGATGCAGGGCTTCAACGCGACGTCATGGGCAGCCTGTCCCTCCAGCCAGCTCAGCCAGCCCTGGTTGGAATCCGTTGAAATCAGACGTTCGTGCAGCAGGTCGGTCACAGAATGAATCCGCCCGTTGATGGTTCCTGCCAGTTTGGGACAAGCAACGGGAAAAAAGTAGGGACGGCAGATCTCGACGGCCTCCAGCGTGGCGGGAAATGCTGTACGGTCACGCGCCAAAAGAAAGCGGATATCGGCCGAAACTTCATCGCGCTCGAAATCGGACGGATGCCGGTCAGGCAGAATCTCGATTTCGATCCTCGGATGAATGCGCCGGAACTCCTCCAGCCGGTAAATCAGCCAGTTGCATGCAAAGCCAGGCAGGCAACGAATACGCAGTCCAGCCTCAGGAAGCGCGCGCGCATCCTGCGTCGCACGGGCGATCTCGCGCAGGGATTGGGTCACACGCCCATGAAATACATGTCCGCGCAAGGTCAGCTCACCCGCTTCACGGTTGATGAGCGCGGTCCCCATCCATTCCTCAAGCCCATGCAGATGCCTGCGCACGATGGTCTGGCTGACCCCAAGCACCTCGGCGGCTTCGCGAATACTGCCCGTCCGCCCGAAGGCCTCGAATGCCTTGAGCATGCCAAACGGTGGAAGGGAAAGACGGCTGACCATTGGCTCGTCCCTCTTTATTATGCGCCCGGACGACTACTTCGTTGTCAATATGTAACGGATCATAACCCGCACCCCCGCCGCTGGCAAATTTCCTGACAGCGGCAACCGCCATTCCTCCCGACCGCGGAACACGGAACAGTCTGCAAAGGGGTTATATATTTTCGGACATGATCGGTTGTGTCACGTTGAATGGTACAGGATAAAAAAGCAAAGAACCGTTTGTTGATGTCCAGGCGGACCGATTTCAAGAACCGTGGATCACGGCGACCCCATCATGGGCTGCGCCTGATCCTGAACCTCCGATCGGTGGAAACGGGGTTTTGGCGGCAAAAAAGGAGATGGCACGGTCTATGAACGCCATGCTGCTGTCCCCACAGGAAATACGCCCCGAGGATCAGCCTTCTGCGTCCCGGCCCCGTGCCGCTTTGGTGCCATCCGGCGATGCCGGGCGACTGCCCGGTATCGCACTGGAGAAGCGCAGCAGAGAAACACACTGTGCGCGCATATGAGATACAAGCCAGCCAGGGCCGGATTGGTGGACAGGTCGTGTCTGTCGTATACGACAGGTTCCTCATACCCCGGCCGGCGGGCCTGAACCCTGACAGGTGTCAGTCTTCATCCTCATGGGTAACGTCACCGCTTTCCTGCGGATGCCGCGCCACGATAGCCAGACCGGTCTCCGTGCGGCTGACCTTGAGCCCCGAGCCACGCAGAACATGACGCATGGCCTGCAGGGCCCGATAATTCCCGTGGATTTCCGTGCTGGTCTTTCCCGCAAGCAGGTGCTGATCGACCTTTACCGCACAGCCGGTCCGCTGCCCGACATCCTCAACAGCGGCACTCAGCGGTCGGCGGCCGGCATCCCATTCGTAATGGGTGCTCTGGCATTCGGGGCTGGCACAGCCTGCCAGCGGCCCGGCCAGAACGGCGGCGAACACGGGAAGCCTTATTGTCTTTGTAAAAGCCGACATACAAAAAATTCCTTTTAAAATTCCAGACTGGACCTGCACCGGGTGCCAGAATGATCCGGTCACCGGCAATGATCTGCCTCACTCCATTCCGGATTATTCAGAATGAACGCCGCAGCTTTTTCCTGAACCAGGTTACCCCGACTATGGCCTTGAAAGCGCTGAATGGCGCCATGACACGCCACCCTGCTGCAAAATCACCTGCAAGCAGGGAAATAATCGCATCACGCATCCGCAGAATATTACGAGGGTTCAGGAACAACATGCGCAGAACGGGCGTGTTGATGCGATAGATCAGCCATGCAATGCGCCGCATCTCGCGCTGGGTCCTGCGTTCGGCTCGTGCCGCGACCCTGCGGCCCTCCACAGGGTCGCGCAACCATGCACGGGCAACCCCGGCACCACGATAAGCGCTTCTCATGGCCAGCAGCACACCTGACGAAAACACCGGGTCGAGAAACGCGTAGGCGTCACCGATCAGGTAGTATCCCTCTCCCCACGCCTTCTGGGCACAGTACGAATAATTGCTTGTTGTGGACAGGGGAGACAGAGCCTGCGCCGCATTCATGCGTTCCGCGACACTCGGGCTTTGTGCCACCTTTTTCCAGAAAAGCTCTGTCACCGGTCCTTTATGGTCACGATAGGCCACCTTGTCGCCGACAAAGCCGACACTCATCACCCCATCGGGCAGCGGGATCATCCAGAACCAGCCATCCTTGACGAGATGGATGGAAATATAGCCCCCCATGTCGCCCGCGCGCCGGGGAACATTCCGGAAATGCCCAAAAATCGCGGCGGTCGAATTCTTCTTGTTGGCCTGCCGCCCGGTCTGGGCACTGAGCAACCCGTCACGCCCCGACGCATCCAGCACGAACCGGGGCTCGTAAACCTGTTCTGTCCCCGCGTTATCGCGCGTGCGCACACGGGCCCGCTGGCCCGACTGAAACTGCACGGACAGCACGCGGATGTTCTCACGCGTTGTCGCCCCATGCCTGCCTGCATTGCGAAAAAGCAGCGCATCGAAATCGGCCCGCACCACCTGATAGGCGTGGTCTGTTTTCGCACCGATCGCATACCGGAAAGGAAAAGGAACGCACCGGTCATCGGTATCGGAAACAAATTCGGCGCCGGGCTTGTACACGCCCATGGCCTCGACCTGCTCCAGCACCCCCAGATCGCGCAGGAGCGGCAGGTTGCACGGCAGCAGCGATTCTCCAATATGAAAACGCGGGTGCTCGTCCTTTTCCAGCAAAACGACATCATAGCCGTCACGGGCGAGAAGCGTTGCCGCCGTGCTGCCCGCCGGGCCACCGCCTATGACAAGAACATCGCATGCGCGACCATCCGTCCCGTGAACTGTCATACCATGCCCCCATTGATCCCGATCGTCTGGCCTGTAATGTATCCGGCCTGCTCCGACGCCAAAAACGCGACAAGTTCAGCCACCTCGCCCGGTCTGCCCGCACGGCGGGCCGGCACCAGGGCTGCGATCTGCGTCGCGTCCATGACCTCGGCCGTGGCGGGGGAGTCGATCACGCCCGGCGCCACCGCGTTGACGGTAATGCCCCGGCTTGCCACCTCCCGCGCCAGCGAACGCACCGCCCCTTCCAGCCCGGCCTTGGCCGCCGCGTAATTGACCTGGCCCCGATTGCCCAGACGGGCCGTAACGGACGACAGGGCAATGATCCGGCCCCAGCGCGTCCGGGTCATGGGCAGGAGGAGTGGCTGCACCACGGCAAAAAAACCGTCCAGGGACACGCCGATCACATCACGCCATTGGGCGGTGTTCATGCCCGCCATGGTCACGTCGTCATGCGTGCCAGCATTATGCACGACCACCTGCGGCACACCGCCTTCGACCAGCGGGGAGAGTGCCGCCTGTGTCGTGGCAATGTCCGACAGGTCGCACTGCCACACCGTCGCGCCATGACCCTGCCCGCGCAGGTCCGCCTCCAGCGCGCAGGCCCTGTCAACCGACGCATGGGCATGGATGATCACATGCAGCCCCGAGGCCGCCAGCCTGCGGCAGATGGCCTCCCCGATCGGGCTTGTGCCACCGGTAACGAGGGCGCGCTTCATGCGGGGAGTGTCGCGCGGGAAAAGAAAACCGTGCCTGTGCCGGCTACAAGCCGCACCCCGCTGGCCGAGGCGACGGTAAAGGCGTAAACCAGCCCCTCCGCCGTGGCATGTTCACGCACCACGTCGACAAGAAGAGCGCCATACTGCGCACGATCCAGCCTGTCGCAGAAAATTTCGATATCCCGCAAGGCAGCCAGATAGCCCGGCCTGTCTGTTGCCCTGCCGATCAACGCACCGTGCAGAGCCGCCGCCTGCATGGCAATTTCCGCCGCCACCACCGGACCCAGCCGGCCATCGCGCCGCAGGGGATTAAGCGGATCGCACGGGTTGCGCATGCGCGCGCGCAGCCTGTCCTCCGACCATGCATCGCAGTGGTCGAGCAGGCAGCTCGCACCCTGATGGGGAATACGGTTCAGAATTTCTGCACGGTCGAGCATGGTCTCACTTCGATTTTCAAGTGCCCGTTCAGGCATGCGACGCGAACACAGCATTCGTCCTGCCGTGCAAGGGCACCGAGCAGCGCAAGGCCACGCGCCGCCGGGTTTTCGTGCGCCAGTTGCCGCAATGCCGGATTGTCCGGGTCATCGCCCTCATCCGTCGTGGCATCGTAGGTCATGTCCAGAGAGGCCAGCCCCGGTGCGGACAGATCGGGGTCGAGCAGCATGGCGCAGGCAAACGTTTCCGTCGTGACGCGTACGGTGCCAATCGGGCCGGGGATAGGCAGGTCATAGGCCACGAACAGGACCGGATGCGCCTCCACCACGGCCTCCGCCGCGGCTTTGAGCAGCCCCTGCCCGAACGACCAGTCGAAACCGCCAACCGCCGTGGCAGGCGCGATGGACCCGTGGCTGATGGTCCAGTAGCCAGCCGGCGCATTATGCACGGAATTATGGAACTGGGTGGGAGAGACGTCTCCCCCCGGGGTGCAGAGCGCTTCGAGGATGGTGTCTATGACGCCGCCATCCCCGTTGGCGCTTGCAAACAGGGCCGATACCTCGGCCGGATCGACCTGCGCCAGCGTACAGGCCTCCTGCGCCACGGCAAGGGCCAGCCGCGTGACCGGCCCCGCCCGACGCCGTTCATTGGGGGGCAGATGCGTGGCGGCAGGTGCGACGGCACTGACACCATCCCACAGGGTCGGGTCACGCAGCACTTCGGCGGCACGCGCCCATCCGGGCAGGCCCCGCCCCCAGACCGAGGCGGATCTGACTACGACACGCATCACACCGCCCCGAAAACAAGGCTGCAATTCGTGCCGCCAAACCCGAACGCATTGCTGACGACATGCCTCAGCCCGACACGTTCGTTTTCTGTCACGACCCGTGCGCGAAAACCCGGATCGACCTGCCCCACGTTCAGGCAGCCCGGCACAAACCCCTGCTGCAGGGCCAGAATGGACATGACAGCCTCCAGCGCGCCGGACGCCCCCAGCGTATGGCCCGTCCAGCCCTTGGTGGACGAACACCGCACCCTGTCCCCGAACACGGAAAACACGGCCATGTCCTCCATTGCGTCATTGGCCTGGCTGCCGGTACCGTGCAGGTTGATATAGTCGATATCGCCCGCCGTCAGCCCCGCGCGGGCCAGCGCATGACGCATCGCAGCGATCGCTCCGCGCCCGGCAGGGTCTGGCGATGACATGTGATGCCCGTCACTACTGGCCCCAAAGCCAAGAAGACGGGCCAGGCCGGTTGCGCCGCGTACCCCGGGGCGTTCCAGCAGGACGAATCCTGCTGCCTCCCCCACGGAAATGCCGTCGCGCGCCACATCGCATGGCCGTGTCGGCCCTGCGGCGATCAGACCCAGTGCGCCGAACCCGCGCAGGGTCATGCCACACAGGCTGTCTACCCCGCCCACCACGGCCGCATCGCACAGCCCCGCCTCGATAAAGTGCCAGGCGTCGACAAACGCCCGCGAAGATGACGCACAGGCGTTGGAAACGCTCAGGACCGGCCCGCCCAGGTCCAACGCCGCCGCCACGTAACGCGGCAGGGAAAACAGGTCCTGCGTATGTTCCTGGTCGAAATCAGCCGGCATAGCGCCAGATGCCGCATCCCTGCGGGCATAGGCCATTTCCGCGCTGAGAATACCCGAGGTCGAGGTTCCCATGACCACGGCCACACGGGCTGGGCCGTAAAACGCCCGGGCCTCGGCCACATGGGCTGCAAACCCGTCCAGATTCAGGGCCATGTCCGCCAGACGGTTGTTGCGGCAGTCGAAATTGCGCAACGCATGGGGCAGGGCATGGGCCTCAACCCCGGCTACGCGGCCCGCGTAGCCGCTGCTGACACCGGCAAAATCGCACGGCTCCAGACCGGAGCGGCGCGCGGCCAGAGCCTGCCCGGTCGCGGCAAGACCGGGTCCAATGGCGCTGAGAGCCGTTCCTGCGGTGACGACAAGTGGGGTCATACGGCGTGTGTTGCCGAATTGGACGCGGCCTGTCCAGCCAGCATGAAGCCGAACAGCAGGGACAGAAGCGTTCCGCACGAGACGGTCCAGCCTATTTCGCGCAAAAGCGGCGTATGGCACAGGCATAACAGGGCGAATGTCAGCACGGTCATGATATTGCAGGTCAGCAATGTGCGTATCGTGCGGGCCCGTTCCGCGTCGTCAAGCTGGGGGCGCGCAAAAAACAGCGCGTAATCCAGCCCCACCCCCAGCACGAACTGCATCGAAACCAGATGGATGAGCGACAGGGGCACCCCACGGCAGGCCAGAATGCCCAGCAGCACGATCATGGCGGCGCTCACGGCTGAAATCACCCGCCACAGCCGCCCTGAATCGCGCAGGCCCCAGACCAGAACAAGCAGTGCGGCACCAATACCCAGCGCCGTCCAGCGCAGGGTCAGACGTGTGTGGTAGGTCGTCAGCGCCGTAATTTCGCGGTTCAGGTCAAGCGGCAGGACGTCGGGCCAGGGCGCCAGCGCCGCCCGGATGGCGGTATCGTCCACAACGGCTTCGGGCAGGATAATGCCCCACCATCCGTCGTCCCGCTGAAAAAGCAGTGGACCGAGTGCCGGAGCCAGCGCCGTGCCGGCAAGCCCGGCGGGTGTCAGCGGCGCGAGGTGCCGGGCCGCCGCCACATCGCCCCGGAAAGGCCCGAAACTGCCCGGCCGGAACGGCAGGCCTGCCTGTGCCTGCCCTATGGCCGCAGCCAGCACCGCATCGTCAGGCAGTTGCGCCCGGCGCTGGTCCTGCATGGCGGTGGAGGGCAGGATATGGGCCGCATCTTCCACCCCCGCCAGCGCCCCCTGCCGGATCAGCGCCGCAAAGACGGGAGCCAGAGTTTCCTCCCTGCGCAGGACGGCTTCAGGGCTGTCGCCCCGTACGACAACAAGGCGGGAGGACTCCGGCACGCCAAGGCCCCGCCGCAGATCGCGGTCCAGCGCCTTGGCGGCCGGACGCACGGGGCTGAGCGCTGTCAGATCGGTTTCCACGACTACAGGCCGGACGATGAGCACCGCGCAGGCGCCCAGCACGGGCACAAGACAGAACCCGCGCCACCGCCGCCACCGTTCGGCCCGGGCCAGCGGCGCGGACGGCCCGCTGATCCGTGGCGCGAGATCGGCCGCGACAATCAGGCGCGGCATGATGAACAGGGTCACGATAGCCGCCGTGACAAGGCCCGCCGCCGCAAAGGTGCCAAGCTGAGCAATGCCAGGCAGGCCGCACAGGATCATGCCGGTCAGGCCCAGCACGGCCGTCGTGACCGCAAGCCGCAGGCTGGGTGCGATCCGGCGCAATGTCGCCCCCGGCCCCTCCCCCGCGTCACGGTGGCCGATAAGCAGGACAGGATAGTCGAGCGACACGCCCAGCATGGTCATCCCGAACCCGAAGGCAATACCGTGCACAGCCCCGAAACACAGGCGCACCACGACCATCGCCACCGAGAGCGACAGCAGGAACGGCACCCCGATCGCCGCCAGAACCCATAGCGAGCGAAACCGCCAGTACAGCACGCCAACGACAAGGCAGAGCGACAGCACCGACATTTTCTCGATATCGGCGCGCATGTCATGCGCACTCTGCACCGCGAAAATGGCCGGCCCGCTCAGCAGCAGTCGGGCCCGGGCAGGATGCGACGCGGCAAACGCCGCACGGATGGCATCCTGCGCGGCCTGCTGGGCAGCGAGATTCATGCCCGCAGCCGTTGTCCTGAGCAGCATGAGCGCACGGTCCCGGTCAGGGGCGAACCATACCCCCTCGCGCAGGCGGGCCTGCACATCCGGCTGGAGGGCGTGCAGGACATTGAAAAAAGCCCCGGTGGGATCACGCAGCGCCAGATCCAGAAAAAGCGGTTCCGCCGCGGATTGCAGGCCGTCCAGCACCTTTGCAAACGCGCCAGACAGAGCGGGCGCCGAAAAATCGCGCACCGTGGGGTCCGGCGCCAGCAGGTAACGGTAGGTGAACAGCACATCCCGCAGGGACGCATTATCCCCCATGGAGAACGACCCGTTCAGCACCGTGGAAAAACGCGTATCGTGCGACAGTTCCGCCTGCATGGCCCGGCTGATGCGCGCCAGTTCGGCCGGAGGAGCCTGCTCGATCCCGACCGTGATGATGGACGCCGCAACCCCGCCCCGCACCTCCCGGAACAGGAAGCGCGACCCCGCGTCATGCCCCTGCGGCAGAAAGCCTGCCATATCCACCCGCAGGGGAATGCACGCAAAAACAACAGAGGCTACAACCGCGGACAGGAGCAGGGCCAAAGCCAGCCGTTTCGGGTTACGGCGCATCAGGGAGCGATCGTCAGGCTCTGGGTATCGCCATTGGCCTGCACGATCCGCAGGCCCAGAATGGCATTGTTCCTGCCGGTCAATGTCACGGTACGGACCTGTTTTGCCACCGCGTCATTCGCTGGTGTCAGCTCAAGGGTCCAGGACCCCAGTTCGCCTGATGCCGCCAGACGATACGAGCGTTTCAGCCGCTCCACATCTCCGTCCAGCGGGGCGCGCAGCGTGTCGACCAGAAGTTGCAGGGCCGGGTTGCGGCTGGCGTCCAGCGTCTGGGGCGCGGCCTTTCCCCGGACGATGGTCACCATGTCCCCCTCTATGACCAGATCTTCACGCCGGGGGGTCAGGGTCAGTTTTTCCAGATGTCCCGGGGCGCAGTACGACAGGCTGCCCGCACTGTCCAGCGGCTGGGTCAGCGCGCCGATGACACGCACCTCATGAAAAGCGTTCTGGCGCTGATGCACCTGCCCCAACCCGGTTATAATCGCATCGGCAAGATCCTGCGCCCGGGCCCTGGCCGGGTGGAAGAAAGACAGGGCGTTCAGACACAGCAACAGTGCGACAAGCCGGCGCATCATGATCTTTCCTTCCAGAAATCGTAAAGGTTATACCATGACAGTGGATTGCGCCGGCAAAGCTGGCTCATCCAGTCGGCGTAACGCTGCATCCATGCGTGCAGATCCCCCGTCCGGCCTGTGCCGGAATTTTTCAGCGCGATCCGGTCCGCCAGACTTTCGAAACGGATATCGTAATGGCCGTCGCTGCACCGCAGCCCGCTGAACAGCACAACCGGCGCCCCGGTTATGCTCGCGATCCGGAACGGCCCTGTGGGCAGCGGCGCGTCCCTGCCCAGAACGCAAACAGGCAGGCTGCGGCCCATATCATGCGCACGGTCCCCCAGAATGGCGACAATTTCGCCCCGTTGCAGGCTTTCGGCCACACGCAGCATGGTATCGGGCTGCCCCAGCGTGATCAGAATATCCTCATAACCAGGGTCCAGCGCCTCGATCAGCCGTGTGGCGTCCCCCGTATGCTGCCGGTACATCAGGATTTTCAGCGACAATTTGCGGGGGGACACTTTCAGGACCGAACGCAGGGCGTCGAACGAGCCGATATGCGCCCCCAGCAGAATACAGCCCCGCCCCTGATCCAGCGCGCGAAACACCACATCGGTTCCCAGAATCGAGACCGGCGGAGACGCCGCCCCGTCATCCAGAATGAACAGCCGGTCGAGGGTCATCAGCGCATAGGAATGGATGTGCCGCCAGATCAGATACAGCGAGGGCTCGCGCCCCAGAACGCGACGCAGATAGGTGCGCGAGCCGCGTCGGGTGGTGCCGTCGCTGATCAGGTAATAGAGCGAGATGGGCCAGATCAACCGGGCCAGCCGACGACGCCCCATGACCCTGGCAAGGCGCAGCATGATGGCCATGACCGTATGGTTCCCACGCTCGGGCACCAGCCAGGTCTCGCCCCGGGCGGTCATGACGGCGTGCCGGTGCCGATAACTGCACGCAGGACCGGCTGCCCCTGCACAAAGCCCGCCAGCCGGGTGCGCGACGTCTCGCGCCGGGCAAAGAACGTCACCGTTTCATCCGGCAGGACAGGACGCAGAAATTTCACCTGCGCGATGCGGGACGGGCAAAGCCCCGCAAGGGCCAGGCCTTCTTCCAGCAGCACCACGCCGGGCACCACGGGCTGGCCGGGAAAATGCCCGGCAAGACAGGGATGATCGGCCGGAACGACCGCGGTGCCAACCGTATCGCCCAGGGCCAGTTGCGCTGCGAACTGACGAAGTGCCTGAACGGTCAGCTTGCCTACGCCGTTGCGGGGCAGAGCGTCGACAAAAGTGATGTTACGGGGCAGAAAAACCGGATCTATCCGCTCGCGCAGCCCGGCAATGATTGCGTCCGCCGTCAGGGAAGGGGCGACGACAAATGCCTGCATTCTGGCAAAAGCACTGTCGGCATCGCCATCGGGCGGAAGAAACGCGCCGTCCTCCACACCGGGCAAGGCTGTCAACGCCACATTCAGTGCCGACAGCGAGGCACGCTTGGCCGCCAGTTTCACCATGTCGTTGCGGCGACCGATCAGCCTGAAATGGCGCGCGCCATCCTTTTCAACCAGATCCGAAAGCGGAAACGCCGGCGCACCCGGGGCTGCTATGGTCGCGTCATCCCCGTTCTGGTCCAGATCGACCGTGTCGTACAGGAGCCAGCGCGGCCCCTGCGTTGTGCGGCGCATGGCCACGGACCCGATCTCGGTCGCACCATAAATTTCCATGACCGGTGCGCCCAGCCTGTCTTCAGCCTGCCGGGCCAGCGCATCGCCCAGGGGGGCGGCAGCGGAAATGATCCGTGCGATCGCAGGCCAGGACAATGCGGCCCCCAGCAGCATGCGCAGTTGCAGCGGCGTTGTCACCAGCACGCGCGGCGCAGGCGCGAACTCCAGCATTTTACGCCAGTCCGCCGGGTAGAAATCCGGCCCGCTTGTTGCGGCACACCGCGTATGAATGGCCTGGAGCACCAGTGTCTCGAAACCGTACATATGATAGGGCGGCACCGTCCCCACCAGGGTAGAGGCCACGGTCTCGGGGTCGAGCAGCGCGCGGGCGGCGACACTGCGCACCACCAGCGCCCCCCATGTCTTGGTATGCGCCACGGGCTGACCCGTGCTGCCCGAGGTAAACACAATGGCCACAAGCCGGTCGACATCCACAACCGGGTTG
Organism: Acetobacter sp.; assembly: GCF_047723915.1. Lineage (GTDB taxonomy): Bacteria > Pseudomonadota > Alphaproteobacteria > Acetobacterales > Acetobacteraceae > Acetobacter. The sequence goes on along the minus strand of NZ_JBDOBQ010000002.1, from coordinate 93,788 downwards.
AGGGGACAGTCATCCCCCGTTTCATCCAGCGGTGGCAGAAAGAGTGCGCCGGGCGGGCGTTCGTCAGCACCCGGGTCGTCCCCGGCGAACCCCGCACAGACAGCGCCGTGATCTGTGGCAAGAGTGCTCAGGCGCCTGGCTGAGCGGTCGCTGGATAGCAGCACATGCTGCCCGCGCAACAGTGTCGCCAGCAGCAGAACCGTAAAATGCCGCACATCCACACATAACGGCACAACTGGCGCATCGGGCAGCAAAGCAGCCACGCGATAGGCCGCCCGCAGCAGCCCATGCCCGGTGCTGACACCGTCATGCCGGTACAGAACAACACGCTCAGGCGCGTGAATCAGGGAAAAATCTATTGTATCGGGAAAAGACACCCATCCGCCCTCCGGCTTACCCGGCCGGACGCATGACCGTGACATGGCTGGCCAATGCGCGCAGCGAACTGAAAATTTCGCGGCTGTTCGGGTCGTCGGAACTCAGTGTCACCCCATACGCACGGCTGACCATCAACGCGACTTCCAGCGCATCGATTGAATCCAGCCCCAGGCCTTCGACAAACAGCGGTGCTACGGGATCGATTTCATCTGGCGCAATTTCAAGCTGCAGGACATCCACAAGACGTTCGGCGATTTCATGTTCAAATGGCGTTTGCGGTGTACCGCTCAAATGCGTATTCATGATTTTCTCATGCCAGACAGTAAAGTGATGGCCGTCCTATCACACGCACAGATTGAAGAAAAGGAAATCGAAAAGCCTGTCATGGACAGATCCTTCAATCCCGCACGCGTGGGAACGTGTCTGCTGGCAACCAGTTTTATTCTGGCTTCTTTTCCTCTGTTTTTTACTTCGGGCACGCGTACCCTCGCACTGTGCATCCTTGCCTGCGAAGGCGTGGGCACAGGCCTGCTGAGCGGTGCATTGCTGCCCTGCGCGGTTATGACGGCTGCCCTGTTTCTACCGGCCTGGCAATGGCCATCGCAGGCCATGACCGCTGAGCGCTGCCTGCTTTACGAAGGCGCGGTCATGGTTCCGTTCATACTGTTCGCCCGGTCGCTGCGGACCGGGCATGAGCCCCTCGTGTCCGCCATTGCCCGGCAGGTACACGGAACGCTCCGGCCCGATGTCGCGCGGTACACAACCGCGCTGACATGGTTCTGGGCCGGCTTTCTTGCCCTGTCAGTGCTTGCACCCGCGCTGTTATGGCTTGCGGGGCCCGCAGGGTCGTGGCGCTGGCCCGCCAGCGGCGGCGTGCTTGGCCTCACCATTGTTCTGGCCGGGCTGGAATACGGCCTGCGGCTGATTGTCATCCGTGATTTTGAGCATGTATCGCCCTGGGCCAGCGTCAGGGCGTTTCGCAACCGCCCTGCCCGACCGCCCACCGGATCTGACCCGTCCCCCATGGCCTGACAGGCCTGCCACACATCCTGAGGTACAGCCCCGACGTACCGGGGCTTGCTTATCCCGCAGGTTCAGCCGAAAAAGCCACCTTCATGCCTGCTGTGGAGCGTCTCCAACGATGACAGATGAGAATACCATGACCCGGGAACGCGCCACGCCGCCCCACCCCGTCCTGTCCTCCTATTACCGCGATGCTGCCAGCCGGCAGGGTTTTGTACGAAGCCTGTTCGACAGGACCGCAACCCATTACGACCGGATCAATGCGATTTTTTCCCTGGGCAGCGGGCGCTGGTACCGCAGATGGATGCTTCGCAGGGTGGGGCTGAAAGCGGGCGACCGTATTCTGGATGTCGCGACCGGCACCGGACTGGTCGCGCGTGAAGCCAGCCGGATCGCGGGGCCGAATGGCGTGATCGGCCTGGATATGAGCCCGGGCATGCTGGCCGAATGCCGCAAAAACCTGCCGATCGCGCTTGTCCAGGCCGATGCCCAGCGCCTGCCTTTTCCCGACGGGCATTTCGATTTTCTCAGCATGGGGTACGCGCTGCGCCATGTCAGCGACCTGCACAGGACGTTTATCGCCTATCGCCGCGTGCTCAAACCCGGCGGCCGCGTGCTGATCCTTGAAATCGGGCGCGCACGCAAGCCATTCGTGCAGGCCGTATTACGTTTTTATCTTGGCAGGATCGTTCCCACGCTCTCGGGCGTGGCCGCGTCCCGCGACAGCCGGCAACTCATGGAATATTACTGGGACACGATTGCCGAATGCGTCTCCCCCGACGACATTGTCAGCACCCTGCGCCAGGCCGGATTTGAGGATGTGCGCCACTACACCTCACTGGGCGTGTTCCATGCCTATGCGGGGTCCGCACCGGCCCGATAAACACGCCTGAACCGTATTGGCCATGCCCGCATGCAAGACCCGCCCGACCCGCGGCAGCGGGCCATGGCAATACCCCCGCCCAGTCAAAGATTGCCATGAATTCCTGCCATCCGCTTTTTAGCCTTGCCGCCACGATCGGGGGCAATTTTCTGATGGAAGCCATGGCCCGCCCGCGTGGAAAAAGCCCCGCACTTTATCCGGCCCGGGTGCTCAGCGCCATTCTCAGCACGGTTTTCTACGGCTTTTTCCTCATGGTTTCGGGGAGCCCGGTTTTTGCCGCCATTCTGGCCGTGGGGCTCGTTGCCGCGACCGTCTGCGGATCGAACCTGAAATTTGCGGTTCTGGACGAACCTCTGGTTTTCAGCGACTTTTTTGTCATCAAGAATTTTTTCCGTCACCCGCGATTTTATATTTTTGCCGTTCCGGTCCCTGTGCGCGTGGCAGCCGTTCTGGCGACAGCCGGAATACTGGCCGGGCTGGGTCATGCTGTCTGGCGTGCCCCGCCCGTTTGCCATGTGTGGGGGGCCTGTATCATGCTGCCCGCTCTTGCCTGCCTGATCGTGCTCCCCGCAAGGCGGCTGGCCCCCATGCCCCGGTTGGCACCCGATATTGCCCGGCTGGGCATGACGGGCAGCCTGTTCGTATACTGGCGGCGCTGGCGCCAGCAGGTGCCGCCCACCCCGCACCTCACCCGGCAGGCCAGTGGGCAGCCCGCCGGGCAGCCCGATCTGGTTGTTGTCTTGCAGTGCGAGTCCTTTGCCGACCCGTGCACTCTTGGCCTGCCGCCGGAGATTCCCGTTCCACCCCTACCCGGTCTGGCACGGGCACGGGCCATGGCAACACAGTATGGCATGCTGGAAGTCAGCGGGTTTGGCGCTTACACCAACCGCACGGAATACGGCGTCCTGTTCGGCCGCAATGCCGACGAACTGGCTTTCGACCAGTTCGACCCGTTCCTGACAGCAGACAGGGAAACAAAACCTGCCCTGCCCGACCTGTTCCGCAAAGCCGGTTTTGAAACGCTTTATATCCACCCTTACGATCTGGGTTTTTATAACCGCGATGTGATGATGCGCAAAATCGGTTTTGACACCCTGCAGGGGCAAACGGATTTCACGTATACACCGACCGAAAAAGCACCTTATATTCCCGACAGCTATCTTGCCCAACGTATTCTTGAAACCCTTGAGACAGCCCACGCCCCCTTGTTCGTGTACGCTGTCAGTATTGAAAACCATGGCCCATGGCAGGGAGAAACCCATCCGGTCGGCCACTATCTGCATCACCTGCGCAATAGCGACAGCATGATCGACCAGTTGCTGAGCGGGCTTGAGCACGGCGGGCGCACAGCCCGGTTCGTGTTTTTCGGGGATCATCGCCCCTCCATTCCGGGCATGACATCACCTGCGGCCGGACGCAGCACGCCCTATGCGGTTCTGGATTTTCCACGCACCGGTCAGGAACCGGTGGAAGAGACCATTTCCGCACGCCAGCTTCATGACATCATAACAGGTCGCCCCACGCGGCTGCCCCCGACTTAGCGCCGCTCAGAGCAGGACCACCCGATAGATCGACGGGACAGGGTATTCGCTGCGCCGTTTGCATGCTCCAGCCTTGCTCCATGGGCGGTCAATTACCTCAAAGGGCAGAGGCGGGCTGGCGCACCCGAACGGAGCCTCAGAAAAACAGAGCTTTGGCACAGGAAAGACCGTGTTTTGATGCGGGCATGACACTGGTATCGTTCCCGGAATGCCGCGTGACGGCCTTATGCCCGATGATGTCACGCATCAGTCTTTACAAGGATCCGTTCATGCCGATCGAGACAACCGAAGTTCTTGTCGTGGGGGCCGGTCAGGCTGGTATTGCCATGAGCGAGCACCTGCATTCTCACGGAATAAGACATATCGTGCTCGAACGCGGCCGTACCGCGGAACGGTGGCGCAGTTGCCGGTGGGATTCCCTGGTGGCCAATGGCCCCGCCTGGCACGACCGTTTTCCCGGTCTGGATTTTGCCGAAAACGGACCGGACGATTTCGTGCCCAAGGACAAGGTGGCAGACTACCTGCATGCCTATGCCGAAAAAATTCACGCACCTATTCGCTGCGGCGTGACGGTCACGCAGGTGCGCCGCAATGCCGGGCAGGCAGGCTTTACGGTCGACACCTCGGACGGCCCGATGACCGCCAATTACGTCGTGGCGGCCACAGGCCCGTTCCAGGTCCCGGTCATTCCCCCCATAGTGCCAGCTGAGCCCGGGATCATGCAGATCCATTCGGCCGATTATAAAAATCCGGCCCAACTGCCCGAAGGCAATGTGCTGGTCATAGGTTCGGGGTCGTCAGGTGCCCAGATCGCCGAAGAACTCATGCGCAGCGGCCGGAAGGTTTATCTTGCCGTAGGCCCGCATGACCGCCCGCCGCGCAGCTACCGTGGCCGCGATTTTGTGTGGTGGCTGGGCGTGCTCAACAAATGGGACGCCGAAGCAACGCCCGGCGTGGAACATACGACCATTGCGGTCAGCGGCGCGGGCGGGGGCCATACGGTGGACTTCCGGCGGCTTGCGGCCGACGGCATGACCCTGCTGGGGCGGGCGGAAGCCTGCCATGACGGTGTCATGACATTCGCACCCGATCTGGCCGAAAACCTCGCCCGGGGTGACGCAAACTACCTGTCCCTGCTGGATGAGGCCGATGCCTATGTGGCACGCAACGGCCTTGCCCTGCCCGAGGAACCCTCGGCGCGCGATCTGCTGCCGGACCCGGCCTGCGTGCGCGAACCGATCCTGCGCATGGACCTGAAAAAAGCAGGGATCACCTCAATCATCTGGGCCACGGGGTTTGGCGTGGACTATGGCTGGCTACAGGTGGACGCACTGGATGCACATGGCCGCCCCCGGCACCAGCGCGGCGTGTCGTCCGAACCGGGCGTGTATTTTCTTGGCCTGCCATGGCAGACCCGTCGGGGCTCGTCCTTTATCTGGGGTGTCTGGCACGATGCCGGGTATGTGGCGGACCATATCGCCAAGCAGCGCGGCTATCTGACCTATGAACCGGCCCCCCAAGGGCTGCGATAAAACCGCTTTCCCCTGTTACTCCATGCAGGGCCACGGGGGTCACACCGCCATGCGCCCCCCCTGGTGCGGCCGCGTGGAGCAAGCCCGCAGGCCCTTTTGTCAGACCAATACGCCTTCCGGCGCAAGCATGGTGCGCCCCCGGCCTGCGTCACCGTTGCCCTGCCATATGTCCTGCCATTGTCACCCTGCCATGCCCGACAGCCCGCCCCGTCTGGTCTGAGCAGCACTGACAGGCCCGCTGCGGAATGGACCTGCCAACAGGCGGGCTCCCGCATGGTGCGCCTGACCATTGGACGGGGGGACCGTAAAGCCTGTATCATTCCCCCTCGCTCCCAATCGGGCCGAGCGTATCCGCCGTGCAGAAGGACATGCCAGGGTGAGGTTTTCTCTCCGCCAGATCGAATATTTCGTCGCGACGGCCGAAACCGGTTCCATCGTGCAGGCGTCGAGACAGATTCCCATCTCGCAACCGGCCATTTCCGCCGCCATCGCCCATCTGGAAGATGTGTTCGGGGTGTCGCTCTTTATCCGCCACCACGCGCAGGGGCTCTCGCTCACGCCTGAAGGCCGGATCATCCTTCAGGAAGCGCGCTCCCTGCTGACCCATGCACAGGATTTTGACAGTTCCCTGCACAGCATGCTCGGGCGTGTCAGTGGCGAGATAACGATCGGGTGCATGACCACCCTGTTCCCGCTCCTTGCCCCCGATCTGATCCAGACCTTTTCGGCGGCCTACCCGCAGGCACGTCTGCATGTCGTTGCCGGACACCATGAAGACCTGGTGGACAGGCTGCGCATGGGGGAAATTTCGGTCATGCTCGGCTATGACATGAAAGGGCCTTCGGTTATCGATTTCCAGCCTCTTTCCGCGCTGGCACCCTATGCTTTCGTCTCGGCGGATCACCGGCTGGCAGCCAATGGGCCGGTCAAGCTTGCCGACCTGGCGGATGAGCCGTTTCTGCTGCTCGACCTGCCCTTTTCAAAGGACTATTTTCTGCACCTTTTTGCCGCAGCCGGGGTCACGCCCAAAATCGTCGGCCGTTACCCAAGCATGGATGTCATCCGCAGCCTTGCGGCACGGGGCGAAGGGTTCGGGCTGGGGAACGCCCGCCCGCGCAACTGCCACGCGCTGGATGGGCGGCCACTGGCCTACCTGACGCTGGACGAACACTGCGCCCCGCTGGTGTACGGGTTCTTTACGCTGCCGGGGCAAAGGCAGCCGCTCGCCGTTTCGGCCTTTCTGGAGTTATGCACCAGACATCTTGCGGGCAAGCCCCTGCCGGGCACGCAGCCGGAATCCTGAAAAAAATCCCGCGCCCGCAACAAGCAGCAGCAGGTTGCACGAACAGGGCCTATCTTTCCCCGACGCGCAAGGGGCCAACAGGAGGGATGCCGGGCCCCATACCGGCAGCAGGGGTGCACGCACCCGCAGCCCCATAAACCCTCATCCGTTTTTATTCAGTCCCTTTCAGTCATTTTTCCATGATATCGTCCGGCCTGTCGGGCGCCCTGTCCGGCCAGAAGCGGATACCCGGTCGGGCCGGGCCGCCACCCAGCGCCATGGCGGTTCCATCGGCCCGCCAGCATGCCGCTCCCTCCATCGTGCCGTCGTCATGGAAGGCAATGGCGTTCATGCCCCCGCCGATATGGGGTTTGACCCGCACATCGTACCCTTTGGCCACCAGCGCTCCGGACGCGGCGGCATAGCCGGGCTCCAGTTCGACGTCCTGCCCCTGTGTCCACAGGCGGGGGGCCTCCACAGCGGCCTGAAGGCTCATTTTATGGTCGAGCAGATTGAGAATGGCCTGAAAGACCGAAGGAAAAATACGCAGCCCGCCGGGCATGCCCAGCGCGTATCGGGGCTTACTGCCACGGCACACGATCATGGGTGCCATGGAGGTCGGCACCCGCTTGCCCGGCGCAATGGACAGGGCGCGACCGGGATGAGGATCGAAATTGCTCATGTAATTATTGGGAATAATGCCGGTTTGGGGGTCCATGAACCGTGCCCCGAACATCCCGTTGATGGTATGCGTGGCGCTGACGATATTGCCCTCATGATCCGCAATGCTCACATGCGTCGTGTCCTGACTTTCCCAGGCGGGGCATACAGGCTTGGCCTGGGCCGCAATCCGGGCCAGACAGTCGCGCGCGTAAGCCTTGGAAGTCAGGCGTTCCACAGGCACACTGACAAATGCGGGATCGCCGCTGTAACGGCCCCTGTCCTCGAACGCGATACGCATGATTTCGGCCAGCAGGCACAGGCTCCCGGCGCCGCCAAACCCCATGCCTGCGATATCGAAACATTCCGCCATGTTCAGCATCTGGGTCACATGCACCCCGGACGACGCCGGAGGGGGCGGGCCTATAATGTCAAACCCCCGGTACCTGCCCACAACGGGTACGCGGTCGAGCGCCCGATAAGCCAGCAGGTCCGCCTGTGTAATCCAGCCGGGGTCGGGCGCACCAGCAATGCAGCGCGCAAGCGATACACCCAGCGCACCGCCGTACAGGGCCTGCGCGCCTTCGGCGGCGATCAGTTCCAGCGCCTGCGCATAAACGGGCTGGCGCAGGCGCGCCCCGGTGGCCAGCGGAACCCCTTCGGGCATGAAGACAGAGCGCATCATGGGGTCGGCCGACAGATCGGCCGCGTGCTCGGCTATCGCACCGGACAGGTAGGGCGTAATGCAGAAACCCGCCTTTGCAAGCCTGATCGCGGGGGCCAGCGTATCGGCAAATGGCAGCCGCCCGAAACGGGACTGCATGCCATGCCACCCCAGCAGGTTGCCCGGCACCGCAACCGCTGTCGCACCGACCAGGTTGCGCCGCCCCCTGACCTGCATGCCATGGTCGGGTTCATCGGGCAGGGGGTCGTAAAGGTCGGGGGTCATGGTGGCGCTGGCGCAGGACAGGGCGTCGATAATACGGTGTTCGCCCGATGCCAGCCGCACATGCACAAGCCCGCCACCGGCCACGCCCACCATCATGGGTTCGACCACGCTCAGCGCGAACAGAGCCGCCGACGCCGCATCGAACGCATTGCCGCCCGCCGCCAGCATTTCGGCCCCCGCCGCGGTTCCAAGCGGATGGTTGGTGACAACCATGCCCCTCTGCCCCCTGACCGGGCTTTTTTCACACACGAACGGGAACGCGGCAGCCGACATGTCCAAAAAACTCCTCGCCTGTCCTGGATCGGTGGCAATGCGCCATTCTGTCACGTCATGCTCTCAGGTTCCATGCCCCGGGACAGGCATGCCCGAAGGCAAGGCTCATGCCATGACGGATTTCAGGCCCCGGCCAGCACCCGTAACAAAGGCTGACGGATGGCACCAAGCCCCTTGTACTGCGCCAGATCGGGGGGCAGGCTCCGCAGAACGGCGGCAAACTGCGCACGCCATTGCGGCACCGCCAGAATATCGGCCAGCGGTAGCAGATAAGTGCGGATCAGGAACATGATCGCACCACTTTCGGGCAGGCGCACAAGGTGCTGCACCTCCACCCGCATATGAAAAGCCGCCAGCCCCGCATCACGCGCCATGGTTGTGCGGGTGGCACCCCACCGGTCATAGCTGTCCAAAGCCGTATCCAGCCTGTACCCCGCGGTGGATGTCCAGTTGAGCCGACGAAACGCCTGACCGGGTTGCAGCCGCATCAGAAACAGTTCGGCCCGGGGAATGGCGCCGTCGGCGTAATCATGCGGTATGGGGCCGTGGATTTCCATGAACGACATGCCCGCATCGAACGCCATCGACCAGTTGGAGGCAAAGGTCACGCAGCCGGCATCCACCCAGAGCTGGCCTTCGCGCTGGTCCAGCAGAACCACGTCCTCCTGAATCTGCGAGGCAAGGTACATCAGCGGCGGCATGGGCAATGTGCCGTCATCGCCATAGCGAAAAACCTGTGTCACGTTCAGGCGCGCGTTGGTCCAGCAATACGTGTCACCCTCGCGTTCCAGCCGCATGGAGGCATGCGTGGCCGCCAGTTCGCCCAGCCCCCACACCAGCGCGTCCCACCCGGCTTCACGCATATGCGCAAGGCAGGCGTAGCGCGACGGATCGCGCCGCAGGATGGCGCTGCGTTCGGCCAGTTCAGGCGCGTAGTCCTCGTCCACATCCAGCAGCGTGCCACCCCACGCCCCCGCCGCCGTGGACCGCAGCCCCGGCGCGGGTTCGACATTCGCGCTGTAAGCATAATGATCGGCGGAAAACGGCCAGGGAAAACGGCTGCCGCGCGACCCGATACCCTGCCCCGTCAGCCGCGATACGCCTGCGGGGGCCGCTGGCACCTGTTCGTGGTACGCGGGGGGTCGAGCAGCCGCGTCCTGCGGCGTAACGTTTTGACCCACGGGCTTTGGCCGCATGCTCTCCCCCTTCCTACAGATCAAGCTCAAGACGGCCTGTGGCCCTGGACACACAGGGCAACAGGCACGTGCCCGATGCCCGTTCCGCCTCCGTCAGCACAAAATCATGGTGCGTGATTTCTCCCGCCGCACCCTCCATCCGGCATTCCCCGCAGACACCGTTGCGGCACAGGGCAGGCCAGGACACTCCCGCCTGTTCCAGCGCATCCAGCAGGCTGGTATCGGCCGCGACCTCCACCACCCGGCCGGACCGGGCCAGCACCGCCGTAAATGCCTGCCCGCCCGCCATGGGTGCCGCGCCAAACCGTTCGATATGGCAGCGCGCCTGCGGCCACCCTGCCGCCTGTGCCCGCGCAAGCACATCGTCCATAAAACCGGCGGGACCGCATACATACAGGTGCGTACCCATGGGCTGCTCACGCAAGGCAATGTCCAGCGCTGCCACAAAAGCCCCGCGCCCCCTGGCCAGTTGAAAACCACCCGGCCCCGCCAGACAGTGCAGGTCCTCCAGATGGGGCACAATGGCTCCGTCCGGGGCGACATGGAGCATCTGCATGGCATAGCCCCAGCGCCGCGCCGCGCGCAGGTAGGATAAAAACGGGGTCAACCCGATCCCGGCGGACACCAGCAGATGCCTGCGGGCGATCCGCACCGGCCCGAAATCGCAACGGGGCGCAGAACAGTCCACCACGGTCCCCACCGGGACGTTATGCAGCCAGACCGAACCACCCCGCCCACCGTCCCGCCGCCCGACCGAAATGGCGTAATGATCGGGGTTATGCCCGTCATTGGTGAGCGAATACGCATTGACCCGCCCGCCACAGGACAACGCGACATGGCTGCCTGCCGCGAAGGATGGCAGTCCATTGCCGTCGCACGCGCGCAGGACAATGACGCGCACATCGGGCGATACGTCCGCAGCATGGGCGATACGCAGCGGCATTGTCAGCCCCCGGCCGGTCACTGCACCCCCTCCGCATCCGCGCTGAAACCGACCAGCGCGCCAAGTCTGCGTGAAAAATGCTGATGTATAATAAGGTTTTGTCCACATCCCGGACAGATTACAATATCGCCCGGCCCGGCCATGGCGCGGAAAAGCGTCTTGCAATGCACGCATTGCACGCGCACGCGGCTGTCGTCCAAGGGGTGCAGGCGTATTTCCACGTCCAGCATGCCGGCCCGCCGGGCCTGGGCTGCAAGCCCCATGATCTCAGCCGCAGGGCCAGCCAGCATCAGCCTCCAGCCCACGACCATATTCGCCAAGGCCATGGCAAGCCGGTCGCACAGCGCCGTATCGGCCAGATCCGTCGCCACGACCTCCAGCACGCAGGGCCGGTCCCCCACGCCGTGCCGCCATGCCCCGATAACAGGGGCTGCGGCAGGCCCCAGCCCCACAAGCACAAACCCCGTGCCCGCGACATCCACCGCCTCCGGTGTCGCATTCCACGACAGGGTAGGCCAGTCAGGCAGGTTGGTGCGGGCCGAGGTAATAAACCGCCGGGGCTTCTGCCCGGCCCCATGGGGGGATTGACCACCGAGCGACATGGTTTTTCTTCTCCCGGCCAGCCATCATGTTTCTATAAAGAAACGATCATGACGCTCCCACATGCCCCCGGACCTGTCAATAAACGCAATGCCAGCCCCCCGGAACACACGCTTGCCGGGTCTGGACCGGCATGTCAGTGTACCCGGCACCGCGCAGTCAGCCCGGATATCCGAACAAGGATTTTACATGTCAGACGATGTCTTTCTCAACGGTCGGTTCCTGCCCGCGGCCGAGGCGACATTATCCGTTTTCGACCGGGGCTTCCTGTTCGGGGAAGGCATTTACGAAGTCTGGGCCGTAATAGGGCACCGTATTGTCGATACTGACAGCCACCTGACCCGACTGGACCGGTCCCTGCGTGAATGCGGCATACCCACCCCACCCGAACGCGACACCCTGCCCGCTATCCTGAACGACCTTGTCAGGCGCGGGGGCATTGCCGACGGGTTCATTTACCTGCAGATCACGCCCGGCGCGGGTGAACGCGACTTTACCGCCACGACCAAGACCCGCCCCACCCTGTTCATCATGGCGCGGCATAAGGACCTGCTGGGAGCACCAGCCCTGCAAAGCGGCCTGGCGGTCGACCTCGTGCCCGATATCCGCTGGCTGCGCCGCGATATCAAGACCACCATGCTGATGCCGCAGGTCATGGCCAAGAAAAACGCCGTGCGCCAGGGGCTGAAGGACGCCATTTTCTACGACGAAACAGGCATTACCGAAGGGGCGTCGTCCAATATCTTCATCGTGACGGATGGCGGAGCGCTGCGCACACGTCCGCTGTCGCACAAGCTGCTGCCGGGCTGCACCCGCAACAGGCTCATAACCCTGGCAAAAGAAAACGGCATTGCCGTGGAAGAACAGGCTTTTTCGGTCGAAGACCTGCTGGGCGCGCGTGAAGTCTTTGTGACAAGTGCGACCAGCCTTGTCGTACCGGTCGTGCAGGTGAACGAGACCACCATTGCACAGGGCATACCCGGCCCGATCACCCGCAAACTCCAGGACGTGTATCTCGCTTACATCCAGTCCCTGCCCACCTGCGTATAAAACCGCCCCGAACCGCGGCCTGGCAGTGGGCGTCCGGCCACGGAGCTTGCAGCCCGACAGCCGCGGCACCCCTGCCCGGGAAGCCGCAAAAGCGCTGCGCCCCGCAGGCAGGGCCGGTCGACGGAAGCAGGAAGTCCGTTGCACAGATGCGATCACGCTTGCGGCACTCTGGCCATCTGCGGTGTTGTAGGATAATTCTCTCCATCAGGCCCATGGCCGTACACGGACAGAACACGGTGGCACGATGATCAACTCTGCAATGAAAGCCTATCAGAACGTCGCTGAATCCTCTCTCTCCGACAGAGAGACCGACGCCCTGTGCTTCAGCCTTCTGATCGAAGATCTGCAAACTGCCGCATCCAGTTCCGATGCCGCCGTACGCCAGCATGTTCTGGCCAAGCACCAGCGCCTGTGGTCAGGGATCATCAAGGTCAACTCCCTGGACGTGGGTGTAACGCCCGAAGATGACCGGGAACTGTTTATTCGCCTCGCGGCGCAGGCCCATCAATACGGTCTTATGGCCATCCTGAACCCCGAGCTGCCCCTGACCCCCCTGATCGAAATCGCAACCAATGTGCTCGAAGGACTGGAAAGCACCCAGGCCAATAGTCCCGAGACGTCCGATGCCGATCCTTACGCCATGTTCTGAGCGAGAAACACAGGTCTTTCCAGCGCGGACACAGAAGGAAAAAAGTGGTTATGCGGACATCTGCCCCCGATACTGACAGGAACATGCTTCAATCCATTGCGGAAAGACTGTCCTTTCTCAAAATCGGCAAGAAAGAACGTGCAACCCTCCAGCATATGCGCACGGAAATGGCCGATATTCTCGAGGCCAGCCTGAACGATTTCTATGCCCAGGTAAAGCAGACCCCCCAGGTCGCGCATTTTTTCAAAGATGCCGCTCATATGCGCACGGCACAGTCCCGCCAGTCGGTTCATTGGAACATGATTTTTTCGGGCAAATTCGATGAGCAGTACCTTCAGGCCGTAACACAAATTGGCGGCATGCACGCCAAGATCGGGCTTGAACCCCGGTGGTACCTGGCCGGTTACGGCCTGCTGCTGGACGGGATGATACGCCGCCTGGTGGAACGGGAACTTGCATCCCATACCGGTGCGCGCCGGTCCCTGTTCTCACGCGGGAATGCGGGTTCGGCCACGGGTGATGACTCCGACCTGGCCCGCCAGCTGGGTGACAAGCTGGGCACGCTGGTCAAGGCGGCACTACTGGACATGGACCTGGCCATTTCCACCTATCTGGACAAACTGGAAGAAGCGAGCCGCAAAGCCGAGCGTGAAGAGGCGGCGCTGGAAGAAATTGCCCACGCCCTGGAAAAAATTGCCAGCGGCGATCTGGCGGCGTCTCTGGACAGGAGTGTCGCGGAAAAATCGCCCATGCTGGCCAATGTCTTTTCCAAGCTCAAGACCGGGCTTGGCGGCATTGTCTCGGAAATCCGCCGTGCGTCGGGGCTGGTAAAGGATTCCGCCGCCTCCATCAGCAAAAGCAATTCCCGTATTCTGAGCCAGAACGAGGCGCAGGCCGGTTCGATCCGCCGGATCACAGATGCCACGGCCTCGCTCGAGACGTCCATTTCCGATGTCGCGGGGCAGACCAACGCGGTGGAAAGTGCGGTCAGGAAATGCGTGGCCGCCGCATCGCGCGGGGACAAGAACATTCTCAGTGTCCGTGAAACCATGTCCGACATCAGAATAGCGGGAGAAACCATTTCCGAACTGGTCGGCACCATTCAGGGCATTGCCATCCAGACCAATCTTCTGGCGCTGAACGCCAATGTCGAAGCATCCCGCGCGGGAACCGCCGGACGGGGGTTTTCTGTTGTCGCCACGGCCATTCGGGAACTGTCGTCCAAAACCACGGAAGCTGCAAAACAGATCGCGGCCAGCGCGCAGCGGAGCGAGACCATCATCAAAAATGGCGATACCGCCGTCAAGCAGATGGCGACCGCCCTGTCGGAAATCAGCGGCAGCCTGAGCGTGGTCAGCAACGCTGTCTCGCGCATCAACAAGGAAATGGGCAGCCAGGAAGCAAGTGTTCGCAGCACCCACAGCGAAGCCGCTGGGCTGAACGACCTTTCCGAAAAAACATCGTCCATGACCAAGCATGCCTCCAACGACTGCGAGGCCCTGACCCAGCGTTCAGACACAATGGTCAAGGTGGTCAGCAATTTCCGCCTGCCCGAGCAGGTACTTGAACTCTCCTGACCTGCCCCCCACCGGGCCCGATACAATCGGGCCGAATACAGTCGGACCGGTCCCGCAAACCTGTCCGGCACTCTTGCTCAGGGTTGTTTCTGACTGTTCTGAGAGTATTTAAAATCCCTCAGAACAGGTCAATGTCTCCGGCGGGTATGGCCGGGGGGGCGGGCTGCTCCCCTCTGAGCGCCAGTACGATATCATGCAGCTTCACCCCCGCCGAGAGCTGCGCCAGATCGACAGAGGGCATTTCCGCAGGGCCCATAAGGGCAAGCAGGTTGTGCAGCACCGTGCCTGCGGCCTCGACCGTCTGGGTCGCCCTATCCAGCACCTGAACAGACTGCATGTCCTGCGCGTTCAGCGCCACGCCGCGGGTGCTGATTTCCACGGCCCCCTGTGCCGCAACACAGTCCGCATGCGCCCTGGCCAGAATTTCCGTAACCCTGGTGACGGCATCCTGCACGCTGATCCGGGTGGGAAGAAAAGGGTCAGCACCTGCAACATGTTTTGACATTACGCGTGTTTGCTCCCTACGCCGGCGATCAGAACAGCTCGATATCGGACCCGGCATTCCGCGCCCATGTCCGTTCGGCCTCGACCCGACGCCGGATATAGGCTTCTTCCTGATGTCCGATCGCCTGGACATCATGCACCAGACTTTGCTGCGCCCGGCCCGTCGTGGGCCAGAAACGCACCCGTCTGGCCTGCGTGCCGCCAAGACTTTGCGAAATGCAGCGTATGCCTTCGTCAGACAGATATTGCAGGACAAACCGGCAGTTATCCTGCCCGACCCGGCCCAGAGATGGCACGACAGCCCCCCCGCCGAATGTCTTGCATACAAGCCGGTCACGGTTGCCGCCCGCCTTGAGAATACCGTTTATCAGCATTTCCATGGCGTTGGCGCCAAAACGCATGGCAAGCTGGCCGTCCTCCCCCGCCCCTTCTCCGGGAAGCAGGAAATGGTTCATGCCACCGACCCGCGCATGGGGGTCGAACATGCAGACCGAAATGCACGATCCCAGCAGCGTGACAAGAACCGTCGCGGGGTTGTCGGAAATGACCACCTCGCCCTGGATAACAGTCGTCGTAATATGACTGCCCGTCACGTTATGGGCCCGAACACCTTTTCCAGAACCTCGCGCAGCTTCGCTACGGTGTAGGGTTTGGCCAGGAAATTGTTGACGCCAGCCTTGATAGCCTCCTGAACCAGATCCTTGCTGGCCTCGCTGGTCAGGATAATGAATGCGACCTTCTGGGTCTTGGGGTTGGCCCGGACGGCGCGCAGCAGGGCCAGGCCGTCCATGACGGGCATGTTGAAATCTGAAATGACCAGATGGGTCGGGTTCTGTTCCAGATATTCCATGGCTTCCTTGCCGTCCTTTCTCTGCGCGACATGCGCAAAGCCAAGCTGGGCCAGGCTGTTGGCCAGAATCTGACGGATAGAAGACTGGTCATCAACGATAAGAGCCTTGATCTGCGATGCTGCTGGCATTGTCTCCCCCTTTTCTCATGTTCAATTTCGGCCGACCGCGCCGATGTCAAATCCTGTTCGGTGCTGTACCGTGAATTCTGAAAACTGTTATGCCGCTGTCGCCATGGCGGCGGCACTGACACGCGCGAGCGGAACGATCTGGCCTGCCGCCCCGATTTCCGCCGCGACCCGTGGCATGCCATAAACCACGGAAGACGCCTTGTCCTGTGCTATGGTCTGCGCGCCTGCGCGGCGCATGGCCAGAAGACCGTCAGCACCGTCGCGCCCCATGCCGGTCAGGATAATGCCCAGCGCGTCACGCCCGGCCTGTGTCGCGACAGAGTCGAACAATACATCCACCGATGGGCAATGACCATTGACCGCGGCCGCATGCTTCAGTCTTGTCACATAACTGTCCCCGCGCCGCTCCACCACCAGATGCTGCGTCCCGCCCGGCGCAATTCTGACAGCACCACGCGCCAGAACCTCGCCATCCGTCGCCTCACGGATGGACAGGGATGTAATTTTCTGGTCGAGCCGGTTGGCGAAGCTGGCCGTGAACAGGGCGGGCATATGCTGGCAGACCACAATGGGCGGACTTTGCGCGGGAAAGCCGGACAGCACCTGTTCCAGGGCTTCGACCCCGCCGGTCGATGCGCCGATCGCAACCAGGTCGAAATGATGCGCCCAGTTTTTCTGGCTGTCCGCGCCTGTGGCGTTATCCGCCCGTTCAGGCCGTGCGACAGGGTGGGACTGTGCGGCCTGAATGACCAGCCGGGCCAGCCCCGCGAACGCGTCGGCCCCGACAACGGATGTCGGCTTGGGAAAACAGTCGAACGCCCCCATCTGCAACGCCGTTATGGCCGTATCCGCCCCCCGGGCCGTCAGGCTGGAAACCATGACAACCGGGATCGGGCGCAGACGCATGATCTTGTCGAGAAACTGCAGGCCGTTCATGCCCGGCATTTCCACATCCAGCGTAATGACATCGGGCTGATCCTTGATGATCAGATCCCTCGCCTCGATCGGGTTCGCCGCTTCGCCACAGATGACGATATCGGGATACTGGCTGAAAGACCGCCTGATGAGCGCCCTGATTGTTCGTGAGTCATCGACCACGAGAACCCGTACCGGTTTCTCCATGGTTTAACGGTCCTTTCTGTAAATCGTCGGCGCGACCTGCTGCAACCCGCACCGGTCGACAGAGGACACCCGCTCGGAATGGCCGACGTAGAGAAACCCGCCGGGTTCGAGCTTTTCGGCCAGGCGCTGCCACAGGCGTTCACGCGTGACCTCGTCGAAATAAATCACCACGTTGCGGCAGAAAATGGCGCTGAACGTTCCTTTCATGGGCCATGCGGCATTCAGGTTGAGAACCCTGAAGACCGGCAGCAGACAGATAGGCCCGCAAAAACGCAGCTCCCCCGTCGCATCGGGCACCATGTACTGCGCCTTGAGAGGTTGGGGAATACCCTCTGTCTCCGCCTCGGCATAGGTTCCGCCGGCAGCACGGGCCACGACCTCGGAATTGATGTCGGTGGCCAGAATGCGTACGTCGTGCGAGGGTGCATCGGGGAAAGCCGTCATGACCGACATGGCCATGCTCCATGGTTCCTGCCCGGTGGAACAGGCGGCGGACCACAGCCTTGCCCGCCCCCCCGCGCGCAGCTTTGCCACAAGATGCGGCACCACGACGCTTTCCATATGTTCGAAATGCTTTTTTTCGCGAAAGAAATGCGTGACGTTCGTGGTCAGGGCGCAGATGAGCTTTTCCATCTCGTCCCGGCCGCCGGGGGTGCGCACAAAATCAAGATAAGCCTGGAACGACGCGTAGCCAAGTTCACGCAGCCTGCGCGAAACACGGGAATAGACCAGCGTTTTTTTGGATTCCGGCAGGCATATGCCTGCCTCGTCCTGGGCAATGCGCTGCACGGTCTCAAAGTCCGCGTCGGTATACTCGGCCTCGCTGTTCGACATCACATATGTCATTCAGCGACGGTATCCCCGACAAGCTGGCCGACAATGGTTTCAAGCCGCAGCACACCAATCATGCGCTGGTTGACCAGAACAAGCCCGTTCAGACTGCCACCTTCCTCCGACACGGACTGGATATCGCCCAGGTCTATGTCGGCCATGTCGATCACGCGGTCGACCAGCAGGCCGCATACGGTGTCATTTTTCGATTCCACAATCACCACGACACGGCGCGGATTATCCGCCAGCGGCTGAATGTTGAGATAAACCGCCAGATCGATCACGGTCAGGATAACGCCACGCAGGTTGATGGCCCCGCAGACGTAATGCGGCGCGAAAGGCAGCGCCGTGGTTTTTTCGAAACCACGGATTTCGCGGACACTCAGGATCGGGATGCAGTATTCCTGTTCGCCAACCGCGAACACGATCATCTTGACAAGCCTGCTGTCCGTACCTTCTGTTTTTTCAGTCATATCCGTGCCTCTCATCAAATGCCCGTATCATGATGCAGCCGTGTCACGCCACCACGACCCGGCGTGTGTCCGCAGTCCTGTCCGTGCGCCCGAGGGTGCTGGCAATCAGTGCGGAAACATCGAGGATCAGGGAAACACTGCCATCGCCCAGAATGGTCGCGGCGGAAACACCATCTATCTGCCTGTAATTTTTTTCGATACTCTTGATCACGACCTGTGTCTGGTCACGGATTTCATCCACCACAAGGGCGGCCCGGCTCCCGGATTCATTCTCCACGACAAGAATGACAGACTCCCGGATTTCCTCCGCCGATGGTTTCTGCGCCAGCCCGAGGGCGGCGGCAAGCGGTATGAACGGCATGCAGCTTCCACGAATGGATATGACATTGCCGCCATCGGGCAGGACATACACATCGCGCTGGTCGATCATCATGGCTTCGACCACGGATGAAATGGGGATCACCATCGTGGAATTGGCCGCCGCAATCAGCATCCCGTCCAGCACGGCAAGGGTCAGGGGCAGGCTGAGGCTGAATGTCGTGCCCTCGCCCTGCACGCTCTGAATGGAAACACGCCCGCCCAGGCTCAGAATAGCCTGTTTGACGACATCCATGCCCACGCCACGCCCTGACAGGTCGGACACGGTTGCAGCGGTCGAGAAACCGGGCGCGAAAATCAGGTTGTTGATCTCGTCGTCCGTCAACTGGGCGTCGGGGGCGACAATACCGCGCTTGATCGCAATCTCCAGAACGCGCTGGCGGTTGATCCCGGCCCCGTCATCCCTGATCGTAATCAGGATCCGCCCGGACCGGTGCCCTGCCGAGAGAAGAATATGCCCCTGCGCGGGCTTGCCCGCCGCCAGCCGGTCTTCCACCTTTTCGATCCCGTGGTCGACGGCGTTGCGCAGCATATGGGTCAGCGGGTCGCTCAGCTTCTCGACCAGCGTGCGGTCAACCTCGGTCTCTTCCCCTTCCAGGGTCAGAACGACATCTTTTTTCGTCATGGAGCAGGCTTCGCGCACCACGCGCTGCATACGCTGGAAAACGCCCCGCACCGGCTGCGCCCGCACGGCCATGACCGCGTCCTGAATATCACGCGTGAGGGACTGCATGCTGCTGATGCCCTGCACCAGTTCCTGAACGGCGGCGGTATCCGTCCGGCGCGACAGGGATTCTATCGCGGCCTGCGCAATCACCAGTTCACCCACCAGATCCATCAGCCCGTCGATCCGGTGCAGGTCCACACGGATCGATGCCTGCTGCTCCGTCTTGCGGGCCGGTGCGGCGGGGGCCGCGGCCTGACCGGCGGGGAGAACCGCGCCAACGGCAGCCCCCTGCCCGTCGGAGGCAACGGGCTCAGGCACGACGGAAGATGGCACGCTCGGGGGGGCAGGCTCGACGTTGGCAATATGCACCAGCGGCACCGATGCGCTCTCATGCCCGGCACGGTCCAAAACCGCTTCAGGCTCCCCCTCATGCGGCAGACCTGCGCTGTTTCCGCTCCCTGCTGCTGCCGCTGTCTCTTCCCGGGTGGTGGTCACGTCACAGGCGTCGCTCACCCAGTCGAAAACACCCGCCACGGCGTCTTCCGTGACTTCGGACGGCAGAACCACACGCCATGACAGATAGGATCTGAGCGGTTCCACCGCGTCGAAAACCGGAAGGGCTGAGAAATCGCATGTGGTCGTCATGGAGCCGCCCGGCACGGCAGCCGCCAGATCGGCAAGGCCGTTAAGCATGTTGCGCGCGTCGTCCCCGCGTTCGTACAACGCGTCATGCGGGCGGAACGTCACAACCAGTGCGCCCGAACCGGACACAGGCGTTTTATCCCCGAAATCGAAATGCACCGGGACCGGCTCGAACGCCACCGGCACGGGTTCGAACTCAACCGGTACGGGCTCGAAATCCATGGGGATCGGTTCGAAATCCAGCGGCACAGGCACGAAGTCCTGGGGCACGATATCGGCCGCAGCAGGCGCAGCCCCGCCGGTGCTGATAATGGCCTCCAGTTCGACCCGGCTTTCCGCAATGCGGGCGGTATCGACCGGCGTGCCCTCGCGCGCCTCGGTCACAAGGTCGCTCAGGACATCCATGGCCTTGAGAAAAGTCTTGACCACATCGGGCGTGGGCACGACACGGCCCGACCGTAACCCGTCAAGGGAGCTTTCGAACACATGAGCGAACCGGACGAGGTTATCGAGCCCGAACGACGCGGCTCCCCCTTTGATGGAATGCACGGCACGAAAGACGGCGTTGATGGTCTCCTGCCCGGACTGCCCGTCCGCCAGGACGGCCAGCCCGCGTTCAAGCTCCTGGAGCTGCTCGTCGCATTCCTGGTAGAAAACCTGGAGAATTTCGTCCATGTCGTCGCTCATGCCAGCCTCCGTGCGTTCAGGCCGTAACCCGGCGGATGGCCGCCACCAGACTGTCCGGGCTGAACGGCTTGACAATCCACCCCGTGGCCCCCGCCGCACGCGCCCTGGCCTTTTTCTCGGGGTCGCTTTCCGTGGTCAGAACAATAATGGGCAGATGCTTGAAGCGATCGAGCCTGCGTACCGCCTCGATCACCTCGAACCCATCCATGCGCGGCATGTTGATATCGGTAATAATCACCTTGGGCGGCGGGCTTGCCTCCTGCAGGACCTCAAGCCCTTCCACGCCGTCTCCACCCTGAATGACGTCGTAACCGGCCCCCTCCAAAGCCTTGCGCAACATGCCCTGCATCGTGCGGGAATCATCAATCGTAAGGACGCGCAGATCCTCTTTTTTAACCATATTCACTGCTCCTTGGAGGGAGCCAGAAGGTCTGCCACAACCTCGCTGACGCCAAAAAGGGCGAATGCCTCCCGTGCTTTCTCCGATGGTGCGACGATGGCGCAGCCACTGGCAAGGAGAAGCTGGAGACAAAGACCACCAACATAAGTCACCACCGACGCGTCCAGATTGGCGCGTCCCGCCCCGGCCTGCGCACGTGCCTGTTCGATCAGATGCCTGAGGGCGGGCGCGGCCGAGGTATCGAGCCGTTCGGGCAACACAAGCGGGGTGCCGCCACCTTCAGCCACACCGGACACCACGCCCACGCCCTGCGGGCCCGATGGCGCGGACGCCATCAAAATTCTTCCCACCCGTCATCCGAGGCTGTGGTGGGCATGGACGATACAAGAACCGGCGCAGGCGGCGGTGGGGCTGCAATCGGGCGGCTGGACCGGGGTTCGGCGCGCGCCGGACGGGCCGATGGCGAGGCCGCCGATGGCAGGGCCACCATGTTTTCGTACTGCGCCCCACGGTCGCGCTCGCCAGCAATTTTAAAGCGGCTGAGCGTCTGCCCCAGGGTGCGGGTTTCGGCTGTCAGGTTATGGCTGGCGGCGGTTGTTTCCTCCACCATGGCGGCGTTCTGCTGGGTCACCTGATCCATGTCACCGATGGAGGCGGTAATTTCGGACAGGCGCTGCGCCTGATCCTGAGTGGAGACCGAAATTTCCTCGACACGGGTGGCGATATTCTGGGTGCTGCCCGCAAATTCGTGCAGGTAATGGCCTGTCTGCTGGACCAGTTCGACCCCCTTGCCCACCTGCACGGCGGACAGAGAAATCAGCCGCTTGATCTCGCTGGCGGATTTGGCGGACTGCTCGGCCAGGGACCGGACCTCCTGCGCCACGACGGCAAAGCCACGCCCCGCGTCACCCGCGCGGGCTGCCTCCACCCCGGCGTTCAGGGCCAGAACATTGGTCTGGAACGCAATGCCGTCGATCACCGAAATAATCTCGCCGATCGAATCAGACGATGTCTTGATACCGTCCATGGCCCGTGTCGTCTCGGCCATGACGTTTGTCGCCAGCCTGACTTTTTCAAGCGCCTGGCGGGTGTCGTCACTGGCTTCCGAACAGGCCTTGGCGGTCAGTTGCACACCGTCACGAATGGTGCGGACCGAGGCTGCGGCCTGCCCCAGATTGGCGGCCTGTTTTTCCGTGCGCTTGGCCAGATCGTCCGACGCGGTGGAAATTTCGGTGGCGCCGGTCGCAATCAGGTCGGAATTGTTGGCCACCGCCCGCAGGGCTTCGTTCAGGCGCTGGGCGGAATTGTTGAAGGCATCGCGCAGCGGCGCGAATTCACCGTCGAAAATGGGATCGTCGATCCGGCCGCGCAGGTCACCCTGGGCCATGTTGGCCAGCGCCTGCCCCAGAACGTCGATGACCGCATGCGTCTGCTTGTCACGTCCTTCGCTGCGTTCGAGGGAGTGCCTGATTTCAGCGCTCATGGCCTCCTGGCGCTGCTGGGCCTCGGTCTGGTCATGCACGATCCGCGCAAACTCGACCATGACCCGGGCCAGACGCCCCGTGCAGTCCTTATGCCTGAGAAAAGGCACTTCGCCGCGCACTTCACCCCGGCCAAGCTGTTCGCCCACATTCACCAGCGTCTCAAGCGGGGCGGTCACAACGCGTGTCATGACGGACCATATGAAAAAAACGACCACCTGCCCGAAAGCCAGAGCGCTCATGTTCATGAGGAACATGTGGCTGACCGGTTCGTGCAGAAAATAGCCGATAATTTCAATGACGATCTGGAGCATCAGGTAAATTTCCAGACCCAGCATCACCGTTCTGATCTTAACGCGGAACGGGGCGTCCTTATACAGCCAATTCAACATGCCGATCCAACTTTCCTTCGTGTATCAAGGGGTATCGTGCAGGAAACCACGCGCGCCCGCCGCCGATCGCGTGGCGTCACCCGCCGCCCCGGACACTCCTGGCTGTTTTCGCCCCCGCATTGCCGCTCCCGGGGAGTACCGTTCTGCGCTGGCGTCATCCGAGACCCTGTATCCCAAGCCGTTTCCAAGTCTTTGCATGGCGCCGGTCGCGCGGCAATGTCATCCGCCGCACGTTTTTCCAGCACCCCCGATCATAACCGGTAACCCCGCAATTATTCGGGGCACGGGGGCCATGGTCCACGTTCGTCTCACCCTTTACCATCCAAGACTTTACGCAAGATTATGAATGTCATGACAGTCTGTAAAGATGGGCTTTGGCCGGACCACGGGGCTTGCGGCACGATTGTCGCCATTTTATCGAATAAAATGAACCCTCTGCCACGCTCTGGCAGCCTCTGGCACCTGCGGAACAAGACAGAACAAGGGCCGCGCACCGCCGCGCCACGCCACGCCCCTCCGGGCGTCCGCCCGCGTCGCAAAACTGCAATAAAAAATAAATATCCGTTCACAAAATATAAATAATGCAGCTAAAAACAGACCTGAATTGGTCCTGTTTCTTCAAAACAGCCCCCCAATATCAAAATGCGGCTTGTCTGTCGTCAGCCGCCACCAAAGCTCCGGACCAGGCCACCGGCCACCATCTGCCAGCCATCCACCATGACAAAGAAAATCAGCTTGAACGGCAGGGAAATCGTGGCGGGCGGCAACATCATCATGCCCAGGCTCATGAGCACGCTGGACGTTACGATATCAATCACCAGAAAAGGCAGATAGAGCAGAAAACCCATTTCAAAACCACGGCTGAGTTCACTGATCATGAAAGCGGGCATCAGCACGCGCCATGGTGTTTCGGCCGCGACCCTGGGGTGTTCGACATTGGCCAGATGTTCAAACGTGGCCAGGTCGGTCGGGCGCGCATTGGCCAGCATGAACCCCCTGAACGGCTCCGCCGCCGCCTGGAGCCCGTCCATTTCGCTCAGCCGCCCATCCATCATGGGAACGACCCCCTGGTCCCATGATTTTTGAAAAACCGGCTGCATGACAAAAAATGTCAGGAACAGGCCAAGACCGATCAGCACCGTGTTGGGCGGCGTGCCCTGCGCGCCAATAGCCCCCCGCAGGAGCGACAGCACAACGATGATCCGTGTAAACGCGGTCACCATCACCAGCAGGCTGGGCGCAAGCGACAGCAGCGTGATCAGCGCCGTCAACTGCACAAGGTGGCTGGTGGTGCCCGTATCGCCCAGCCCGCCTTTGCCCAGATCCAGTGTCAGGGACTGGGCATGCGCCAGCACCGGGCAAAACAGCATGGCCACGACAGCCAGCCCTATCGCCCACATGCCCGGACACCCTGCCCGGCCCCTGAATGGCGGAACCAGAACGAAGGGTTTGAGGCACTGAGAAATCACGACGCTCGCTCCGCTTGGCGCATTAGTCATCAAGGTCTGTCTCGGGCAGCACAAAGGCAGGCGGGGGCGGTGTCTCATCCGTCCAGCCAAGAAAAACGTCATTGCCGCCCCCTGTCAGGATCAGCCCCGTCCTGCCCTTACACCGGAACAGGCTGAGCTTGCGGCGCTGGTCCAGGGCCAGACTTTCGATGACCGACAGATCACGCGTCCGGCGCCCACGAACCAGATAGGGCTCGACAAATTTCACACCGTAGCGGGTCAGAAGAATAAGGGCGATGACCAGCACCAGCGAGACAAAGCCGGTCAGCCAGGGCATGGCAAGCGTCCCCGCGCCCGGCGCGAAAGAACCGGGCTGGGACGCGGAAAGAAGAGCCGACCCTGGCACCGTCGGGCGCCGTTAGTTCGAGGGTGTGGAGGAAAGAATTTCGGTCATCGTCACGCCGATATGGTTGTCGTCGACGACCACAACCTCACCCCGCGCAATCAGGCGGTTATTGGCATAGATGTCCACCGCCTCGCCCAGTTTCTTGTCCAGTTCCACCACGGCCCCGCGCCCCAGGCGGAGCAACTGGCTGACCGGCATGGTAGCCGTGCCGATAACAGCCGTGATCTTGACCGGAATGTCATAGACGGCTTCCATCTGCCCTGCCCCGATTGTCATCTGCTCGGGGGCCGGCTGATCCTTGGCGGCACCTGCGGCGGGAGCAGCCGCGTCCGGCGTGGTGGTGGCGAAATCCTCAAGTCCGAAATTCGTATTGTCCGTGCTCATGCTTCTCTCTGCCTGGTCTATGCGTTGCGCAATGGTTGCCCGATACGCTGCCCAGCAAGGGCCGTCACTGCGGCGACGATTTTCTCCGCCATGGTTCTGCGCCACTCTTTGGGGTCGATAATAATGGTGTTGGTCGCCGATATGATCGTGATCGGGCTGTCCACGTCGCCCGGCACGGTTTCAAGACGGATATCGTCCTTGTCCCTGAAAAGCGACTGAAGGGGGGCCGCATCGTCCGCCGCGCAGCGGATGGTCACCGGCCCTTCGCACTCTTTCACGAAAGCCCGCGCATCGGCAACAAAATCGCGCTCGATCCCCGCCAGAGCCGAACCGTCCAGCGCTGTCAGACCCCGGACGATCTCCACGACCGTGGCAACGAATGTCTGGGTCATATCCGCCAGCGCCGCGTCGCGCCGCTGGTTTTCCGCCCTGAACTCCGCCGCAAGCGTTGCCACGCAGGATTCGTAATGCTGCTGGAGCACCGCCTCCCGCTCTCCGGCTCCTTTTTCAAACCCGTCCTGAAACGCCGCATCATGGGCTGCGGCCGCGTCCTCCCGGGTCATGGTCAGCAGATTGGGGTCGGGTTCAACCACGGGCGGCGGGGCATCGGGCGGGATGACCTTCGCACTCTCGTCCAGCCCCGGGGCTGCGCCAAAATCCTCCAGGTCAAGAAAACCGCGCCGCACCGGGGGTTCGGCATCAACCGCACGCCCTTGCAGGGTCTGGCCAGGGGGTAGCGTGGCTGTCACGGAATGATCTCGTCGTTACCGCCGCTTTCGGTCAGATCGATTTCCCCGGCATTGGCCATGTTCTTGATCGTGGCGACAATATCGGACTGCGCGGCGTCCGCATCCTTTACGCGCACAGGACCAAGTGCTGAAATTTCCTCAAGCAGGATACTGCCCGCACGCTTGGACATACAGGCCATGAACATGGTCCGCACCGTCTCGGATGCGCCTTTCAGAGCCAGCGGCAGTCTTTCACGATCGATTTCGGCGACAATACGCATCAGGGATTCATGCGGCAGACGCTTGATGTCTTCGAAGGTGAACATCAGCGCCTTCACCTTTTCCATGTCGTCATGGTTGCGCTTGTCCATGGCTTCCATCAGGCGCGTTTCTGTCTTGCGGTCGAAATTATTGAACACTTCTGCCAGAAGCTCGTAACTGTCGCGCTTGGCCGAACGCCCGAGCGACGACATGAACTCGGACCGCAGCGTGGCTTCCACACTGTCCAGAACCTCGCGCTGCACCGTCTCCATATGCAGCACGCGCATCATGACATCGGTCGCGTAATCCTCGGGCAGCAGGGCCAGCACGCGCGCGGCATGCGCGGGCTGGAGCCGGCTGAGAATGACAGCGGCGGTCTGCGGGTATTCGCTGCGCAGGTAGTTGGCCAGTACCGTTTCCTGCACATTGCCCAGCTTGTCCCACATCGTACGGCCTGCCGGACCACGGATTTCATCCATGATCTTTTCGACCTGATCCTGCGGCAACGCCTTGCGCAGGAATTCTTCCGTCGTTTCGTAGGTGCCGACCAGACCTTCGGGGGATTCGAAGTTCTTCGCGAATTCCTGACAGACCTGCTCCACCACGTCCGCTTTCACGATACCGAGGTTGGACATGGCAATGGAAATATCGCGGATTTCGTCCTCATGCAGCAGCTTGAGGATTTTTGCCGCCTGCTCACGCCCGACGGCCAGCATGAGTATGGCAGCCTTCTGGCGACCGTTCAGGACCGGGCGCACGGCAGGCGGCGTACCCTGCTCGACAATCATGCTCGCGGACTCAGTCACGACTATGCTCCCTTCTTGACGTCCGCTGCCGCCAACCAGTTACGAATGATAAAGACAGTCTCACGCGGGCTTTCGCCCATATGGGTCAGCACGGCGGCAAGCGCTTCGCGCCGCATCTGCCCGTCCACCCCTTCGATACTGACCGTCGTGTCCGCAGACGCGCCACCGGGGATCAGAGCCGGGCCGGCCGCACGGCCAAGCGCTGCCGCCCCCTGGGCGCCGCCCCCGACATCCGCGCCACCGGCGGCTACCGCACCTGCGCCACCTGCTGCCCCCGCAAGGGCTGGCAGGCCAACCCGGCCACGACGCAGCATGGGCCGCAGGGCGATATAGATCGCGCCAAGAGCCAGCAGGATGGGAATGACCCATTCCGCCACGTAAACCAGTGTGTCGCGGGTGAACATGGTGCTGGATTCGGGCGTGAAGCCAATCCCACCATCGGGCATGAAACGCATGGACACGACATTCACATCGTCCCCGCGCGCCTTGTCGTAGCCGATCGCCGTCTTGGCGAGCGCCGTAATCCGGGCCAGTTCCGCGTCACCCAGCGGCTGCCACACCGGCTTGCCGGACTTGTCCTCGCTTGTCGTGCCATCGACCAGCACGGCCAGGCTGACCCGTGACACGCGCGGACGGGTCTGGTTGACCACGCGCACACGCTTGCCGATCTCGTAATTATCGGTTTCTTCTTCCCGGTCGTCACTGGAACCGGCCCGGTTGTTCTGGTTCGCATTGGCGTTGGGCAGGTTGTTTGCAACCGATGTGCTGGGATTGGCCTCGGTATTGACGTTCTTGTCCGACGTGGTCTGCTGCGAACGCAGAACCTGCTGGTTGGGGTCGTAGCTTTCTTCCGTTTCGCGGATTTCGTCCGTGTTCATGGTCACGGCCGCGCGGGCGCGCACATGGCCCGCACCCAGCGTGGGAATAAGCATGTCCTCCACCGCCTGCGCCAGACGCTGCTCTTCCGCGCCACGAAGTTTTTCCAGTGTGGATTCCTGGCCCGCCGCACTATCAGGGTCACCCGGCTTGGCCAGAACATCGCCCCGCGTATCCACAATGGAAATATTCTGCGGCCGCAACCCCGGAACGGCGGCGGCGACAAGGTTCTGGATCGCCAGAATACCGTCAGCCGCCATGCGCCCCGAACGCCCGATATCGAGCACGACACTGGCCTGGGACGGGCTGGTCTGGGTCGAAAACAGGTCACGATGCGGCAGAACAAGATGAACGCGCACATTCCGCACGCCCCGCAGCAGGCGGATCGAACGTTCGAGTTCACCCTCCATGGCGCGTGTTTCGTTGATATTCTGCTCGAACTGCGTGCTTGTCAGGGTGCCGCTCTTGTCGAACAGCTCATACCCTACAGCCCCCCCGCTCGGCAGTCCGTCCCGGGCCAAAAGCAGGCGCGCGCTGGCTACCTTGTCGCGCGGCACATACAGGCTGGTGCCGTCCGGGCTGGTGGTCGAGGAAATATGGGCCTTGTTCAGGTCCTCGACCATCTGGGCGGTTTCGTTCAGGTCGAGATCGCCATAGAGCAGGGACATCGACTGGGAGGTACTGCGAAACGCAAAAACCCCGATAACCCCAAGAAGCAATGCCGCCGCAGCCCCAAGTGCAAACAGACGCGTACGCCCAAGGCTTTTCAGGCTGGCCAGGAAATTCTGCATCACGCGGCCACTACGCTATCGCAACATGGGATCGGAACGTCACATAATCCTCCGGTCAACTCAACCATTCAACACCCATTCGCCTTGCCATTGCACCATAATCCGCGTCAAGGCGGGGCGGACAGGGCAGGGCTCCACTTCCGGCGCCCTGCACGCTCCCGCGTGGATAACGTCATTCCGCGTCATGCGCCATGACAGACAGACCCTGAAAAGCGAAGGCCCTGCCCCCGACACCACGCCCCTTCACGGGATATAGTCGTTGGTCGGCGGGATCTGCTTGATCGGCATATTCAGCCTGTTCGCATTCTGGTCCTGCGTCAGACCCGTGGGCCCCTGCGCCACCGAACGCGCGACATTGGGCATAAGGTCCGGGCGGCTCCAGCAGTCCACACCGTTCCAGCTTTGCGTGCAGTAAGGCTGGGGGGCCGGCGGGCGTTCGGGCGGCGCGCACCAGTCCTGCCCTTCCTGAATATAGCCGGCATTGCATTCCCGCCCGGTCAGATGACTGACGACCGTATCCGGCGAGCACCCCGCGACAAGCAGGGTCAGACAGACTGCAATCCGGCACTTGATCGTCATAGACACCAGTTCCTGTCACTCAAGACTTGCATATGCCTTATCCGTATGGACCGGCCAGGCCCATGTCGCCGTATCAGGTCAACGGGCAAAGCGCCCGACTTCCCGCAACCACTTCATGCTCAAGCGCATGAACCACACCCGCACACCAACAGCAAGGGCCTGCTGGCGTATCGCCCGCGCCGCTCTTACTGCCGCGACAGCTTCAACGTCTCCCGCGCAGGCTGGGTCGTGGAACTTCCCGCAAGCCAGGACGCTGCCGTGCCGTCCGCAGCACTCTCGGTGCCGGGCGGATGGGCGGGCCGGAAGCTGCGCACACCCGCCATATACTGAGAAACCAGATTGACACGCTCAGGCATCATGAAGCCCATGACAGCCGAAATCTTGCGCGGCGTCATCTTGCTGGCGACTGAAACCAGCACGTGAATATCCATGATATTGAAAACCGCGGCGGCTTCCTTGGGGGGCATTTCCTCATAGATCCGCACCAGCCTTTCGTTCTCGGCAGAAAGCGTCTCCCGGTGGGCGGCCTGCTTTTCGGCCAGCACCGCAAGGGATGTATCCAGCACGCGCATTTTCTCGTCCAGTGCGGCTTTTGCAGCGTCGAGCACGTGTTTCTGGACTTCCAGGCTCTTCTGCTCGCTATCCACATCGGTCTGGCGCGCCAGAAGACCTTTGACAAGGTCCGTCTCGGCCCGGTTCACGGCGGGGTCGCTTTCATTGGACTGGCTTGCCACCAGCACAGCACCGCCCGCGCAGGAAATATCGTTGGGACAGTCAGCCTCGGCCGTGATCACCTTTGTCCCGCCCGCAGGGGCGGCAGCGGGTTCAGGGGTTACCTCAGCAGCAGGTGTCGCGGAGGCAGCCGCCGTCTCCGGCGCATCGGCTGTTGCGGGCAGAACAGACTTCCAGCCTTCAAGAGAATTACGGTCGCGGTGTGTTGCCGTAACCGAATTCGACGCGTCGCTCTCTGCCCCGTGGGTATCATCCGCCTTGGCCGGTGCCGCCGCGGCAGCAGGCTGACCCAGTGACTGACCGCCCGTATCCGACGTGTCGTCTCTGAAATGACCGGCAAGCGCGTGCATGTTCATCGCCAGCAACAGCGTCATGAGACTTGACGAAATATGCACAAGCTTCCCGAAAGACAAACGGGGTATTAGCATGACGACCTAGCTCACCTGCCGGTCACTGCCGACGATTAATACGGGATGCCCTGTCACGTTTTGAAACGTGGGGCACATAACAGACCTTCGGTCCAAATATCAGGCCCAGCCTTCCCGGACCGACTTTGCGCGACGCATTTCCATACAGCCAACCCATTCATATTTCATATAAATCGGTCTCTTTTTATTTTTCCTGAATCATGCAGTCATCAGGCGGAAAATTTAACGCTACATTTCTTGTTGATGCGGCGAACCGCAGGCGTCTGTCAAGCGTTGCTGTTGCCGCATTCATGCCTTTTTTGTTCGAACCAGCCGCCACTCCCGCTCGGGTTGTGCTGCCATGTACCCGACAAACCGCGTATGGCCCGAGCAAAGCAGTTGAAGACAAAGCCCTTTTCCAGCATGCCCCGACAAGACCGCGCTGCTGACGGGACACGGATTGCCCTTATGTGACAATTCCCCCCTCCACCCCGGCGGGGCGGTTGCAGGCAAAGGAACTGTCGGGAAATTTCTGTCGGCAGGGCTGAAGGTACAGCCCCCTGCGATGGCACGCGGCGCGTACACGCAGCCTTTGGCCTGAGAACAGGCCGTTTGTACTATTTCATCAAATTGATGGTGCGGGTCAGCATGGAGCGGGTAATCTGCATCGTATTCAGATTGGCCTCGTAGGAATGCTGCGCTTCGTGCGAATCCATGACTTCCACCATCATGTTCACATTCGGCACCTTGACATACCCTTTGGCGTCCGCCGCCGGATGACCGGGCTCGTACCGTGTTTCGAACGGGGTCTGGTCCTGACCGATATTCTTGACCTGGACGCCGGATGCGCCGGTCTGGTGGTTCAGTGTTTCCTTGAAAGTGATGGTCTTGCGCCGATACGGGTCGGAACCCGCGGTCGTACCAGTCGTTTCCTGGTTGGCCAGATTTTCAGACACGACCCGCAGCCGGTCAGCCTGTGCCTGCATGCCTGCGGCGGAAATGCCTATGGTATCCGAAAAATCCATATCCGTTCCGCCTAGCTACCGCTTGTACCCAGAGCGATCGCATACATTGACATATAAGTACTGTATGCATTCGTCGCAAAACGCTGCTGGTCGTTGGTATCGGCCACTTTTTCCAGTTCGCTTTCCAGTTGCACTTCGTTCCCGTCCGGTGCTGACGGGCCCCTCACCTTGCGTGCTTCCGCCCCCCCGGCACGGCCGGGCAGGTGCCCCGCCTCGGTCTGGGCAAGCGTCATGGACATCTGCGTCTGCAACACACCCTGAAAGGGCGCAATATCCTTGGCCGCGTAACCGGGCGTATCGGCATTGGCGACATTACCCGCCAGAACGGTTTCACGCGTCTGCAACCACTGCATGCGACGTTCGGCCAGACCCAGCAGGTTGGTTCCGGTGCCAGTCTGCGCGGTGTGGGGTGACAGTGCTTCGAGCATGTGGCGTTTATGTCCTTCCCGCGTTTGCGCGCGTCTGAATATTCCGACATAGGCCCATCACGGTCCCTGAGCGCCAATGAATACCGTGGGGCAGCACCGAAATCCACAGTTTTCTCGACCGTGCGAGATTTGCTTCGGCGCCGATGTCGGATATGGCTAGATCGGGATTCAAGACAGGGCAGGTGATGCACGGCGCAATGGATCAGGCCAGAACGGGATATGGACGCACGCCATGAGCGACATGCTCCTGTCTGCTGCGGCAACGGCGGTCATGCTTGTCTGGAGCCAGCTTGCGCACGACAGCAGGGCCGGCATGGCGGGCCTGGGCATAGCGCTGTGGTTTCCTGTATCGGTTCTGCTTTACCGGGCCATGCTGCGCTGGCTGCCCATGATCGGGGGCATACGCGCACACGCAACCGCCCCCGGCGCGCAACGCCGGCGCGAGATCACGGCAAGCTGCCTGCTGACATCCGCGCTGTGCATCATTTTTCTGGCCAGCATGCCGCTGCATCTCGCCCTGGCCAATGCGGTCGCGCTCAATTTCGCCTGCCTTGCCGCCCTGCTGGATTACACGGAAGGCTGGATGCCAACCTATGTCCTGGTGCCCATGCTGCTGGCGGGGCTTGTCAACAACGCCCTGCATGACAGCGCCAATGCCGCGATCCTGGGGGCGGGTGCCGCATGGGTGGCCGTCAGCCTGGCGCTGATTTTCTTGTCCATCTCTTTACGCGCCAATTTTCTGTCAGGGGGGGATATGACCATGGCCACCGCCTGCGGCGCATGGGTCGGCAGTGCCCATGTGGCGATGTTCCTGCTGGCCAGCGCGGTGTTCCACTGGCTGTCCTGCGTGCTCCTGCGCGCGCTCAACACCCCGCCCCCCAGACATGTCTATCTGGACGGGCCGGAACGGACCTGGGCTCGCCCGATGGGACCATCCTTCGCGGTGGGCCTCACGCTCACGCTGCTGATCCAGGCGTGCCCTGTTCTGCCACACTGGGCGCAGGTCCTGAGTGGATACTGAAAACGGATTTTTCAAAGCCACGCACGACAGTCTGGCCGGTCTTTGCCCAGGCTGAAGGCGCGAACCTTTTGAAAGTCCCGGCTTTTTAAAAAATCCGCCCGATAGCAAAAGCCTGCGGCAGAACTGCCGCAGGCTCCCTGCCCTGTCAGCTATCGGATCTTTCGGTCCGCCCCCGGGGCTGGCTCACCTGTCAGGGTGCCGCCGTCGCCACCGACGCATCGGTGGGCTGGGTCAGCAGACGAAACATCCGGTCATTATCGCCACCCAATGCGCGGCTTCCCACAAGTCCCGCAATCCAGTCCAGCGTCGAATGATCCCCCGCCTGCGACGCATCCGACGCCAGACGCAGGGCAAGCGCCTGCTGGCTCTCGGACAGCGCCCCGGCCTGCGGGATAGCCGTCTCGGCCACAATGCGCAGATCGGCTGTCGCCATCGCCCATTCGCTTTTCGCCTCATGAATACCTGCGCTGGTATCCAGGGCCTGGGGGCTGGTATCGCCCTGCAACAGGAACAACGCCTTGGCCTGATCACCCAAAGCAAGGGCGACACGTGCCGCCGCCCGCCGTCTGGCAGACTTGATATCATCCGGCAGGTCGGGTGCGTCTGTCCTGGTCAGGGCGGTGACGGCATCCTGCGGGCGCTTGCGTGCAAGGTCGGCATTGGCCAGCCCTTCCCCCGCCCGCGCACGGGCATCGGGCGCATCCAGCATGGGAATGGCGTCGGAATACGCCTGGGCCGCGTCGTCAGGCAGGCCCAGCCCCTGCAACATCGTACCGTAAGCCGCCAGGATTTCCGCCTTTTTTTCACCCGGCGGCAAGATGGGCAGATGTGATTTCAGCATGGCCGTATCGTAGAGCAGGGCCTTCTTGTCAGACTCCTTGGCCCCCTGTGCGGCAATACCCGCCAGGGTCTGGAACAACAGCGGCGTGGTGACGGAGTCTGCTGTCGGGGCGGAAGACGTCAGTGCGTTGTCGATGGCGCCAAGGGCTGCGGACCAGTTCTGCGCCCGCATGTAGGCGTCGGCCTGCAACAGGCGCACGGCGGCCTCGCGCCCGGCCAGTCGCGCATCCGCCAGCAGCAGTTCAAACGCATCGGCCGCGGCGGCAGGGGTCATGCTGCCATTGGCCAAGTCGAGCGAGATTTTCTGCTCCATGGCTTTTTCAGCCACAAGAGGGTCCTTGGCGCTGGCCAGTTTCTGGAAAGCGGCATAAGCCTCTTTCCGCTTCCCTGAGCGGAGCTGGGTAAAGGCGCTGACCAGCTCATACGGCGCCCCGGCGGGCAGCTTGCCCAGGGCCTCGACATCCTCCTGGGAGCCGTACCGCCCGATCTCTTCCGCCGCGACCGGCAGAATGGTGTCACGCACGGCGGCAGGGTAGCTCCTAAGCCGCCCGAAATCCCGCGCCAGCAAATGCGATGCCTCGGTATCGCGCCCGCCCAGCGCGGCAAGATACAGCCCCCGCCAAAGCTGCACCGCTCTTTGCTGGTTGTCCGGCCAGGGGCCTTCCAGCAGGGACGCGCCCTGGCGGTTCCCGCTCAGCAGTTCCGACGCGGCCAGCAGAAACCTGACCTGCGGCTGCGTTGCTTCCTCCGGGTCGTCCTCTAAGGCGACGGTCAGGATTCCACGGGCTTCCACAAAAGAGCCGAGGGCGAAAGCGGCCTTTGCCGCGTCCAGCCGACGGGCAAAACGCTGCGCCGGTTCGGACGCCGCCGCCGCCAGCGTTGCCGCGCGAAAACGCTGGGCCAGTTCCGGCAGAGGCAGATCCCGAAGGCCAAGCCACTTGAAGTCGACATCGCTGGCGTAAACAGCCGCCCCCGTATCGGGAAACGCCTTGCCATCCATGCTCAGCAACGCACCGTCGGACGTTGCACGCAGCCCTATGCCCTGCGACCAGGCCGCCACGACCACACCTTCCGTCGTGGGCCAGACATCGTACCCCTCGCCCGAGCGCAGGGAGAGAATACCGCCGTCATCGGTTGTGGAGGTGCCGACCAGCAGCCGCGTTCTGGACGCCGGATCGGTAATGGAAAGCACCCGGCCGGGACGGCGCATCGGGTAGAGAATACCGTCATCAGCCTTGCGCGGGTTGATGACCCGACGGTCCCCGTAATCGCCCGGGGGCGGTTTGTCGCCCAGAATCCAGCCTTCCACCTGCTGCGAAAGGTAGAGTGCGCGGGTATCGGGAAGCGGCACCTGGATAAGGGTCGCATCCGGCAGGGTCGTGACTGTCAGGCCCGAGAAAATACCGTCACCCCGCAGGGCGCTGGTATCCATGGCCTCGGCCTTGTCCAGAACAATAATAAAGCGGTTCCCGCTCTGGAACGCGGCAAGCCCCACGCCCGCCGGTGTGGGAATTAAAATCCGCGCCTGGGATGAGGCAGCCGCTGCCGCCCCCTGAACTGCCGCCCCAGCCGCGGCAAGCGCGGCACCGGCCTGCGCCCCCGTTTTTGCCGGGCTGGATTTGGCGGTTCTGCCATTTTTGTCATGAGGGCTGTCGCTGGCCGCCCGGGTGCCGGTCGCGGCAGGTGGCGGTGGTGCAGGTTTGTCTAGAACGGTCGCCGCCCAGGCGGCGGGCAGACCCTTGAGTACAACGGCATCAGGCGACGCAGCACCTGCCGCCGCAGGGGATGATGCATCTGGCTGGGGTGCTGACTGCCCGGGAGACTGACCGGCGGACTGGGCAGCAGCCTGCTCCGGGCTGGTCGGCTTTTTCGTACCGGTCGGCACCGCACGGTCATGCCGCACGGGCTGCGTGCGCCGACCCGCACCCAAAACCGGCATGGCGACGGAACAAGACAGAAGCACGGCAAGCGAAACGGCAAAACAGCGTTTCACGCGCGGAACCTTGCTAAAATGCACGTGTCATTCATCCTGAAAGGGCTAGGCCCGGCCCATCATGCGGCCGTGGGTATCATGGCCCCGGGCAGGGTGAGAAGACCAGTCAGGCAAAAAGGTCAACGGCGCTTGCCGTGGCGGATTCGGCTTTTTCAGCCTTTCCGGTCGGAATAATCTGGCCCGACGCATCGAACTGGATGGAAGAAGACGACCCATCGACACCCTGCTTGACGATGCTGATCCCCTTGCCCACCGCGTGTTCGGGGCGGGAACTGCGATAGGTCGCCTCAGACGTTGCAGTCGTGAGATTGCGCAGGCTGGAAGCCAGCGCCGAGGCTGCCGTAGTATCTGCCATGTCATGATCCCTATCAAGAAAAGTCCCGGCGGACCGAACAGCCGGGCACCGACATTACGCTTATCAAATATGCCTGCAAGAGCCCATACACCGCCCCGCAGTCCGCGCAACCAGGCCGTTCCGGGCCAGTTCCGCCACCGGCAGGATGCCGCCTGTCATTCACCCAATGGCGATGACGCGCCCTGCCATGATACGAAAAACCGGGCCACGCATGACACCAGACCCGCGCCTGCCCCACTGGCCATGACCAAAGAAGCAATACACGCCTATTTTATGAGATGGCCCCGCCTTAGCCAAGGTGTTTTTTGTCTCTCCGACCCGGTTTTTCTTGCCTTCGGTCCGAATATCCCCGAGATTGTATTGATCCGAAACAATGGTGCAACGCCTTAGCGCGGATTTGCACTGACCTGCCCAGGCCACCGGCGGCCGAACAGAACCGGGCCGGTTGATGTGACAAAATTTTAAAAGCCTGATCACGACCTTTGCCTGACGTGACATCCCGACCACAGGCACGCCGGCTCTGCCGTCATGGCACCGCCCGGCGACTGAACAGAGATGTCGGGCCTATTAGAGACGGAAACAGCAATGCGGATATTGTGCATCGGTGACACTTCGACCCAGGGCGACAGCAGGCCGTGCAACGGATTATCCAAGGCCGCGCTGGAAGGCATGATCTCCATTACCATGTCAGGCCCGGAAGGCGTTGCCGAGACCCTGCGCCGCTCCCATTACGACCTGGCCGTTATCCAGCAGGCGACACCTGACCCACGCCTGGTCCGCCATATCCGCAAAAGCCGCGTGCCCACACCACTGCTGATCATTGCCCGCACCCTTGCCGCAACCACAGTAGCCGACGTACTGTCCGCCGGGGCCGATGACTGCGTGCCAATTTCCGTCGAACCGGTGGAACTGCTGGCGCGACTGCGCGCCATTGTCCGACGTGTCAGCGGCCATGACAGCCTGACGCTACAGGTCGGGCGGCTTTCGGTCAGTCCGGAACGGCGGGTCAGCCATATCGATGGAAAGCTGGTACCGCTGACGCGGCGCGAATATGATCTGGTCGAGCTTCTGGCCCTTCGCAAAGGACAGGTGCTGAACAAGGAAACGCTGCTGGACAGCCTTTACGCCGGAGAAAGCGAGCCACACGGCAAGGTCATCGATGTCATGATCTGCAAAATCCGCAAGAAAATACGCGAATTCGGCATAGACGAACCGTTTACGACCCTTTGGGGCATTGGCTACCGCCTGAACGAAGACGCCTTTATTCCCCTTGGCGCCAGAATGAACAGTGCGGAAAACGCCGGTAATCGCCCTGCGCGCGAAAGCTGCATTCCCGTGACATCGGGCATTAATATCCTGGCGTCGTCAAACGCGCTGGACCTCGCATGACGTCACCCCGGCCGGGCAGGCGGGCATATCAGGCGTCCGGCCCGACATAGCCCGCCCCGGACAGTCAGGAATCGGCGGACGACGTATCGGAATCGGATGACGTGTCCGTATCCGAAGATGAGGTAGAAACATTCTCGACGTCGGACATGGGAATACTGGCGCTGCCCATGTTCACCATCACGCCGGAAGAGCCCTTCTCGATACCCGTTATGGTGCCGCTGACGGTAAACGGAACGTCCGAGGTGGTTCCCGAGGAATCGATCGTCTGGACGGACACGGTATAGGCGCCATCGGCCAGTTGAGTTCCGCTGTTGTTGGTGCCGTCCCAAGTCCAAGTATTGGTGCCTGTTGTCGGGCTCACCAGAGCATCCTTCACGATCGTGCCGCCGGAATTGGCAACCGCGATCGCGACCATGCTGCCCGACGTTCCGGTAAAGCTCAGCGACGCGGATTTGTTCTGCAGCGGCAATGTCGTGGTGCTGGCCGTTGCCGTGCTGCCCACCAGACTGCTACCGGAGGTCAGCTGGCTGTCTTCGTTGAGGGAAATCAGGGTCGACAGGTTGGTATTGGTCTGGACCTGCTGTTCCACCCCTGCAAACTGCGCCAGTTCGGACGTGAAGGTGTCCGTGCTCATCGGGCTGCTGGGATCCTGGTTCTTGAGCTGCGTGGTCAGCAGTGTCAGGAACGTGGTATAGTTATTCGCAAGAGATGACAGAGCGCTTGTCGAAGACGACGCGCTGGAGGAAGACGACGAACTGGCGGTGTTGGCAGCACTTTTAGCCGAGGCTTCCGCCGCCTGCATCACCTTTATTTCGTTGCTGACCGTCGACGTCGTCATATGCTCTCCCTCCCCTCCCCGTGCCTCCGTCAGGCAGTGATGTTGATGCCACTTGTAGCATACATGCCCGTGGGTCGCGCAATGGCTTCGGCGCCGGTATCGGCATTATCCGCATCTGTCGCGGCCAGAAGTCCGGTCGTGCCGTTCTGGGTCGCGCCGGCATAGGTCTGCCCGCCTGCCTGCCCACCGCCATTACCGGCCATGCCAGCGAACGCGCCGCCATTGTCGGAAGACCCGCCAGACGCCCCCTGATCGTAGCTGGTGTCGCCCCCCTGGCTGGCGGTCACGATGTCTATCTTCAGGTTGCCCACATCGACACCCGCCGCGCCAAGAGCCGCCACCAGTTCATGGCGTGTATTGGCCAGATGCCGGGCGGTCACCGAGTCCTCGCTCTGCAGCACGACACCCGTGGTCACGCCGTCCGTGCCCTCAAGCCTGACATGGACCGGTGTTGCGTCATCGGTCATGACGGTCAT
The DNA here is from genome assembly GCF_047723915.1 of Acetobacter sp. Classification (GTDB taxonomy): domain Bacteria; phylum Pseudomonadota; class Alphaproteobacteria; order Acetobacterales; family Acetobacteraceae; genus Acetobacter. Next base: position 54,913 of record NZ_JBDOBQ010000002.1, on the reverse strand, counting down.
GGACACGGCGGTTGTTCCATCCGTCGACTGCGACAGGGATGTGGCGGTCGGGGCCGAACCTTCCAGTTCGGCGGATGTTTCGGTCTGGTTCAGACCCTGCGCGTTCTGCACCTGCGCGGTTTTCTGCTCGAGCGCGGCGGCAAACGTGGTGGTGGTGGCAGCAAGATTGATCTGCGGCATGACACCCGACGGCGCCGCCGCAGCGCCCTGCCCCGCATTGCCGCCGTCCTGCCCGGAGGACGAACCGGACTGGCCGGATGACGCATGACCGACAGTCGTCGCAAGCTGGTCCGCGCTGCCCGAGGCCAGAACGGCCGAACCAGAAACCGGCAACCCGTCCGGGCCGAGAGACGCCTGGTCCTGCCCCGCTGTGGCGGTGGCAGCCCCGGTCGTATCGGCCGCGCTGGCGGCAGCCGCCATCTGGGCCGGGGTATTGGCCGCGGATGCGTTCTGCGTATCCGCGACGGAAGCGGTTGCGGCCTGCGCCTGTGCGGTAGCGGACACAAGAGCATCGGACAGGGACGAGCGCGCATCCCGCCCGATTTGCCCCGTAGTGGTGAACAGGGATGACACGGGCGCCATCAAAGACCCATCGGCCACAGAAAGGCTCACAGCCGGGGTTGCCGTCCCCTGCTGAGCCGACGCGCTCCCCTGCGCCGCATGTAACGCACTGGCTGCGCCGGGCGCGCTGCCGCTGCCGGCCTGCGAAGCAGCGGTACCGGCACCATCCGTTCCCGCCGGCAGGGCGGAAGCTGCTGCAAGAGAGACCTCCTGCGCCATCAGCAGGGGTGACCCCGCCAGCGTGGCAGGGGATGTCGTTGTGCTGGCCGCATCGGTCGTTGTGGCGCTGCCGGTCGTCGCGGAAGCCGGCATATCAGACGATGTGCCGGATGTTGCACCGGCTGGCGCGGTCTGAGAGGCCGCCTGCGCCTGAACCAGTGCCGCCTGTGCCGTCATGGACGACGGCAACGTCTGGTCTGCCTGCTGGGTTTGGGCCGCTGCGTCGCCCGATGCGTCAGCGGCAGAACGGGCTTTCCGCGCCTTGCCAGAACTGTCCGCAATACCCTGCGCCGCATTGTGCGACGCCGACGGGGTGGACGCCACACCGCTCTGCCCGTCGGATGGCGCGGCGGAGCCCCCTGCGGACGTGCTGCCAGATGCGTCGCCCGACGTGCTGCTGGACGCCGGGTCGTCGTTAGTCGCATTTTTGCTGGACGATGCCGTGCCTGAACGCTGGGCCTGACCTGTGGCGGATGCGGTGCCGGTCGCGTTCGACCCGGTTGACGTGCCCGCCGTACTATCCGCCTGCCCGTCATACTGGGTAGTATGCGTCATGCCATTGAGAATGGTGCCGAACGTACCCTGCTTGCTGGCATACGTGTTCCTGAACGCACCGCCCGCTTTAGCAGAGACCGCGGGCTGAACAGGGGTTATTGCCGCAAGCAGGCTGGAGACCGAGGAGTCCTGCGCCTGCTCTGTCACGGTCGACGGTTTTGTAACGATCATGCCCATCAGATACGCCGAGCCTGCACGGCCCCCTCCGGTTGGGCGGAAGCCTGCTCAGGCTGTCCCTGCCGCGTGGTTAGAGGACTCAGACAATGCGACGTCCAGTTCGGTAAATGACGGCATGAAGGCATGCGGTATATCCTTACGCCCGATTTCCGCGCTGATCTGGGGCGGGCTACCCTGAAGATGCGCCACAAACACGATTCTGATGATATCCTGATAACGCCCGTCCTGCATTATCACATCGCGCATCTTTGACGCCAGCGGTGCGACGACACCGTACGATAAGAGCACACCAAGGAATGTGCCCACAAGGGCCCCGGCAATCATTTCACCCAGGATGGCGGGAGGCTTGCTGATGGAGGCCATTGTCTTGATGACCCCCAGCACCGCGGCCACAATGCCCAGGGCGGGCAGAGCGTCGGCAATACTTTGCAGGCTGGCGGAAACACGCAGTCTTTCGTGCTGGTTTTTCTTCAGCTCCCGGCTCATGACCTCATCGAGCTGGTAGGCATCCTCGACATTCAGGCTGACCAGACGCAGATAGTCGCAGATCAGGTCGCGGGTGGGCGGGTCGTCCCTGAGTTTGGGCACCAGTGCGAAAATGGAGCTTTCGTTCGGGTTTTCCACATGCTCTTCAAGCGCCATGTTGCCCTTGGCCTGTGCCAGACGCGTAAACCTGAACAGGGTCACAAGCAGTTCGATATAGGCCGCCTTGTCATAGCGCGGGCCGCCAAGTGTCAGTTTGAGGTCGCCCACCAGCTGCTTGAGCGCATCCTTGGAGTTGGCCATGACGAAAATACCCGTCGCCGCCCCCAGAATTGTCAGCAACTCGAAGGGCATGGAAGCCAGAAGCGGCCCCAGAACACCCCCCGAGGCCACAAACGAGCCAAAAACGCAGAGCATCGCGAAAATAAGCCCGCCGAGGAAAAGCATTGAGCAGTCTCCACTTTCATAATTCATGTGCCGGGCAGCCAGGGCGACCTGCGGCTTTTTATGGTTTTCCGGGCGGAATGTCCGCCCTTAAATGATGCAGCGCCCGAAGTTCACGCATTTTTCCGGGCGCTACGGAAAGAACCGTTTATTACTGTGTATTCGTACCGGGTGGTGTCTGGACCTGAGACTGGGGCTGGGACACAGACGGGGCAGGGGCAGCCGCGACGGAAGGCTGCGCGGTATCGGCGGCCGGGTCGGCAAAACGCCTGTGCATCACCAGCACCACGCGCCTGTTCCCCGCCGCAGACGGGTCGGACGCAATGGCCAGGTCACGGTCGGACCGGCCTGACACGTCCAGTATCTTGGTGTCGGGGTAGCCGGCATGCACCAGCGCTTCACGCGCATGGTCGGCACGCAGGGCCGACAGAGTCCAGTTGGACATGCCCCATGCCTTGCCCGAGCGGTAGGATGCCGCATCGGTATACCCGATAATGGAGAGAGTTTCGGGCATGGGGGCCAGCCAGTTTGCGATTTCGGTCAGCATCTTGCGGCCACGGCTATTGGGCACGGCCGAACCGGAATCGAACATGGGCGCGTTATCCGCGTCACGCAGTTCAATCCGGATATCGTCCCGCCCGACCTTGACGGACACATTGGACGAGGCGCCGCGCAGATCGGGATTATTCTGGATCGCCCCTTCCAGGCCCTGGGTCATTTTATTGATCTGGGCCTGTTCGGTCTGGGGCTGGTCGCCCTGGAACGCACTGGCCTGGTCCGTGTCGGCCTGGTCCTGCGTCGCATCCGCCGGGGTGGCGCCGTCAGCACCGATATAGCCGAGATTTTTCGCGCTCCCGGTGCCCGAACCGCCGATAGGGACGATACTGGGCCGCACGGTGGCAATCTGCGCGCGGATGCCAGCGGTGATGTCATTGGACGCCGCCATACGCGCCAGTTCGCCCGCAACACCCTGTTCCGCCGCCTCGCCACTGCCCGAACCGGCACCCTGCCCCGTATCCGGGCTGGTGGATGTCTCCCCGTCCTTGATGCGCTTGACCGACGTACCACCCGTGAGCGGAGAAGGCTGGGCCTCAAGCATGGAATCCGTCGGCTGCGAGTGGGTTTCGCGTTCGGCCATGGGGTTGAAGAACTGCGCAATCCCCTTGCGCTGCTCGTCCGTCGTCGCGTTGAGCAGCCACATGACAAGGAAGAACGACATCATGGCCGTCATGAAGTCGGCATAGGCTATCTTCCACGCGCCACCATGATGGGCGTCTTCGTGGTCGTCGCCGCCATGCTTGATAATGGTGGGGTGGTTGTTGTTCTTTGCCATGGGGTGCTACCGCGCCTGTCAGGCGCCCTTACGGTGTGCCATGCCCAGACGGCTGGCCGGATTGCCACGGAAAGACGCACGCCCTGTATGCGTGAGCGAGATCGACGTATCGAGCCAGACTTCGCCGCCGATTTCGCGCCAGCGGCGGCAGAACGTGAAATCCTCGCTCAGATAGGTGCCGGTTTCGGGGTCTATGCTGGCGTCGAACAGCGCATGGAACTGCGTGCCATCCCCCTCGCCCGACGAATCAATGCGACGATAGGCGGTCTCGGGGTAGCTCTTGATCATCGTGGCAATCGCCTTGCGGCTGATCATCATGAAACCCGTTCCGACGTAATGCGTCTTGATAAGGGGGCCTTTTTCCCATGCCTCATGCATGGCCGCGGTTTCCCCCACATAACGCAGGGAGGCTTCGTCCTGGGATTCGCCGTGCAGCACGTTGTCATGCGTCGCCTTGTCCCAGAACCGGTCCTTGATCGGGTACATGCCGGCCACGACATCCTTGTCCGCAGCCAGCAGCCGGGCGGGGGCTTCAGCCGGGAAGCCGATATCGGCATCGATGAAGAGAATATGCGTGGCGTCGGAACGCGTGAAGAACTGATGCAGGAGTGTGTTACGGGCCCGGCTGATCATGGCATCGTCACCAAGCAGGGAAAGCGTCATGGGAATACGCAGCACGCTGGTGCAGGCAATAACGGATTCCATGTAATCCTGCGTCACCATTCCACCGTAACAAGGCGTTGCGATAAATACCTTCGGTGTCGGCTGCTCTGTCTGTTGCATTCGCTATCCTAATTGCTTGCGGCCATTGGCATGCCTGATCGCGCGGGTTCGATCGCTGTCTGACCTTCCTGAACAGCGATAGCGGGCGCCTGCCAGTTTCTCAAGGACGAAACAGGAGGAAATACGGCCCCTGGCACCCGGTTCAGCCCGATTCCGGCACGGCACGGCCCTGATATGGCTTTGTAGGGTCATGAAAAGACTATGTTAAGTTTATGCTTGTCCGGCGTGACAGGTCGTCTATCTCGTTCTGTTCGCGTCGGGTACGGATTTCGTTTTCTTCCTCCTGGCGTTTGTCCACAATGGCCTGCGCCGCCTTGAGCGCCGCATTGGCCTGCATCATGGCCACACGCGCCTGCTCGCTCGCCCGCCTGGCCGCATCCAGCCCGGTCTGGGCACGCTCCACCGCCTCCCGCCCGACGGGCAGCCAGTCTCCAAAGGCGGTCGCAAACGTGGCGTCCCCCATCGCGGCCTGGCGCTCGCTCTCTATGCGTGCGCGACTGGCCTGCACCAGATCGGCCGCGGCCTGCTCATCCGCCAGCATTCTGGCAAGCGTTGCGCGCGCCCGGTCGGCCTCGGTCCTGCGCAACCGGACAAGCGCATGCAGCGTACGGTTGCGTGGGTCCATTATGCAGGCTCAGGCTTTGAAAGGGCTGTGCGCAACGCCGCGAAACTGTCCGCAAGCGTCGCCTTTTCCCCCCGCCCCTGCTTGAGCACGTCCTCAATGGCCGGGGCAACGCGAATGGCCTTGTCCACCTTGGGGTCGCTGCCCTGACGGTACGCCCCCAGGCGCACCATGTCCTGCATTTCGTCCCAGGTGGACAGGTCGGCACGGGCTTCCTGCACCAGCGCGTTTTCGGCCGGGGCATTGCAGCCCGGCACGGTGCGGGACAGCGAGCGCAGAACGTTGATGGCCGGGTACCGCCCGGATTCGGCAATGCGGCGCTCCATGACCACGTGTCCGTCCAGAATACCACGCACGGCATCCGTCACGGGCTCGTTATGGTCATCACCTTCGACAAGGACGGAAAACATGGCCGTAATCTGGCCAGCCTTGCCATCGGCCACGTCAAGGCCGGGGCCCGCGCGTTCCAGAAGGCGCGGCAGTTCCGCAAACACGCTGGGCGGGTAACCCCGCGTGGCAGGCGGCTCCCCCGAAGACAGACCGATCTCGCGCAGGGCCTGGCAGAAACGGGTGACACTATCCATGAGCAGCAGCACCGACTTGCCCTGATCGCGGAAATATTCGGCCGCGGCCATGGCCGTATAGGCTGCCTCCCGGCGCATGAGGGGCGACGTATCGGAGGTTGCAACTACGACAACCGACCGCGCCAGACCCTCGGGCCCCAGATCGTCCTCGACGAATTCACGCACCTCACGCCCGCGTTCGCCCACCAGCGCAATAACCGCCACATCGCATGCCGTGTTGCGGGCCAGCATGCCCATAAGGGTGGATTTACCAACCCCGGACCCCGCGAACAGGCCCAGCCTCTGCCCTTCACGGCAGGTGGCGAACAGGTTCAGCGCCCTGACCCCGAGGTCGATCCGTGGACCAAGCCGCGCCCTTAACGCCGCATCGGGCGGGGAGGCATGCAGGCGCTGCGGCGTGCCACCCGGCAGCAGCGGCCCCTTGCCGTCCATCGGCCTGCCCATGGGGTCGAGCACGCGGCCGGTCCATGACGCGTTGATGCTGAGTGTCCCCCCCGCGCGCAGCCGCCGCTGCTCCGGGGCGAAAAGCTCGAATGTCGCCTTGCAGCCGGAGCCAATCCCTTCCAGAGACCCATATGGCATGGCAATGGCCATATCCGCGCGGAAGGCCACGATTTCGGCAATGGTTTCGCGCCCGTCCAGCCCGAAAATGCTGACACGATCCCCCACCCCGGTAAAATCGCACAACCCGCTGAGCGAGACGGTCAGCCCTGAAAGCCCGACCACGCGCCCCTCGAGCACGCCGATCGGCACGTCATAACCCGGGCGGGCCACGGCGTCCCTCATCGCGCCGAGCAGATCTGGCAGACCGCCCCCCGGACCGCAGGACGGGGGTGAAAGATCGGCGTTCACCTGATCAATATTCACGGACAGAGCGTTCACTGGGGCAGAGTCCGCCACCGTGGCGTTCACCAAAATGGCGCTCACTGGCGCAGGCCGAAGCGATCATGCTGGGGAAGCCGGGCATCGGCAACGCGCCCGGCCCTTAGAACAGACCGGAATACGGGCTGCTGAACGACGAGGAACTGCTGCTGCTTCCGAAAAGCTGAAGAATGGAGCTGTCGTCGGAACTACCGCCGAACAGGTCCATCATGGTTGCGGCCTTGTCGGGCGTCTGCGGGTTGATCTGGAGCATGGCCAGATACCGTTCGGCGTATTTCTGGATCTGGTCCGGCGTGGAAATTTTCGACAGATCGACCTTGCTTTTCATAATCCGGACCTGCTGATCGTAGTCCAGCGCGCCGAACTGGTCCGGGTCATAGCCCAGCGTGGTTTCGACGACCTTGAGCAGGACCGGGTCGGACATGAGCCCGGCAAGGGAGGTTACGCTGCCCATCTTGCGGGTAAAATAAAGTGCGTTGCCCACACCGGTATCGGTGTTGGAGGTGTTGTTCTCGTACTGGCTTTCCTCGAACTGCGAGGTAATGGAACTGATGAGATCCGAGGTGAACGGCGTCGCGGAGGCAGAGCCACCATTCGCCCCCCAGGTACTGAACGCATCCGCAAAGGCAAGCCACGTGGCGTTGCCAGACGATTTCGCCAGCGATTTGGAGGATGTGGGGTCCTGCGTCAGCAGATCCTTGATCAGAGCGGTCTCGCCCGAAATGGAGCTGAGCCCGTAAGCCCCCAGCACCACCTGCAACGCGGAATAGTTCTTCAGCAGGCCATCGGCCGAGGTAATGGACGGCGCAGCGGTCTCGAACGCCGCCACTTCGCGCTTGGTGGTCGCGTCAGTGGTGGCGTAGGTGGTCGCCGCGGCACTCTCGTCTTTCACAGCGGTGAGGTACTGGGACACCGGTGAGACAGTCTGGATACCCATCAACCCAACCCTTCATTCCCGGTCTCGTGCCGAGATACAGACAAACCTACTCAACCCACCATATCGCTTTTCGCGTTCCATAGCCACACCTGACTTGCCCCACCAGGGCAGGCACCCCAAAACGCCACGCGCCCGTGGGGCTCAGAGCGTTCCGGGCCTGCCCCGCCAGCTTGCGCACAGCAGGACCGCCGTTCCCAGCCAGCCAAGTGCGAGCATGGGCAGAGACTGCCCGACACATGCCAGCACGGCCAGCGCCGCCGCACCCGCCACCTGGGCACCTGCAATGCGGCGCGTCGCCACCCAGCGATAAAGGACCGTGGCCAGCAGGTAGAGCATGGGCCCCACCATCATGACCAGCCCGCGCGCCCCTTCGGCTGAGTCCCAGGGGTTTTCGAGCAGGAGGTCCATCCCCACCGCCACGACAATGATCCCGCCGATCAGCACGGCGTGGAGATAATGAAAATACGCCCCCATGCGTCCGGGATCGGATGAGCGGGCAATGGCGTGTTCGGCCTCTTCGCTCGATGTGCCGAAATACAGCCACCACATGGCAATGGTGCAGGCAAAGCTTGCGCCAAACCCCGCCAGTTCGGCACCGGACCAGCGTTCGGCCTCCGCCATGGACAGGCCGGACGCCATAATGGTTTCGCCAAGGGCCACAATGACGAACAACTGGCACCGTTCCACCAGATGGCCGCCTGATATGGTCCAGTCCGCGGTCTGCGACCGGCCCAGCCCCGGCAGCCAGAACCCGAACATGGGCGAAATGTATTCGCAAAGAACGGCAAGGCTCCAGAACACCAGCCGCGCCTGCGGGTCGGCCAGTCCTCCGCCAACCCAGAAACAGGCCGCGATCACCCCCCAGCCCAGAATACGCCTGTAGTTGGGGGCCAGCGGGTGGGTACGGGGCAGACGCCAGACGATAAAGGCCGAACGCCCCACCTGCATGGCCGCAAAGCACAGCGCAAAAACCAGACCGCGCGACCCGAAGGCGTCCGGGGCGGCAGCACCGCACAGCAGCGCCAGCGCCATGGTTGCGAACAGCACCCCGCGCAGGGCGGGATGCGCCGGGTCGAACCAGTTTGTCACCCAGCCTGTATACTGCCATCCCAGCCACGCCGCGAACCAGAGGATCAGGGTCTGGAACGCGCCAAGCCAGCCAAGATGGTGCAAAAGCCCGTGGCTGATCTGCGTGACAAGAAAAACATAAACCAGATCGAAAAACAGTTCTTCGTTCGTGACACGCGCGGATACAGGCCCCACGCTCCGCACGAAGGGGTGCGACACGGCCCCCGGCCGGGAAATCGGTTGGTTCATGGACACTCCACAGTTCCGTCCGGCAGCATGCCCGCAGCCGCCCGAAAACCGTGTTACGGGCAAATACGGCGCAGGAGAAGCCTTACCCGCGCCCCTGCCCCGTTAAAACATCCGGGACAACGGCGCGTTTCCGGCAGCGTGCAATGCCACGGCGTATCCCGGGCATTGTACGCACCCAGGCGCGGGAAGGGCAGCCCCTCCCGCGCCTGGACTGCACGACCTGCTAGAACTCCGTGCTGATCGTGCCGAAATAGGTGCGTGGCGAGCCGGCCAGTGCGGACTGGTAATCCCCCGAAAGGGGAAAACCGTTTTCCCCGATCTGGGAAATGTAGGAAATATTGGTCAGGTTATAGATATTGAGATCGAACTTGAGATTGCGCAGCGGGCCCACCTTGCCGAACTTGTAGCTCGCCCCCATGGAGGTCATCCAGTATCCGGGCACCGACATGTCATTGATATAGCTGAAATAGCGTTTGGACATGTAATTGGTATCCAGGTAAATGGTCGCTGCGCGATAGGCGTAGGTAATATTGGCCTTGTACATCAGTTGCGGATACGCGATCACCTTTTTCCCTGCGAGGTTGTAGGTTACACCCTGATCCTGGATATTATCGCCATAAGTGGAATGATTGTAGCTGATGCTGTTGGTGATCGACAGGTTCCTGATCGGCCGCACCGTGAACGCCGCATCCACACCATACATGCTGACACTGCCCACGTTCACGACGGTGGAGACCGGCTGCGTAATGGTGCCCGCCGTCAGGTTCTGCAGACGGTTTGAAAAATCCGCGTGGTAAAGGTTGAGAGAACCGGTGATGAGGTTGGAATTATAGCGGTATCCCACATCGTACACCCAGGCGGTTTCGGGCCGGAGCGTGTTCTTGAGGCTGTTGAACGTCTCCTGGTTGGCAATGCCGCCAAAGGCAGAACCAAGCTGGTAGCCACCGTAACTGTAAGCCCGCATGTTGCGTGCAATATCGAAATACACTTCATGGCCGGGCAGGAAATGCCACACTGCATTGAAATGCGGCAGGAACGCCTTGGCACTGGTCAGGCTGCCATTGGCCAGTTGGGACTGGCCGTTATAATCGGCATCGTTCGCGGTGGCACCGCCCACGGTCGTGACCAGCATGGATTTGAACCCGGCCTTGAGCGTCAGCGTCGAAAGCGGGCGATAGGTGTCCTCCAGGTGGAACTGGAAGGTATTGGTATTGAAACTCTCGCCCCAGTTATGCTGGAACGGCGTGCCGAAATTATGCAGCACGCCACTGACGGGCGTTCCCTCGCCGGGAAAGGGCTGGGCGTACATATACTGGTCGATATGATAGCGGTTGTTTTCATACCATACGCCGGTATCGATGGTATTTTTGGCAATCTGGTAGCGGATGGCGGAGGTGAAACCGAATTTCTGGTTCCCGCCGAAATTCACCTGCTCTGACAGAAGCGACCCGCTGGGGGATGGCACATAAGGTGTTGTCCATGTGCCCCAATGGTTTTCGGCCTGCCCGTAAAAAACGGAATTCCATTCCAGGTGCCGGTTCAGGACCAGATGCGCGTTCAGCCCGCCCAGATAATCGACCGCATGGGTCACCCCGTCGAAATAGGACGCATCCAGCGCATCCGAACCGGGCAGTGCATTGTATTGCGCCAGAGCGCCGCTGAAAATGCCCTCCGCCGCCTGATAGGCCGCATTATAGTTGGGGTAGTAATAATCGTTTCGGTGCCCCAGACGTTTGAGCATGTCTATCGTCTGGTCGGCGTAGTTGAACTGGGTCGCGTCATTCCAGTTGAAGAACGCCTTTATGCTGCTTTCCTGCCCGATGGGCTGGACGATCTTGGCATTCATCTGCTGGTCGAACTGCTCGCCCGACCCTTTCCACTTGTTCCCGTCCGACCGTGCATAGGACACCATGAACTTCGTGCCCGAGGCGTTCAGCCTGCCGCTGTCCACCCGCGCATACGTGCGAAAGGCGTTGTAGCTCCCGAACATCTGCGAGACCTTTCCGCCGTAATGATCATGCGGATCGGCCGAGGTGATCTGGATGGACCCGCCCAGATTGGTGGTGGAGGGGACCTCCACATCACCACCCCCGTCCGAGACATCCATACGTTCGATATTATCAGACAGAATGGAAAAATTGATGCTCTGTCCATTATAAGTATAATAATCCTGTGCGCCCAGCGGCACGCCATCGAGCGTGACACCAAGCTGGCTCTGCTGGAAACCGCGCATATACAGGCTGGACCCCCAAGTATCCACGCCCAGCGGGTCGTTCGCCACGAAATTGATGCCGGGCTTGCGCGACAGCATCATCATCGGGCTGCTGCCCTGCACGAACCTGTCCATTTCCACACGAGTCATGGTTTCCGTCGCACCTGCGCCAGTGCGGCGCATGGAGGATACCATCAGTTCCTCCCGCGTGTGCGAATGAAGATCGGCATGAGTATGGCCGGCTTTGCCCGCAGGCGCGCCCGCACTGGCCACAGCAACACCGGACGGCCGGGTTTTGGGGCTGACAGCCTTTCGGGCTTTGGCTCCACCGGTCCGGGCATTACCCGTCGCAGCCTGGGCCGGAAAAAACAGATCCGATACGATAACACTACAAGAGGTCAATAAAAGGAACGATAGCAAGTGTGTAGACTTCATGACGACACCACCCCTGGTTGGCCCGCTTAGCCGTCTCGTTCAATCCGTGGGTGCGGCAAGCTGCGCGCACCGGTCGCTATAAAAATTGGTACATAGTATTCGTGAGTTTTCATTCGGCTGAGCGCTATTCGGCACAGGCATGATCACCATTCCATATCCGAAATGCCAGTTTATTTCGGACTCGAAACTGTATGGAACTGACACATCTCAGGGAATATGGGAAAGTCGCGGAAAATAGCGGATATCCGGCAGCAGCACTCTGCCACGTCACGTCGGGTCACGAGACCGGCTGCCCCACGGGGCTGATACCGGCACCCAAAGACCAACCCGACATGGAAAAAATATATTGTGCTGTTTTTCAGCCCGCAATTCATGACAATAAATATTGATTGTAAAATTATTATGTCACCCCGACTGAAGATGAATTTCCACACCTTCCAGACCTGTTTTTGCGGAGCGACAACATTATTTTCCAACCCCTATATTAGTCATCACCACAACAGGTCACATCAATACGATATACGGGGCATGCCATGAGTTTTATAAAATAACACGATCCAGCGCCGGGGGCCGCAGCACACAGTTACCGCCGTCTGAACACCATGACCCCGGCCGACATGGCAGCATGCAGGCAGCCAGTCAGCGCGTGCGGGCCGACCTTGCGGGCACGCACGGCATGTAAGACCGCCGAGCCGGGCTCACGCTCCGCAGTCCTGAAAATCGGCGCCTGTCGATGCGCCGATTTTTGCGGCTATTGCCCTTATCGCGACCGGGCCTTGCCATCCGGTGCTGTTTGCGCATGAAGCTGCGACGGAAGGGCATGGGGCAGCGTGTTCAGCCGCTGGGCGGCAAGATCCGCAACCTGCCCGACAAGCTGGCTGAGGGCCTGCACCATGCCCTCCGTGCTGCTCACCGCCGGGCCCCGGAGCGTCACACGCTGGATAAAGGGCTGCGTCCCGGTTGTGCCACCGCCCGGCGATCCGGCAGGCACGCCCGCTGCGGCGGACTGGACGGACAGCACGGCGTCCAGTTCCACCAGACCGGACGGACCGCTGGAAAAGCGGCTGAGCGAGAGTTCCACATAAGCCTGCGGCTCTGCGGTGACAGCATCGTTCTCGACAAAAACATTGCTATGGGGCAGCCGCTGCGCAAGGTCACCCGCCAGCACGCGACTGACCTGCCCGGCCAGAGAATCCGCCCATGCGTCACCGGCCGAGACAGTGAGCCTGTACCCGCTATCGGCCGTCACAACCCTGTCACGGTCCAGCCCCGACGCAACCGAAGGCTGGCGTACTTCTATATAAGAGGGCGCGCCCTCTGTTCCTGCCGGAGAGGTCACAACCGCCCCCGGCACGACCGAAAGCGTATACAGCGTCGGCCCGCCTCCCGCACATCCGGCCAGGGCGAAAGCCATGGTGCCCCACAGGCCCACCCTCAGGCTCGCCCCCAGCACCCCGCGGCGCGAAAAACCGGGCAGGGCAGCAGGAATGCGCGCAACAGAAGACGAAAAACGGGCCAGCCTCTGCCCTGTGTGGTGACGTGTCATATGCCTATCGTCCTGCTAGCAGCGCGGAGGGATGGTTGGTCAGGAAATCGGACAGGAAACGCAGCGAGCGCGCCGTCTGCCCCAGTTGCAGGACCATGGACTGCAAATTGCGGTGGAAATCGCTGTTGCCGCCATAACTGGCCAACAGGCGGTTGGCGTTCTGCAACGCCTGGTCGAGTTGGTCGGCCATCTGCGGCAGGCGCTGCATCAGCGGAGCCACACCTTCGCGCAGATCGTGCGAGAGCGCCTGGAAATTCTGCAACGACTGCCGCAGGCTGGCCAGTGACTGTTTGACATCCGGCCCGTTCAGCGTCGCATCGGCATGGGCCAGCAGGCTGTTGGCGTTCGCCCCGATCTGTTCGAACGGCATGGCGGACAGGCGCGCGGTCATGGTCGACAGCGAATCCATGATCCCGCTCATACCCCCGGCCTGCCCGGGAATAACCAGGGTACGGCCTTCCATGCTGGTGGTGGCGTTGTCCGGGTTCTTGACGAAGTTGAGCGCGATCATGCCCTCTCCGGTCAGGAAACTGGCACTGTCGGTGGACGCCCGCAGGCCGTTGGCGACAAGCGTGCGGAACATCCCCACCAGATCGCCATGCTGGAGTTCACGCGCCGACAGAACACGTTCGGGCTGGATTTCCATACCCACGCGCACACGCGGATGACCGGGGGAGGATGTCAGGTCCAGTTTCACACTGGTGACATTGCCGACCTGGATACCGAACATGTCCACCTGCGCGCCGGGGGCCAACCCCTTGACGGAGGATGTCAGATACGTGGCCAGCGGCATGCGCTCGTGATAACCGGCGTTGTCGGCGTCTTCCTTGCTGTCATAGAGCTTGAACACCGTATCTGGCCGGGTCTGCTCCTGGCTGGCTGGCGCCGTATCGTCCTCGGGCGGCAGGCCAAAAGCCACCCCGCCCGAAAACAGCGCCTGAATGGACTGCAACTGCACCTTGAGCCCACCTGCGCCAAACCCGACCTTGACGCCGGACACATTCCAGAAGCGTGATGCGGCGGTCAGGTAATGGTCGTAGGGCTCCTGCACAAAAATCTGGATCAGCACCGGCCCACGCCCACCCGGCGGCATGGTATAGCCCAGCACCTCGCCCACCGCCACGTCACGGAAGAACACCGGGGCCCCCTGCCCGATCGAGCCCAGCGTATCGGACACAAGCATGTAGGTCTGGCCCGGCTGATCGGACCGCACGCCCGGTGGCGCTTCCAGCCCGGTAAAGGTTGACACATGGTGGCCGGCGGGGCGGCCCGTCGTATCCAGCCCGGGGTCGAACGCGATATACGCCCCCGACATCAGCGTTTCCAGACCGGTTACGCTGGCGCCGTTGATGCGTGGCCGCACGACCCAGAACCGGGCCTTGTCGGTCAGCATGTCGCCCGTGCCCTTGTTCATGCGAATGCGCACGCGCACATGCCGCAGGTCATCGGTCAGGGAAATACCCTCGACCGTGCCCAGCACCACGGCCTTGTTCTTGACCTGTGTCTGCCCGCTGGTAATGCCGTCAGCCGTATCGAACACGACAGTAATGTCGGGCCCGTTATCCATGAAACTGCGCCAGACCAGAAACCCCGCGATCAGCACGGAAATAATGGGAATGACCCATATGATCGAAAAACGGATACGCCGCACCAGCGCGTCCTGATTATCGCCCCCACCCCCGGTTGCCCCGGAGGAGGACTGGTCATGCCTGTCTGCGTTCACGCCCTGTTCGGCTCCATGTTGAAATCCTTGTCCGGCGGTGTGCCGCCCGCCCTGCCATCAGGATGGACGACCCACACCATGCCCGCACGGTGCATGTCAGCCCCCATGCCGCCCACCCCGCCTCTAGAAAAGCCTGTGGGAAAGCCTGAGGGGGAACCTGTGGGAGCCCCCGAGGGAGCCCCCGAGGGAGCCCATTTGAGACCCCCCTTGGGGGACGGTTCATCGGCCTCCGGCCCGTTGGCGCCGGCCGCGTCCCACATCGTTCGGGGGTCGAAGACATGGGCTGCGAAAATGGTCAGCACCACCACCGCCGCAAAACAGACCATACCGCCGTTGGCCGTAATATTGGCCATGCTGTTGAAACGGACCATGGCCACCAGAATGGAGACCATGAACACATCGATCATCGACCAGCGGCCAATGACGTCGATAACCCTGTACAGCCGGGAACGGAACGCCAGATGCGCATGCGAATGCCGCCGCGTGCCTACCAGCAGGGTGAACAGCCCGACGATCTTGAGCACCGGCACCGTGACGGAAGCAAACAGCACCAGCAGGGAAAGCGGGATCATGCCGTCTTTCCAGAGTTCGATCGCCCCGGCGATAATGGTGTGCCCCGTGCCCCCGCCCAACTGCACCACCGTCATAACCGGGTAGATATTGGCTGGCAGGTAGAACACCACCGCCGAGACCAGCAGGGCGAGTGTGCGCGCACTGCTGTCGACCTTGCGCCTGCGCACGGTATGGCCGCAGCGCGGGCAGTACCCCACGGCTTTGGTGGCCGACACCGCCGCATCGAACGCCAGCACCACCCCGCAGGACAGGCAGGACGCCATATGCGAGGACGGCGGCAGCGGCGTTGTGCGGTCCACCGTTTCGCACACCAGCCGCACTCGGCTGTCGTCCATGCGCCGCAGGGAAAGGTCTGTGCGGCGTTTCTGCCAGATCAGTTCGGTATCCAGCGTGGCATCAGTCGCGGCCATGGTCACCATCAGCCCCGCCACAAGGAACACCGCCGCCCCGACATGGACATAGGCCAGATCCACCAGCTTGGTGTAGGCCACGAACACACCCAGAATATACACTTCCACCATGGACCACGGCCGCAGCCGTTCGTACCATTTGAGCAGATGCGGCACCCAGAACGGCAGGGTAGGCTGCAAGGCCCCGGTCAGGATCAGGAGCATCATGCCCACCACCAGCCCCGGCACCAGAATAGTGACGACAGCCACCAGCACCGCCACCTCCCCCCAGCCTTCATGCAGGAGTTCAAGTGGGCCGGTCAGGATATCGACCGTGCGTTCGCGCCCGTAAAGGTCGAGCATCATCAGCGTGGAGGCCAGCATGGCCAGGTACAGTGCCGCGGAGCTGATACAGAACGCCAGCGGCGTGGCAATGGGGGATGTCCGGTTGCGGCGGTCCAGCAGTTCGTTGCAGCGGCGGCAGCGGGCCTGCGTTCCCGGCGCCAGTTCGGGCAGGAGCTGCATATGCCCGCAGCAGCGGCATTCCGTCACGCCCCGCAGGAGACGGACATGCCGTTCTTCCTCGACGGGAACATCCTGACCGGGGGCCAGTGCTTCCCTCAACAGGGTCACGACGTGCTGCATCTTCATCCCCTCCGACCCTAAAGCCTAATTCCTCTCCTGTAACGGTAAAAAATCCGCAAACCCGCCCCGCCCGTACGCGGGGGACAGGCGCTTTTTTTGTCAGATTTGCGGTTGCGTGGGGGGTACGATCATGATAGTCACCGCGCTAGAAACACTCCTAGCCCGCTTAGCTCAGCTGGTAGAGCACATCATTCGTAATGATGGGGCCGATGGTTCGAATCCGTCAGCGGGCACCATGTTTCCCCCTTTTCCCGACAGCGTTGCTCGCGGCCATGCCGCACCCCGTCCTGCAAGGCGGTGGCTGCCCTTGATGCCAGCGGGCATTTTGTTCCATGATGGCAACAGGTTTTTCATTCATACCGAAGGCTGACATGGCATGATCGTGCGCGACATTTCTGAACTGCGGAACACGGAGCGCTTTGCCTCCGGCCCCGGCTGGGAGAGCACGCGACTGCTGCTGGCCTGTGACCGCATGGGATTTTCCCTGCACGAAACGCTTGTGGAACCGGGCAAGGATCTTCACCTCGAATACCGCCACCACCTTGAAGCCAATTACTGCCTCGCCGGCGAAGGCGAGGTCGTCAACTGCGCCACGGGAGACGTCCACCCCATCTACCCCGGCGTGCTGTACGCGCTCGACAGGAACGATGCCCATATCCTGCGGGCCACCACGGACACCCTGCGGCTGATCTGCGTGTTCAACCCGGCGGTAAACGGCACCGAACGCCATGTGGATGGCGGCTACGAACCCACCCCGCCCGAAGAACCCGTGACAAAAGCGGAGGTGCCGATCATTGAACAGCGCCGGATCGAAGCGGGCATTCTCAAACAGGTCTATGACACGCTGGCCGCCAGCCATGGCGAGGCCGTGGCCACCCAGACCCTGCGCGACACGGTTATCCGCTCGGCCGAGCAGCAGGGCGAGACCATGCGCGCCCGCTTCGACCATATGCCCGACCTTGTGGACCTGAAGAACGTGCTCGCCCTCTGGACCGCCGAAGACGCGCTCAGGCTGGATGTGCTGGAAGCCACCCCGACCGAACTCTCCTTCAATGTCATGCGCTGCCGGTACGCCGAACTGTACCGGGACATGGGGCTGGGCGCGCTGGGGGGCATTCTGTCGTGCAACCGTGACGGCACGTTCTGCAAGGGGTTCAACCCGGCGATCACATTCGAACGCACCCAGACCATCATGGAAGGGGCGAGCCACTGCGATTTCCGCTTCACGCTGGAAAAAAATCAGGCCTGAAAACCGACCGCGTACCTGTTACCCTGAACGGCACCGGTCCGGCCAACAGGTCCGGGGGCAGAGGGTGGGGTATTCCGGCTCTTTGGCATATCAGCCATCCGGGGCACCTGTCAGGGTGACTCGGGGGTGCCCGGTTCAAGCCTGTACAGGCTGATGTCCAGCACATGCCCGTTGGAATAGTTCAGCCCCCGCACAACGTCACGATGCGTGACACGCCTGCTGTCCGGACCAAGGGCCGCCAGAAAAGCCGCACTGTCGCGCGTATCCACCAGTGCTACGGTGCAGGCTGGCTGCGCGCGCATGGCCCGGGCGGCCTGCGCGGGGCCGTCCAGCGTCACATTGCCGCCCAATAGAAACACCAGACTGGGCTCGGAGAACGACACCGAAAAGACCTGTGTTTGCGGGCAGGGTTTTTCAGCCTGCACCAGCGCTGCCAGGCGCGGAGCCAGCCAGATGCTGTGCAGTTCAGGCACCACCACGGTAAACAGGCCGATATAAAGCAGAACTGCCGCCGCAACACTGCTGAGTGCCGCAAAACGCAACGTACCCCGCCAGATCTGGAGCATGGACAGCCCGACCAGCGGCAACACCCCTGCCGACAGAACCATGGCCGGCAAAGACACGCGGTGCTCGAGCTTCCACAGCAGCAGCGGCCCTGCCGCAGCCAGCGCACAGCCCACAAAACACCACACGACCCCGTATATGCCCATCAGCACACGGCCCCATAACGCGCGTGGACCGCCCTGCCAGACCGCCCCCCCCTGGGCGAGCAGTCCCGCCGTCAAAATGGCAATGGCCGGGTAAGTCGGCAGTACATAATGCGGCAGCTTGGTCGCTATGGCCTCGAACACCAGCCAGTGTGGCACAATCCAGCATAGCAGGTAGCGCACCGCCACGTTCGTACGTTCACGCCACGCCTGGGGTAGCACGCTGGCCACGAAGTAAGAGCCCGGCCAGAACGCCAGCACGAACACCAGCACATGGTAGCCCGGCGGCAATCCATGGGCCTGCTGCCCGGAGGCCACCTTGCCCAGAAAATTCACCCCGACCGCGCGACGGAAAAAATCCCCGTGGCTAACCACGCCTATGGCAATGCACCACGGCAGCAGAAGCGCCAGCGACACAAGCCACCCCCAGCCCGG
Organism: Acetobacter sp.; assembly: GCF_047723915.1. GTDB lineage: Bacteria > Pseudomonadota > Alphaproteobacteria > Acetobacterales > Acetobacteraceae > Acetobacter. The sequence continues at coordinate 36,102 of NZ_JBDOBQ010000002.1, read as the reverse complement.
ACGCAGCCTGCGCCACAGGGTGGTATTGCGCTCCACCAGGGCCATGGCCAGCGGCGTGCCAAGTGCCGGAATCAGAATGACCGGCCCCTTGAGCATGAGCCCGCAGCCGATCGCCGCCCAGTAGAGCAGCGCAGTGCCTACAGGCGTAGACCTGCCGGCCTGCCGGTCCCCCACAGCGCGCATCAGGGCGAACTGCGCAAGCAGAACCGTCAGCAACAGGCAGGAATCGATTGTGGCCATACGGCTTTCCGCCGTCACCAGCACGCTGACCGCCAGCAGAACCCCTGCCCCAAGCCCTGCCTGCGGGCTGAACAGCATGCCCCCGATCAGGGCCGTCAGCACGACTGATGCCGTCATGGCCAGCAATGACGGAACGCGGTACGGCCAGACGGCGCGCGCCTGCTGCGTGCCGGTCAACGCACTGGCGACCACGACACTGGCCGATTCGAGCCAGTAAATTCCGGCAGGCTGCAAATAGCGGGGCTTGTCCTGAAAACGCACGTCTATGAAATCATGCGTTTGCAACATCTGGGCCGACGCCTGCATATAACGCGGCTCATCCCGATCGAACGGAGGAATGGAAGCACGGCCGGGCAGGAACAGCACAAAAGCCGCAAGCCCGAGCAGAATCAGCGCGCGAAACCCCTTGCCGACTGTCAGCATTCACGAACCGAGCGTGGCAGGCGGGTACGGTTCCGCAACCACATGACCCCGAGCAGGTCGCGCACGCCCACTATGGCCCGGCCAAGGTTGGTGTATTTCGACTGGCCATGCAGGCGCGGCCGATGCGAAACCGGGGAACAGACCAGCGGCACGCCATAGGCCCCCAAAAGGGCGGGCAGAAAGCGATGCAGCCCCTCGAATTGTGGCAGGCGCAGAAAATCGACCCGGCGGAACAGCTTGATCGGCGCGCCCGTATCGGGGCAGTGATCGTGCAGCAGGCGCTGGCGCAACCCGTTGGCAAAACGGGTCGCCACCCGGCGCGACCATCCGTCCCGCCTGCGGGTGCGCACCCCCACCACCAGCGGCGGCGTGCCCTTTGTCCCACGGGCAAGAGCCAGCAGCGCTACCAGTTCACGGGGGTCGTCCTGCCCGTCTCCGTCGATGGTCGCAATCCATTCCCCGCGTGCGGCGGTAATGCCCGTGCGCAAGGCGGCGGATTTGCCGCAGCGGCGATCATGGGAAAGCACACGCAGGCCGGGCAGGCAATCCTGACGGAGTTGGCCCAGCACGGCAACGCTGCCATCCCGGCTGCCATCGTCGACAAAAATGATTTCTGTAAGAGGCAAAGCCGCACGCATTTCGGCCAGTTCGCGGCAGACCTGCGGCAGGTTGTCCTGCTCGTCCAGCACCGCGATCACGATACTGAGCACGGGCTGTTCCGTCGCCTGCTGCAAGGCCTGCGGCAGGACAGGCGACAGAGAAGGCGATGCCTGATCCGTCACGGCGTGGGTGCTACCATGGTCGATAGCCAAGGGGAAAAGACCGGCAAGGGCCGGTCAGGCAACCTGGCGGGCCATGGCGGCAGGCATGGCCGCCAGCGCCTGGTCGATCAGGGCGGAAGCCCCCTTGTCGTCCAGGGTCTGGGGAATAATGCCATGGGCCGCTTCCACCGCCGCGTCGATCGCAAGCTGACGCACTTCCTTGACGGCAGCGCGTTCGACTGCGGCAATACGGTCACGCGCCATCTGTTCATGACGGGCAACCGCGGCTTCGGCTTCGGCGCGCGCCTTCAGCGCCATATCCTGCGCCTGCTGGCGGGACTGTTCGACCAGGCTGCGTGCTTCGGCAAAAGCCTGTTCGCGCTCACGGGTGGCGTCCTCGAGCATCTGCTCGGCTTCGCGCCGCAGACGGGCCGCCTCGTCCAGCTCTTTGCGGATCAGTTCCGCGCGGTTGTCCAGAATGGCTGCAATCGGGGTCCAGAGTTTTTTGCCCGCAAGGACAAAGAACAGGACAAACGAAACAGCAACCCAGAAACCCGCTTCATGAAAAATGCCGGACATGACGAATATTCCCCCGGAGGCGGTCAAATGCGGTGGTCAGATGGGTCGAATCAGATGGTGTGAGGCGCGCAGGCGGTCTCAACCCTCTGTGCAACAAGCTGTGCATCCGGGACAACACCCGTCAGGCGCTGTACGAGAGCCTGGGTGGTTTCCGCCGCGATGTCTTTGAGCGCGCCAAGGGCACGGGCCTTTTCGTCGGCCACGCGTTTCTCGGCATCGGCAATCTCGGTATCGAGCCGGGCGTTGATTGCCGCAAGCTGCTGTTCAGCCGTACGGTGTTCTTCTTCCAGCACGGTTTTCAGATGCGCCTGCGCTTCGGCCATTGCATCCTTGCGGGCCTGCTGCAGCTCGGCCACGGCCTTGTCGGCGTCGTGCTTGGCTGAGCGGGCTATTTCCAGATCGCCGGAAATGCGCTGGCCACGGTCCTGCAACACGCGGGCAACGCCCGGCAGCATGACCTTGCTCAGCACAAGGTAGAACACCAGAAAGATAATTGCGCCCCAGAAAACCTGGCCGGTTACCAAGGGGTTGGCAAAATCAAGCTGAGGCATTCCCGTGGCGTACGCACCCGGCGCTGAAACGGCCAGCAGGGAAACGCCGCAAACCGTCAGCAGCAGCCCGGTACGCACTGTCCTAGTCATGACACCCACGGAAATGTCTCCTCTTAAATCCCGGACGTTCTCAGACGAAAAGGATCAGGAACGCGATCAGCAGGGCGAACAGCGCGATAGCTTCCGTCAGCGCGAAGCCCAGCATGCCCAGACCGAACACGTGCGGGCGGGAAGCCGGATTGCGCGCGATGCTGCTGACCAGCGTGGAGAAGATGTTGCCGAGGCCGATACCAACGCCGGCGAGGGCGATAACGGCGATACCTGCACCGATTTCCCGGGCTGCAGCGATGTCCATATCAGTCACTTCCTTGTTTCAAGACAGTTTGAAAAGAAACGGGCAAAGCAGCTCCTCAGTGAGCCACGGCCTCCCGCAGGTAGATGCACGTCAGAATGGCAAACACATAGGCCTGCAACACACCGACTAGCAACTCAAGAGCCATCAGCGCCACGTTGATGGCGATGGGCCCGATCGCAAACACGTCGCCCACGACGCCAAAACCGGCGAGCATGACAACAAAGCTTGCGAAAATATCGAACATGACATGCCCGGCCACCATGTTGGCGAACAACCGGATGGACAGGCTGACAGGACGGGACAGAAAGGACAGGATTTCGATCGGGATCAGCAGCGGCGCCAGGAAGGGGCTTGCCCCCGCCGGCATGAAATGCGCGAAAAAGCGCAGGCCCTGCACCTTGAACGAAACCACCACCGTCAGGGCAAACACCATCAGCGACAGGGCCAGCGTGACCGCGATATGGCTGGTGAAGGTGAAGGAGAACGGCAGCAGGCCGATATAGTTACCCGCCAGGATAAAGAAGAACAGGGTAAAGACGAAGGGGAAGAAGGCAGCGCCTTCCGGCCCGATCGTATCCAGCGCCATGTTGTGAATGAATTCGTAGCACACTTCCGCCGCGGCCTGCAGACGACCGGGCACCACGGCCGCGGGCCGCATGCCGAAATACAGGAACGCCAGCACCAGGCAGACGGCGATGATCATGTACAGGGGAGACTGGCTGAAACGCAGCGCATCGCCCAGCCCGCCAAGAACGGGATGAAGCTCAAACTGTTCAAGTACGTTGATGCTGGAACCGCCCGCCACAACCGCTCTCCTAAAACCCTGCACCCGAATCGTGTCTTCGGGCCTAGCTTCCTATGTTTCGTCCGTCGGTCTGACAAGCCGCCAGACGTTGAGCACGCCAGCACCACCGCCCAGCAGCGCGAAGAGAACAAGAAAAACCGCCCTTGTGTGCAGCCAGTGATCCAGCCCCCACCCGATGGCCACACCCACGATCAGGGCCGAGAGCATTTCCGTTCCGGCCCGCAGCGCCAATGTGGCAAGGGGCTTGTCGGCGTCTGCCTCGGGACTGGTGGATGTGTCCTCCTTGACCAGACCGTTGCGGCGTTCAGCCGCCTTCAGCCGGGTATCGAAGGACTCGTCTTTTTCCTTACCCATTCCTCGCACCTCCCAAGGGGTGCAGGCGCTTGCTAACGGGGCTGCCATATCCTGTCAAGAAAGCATGAGGGGGCAGGGCACCAAAATATCGCACACATGCCCTCCGGGCGGCAGATGACCGGGCCTGTGTTGCCACAATACCGAACCGGCGCCGGGGTTCAGCCATCGGAGCGGGCATCGGCACGGGCATCGATCTGGGCAGCCGCGTCGGCCGGGATATCGGCCACGCCCACCAGACCGCGCGCGTAATCGCGCGCATCGAACGGGCGCAGGTCCTCGGCCTGTTCGCCCACGCCCACCGCATGCACCGGCAGGCCGAACGCGTCGGCCAGCGCCACCACGATACCGCCCTTGGCCGAACCGTCGAGCTTGGTCACCACAAGACCGCTGACATTCACAAGTTCGCGAAACACCCGCACCTGCTCCATGGCGTTCTGCCCCGTGGTGGCATCCAGCACCAGCAGCACGGAATGGGGGGCCGTTTCGTCGAACTTGCGCATGACACGGATGATCTTGGCCAGTTCTTCCATCAGCGCGGATTTGTTGTGCAGGCGGCCAGCCGTGTCCATGAACACAAGCTCCGCCCCTTCCGCCCGGGCGCGGGTCAGCGCCTCGAACGCCAGCCCTGCCGCGTCGGCCCCGGGTGGCCCGGCTATGACCGGGCAGTGCGTGCGCTCGCCCCAGATTTGGAGCTGTTCCACGGCGGCGGCGCGGAACGTATCGCCCGCCACCAGCATGACCTTGCGGCCTTCCTCGGTAAAAAAGCGGGCCATCTTGCCGATCGTGGTGGTCTTGCCCACACCGTTGACCCCCACCACCAGCACCACATGCGGCCTGTGGGCCGGGTCCGGCACAAAGGGCTGGGCCACGGGTTCGAGAATCCGGGCAATCTCTTCGGCCAGGGTGGCGCGGATTTCCTCATCCGTCACTTCCGTGCCGAAGCGCGAGCGACGAAAGGACTCGATCACCCGTTCGGCCACGGCGGGGCCGAGGTCGGCGGTAATCAGCAGGTCTTCCAGTTCCTCCAGCGCCTCATCGTCCAGACGGCGGCGGGTGAACATGCCGCTCAGCCCGCCACCCAGCTTCTGGGTGGAACGCGACAGCCCCTGCTTGAGACGAGAGAAAAAACCAAGCGCCATCTCAGATCCTTTCCGCCACCAGCCCCGTGGCATCGACACTGACGGGCACGAGGGTCATGATATCCCCCACCGCCGCCTCGCCCTGGGCCAGCCGGACCGGGGCGAACTGTTCACTATGCCCCGTTGTGGCGGTTTCCATCAGCACATGCAAAGGCCGCCCCAGCAGGGATGCGTAATACCGCGCGGCCGAGGCCTCCCCCACCGCGCGCAGACTCGCGGCACGCGCGCGGCGTTCTGGCACCGGCACCGCACGCATGCGCGCGGCCGGGGTGCCGGGGCGTTCGCTATAGGGAAACACATGCAGGTAGGGCAAGGCCATGTCGGCCAGAAACTGGCGAGTTTCCTCGAACAGTCCCTCGTCCTCGGTGGGGAAACCCGCGATCACATCCGCCCCGATCCCGATATCGGGGCGCAGGGCGCGGGCGCGTTCGACCACACGCACGACATCGGCCACCAGGTGGCGGCGCTTCATGCGTTTGAGAATAAGGTCCGCCCCCGCCTGCAGGGACAGATGCAGATAGGGCATGAAACGCGGCTCGGCCTCCAGCAACTGCCAGATCCCCTCATCGATCTCCACCGGATCGACCGAGGACAGGCGCAGCCGCTCGAGTTCGGGCACCAGCCGCAGCACCCGGCGGCACAACTGCCCCAGTGTCGGGCGGCCCGGCAGGTCCGCCCCCCACGATGTCATGTCCACGCCGGTCAGCACGACCTCACGGTAGCCAGCCCCTACCAGCGCGCGCACCTGCTCGACCACAGCCCCCACCGGCACGGACCGCGACGGCCCCCGCCCGAAGGGAATGATGCAGAATGTGCAGCGATGGTCGCAGCCCTGCTGCACCTGCACGAAAGCCCGCGTACGCCCCGCGAATTCGGTGACCAGATGGGCCGCGGTTTCATGCGCCGCCATGATATCCGACACCGCCAGCGGTACTGACAGGGCGGCGGGGGACCAGCTTTCGGCCTTGAGTTTTTCCTCGTTCCCCAGAACGCGGGCGACACCGGGCAGGGCGGACCAGCGGTCGGGATCGATCTGGGCGGCACAGCCGGTCACGACAATACGCGCCCCCGGATTGTTGCGATGGGCCTTGCGGATGGCCTGACGGGCCTGACGCTCCGCCTCACCCGTGACCGCGCAGGTATTGACGATAATGACGTTCTCGAGCCCCTGCGCATGATTGCGCATGACCTCGCTTTCCCACGTGTTCAGGCGGCAGCCGAAGGTCAGGATTTCGGGCGCGGGACCGGACGGAGCAGGTGGAACATGGATAGCCGCCGCAGCGACCTGCGTGGCTCCGTCCACAGGATCTGGCGCGCCCCCCTGCCCATGACCGGCGACAGCCGCAGCGGATGCTGGCCGGGCCCCTGCCCCGACCGCATGGAGGGTGCCGGCATCAGGACGGGACATGGGACCAGAGGCAGCGCCCGACACGGAGCCAGACACTGGGGCAGACACTGGGGCAGACACTGGGCCAGACGCAGAACCAGACATGGGGCCGGGCACCAGAGGTTCAGGCGCGGTGGCGGGCGCGTATGCTGTGTCGGTCATGACGGATACGCGGTGAGGTCCACCGTCCCTTCATATGCGGTGGCGGCAGGACCGGTCATGAGCACATGATCGTCCGGCGTCCATTCGATACGCAGCATGCCGCCATCCAGTTCCACATCGCAGATCCGCTCTGCCAGACCGCGCCGCACCGCATTGACCACGGCGGCACAGGCCCCGGACCCGCAGGCTTCGGTCACACCGGCCCCGCGTTCATGCACCTTCAGGCGCATGCGGGCCGGATTTTCCATGATGGCAAAGCCGATATTGGCCCGTTGCGGAAACAGCGGCGCGTGTTCCAGAGCCGCCCCTTCGCCCAGGCCGGAGAAATCGGACACGAAAAACGTGGCGTGCGGGTTGCCCATGGACAGGGCCGCCGGGTCACCCGGCAGGGGCAGGTGCAGCGTATCGACCTCCGCTGCCAGCGGCACGGCCTGCCAGTCCAGCCGGGGCTGGCCCATATCCACCGTGACCAGACCAGATGCCTCGATCCGGGCGGGCAGCAGGCCCGCCAGCGTTTGCAGTACCGGCCGGGTGGTGCCACCGGTGCGCCACAACAGGTCGGCCACACAGCGCGAGGCATTGCCGCAGGCCCCGGCTTCGGACCCGTCAGGATTGAAAAACCGCACGAATACATCCGCCCCCGGCCGCGTGGGCGGGCTCAGGGTCACAAGCTGGTCACAGCCAATACCGCGCCTGCGCTCTGCCAGGGCGGCAATGCGGGCGGGGGTAAGCGGCAGGGGGCCGGGGCGTTCGTCAAATATGACAAAATCATTCCCCAGCCCGTGCATTTTGTAAAAAAATGTCGGCATTGGGCGTGTTATAAGCGAAATCGCGTCCTAACGCCATGCTCTATACCACGCTCCGGCCACCTGCCGTCCCGGCAGGTCATGCGCCCGCGTAACGCTCACAGGCGTGACCCTGCCTGAAAACCCCCGAACATTCCCCGCTCCTGGCAACCCGCAAAACGCGAGCGTGCAACAGCACGGCCCATCCGCAGATATGAAAATATATTTAATATTGAACGCAGGTTTAAACCTGACAATTTTTCTAAAATTATTTTTTAAACACTTCCGCCTTTACGGGCAGGCTTTTAAAATGCTTCAAAGCTCGTAGGTTTCCACACCCCTATACTTGAATAGAGCGCATGTCCCCTTTCTCCGCCCTTTCTCCCTCCATGGTGGTTCGTATCAAAGCCGGCCTGTTCGCGGGCACGGTCATCGCCACGGGCAGTCTGCTTCCCCACATGGCCCACACGGCCCGGGCAGCCGATCTGGACGCGCTGGAAGAGCAGATCGCGCATATTCAGGCCGAACAGCGGGCGTTGCAGAAAGCGCTGGTCAGCGTGCAGCAGCAGATTGCCGCCCACCGCGCCACCCATGGGGGAGAGCAGGGGAGCGGCCATCACCTCGGGCATAACGCCACCAGCACGCTGCACGCGGTCCGTGACGACGCGGAACTGGAAGAACCGCGCGAGGAAGAGCCCGGCCTTGCCATGCCCGCCCACGCCCATGCCATGGCCATGAATCACCACCACGCCACGGGACCGGACGCGCAGCCCATCTTCTCGGGCGTGCATGACGCACCGGACGTGGAATCTGTGGTGGGCCACCGGGCGGAAGACGTCGTGGCCCGTCTGGCGGACAACAATGTCGGCGCCCACGGGCGTGAGACCGTGGGCGCGCAGGCCGCGGGTGCGCTGGGCGACCATGGCGTGTTCCGCCTTGGGCCGGTCACGCTTATTCTGGGCGGGTTCCTGGACGCCGCCGCCGTGGAGGAAAACCGGCACACCGCCACGGGCACGTTCAATTACTGGCAGGACATTCCCTACCGCAATGAATCGCGGTACCATACCGACAATTTCGAAGGCAGCGCGCGTTACAGCCGCCTGTCGCTCATGGCACGCGGCAATGTGGATGCGCATTCCACCATTTCAGGCTTTTTCGAAATGGATTTCGGCGCGGGTGCGGCAACCACCGATGCGTATGAAAGCAACAGCTACGCGTTCCGCATGCGTCAGGCCTACCTGGCCTACGACAACAGCGACCTGGACTTCCATTTCCTGGCGGGACAGGCCTGGAGCATGCTCACACCCGGGCGTATCGGCATTACCCCGCGCCAGGAAAGCCTGCCCGAAACCATTGAATCCTCCATGCTGGCCGGGCAGACCTGGGCACGCCAGTTGCAGTTCCGCTTCGTCAAGGACTTCCTCCAGCACCGTCTGTGGGCCGGCCTGTCGATCGAGAATTCGGCCACGCTGTACGACACCACCGGCTTTACCGACAACAGCGGCGCCGTCACCCTGCCCAACGGCAAGGTTGCCACCATTTCCACCAATGGCACGGGCCTGACCAACCCGGCCCCGTTCTCCAACGAGATCGCGCCCGATGTCATTGGCAAGATCGCCTGGGACCCGCACTGGGGCCATTACGAAGTCGAGGGTATCCTGCATTTCCCGCATGACCGCGTGGCCACACTGGGCAGCGGCCACAACAACACCTCCATCGCCGGGGGCGGGGGTGGCTCCATGATCCTGCCCGTGGTCCCCCACAAGGTGGAACTGCGCATGGCGGGTCTGGCCGGGGTTGGTATCGGCCGCTATGGCTCCGTCCTGCTGCCCGACGCCACGCTGAACGCCCAGGGCGAGCCTGCCCCCCTGCCCTCCATCCAGGCCACGGGGGGCATTGTCGCCCACCCCAACCCGCTGCTGGATGTTTACGGCTTTTTTGGCTACCAGGCCGCCGGACGGCGTTATTTCTCCGCCGGGGGCAGCGCTTACGGCTATGGCAACCCGGCCTACAACAATGCCGGCTGCGCCATCGAACTCTCGGACGCGTCCACCTGCACGGGCAATACGCGCAGCGTGATGGAAGCCACGGCAGGGGCGTGGTACCGCTTCTTCAAGGGGCATTACGGCACCATGGAAGCAGGCGTGCAGCTTGCCTATTCCCGCCGTAGCGCCTGGACGGGCCAGGGCGGCGCGCCCGATACCAGCCTGAGCGAAGTATTCATGGACTTCCGCTACCTGCCGTTCCAGTAACGCCGCACCCCGCGCGCGGCACCCACCGGCCCCGATCGATACCGGACAGCCCGCACCAGGCTGCCAGCGGGGCCGCGCCCCCAGGCCGAATAACGTAAAAGAGACACACAGGAATAAAAACACGCCGGACAGACAAGATGCTGGCCTTTCGGGGCCGGAGTCTATAATCCGTGTTCTCTTCCTGTTGCCTGGACCTGACCGAATGCCTTTTCAAAAAGCCCCCTTACCGCTTGCACATGCTTTGGCCGCGCGCGGTTTTACCGCCCCCACATCCGTGCAGGCCGCCGTTCTGGCAGATGACGCGCTGGGACGCGACCTGCTTGTTTCGGCCCGAACGGGGTCCGGCAAGACAGTCGCCTTCGGTCTGGCCCTGGCCGACACGCTGCTTGACGACAAGGACCGCTGCCCCCCGCCCGGCGCGCCGCTGGCCCTTGTCATTGCGCCCACGCGCGAACTGGCTCTGCAGGTCCGCAGCGAACTGGACTGGCTGTATGCCCAGACCGGCGCGCGCATTGTCTCCTGCGTGGGGGGCATGGAACCCCGCACGGAAGCCCGCGCCCTTTCGGCGGGCTGCCATATCGTTGTGGGCACGCCCGGACGGCTGTGCGACCACCTCAAACGCGGCAACCTGAACCTTTCCGCCCTGAAGGCCGTGGTGCTGGACGAAGCGGACGAAATGCTGGATCTGGGCTTTCGCGACGAGCTGGAAACCCTGCTGGACGCGGCCCCCAAAACGCGGCGCACATTGCTGTTTTCGGCCACCATCGCGCGCGAGATCGCGGGGCTGGCCCGGCGCTACCAGCAGGACGCCCTGCGGGTGGACACAGTCGGCACCAACACGCCGCATGCCGACATCACCTACCGCGCCGTGCTGGCCGACCCGCCGGACATGACCGGAGCGATCGTGAACGTATTGCGGCTGGAGGAAGCCCGCACCGCCATTGTGTTCTGCCACACACGCGAGGCCGTGCGCCAGCTCCAGGCCATCCTGACCGAGCGGGGATTTTCCTCCGTCGCCATTTCGGGCGATCTGGGGCAGAACGAACGCAGCCGCGCCATTGAAAGCCTGCGCCACGGTCAGGCCCGCGTCTGTGTCGCAACGGACGTCGCGGCCCGCGGGATCGACATTCCCGATCTTGGCCTGGTGATCCATGCCAGCCTGCCCACCAACCCCGCGACACTGCTGCACCGCTCGGGCCGCACGGGGCGCGCCGGGCGCAAGGGCACCTGCGTGCTGCTGGTCCCGCCCGTGCGCCGCCGCATGGCCGAACGCCTGTTGCAGGCCGCCAAGGTCACGGCGGAATGGACTGCGGCCCCCAGCAGGCAGGCCATTGCCCAGGCTGATGCGGAACGCCTGCTCAACGCGCCGTTCCTGGCCGTGCCGCAGGCCGACGCAGCCACCGAAACAACCTCGGATGCCGCAACAGCAGAGACCGCAGTGCAGGCAGCGCCCGCCCGGGAGGTTCCGGCCCTGGTTCAGCAGCTTGTCGCCAACCGCACGCCCGAACAGCTTGCCTCGGCCCTGATCAGCCTGTGGCAGGCCAGCCTGCCCGAACCCGCGAACGTGCGCGTGATCACGCCCGATGGCGTGCGCGGCGGCACCCCCCGTGGGGCGAACCATGACAGCCCACGCGAGCGCGAACACACACCGCGCGAGCGCGCCGCCCCCATGGCGGGAAGCTGGTTCCGCCTGTCTGTCGGCCGGGCCGACCGGGCAGACCCGAAATGGCTGGTGCCCATGCTGTGCCGCCTTGGCGGCATTCGCAAGCAGGATATCGGCAGCATCCGCATTGCGGGGGACCATACGCTGGTCGAAATCGCGCAGGACAAGGCCGAACGCTTTGCAAGCTGCGCCGCAGGGGCCGACGCCGATGAAATCACGGTCGAAGCAGCCAAGCCACCGCACGGGAATGCAGGCGGCGGTCGCCCGTCATATGCCGAACGCAAACCCGGCAAGCCCCGTGGCAAAGGGGGCCCACGCTCCGACTTCGGTGGCGGAGCACCGGCAAAAACCGGGGCATCGTCACGCAAGCGCAAGGCCCACTAAAACCTGCCGAACACCCGCCATGGCATGAACTGGCGGGCTGAGCAGACCCCACCCATAAAAAACGGGCCGCGACGGCATAACGCCCCGCGGCCCGTTTTTTTATACCCTACCCCCACCCGCAAGCGGCCTGCCGGCCCGGGAATGCAGGGGCAGGAAAGCCTCCCCCACAGACCGGCCATTAGCAGCCTGCCACCAGCAGCAGGCGCGCACTTCAGAAATGCGGCAGGGTCGTTGCATCCCGCACATCCGAAGACAGGCGGTTACGCTGTTTCCGGATCGCGTTTTTCGGTGCGTTTTCCGCCGTATTCACCCGGTTGGTGACAGACTGTTCAGCACTGGTCACGCGGCTCGTCGCGGAATTTCTTGCGTTATCCACACGCGACGTCACGCCATTTTTCAGGTTGTCACGCGTGGTCGTAACACCGGACGTAACCTGCTTTGCATCCTGGCCAATAGCATTGCGGGTCGTGCTGATCTGGTTGCTGACCCCCTGCTGCGCGCACGATCCGATAGACAGGCACGGATCGGCATGGGCTGCGGACGCAGCACCCGCCAGAACGGCCACAGGCAGCACCAGTGCCGCAATTTTCTGAACAACTCGCATATGTTTTCCTTTTTCCTGGCCCACCCGGCCACGGAACCGGCCGGGCGGGCAGCAGGACGCTTTTGAACACGTTTTGTCTTTAGCCATTCAATTTTGGCAAAAAATGGTTACGTTCCCCAAGAGCCTGCATTCTTTTGCAGCAGGCACCGTTGCAGGCGCGGCATGGCTGCCTGACGGCAAGCAGAGGACCATCCTTTTTCATGCAAGATCACGGCCCGTATTTTCCCCGCCCCCGCAAAGCCCGGCCGATCCTGGCCCGGGTTCCGAACGCTGCCGGAACCGCCATGCCGGCCGCTGGCAACATGCCTGCCAGAGCATACACCCACACACCTGTCGCGGTTCGCGGCCGGGCAGCCCTGGCCGTCCCTTTGCTGGCAGCAGTACTGGCGATCGCCCCCTTGGCCGCGCTTGCCCCCGTCACGCCAGCGCATGCCCGGGCCGACAGTCCTGCCGCCGAAACCACTGGGGCGGCTGAAAAATCGGCCCGGCAGGCCCCCAAACCCGCGACCGACACGGCGACGGACCCCGCATCCCTGCTGCCGGCAGATGCCCTAACCCACCACAGCGGGACGTTTGCAGGCCGCAAGATCGCCTACACCGCCAAAGCGGGCACGCTGATCCTGCGCGACGAAACCGGCAAACCCACGGCCCACATCTTCTACACCGCCTACACGCAGGACGGCGCACCCGCCGCACACAGGCCCGTAGCGTATTTTTTCAATGGCGGGCCGGGAGCCGCGACCGCCTACCTGCATCTGGGGGCGGCGGGGCCTTCCGTTCTGGCTTTTCCGTCAGGCAACCCGGCCGATGGGGCCAATGCAAAACTTGCACCCAACCCGGATAGCTGGCTGGCGGCAGCCGACCTCGTGTTTCTGGACGCACCGGGCACAGGCTGGTCCATTCCCACCGACCCGCAAAAAGCCAAAGACCAGTTCTATGGCGTCACGCAGGATGCAAAAGCCTTCGCCAAGGCCATACAGCTCTGGGCCAGCACCAACGGGCGGCTTGAATCGCCACGCTACCTCGTGGGTGAAAGTTATGGCGGCCTGCGCGCCATAGAAGTGGCGAACGCCCTGGCCGAAGACCAGAACATTCTGGTGAACGGCCTTGTCATGATCTCCCCCGCGCTGGACATGACCCTGCTCGATACCGCCAACGATCTTCTGGCCCAGGCCTTCGTGCTGCCGTCCTTCGAACTGGCGGGACTGGCCCTGCAACACAAGCTGACCCCCGAAAACGCCACCGCCCACCAGGAAGACGCCTATAGCTATGCCCTTGGCCCGTATCTGAGCACGCTGGTCGGCCGCGAGCCCACGGCTGACGCCGCGAGCGATTTTTACGACGATATCGCTGCCCGCACCGGCCTGCCGCGTGACGTGATCGTGCGTGAACGCGGCAGGCTCCAGCCGGTCGCCCATGACGTGCGCAGCCGCGACGGACGGCTGTATTCGCTGTATGATGCAACACTGTCCATTGCAGACCCTTTCCCCGAGGGAGTGGACAACGCCGCAAGCCCGGATGCGGTGCTGGACGGCTTTACCCGTGCGTATGGCAGCGCCATGCAGGATTACGCGGCCACGGAACTGAACTTCCGCACCGAACTCAGCTACGCCCTGCTGAACATGAAGGTCAACGCCGCCTGGGACTACCGCGAGGGCGACAACCCCATCGTGCGCCCCATTCCCACGCTACGCCGCCTGCTGGCGCTGAACCCCACGCTGCGGGTCTTTATCGCCAATGGTTATTATGATCTGGTCTGTCCCTATGCGTCATCGCGCTGGGTGGTCGAGCATATTCCCGTCGGCCGCAACCGGATCGGGCTGCATGTCTATCCCGGTGGGCATATGCTCTACACCCGCGCCGACAGCCGCACCGCGCTGGCGCAGGACGTCAAGGCGTTCCTGACCCCCTGACCCACACCTTTTTTAGCCGCCTGGCTCCGCTGCGCTTTACGGGGTCCGTTCGCGGTGGCCAGGCAGGATCGCGGGACCCGGATCAGCGCGTTTGTCTTGCCAGCCGCCCCAAGGCCCTGGAGCCGCCAGAAGGCAATACCTCTCCGAAAACCCTGCCCTGGCGGATAAAAACACACTTGCCCCCGCCAAAACCGGGGCAACAGGCAGGACAGGCAAGAGCACCTGAGCGGCCACAACCCTGCGGGCCTTGTGCGCATAATTCAGAACCGCACGAGAAAGGGCATAAACGCAGCCCCCGGCCCTAGAGCCTAGAGCCTAGAGCCGGAAACCGGGTGTCAGAATAAAAAAAGGGCGGGAGAGCCATGCTCCCCCGCCCTTTTCCGAACGGCGATGCGTTCCTGCCGGATCAGCGCTTGCTGAACTGGAAGGAGCGACGAGCCTTGGCGCGGCCGTATTTCTTACGTTCGACCTGACGGGAATCGCGCGTCAGGAAGCCAGCAGCCTTAAGGATGCTGCGCAGTTCCGGTTCGTAGTAGGTCAGCGCGCGGCTGATCCCGTGACGGACCGCACCGGCCTGACCGGACAGACCGCCACCGGTCACGGTGCAGACCACGTCAAACTGGTTGTAACGGTCGGACACGAGGAAGGGCTGGGTCAGCAGCATGCGCAGCACGGGGCGTGCGAAATACTGAACGACCGGACGGCCATTGACCGTGATCTCGCCCTTGCCGGGCTTGATCCAGACGCGGGCAACCGCGTCCTTGCGGCGACCCGTGGCATAGGAGCGGCCCTGCGCGTCGCGCTTGGCTTCGTAAACCGGAGCATCGGCGGACACCACCGGGGCAACGGTCTTCAGATCGGCCAGGGTGCCTGTACGTTCCTGAGTTTCAGACATGGTACTCAGCCCTTCTGCGCGTTAACGACGTTCTTGCGGTTCATGGCCGCAACATCGAGCATCTGTGGATTCTGGCCGCCATGCGGGTGTTCGCCACCGGCGTACACATGCAGGCTGCGCATCTGCTGGCGCTGCAGCGGGCCGCGCGTGATCATGCGTTCGACAGCTTTTTCCACCAGATGACCGGGGTGGTTGCCTTCCAGACGCTGGCGGACGGTGCGGGTCTTGATGCCGCCCGCGTAGCCGGTGTGGTAGTGGAACAGCTTCTGTTCCGCCTTGCGGCCGCTCAGCGCCACTTTT
Organism: Acetobacter sp.; assembly: GCF_047723915.1. Taxonomy (GTDB): domain Bacteria; phylum Pseudomonadota; class Alphaproteobacteria; order Acetobacterales; family Acetobacteraceae; genus Acetobacter. Next base: position 20,550 of record NZ_JBDOBQ010000002.1, on the reverse strand, counting down.
TCGGCGTTGATGACGACAACATGGTCACCACAGTCGACATGCGGAGTGAACTGGGCCTTGTGCTTGCCGCGCAGGCGCTGGGCGATGATGACAGCAAGACGACCAAGAGCGAGGCCTTCGGCATCGATCAGGATCCAGTTCTTCGTCACCTCCGCGGGTTTCAGCGAGAGGGTGGTCTTCATGAGACTGATTCCATTTAGGACAGTTACGTAATTGATGGCGCGTTATGATGCGCGCGATGGTCCCAGTCAAGCATTTTTGGCGTTATGGGCGTTATTTTATGGCGAGTTTTATAAGGTAACATGTTACCGAATAGCCGCTTGCCTGCGCATCGGCCATGCACTAAAGCTTTTACAAAGGCTGAACAGCAGGATCGTCCCGGGTTGAAAAAAAACGTCCTTTTCATGGTATGCGGTATCGGGATTCTGGGCGGCATCGGCTGGCTGGGCACGCGCCATGCCGAACATGTCATGCTCGATGCCGGGCTTGCCCATTTCAAGGAAGCGCTGGGGCCTGACGCCGCGCTGACCTACGCCAAGGCGCGCCCCGGCCTCCTGGGCCGCAGCCTGGAATTCACCAACCTGGTGTTCCGCCAGGGGCCCGAGACCATAACCGCCGACACCGCCGAACTGACCAAGCCCGACACGAACGAGGACGGCGCATCGCATATAAAGCGGCTGAGCTTTCGCAATTTCCAGCTCGCCGATCCGTCGGGCAGCCTGCACCTGGACCGGCTGGACATGGACAACGTGATCCTGCCCGCCCGCATGACCGATGGCAGTACCTATAGCGGGCCGGAAGCCGCAGCGGCCCAGTCCATCAGCATCGGCAGGGCGCAGGCCGGCAAGCTGCATGGTTTTGTCAGCAGCCTGCAATCGGACATTGCCGCGACAAGCCTTACCCTGACGGATTTCGGGACAGGCGAGTTCTCTCACCTGCAAGCCAATGACGTCACCCTCGCGACGGATGACGCAGCATCGCGCCATGTCAGTGCAAAAACCATTACGGTGGACGGCGTGGATCTGGCGGCCCTGTACCGCAACCTGTCCGACGGTACGCCCTACACCCCGCTGATCGGCCCGCGTGATATCGATATCAGCCAGCTTGCGGTCAGCGGCACGGCCCCCCTGCTTAAAATCAGCCACCTGCTCTCACACGCCAATCGCACCCCCGCGACGGAAACCGAAGTGTCCAGCGCGCAGGGGCTTGAACTCTGGCCGGGTATACCCAATCTGGGCTGGCTGCCCCTGCTGGGATACGACCATTTTCAGGGTGCGCTGGTACTGAACGATACGCATGACCTCAAGACCGGTGTCCTGCACGTGGAGGAACTGAGCGTCGATTCGCCGAGCATGGGCCACATGCACCTGCATGGCGATTTTGCGCAGGCGGCATCCACCTCCGTGCTGGCGGGCGCCACCCCCGACATGCAGGTGATATCCCTTGCGCTGACCTATGTGGACCACGGGCTGGTGGCCAGGGCGCTCCAGGCCATCGCCACCACGCAGGGAACGACCGTGCAGGGTGTTCTGGCCCTGTTACGCCCCGCCCCCCCGGTTGCAACCCCGGCCGAAGCCCCGTTACCGTCCCCTGCCCCCGAACGGAAAAAAGGGCGCAAGGGACAAAAAGACAAACGGGCGACCCCTCCCCCCGTTGTGGTTCGGGCACCGCCCGCGGCACCACCGCCCCCCACGGTCATGGACCATTTCGTGGAATTTCTGACCCACCCCGATGCCGGACCGCTGCAAATCAACGTCCACCCGCCCCAGCCGCTGCCGCTGCTTGACGTGATAGCAGCGATTGGTGCCGTAGCAACCGCGCCCGAGATCGCCCAGCGTATCGGACTGAGCTTACGCTGAACGCGTGATACAGCAGACCAACCGGACACACGACCGCGCCACAAGAGCGGCCTGCCCTATGCCGCCTGTGTGACCACGGGCCGGCTGTCGGGCAAGAAAACGGAAGGTCGGGATGTCTGCCGTGTGACAAGACGGAAGCAGCACGCAACAGGCCCGGTCCGGACAAAACCCGCGGATTCAGCCCGAAACGACGGATTTGAAGCACCGATCGGCGACCGGGCCAAAAATGCCAGGCAGGGTCTGGCCAAAAACACCCAGCAGACCCGGCAGACAGATTTTTTGAGACATGTCGGGCGAACGGCCCAGCCGGACAGCGCCATAGGCCGGATACCGCATAAACAGGCCCGGCCTATGGCCAGAGCACTTCGCGTCACCCTCCCCCATGGGGTCAGGCCGTATATCAGGGGAAAAAGCCGGGCCGAGCAGAATGCAACCCGGCAAAGGACGCGGCAGGGAACGCGGCATAGTCAGCCGCGCCCATGACCCTGCGCCTGTCAGTCGTCCTGGGAGATCGGCTTTTTTGCCGCTTCCCCGCCACGCGGGCGTTCGGAGGGGAGCATTTCGCCGGTGACGGCATAATAGACCCGCTCCGCGATATTGGTCGCGTGATCTCCGATGCGTTCAAGGTTCTTGGCCACGAACAGCAGATGGATGCACGGGCCGATATTGCGCGGGTCTTCCATCATGTAGGTGACCAGTTCGCGGAACATGGTGGTGTAAAGCTCATCCACCGCCGTATCGGCGTTCCAGACTTCCTTGGCGCGTTCGGCGTCGTTCTCGACCATGGCTTCCACCGCGCGGTGCAGGTTTTCCTGCACCAGACGGCCCATGGCGCGCAGGGCCGAAAAGGACAATGCGCCGTCAAGCGGTTCCACCTTGAGCGCACGCCGGGCGATGGAGGATGCGTAATCCCCGATCCGTTCCAGATCGCCGCTCATTTTCAGCACCGCCACGATCTGGCGCAGATCCACCGCCATGGGGGCACGCAGGGCCAGAATACGGATGGCAAGCTGTTCGGCTTCCCGCTCCAGCGTATCGACCTCGGGGTCCAGCATCGGGGGTTCGCGCGCAGCGTCCTCGTTCTGGTCCACCACAGCGGCCACGGCCTGGGCGGTCTGCCGCTCCACCAGCCCGCCCATGCGTGCGACGATGCCGCGCAGGCTTTCAAGTTCCTGATCGTAGCGGGTAATGGTGTGTGCGGGTTCGTTGCCCATGGCGCTGCCTTTCCTGGCTGGTCCGAGACGATAGGGGTGTTTAGCCAAACCGGCCGGTAATATAGTCCTGCGTCTGCTTTTCCTTGGGGGCGGTAAACATGCGTGGCGTGCTGTCCACTTCCACCAGGCGGCCCATATAGAAAAACGCCACCTGGTCCGCGCAGCGGGCGGCCTGCTGCATGTTGTGGGTGACGATGGCAATGGTGAATTCGGTTTTCAGTTCGTCGAGCAGTTCCTCGATCCGGGCGGTGGACACCGGGTCGAGCGCGCTTGTGGGTTCGTCAAGCAGGATCACTTCGGGGCGCACGGCAATGGTGCGGGCAATGCACAGGCGCTGCTGCTGCCCGCCCGAAAGCGCCGTGGCCGAGCTGTTCAGGCGGTCCTGCACCTCGGCCCAAAGGGCGACGCGGCGCAGGGCGTCCTCGACCCGGCCATCCATTTCCGAGCGGGACACCCGTTCATGCAGGCGGATGCCAAACGCGATGTTATCGTAAATGGACATGGGAAAGGGCGTGGGTTTCTGGAACACCATGCCCACGCGCGAGCGCAGCACGTTCAGGTCTATGCCCGGAGCCAGAATATTCTGGTTGTCGAAAATCACCTCCCCCGTGGCGCGCTGGCCGGGATAGAGATCGTACATCCGGTTGAGCACACGCAGCAGGGTGGACTTGCCGCAGCCCGAAGGCCCGATCATGCCCGTGACACTGCGTTCGGGAAAACCGAGCGAAATATCGTGCAGCGCGTGGGACGTGCCATAATAGAAGTTGAGATCCCGCACCGCGATGGCGGGGGACGCCTGCTGTTCGGCCGGGGTCGTCAGGCTGTCGGAAGAAATGCCCATGGCTCTGTTTCCACCTTCGGTCAGGGCATGCCCGGGGGCGGCCTGGGTTGTCGGTCCGTTCTGGACACCTGTGTTCATGTCCGTCCTCCACGGGTTCCAACCCGTACCACGATATTGATAATCAGCACGCCCACCGTCACCAGCAGCGCGCCGGTCCAGGCCTGCTGCATCCAGTCCTGATAGGCGGAACCGGCATACTGGTAGATCGCCACCGGCAGGCTGGCCATGGGCCGCCCCATGTCGAGCGACCATTCGGAATTACCGAGGGACGTAAACAGCAGGGGCGCTGTCTCACCCGCCACGCGGGCCACCGCAAGCAGGATACCGGTCATGACCCCCGCACGGGCCGCACGCAGGCAGACAAACAGGATCACCCGCCATTTGGGCGCGCCCAGCGCAATGGCCGCCTCACGCATGGCCACGGGCACCAGGCGCAGCATGTCCTCTGTCGTGCGGACCACGATGGGCATGGCCAGGATCGCCAGAGCCACCGCACCGGCAAAACCCGAAAAATGCCCCAGCGTCGCCACCAGCACCATATAGATGAACAGCCCCACCAGAATGGAAGGCGCGGACAGCAGCATGTCCGACACAAACCGTACGGCCTGTGCCAGCGGGCTGGTTCGACCGTATTCGGCAAGGTAGATCCCCGTCAGCAGCCCGGCGGGCGCGCCGATCAGGATGGCAAGCCCGGTTTGCAGCACACTGCCCACGATGGCGTTGGCCAGCCCGCCATCCTGCCCCGGGGGGGCCATGGAACGGGTGAACAGGTGCAGGCTGAGCCCGCCCACGCCGTTGCTGAGCAGGGACCACAGGATGGAGCCCAGCATGCACACCACGACAAGCATGGCGAACCAGCTCAGCCCGGTGGCCAGCCTGTCCATCATGCGCCGGCGCAGCAGAAGGGCCGCCGAACGGTCAGCCCGCATAAGAGTGGGGGAAGAAGAACCGCTCATGCCGAACGCCCCGCCTTGTCGCCCCTGGCCAGCAGCCAGCGCGAGAACCAGAGGGTAATGAATGAAATCGCCATGAGAATGGCCCCAAGCGCGAGCAGCGACGCCAGCTTGAGACTGCCTGCCGGACTTTCGGGGAATTCCAGGGCGATGAGAGAGGCTATGGTATTGGCCGGGGCAAACAGCGACCAGCCGATATGGTTGCTGTCCCCGATCACGAAGGTCACGGCCATGGTCTCGCCCATGGCGCGGCCCATGCCCAGCACGACCGCCCCCACCATGCCCTGGCGGGACCACGGCAGCACGACGTTGCGCATGACCTCCCACCGTGTCGCGCCCAGCCCGAAACCGCTTTCGCGCAATACGGTGGGCATGGATACGAACACGTCACGCATGACGGCGGTAATGGACGGGGTGATCATGACAGCCAGGATGAAAGCCGCCGTCAGCAGGCCGGTGCCGAACGGCGCACCCGCCACCAGGGCCGAAATGCCGGGCACATGCCCGAACAGATGCCGGGCCGTGGGCTGCACGTAATGCGCCACCAGCGGCACGACCACGAAAAACCCCCACATACCGAAAATGATTGAGGGCACGGCGGCCAGAAGCTGCACCGCCATGCCAATGGCCGACGCCGCGGCCGGCGGGGCCAGCGCCGTCAGCCAGAAGGCCGTGCCAAAAGCAAGCGGCACGGCCAGAAGCAGGGCCAGCACCGTACTGACAATGGTGCCGAAAACAGGAGCAGCCGCCCCGAAATGCTGGGTTACGGGGTTCCAGACATCGGAAATGAGAAAACCCGGACCAAAGGTCGCGAAGGCGCGCCAGCCGCCACGGGCCATGACGGCGATGATCGCCCCCATGATCACCAGCACACCAATGCCGGTGGCACTTGCCAGCACCCGGAAAGCCGGATCGCCTGTTCGTTTACGGGCCGCCAGCGGGCCTTCTTGGGTTGCGGGCAGCGTCTGCCTTGCGGAAACGTCCATCTGTTCTCCGTTGCCGGACTCTTCAGCCGGATGCCGAGCAATAATAAAGGGTTGCCTCTCCTGCAACATAAACGGGTCGCAAAGACGGGATTTGGGGCCGAATATCATCAAACTGTAGCACTTCGGCCCCGCGTGCGTCAGCCGGACATGCCAAACGGGCGGGACCCGGGAGCAGCCTGCGGACGGCGGGCGGCCCGCATGCAGCCTTGGGTGCGGGCGGGGTGCGGGCTGCTTTGGGCGGGGGACTTCAGGCGGCGGGGCCGGCCATGCGCAATCCTGACCTGACAGCGCGGGCATTGTGGCGTAATATGCGCTCCAGACACCGGCGGGCCCGCCAGAGCGGCCAACCCGGACCCACAGTCCCGCACCCCTGCATTACCCGGTGCCCAACACAGACAGAGAGACCCGTATGCCCGCCTACCGATCCCGCACAACCACCCATGGGCGCAACATGGCTGGCGCTCGCAGCCTGTGGCGCGCGACCGGCCTGAAGGAAACCGATTTCGGCAAACCCATTATCGCGGTCGCCAATTCCTTCACCCAGTTCGTGCCGGGGCATGTACACCTCAAGGACATGGGCCAGCTCGTATGCAAGGCCATTGAGGAAGCCGGCGGCATCGGTCGGGAATTCAACACCATCGCGGTGGATGACGGCATCGCCATGGGGCATGGCGGCATGCTGTACAGCCTGCCCTCGCGCGAGCTGATCGCGGATGCGGTGGAATATATGTGCAATGCCCACTGCGCGGATGCGCTGGTCTGCATCAGTAACTGCGACAAGATCACCCCCGGCATGCTGATGGCGGCCATGCGGCTGAACATTCCGGCCATTTTCGTCTCCGGCGGGCCGATGGAAGCCGGGCGCGTCACACTGGCCGACATCGAACAGCGCGTGGACCTTGTTACCTCCATGGTGGCTGCGGCCAGTGCTGCCGTGAGCGACGCCGATTCCCTGAGCATCGAACGCTCCGCCTGCCCCACCTGCGGGTCGTGTTCGGGCATGTTCACCGCCAATTCCATGAACTGCCTGACCGAAGCCCTGGGCCTGTCCCTGCCGGGCAATGGCAGCCTTGTGGCCACCCACGCCGACCGGCGCGGCCTGTTCGTGGAAGCAGGGCGCCGCATTGTGGACCTGGCCCGCCGCTACTACGAACAAGACGACGCCACGGCCCTGCCGCGCAACATCGCCTCCATGAAAGCGTTCGAGAACGCCATGACGGTCGATATCGCCATGGGTGGGTCCACCAATACGGTGCTGCACCTGCTGGCCGCCGCCAATGAAGGCGAAGTGCCCTTTACCATGCGCGATATCGACCGCCTGTCGCGCCGGGTGCCGCATCTGTGCAAGGTTTCGCCCTCACGCCCGGATGTACATATGGAAGACGTGCACCGCGCGGGCGGGGTGCCCGCCATCATGGGTGAACTGGACCGGCTTGGCCTGCTTCACCATGACGTGTCCATGGTGCATGCGGCCGACCTGCCCGAAGCCCTGGCGCAATGGGACATCCGCCGCCCGGACGCCGAGATTTCCGCCCGGACACAGGATTTCTTCCGTGCATCCCCCGGTGGCGTGCGCACGACGGAGGCGTTTTCGCAGTCCAGCAAATATCACTCCCTCGACACGGACGCGCAGTACGGCGCCATTCGCGACGGGGAAAACGCCTACAGTCAGGATGGCGGGCTGGCCGTGCTGTACGGCAACGTGGCCGAGGATGGCGCGATCGTCAAAACGGCCGGCGTTTCGGAAGGGCAGGAAATTTTCAGCGGTCCGGCCCGGATCTTCGAAAGCCAGGAAGCGGCTGTCTCGGCCATTCTGGCGGACAGGATCAAGGCTGGCGATGTGGTCGTGATCCGCTATGAAGGCCCCCGGGGCGGCCCGGGCATGCAGGAAATGCTCTACCCCACCAGCTACCTGAAGTCGAAGGGGCTGGCGTCCAAATGCGCGCTGATTACCGATGGCCGGTTCTCGGGCGGGAGTGCGGGCCTGTCCATCGGCCATATTTCCCCCGAAGCGGCGGAAGGCGGGGCCATCGGACTGGTGGAGGAAGGCGATATCATCGAAATCGATATTCCCGACCGCCGTCTGGCCGTAGCCGTGTCCGACGCCGAAATGGCCGCCCGCCGCCAGCGCATGGACGACCTGGGCGAAAACAGCTGGAAACCCACGCGTGAACGCGTGGTGTCCAACGCCCTGAAAGCCTATGCCGCCCTCACCACAAGTGCGGCGCGGGGTGCCGTGCGCGACGTCACCCAGATGCACCACCGCGTGCCACGCTAAGGCGGCACACACGACAGACGCCAGCGCGGCACCGACCGCGCCCCGGCATCCTGTCCACCCCTGCCCCGCCCCTGCGGGGTGGGGGTGCTCAGAACATTTTCTGCCCGTTTGGCACCGGGCGTTCGGGCTGCAGCAGCACGATATCCCCGTTCCGGTCCGCGACACCCAGGGTCAGCACCTCGGAAATGAACGGCCCGATCTGGCGCGGGCCCAGATTGACCGCGCACATGACCTGCCGCCCGGCCAGGTCCTGCGGCGTATAAAGCGCTGTAATCTGGGCGCTGGACCGCCTGACCCCGATTTCGCTCCCCAGATCTATGGTCAGTTTCCAGGCCGGTTTGCGGGCCTGGGGAAAGGGCTCGGCCTCCAGCACCGTGCCAACCCGGATATCGACCTGGGTAAAGTGGTGATACGCAGTCTCTGACGTCATGATGGCTGTTGTCCTTATCCGTTGAAATACATCAAAACTCATTGCCCGGCGCGCTGCCGCCATTCCGCGCTCCGTGCGCACGGACGCAGGCCAGCAGGCTCAGCATGACACAGCAAAACGCCAGACTTTCCATACGTGTCGGCAGGCGATGCTCCCACATAAACCCGTACAGCAGCGCGAACAGGGTTTCGAACAGAACCATGTGCCCCGCCAGTGTCAGCGGCAGAAGCCGGCTCATGCGGTTCCACAGCGCGTTACCACAGATCGAGGCCAGAAGGGCCACACCCGCGCAGACCAGCCCGAACCGCCACCACAGCCACGCGGGATGCGCCACCGGATCGAGGCTGAACGCCACGGGGGCCAGCACCCCTGCCTGAAGCGCCGTCACAAGTCCCATCAGCAGGTTCCAGTCCATCGGACCCACCCGGCCATCGAGCAGCGCAATAGCCCGGCTGTTGCCCACGGCAAAACACGCCCAGCACCCAAGTGCTGCCAGTGCGCACACCGCTCCGCCAAGCGGGGCCGGCGCCATGGCGGAGGCGGGTTCGGCCATGGCCTGCCAGGCAATGCAGGCCGCCCCCGCCACGCACAGGACCATGCCCGGCGCCAGTCGGACCAGCGGAACCGCATGGCTGTCCCGCCGGCCGGCGCAGGCGACCACAACAGGCAAAAAACCGCTCACCAGTGCTGTCATGGCCACGCCGCCATAGCGCACCGCGCTGCAAAGCAACACGTAATAGGCCGTATTCCCGGTCAAGGAGAGCCATACCAGCCGCTGCCAGTCAGCCCGCCGGATATGACGGCCGATACGCCGCCAGCCCGGCGCAATCAGCACCGATGCGAACAGACCGTAAAAAAGGTAGCGCCCGCATGCCAGGTCCATGGGGGTAAAAGGCCCGATCAGGTCAGGGGCCAGAAAAATGATACCCCATAGGGCCCCTGCCCCCATGCCGCAGGCAACTCCCTCACCCAGCCGCCGGTTTTCCAGTCGCGGCAATCCTGCCATATCCTGCGTGTTCATACGGCAGGTTTATGAAACGGCGGGCGCGCCCCGTCTTGTCGGCAGGTCCTGCCGGCTTGTCGCCATCTCGTGCCATGATCGCCTGTAGGCGCCGGGGGGCAGGCCCGTCGCATTGCGTATGGCGCGGGTCATGGCAGGCTGGTCGGCATATCCCGCGCGGCAGGCTATGTCAGCCAGCGGCAGGGTGGTTGTCTCGATCCAGGTGCGGGCAAGCGCGCAGCGGTGCTGCGCCAGCCACGCCCGGGGCGTTGTGCCCAGCTCGTGCTGGAACAGCACATGAATGCGGCTGGCGCTGATCCCGAGCGTGCGCGCCATGGCGGCAATGGTCCAGTTGGCGGCCGGGCTGGCATCGATCCGGGCCAGCAGACCCGCCAGCCGTCCGCCGTGCAGGCTGTCGGACGACGGGTCACCCTGGCCCAGTTCGGCCAGAAGCAGGCTTTTCCATTGGGCCAGCATCAGGGCCGAGGGCGGCCTTTGCCGCAGACTGAGCGCCATGTAGCCCACTAGGGCCGCGGCCCCCGGCGGCAGGGCAAAGAAACGACGGCCCGCAAGGCTGTCCGCCAGGGCCGGGCTGATCTCGGACTGTTCCAGATCGAGCACGAGGGAGCAGTTCGTGTCGCGCGCTTCCTGCACATGGGGCGCGCCCACCCCGACATAGGCGGCGTGGTGTTCGGCAAGGCAGGTCTGGCGACCGGCCACCTCCAGACACAGGGCACCCTGTACCGGCACAACGATCTGCGCGAAATCATGAGTATGGCTGGCGTGACCCACGCCGTACTGCCGCAGACTGACGGAATGCACATGGGTCATGGTGCGATCATCTACAGTGCGATGCCGGGGCCTGTCGCCCCGGGCTGTCCGCTGGGTTCTGGCCCAAGGCAGCCGCACCACCCGCCCCCGGGGTCAGATCGGGGCATGGCAATGCGGCTGGACGGGTTCGTTACTGGCCCGCAGGTGCTGGAGAAACCACATCCCCGGCCGGAACGGCCAGTTGCGGCGTTGCAGCCTGCGGCTGGGCCACCACCTTGCTGGTAATGACGTAGGAAATGGATTCCATACGGGTGATGTCCACCACGTCGCCCACTTTCAGCGTGGCCAGGAAGTCCTGCATGGCTTTCGTGCGCAGGGCGGTCACGTGCAGGCTGCCATCGTCGGTGACGAAAGAGAGGGTATGCGTTTTCAGGTCGATGGTCTTGACCGTCGCACGCTCACGGTTGAACGCCGCGATCACCCCGCGCGGGTGCCCATGCACGAAGCCGCGGGCCGTGGTGAGCGTGGATTCGGGCATGGGGCTGCCGGGGGCCGCGATCTGCGCGCCCAGCGTTTCCACATAGCTGATCCGCAGGTGGTCGCCTTCGTGCAGGTTGGGCAGGTCCTTGACGGCCGAACCGTATTCGACGGTCAGCAGGTGGCCGTTATCCTCGCGCAGCAGAATTTCACGCGCGTCGCGGTCCACCGTTTCGACAATGGCGCCAGCCTGCTGGTTTTTCAGCAGGACGGAAGCCTGGGCATGCGCCGCGGACGGCAGGGCGGCAAGGGCTACGGTTCCAAGGCCGAACAGGGCAAACGCGCATCGCGCCACCATCGCCGTGGCGTGAGAGGAAAAACGTGAGGCAGGAGATTGCAACGGTCTCTATCCTTTCCTTCATCGGGCCCAGGCATAGCGGATCAGGAAAGGCAGGCCGCATCAGCAAGGGGCGACCGGGCCGGAATATCCGAAACATCTGCTCTCAGGGCCAGCGGCGCCAGGCCGCAATGGGCCACCCTAACACACGAGGCGGCAAAACGTTATCCGTCACGACCACAAATGAACGCACGGACCGGAGCGCACCAAAAAACAAAACCCCACCGGGCAGACCCGGCGGGGTTTTGTCGCAGTCAGGACGCGGAAGCTGGGGAAAAACCCTTCAGCCCCGCGACGGGTCCATGCTCAGGCGCTGCACTTCTTCTTGCGGAAGAAATAGAACACGGCCGCGGCCAGACCAACCAGCAGAAGACCGCGCACGCACGGAGACTTGGGACATTTTACGGGGCAATTCGCCATTTCGAAGCATCCTTGAAACTCATGGGCCACCCGAACGGGCCGGGTGATCCCGACAACCCTAGCGCATTCGCACCCCCGCGTCATGCCGTCTGGTCCAGGAGTGGCCGAAGCGGCGCGCCGGGGTGGGACAGGGGTGGGGCAGGACCGCCGCTTTCCCGGCTGCGGCGGCCTGTATCATAGCTGCCCTGTGCCACGCGGGTGCAGCCGCGGGCAGGCCGGGGCCACGCGGGATCAGGGCACGAGAATGGTGCTGCCCGTGGTCTGGCCCGATTCCAGCGCCTGATGGGCCTGCGCCGCATCCCCAAGCGCGAAACGCTGCCCGATGCTCGGCTTCAGCACGCCCGAGACAAGCAGGTCGAACAGTTCACGGGCGGCGCTTTCCAGGTCCGCGCGGGCGGCAACATAGGTCATCATGGTCGGGCGGGTCAGATACAGGCTGCCATGGGTCGCAAGCGTTCCGACATCCACCCCCGTTACCGGGCCGGATGCGTTGCCGTAGCTGACCATGAGCCCCCGGGGGGCGAGACAGGACAGGCTGTCCTCGAACGTGTCGCGGCCGATGCTGTCATAGACCACGGGCACCATCTTGCCGCCGGTCAGTTCGCGTACCCGTTCGGGCAGGTTCTCACGGCCCACCACAACGTCGGACGCGCCACAGGCCCGCGCGATCTCGGCTTTTTTCTCCGATGAGGTCACACCGATGACGCGGGCCCCCAGATGCCTGCCCCACTGGCACAGAAGCTGTCCCACACCCCCGGCGGGCGCATAGACCAGAATGCTCTCGCCCGCGCGTACGTCATGCACGCGGCGCAGCAGCATATGGGCGGACAGGCCGCGCAACATGACAGCCGCCGCAACATCCGCCGGCAGGCCGTCAGGCAGCGCCACCAGCCTGTCGGCGGCAATGAGCCGGTAATGGGCGTAGCCACCCAGCACACCCGCATAGGCCACCCGGTCCCCGACCCTGAGGGTTGTAACCCCCGGCCCCACGGCCTCGACCACGCCTGCCCCTTCCATGCCCGGAACCCCCGGCATGGAGGGAAATCTGTAAAGCCCGGCGCGGAAATACGTGTCTATGAAATTCACGCCAATCGCGTCCTGCCGCAGCAGGACCTGCCCTTCGCCCGGCTGGTCCACGGGGGCTGTCTCACGCTGGAGAACCTCAGGCCCGCCGGTCCGATGAACCCGCACCACGGTGTTGTCTGACTGCGCTACCATAACTTTTCCTTCCTGCCTTTTTCGGCCGTGTTCGGCCCGATCTCTGTCCGGCCGGGGCTTTCCCCGCGCGGTTCCTGCCCGTGGGGGCCCGCCCGCATGCGGGCGGCCCGCGTGGGGTCAGACCGCATGGAGTCAGCCCGTCTCGGCCGGGCGTTCGGTGTCGTCATCACCCAGCAGGGCGATAAGCTGCTTGAGGTCCGCCAGAAGAATGCCGACCAGAAAACGAATGGTCGGGTCCCCGGTTGCGCTGGACGATGGCAGGGCGGAAATTACCCCCGCCGCGACATTGCGGTCTTCGCCCGTGCGGGCCACGGCCTCGCTTTCGCAGCGTTCCATGATCCACGTGAAACCACGCTGCAGCCCCGCGCGAATGGTTGCCAGTTCATGCGGGTCTATGGCCACCGCCCCCGGTGGCAGGCTCAGCAGGGCGCGGGCGACCACCAGTGCGTCGATCTGCAACTGGCGCAGCCCCTGGGGCAGGCGGGCCAGCATGGGGTCGCGCTCTTCCAGCGGGCGCCAGTGTTCGCGCCGGGCTTCCTCCAGTGCGGCCTGCACCTTGCGCAGCGACGCCGCGCAGTCATCGTTCATGTCCTGGATCCGGGGCCAGTCCACCTCCCGGGCGCGGGCTTTGTTCAGCATGTCCATGATCTGGCGCACGGTCTGCGCGGCACAGCGGAACGCATCGCGCCGGGCCTGTTCATGCAGCACCACGTAGGTCACGAGGGTCGACACCCCCACCCCGATCAGAATGGCCAGCACCCGCTCGACAGGTTGCAGGTACGGGCTGTTATTGGTGGGAAAGAGGATGGCGATCATCAGCGTCACCACCCCCATGCGGGCCTCCGGCTTCCAGGACACCAGCACGGCCAGCGGCACGAAAGCCAGCGTGAAGGCGAGCCATAGCGGCCAGTGCAGGACCGCGATCAGCGTAATGGGCACGATACTGACCGAAGCCCCGATCAGGGTGCCGACAAGCTGGTCCCGCCCCTTGGAGATCGTGTCGGTAATGCTGTTCTGCGTCACGATGACCGAGGTAATCAGCGCCCAGCCCGGTTCCTGCAGGTTGATAAGCCAGGCCACGCACGCCGCCAGACCGACCGCACTGAGCAGGCGCACGGTCTGGCGCACGGTCGTATCCGCCCGCCAGCGCGCGAGAAGAGAGAGCACGCCCGACATGGTTCAGCGCGCCCCCATGCCGGTGGGGCCTGCACACACCGCAAACCCGGGCCAGACATGGCCCGCTGGCATGACGGGGGTCAGGGCGCGTCATCCCCGTTCAGCGGCAGGGGAACCCAGCGCAGGCCGTCAGCATCGTGCACCAGCAGCAGCACGGAGCGCTTCTTGTCCTTGCGGGCGGCCTCGATACGTTGTTTCAGGGCGGCGGGAGTGTTCACCTCGGCCTGCTGGACCTCGGTTATCACATCGCCTTCCTTCAGCCCGCGTTCGGCCGCAACCCCGTCATCATGCACGGCGGTGACCACAACCCCCTTCTGGCCCGGGGCAAGGCCGTATTTCTGCCGGGCTGGCGCGTCCAGCGCGCCGACCGAAAACCCGAAATCTGCAAAGCTGACGGAATTGGCGGTCTTGTGGTCCGGAACGGGCTTGGGGGCCGGATCGTCCTCGGTTTCGGGCAGGGCGGCAATGGTAATGGCGGTATCCAGCGTCTTGCCGTGCCGCCACAGGCCAAGATGGGCCTGGCCGCCAACGGGCAACTGCGCGGACAGGCGCGGCAGGGCCCGGCCATCCACCGGCTTGCCATTGAGCGAGAGAATGACATCCCCCGTTTTCAGCCCGGCCTTGGCGGCGGGACCATCCTTTTCCACCCCGGCCACCAGCGCGCCACTGGCCGAAGGCAGGCTGAGCCCGTCGGCAATATCCTGCGTGACGTTCTGGATCCGAACGCCCAGCCACCCGCGCGAGACCTTGCCGCTCTTGCGCAGCTGCTCGACCACACCGCGCGCCTCGTCCGAGGGAATGGAAAAGCCAATCCCCACCGACCCGCCGGAAGGCGAATAAATGGCCGTGTTCACGCCTATGACATTGCCGTCCATGTCAAAAAGCGGACCGCCGGAATTGCCCTTGTTGATGGGCGCGTCGGTCTGGATGAAGTCGTCATACGGGCCCTGGTCGATATTGCGCCCGCGAGAGGAAATAATGCCCGCCGTCACCGTGCCGGACAGGCCGAACGGATTGCCGATGGCCAGAACCCAGTCCCCCACACGGCGATGATCGCTGTCCCCGAAGGAGACGAAAGGCAGGGGTTTCTTGCTTTCCACCTTCAGCAGCGCAAGGTCCGTGCGGTCGTCATGGCCGATGGCGCGGGCCGTCAGCACCGTATTGTCCTGCAACGTGACGGTAATCCGGTCCGCGCGGCGGATCACGTGGTTATTGGTCACGATATAGCCCGCCGGGTCGATAATGAAGCCCGACCCCAGGGCCTGCATGCGCCGGGGCGGCGCGTTGGGATCGGTCTGGCGGTTCATGAAATCATGGAAGAATTTCTCGAACGGCGACCCGCGCGGAAAATCCGGCAGTTGCGGCTGCTGGTCGTCATCATCGTCATCATCCGCCGAATCCCCCCGCACCGTCTGGGTGGTGGAGACATTGACCACGGCGGGCAGCAGCCTGGCCGCCAGGTCGGCAAAGCTGTCGGGCACGGGGCGCGCACCCGACACCGCAATGGCCTGCGCCGCCGGGGGCGAGGCCGGGGTCGGGCCAGCGGAGGCGGGATTCTGCGCCCATGCCGGTGCGCACAGGCCACCACCCATCAACAGGCCGGAAAGGGAGACGGTACCGAACAGACGAACAGACAGGGGCATGGGCACGCGGACTTTCAGGCGGAAACGGACACACAATACAATCGCGGGAAAAGGTTAGGCCAATCCTTCAGGCCGCAGCAAGACCGGGGGCGGTCCCGGCCCCCGGTCGGGACGGGCGGCGGCGGGTGTCAGGTCAGCGCGCAGGGGCCACAACCCGCACATTGCGCCGCCTGTCCAGCCAGAAGGCCACGCTGAACAGAATGGCCAGCCCCACCACGTTCACACCAATCTGCAAAAGCCAGCTTTCACCGAAGGTGCTGAAAATCAGCCGGGCATACAGGTCGAGTATGGTGCCGACCACGAAAACCTCGAGCGAATGGCGGCCAACACAGGCCAGCGCCTGCCCCACCCCCGACTCCGCTGCCCAGCGCCGCGCCGCAAGCGAGGACTGGACGAGGTAGAAAATGGCCACCACATCCAACAGCCGCAGCGGAGACAGCCATGTCTTGGCGGGGGCCACGGCGTCGCCAAAGGGGCGCAGGTCGGGCAGGCCCCACAGCACCCAGGGAAAAGCCTGAAGGGCCGAAAACCCCAGATACCCCCAGCACAGCCCGGCCAGCCACGTCCTGTATGGAAAATTGCCGCCATGGCGCTGGGCCTCGGCCGACGCGCTGAGCCCCAGCGCGAACAGGAACTGCCAGGCCAGCGGGTTGAAGTACCAGCCGTCGGGGTCCAGCCAGTTGGGAAAATTCAGCGCCGGGTCCAGGTTGACCAGCAGCCACAACGCCCCGGCCAGCAGCAGGGCCAGCGAATGCTGCGCGCGCACCAGCAGATAAAAGACCGGGAACCCCGCCAGCAGCACGATATAAAGCGGCAGAATGTTCAGGTTGCTGGGCAGCGCGTCGAACATCATCACCCGCCAGACCCAGCCCATGCCGTGCGCCAGTTCAGGTTCGAGATAATCGACCGAGACAGGGGTGAACTGCCGCCAGATCCGGATCGTGAACACATACACCGCCACCATGATGGTCTGGCCGATGTAAAGCTGCACGCAGCGCCGGAACAGGCGTTTGAGGGTAACCGCCACGCCGTATTTCTCGAACCCGCGCCCATAGGCCAGCCAGGACGCATAGCCCGCCAGCAGCACGAACACTTCCGCCGCGTCCGCAAAGCCTACATTGCGCATGGTAAAGCGGTTGAGCAGGTCCTGCGGAATATGGTCGATGAACATCATCAGCAGGGCCACACCCCGCAATGCGTCTATGCGGTGGTCGCGTCCCTTGCCGGCCAGCGCCCGGGCGGTGGCCGCAAGGCCCGCACGCACGCCCCCCGCGCCCGGGTCATGGGGCGCGGCCGCTGCCTGTCTGTCCTGTGTCTGCCCCGTCATGACCCTGCCCGCCATATCGGACCCTGTTCCTTTTCCACCAGCATAGCCACGCCCGACCGAAACGCGCACCCGCTCCCCTGCCCCGCGTGTAGGAGAAGCGACGCGGAAAGTCGATCCGCACGGCACCCAGCCGCATGTCGGGGCGGATGAAGACACCCGCCTGCCCGCACGCGCACCACAGCGCCACAGGCTGCGCCAGCGTGCAGCCCTGCGAGTTGCACATAGCCCGCGCACCCAGCGCGCCCGATCCTGCCTGCCGGTGTGTTACGACTCCGTTTACACGCCTTGTGGCACCCCTTCGCGGCATCGCTATGGCGCAGGGGCTTCTGGCCCTTCCCCTATATGGCCCCAGGCCGGACACCGCGCCAGACCGGCCCGGCAGGCCATGCCAGTACGGACCCTGCCCGCAGACATGACCTGCTTGTGACTCAAAGCCGTTTCATGCCATCGTAACGGCCTTATCCCCCCGGGCGGGAGGGATGGAACGACCGGCCTGCCAACATCATTCGGGCATCGTCCCGGCAGCAGTCTCCCGGTCGTGACAGGACCGTTCGGGCAGGACATCGGGCAGGCGGGGCGGAATACCGGTGCCCGGCTACAGCCTGGCAAGGCGCTTTGGGCCGTTGCCCTGCCCCCCGACGAACGGTAACACCCTCCTGCTCACGCAGCCCATAATCATGCAGGACCGACACCTTTGGCGCACGACCTTCCCTTTTCCCTGGACGACATCACACAGGCCCTGTTCGCGGCCCGCGACCCGCGAACAGGGCTGTCCCTGACGCAGGACGGGCAGATACAGAGCTGCACCCTGGAAAACGGCAAGCTGGTGCTGACACTGACCGTCCCGCGGGACGCCGCACAGGCGCTGGCAGCGCTGTGCCCCGCCGCCGCCAGCCAGCTCGAAACCCTGCCCGGGGTCAAGACCGCCAGCCTTGTCCTGACGGCCCACCGCCCCGCCGGTGCGCCAGCAACCGCCCGCGCCGGGACTGCCGCCGGGTCTGCTGCTGAGGATACCGCCGGGGCTGCCACGGGGACTGCCTCGGGCCCTGCCACGGGCCCTGCCGGAAAGTCTGGCGGAGGAACTGCCGCAGGCGCTGGCAGAGGAACCGGCGGGGGGCACCGGCCTCTGGGAGGAACACCGACACAGGGCCCGATCCTGCCGGGGGTCAAAACCATTCTTGCCGTGGCATCCGGCAAGGGTGGAGTCGGCAAATCCACCACGGCGGTCAATCTGGCCGTGGGGCTGGGGATGGAAGGGCTGAAAACCGGCCTGATGGATGCCGACATCCACGGCCCGTCCCTGCACCGCATGCTGGGTGCGCCCGCCAAACCTGCCGTAGTGGATGGCGTGCTTCAGCCCGTGGCGGCATGGGGCATTACCGCCATGTCACTGGGCATGCTGGTCGATGAAAAAGCCGCCATGATCTGGCGCGGCCCCATGGTCATGGGTGCGATCAACCAGCTTCTGGGCGATGTGAACTGGGGTGATCTGGATGTGCTGGTGGTGGACCTGCCCCCCGGCACGGGAGATGCGCAACTGACGCTGACACAGAAAGTGCCACTGGCCGGGGCCGTGATCGTGTCCACCCCGCAGGATATTGCCCTGATCGACGCCCGCCGTGCTGTCAGCATGTTTGAAAAACTGGATATTCCGGTGCTGGGTCTGATCGAGAACATGTCGTATTTCTGCTGCCCCAACTGCGGCCATAATACCGAACTATTCGGCCATGGCGGCGCACGGCAGGAAGCTGAAACACTGGGTGTGTCTTTTCTGGGCGAAGTCCCGCTGCTGGCCGATATCCGCGCCAGTGGCGATGCCGGGGTGCCCGTCGTGATCGGCGCGCCACAAAGCGAGGGCGGCAAGGCATGGCGGCGTATTGCCCATACCGTGGCCCAGGCCGTGCGGACCGCGCACCGGGCCTGAAAAACCGGGCGGCACAATACCGCACGACCGGCCTGCCGCACGCCACCACGCGGTACTTTTTCCACCGGGCAGGCAGGCAGGCAGGCAGGCAGGCAGGCAGGCAGGCAGGCAGGGCATTTGCCGCCCTGGCTGCCGGGGCTAGCCCCGGTCGCGTAATGACCGGAGAAAAAATGCCCGCGGGCCTGCTGCACGCGGGCGTGGCAGAGCGGGCGCTGGATGAACACCGGCTGTCCCCGCCCTTAATCGCGCCATAAAACAGGCCCGCGGACTCAGCCTGCGGGATCGGCCTTCAGGCTGGCCATCATTTCATCCCATTCGCGGCGCGACAGGCCCGAGGCAGCCTGCTCCACCGTCTCGCCCGCCAGCATGCGGCGCAGCACGGCCAGCATGCTGGCCGAAAACGTGACCGCGCCCCGCCGGTAGTCCTCGAAGGCGGCGGCTGTCTGCGGTACCCAGGCATGCAGGATTTTCAGCATTTCCTCGGCGTAGACGCGAATTTCGTACTGGGCATGCGGGTCGATCCGCAGGGCCAGGAAATGCATGAGGTTATGCAGATCCGTCTTCCAGTACCACTGGGTGTAGGTGTTCAGGGTCAGGTTGATGCGGGCCAGTTCGCGCGCCAGACCATACCCCTGTTCGGCGTCGAGCATGCGTTCGTAATCACGGTAGGTGCGCATGGCGTCATCGCGCAGGATATCCAGCACCTCGGCCGCCTGTTCCGGGGCCAGCACATCCCCCCGGCCCTGACGGTTCACCTCGCTCTGCACGGCCATATGTTCGGGCGCGGGCAGATAGAATTCCTGATCGAGAATCGAATACCGGGCCGAATACTCGTTCACGCTGGCCATGCGGTGGCGAATCCACTGGCGGGCAATGAAAATCGGCAGTTTGACGTGAAACTTGATCTCGCACATCTCGAACGGGGAAGAATGGCGATGCCGCATGAGATAGCGGATCAGCCCCGCATCCTCGGACACCTTGCGTGTGCCGCGACCGTAGGATACCCGCGCCGCCTGCACGATGGCCGCGTCATCCCCCATGTAGTCGATCACGCGCAGAAAGCCGTGGTCCAGCACTTCCAGCGGCTGGTACAGCAACGCTTCAAGTGCTGGTACCGTGGGCCTGCGGGTGGGATGCGTTTCTTGCGCATGCGCGGCAATTTCCGCGCGCTGGTCTTCGGTCAGGGACATACGCGGGGCCTCCACCATTCTGGTCTGCAACACTGCGCGCCCGGCGGACCGGAACCCACAGGGGCGCCGGGCGCTTCTACAGGCTCGGCCGCCTGTAGAAAAGCGCTAATGGCACGCGCGCTTGCATTCGCCCCCACGGGTGCCTATGTTCTGCGTGCCGGAAGATTTCTTGCGGCTATGGCAATAAACGGGGTGTGGCATAGGCGTAGTGGACCCGGGGGCGGTACCCGGCGTCTCCACCATGTATCCGGGCCGTTACGGTCCGGACCGCAGGGGACGAAACAGGCTCGACACGCGCAGTAAAGACACTTTTTTTGCTCGGCATTGTACCACCGATATCGGGCTATTTTCACAAGTGCCAATGATAACTCTGAGGTGCTCGCTGTCGCTGCATAAGCGATAAGCGCGGTTCGGGAGGGCACCGGGCAACAGAAGCCCTCCCACCT
>NZ_JBDOBQ010000001.1:178771-491551 GCF_047723915.1 Acetobacter sp. | reverse complement strand
CATAAAAAACGGGAACTCTCCTTTTGAGTGGATACAAAAAGGGGGGCACGTCAGGCACAGCCTGCACCGTGAAGGGCGACAGGTGGCGCGTTGCACTGTTGAGCGCCTGATGCGCAAGATGGGTCTGAAGGGTGTCATCCGGGGCCGGAAGGTCATCACGACCCGTCCGGATACGGCGCGTCCCTGCCCCGATGACATGGTCAACCGGCAGTTCCGGGCCGAGGCCCCCAACCACCTCTGGGTCTCGGACTTTACCTATGTCCAGACCTGGAATGGCATGGTCTATGTGGCATTCGTCATTGATGTATTCGCCCGCAGGATCGTGGGCTGGAAAGTCTCGACTTCCATGACCACCCAGTTCGTGCTCGACGCCCTTGAACAGGCCATCTGGCAACGAAAGCCTGCGGGAAATAAGGTGCTGATCCATCATTCGGACCGTGGATCACAATATCTGTCGATCCGATATACCGAACGCCTGGCGCTGGCTGACATAGACGCCTCAGTCGGCACGGTCGGTGACAGCTACGACAATGCACTGGCGGAGACCATCAACGGTTTATACAAGGCCGAGGTCATCCATCATCTGGGGCCATGGAAATCCATGGCGCAGGTCGAATGGGAAACCCTCAAATGGGTGGACTGGTATAATAACCGACGCCTGCTGGCGCCAATCGGCTACAGGCCGCCCACCGAAGCCGAACGCGCCTTCTATGAAGATCAGAGCAGACTTGATATTGCTGCCTGATTACTGAACAAATCACTCTCCGGTAAACCCGGAGCAGTTCAGGACGATCGCAATTGCCACACAAGCATTTGCTTATCCCTGTCATCAGGGTAATCAATCTGGACGGCTTGATCGGAAAATAGGGATCTCGGCCGGCGACAGGCGCTGCGTTCAGAACGGGCGCGATCCTGAAGTGTTGAACGCCAGACGGTAGTCGCTTTCCATATAGGCCGATCCTATCGTCAGAGTTGAGGCGCGCGTACGTCGCGGGGATCTGTGTAACTGCTTCCACAGTGCAGGGTCCCGGTTGTAGAAATCCGGCGCGTATCGCAGCATGCCGTTTTCATCCAGGAATGCGGTCTGGTAAATGACGAACACCGTTACACCTGTAGGCAGGTCGTGACGCGTCGTCTTGCCGGCCGCAATGCTCTGATCGACGGCGCTGAGGGGCTCCTTCAGCAAAAGGGCTGCCAGTTCGCGTGGGTTTTGCACCCGGATGCAGCCATGGCTGATGCGGCGGTTGACGCGGTTGAACATGGCCCGGTCGGGCGTATCGTGAAGATAGACGTCAAAGCGGTTGGGCATGTCGAACATCAGCAGTCCGAGCCCGGCTTCCGGCCCTGCCATCTGCTCGATTTCCCCATTGGGAAGCATGATCATCCTGTTGCGGGCAAGATAGTTCGGATCGCGACTGATCTTGGGCAGCATTTCACGCGTCACAATGTCTTTTGGAACGACCCAGGGCGGATTGAACAGGCTCGCGTCGATCACCGCCTGGAATTCCGGACTCTGATTCCGCATCGCGTCCTGCCCGACGATCACCCGGGTGGATAGTACCGGCTGGTCATCGTGATAGGCCACGAGCCGTTCATCAGCCACGTTGACCACGACGCGATCGGCAGGCATCTCGCGCGGTAACCATCGCAGGCGTTCGAGATTGACCTCTATTCTGCGCTGGCAATCCAGAACCTTACGGCGATCGGCCGCTCCTGGTGAGCGGCATGCCCGCAACGCCTGTCGTAGGGCGCGATAGGCTGGGGTCGTGGGGGCCAGGCTTTCGATCGTGGCCACCAGATCAGCGTCGTCCAGGCCCTCGCTTACATGTGCTGCGACATCGACCGCCGCAGGCGTCAGGGCTTGATTGTCCGCCCGTCGTTCCGGCGGCACGGCACCGTGCGCGAGAGCGTTGGCATAGGACAGCGCCGCGTCCGACAGCAGAAGTTCACGCTCAAGCGGTGTCAGGGTCTTGTCGTGCCGTAACAGGTCGGCATGAAAGGATAGGGGGTCCAGACCTTGATCACCCGCTTGGGCAATGGCCTTCAGTACGGCCTGTGCCTGGTCGGGGTGGCTGTCCCATACCGGTTCAAAGTCGTGGCGACTGTAAAATCGTCTCAGCAGATCGGTGTTGAGTGCGTCACCCGCTACGATGACCGGTGCGGGTGCGTTGATTGCGCGGCCGATCTCGGTTGATGCGTGCTCCGATATGGTGGCACAGGCGGAGAGCCCCGCCATTGTTGCCATCGCGCAATGGCGGGTAGCGCTGGCAACCCATTGGCGCATGGTGCGTTTTACTGTTCTGATCGTTGAGGGACCGTCATAATATGGCTTGGTTTGCCACCATGATGCAGACACGAAACACGACTCCTCGATCTTTCAGTATGACGCAAATAGTAGTTTGACTTTGTGTCAAGTGTTGTTCTTAACTGTCTAGTGCCCATAAAGGCATTAACAAGGGGGTAACAGATGTCCGCGACTTCCAAAACATCGTTCCGTTACAGACTGTTCCGTAACACGGCGCTTGTAGCCGTCGTTATTCCGCTGTCTCTACTCGCCGCCTGTGCGGACGACAAGCCACCGCCGCCGCCCGCGCCTGTCGAAGCCGCGCCGCCGCCCCCTCCGCCTCCTCCGCCGCCGGCACCTCCGGCTCGCGGCTGAGGCATTTTTTTCGACTGTTCAATACATGCGATTCCAGCTCCCTCGTGGAGCTGGATGACTCGTAAAAATTCTTTGGTATGACGGTAACCTCTGCGCTTCCATTGTCTATCTGGCAGTCGGAGAAGACCTGTCGATTTTTATTGGTGTAGTGTCAAATACGCTCCAGCTTGAACCCCGAAAAACGCTCTTGGTGACTGCATTGCAATAGCAGTGGCCACATGGGTTCATCAAATGCTCAAGATTGTCATCCCGGACGAATGCAGTCCATGAGCACGCATTGCGAACCCTGTTCCGAATGGATCACTATCCGGTAATTCAGTTTACGCTGGCATAGCGCCTATCGCGGCTGAAGCCTTATATCGGTGCTCTGCCAGGTGTTATTCCCCCGATCATGTCTGGAATGCTGGCGGCGCCTGCACGTCGGCGTGTAACCATCACGCGGGGTTGGCTACTATTTTTTTGTCGGGAAAATAAACATCTCGGGATGATTGTACAGACTGCCAGTAATGGCTGCATAAAGAATGGTCTTGCCATCAATGCTTTCGGTACCACCACCAATATTAAGCCAGGTGAGCTCCTCTTTTTTACTGTTATCTGCAGTTTCAAAGCGCAGACCATAGATTGCTCTATTATCGAAAAGTACGGCAATCTGATGGTTGGCACAGTCATGTTTTTTGCACGCCAGCAGTACCGTGTAGGGTTTGCCATCCATAACAACAGAAACGGCTTCGGATTCGGTGGCACTTTTTAACCAACTCGGTTTTGCGGTTTTACCAAACATCGAGTCAAACCGCTTCGTCCAGACTGGATCGTTTAAATAGCTGCTGAGCGTTGCCGGATTGGCGCTTGCTGCGGAGCCTGTCATGCCGAAAACGATCAATATCCCAGCCAATGTGCGAAATTTCATACCGACCCCTCGCTGTCTGCTGCAAAATTAAGTGGATCTGAAAGTAGTGACGATACGAACCAGCGACTTAGTCGGCCAAAATTGGTCGCGTTGGAGGCTTCGTCCCTGCTTTTTACGCGTTCATTATCTTTTCTTATCATACGTTCTCTTTCAGGAAACGCCAATAATGCCGTGGATGACTGACAAAAAGGCCACTGCAATATTATAAAATGAGAACTGCTGGTCTGCTCCCGAGGCAGGTTAGCGGTCCAGCAAGGGGCTGAAGGCACGGATCGCTACATAACGGTACCCCACCCCAACACTCTGCTAGACCGGAAGATCCCTGTTATCCGCCAGTGTCTCCATAGTCATGTATGAGGTAACACCGTCCAGTTCCACCTTGTTGATGATCTGCTGATAGACCCGATCGAAATCGTTCATATCGCAGGCCACAACCTTGAGCAGATAATCGTATTCTCCCGCGATCCGATAAAAATCGACGATGTTTGGAATCGCACTGACGACCTTCCTGAACGTTTCGAACCATTCGCGTGAATGATGCCGTGTTCGCATCAGTACGAATACCGTAAGGCCAAGACCCAACGCTGCCGCGTTCAGACGCACTGTGTCGTGCGCGATCACGCCATCGTCGCGCAGGGCATTCAGCCTTCGCCAACATGCATTCTGTGAAAGCCCCATCTTCTCGGCGAGTTCGCGTTGCGAGGGCGTTCCCTGCTTCTGGAGGATTCGAAGGATTGCCCTGTCTGTTTGATCGAGTTTTCTGGTCATATCGTATCATATGACAACAATATTCATGATTTCTATCAAAAAAAGCAGCGGTTTTCGCGTCTTTCCTCAGTCTATCGTTTCATCATCATGCAACGACGCACCGTAATGGACTGAAATTCACACCATGGAAATGATCGGCTCCCTAGACGACAGTACATCCATTCTCGACCGGTTCGAGCAGGCTCTACGCCGTCAGGGCCTGTCAGCGCTTGCAAAAGGCGTAATCGGGGACGGCGCGCAATTCAGCACACCGTTCGGCACGCAGTCACTGCTCTATGCCGATTATGTTGCCTCTGGCCGCGCGCTACGTCAGGTCGAAACATTCGTCATGGACGAGATTCTACCCTACTACGCCAACAGTCACACCGAGGCCTCGTTCTGTGGCGCGTACATGACGAGGCTGCGTACCAGCGCCCGCGCTACGATTGCACGCCTGTGCAACGCACCGATCGACCAATTCACGACCATTTTCATGGGCAATGGTGCAACCGCCGGGCTGAACCGCCTGGTTCATCTGCTTGAAATCCCGGCCCGTTGCGACGCTGGCCAGCAGCCGACCGTGTTCATCGGCCCTTACGAACACCATTCCAATATCCTTCCATGGCGGGAAAGCGGCGCACGGATCGTAGAGATTCCTGAAGCTGCTGAGGGCGGGCCGGATATGGACGCTCTTGAGGCGGCCCTTAAGTCGTCTCCGGACAATAGTCTGAAAATTGGCGCCTTTTCCGCTGCTTCGAATGTCACGGGTATTCTGACAGACGTCAACGCCGTAACCGCCATGCTCAAGAATCACGGTGCCTTCGCGATCTGGGACTACGCGGGGGCCGGTCCATACTGCCCAATCGACATGCAGCCCGGCACACCGTTCGAAAAAGATGCCGTCGTTGTGTCCTGTCACAAATTCATTGGTGGTCCGGCAGCTTCGGGCGTGCTGATCGTGCGCAATGCCGCGGTCTCACGGCAACGCCCAGTCCTGCCAGGTGGCGGCACGGTACGCTTCGTTTCTCCCTGGACGCACGACTACTCATCCTGCCTGGCAGCCCGTGAAGAAAGCGGCACACCGAATGTCATCGGGGACATCCGCTCGGCCCTCGCCTTTATCGTCAAAGACGTCATTGGCGACGCCTATATGGCGCTGCGTAATGCCGAATTACGCGAACGCGCACTCGCGGCATGGGGCGACAATCCGGCCATCGAAATCGTGGGGCACCCGACCGCGCGAGCGCTCCCAATCTTCTCCTTCCGTATCCGCAACCTCAAGGACGGTGGTTTCATCCACCAACAGCTCTTTACCCGCATGCTGTCGGACCATTACGGCATTCAGGTTCGCGGCGGATGCGCATGTGCCGGCCCTTACGCCCATCGCCTGCTCGGGATTGACGAGACGGAATCCGCTCATATTCGCAATACGATTCTTTCTGGCCAGGAAATCGAAAAACCGGGGTGGACCCGCCTGAATTTCAGCGTGCTGATGGATGACGCAAAGGTTCAGCGCGTTCTCGACGCCGTCAACGAACTTGCCACAGCACCCTGCGAGATCGCCGCGTTATACGATTGCGACGTTAGCACCGCACGATTCCGCCCCAAAGCCGTCGCCTGACCGGTAGACAGAGCCGCGCCGTGTTGAGCGGAAGCAGAAACGCCCATGACGTAAGAGAGAGTGACAAGTAACAAATGAAAGCGGTTTCTGCCTTACAGCCCGCCTGATCCCACACGTTCGCCATCCGGGCTGGAGGGCGGCCAAAGCGGGTGGTGGCACCGATAGTGATGACATCATAACCGGATGATTCGTTGGTTGTTGCAAACGGGTATATTCTGTTCCATTTTGGAATGAAGCAGTTTGGCGACGTTTTTCGGCACATAAGGGCAGGGATGCCAGACCAGATGGGCCTACGTGGTGCATCTGGTGTTTCAGCCTCCATGCGCCGTGACATCGACATCCACGCCCACTTCGAGCGCAACCCATTGACCCGTGGCCCAGGGGCCGATACCAACGTTGAACGCGGAACGGACAAGCGGGAGATGGCCCTTGGCATGCAGGGCGGAGCCTGAGATGTCGATGGTAAGAGGAAGCGTGACGGGTTTGCTTACCCCTTTGATGGTCAGAGTGCCTTCGGCGTCATAGGTGTTGCCACCCTTGCTCTTGAAGTCATTCACGTCGAAAACAGCCGAAGGGAATGCCTTGACGTCAAACCAGTCGTGACCGGGCAGTGCACCGTCACGCTGGCTGTCACCTGTTGTGGCACTGGCCATATCGATGGTGATCTTCGCATGACCGGCTTCAGGATGGGCCGGATCAAAGGAGATCGTGCCATCATATTTTCCGAAATGACCGTCAAACGCCTTGCCTGTTTGGGTGCCGGAGAAGCCCAGCGTGCCGTTGCCCGACGCCAGCGTCCAGTCAGCGGCGAAGGTCGGCGTTGAGAGCAGGAGGCCAGTTATTGTGGCGACTGACAGAAACTTGTGAAGAGCCTTCATGAGGTTTCTCCTTTCTGGCGAGGTGTGGAGGACGTGCCAAAAGACGGCAGCATCTGATTCATGACGCGGTCATGCAGGACGAACCGGTGCCGCAGGGCTGCGGCGACGTGCAGGATGATCAGCCCCAGAAGCCCCCATGCGGCCCAATGGTGAAGCACCTTCAGAGCAGCTTCCACCGGCGCCTTGTCAGGCAGGGTCGACAGCACCGGAAGGTCGGGCCATGGCACTGTTCCGAACAGCACGGTCGGAATGCCCAGCACCGAGACCGAAACCATTGCCCAGCCACTCAGGGGCAGCAGAACCTGCAATCCGTAGAGCGCAAGATGCGCCAGATGTGCTCCCTTTTTCTCCAGTGGTGGCATGTCTGCGGGCAGGGCAGGGGCACTATGTGTCAGACGCCACCCAATGCGACAAGTGATCAGAAACATCACGGTGATGCCGATGGATTTGTGCAACTGGTAGAGCTGGAACACGCGCATCGTATCGAGGGGAAGATGGTCCATGACCAGACCCATGACGATCAGGGTCAGTATTCCCAGGGCGATCATCCAATGAAGGATGATCGCGACCGTGGAATACCGCGTGGTCCCGCTCGCTGCGCGTGCGGGCGTGGGCATGATATCAGCCCTGCTTTTCGAAAGCGCCGGCAATGCGCAACTGCACATCGTCAGACACGTAAGGCACATACATCTTCACGCCGAAGTCGCTACGTTTGATGGTGCCGGTAGCTTCAAACCCGGTGGTGTATTTTTTGTCCAGCGCGTTCACGCCAGCACCGATGAAATGGACTTTCAGGGTTTCGGGCTTCGTGACACCATGCAGTGTCAGGTTGCCGGTCACGATCGCGTCGTTGCGGCCGGTGACACGAACGGACGTGGATTCAAACGTAGCATTGGGGAATTTCGCGGCGTCGAACCACTGATCGCCCTTCAGCTCATCATCAAGCTTGGCGCTCGTCGTCTGCACGGAGCTCACTGGGATGGTCACGGACAGTTTCGAGGAAGCCGGATTTTTCGCATCAAAGTTCAGCGTGCCGGAAACATTGGAGAACACGCCGAGATAGTTGGTGAAGCCGAAATGCAGGACAGAGAAGCCGACCTGTGTGTGACCCGGCTCAACAACATATGTGCCGGACTGGGCTTGCGTGGCGCTGGTCACGACTTGGGCGGATGCCGGTCCCGCCAGTAAGCTGAAAGCCAGGGCAGCAGCAGGGAGAGCAAGAACGTTGTATTTCATGTGGTAATACTCCGGTTAAGCATGAACTCGTCTGAAAAACAGCAGCATCATGCGTCTCACGGCATTGGGTGTGCTGTTTTGCTAAGATCTTCAATACCGCCGGAATCCTGGACAAGAAATAAAAACGATAGAAACATATAGTTTCCATATTTTTTATAGATGTGAGGAAAGGTCGGAAAAACTGCGCACTACGATCTCCTGCATGTTCGTCGTTTCTTTCATTGCGTCACGTCAGATCATAAATGCATTGATCTCGGATGATAATGTGTGAACTCCTCTGGATGAAAGGGATGTCTGTGATGAGCTAGGCTCAGGACTCATGGCCAGAACAAGACGGTTGCAGCGAGGCAGATTGCCGAGAAGAAGACGGTCGGGCATCTGTCATAGCGTGTTGCGACCCGTCTCCAGTCTTTGAGCCTGCCAAGCATGATCTCGATACGGTTGCGGCGTTTGTATTTCCGTTTGTCGTATTTGACCGGTCTTCCACGAGATTTTCGGCCAGGAATACAGGGTTTGATCCCTTTCTTCTCCAGGGCCTTCCTGAACCAGTCAGCGTCATAGCCTCGGTCTGCCAGCATCCATTCAGCTGGTGGGAGAACGTCCAGAAGGGCAGCAGCACCGGTGTAATCACTGACCTGACCTGCTGTCATAAAGAAGTCGAGCGGACGTCCGTTCCGGTCGGCGACGGCATGCAGCTTCGTATTTATCCCGCCTTTGGTCCGCCCGGATCAGACGGCCTGGGCCCCCTTTTTTAACCGCAGGCTTGACGCCGTGCGATGGGCCTTTAGATAGGTCGCATCAATCATGATCGTCTGAGGCTCTGCCTTGCCTGTAGCCAGTCCCTCCATCATGCAGATGAATATCCCCATAGCACTCCAGCACTTCCAGCGGTTGTAGAGCGTCTTGTGTGGACCGTATTCCCGGGGAGCATCACGCCAGAGCAGACCATTTCGGTTCACGAAAATGATCCCGCTCAACACACGACGGTCGTCAACGCGAGGTTTGCCATGGCTCTTCGGGAAAAAGGACCACAGACGATCCATCTGCTCGTCCGTCAGCCAATACAGGTCCCTCATCTTCAGTCTCTTCAAGGAGCCTGAATCACATCCTTCCGTCCATATCAATGGGTCCTGAGCCTAGCCATATTATGGCCCACTATCGTGGCAGATAATAAAATGGAATACTTGTTAGGCGGACTGATCTGGCCATGCCGCCAGAAGAACGGCTGGAAGAGTTGTTTCGACAAACGTTTGCGACGGATCGGCTGTATCAAACAGCAGAGCAGCCCTGCCTTCCAGAATCATATGGGCTAGCCCGTGTGCGATAGCCAGTGCACTGGCCAGGTAAGGACGAAATACGTGATTTGAAGGATCTGGTGGTTCCTGCCTGAAATAAGCCGCCGCTGCGTTGCCATATCGTTTCAGGGCGTCATAGGACGCGCGTATGAAATCCGGATTTTTGCAGTCAATGAGATCGACACGGCAGATCAGGCGGAACAAGCCTGCATTGCGTACGGCAAAGGTGACATATCCCTCAGCCTGCGTCCGCAGATCCACTGCAGCAACGCCGCATGAGGGGAGAATGCTCAACTCAGTATAAAGTTGTTCGAATACCCGTATAGCCACCGCAGTCAGCAGGCCTTTTGTGCCGTCGAAATGGTGCGACGGCGCACCTGGGGATACACCGGCACGTCTGGCAGCTTTCCTGAGTGTAAATCCTTCAACGCCGTCTTCTCGAATGAGGGCTTCAGACGCCATGATCAGCGCCATTTTCAGATCGCCATGATGATAGTTGTCACGTTCTACCATACTCATATCGGCACCTGCATATGCATTTGAACATCGTTTAGATTGATCGATTTGTTAATCTATGCAACGTTCAGATAAGAAAAGCCATCCTTGGGGGAAAAGGCACATGACACAACGGGCGCTGATCGTAGGTCTTGGCATCAGCGGCATGTCCGCCGCCATTGCATTGCGCGGTCAAGGGTGGACACCTGTTATCATCGAGCGCGCCTCCCAACGCAGAAGAGGTGGTTATTTTATCGGCTTGCGTGAGGAAGGAAAGACGGCTGCCGAGGCACTGGGTGTGCTGGACGTCATGGAAAAGCGTACACCTGAACGTATCCGGTTCTGGGATGTGCGCAGGGATGGCAGCCGCAGGCGCATTGCCGATGTGACGCAGGAGACGAATGCGCCAATTGCCGTGCTGCGGGGCGATATTGAAGAAGCACTCTGGCAGGGCGTCGACGGAAAAGTCGAGGTGCGTTTTGGAACAGAGCCGGTTTCGATTGTCAATGGCGACACACAGACACAGGTTACTCTGCGGTCTGACAAAGGGCATGACGTTATCGAATCTTTCGACCTCGTTATCGGCGCGGACGGGGTACGCTCTACAGTGCGCAAGCTGATTTTTGGCGTGGATGAGGTATTTTTTAGGCCACTCGGTACGATGTTGTGCGCTTTCCCTCTGGCACGTCCTGTCGCGGGCTTTGACGCAGGGGACGGGCTTATGGTGGCGGACATAAAGCGGGCCCTGACGGTCTTTCCGCTCGAAGGACGTCCCTCAACCGCGCTTTTTTCCTATCGCACCAGAAGCCCGGTCGATCCAGCCAGCAGAGATCCACTTGCGACACTGCGGCAGATCTTTGCTGATCTGGATGTAGACGGAATTATTTCCAGAGCCCTCGAAGATCTGGCGAATACAGACGATTTTCTGTTTGATTCAGTTCAGATGGTCAAAATGCCTCGATGGTCGAAAGGGCGTGTTCTGCTTCTTGGAGACGCCGCATGGTGTCTGACCCTGTATTCAGGCATGGGGGCATCGGCAGGCATGATTGGTGGCCGGGCATTAGGAGAGGCGCTTGCAGCCCATGCAAACAATGTCGACGCTGCCCTGACGGCTTTTGAGACCAGAATGCGCCCCTTCGTCCGTAAGCATCAGAGGTTTGTCGCTCTACGGTCCCAGTTGTTCGTTCCCTCCACGCGTTTTTCGTTATGGGGACGCCGCGTCCTGTGGCAGATCCTGCTGCGGTCCAGAAAATACCCGTTCAAGAACGCGTCTTGAACGAATGAGATTTCCCGCTACAATTTATGCCATCATCGTTGTTTCCATCTCGTATAGTTTTGTCGTCTTGCATTACAAAACTGAAGGTCAGGGCCTTTACTGCCAAAGCATTACAAAGGTACCCGTTGTTAAATAATACATGATTTCAAGGGTATATCAGGATCAACGGCTTTTTTTTCATCAATTGACAGGCATTGGCCAATAATGTGACGCGCAGCCATAAAATCCTGAGCAGCATTGACGGTTTCGGCGCAGATCAGGCGACCTTCAAGTAAATGCAGAACCGATAGGCGTTCCTTATCAGGAAAAAAACGCCGAACAGTTCTAAGGCCAGGTTTTTTGACGCCAGCGATCTGTAACTTCGCCCCGAACTGGTCCGACCAGAACCAGGGAGTTTCGGGGGTGGGCAGGGGATGACCGGTTAATTCCGCGGCCACTCGACGCGCCTGCTCCAAGGCGTTTTGAACACTTTCGAGCCGCATCTGCCGACCATCGGAAAGGGGACGGCGGGTCATGTCGCCTATTGCAAAAATATCCGGGTCCGACGTCCGGCAGTTTTCGTCTACATCAATGCCTGCATTACAGACTAACCCTGCATGACGAGCGAAGGTCAGAGCCGGCGTCGCGCCTATTCCTACCAGAATGTCGTCAACCTCCAGCCTGGTGCCGTCGGACAGTTCAACAGTTGTGATGGTATCGACGTCTGAGCGCTCAGCCTGCGTGACGGAAACGCCAGTGCGAATATCATTCCCATGCTGCCTGTGCATCTCGGATATATGCGCAGCAATTACAGGGCTTGCGACGCGGGCCAGTATGCGTTCCTGCTGCTCCACCACGGTAACATGCAAACCGGCAATGCGGGCCGTGGCTGCCGCTTCCAGGCCGACATATCCCCCGCCGACGACAAAGAGCCTGTTTCTGGCCTTGAGTCTGTTTTTTAGTCGGACTGCGTCGTGCAGGCTGGCTAGTACATGGGTATTTCGGGCATTGAGAACAGGAATGCGGCTTGGGGTGCTGCCGCAGGCAAGAACAAGTTTGTCGTACGCCAGTTGTGTTCCGTCAGCCAGAGTAATGAATTTTGCAGCAGGGTCGACTGCCACGCAGGCAGACCCAAGGCGCAGTGTAATGCTATTGCTGGAATAAAACTCTTCCGTTTTAAGGAGCAGATGCTCCGCTTGCGTGCTGCCGGTGAGAAAACCCTTGGAGAGCGGAGGGCGTAGATAAGGTAGCTCCTTACCTTCACCGACCAGCGTTATAGGGTTGGTATAGCCCGCGAGACGTAGAAATGCCGCAGCCGAACCACCGGCATGACCGGCTCCGACAATAACAACACCAGAACTGGCCATTTCACTCACCCTTGAGAGGCAGGAACATAGACAAGCAGACCATCAAGATCATCTGTGATTCGGATCTGGCAGCCAAGTCGGGAATTGTCTTTTACATCAGAAGAAAATTCCAGCATTTCGCTCTCCTGGCTGGTGGGAGCAGGAAGGCGTTCAACCCACGGCGGATCGATATGGACATGACAGGTCGCGCAGGCGCAGGCGCCACCGCATTCACCGATGATGCCTGCGATAGCGTTTTGTGTCGCGACCTGCATGACAGACATCCCCAATGGCGCATCGATAGCCATGGATATGCCGTCAGGCTGGATGAATGTAACCAAAGGCATCAAGTTTTCCCCGGTGGCTTGTGATACAGGCGCGGGCAAATGGGGAAACGCCCCCGGTAATGGGGCGTGTTGCCAATTTTGCCCCAGCATGATTGGTGCTGACGCGCCGGGAGTTCAGAGACCGGGGATATCGCGCCCGGTTGCCCAGGCCTGTACGCCTGCGGGGTCTATCTCCTCGGCAATGGCGGCGGCAACCCGGTCAGCCATAAGGGGTGCGAGCTTGAAGCCATGACCGGAGCATGCGCTGATAATCCAGGCTTTTTCCCCTTCCGGCCGGACGATAAATCGTTCATCGGCCGTCACCGTATAGAAACAGGCTTTCTGTTCAAGAAGAGTATAGTGATCGAAATCTTTCCATGCTCTGGCGGCGGCCTCCTTAAGACGGGCGATATCTGCTGCCGAGGCTGTGCGGTTTCCATCAGGGTCTCCGCTGCGTGAAAACTGATGGTCACCAATTTTCAGGCGCGTTCCAGGGCGACCGGGCAGGGTATAGGTGCCACTGTCCTCACCGAGATCAATAAGCACAGGAGCGTTTTTCCATGCAGTCGCGTATTCTGCCGGTGGGCTTAGAAACAGCACGGCTTGGCGCGACGGAACCGCAATACCGCGCAGACCGGGCACCAGTCTGTCGACCCAGGCTCCAGCACAGATCACAACCTTGTCGCCACGATAAAGACCGTTAGCGGTTTTGACCGTCCCGGCTTTTACATCCACTTCTTCCACCTTGCTGTAGGGGTGGAAGCGGACACCACGTGTGGGCAGGTATTCTGCCATATCGGTAAGAATTCTGATCGGGAAGAGAATACCCGCACCTTCCGTACGGACAACGCGGGTCAGCCCATCCTCGCGCAACATCGGATAAAGGTTCGCAACATCAGATAGCGGAATATCGACGCAGGGCACACCCATCCGTGCCAGCGACCGATGCACGGCGGGGTACCAGTCGGACTCACCTCTCATGAAATAGATTGCCGGCGTGGGGTCGAAATGCCTGGCGCCCAGATCCTGCCATATCTTGTCCCAGACGTTAAAGGCCTGTGGCATCAGATAGGCGTATCCTTCCATTTCGCCGTAAGCATGACGGATAATACGATGTTCGTCGTAAGATGATGAGATGTTGTAAGGAATTTCACCCTGCTCAAAAAGTTCGACATCGAAACCGCGCCGGTTCAGGGCCCAGGCGCATGACATGCCAGCAATACCACCGCCGACAACAAGAATTTTTCCTTTAGGCATCGTCGTCTTTCCGTTTGAAAATTATGCCGTGACGGTTGCGGGTGTGAACCAGCCTTTTTCAGATCGCCAGTCCGGCCGCAGTGTTGCAAAGCGTGACAGGCAGAGTTTATCGATGTCGGTAAAGGTGCAGCGACCCTCGGTTACAAGATCGCGCAGGGCATGCCCCACGGCGGGAGAAAGGCCAAAACCGACACCCGACATGCTGGCAACAGTCACATTGCCCGGTCCTGTCGGACGATCAAGCACGGGGCGGCCATCTGGCGTGTTTTCCACAATTCCTGCCCAGGCGCGGATAACCCGCAAATGGGCCGCACCAGGAAAAAGCTGCGCGACCCGCAGGGCAAGATGCTGCACTGTCGGGGTGGACGGTCGGGAGACCTTGCCTGTCAGGGGCTGTTCGGGCAGCCATTCATGCCAGCCACCACCATAGGCAAGATTGCCGCGCAATGTCTGACGCCCATACAGACCGTTACCGTCGACACCGCCAATTTTCATGAGCGGCACGGCTTCGGTCACGATCATTTCCGCTCTGGCGGCGGCAAGCGGCATGAATAGCCCGACATCGCGGGCCAGAGCCTCGGACTGTGGGCCCGCGGCAATGACAACGTGATCGCACCCGATCGTGCCGGAGGGCGTGACGACGCTTACCGCCCGACCTCCGGCTGTTTCGATACGCAGCGCTGGCATATGCTGGAAAATACGGGCACCCAAGTCCTGGGCCGCCCATGCATAAGCCTGCACCGTGCGCTGCGGGTTGGCCTGGCCGCCTGTATGAACGTATATGCCGCCAAGGTTGTCCCGCCCCGCCAGGGGCACAAGTTCCCTGACCACCTTGCTGTCGAGATCCGTCACCTTGAAGCCAAGGTTACGGATGTTTTCGGCAATACGGGCATAGCTGCGCAGATGTATCGGGTTGGTGGCAAAAATGATTCGGTCGGGCCGATACTCGGTTGGGTAGCCAAGCAGGTCATCCATCATGGGCCACAGCCGCTGCTCTTCCAGAAACAGCGGGCTCTGGTAATGCGTAGCTCCCCCACCATTGCGGCTGGAGGCCTCGGCCCCCACAATGCCTTTGTCGATCACCACAACGTCGACACCGTCCCGCGCCAGCCACCATGCGGCACTCAAGCCGGTAACGCCAGCACCGATTACAACCACTGACGCACCTGCGGGAAGCTGAATCGCCTGCCGAACGAGATGTGGTTTTTCTTCAGTCATGTTGCTCATGCTCACAGATGCGTATCTTCGCCAAGGCGTTCTGCCTCGCGAGGGGTGCCTACATCGGCATAGGGAACCCACTGCGTGGGAATGCCGAACCAGACATGCCAGCCATTATGGGTATCGGGGTCGTCCATTGCCGCCATGGCACGTAGCGTCAGCGGGCGGACAGGAATGCGGTAACCGGCCAGCGGCACCTGTGTCATATCGACGCCTGATGACAGGGCGATCATCATGGCAATCTGCTCGCGGCAGCGCCGTGCCTGACATGGCCCCATGGAAACCCGGGTCAACCGCTTGAGCTGATCGTGGTCCGGTGGTCCGTCCTGAAGCAGTGTTGCAAGGGAACGCCGTGCAATGCGTCCTCCGCTGCAGCCCAAATAATGCGGGGGTGCTACGTCCAGCAGAGCCTGGCGGGTAATTTCCTCGCAGGTGCATGCGAGCGTATCCTGCGCGCCATTATCCAGCAGGGTACGCATCCAGTCCATGCGGTAGCTGTAATCGACACCCGCAGGTATGCCGGACGGTGCGTCACCACGGGAACCGGCAGCAGCCAGCGCGGCCGCCTGTCCCTGCGCAGCAGGATCTGCGGCTAGGCCGGTCACTGAACCTGCGACCAGAATTTCCGGGACCGGTGTTATGCCCTGTCCGTCGCAAACCGGAACATACCCGCCCCGCGCCGGGTCCATGACAAGGGGCACACCAGCGACGTCCAGCAGTTCAACAGATGGAACTTCCCCCACGGCAATAACAACCGTGTCGCAAGCGATTTCCCGCGTTTCAGTCATTATACCGGATGTGGAACCTACTTGCAGGGCGCGTAGCCCTTCCGGCGTGCTGAGGGCGGCAAGCGGGACCGTGTTGCACATGATCTCGACACCACGGGCAATGAGCGGGGCAATGAGCGTGTCCGGTGCCTGAGGCACATTGCGGATTTCGATCATGGCTGCAACAGCCAGACCGGTGTCCAGCGCGAGTGTGGCGGTTTGCGTTGCCACAACACCTGTTCCCAGAATGATCAGACGACGTCCGTTGAAGGCATTGTAATCACTCAGCAGGGACCTGAATGCGCGTGCCCCCATGACACCAGCCGTGTCCGATCCGGGAAATGAAAAAACGAGATCGCGCGTCCCCGATGCCACGATGACATGCGCAAAGCCGACTAGCCATGTGCGTTCTTCCGTCGCCAGGCCAGCAACCGGCATCGGGACGACATTCTGGCCTGTAGCACCGGTCCAAAGGCCCCATACGGCTGTGCCGAGCTGCACGTCCACCCCGGCTTCAAAAGCATCGGCAATGCCGGGACGCGCCTGCATGATCTGTTCTACCATGCGCATCTGGTTCTGCACGCTTGCGGCCGCGCGCCCGCCAAAAAAAAATGGCACATCCAGGCCGATCAGTTCGCCACTGACAGGTGTTTCCTCCACCAGCATAACGGAAAAGCCCGCCTGCGCGGCCGTCATGGCGGCGGCAATTCCCGCGGGTCCAGCACCGACAACCAGAACATCGACGCACTGATCCGGAACAGGAAATTTTCCGTAAGCGGAGTTGGGGTCGATCGAAGGAGTTTCAGTCATATTTCAGATCCTGGAAAGCGCCTGCTTAAAGTCGGCAATAAGATCGTCTTGGTGCTCGATGCCAACGGAGATCCTGACAGTTCCCTCGCTGATACCCGTCTCATAAAGGCGTTCGCGTGGCACGGCATGATGCGTCGTGGTCGCAGGGTGACAGACAAGCGTTTCGGTCCCGCCCAGACTGACGGCAAGTCGGGGAATTTTTAGGGCGTTCAGAACAAGAAAGGCTTCTTCGCGCCCCCCCTTGACCGAGAACGAGAACGTTGAGCCCGCACCCGAACATTGCTGTTCAAAAACCCTGCGGGTTGGGGAGTCCAGGGGTAGAAGACCTGGCCATGTCACAGCCTCCACCGCCGGGTGAGTAGCAAGAAAACGTGCTATCGCTTCGGCATTTTTCTGTGCTCGTTCGGTCCTTACGGAAAGTGTTTCCAGCGAGCGCAGCAGCATCCAGCAGCCATGGGCATCCAGATGCGTGCCAAGCAGCGTACGCGTCTTGCGCAGCTTTTCAACAAGGCAAAAACTGCCACTCACGCTTCCAGCCAGAACGTCGCTGTGCCCACCAGCATATTTCGTCAGCGACGTCATTGTCAGATCTGCGCCATGTTCAAGCGGATTCTGGAGCAATGGACCGAGAAAAGTATTGTCCACCACCACAAGGGGGCGTCGTCCCTGACGCAGTTCGATTGTGTCGGCCAGTCGGACCAGACCTGCCATATCCGTAATGGAACAGGTGGGATTGGCGGGCGTTTCAGCCAGAATAATACCTACGGGACCATGTTTCATTGCGGCGGTGGCTGTGGCGATAAGGTCGCTTTCGCTGGCTGTGGGTGGTAGGGGAAAAGGCTGGATGTCCTGCACCGGGAGCAGCAGCGTGTTCATCAGCGCATGTGTGCCACCATAGATCGGTGTTGTATGCAAAAGCGCGTCACCAGGGCGCAGGCATGTCAGCATGATGGTGGCCAGCGCCGACATGCCACTGTTAAAAACAGCACACGCCGCCGCATGATCAAGCGCCGCAAGACGGTCCTGCAACATGACCAGGTTCGGATGGTCCAGGCGGGCATAGACAAACCCGCCGTTTTCGGCGGCGACATTACCTGCGGCATAAGCGTCATGCGCGCGCAGGGCTGTCTCGGCATCCGGATAGGTGAAGGTCGAGGTCAGATAAATGGGCGGTTTCGCCGCCCGCATGTGATCGTTCGGATCGTAGCCGTACCCGACCGTCAGGGTCTCGGGACGAAGGACGGGCTTGTTGTTGATCATGTATCAGCCGCCGACAATCTGAAGCCGCTGCCGGGGCTCGGGCTGGAGATAGTCGCTGATGGTCCTGCAATACCAGTCTGTGAACCTCAGCGCCAGTGCCTCGCTTCTTTCACAGTAGGGACCGGGAAGGTACCCGGTGGAATTGACACCGCGCTGGTTGTTTTCCACAAGGTCGCGGTCCTGGAGGTTGGTCGCGTTCCAGAGTTCGATAAGACCTTCGCGCGTATAGTCAATACCCTCTTCGGCATCCTTGTGAACGAGCCATTTCGCGACCACGAGTGTTTCTTCCGGCCCGATTGGCAGGGCGGAAAACATGAAGGTAAAATCGCCAAGCGCATGCGCGAAGCTGTGCGGCTCGGACGCCCAGCGCAAGGACCCGACGTCTCCGCCCTCGGCTTCCACCATTGGCTTGCTGACACAGGGCTTGCCATCGATCGTCATGGAGACGTGCCCTGGTGTCAGCGGAAAGCGCACAGCCTGCCACCAGCCGCCATCGACAGGCCCGACTGGAATCCCCGCCGCCTGCATCCGTCTCTCGAAACGCGTTGTATGATCCTCACCATCGGCTTCAAAATGAGCGCGGGCATCAATAGGGAATGTGACAGACAGTTCGGGGTGGCGGGCAGCGCAATGATAACACTCCCGACCGTTTTCCATGACCAGCTTCCAGTTGCCTTTCTCGATCAAGGTCAGGTCGGCCGCCACTTTGGCCTCCTGTAGCCGATGCGGTGCGAGAAGCGGAGCCAGTGCGTCATGGAAAGACTGGAATTCCGGAGGGTTTTCCGCCATGCAGATATAGACTGTGCCTGCAATGGTGCGAACATGGATCGGGCGCAGCCCGTATTGCGAGCGGTCGAAGTCAGCCGGCATTTTGCCGGCAGCCCTGAGCGCGCCCGTGTCGTCGTACATCCACTGGTGGTAGGGGCATAACAGACGGCGGCTCTTGCCACATCCGTCGGGCATGATCTGTGCGCCGCGATGGCGGCAGGAATTGAAAAATCCCCTGAGCACGCCGTCCTGGCCCCTGATAACGATCAGCGGCGTCCGCAATATGGTCATGGCCCGGTAAGATCCCGGTTCGGGCATTTCGACTTCAAAACCGAACAGAAGCCATGAACGCATGTAAACCGCTTCAAAATCGAAAGTCAGGATGTCGGGATCGGTATAGAATTCCTGCGGCAGGCTGAATCCTGGCTTTCTTTCGTCCAGAAGGGAGAGAATGCGTTCCTGCACACTCATTCCTGTCGTGTCGGTGCTGAGCATACGCTGCCTCGTTACATTTGGGTGCTGAACGGTTGCGACACAGCCTGTCGCCCGGTCACGATGGCATGAGAGCAGGGGGGGGACGCAAATCGTATTTGCTC
Source organism: Acetobacter sp. (assembly GCF_047723915.1). Classification (GTDB taxonomy): domain Bacteria; phylum Pseudomonadota; class Alphaproteobacteria; order Acetobacterales; family Acetobacteraceae; genus Acetobacter. The sequence goes on along the minus strand of NZ_JBDOBQ010000001.1, from coordinate 472,110 downwards.
ATAGCGCTATCTATTTTTCTTGATTGCAGAATGGCCTGGTCCATAAGTAACGTATCTGCAACGAGTTTGAGCTTGTTGAGCGGGGAATCTGGTGTGTTACCTTTGTACCATCATCCGGAATCATGCTGGCCGAGACTGCTTTGCAGGTTCGGCGCCCTGAAACAGGGAGCGGAATATTGACCAGGCGATGGCTTCCGCTGAATGCACTGCGTGCATTTGAATCGGTCGGGCGTCTTCTCAGCTTTACGGCTGGCGCACAGGCGCTAAGCGTTTCACAGAGCGCGGTCAGTCGGCATGTCCAGATGCTTGAGGACCTGATCGGCGCGCCGCTTTTCATCCGCAAGCCACATGCTCTGGAACTGACGGAAGAAGGGGCTGCATTATTGCCGACAGTCAGCCGCTCATTCGACCGTATTGAAGCGCAGCTTGACCGCGTCATGCGTGGACGTTCCCAGCAGCGCCGGACACTCAAGGTCCATATGCCGCCTACGTTTCTCAGGCGAGTCGGCCTTGGCCTGATCCGTTCTTTCAATGCGCAGTATCCCGAGATCGTTATAGATCTGACCTCATCCAATACGGACGGACTACCACAGGGGGAGGTGGATATCGCGGTCATTTTCGACAGGCCGCATATTCGATATACGGTCACGGATCTTTTGTGGATGATTCGCCTTACACCCCTATGCGCACCCGAAATTGGCGCGAAAAGGGGCGACGAAACGCTTGATGAATTTTTCGGACAACACGAAATCCTGCATGTCAGGCTGCCGGGCGAACCCCGAAATGCCTACTGGACTACCTATTGCCGCAATACCGGCCTGCAGGTCGACACCCAGCGGGGGCTTGCATTTGAAACAGAAGAACTGTCCTCGCAATATGCAATGTCAAACGGTGGCATTACCCTGAGCGATATCGTGATGTTGTCCGAGGACATAGCTGCCGGGCGCCTGGTGGGTATGGGTGCGGCACTGATGGAGGAAGGACATGGCTATTTTTTAAGTCTTCATGCGGAAGACCTTGCCGATCCGGCCTGTATGGCGTTCCGGAACTGGATGGTCGAGCGCTGTCAGGACCTAGTGCGCCATGCCGAAAGTGTGGAGCGCACCTGCTTGGGACCGACAAAACCGCAACTCTCGTCGGGCAGATCAGGGCCCATCTGGCCGGAACCATGAGCATGAAAGCCGACTGGCGACATGACATAGCGCATGATTTGCGGAAGCGTGTCTATGGCGGATACCTTGCGCGTCGGGATGCCATGCAAATGCTGGCAATATTGGGCCTGGGCGGCGCCACGCAAGCGTTTGCCGCCGCCCCACGGCGGCAGGTGCTGCGCATTGCATGCAGTATCCTGGAAATGGACGATCCCAGTGTCGGAAATTACTTCGAAGCTGCCAACGTGTTTCGCAACGTTCTTGACTATCTCGTTCATATTGACGCGGACAGCATTGTGCGGCCGTCTCTCGCTGCGCACTGGTCCGCATCGGATGATCTACGCTGCTGGAGCTTTGTGTTGCGTGAGGATGTAACATGGTCGAACGGAGACAGGTTCGATACGCGTGACGTGGCGGCGACATTTGCGCACTGGTTGGGGCCAAATTCTTTGTCGGTGAACAAAACAACTTTTGCTTCTGTCCGACATATTGAAATTACGGGGCCGTATGCTTTTCGTCTGTTTCTGGACCGTCCGATGGTGTCGCTCCCGGAAATGCTGTACGGCATTACCTGCCCAATGCTCCACCGGTCTTTTCCGACATCGGGCCAGCCCTGGAGCGCTAACCCGATTGGCACGGGGCCATATACCCTGACCGCGTTCTATGTGGATGACGAAGCCCGGCTGGAGCGCCGCGCCGGATACTGGGGAACGGCCCCCGGACCTGACGTACTTCGTTTCATTGATCTTGGGCAGACACCGTCGACCCAGCTCGCCGCACTGGCTGACGGTCAGGTTGATATTTTATACCAGATTGGCGAGGCCGATCTGCCACTTGCACGCAGCCTGCCAGGAATCAGAATAATCGAAACTGTTGCAGCCCAGACCTGCTGTATCAGAACCCGTGTTGACCAGAAGCCGTTTGATGACCCACGGATAAGGCGCGCCATTCAGCTTGCGTCCGACAATACCGCAATGTTGAGACTGGGTTACGGAGGCGCGGGCATAATTGGCGCAAACTGCCATGTCGCACCATTTCAACGTGATTATGGCCCTGTCCCTCCTGCGCGGCGGGATGTCCGGCAGGCACGGCACCTTCTTGCCCAAGCAGGCTATGCCGATGGAATTGAGTTGACATTAGCCCTTGGCAACACCCAGGGACTATGGGAGCAGAATACGGCCCAGATCATGCAGCAAAGTGTGGCAGAGGCCGGTATTCGCATTAATCTGAACATTCTCCCTGCAAGCGAATACAAGGCGATCTGGAGCAAGATTCCTTTTGGCCTGACATATTGGACCCAAAGACCACTAGGCATGATTCAGCTTGATCTTGCCTATCGGAGTGGCGCCGCATGGAACGAGACACGCATGGCAGACCCTGCGTTCGATGCTGCACTGGATATTGCCATGAGCACAGTCGATCCACAGCGTTGCCGTGAAGCGATGACGAAGGCGGAAAGAATTCTGCAAAACAACGCGGTTATAGTACAGCCCTTCTGGCAGAAAAAATTCACGGCTGTCTCGTCACGGGTGGCGAACTACAGGCTAGATCCCGGTGACTGCTTTGATTTTACCCGTGTGGTGCTCTCATGAAAATGCACCCCCTGATCGGTTTCTGCCTGACGCGTGTCCGGGCTGCGGTGCTGACAATGCTCGCGGTCTCGCTCCTGCTTTACGCAGTACTTGAACTCGATTCCGGCACTGTTGCCGTCAAGGTCCTCGGAGCGTTCTCAACCGATGGACAACGGGTAATCTGGTTGCATCAGAATGGTTATGATGACGGCTTTTTTCTGCGTTACTGGCGGTGGTTCAGTGGTTTTCTAATCGGTGACTGGGGTTTTTCGACGCATTATCGTGTTCCGGTTCTCTCTCTGGTACTGCAACGTCTTGGCGCGACGGCATTGCTGGCTTTTCTGGTTCTGCTGTTCATGGTGCCGCTGGGCCTCGGGCTGGGTATTCTGTCAGGGATCATGGCAGGTCGGCGCACTGACAGGGTTATTTCCGTTATGGCAATTATAACGACATCTATCCCGGATTATGCCAGTTGTTCATTTCTGTCGGCAATTTTTGTTGTCGGCCTACAGTGGCTACCCGGTGCCAGCACAATGACCGACGGGTTCAACCTGCGGCAGTTCGCGTTGCCCGTGGCAGTTCTCGTTCTTTATTCATCCGGATATGTCATACGGATTACACGCGCTGCAATCAGTGTCGAAATGGGTCGGCCTTATGTCCGGACGGCGCGTCTCAAAGGAGCCGACTATTCCTATATTGTGCTGAGGCATGTTGTCCGTAATGCCCTCTCCGCGCCGCTGACGGTTATTATGCTGCAGATCCCATGGCTTATGTCTGGTGTGATTGTAGTGGAGGTCTTTTTCGGCTATCGGGGCTTCGGGTCTCTTCTTTACGACGGCGCGCTGAACAGCGATTTCCCGGTCATAGAAGCATGCGCCATGCTCAGTGTCGCAGTTGTCACCACATCACAGCTGCTGTCCGAACTGGCGACAGCATTGCTCGATCCACGTCAGCGTTCGGTGCTGTTGCCGTATCGTCGTAAAAGCACAGAGCTACCCGCCGTTACTAATACGAGGGATGCTGTATTATGAAACCGCAGATGCTCTCGGGGTTGCATGTTCTGATGTCCTGGCGCCGTCGCCTGAGGTGGTCAGGGTGGCTGTCGCTGTGTGTTCTTGCTTTCTGGCTATTATGCGCGGTGGCCGCACCACTTGTGGCGCCGTACAATCCACTCAAAAGTTTTTCGCCTTTACTGCTCCCGCTGCAATTCGATCCGTGGGGCCTGCATGTACTGGGTACCGACATGATCGGCCGCGATATTCTGTCCCGTCTGATCTGGGGGGCGCAACCCGTCATACTGTGGTCATCACTCGCAACATTCTGTGCTTATGTCATTGGTATTACCTGCGGGCTGGGCGCCGGTTACCTGCGTGGTCAGGCTGATCGTCTTCTGTCGTTTATCGCCAATATGATGCTGTCATTTCCTATATTGGTATTATACCTGCTGGTCGTAGTACGGCTTGGTCCGTCCGGCGCCAATATTGTTCTGGCCGTTATTTTTGCCACATCGCCGTCGGTTTTCAGGGTCGTGCGCGCACTGGTCATGAAAGAAAGCCGGAAGGATTATGTCCTTATCTCGCAGACACAGGGCGAATCTCTGTTCCGTATCCTGGGCGCCGAACTGTTGCCAAACGTCATGGGACCAATTGTGGTGGATGGTTGCCTGCGCCTTGGCTACACCGCCATTATGATCGGTCTGCTCGGCTTTCTTGGCCTCGGCCTGCCTCCGCCGGCACCGGATTGGGGCGGAATGATCAATGACGGACGCGCCATGGCGATAGCCTTTCCTCACCTGATCATTTTTCCCTGCCTGGCGATTTCATCCCTCATGCTCAGCCTTTCAGTGTTGATCGACAATCTGAATGGCGATGGAGCCCTGGCGGAAATGCCGTCATGAAAGATGTGCCCGTCCTTACGGTCCATAATCTCAGCGTGGCGCTTCCAGCCGGGTCTGGCCGGAAATACGCTGTCCGTAATTTAAACATGAGCGTGACCCGCGGCGAAATCGTGTGTGTCGTAGGGGAATCCGGCTCGGGTAAATCCGTTTTGTCCGAGGCGATCATGGGAGCGCTGCCCCCTCAGCTTCCCGTAAGTGCAGGACAGATCCTGTTTCAGGGCAGGAACATTGTCGAGATGGATGAGGAAAATCTGCGAGCAATGCGTGGGAACACCATAGCCATGATTTTTCAGGAGCCCATGTCGGCACTGAATCCATCGATCTGTATTGGCCAACAAATTATCGAGGTTCTTTCAATTCATCGTCCTGAAATGACGACCGAGCAAAAGAAAGCGCGCGTCCTGAAACTTCTTAACGATGTCAACCTTCCCGACCCTGAAGGAATTGGGGCGCGGCTGCCGCACGAACTCTCGGGGGGACAGTGCCAGCGTGTCGTGATTGCGATGGCTCTGGCACTAGATCCCGTTCTGTTGATCGCGGATGAACCAACAACCGCTCTGGACGCAACCACCCAGGCACAGATCCTTAACCTGATTTGCGAACTGCGCGATCATCATAACCATGCGATCATATTTATCACGCATGATCTGGGGGTTGTCGCCGATATTGCCGATCGCGTCGTTGTCATGAAAAGCGGACAGATTATAGAGCAGGGAGGAGCTGACGACGTGCTGTATAACCCCCGTGAAGCCTATACCCGGGGGTTGCTGGATGCGTTACCGCAAGGCAAGGTACCAGAACAGATGCCGCCACCGGCACAACACTACCCAGCAATATCAGTCAGGAAGCTTTCAAAATATTACGGCCATTACAAGGCTCTTGATTCAATCAGTTTCGACCTTCAACCGGGTCAAAGTCTTGTGGTCGTGGGTGAGTCAGGCTCAGGCAAAAGTACCCTCGCACGCTGCCTCATGCGATTGATCGAACCCGATGACGGTCAGATCGTGGTAGACGGGTTGGATTTCGCGCAACTGGGCGGTATGGAACTCAGGCGTAGCCGACGGCTGGTACAGATGGTCTTTCAGGACCCTTACGGGGCACTCAATCCACATCGGACGGTCAGGCAGACTCTCGTGAGGGCAGGGCAATTAGCCGATCTGTCACGTATAGAGGCACAAAAACAGGCTGTCTCGTTGCTGGAAATGGTAGGCCTTGGACAAGACGCGCTCGACCGCCGGGCCAATGCGTTTTCTGGCGGACAGCGACAGCGTATCGGCATAGCGCGCGCGCTGGCACTCCGCCCCCGTATTCTGATCGCGGACGAAAGTGTTGCGGCACTTGATGCATCGATGCAGCAGCAGGTGCTCAAAATACTGGCGCGTCTCCGGCGGGAGCAGGATATGACCATCATTTTCATCACCCATGATCTGCGTGTTGCCCTGGAAATTGCCGATAACGTCGCAGTCATGCGACACGGTCAGATTGTAGAATACGGCAAAGCCACATCTGTATTGACTGCACCCGCCCATGATTACACGCGTATCTTACTGGCCGCGCGTCCAGGACAGAAACTTCACAGGGCCGGCGCGGCGGCATGCTGATAGCGGGGAATTGGACACACCCTTTTTGACGTTAACGAAAACAGATAGGGCGATATAGTTTTCATATTGGCTTGATGAACCACAAATCCTGTTAATTATGTTTCGATATCGTATCGTCCCAGATGTTCGTAAAGCGGCTGGGTATTAGAAATCGATGAAATTGCAGGGGAGACTGTCATGCGACGGAGTGCGGTCCTCAGGAGTGGTGTATCGCTCCTGGTTTTAAGTACGCCGATCTGCGCTCACGCGGCAACCGCTCGCGATGCTGGATCTGACACAGTGGATCATGCCCATGCCCGGCCTGTTTCGGCAGTAAGGCAAAAACTGCCGGCCCAGACGAAACAGCCCAGCCCAAAAATTTCGGAACAGTCGGAATCAATCTCGGTTTTCGGTGGGGGCTCGGCCCGCCAGATGACAACCGTGTCTGCGAAAATGATCCAGCGATCAGCGCCTGGAACCAGTGTTCTTAAAGCCCTCAATCAGTTGCCTGGTGTCAATTTCCAGTCGGCTGATCCGTTTGGCGCGTATGAATTTTCCATCAGTCTTTATATTCGTGGCTTCAATCAGTCCCAGATCGGGTTCACGCTGGACGACATCCCCCTTGGGGATCAATCGTTTGGTGCATGGAACGGCTTACCCCAGACCGCAGCGGTTATCAGCGAAAACGTGGGCTCGGCCAGTGTCTCCCAGGGTGCGGGCGCACTGAATGTCGCCGCCACCAGCGCCCTTGGTGGCGCAATTCAGATGTATACTGCTGACCCGAGCGATAAAATGGGCGGCACGATCCAGCAAACATTCGGCAGCAACGATACGTTCCGCACCTTTGCGCGTTTCAATAGCGGCAAGCTTAACGAGAGTGGTACAAAGTTTCTGATCGCCTACACCCATACGACACTCGAAAAATGGAAAGGTTATGGCGGAAATGATGGCGATCAGGTTAATTTTAAACTCGTGCAGCCCATAGGAGAACGGAGTTCAATTTCGACGTACTTCGACTGGAGCCAGACCAGGCAGGTGGATTATCAGGATCTATCCCTGAATATTCTCAATACACTTGGGCAACGGGTCGATAATTATGCCCCCGATTACGCAGCCGCGTATAATGCGGCTCTTGGGCAGTTTACGCATGGAGAAAACCGGACCAACGACCCGATGGATGTGTCCTATTACGCAGGCAACGCCATCCGCAGGAATTTCCTTTCCGGTATCACGTTCAATATGGCGTTGACCGATCATCTGCGGTCCAAAACCGTTGTTTATGGCTCGGGTGAAAGCGGGTTGAGCACATGGTGGAATCCCTATGTTGCCTCGCCAAACGGGGCTCCTCTGGTAATAAGAACGACAACGCCGCAAAACCAGCGTTACGGATTTCTGTCGTCACTTTCCTACATACTCGGTCGTCATACAATCGACGGGGGCGTGTGGTACGAGAACAATGCTTTCAGCCAGAACCGATATTATTTTAACGCTCCACTGTTAAGCGAAGGTGTGACCCCTGAGCCATCGGCTGCGCCGCAAAATGCCTTTGCCGAGCCATGGGGCTATCAGTTTCATACCAATACATTCCAGTTTCATTTGCAGGATACATTCAAGGTTACGCCCAATATTACCCTTCAGGCTGGTTTCCGGTCCCTTTATTCCAATACGTATGATCGGATTACGGCCAATAACGCTCTCTATAGTAGCGAAAGCACGTTGCCGTCGGGGTCCATGACCGCAGCTAAGGCATTTTTGCCACAGTTCAGCGGGCGCTGGCGCTTTCTGCCGCAGCATGAACTGTTTTTTGATATTTCAAAAAACATGCGCACCTATGTTCCCGCCGGGTATCAGCTTGGGTCGCCCTGGTCTGTCCCCACACAGGCTGATTTCAACGAGACGAAGAGTGCACTGCACCCTGAAACCGACTGGGTCTATGAAGGGGGCTACCGCTATACATCCCCTTACTTTGTCGGGCTTCTAACAGTCTATCGGGTTGATTTTTCCAATCGGCAGCAGGCTCTATCTTACGGCTCCATCGCAAATACGTTTTCACGTTTGCAGAATGTGGGCAGCGTGCAGACCAATGGTGTTGAAGTAAGCGGCACTCTCACACCCTTCAGAAAATCCTCCGTTGACTGGATCAAGACATTATCTGTTTATAACAGTCTCAGTTATAACAGATCGGTTCTGGAAAATAACTACAGCGTTCAAGGCGTGACATATCATGTCCGGGGCAAGGCCATCCCGAACATGCCGCAGTTGATGTATAAGAGCACTCTGTCCTGGTCATGGAAAAAATTCAGCACTCATCTGGATGTCAATTATCTCGGACACCGCTATATAGACTACATGAACACAGCCAAAGTACATGGGTATTGGCTTACGTCGCTTGGTGCCCGTTATGATTTAGGGCGCATCGGCTTTGCCAATAATCTTTCATTCCAGTTCAATGTCTACAATCTGACAAATATCCAATATGTTGCAACAATGGGGGAGGAAGGAAATCCGTCCCAAGGGGATTACCAGACAATCATGCCGGGTGCGCCACGGCAGTTTTTTGGAACCGTCTCTGTCGATTTTTGATCTATTAGAAAGAATATTCGAGACCAGTGCTCTACATAGCTGTATTTGCTTTTTATACGTCGGTGACGGTCGTTTGATTTTTGATCAGACGACCGTTTTTCATCTCAGAATTTTTATATATGTTAATTGAGTAAGACTTTTAATACCTTGAGTATTTGCAGGCACGATAGCGATCGCTGTTGACCACAATGTATAATCACTGCGCCTTGCCCGTGAAAATTCTCTATCAAGTATCAAGGACGTCGACGTAAGTAGTTTCGGTATGCTCCAGGTATATCGGGCTGGAGGCACACGGTGGTTTTTTACAGACAGATTAAAGGCAAATGCATAGAGAATGACTGAGCCCATTTTTCCGCCTAATGGGCGCGCAATAAACCCCTCAGGCTGCTTAGACGGAAGCCGAAGATATCTTTTCCTGCCTGCATTGCTTTGCGCGGGCAATCGAAGGTGTGGGGTGTGACCTTCCGCTCGCTGCGGCGAGGATGGCGCCCAGAAGAACAAGTGCCAGACCGATTGCAAACAGCCCGGTCAGGTGGTTTCCCAGAAAAAACCAGGACGATGCTACTCCCACCAATGGTACGCCTAACGTAAAATTGGACATGGCGAAAACGGATAGTCTGCGCCCCTGTTCGGCGGAGATGACAAAGCATACGGACGTTGCCACCGGCCCGATGAAGAGCAACATCGCGCAAATATGCCAGTCCAATATCGTCAAAACCGGAGCACCTTCGGTCATCCAGGCGAATACAGCCAGTGGAATGGCCGCCAGCATCATCTGCCATGGTGCGAGAGCCAGGGGAGATGTGTGCCATTGGTGGTGACGGATATGGAAGATCGTTACGGCCCAGGCAACCGCCCCGATCAGCAGGAAGGCACTTCCCATGATGGTGCCCGGAGTGTTCCAGTCCATTTCCAGCGGGGAACAGATCAGCATTGTGCCCGACAGCCCTACCACCAATGCTAGAATCTGCATGCGTGTCGGTGTCTGTCGCAACGCCAGCCAGGATACCAGGACGCCCCATAGCGGGGTTGTATAGGCCAACAGTACTGCGTGACTGGTATCGGTACGCGTCATGGCGATCATACCAAGCCCCGTAAACGTCATCATCTGGAGGAATCCCATGGTTGCGACTATCGGCCAGTCGGCCAATGGTGGGCGGCCAAGCTGCCCCCGCCACCACACGAATCCAAACAGGCAGAGCCCTGCGCTCCCAAAGCGAATTGACGCAAGCCATAAGGGAGATATCGACGCGAGAGCAAGCTTTGTCACCGGCCAGCTCACGCCCCAAAGCAGGACCATAACGCCCAACCAGACGAATGTGGCAGCACAGGTGGTGGCTGGTGGAGTGACGCGTGTCGGCTGATGAGGATTTGACAACATTGTGCGATCTCGTGGCGAGGCAAGAAGGCATATTCTATTGATTTCCAGAGAAAAATAATTTCCAATATATTGAGAATGCTCCAGAATAAGGCAAATTATTCTGAAATATGTGAAAATTTAGGATAATTTATTCCATGCAGCCAATACGCTTTGATACCGCAAGCCTGAAGATACTTGAGATTCTTCAGGAAAACGCCGAAGTCAGCAATGCTGAACTGGCTGAACGTGTCGGCCTGTCACCGTCACCATGCTGGCGCAGGGTCGCGGATATGAAAGCACAGGGCGTGTTCAAGGGCACTGTGTTGCTGGTTGATCCGCTCAAGGTCGGCTTAGCCGTCAACGTCTTTGTGCATGTGTCGCTCCGTCAGCAGGATAAACAGTCGCTGGAAGTGTTTACGCAAGCGGTTCAGGCTAGGCCGGAAGTCATGGAATGTTATCTCATGACAGGGGAGGCGGATTTTTTGCTCCGGGTCGTGATTGAAAATCTGGTCCGCTACCAGGAATTCATGCTGGAGGTTCTGACGCAAATTCCTGGTGTGTCCAGCATACGCTCCAGTTTTGCGCTGGATCAGGTCAAATATACAACAGCACTTCCCGTAAAGCACCTTGAACGACCATGAGGTTTCAGAAAAATAGAGCGTCGTTTTTATAAGACCGAAGCGAGAGTATGTTGGGCCATATCCCGGTTCCGGATAACTACCGGGCCGTCTGCCAGCCTGCTGCGTTTACCATGCCGGGAGGTGGCTATTTGACAGTATTGTATTGCCCATTCTCCATCTGAAAGCGGCATTTATATGAATTAGACAGAAGACTATTCAGGAGACACAGGCAATAAACGGCCTATACAATTCGGCCATCCAGTCCTACAAATCGTTTATCTGATATCCTGTCACGGGCGATGGCACATATTGTCTATGCCAGACCATCAATGCGTCAGAGCCTGATAGAGTCCTGCGTGCACGACACAATGCCGAATTTTGTGTAACTGAATAAAGTGGGTGCGTAGCGCGTTGCCAACCGTCGGGCTTGAAGGTGAAATACAAGACATAAAGCAGAATTTTGTAGCAAAGTTATGGGAGTCAATACGGTTACAGTGATGTATTTTCTCGGTTTATACTGAAATTTATAAAATATTATACCAGACAATACCAAGAGACACGAAGGTTATATGGGGTTTGTAGCAGCATTTTTATTTAAGTATAAATTTTTACATTTATTGTAAATTGAAATTCAAACAGTATAAATTACCAATAAAGTTCATATATTGCAGTTAATTAATTATTAAATTGAATTTGACATATTTGAATAACGTGTGATTTCGTAAGGTCACCACAAGCACGACGGTCGGCATTCCAGCACGAAAGCAGGTGTTGTAACGGGGCTGATCCACTGTGCTGTCCTGCTGGAAACCTGTTATATGTCAGGAGGTTGACATGCTGAAAACACACCAGAAAACGTCAATACTTGTTGCCGCCTTAGCAGGCACATTACTTGCCTCCGTCGCGGCCCCCGCTTTTGCGCAGCAAACCCAGGATGCCCGGCGGGAGGCTACGCGCGTGTCTCCCCGTCCGGGTATGATGCCACGGGGCGGACGGATGTTCCCCGGACGATCCCTGGCCGGGGTGCCGGGCTTCGCCCTGCCCACCATCCATACACAGCGCTCTTACGCCCCGGATGGAACGTTTACCGCGCGTTGGACCCAGGCGGATGCGTTGCAGATCAAAGCGCATTCCAGCACCGCTGTCGCGGTGGGGGGCAATTCTCTGCCCGCGCAGTTGATCATGCCCGATATTCCGGCGGATTTCCCCACTATCAATCCTGATGTATGGATATGAGACACTTGGATCCTGATTGACAAGCGCGCAGACCAGTTCAGCTATAACGGGTGGGAGGTTATTTTCTGTCTGGCCGCTGACAAGAATGCGGGCTACGGTTTCGATGACCGGCATACGCACGCGCGTATAGGCTATTTTTATCGTCGGGCCGGGTGACCGGGTTCCCATCCTGGGGGAGCCATTTCGAAACCCGAAAACGTAAAGCCCGGCGCGACCATGCAACTCACCAGCACCCATGCTGCGTCAGTGTCCGCTGCCTGCCACTCACCCGGTTCGACACAGGCCTGAAGCACGTCACCTTCAGTAATATCGGTTCCAAGACGGCGCGTGGTCACATTGCCGCCAGACCATGTATGCAGGCGCAGCGCGCCGCCAGCCTGATGCAGCCAGATCTCGGTCGCGTCTATTTTATGCCAGTGCGAGCGTTGGCCTCGCTCAAGCAGGTAATAGATTAACGATGCATGCCCTCGCTCATCACCGCCATCATGCCGGCCACGCCATGTTTCGCGATACCAACCGCCCTCCGGGTGGGGAGTCAGTGCGAGCTGGTTAATGATGTCCTGCGCGGTCATATCCATTTTGCCTTCTACTGCAAGCGTCGAACTGGAAGAAATAAGCCGCCAAAACCGCCCATTGTCATAGTTGCTCTCCAATATCGGCCAAAAGGGCAATGCGGTCGAACGAAATTTCTAAAACCTGTTCGATCGGCCCCAGACACTCAGCATCGCTGTCAGGGCTTTCAGAGCTATCGGAAAAAAACCTCTGACCTGACGACTGTAAACAGCTACGTCCCGGAATGCGCCATGAGCATGACATGTCATGCAGGCTCATGAACGAGGCAGTTTCGCCACCCTGCTGTCAGTACCGGCTAGTTTGCTATTGTGCCTAAGCAAGGACAAAGAATTTACCCAAAAAGAAAACGGTAGGTGTCAGGATCGATGGGAATGCCCTCTATGGCGCGACGTTCAGCGGTTTTCCACTCCCGATCGCCCGGTGCCATGACAGGGCTGTCCGCCTGCGTGGGTGGGACGGCCCTAAGCTGCCACAGATAATCGGCCATTGCCCGCTCAAAGGCAGCACGTCCTATAAAACGCGCCGGGTCCAGCGCCAGACAGAACTGCCCGACATTGCGTGCTGTCCCGCAATCATGTGTTTCCGTCATCGGGATCATGTTCGGGTCAGTGGTTGCTCCGGTCAGAACGGCTGACAGGATTGTCACCAGTCCTGCCAATGCTGCACCTTTGAACCCATATTCAGGCCCGCCAAGGGGCATCAGCATCTGTGCCTCATGCGGGTTGGTTGTCTCATGTCCGTCCATGTCCGCTGCCACCCCGGCAGGTAACGCATGATTCAGGGAGCGATAGAGTCTGACACGATTGAACGGGATGGATGACGTTGCAATATCGAGTAACCACGGGGCCTGCCCGGAAACGGGGGCCGCCACGGCAATCGGGTTGGTACCATGGAAGGGCAGTGTGCCGCCGAACAGCGTGACATTCGCGTCTGAATTACTGGTTACGATGCCGATCATACCGGCTTGAGCGGCCTTCAGGGCGTAAGCGCCCGCCGCACCGCAATGCGACGACCGAACGATGCCAACCGCGCCCAGTCCTGTTTCCGCCGCGATCTCGATTGCCGTGTCCATTGCCCGGTAACACGCGTAATGGCCCAGGCCGTCATCCGCATCCAGCATGGCGGTGGCTGGTGCCGTGCGCCGGACTGTCAGGTGGGGGGCCGGATTAAGACGTCCTTCGCGCAGCATGGCGGCATAATGCGCAGCCAGGCGGGCGCCGTGGCTGTCGATGCCAGTTTGTGACGCGTGCATCAGCGCGTCGGTCGTGGCAGCGGTTGAATCGGGCGATGCGCCAGCATCGAGCAATACGGCTGTCACGCGGGACGCCAGCGTTTGAACATTGACAAGGATCGTGTCGTTCATGCCTGCCCCAGAACCTCTGCCGCGCGTTTGCGGTCCAGCTTGCCCTCCCAGGCGCCGATCACCACTGGTGCTACACAGTTGCCGGCCAGGTTGCCCACTGCCCGCGCAATACCGATGAACCAGTCTACAGCCAGCAGCATAACCAGACTGGCCACGGGGATCGACGGAATAGCGGACAGGGTGGCGGCCAGCACCACTATGGCAATGCCCGGCACACCATGGGCTCCTTTGGAGGTGATCAGCGCTGTTGCCAGCATAATCAGAACCTGCCAGACGCCGAGAACCGTACCCGTCGCCTGCGCGAGGAAAATGACCGCAAGACCGAGATAGATCGACAGCGCGTCAAGATTGAAGGAATAGCCCGCAGGCACCACCAAGCCCACGACCTGCCGATCTACCCCCATCTGCTCCAGCTTGGCCATGATGCTGGGTAGCACCGCATCCGAGGCGGTAGTGGCAAACGTGATCGCGAACTCTGTCCGGAAATAACGGAAAAAACCGATCGGGCTGACACCGGACAGACGCAGGCACACCCCCAGCCCCCCGATGATAAACACCGCTATGACTGCAAAATAAAGGGCCACAAAAGCTGCAAGATGGCCAATTCCGTTCAGTCCGTAGCGTGCGGTGGTTGTCGCCATGGCACCGAAAACACCCAGCGGCGCCAACGCGATGATAAACCGCATCATGCGCGAAAACAGGCTGGACAGCGCGTCGACCAGACGGACGATGGGCGCACCGGCTTCACCGATCTGGCTGAGGCAGCACCCGAACAGGATTGCGAAAAACAGAATTTGCAGCACATTACCCTGGGCGAAGGCATCTGCTGGGGTGTGGGGGATCAGCCCAAGCACAAATTCCGTAATGCCACCTTCGTGCATGACATGTGCATTACGGGCGTAGGATGCGATAATACGGGCATCGTCAGCAGCAGGCACGAACACAATGCCCCGGCCGGGCTTGAGGATCAGAGCCACACCGACAGCAACAAGCAGCACCAGCGTGGTCATTGCTTCGAAATAAAGAAGTGCCTTGGCACCCAGTCGCCCTACGGTGCGCAGCGATCCTGCGCCGACAATGCCCGTGACGACAATGCAGAACAGCAGGGGACCGACCGCCATTACAATCAGATGAAGGAACAGGTCGGTCGTCCAGCGCACCTGCACCGCAAGGCCCGGAGCCAGCAGGCCCAGCAGCAGGCCAAGCAGTGTCGCGACCACGACCTGAAGAAACATGCCGGGCCGCGCCGTCCGTCTGGCATGTGTGGCAGGTATGGTCGTCTCGCTCATCCGATGGGTCCTTGGCAGGTTGGTTCGTTGCGCGGGCCTGGTTCAGTAGGTCACGTTGATCCGCGCACCGACGAAACGTGGCATGCCGGGGATCACGCCATAGAACGTAGCCTGCGTGCCGGAAGATAGCCAATAGCGGCGGTCGGCCAGGTTCTGGCCGTAAACAGTGACTGACCAATGCTGTTTCGGGGCGGCAAAGGTCAGGAAGGAATTGACCAGAAAATAAGCCGGCGAACGGTAGATGCCACTCTGACCGATATATTGCGGCTGCGTCTGGCGACCACGATATGAGTAGTCGACGTCGAATGTCATGCGATAGTCACGCAGAACATTCCACGTATAATTCGCGGCACCTGACAGGCTCAGATTGGCCAGCCCCATATTCACGTTGTCATAATTCGTATTGATGGCCTGCCAGACACCTGTTGCGGCAAAATGCGCTGTGGTTGCAGAACGGTTAAGGCTCTGGAACTGCGTATAGACACCGTTCTGGTAGCCAAAATTCTGCGTCAGAACCATGCCACGGAACGGACGGGCCTCCGCGTCAAATTCAGCGCCGTAAATGTAGGAACGCGGTGCGTTCACGTAGCCGCCCAGCACGCCGTAGGGTGGCACCAGCACCGTGCCCAGAAGCTGCTGGTCACGGTAATCATAGTAAAATCCGGCGGCATTCAGCCGCAGGCGGCGGTCGAACAGCATGGTTTTGAAACCGCCCTCGTAGGTCAGGATCTGCTCGGGCTTGAAGGGGCGCAACTGTGCGGCCTGCTGCGTGATATTGGCCGAAAAGCCACCGGGCTTGAAGCCACGGCTGAACATGACATAGCCCATGACGTTGTGCGTGAACTGATATTGCGCACCCACACGGCCACCGAACTCATTGCTCAACGCGCCGCTATTACCAAAATTGGTAGGTGTGCCGACAACGCCACCCGTGTCGAGATTGTAGTTCGTGCTGGTGACGTTCAGCATCTGTCGGTCATCGGACTCATGCAGGATCGCGCCAATCAGGCGCAGCTTGGGCAGGATACGGTAGGAAAGCTGCACATACTGATTGAAATTCTGCTGATTCTGCCGGTATCTCGTCTCATTCAGCGGTGTGGTGCCGGGCCTGTCGGATGAATCGTACCAGAAATTTTGCGCCATACGCGACCGGCTGTAATACATGCCGGTTTCCCAATGAAAGCGTGCGCTGGGATCGATCGATTCCAGTTTTACTTCCTGCGAGAACACGTTCGTCTGATTGTTGCGGAACATATTGCCGTAAGACAGAACTGAATCTGTCTGGTTTGTCAGTTCATGCTCGTCGACCATTTCATAGGCGCTGATGGTTGACAGCTTCCCCCATGAGAAATTTTTCGTGTAGCGCACATTGGCACCCCAGAAGATGTTGTCTTCACGGGGCTTGGTATTCCTGCCATCAATCCCGATTATTTTGGCAAAACGAGGGTCAAGGCCCCACTCGGTCTGGTAAATGTCCTGTGTAACCGGAACATGGTAGGAATTGTACAGGTTATGACCCGATGCATATTCCGACTGGTCGGTGGTCCAATGCCCGCCAATGATCAGGTTCGATGTCTCGTCTATATCCCATTTCAGCTTGGCGCGCAGCGCCCCAAGATTGGCATTGCCGAAACCCTGGCCCGCGGCATTATGCTGGTAACCCCCACCAGTCATGGACTGTCCGGCAATGCGGAATGACACCGACTGTGAAATGGGGCCGGAGACATAGCCTTCCACCCGGTTGCGCCCGTAACTGGCAATATCTTCGGTCAGGCCGGCGTGGAACTGACGCGTAGGATCAGCGCTATGAAAGTCGATTTCACCCCCCGTCGTGGCCTGTCCATGCGTATAGCCGGAAGGACCGGCTGCGATGGAGATGTCGTCGAGATCGAACATCATGCCCGTAGTCATGATCGAAACCGGCAATGCTACGCCGTCCATATAAGGCATGGTGGACGGGGTGTTGTTCTGGGTGAAGTCCATCAACCCCACACCGCGTAGTGTGAAATTCAGCGCGCCGGAGCCGAACGAGGGCTGAATGGTCAGATTAGGTGCAACACGCTGAATATCGGTCATGACCCGGATGTTGCGATTGACGAGTTCCTGGCGGGAAATCAGCGTTTCAGAATGGGCATCATGCTGACCGGCGCCGGACGCCCCCCGACGGCTGGAAACCGTGACCTGTTCACTTCGCGCCTGTAGCGGGGTGTGCTGGTGTGTCGACCTGCCGGTGGGGGCCTGCGTCGTGGTCGTAGTCGCGGCCAGTGCTGGCAGGGGCAGGATAACGCCGGCCAGAAAGCTCGTCATGATAGCCTGCCTTCTGAAAGAAAGCTTGGCGCAACGCGGGAAAAGCATGGGGTCGTCCTTGGTCTGATGCAATGGCAGGCGGGCAGCACTGGTGCCGCGTCCTGACGGCGGTGACTTTCATTATCTCGAATGTGGAATGATAACTTTTGTTTGTCTACCAGAAATATGAAATGTGATGGAATATGTTGCATACAAGATACGCCGCAAATCGAAACGAAACGATTTCGAGAGAAGAGTCCTGGAGCACGAAAATCGCTCCCGATTGATCACGCAAATTTAAATCTTTGTTTTTCATCGAAAAAAAATCCACCGACGATGGATATTCACGGGCTGTTGCCATAGGGCAGACAGCGCCCGACGGACAGAACCAACCGCCGCGAGCTGTTAAAAATGGTGCGTGCGATTCGCTGACGCAGGCTCTGATGCGGATTGCAGAACCGGATTGGCCTGCCTATAGTTCTTGTATGCGAGAAAACGCCGAAAAAGATGAAAACAAAAACCCGCACCTGATTGAAGACCGCATTGTCCACGCGGCTCTTTCCGGGCGGATCGCACCGGGTGAACGCCTGGGCGAAAAGGAATTGTCCGAAATTTTCGGCGTGTCCCGCACCTTGGTCCGCGAAGCGATGATGCGCCTGCAAGCCCGGGGCATTGTAGAGGTTTCCGCCCGCCGGGGCTGGTTCGTCATCGAACCAACCGTGGATGAGGCGCGGCATACGATCGATGCCCGTCGAGCGCTGGAGGTCGGTATGCTGGTCACAATCGACCGGACCAGCCCGGCCATGATCCGTGCCCTGCGCGCCCATGTGCGGGCCGAACAGAAGGCCATTGCCAGTGGTGACCGTGCGGAACGGAGCTATCTGCTCGGGCATTTCCATGTCTGTCTGGCCGAAACACTGGGGAATCCTGTCCTTGCATCGCTATTGCAGGACCTGACGACACGTACGGTGCTGATTGCCGCGTTGTATCAGTCATCCCATGACGCACATGAATCCTGCGCCGAACATGTCGAGATCATTGATGCATTGGAACAGGGCAACACGACCGAGGCCGCTCGTCTGATGGATGTGCATCTCAGGCATGTTGAAAAGGCCCTGAACTATCGTCACGTGTCCAACCGCCTGGATCACCTGAAAGCAGCCCTGCAGGGAACGCCCGACTGACATCTGGCCTGCAGGGGTAAGCGGGGTTGCATTCCGTCATTCCTTGTATACAAGTTTTCACATGAGAGAGATGCTTTGCTGTCCAGTTTGAGGAGTCGATGGGGTTGTGAAACGTTCCGGGGGTTATCCAGACTATACGATGGGTGCGGGGGCTCGCGCGGTCGCACGATGCGACGAACTGGGTTCGGCTCCTTATTCGGACGATCCGGCCGGGCTTTTCCGCCCCTATCTGGGACCGGGACACAAAGCCACGCTGGAGCGGATCTCTGCCTGGATGGTTGCTGCGGGTATGACAGCCCGGATCGACGCTGCTGGTAATATCATAGGCCGGTATGAGGCTCTCGTGCCAGACGCGTCCGCGCTCATGATTGGCTCACATGTCGATAGCGTGCGCGATGCCGGGCGCTACGATGGCATGCTGGGCGTCATGCTGGGGATCGAGGCCGTTGCCTGGTTTGCAGAACGCGGTCGCCGTTTTCCCTTTGCAATCGAGGTCATCGGCTTTGGGGATGAGGAAGGCTCGCGCTTTCCTGTTTCCATGCTTGCGACCCGCGCTGTTGCAGGCAGTCTGGCAGAACAGCCTCTGGACCTGACGGACAGGGATGGCATCGGCCTGGATACCGCCTTGCATGATTTCGGCCTTGATCTGGAGCACCTGCGCAAGGCTGCACGCCCGCGTGAGGATGTGCTGGCATATGTCGAATCCCATATCGAGCAGGGCCCTGTGCTTGAAGCCGAGGACCGCGCGTTGGGAGTCGTCAGCGCCATTGCCGCGCAACTCCGCTTTCGTGCAGCGGTGAAGGGGGTTGCCGGTCATGCGGGCACGATGGCCATGCACCTGCGGCACGACGCGCTGGCTGCCGCCGCCGAGATGGTGCTGGCCATTGAACGGATTGGCAATGCCGGGACGGAAGATCTGGTGGCAACGGTCGGTCACATGACTGTTCGCCCCGGCGTGCCTAATGTTGTGCCCGGCGACGTGATTTTCAGCATCGATATCCGCGCCGGGACGAACACGGTACGCGACCAAGCCGCGGATACGGTGCGTGCGGCGCTGACCGATATCGCGCACCGCCGACAGGTGACACTGAGTGTGGAATTACAGCAGGACCTGAAGGCGACGCCATGCGATCCCGGCCTGACCCGTCTTATGGAGCAGGCGGTACAAACAGCAACCGGCACCGTCCCGCGCACTCTGGTCAGTGGGGCCGGGCATGATGCGATGGTCATGGCCGGACTGGTGCCGGTTTCCATGCTGTTCCTGCGCTGCCGGGCTGGCATCAGCCATCATCCGGACGAGGCAGTCATGAAAGACGATGTTGAGGCAGGCTTGCGGGCCATGACGGATTTTATCGAACGCTTCGCCACCTCAACTGTGGACGGAGCAGGGGCCGTCGGTAAAGCCGATGGACAATTGACAGAACAAAAGCCCGACCTGACGGGGCATGTGTGATGGAACGAGAGGAAGCAGGCGCAATGTTTGGACAGATCGACCCGCCGTCAAGGCTGCTGATGGGGCCGGGGCCGGTAAACGTGCACCCGCGGGTGCTGCGCGCCATGACAGCAGACATGCTGGGCCAGTTCGACCCGGAAATGACAGGTTACATGAACCAGACGATGGCACTGTACCGCCGTGTGTTCATGACAGAAAACCGCTGGACCTTCCTGATCGATGGCACGGCCCGAGCCGGGATCGAGGCTGCCCTTGTGTCGCTGGTCGAGCCCGGAGCCCGGCTTCTGATCCTGAGGGCAGGCCGGTTCGGGTTGCTGCTGTCCGAAATCGCCCAACGCATTGGGGCCGATATCCGGACCATTGACATACCTTGGGGCGAGGTCGCGACCCTTGAGCAAATCGAGGCCGCCATTATCGAACATCAGCCACAGGTTTTCGCCACCATTCATGGCGATACCTCGACCACTATGGCCCAGCCGCTGGATGGCGTGGGGGCTGTCTGTCAGGGGCATAATGTCATATCCTATGTCGACGCCACAGCAACGCTTGGCGGCATGGCCGTGGCGACGGACGCATGGGGGGTGGATGTCGTAACCGCTGGATTGCAGAAATGCATGGGCGGGCCGCCGGGTTCCGCGCCGATCACCATTTCCGACCGGGCAGCGGCGCATATCATGGCCCGCCGGCATGTCGAGGCGGGAATCAGGGCCGCGCAGACTGAAGACGGCAGCAGATCCCGGATTGGATCTAATTATTTCGACCTTGCCATGATCATGGAATACTGGTCGGAAAAACGCCTGAACCATCATACGGAAGCCACGACAATGCTCTACGGTGCACGGGAGGCAGCCCGCATTATGGTGGAGGAGGGGCTGGAGGCACGTTTTGCCCGGCACCGCGTCGCCAGTGCAGCCATGACGGCTGGTTTAAGGGCGATGGGTCTGACGTTGTATGGTCAGGACGCCCATCGCATGCCCAACGTGACTGGCGTATTTATTCCCGACGGAGTGGACGGCGAGCGGGTCAGAATACGCATGCGTGACGAATTCGAAATCGAGATCGGCACTGCATTCGGCCCGCTGGCTGGCAAGATCTGGCGTATTGGCGCCATGGGCTACAATGCCATGAAACATAAGGTGCTGATAACGCTGAGTGCGCTCGATACCGTGCTGGCGGCCGAAGGCTATAACCTGCAACGTGGGGCTGGCGTGGATGCGGCCAGCGCGGCCTATGAATGAAACGAGGCGAAAAAACCTTTCGTTTGAACGATGCGGTAGTAACCACCAACCTGGCAGAGGCAGATTAAAAACCGGCCTCTCCCATGAAAAGAGCAACCGTTTTGCGGTAAACCCGTAATGCTATCGATAACGGCCGGCTTTGTATGCTGATATTCTCGGACGCTGCGGATCAGCAGTATTCAGCAACAAACCCCACAGGGTCGAACGCCAATACGCTTGCGGGCATTGTCATTGCAGAATACCATTACGCTGGATACGACCATCATCAGCACCCGCCCGAAAGGTCTGCCAATACTTTCCGGAGCGGTGCAAAGTGGCGGTGCCAGCGCCATGGCCATGAACCCGAGTTCCGTTGATACCATGTCGGTTTCACCCTTCGAGCGCGGTATTGCCGCGGCCCATCAGACATGGGTGCGGGGATCGTCCGTTTTTCGCTTTGTCACAGTCAATGCAGCATCGGATATCGATGTGCCCCGGGGAGCTTTCGTGACCCCGAACGGCACGGAAAGCCATCTGGAACTGGTAGCGTCCCAGGCCGATGGCAGCCCTCTGCCAAACTGGCTGTCCTTTAATTCCATCAGCCGCGTATTCTCCGGCACACCGCCAGAAAATTCATTTGGTACGTTGGACCTCAAGGTCGTGGGCCATGACATGTTCGGACACGAGGCCCAGGTCGATATTCATGTCGTGATCGGGCATGAACACGCGCTCACCGAACTGATCGATGCGACAGAACCCAGCCGCGTGTTTCATGAACGGGTGGAAATGTTGCAACACGATACCTCGGCTCTGGTGTTGGCCCCTCTGCCTGACTCGCCTCCCCCGCAATCCCGGCATCGCGCCGTAGGTAAACCGTCGCTCCGGAGCCAGCTAC
The DNA here is from genome assembly GCF_047723915.1 of Acetobacter sp. Lineage (GTDB taxonomy): Bacteria > Pseudomonadota > Alphaproteobacteria > Acetobacterales > Acetobacteraceae > Acetobacter. The sequence continues at coordinate 449,852 of NZ_JBDOBQ010000001.1, read as the reverse complement.
GCCACATAGGCCCCATCACCTACAGCCGCGCCGCACGTGAATTATTGGACAGGACGGCTTTATAGCTATCCGCAAGAACTGCCCGCGTTCAAGACAGTGTTCATTTGAGATCGCTCCTGGCGCGGCAGTTTTTCTGAGTTTACGACCGCCGTGGCAGGTAGCGGTGTGACGTGTGGGAGAGGCAACGTCAGCGGCACATGCCAAAGTGTCACTGCTTTTTCGACCCGGCCGCTATGGGCGAAAAAGCCTTGATGTGTGTTTCCACCGTGTCATCAGCGGACTGTATCGAGACAGGTATTGGCGACTTTGGTGGTATGTATCTCTACCTGTCCGGCGGATTGACAGCCGATCAATTTCAAAAATAACAAACAGAGCCACATATACAAACAGGCAGGCCTGAAATACCACACATATTTCCGAGGCTGAATACTACCATCAAGGCCCATCTGTGATACCCGGCAAAGCAGCCGTTAGGTTTCAAACAGTATTGAACGCGCATGGAATGGACTGCTTGCACAACCCCACCCGGATTACCATGTTGTTCGTAGCGGCCTTTCACAGGATCCGCCGCAGTTTTAGGAGTGGCAATAACAGGCTTGCTTCTCTTTGACTTCCATAGGGCACCGACTGTCCGGGAGCGTTAAACCTGACGTTCCTGACATGACTGCCCTGCGATAAAGCGGGCCAGTTCAGTGCCGGAAAATTGACATGACAAATGCTGCGGCATCGGTCAGATCGAACAAGTCAGGCAGGGTGAAACTGCTGCCCTGCATCGCTTATTCAACAGACCTGTGGACCGTTGTTTTCAGGCGGCCACGACCGAACCGAAGGGACTGTTTTGCCAGGACACCGCGCCTTGTCAGTCGGTAAGGGGTGGCGTAACTGGGACAGATCAGAACCCTGAACCGACTTAACCACCTCCGGTTTGCTGGGCCTGGTTCCAGGTCCATGCACCTCAATCACGTTGGGATTGCAATGAACGCCTATTCAGATTACCTGACCGAAATCAAGGACAGAGCAAATCAGGGGCTTGCTCCCAAGCCAATTGATGACGGCGGCCTCGTCCGTGACATCATCACGTTGATTGAGGACACCGGTAACGAGCAGCGTGCCGATGCTCTGAAATTTTTCATCTACAATACGCTGCCCGGCACCACCAGCGCGGCTGATGTCAAGGCGGCCTTCCTGAAGAAGATCGTTCTGGGCGAAACAGTGGTGCCCGAAATCACCCCCGACTTCGCTCTTGAACTGCTTTCGCATATGAAGGGTGGCCCTTCGGTCAAGGTGCTGCTTGACATCGCGCTGGGCGATAACGGGCCCGTTGCCGTGCAGGCGGGCGAGGTGCTCAAGACCCAGGTATTTCTGTACGACGCTGACATGTTCCGCCTGCGCGATGCCTTCAAGGCAGGCAATCCCATCGCGGCAGACGTGCTGAAAAGCTATGCCAAGGCCGAATTCTTCACCAAGCTCCCGGATATCGAGGACGAAATCGAGGTCGTGACCTTCATCGCGGCTGAAGGCGATATCTCGACCGACCTTCTGTCACCGGGCAATCAGGCGCATTCGCGCTCCGACCGGGAACTGCATGGCCAATGCATGATTTCGCCGGAAGCGCAGAAGGAAATCGTCGCACTCCAGAAACAGCACCCCGGCAAGCGGGTGATGATGATTGCCGAAAAAGGCACGATGGGCGTCGGCTCCTCGCGTATGTCTGGCGTGAACAACGTTGCGCTTTGGACTGGCAAACAGGCCAGCCCTTACGTTCCGTTTGTGAATTTCGCGCCTATCGTTGCTGGCACCAACGGTATTTCGCCCATTTTTGCGACGACAGTTGACGTGACCGGCGGGATTGGCCTGAACCTGAAGAACTGGGTCAAGAAAACCGGGGAAGATGGCAAGCCGGTCCTGAATGGCGATGGCAATCCTGTCCTTGAAGAAAAATACTCGGTTGCGACCGGCACCGTTCTGACGATTGACGTCAAGAACAAGCTGCTGCGCGATGAAAACGGCAAGGAACTGGTGGATGTCGCCGCGGCCTTCACACCCCAGAAAATGGAGTTCATGAAAGCCGGCAGTTCCTACGCGATTGTTTTTGGCAAGAAGCTCCAGACATTTGCGGCCGAGACGCTGGGGATCGAGCCAACCCCGGTGTTCGCACCAAACAAGGAAATTTCGGTCGAAGATCAAGGTTTGACGGCGGTCGAGAAAATCTTCAACCGCAATGCCGTCGGTGTGACGCCGGGCAAGGTTCTGCATGCCGGGTCGGATGTTCGCGTGAAGGTGAATATCGTCGGCTCCCAGGACACCACCGGCCTGATGACCGCGCAGGAGCTTGAGGCGATGGCTGCCACCGTCATCTCTCCGCTTGTGGATGGCGCATACCAGTCGGGCTGCCATACGGCATCCGTCTGGGACAAGAAGGCGCAGGCGAATATTCCGAAGCTCATGAAGTTCATGAACAACTTCGGCCTGATCACCGCGCGCGACCCCAAAGGGGTCTACCACGCCATGACAGACGTCATTCACAAGGTGCTCAACGACATCACGGTCGATGACTGGGCGATCATTATCGGTGGTGACAGTCATACCCGCATGTCCAAGGGTGTTGCATTCGGCGCGGATTCCGGCACCGTTGCGCTGGCCCTGGCAACGGGTGAAGCAACCATGCCGATCCCGCAATCGGTCAAGGTTACGTTCAAAGGCACGATGCAGCCGCATATGGACTTCCGCGACGTCGTGCATGCAACCCAGGCGCAGATGCTCAAGCAATGCGGCGATAACGTTTTTCAGGGTCGGATTATCGAGGTACATATCGGCACACTGCTTGCCGATCAGGCCTTTACCTTTACCGACTGGACAGCGGAAATGAAGGCGAAAGCCTCCATCTGTATCTCGCAGGACGAGACACTGATAGAATCGCTGGAAATCGCCAAGTCGCGTATCCAGATCATGATCGACAAGGGCATGGAAAATGCCGCTGGCACGCTCAAAGGCCTTATTGCCAAGGCCGATAAACGTATTGCCGAAATACGTTCGGGCGAAAAACCTGCGCTTGCCCCTGACGCCAACGCAAAATACTTTGCCGAAGTGGTGGTTGATCTGGACCAGATCAACGAGCCCATGATCGCCGACCCCGACGTGAACAACGCCGATGTGTCCAAGCGCTATACCCATGACACGATCCGCCCTGTTTCGTACTATGGCGGCACCAAAAAGGTGGATCTTGGCTTTGTGGGGTCATGCATGGTGCATAAGGGCGATATGAAAATCGTGGCCCAGATGCTCAAGAATCTTGAAAAGGCGCAGGGCAAGGTAGAGTTCAAGGCACCGCTGGTTGTAGCCGCACCGACCTACAATATCATCGATGAACTCAAAGCCGAGGGCGATTGGGAAATCCTGGAGCGTTATTCGGGCTTTGAATTTAACGATCTGCTCCCGAAAGCCACGGCACGGACTGAATACGAAAATATTCTCTACCTGGAACGCCCTGGCTGCAACCTGTGCATGGGCAATCAGGAAAAAGCCGAAAAGGGCGATACCGTTCTGGCAACTTCGACACGCCTGTTCCAGGGACGTGTGGTTGAAGATTCCAGTGAGAAGAAAGGGGAATCCCTGCTGGCCTCGACCCCGGTTGTGGTGCTCTCCGCCATCCTTGGCCGGATGCCGAACAACGAGGAATATAAAGCCGCAGTTGAAGGGGTGGATCTTACCAAGTTTGCTCCCCCCAAAGTAACACCGATCGACTCCCTGTCGGTTCATTACTAAAATCGTGTTTGGCCGGTTACCCTGTAAGGTCAACCGGCCAAATCAGCGATATTTTCTTTCTTTTTAAGAAAGAAAAATAATTGTTGGCATTTGGTTTCAAGAGTGACCGGGGAAGGGGGATATAGTCTCTCTTCGGTCACAAGGGCCATATAGGCTCGCAGCAACAAAAAGTTGTCTGTTAAAAATCCACACAGTAACCGTATTGAACTTGTCATCCCGGCCGTGACCGGTGGGTAACAAGTGCTGTGCATGTGCCGTTATGTGGTCTTATCCCGACAACCAAACGAATTTTGGTATTCGCACGAAAAAACGACTAAACGTTTTGGAATGCGACTGGAATCTGCACTCTGTATCCAGCCCCAGTCCATGAGCCTGTTTTGCCCGGTGAAGGCTGTTAAAAACAGTTTGCTGTCAGGAAAAGCGTTTGGCACCAGCCACACATGCAATGACAATACAGGTCGAAATGACCATGCTCCAGGTAATTGGTTCGTTCAGGAACAGTGCAGCCAGCAGCAGGCCAAAGAAAGGCTGCAACAATTGAAGCTGCCCCACACCGGCAATACCACCCAGCGCCAGACCCCGATACCAGAATATGAAGCCGATCAGCATACTGAATACGGAGACATAAGCGAGGCCGATCCAGGATGAGGTGCGGACAGCGCCCAAATTGGCCGGCAGGCAAGCCATGGCAATAAGGGCCATAAGGGGCAGGGAGAGCAGCAGGGACCATGAAATAACCTGCCAGCCGCCGAGCCGGCCGGATAGGGTTGCTCCTTCCGCATAACCCAGACCACAGACAAGAATGGCCGCCACCATCAGCAGGTCACCGCTGACATTACCTGCCTTGCTTCCATAAAGAGCGAAGCCGGTAACGGCCGCGGCACCGATGCTGGAAAATAGCCAGAAACAGGGTCTGGGCTGCTCACCGCCACGTAACACGCCAAATATCGCTGTTGCCAACGGTAGCAGGCCGACAAATACGATGGAATAGGCTGCCGTGATCTGCTGAAGAGCTAACGCTGTCAGCAGGGGAAAGCCCACCACGCAGCCGACAGCAACAAGCACAAGCGGAAGAACATCGCGCCGTGCAGGTCTTGGTTGCCTGAGCGCAAACAGGAACGTGCCACCCAGGACAGCCGCAATGACAGCACGTGCACAGGTCAGGAATATCGGCGAAAAATCAGCGACGGCAATACGCGTGGCGGGCAGGGAACCACTGAAAATAATAACACCCAGCAAACCGCTACCCCATCCCTCTGTCGTGTGTTTCATAAACAGCCATCCCCGAATGTCGTGATATTGAACCAATTGTAATGACCCGAGGAATTTAATGGCGCTGCGTTATCTGTCCCAGCTACAATCTGATACAATTATGACAAACTGTACTAGTAAAAATACCAGTACAATTTTTCGAGGAACGTATTGGAACAGGCCTCCACACGCACATCCATCATTATGGATGCAATCCGCCAACGCATTGCTGCGCGTGCTCTGGTGCCGGGCGACCGCCTGCCGTCAATCCGACAGTCTGCCCGCACTATGCAGGTCTCGCCTTCTACAATAGTACAGGCATATGACAGGCTGGCTGCCCAAGGGGTTATCGCCCCGCGACGTGGGGCCGGGTTTTATGTAACCGGGCGCGCAATTCCCCCACTATCACTGATGGAGGCCACGACGCCGGCAGCGCGTGCGGTCGACCCATTCTGGGTGTCGCGCCAGGCGCTGGATTCAGGCCCTGACGTTCTAAAACCGGGTTGTGGCTGGCTGCCAGCAGACTGGATGCCGAACGACGCCCTGCGCAAGGGGTTTCGCGCCGTCGCCCGCGCGGAAAGCAGTATTCTGGCTGATTATGCAAGCGCCCGAGGCGCATTGCGGCTACGCCGCCTGCTGACATCCCGCTTTGCTGAAGAAGGACTTGGTATCAATCCCGATCAGGTTGTGCTGACAGGGTCCGGCACGCAGGCGCTCGACCTGATCTGCCGCCTGCTGCTACGCCGTGGCGATACAGTTGTGGTGGACGACCCGTGCTATTTCAATTTTCAGGCCCTGCTGCGCGCGCATGAAGTCCGGGTTGTGGGAGTACCCTACACTGTAAGTGGACCGGACCTCGATGCATTCGAACGGGTTATGCAACAGGAAAAGCCACGCCTCTACATTACCAACTCGGCCCTTCACAACCCGACGGGAGCGACGGTCTCTCCCCAAACTGCCTTCCGTCTTTTAGGTATTGCTGTCGCATCAGGCTGCCTGATCGTGGAAGATGAGATTTTTACGGATTTTCTTGCAACGCCGTCGCCTGGTCTTGCCGTCATGGACGGGCTGGAACACGTTATCCGAATTGGCAGTTTTTCAAAGACACTGTCCGCGTCCATAAGGTGTGGCTACATTACCGCCCGGAAGGATCTGATTGAAGGTCTCCTGGACCTGCAGGTCGCAACCAGTTTTGGTGGCCCCAGCTCTGTAACAACCGAGATCATTGCCGATATTCTGGAAACAGGCGGTTACCGTAAGCATATGCTCGATATCCGCACTCGGCTTGAAAAATCCAGGAAGACAGTCATAAGCAGGCTGGAACTCCTGGGTATAGTTCCCTGGACCGTGCCAAGGGGCGGATTTTATCTCTGGTGCAGACTACCTGATGGACAGGATTCAACAGAGATTGCATTACAAAGCATGGCAGACAGGATCATTCATGCTCCAGGCAATATTTTCAGCATCAGTCAGTCTGCCGCATCATTCATGCGCTTTAACGTGACACATTGTGTGGATAATAGAGTTTTTCATTCTCTTGAGAAAACAATGGCGCGTTGTTTGTAATGTGGCTTTTTACATCTGCACGCTGCGCACAATGCAGCGTGCAGAAAAATCCTGTCAGAACTCCGATACGACAGAAAAAAACGTTCCGCGTCGCTGGCCATACTGCGCCTGATAAATGCCGACACCGCTGCCGTTTCTGAGCTGGTACCGTTTGTCAAAAAGATTGACGACATCCGCACGGATTTTGATATCGTGCCCGAAAGGTACTTTTGTAAAACTGTGCTGGTAGCCAATATTGAACACGTCATATTGCGGCTCTTTCTCAAGATTGGCAAAGCCGCTGCGCAGCCCGTAACCATAAACGAAATCGACATAAGCCATCTCATGTTTTGTCGTCCATGATGCACCGGCTGTGGCTGTGTATTCTCCCTGATGGTCAAGCTGGATCGCATGAGCCCGGATATAGGCCAGTTCAGCAGTATCGAACTGGTATTGCGCGGAATTGATGTCACGGGCTGATGTTTTCACGTAGGAAAAATTTCCGAATAGCGACCATGGTCCATGCCGCCACGAACTCCCGAATTCCGCGCCATAGACACGCCCCCGCCTGTAACTGAACGGAGCAAGAATGACAGCACGGCCAAACTGGCCGAGATCGGTCAGGTCATGAGCCCACTTGGCGTAGGCATCCACGGTAATCTGGAACTCCGGCGTAATGCGCTGGAGAATACCGCCGTCCACATAGTTCGATTTTTCGACTTTTGTCGCATCATCGATCATGTTGGCGGCGGCATTGGTCGTACCCTCGAATTTGGCCAACGTGGAAGGATAGACATACTGGGGGGAAGGCGGTGCGAAATAGCGCGAATAACCGATATGCAAAGTGGTGGTGCCAGACGGTTTCCAGACCATATTCGCGCGCGGACTCACTTGCCCCTCATTATCGAAAGATGACGCAAAACGGTCGTATCGAAGGCCGTAATTGAACGTGAGGTTCCGCGTGACCTTGTATTCATCCTGAATATAAGCCCCGGCCTCGACCGACCAGTTGCCTGTGTTGTCAATCAGGCGAACGGGCGTATCAGCACTCTGCCTGCCTTCTCCATCGACCGGAAAGGCAAGTGTACTGGTATCAAGTCGCTCGGACGTATATTGCCCCAGAAGACCCGCGCGCACTGTATGCCGGGGTGCAATCTCATAGGACAGGTCGAACTGTGCCCCGCCCGTGGTAAAGTCGTTCACTTCATGTTCGGACACACCCTGGTACATCAGGTCACGATCTCGATCTGGCGTGTAATCGATACGACCATAACGGAAATAGGGCGATACCTGAAAATTCAGCCGGTCTGTCGTGCGTTGGTAGGACAGGACGGCATAGTAATTCTGCTCCGTCTGGCTGTCGTTCAGCTTCGACCAGTTCATGGCCGGATCATGGGGGTTCACCCCCGCGACATCATAAATGGTCGTATAATCGGGACTGTTTACATCAAACGTCTTGAAGGAATTGGGAATTTCAAAATCCGCGTAAGAGGCGCTGGTCAGCAGCGTAACCCTGCTGATATCGTCGATATGGTAGGACAGATAGGAAAACGCTTTTTCCTGCTCGGTCACATCGTGAACGGCCCGGAAAGTATCGCTTGGATTTTCGATACCGATTGCGTTGCGGGTGAAGGACAGGGTGGTAAAATAGTCCAGCTTGCCATGCTGGCCGCCAAGCTGCACAGACGGCACAAAGGTATTGTAGCTTCCACCATAGAGCGAGACCTGATTATGCTTCAGGCTGTCTCCAGTCTTTGTGGTCACGTCCACGACGCCTGCCGTGCGGAAGCCAAACTGCGCGGGGAGCGTACCCGTCAGCATATCCACCGACTGAATGATACGTGTATCCAACTCCTGCCCGAAGCCATTCAGCCCTTCGGGTAACAACACGCCGTTGACGCGATAGGTCAGGCCGCCATGCTCGCCACGGACATGGACCTCGCCGTAGCTATCCAGCACGACACCGGGGACACGTAATAAAATCTGGCTGAATGCCGCGTTCTGTCCACCGGGAGTAACACCGATCTGATGCTGATCGATATGGTAGTCGACAGCCCCAAGGCCAGGGAAAATACGCGCCCGCTCCCGATTGAGATGGCCGATGACATTGATATGTTCCGGACTGGCCGAACGCCCAACCGGTTTTGCAGACTTTGGGGCAACTTCGGCCCGAGCTTGGGGTTTCCTTCTCCTGTCGTGTGGGTCATGCGTCTTTTGCGCGGCGGGCGATTGTATTACCGGTCTGCCGGCACCTCCATGTTGTTCGGTAGCTGTCGCATGGGCAGCATTGGAAGCAAAACACTCGAGGCCAATGGCCATACATGAACACAGTATTATGCGTGCACACGTATATGCACGACCGGAAGTGTCGCCACTGACAGGCTTAAAACGCATGAGCTTATAAGAATAGCATTTGCTATATTGTAAGGCGTACACGATATGCTTCTTCCGCAAGATGGCGCCTGAAGGCCGTTGAACCTAGAAAACCGTGTCGAAAAGCAGCTTGAAATTGAGAATCAGAATAACGGCAGCCACCACCCAGGAGAGCGCGGCAAGTTTGCGGGATATCACGAACTCCCCCATTTTCCGCCGGTCCGACACAAACAGAACCAGTGGAACAACGGCAAAAGGCAGTTGCATCGACAGGATGACCTGGCTCAGCAACAGCAGTTCTCCCACACCTTTGCTGCCGTAAATGGCTGTCACCGCAATAACCGGAATAATGGCCAGACCACGGGTCAGCAGACGACGAGCCCAATGCGGAATACGCAGCCGCAGGAACCCTTCCATGATGATCTGCCCGGCGAGCGTGCCTGTAATGGTCGAATTGGTGCCCGCAGCAAGTAACGCCACCGCAAACAGGGTAGAGGCGATACCCAGCCCCAGAATAGGTGAAAGAAGGCGGTAAGCATCCTCTATTTCCGCCACGTCCTGGTGCCCCGTCGTATGAAAGGCGGCAGCCGCAACAATCAGAATGGCAGCATTGATGAAAAGCGCCAGCATCAGGGCTATGGTGCTGTCCCATGTCGCCCAGCGAATGGCCTCGCGCCGCCCCGTCGATGTGCGCTCGAAAGCGCGGGTCTGCACGATGGAGGAATGAAGGTACAGGTTATGGGGCATGACAGTCGCCCCGATGATCCCGATGGCGATATAGAGCATTTTACTGTTGGTCACGATCTCGGGCGAGGGCAGAAAGCCGTGCAGTATCCCTGCCAATGGCGGTGCTGCTGCCACGACCTGCACTGCAAAACACAAAGCAATAATGCTTAAAAGCCCGATGATGAATGCCTCAAGATAACGGAAGCCCCGGTTCATCAGAAACAGGACAATGAATGCATCGAGCACCGAGATCATGGCCCCTGCGAGCAGGGGAATGCCAAAGAGCAGTTGCAGGGCTACCGCTGTTCCAATAACCTCAGCCAGATCACAGGCGATGATCGCCATTTCGCAGGCCAGCCATAACACGATATTCAGGCCGGGAGGAAAGTGATCGCGACAGGCCTGGGCCAGATCGCGCCCGGTGGCAATACCAAGCCGCGCTGACAGGGCCTGTAACAGGATCGCCATCAGGTTCGACAACATGATGACAGCCAGCAGGGTATAGCCGAACTGCGCGCCCCCCTGGAGATCCGTAGCCCAGTTGCCGGGGTCCATATAGCCGACGGACACCATATAGCCCGGCCCTACAAATGCCAGGAAACGGCGGCACCAGGACGCATCGGCTGCGGGCACGCGTACGCTGGCAAACACCTCGGACAGGGTGTTGCTGTCGGCTTCGGTCTGGCTGGCGAACCGCCAGACTGCCTTTTCGGATACGGGCAGGCTGTTATGGACACGAGGATCGTCTGGCATGATGTCGCACTAAACAGCATGATCCCACGATATGCAATATGCTATATTAACAAGCTTATGGAAATTTATGATGAGTGGCGGATATTGGTTAGCCAGCACTATAATATTCGGTGTTTGATAATGTATGTAAAAAGGAATAATGTTTGCCGGGTCCGTTCCGGGGCTGCCGGACATCGTGATTAAACGGAACAAGACATACCAATCCATGACTCTACCTGACACACTCCCTGACGTTGAAACCCATTCCGAGGGGTTCCGCGCCAATCGCGCCGCACGCCAGAACGCCCTGGCCGAGGATTATGTGGAGTTGATCGCCGATCTTCTGGATGAAGGGCAGGAAGCCCGACAGGTCGATCTGGCGGAACGTCTGGGTGTATCGCAGCCAACCGTCGCAAAAATGCTGACACGCCTTGCAGATGAAGGACTTGTGGCCCGCAAGCCCTATCGCGGCGTCTTTCTCTCTCATGCGGGACGGGTCATGGCGGAAAAAGTCCGCTCCCGACACCGCATTGTCGAGGCATTCCTGCTCGCTCTGGGCATCAGCACCGAGAGTGCCCGGATCGATGCGGAAGGGCTGGAGCATTATGTCGGCGCTGAAACGCTAGACGCGTTCCAGACCGCCATGAATGCCGGCCTGGCGGACTTCATGGCAGCGGCCAGAAACGGCGGCGACAGAGAATAGGGGCAGGGGGCAAGCATATGCCAGACGAGCACGCCCGGAGCACTACGCGCAAAGAACCAGACTGACGACTTAAGCCGGTTCTGCCCAGCAAGCTCTTTCTGCTAAGATTTCAGTGCGCGAACAGCATTGGCGTTCACGTATCGCTCGTCAGCACCTCACCATTCAGGTTTCTGAAATGCCATTCCAGCGTATGACGCGGGAAGGTCAATGTCAGGCAGTTATAGTGTGTCAGATCCTCCACGGCCTAGGGCATGCCGTGCCGTTCAAGATAAGCTGGAGCAGCAACGGTCAGCATATGTGTTTCCGGCAGCCTGCGTTGCAATAGTCCGAACTCTCGCGTGGGGCCGGTGCGGATGGCAAGGTCGGCATGGTGTTTCACACAATCGATAACCCGAACTGTCAGGTCCAGCGCAAGCCGAAACGGGTATTTTCTCTCCTGATATCGCGATATATAGCGAACCCGAAACGTAGAAGGGAGACTCAGCACGCCGTCGCAAAATCGTGATATTTAAAGAAAATCGATATCTACGACTTTCATTCACTGCCGAATTTATGGCCATGATGCCAGGATGGAAAAAACCGATTCCCTACGCATCGCCATACTCGAGGACGATGCGGCTTTCCACACCGCCATGGCCAATGCCATTAATGCCCAGCCGGACATGACGCTCCATGCCACGGCATCGACCAGGGCTGCCGGTCTGGCCATGCTGGACGGGCCTGCGGCGGATGTCCTGCTGGCCGATATCGGCCTGCCTGACGGTTCGGGGCTGGATGTGATACGTTCCGCCGTCGAACGCTGGCCGCACTGTGCGGTCCTGGTCAATACGAGTTTCGGGGATGAGGCCGATGTAATGGCCGCCATTGCGTCGGGGGCGGCGGGATACCTGCTCAAGGACAGTGATGACAGCCAGCGCATGGCCGACATCCGCAGCGTCCATCAGGGCGGCAGCCCGATCAGCCCCATGATCGCGAGGCAGATCCTGTCCCGCTTTCGCGTTCATCTGCCCCAGTCGACCGGGCGCGACCGTTCCCCTCTGTCCGAACGCGAAAGCGAGGTCCTGCAAAAAATCTCGCAGGGTTTCACCTCTGCGGAAATTGCTGTCGAGCTACAGATCTCGGCCCACACGGTACAAACCCATATCAGGCGTATCTATCGCAAGCTTGCTGTCACATCGCGGATGGAAGCCGTCACCCTCGGCCGCCGCCAAGGGTGGCTCGATGACTGAACCAAAGAGCGACGACGGACCGAATAACGACTACGCCGGATATAACGGAGCCAGCCCCAGCGTCCGGTACTGGCGACGCGCACTTCTGCTTGGCTGCGGCGCAATCGTTGTGGGCTTTGTCCTGCTGCTGCTGGTTCGCATGCTGTACGATCCGGCTTTTAGTCGCTCCCGCCCGTTATGGACGCAGTATTTCCCGACGGCGGAATTCCTGAAACAGGAGACCCTGACCGATCTGAACGCCCCGCAGGCTGATGAGATTATACCCCACGGCCCTGAAGGTGACTGGAAAGAGGTTACACTTCCCTATACCGGCATACCCCGGACCAAGGTCATTCCTGCCGCAAGCCAGGGCCATGCAATGACAAGCTGGTACCGTTTCAAGGTAACCCCGCCAACCGGGCTGGGGACAATGAGCAACGATATCAGCTTCTATCTGCCGCGCTGGAAAACCGAAGGGCGCCTTGCCATATACCAGAACGGCCATCTGGTCTGGCGGTCACATGGTGACATCATCTGGAACAGCTTCAACCGCCCGGTGCTGATCGACCTGCCAGACCCGGGAGCTTCCGTCATCCTGCTGCGCATGGACACCCTGCCGGGGCTGGGCGGGGCGATCACCCCCGCCTGGGCCGGTCAGCATAATGCGCTGTTCTGGCGCTATCGCATTCGGCTGGCCCTGCAATGCATTGTACCCGGCATATTTGCTGTGGTACTGCTCTCCATGGCTGTCGTTCTGTTCTTCGTGGCCGTGGCCCGGCCGGACAGCGATCTGTATCTTCTCTTTGTTTTCGCCGCCATTCTCTATACGACACGCATTCTGCATTTTCTGGGCCCTCTCGACCCGACCGTTCTCTCTCCCGTGTGGTTCGGCTGGGCCACGGTCAATTCCATGTGCTGGCTCATTGTCGTAGGCTGGCTGTTCTGCTGCGGCCTGGCCGAGGTGGAATTTCCATGGCTGAAACGCCTGCTGGTCTGGGGCATGATCGTATGCAGCGTGGCGACATCGCCGCTGTTTCATTCATCGGCCACCATTTCGGCGCTGGCACTGTGTGCCTATATTTTCTGCTTTATGCTTTCCACCCCGACCATGCCGCTGCTGATGGCGGCCATGTGGCGACGGCGGTCGGGCTCGGGCATGTTGCTGCTGTTCTGGAACATGCTCATGTTCCCCATTGCGGTGCACGATATGCTGATGGCCAATTATTATGTCAGCATCGGGCATATCTACCTGCTGCCCTATATCACGCCGGATCTGTTCCTGAGCTGCCTGTATATTCTGTGCCGGCGCTATATCAACGCACTGGGTCAGGCCGAACGCAGTAACCAGCTGCTGGAGACGCGCCTGCGTGCACAGGAAATGACGCTGCGTGATACTTACGAGCGGCTGCACCAGATCGAACAGCGCGAACTGCTGGTGGCTGAACGCCAGCGCCTGATGCGCGACATGCACGATGGCCTGGGTTCGACCCTGACAGGGGCAATACACCTTGCAGACCATGCGGCATCCCATGCGGTGCTGGCAGAAACACTGAAAGACTGCCTGTTCGACCTGAAACTGACCGTCGATTCACTGGAACCTGTTGACGCCGACCTGCTCATGCTGCTTGCCAACCTGCGCTTCCGCCTTGCGCCCAGACTACATGCGCAGGGCGTCATGCTGGAATGGGCCGTCACCCCGTTGCCGCCACTCGAATGGCTGACCCCATCCTCCGCCCTGCATGTCCTGCGTATTCTGCAGGAAGTCATCACAAATATTCTCAAACATGCGCAGGCCAGCCATATTCGGCTGTCAACCACAACAGAGCACCCAGGCATTCTTGTCAGGATCGAAGACAACGGCTCGGGATTCCGCCCCGATACACGCACCAGCCAGGGCCGTGGGCTCCACAACATTCACTGGCGCGCCAATGCTTTGGCTGGGCGTGTCGACTGGCACCTGGGTAGCCCGGGCACGCATTTCATGCTCTGGCTGCCGATCGAGCATCCCGCAGTTTCTGCCTGACAGTGACCTGCCGGAAAATATTTTCTTTCAATCACAGTGAATTACCTGCCTGATCGCATGCAATCACCACTGCGGTCACATTATCCGTCGCCTTTTGGGCAAGTGCCGCACCGATCAGCATGGCTGTGGGGTCGAGGTCCGGCATGACGGATAATGCAGCGCCGATTTCGGCTGCATTCAGTGTTTTGGTGATGCCGTCACTACAGAGAAGGAAGCCATCACCGGGGTGCAGTTTCCCGATCACCTTGTCCAGCACCAGTTCATCCTCACCCGCGCCGATTGCTCGCGTAATAATGTTCGCATGGGGATGGGATTCCGCGTTTTCGGGGCTGATCTGCCCTGCATCGACCAGTTCCTGCACCAGACTGTGGTCCTGCGTAATCTGGCTCAGCGATCCCCCACGATAGAGATAGGCGCGTGAATCTCCGGCCCAGAGGCATGCGAAATGCCCGTTACGGATGACAAGGCAGACCAGAGTGGTGGCAATTACCACATCGCTCCCCCTGCGTGCGGCCTCCTGCCGCAAGGACGTATCCGCTACGGTCACGGCATGACGGATCGCGCCCAGCATTTCCGGGGCCGAGGACAGGCCGGGAAGGGCGTCCAGCGCGTCGATCACAGTGGTTGCGGCGACATCACCCGCCTGGTGGCCACCCGCACCATCCGCCACGGCCCAAAGGCCAATATCGGGGCGGTTGAGAAGACGGTCTTCATTATGCCGGCGTTTGGGACCGGCATCCGTCTTTGCCCAGGAACGTATCATCTGACCTCTGTCGGAACATGGGAAGGAACATGGGAAAAAGTATTATCGCACACCAGTTCCGCCGCCATTGTGGCAGGCGGAAGACATGCCAGTTCGAACCGGGCAGGACCGCGCGACGGCCCTCCCTGTGTCCACCAGCCAGGCACGGCCGGCAGACGTCGGGATATGGCAGGCTCATCCAGCCTGTGCCGCAGTGCCGTTACAGCCGTATCATCTACCACGGAGCAGATGGCTGCCTCCGCTGCCTGGTCAAGCCACGCGGCTCCGTCAAGCAGGGGGGCGAGATCCGGGGCCTGTGCACAGACCATAAACGGGTAACATCGCCCAACCCGGTCCATGCTGGGCATCCATACCCCCAGCAGCGCCTGCGGACCGCACGCGCCAGCAGGCAGCGCAAAATGCCAGACAGGGGCGACCATCCAGGCGTTGCGCCAGTCCGGGCCAATGGATTGCATGATGCTCAGCAGGCATTCACGGCACCACAGATCCAGAGCGGCAACCGTAGCTTCGCAAAGACCATGCCGCACAAAATCGCCCTGTGATGGCAGCTTGCCGAAAAAACCCGTCCCGGCAGGGCAAAAGGGTAAGGCGGTATCAGTCGTCATAACGTGGGACAGCGGAAAGATGACATCAACCCCGGCACAAAAGGATTGAGCACCGATGTCGCGCCAAGCGTATAGCTGACGGTATGCCCTCCGATATCGAACGTCAGGGTATAGCGGTCCGCCCCACCTGCTTGGGCAATCCGCCCCTGGCTGAACAGATGAAACATTGCCCACGGTCCCGATGCGCTCAGTTGCAGGGGCGGACCACCTGCGGCCAGTGTTATTGTCAGGCGTGCCGTCTGCATGCCGTCATTCCCCGGCCATGACACGGTTGTCGCCACCTGCGGGCCCTGGGCGTAGGTCACATTCACCCCGCCGAGTTGCAGCACCGCCTGCGTTGCGTCAGCCCCCAGGGAAAGAGGGGTTAGCGTAAACTGGACCGCAGGTTGCAGGCCGGATGCAAAAAATGCCTGCTTGATGGTCTGCGCACGCTGAAAGGCGACCAACGCCCCCTGACCGATCGGCGGCGCCACACCGTTGACGGCCTGAACCCGCCAGACAGGCTGCGACATGTCGACAAAAGGCTGAACCTGCTGGCTGAAAAAACTGTCCAGCAGACCGTTGGGCGCGAACAGACGGGCAAAATCACCCATAGGAATATCGGTATTCGACGAGGCAATAAACGGGTAACGTCCGGCAACTGCCTGCTGGCACAGTTGCGCAGGCCCCCCCGCGCCGTTGAAAGCGCTCCCCGCCGCCTTGGCAGCACTCCCCCCACGCAGATCGTTGACGTTGCGGGTCAGGCTGCCCAGCCACCGGCTGACCGGTAGCGGAGCGGTCGAAGCCTCACCCGCCAGAAGAGACGCTGCATCCCCGCCCTGCAGGGACATGCCAGCCCCCCCTGTCGGCGCCATCAGGGCCGCCATCTGCTGATGCAGATTGGTTATAAGGTTCAGGGTCATGGACAGAGGAGACCCGCTACCCGCACCGACATAGGTAATCAGCGGGGCATAATAGGCGCCAACCTCACTGCCGGGTACTGCCGCCTGATTATCCGCACCCGCACCGGTCTGGGCTATAAGCCCTTTCAGACTGGCCTCCGCCGCGTTTGCATTCACAGCAGCAGCGCCCGCCTGCAGGGCCGCCTGGGCGGGCCCGGCAGTAGGGGCGGGCGGGGCTGAAAGCTGCATCTGTGTCACGGCACTGTTCAGCAGCCTGAGCATGGGAGACTGGGGCGACGACAGGACATACAGGTTCTGCGCGGCCTGAGCGGCGTTTGTGGCCGGCTTCAGGTTCAGGTCAGCCAGCATGGCATCCCAATGAGCTTCGTAGTCCTTGGAATAAAGTGCAAGCACGGCACCTTCCAGCCCCGCAATTTCCGGACTTGCGGGGTCGACAGCCATCTGCGGTCCCAGCACCCAGCTTTCGTCGGTGACGTCATGCGTGACATGCGCCAGCGCTGGCAGCATGACAGTGCGGAAGCCCTTGAGGGTATAGAACCCCGGAATACCTTCATTCAGCGCCTTGCCCGAAGCCCGGCTGAACAGCGGCACCCCCGCAGCACCCATTTCCTGTGCGGGAACCCACGGGGCCAGGGTTGCCGGCGCAGAATCGCGAATACGCGAGTAGATCCGCTCAGCCGGGGAGACATGGGCAAAGGTCGTTCTGGCGGCATCGACCAGCGTGCCATCCAGTGCGACCTGGGGCAGGGGAGCGTTCAGCAGCGCATCCAGATGCTGTTGCAGCTCCGCACGCTGCTGTGCCCGGGCGGGCCCGGGGTAAAGCCGTTCCCAGTCCAGTTTCATCCATGCCCTGACCAGCGCGGGGTCGATCGGGCCTTGCCCGCCAAGCATCAGATAGACGCGTGTGACCTGATAAAGGAATTCCGGCCTGTCGAAGCCACCACGCATTTCCGCTTCCAGTTGTAGGATCATGCGTGGCAGCAAGGCGTAATCGAGCGCGTGCCGATACGTCGCCTGTGCCGCCGCGGCCAGCTTGCCGGTCTGGCTCAGCCCCATGCTCAGGCCGTCATCTCCGCCAGTCCGGTCGTCCGTACCGAAGGGGAGCGCGCGTGCGGCGTCGAGCAGCGGCAGGATGCTCATGACATCGCTGTCGCGCACCGGGTCCAGGGGCAGCCCGCGGGCAATATGTTCATAAGCGCGCAGGGCGGCATTGCTGCGTTCGATCGCATCCGCATTGCGGGCCCGGCTTGCCATTAAACCGGCAAGTATCAGGACAAACGCCACGGTCACGGCACCGTATCCGCCAGCCCGCAAAGCCATAAGCCGACGCCTGCGGGCCGGGGCCATGCTGGCCAGCATGGCTTCGCCGAACATGACGCTACCCAACAGATGCCGCAGAAAATAGCTGCGCCCCTTGACGGGACGCAGGGCAGGGGCACGCGCCTGGTCTATGCCATAGGACCGTGCCAGTGCCCCGGTCAGCCGGTCGAACGGTGTGCCTTCCTGCGTTCCGGATGTGAAATAGACCCCACGCAGAAAAGGTGCGGGGTCGAGCAGCGACGCGCCAAACGCTTCTGTCAGGAAACTGGACAATGGTGCTTGCATGCTTGCGAACTGCGACGGAAAAGCCGCGATCTGCACGCGTTTTTCGGGACTGCGTTCGCGTTGCAGCAGGTCGATCAACCGGTCGTCCAGCCGCTGGCACAGCAGAGCGAATTCCGTGTCCAGCGCGCCAATGGGGTTGGCAGCCGCGGGGTCGAAGGTCATGCCCCAGACTTGGGCCCGGCGTTCCTCATCCAGATCATCGTAGAATTCGCTGAAACCCGCCAGCAGGTCCGCTTTTGTCAGCAGCATATAGACCGGCAGCCGCAGGCCCAGCCGTTCTGTCATGTCACGGATACGGCGGCGTATTGCCTGGGCATGGGCCGTACGTTCCGAGGCCGTCATGCCAGCCAGATCGGCCAGCGAGAATGCGACCATCACACCGTTGAGCGCCTGACGTTTACGGGTGCGGCGCAACAGGTCCAGAAACGCGTCCCATCCGGCGGTGTCGGTGCCGTTCGCTGAATCCTGGGTTGTGTAACGCCCGGCAGTATCGATCAGCACGGCCTGATCGCTCAGCCACCAGTCGCACAGGCGCGTGCCACCCACACCCGCTATAGCGGTGTCGTTCAGCGGGAATGTCAGCCCCGCATTGAGCAGCGCCGTGGTTTTACCCGAACCCGGCGGCCCGATGATGACATACCACGGCTGTTCGTACAGGTAGGCGCCCCGACCGCGCGCCCTGCGCAGAACGGTCAGCGCCTCTTTCAGCCTGTCGGCCAGGGCCGCGACCTCGGCGGCGGCGGCCTGATCCATGACAGTGCCAGCCGCATGGCTGCCCGCAACCCCCTGGGCCAGAGCGGCATCGCGCCTGCGCCGTTGCCAGTCGATAGCAAGGTTAAGACCGACCCAGAGTGCGGCCAGCAGCAGCACACCCGCAACACGGGGCCATAAGGGCGCCAGCATGGACAGGAACGGCCCGAAGAACCAGAGCAGGGTGCCCAGCACGGCGGTCGCGACGCCACTGAGAAACCAGCGCGCAGTCAGGATGGCGACAATCTTGCTCATGTCTCGCTCAGTTTCCAGAAAGATGGTCTAGGACGATTTCGATACGCCGGTTCTGCGCCCGCCCGGCGGGAGTGCCATTATCGGCAACCGGGTCGGCGGCCCCCATGCCATTGGTCATGACACGGGCGGCGTTGCCGATTGTCTCGTTCAGCACTGCCCCCGCGGCCTGCGCGCGGGCGCGTGACAATTCGAAATTGGAGGGAAAGCGCAGGGTATGGATCGGCTGGTTATCGGTATAGCCGGTCACGCTGACCTGTCCTGTTTCTGCCGCGAGGGCGGTACCGATCTTGTGCAGCAGCGGCAGCGCACCGGGCTCGACCGACGCCGAGCCCGACGCAAACAGACCCTGGTTGTTGATCCGCACCATGGGCTGGCGTGGCGTGCCCAGAACACTGACCTGTCCCGCTGCAATTTCGGGCTGCAGGAATGTGGAAAGGCGTTGCAGGACGGTAGGCCCACTGGATGGCGCCTGTGCGGGCGGCGTTGCCGGCTGGTCCCGCAGAATGTGCGGCATGCTCGCAGGCGGAGCCGCCAATGCGGTGGAGAAAGCGGCGTCCGAACGGTGACTGAGGGAAAAAAGCGACTGGGCAAAAACCAGCCCGAGAACCCCCACGGCCAGCACGCCCGCCGTCCAGACAGGCACACCCCCACGACCGCTGCGAAACGGGGCATTCACGCCCTGCCAGTGCGGAGACAATGCGGCATCGCCCCGTGGCTTCTGACGACGGATAATTTCATATGTCTCTTCACGCAGCCTGTCGATTTCCGACACACCGCGCGGGGTCAGGCGGTAGCGCCCCATATATCCAAGGGACAGGCAGAAATACATCAGCTCCAGCACGGGCAGGAACCGACCGGGATTCTGCCTGATCTGTTGCAGCACATCAAAAAACCGCTCGCCCGAACGCACTTCCTGATGAAAGGTCGAAACAAGCGAATGCTGGGCCCATATGCCCTGACTGCCCCATGGGGTGGCGAGTATGACGTCATCCAGACTGGCGCATAGGGCGTAATGCGCGGGACGGAGCTGCTCGAGCGGGATGTCGGCTGCACGGGCCTTGTCCTCGAAAGTGCGCAGTGCACGCACCGCGCGTTGACGCAGTTCAGTCTGGTTGGGCGGAGTGCGCAACTGCCGCAGACGCCCCAGAAGCTGCAAAAGTGGTCCGGCGGCGCCGAGCAGGGGACCGCCACCCATTTCAATTGTCTGCGCGGCTTCCGGCGCACGGGGCACAGGCGTTTGCGTCGGGGCGGCCATGAAGGCCGTGGCCTCTGATTCGGGGGGGAAGGATGCGCCCCCGCCAAAAGCCGGGGACGACTGGGCTGCACCCGGCTTGCGCCCACCCGGCATGGGGCGGATGACAGTCCGGTCCGAATCATCGGGTTCTGCAAATGGGTTATCGCTGTTCATTATGGCTCTCCCGCCCTATGGCCGTGCCGCGTCATCCACGGATCGCCCACAGATCCATGCGCAGACCGGGAAAATCGCCCGATACATGAATCGCGAAACCACCCGAGTTGCGCATCTGCTGCCAGTGCGGACTGTTGCGATCGAGTTCGAAATAGGTTGCCCCCGCGTGGAACGGGATCTGGCGGGGGGCTACGGGCAACGGCCGGATGGCAATGCCGGGCAGGGCGACATTCACCAGTTCACGGATCTGTTCGACAGCGCCGATCTTGACCTGCGCGGGAAACAGTCGACGCAGCGTCTCGGTCGGGACATCGGCCTGCACGCTCAACACGAAATTGGCGTTCTGGAGCACGGTACGGTCGGTAATCGGCCCCACATGCACCCCATGCCGACGCTCCTGCAGGGGAATGGCCACAGCATTCGTTTCCATGACCGAAGACAGGGCACGGCGCAGATCGGCAATGACCGGACCGAACGCACGCTGCAAATCTTCGTGCCGATACCCCGGATAAGTGCCCGGCCTCCGTTTTGTATCGGTAAAGGTGGCAAGCTCGCCCGCCATCTGCACACAGGCGCTGTACAGTGTTTCGGGGTGAATGGCGAAGGCGTCGGACCAGTGCTGCAACAGCCCCTGCCAGCGGTTGAGCGCCTGAAGCAACATGAAATCCGCCACTTCAGCCACGCCGCGCGTATTGGGTGCCGCCAGACGTGTGGCCAGGGCCTCACCACGCTGGTTGATCATGCCTGCCAGTTCCACGACAAGCCCCGACAGGGACCGCGACACGTGGCACAGCAAGGCGGGCGGTATCCAGCGCTCGTCAAGGGTAACGCGCCGGTCGGCGGAGACTTCAATGATCCGGGCAAGCGGAATGCACAGATAACCGGAGCGGTCGTCGGTATCGAGCAGGTAGCGCAGCTTGAGGCGGCCTACCAGAATATCGGCTGGCTGGGGCGAAGCCGAATGCGTATCATAGGCTTCGAACACGGCGGGGCTGTAGCGTCCTTCCGCCCCGGGGTCGGCCGATGCGGAAATTTCTACCGCGCCGGGCTGCCGCACCGGCAGCGCCAGATGCACAAGCACGCCACGCGCGGTGTCGGGTACATCCAGCGGCGGAGGGTGATCGGCCTCTCCGGGCAGGGAGAACGGTGTTCCGTCCTCGAACACACCGGCCGCCGCCGACAGCGCGAACCGCCCTGTGCCCAGAAGATCCTGGTCCGTTGTCATCTGTGTCAGACCCCAGCCATGGGGCTGCAACCCCGCAAGCCTGGCCCGCAGCCCGGCCTCCAGCCAGCGGTCCTGCTGCTGGAAGTGCTGAGAGCGGATGAACATGCCCTCCTGCCAGATCACACGATTGGTCCAACTCATGAGTATGTGTGCTCCGTCCGGTCCTGGTCTTTCATGACGTTCCCCGTTCCTGGATGTCGTGCAACGCTGTTTCGTAGGCACGGGCGAATGCCTGCCCGAAGACCGCGTCAAAATTGTCGGCCAGGCCGTTTGTGACCGTTTTGTATTCTTTCTCGAAAATATCGAAGGCACGTGCCTTTTTCTGGGCTGGCAGCAGGGCCATGCCTCCGGCCTCATCCGCATTGGCGCGCAGGCGCGCGGGGTCCAGGCTTGTCATCAAGGCGCGAACGGCATCCTGCATTGCGGCCATGGTCGCCAGTTCGTGCAGTCGCATGTCACGCAGCGTCTCGCTTACGGCGGTATCGGGGCGCATATCCACCCGCCGACCCAGACCCAGCAACGCGCAAAGGGCATCGTCATCATGGGCCGAAAACTTCAGCGGATTGTTCCCACGCGCCCGGATCATCGTCTGCTCGATCCGGAATTCACCCTTGATGGTCGCCCGCGCGATCAGGGCCTGCCGCAACCCCGCCACCATGGCCCGAAACGTGGCCCCCACCGCGTTCATCAGGGCCTGCTGGTCTGCCGGGGCTGGCATGTCGGCAAGCCCAGCACCCGACAGAAAAGCATTCATCAAGTCGCTGCCGCCAGCAGCGGGGATGGGTACAGCGGGTGCGGATGCTACGGGTGGGGCAGGTGTACGGGCCAGATCTGCCGGTTCGACAAAGGGGTTGCCCTGGGCCTGAGCAGGTGCTGCATCCGCCGGATCATGAGCAAAAAATGCGTCATGCTCCGGGTGTTCCGGCACTGGCGCGGTGTTCAGGCCAGTCAGAGCCGTATCCGGCACCGGTTCGGGCAGGGGGGGCTCGGGTGGAACCAAGGGCGACAGATCCCAGTCATCGTCATCGGGCAAGAGGGCACGGGACGCCGGTGGAGAGAACGCATCGCCGAAGGAAGGCACATGGTCCGCAATAGCCGGTCGTTCGCCAAAGTCCGGCTGCGATGCTGTCGGCGCGCTGAAATCATCCGGCAGGATAACCGGACCTGGCTGGAGCGGGGCTCCGAACAGGGGGTCGGCGCTTCCAAACGCCTGATGCAGGAAAGCGCTGTCCTGCGACGGCTCCCCCGTGGTGGACGGGCTGCCAAACAGCGCATCGGTAAACGGGTCATCCAGCGCAGGCGTGCTTCTGCCTCCAGCCCCCAGCCCGGGAAGGGGGGCGGCATGGTTTTCCGACGACATGGACGCATAGCCGGCAGGGGCGATCTGGGCCTCTATTTCATATGTGCCGACACGGATACGGTCGCCGCTGCGCAATTCGCGGATCGTGCCATGGCCGAGCGGGGCAGTATCGTCATTGACGAACGTGCCATTGGTGCTGATATCGGCCACCGCCCAGCCACCTTGATGAAACGCCACAATGCAATGGCGTTTGGACAGGTGCCGTTCGGGGTCCGCCAGCACCCAGTCATTGTCGGGACCACGCCCGATGCGCAGTTCCCCACCGGTAACGTGGCGTGTTTCCGGGTACACCGCATCGGGGCAGCGCAGTACGGTCAGTGTCAGGGTCATGCGGGCTCCTGCGGCAGACGCCCTGCGCCACCTGTTGCAATATCCTGCCCGGAACGCAGGAAAACCCCCAGCCGCGCATCGCGGCGGGAAGCATCCCCCCGGATGGCGGCAAGCGCGACGGCACTTGCCACGGCCGTTCCCGCAAGATGCGGGGCAGGGGGCACGGGGGGCACACCCGCCGCAGTCATGGAGGCACCACTCCAGAACGCTGCGACAGCCGCCCAGGATTCCGGGCTTTGCATCCCGGCCCGACGGGCCGTTTCCATGGCCTGGCGGCCCGTGGCTTCATCGGGCTGGCGCACCCAGTTTTCAGCCAGCTCCAGGGCATTCCGCGCAGGCTCGGGCAATGTTGCGGGGGCAGTATGCCGGGCACACATGCACGCCCACCACACGGCTTCACGCCGGGGCAGGGCATAGGCGAGCAGCCTCGCGGCTTCCGCCGCCCTGCCGGATGCCACGAGTGCCGATAACGCCTGCTCGACCGTATCGGCACGGATGGCGCTGGCTGCGATATCGTCCGTCATGCCGCTCAGTGCCAGTATATCCGCAAGATCAGTCCCTGCCAGCTTGCTGTGCGCGGACCTTTGCATTTCGCCTTTTCCCGACATCATGAATTGATCATGGTAATGCCGCCCGACAGTTGCAGAAGCGCCTGCCCGGACACCGTGACCTGAGGGGATTCGACCGTCACGCTGGCGGCCGTCAGTTGCATTCTGCTCTCGCCGATACTCAGGCTGATACCCGATGGATCGATAACGATCGTGCTGCCGCCCACCTGCAGGGTAATGGATTGCGCAGCCTTGCAGTGCATGGCCCCGGCGCTGACATCGACCGACAGGTTGCCCTCTGAAACAGTCGTGGCGTGATCGCCCCGCACCGTATCCGTCTTGTTTCCGTCGATCCGCACGGTTTCATCATGCGTGACAGACACAGAACGGTCGTGCTCGACCTCGACCACAAGATCACGCTCTGCATGCAGCAGGACTTCTTCCCGCCCCTTGGCATCATCGATCGAAAACTCGCTGAAATTTGCTCTGCCACCGTCCATCGACCGGGAGCGCCAGCCACTTCGGGTCTTTTCCGCGGCGGGAAAAATCGGCGCATTGCGGGCATTGTAGAGCCCTCCCACAGCGACAGGCCGGTTCACGTCCCCCTCTAAAAACGCGATTGCGACTTCCGTTCCCACACGCGGGATATGCTGCATGCCCCAACCATTGCCCGCCCAGGGGTGCATGACACGGACCCATAGAGTCTTGTCGGCTGAAATATCGTGCATATGATCGAAGGGGAACTGCACCTTGATCCGCCCCAGATCGTCGGTGTGTACGTCCTCGCCCTGTGGGCCAATAACCAGCGCACTGTAAAGACCGGCCATGACCGGCGCTGCAACTCCGTGCCGGGGACGATAGGCCACCGCGGCCCGGAATGCGGTAAGCCGAATACCGACCGATCCCCCCTGCTGCCCGTTGGAAACATCGTATACAAGCGAACGCACAACGTAGTCCGTACTGCCACCGCCCGCAAACGGGTCACGCTGGAGCGTAAGCCGGCCACCGGCAAAAAAAGCCGGAACCTGGCCGCTGCCCTCATACAATTCGGCCGTGGCTTCGGCCGCCTGCATCCGTGTCTTGACCGCATCGGCCACGCCACCCCGCGTATCGCGCGTTGCAGGCCACACATAATGAACGCGGCTTTCAGCACCGGAGGCTTTCAGCAGCGTGGATTCATCCGCATGCAATGTCCCGACAGAAGCCGTGTCGGTTGCAGGGTCGTAATCTGCCGCACCGATCCGGCCGGTTACCGTGACGTCGGCCCGGTCCCAGTCCTGCATCACACCCAGACCCGGAGTCACCTGATCGAGCGGTAGGGCATGCGGGGTCATGACCGGAAAAGCGGTATTGGCATCGGCCAGAATCATGCGATGGCTATGATCGTCATGCACAAAGAAATAAAAAATCCCGCAGTCATCAAGAATTCTCTGAAGAAAATCCAGATAGGATTCATTGAACTGCACGACATAGTCGCGTGGCGCGTAGTCGAGAGCAAGCCTGTTGTCGCAGGTAATTCCAAAATATGACAGGATTTTAAGAGCAATTTCCGGCACAGACATCTGCTGGTAAAAACGGCAGTCGCTTGTCTGGCCCAGAAACCACAGGCGCGGCACGACTGTCAGGCTGTAGGACCAGAGATTGTCGCCCTGCATGGGGTTCTGCACCACCGCCGAGACAATTCCGTTAATATAGCGCGCGGGCATGCCGCCCCCCCGGGGGCGAGCCACCTGAATGCTGACCGCCTGGTCCAGAAGCTGGTCCGCGTCGAGCTGCTCCGCGCCTGAATGAAGATCGACCCGATACATGAAAGGGCGGCTCAGCTCCTCATTGCCCTGCACATGCGCGACGCCAAAAGGCGCATCACGCAAAGGCGTAACAATGGAGAGAAGCTCGAGATCCATCGGCAGGGTGTCCGTCCAGAGTGAGAAGCGTGCGCCGTGTCCCCTGTTCAGGGGACTTGCACCACGAGTATTCATGAGTATAGAGATCAACAGCGGGACGGGAAAGAGGAAAAATAAAAGAAATTAAAAAAACAAGAGAAAATACAAAGGACTTTATAAACCATCTGGAATTTGCCGGTGGGTGGACGCGCGCACCCAGCCGATTGCTCTGTCCCCTGTTCTGGGGACTTGCGCGCGCATTCGCGGGGTGCGACAGTCAAGGCGCGCCTGACCATGCGAGAGACGGCCTGCCGTGTCTGTCGCATGTATAAATCTTTTGTACCGGCGCGTTATTATTTGTTTTTTCTCGTTCTGGACTGAGTATTTCTTTTTGCGCGGGCAGGTGGTGTGGTGTCGAAGGGTGATTGCACAGTATGGCGAACATGGCTGGGGGCTGGGTCCGCCGTCCTGCTCCCCGTGTCGTCCGCCTGGGCGCAGCCTTCGCTGCCCGTGCTTGAAACCTCGCCCATTCCAAGAGAGCTTCCCCAGGCAACACCTGTTCTGGGGCGTTCGCTGCCCGTTGTCCGGGAAAGGGAACGCGAGGGCAAGCTGCCGTCTCTTTCGCTTTCCATCAAGTCGGTCTCCTTTGCGGGAGCGGATGCGTTTCCCCTGTCGGTGCTGAACGGGATTGCGCAGCCTGTCGCGCATCGCCGTGTCACACTGGCCGTTCTTGAACAGACACGCCTTGCGGTCGTCAGGCTTTATCGGGAGCATGGTTTTCTGCTCTCGACCGTCTCGATGAATATCGACCGAAATGCCAATGTCCATTTCGTGGTTACGGAAGGCTATATTGCGGCGGTCAAACTGGGCCATGACATCGGGCCCGCTGGCGCAAAGGTGCTGGCGTTGCTGGAACATCTTGTCGACCGCCGCCCGCTTGCCAATGCCGAGATGGAGCGCTGGCTGCTTCTTGCCCAGCAGGTTGCCGGCATAAAGCTGCGCGCAGTCCTGCAGAACGCGAACCGTGAACCCGGGGCGCTGACCCTGATTGCCGATGTCAGCCGCCAAGCCGTATCGGCCATGATATCGGCCGATAATCGCGGGTATGAAAACACCGGACCGACAGAAGGGCTGGTGGTGGTCCACCTCAACAGCTTTACCTCGCTGGGGGACCGTACCGATCTTGTCTATTACCACACGGATGGCAACACAGATAATTTCGGACAACTGTCAGAAAACGTTTTTATCGGCTCAAGCGGTCTTCAGCTCCATGCCTATGGCGGCATGGGGCGGGCAGCACCCTCGGGTGTGTTGCGCGAAATCGACTACCACAGCCAGGTTGTAAGTTTTGGCGGGTCGCTGGATTATCCTGTCCTGCTGGGCCGCAGGCAGGCCCTGACAACGCGCCTCAGTCTTGACGGACGCGACGTGGCGATTTCCATCGGGCGGGCCGGTCTCAGCCAGGACAGCATGCGCGTGGCGCGGGCAAATGTCAGTTATGCATGGCAGGACCTGTGGTTTGGCAATGCCCTTGCAGGCACGAGCACGGTTGATCTGACCGGCTCCCAGGGTCTTCCTTTCATGGGAAGTTCAGCGAACGGGCGCAGCGCTCCACCCGGCGGGCGCAATAATGCGCGCTTTGACTTCAGAAAAATTTCACTCGCCATTTCCCGTACACAGGCGCTTTTCACGCCATGGCAGGGTGCTCTGGTCGCATTGCGGGGGGCGGCGGGCGGGCAATATACCCCGTCCATTCTGCCAACGGCGGAAGAGTTTTATCTGGGCGGCCAATCCTTCACCCGTGGGTATTATTCGGGTCAGGTCGCGGGCGACAAAACGGCCTACGCCACGGCTGAACTTCAGTTGAACGCAGCTACGCAAATAGGTGTTTTTCAAAGAAATATCGACATCAACTCGCAGCTATATGGTTTCTACGACTGGGGGCAGGCCTGGTCGAACCAGCCAGGCGGCAGCAATCCCCGTCTGGCGTCCGCTGGGGTGGGGGTCAAGGTCGGCTTCGGGCATAATTTCCAGATGCAGGGAGAGTTCGTCCATCGTCTGGCGACAGAGGTGGAGTACGAGGGCCTGGGTGCGGAAACACTGGGGCGGACGATGTTCTATTGGGGGGCGACAGTACTCTATTGACCGCGTTTTCCCCACCGACAGAACGCCACGCCACCCCGAGCGGCCACCGTGCCGCCCGGCGTGCGGCACCTTACCGTAGCTGTTTTGGCGTATGGATTGGTCTGACCTGGGCAGTAACCGTCTATGGCCAGACCGCACCTGCCGCGAACACGGTGCCGCAGGGCGGGGTCAATACAGGCGGAACGGCCACGATCGGCACACCGGTGACCACAGGTTCGACCACCACACTGACCGTGAACCAGACATCCCCCAACGCGATCGTCACATGGTCCAGCTTCGATGTCGGAGCCAAGGCAAGTGTAAACTTCGTGCAGCCCAGTAAGACCGCAATGATACTCAACCGTGTCACGGGCGACAAAACATCCAATATCGCGGGATCCATTACCGCCAACGGCGTCTTCATACTCGAAAACCCGTCCGGGGCCATTTTTTACAACGGTGCGAATGTCAGCGCCCAAAGCGTCATCGTAACACCCTCTCACCTCAACGACAGCAGTTTCGAAAACGGGGTTCTGTCATTCAGCGCGCCAACCGGCTCGTCGGTCACGTCTCCGGCGATCACGGTCAACCAGGGGGCTACGATCAGCGCGGGACAGGCAGGGCTTGTCGGGCTGGTCGCACCGCAGGTCTCGAACTCCGGCACCATTACCGCGAACCTTGGAACAATCCTGCTGGCTGGGGGCGTTACGGCGTTCACGCTCGACCTGTATGGCGACGGGCTGGTCAATTTCGATGTCACGGACAAGATTGGCGCAGGTGCTGTGGCCAAAAACACCGTTCTTGTCACCAATAGCAGCACCGGCAAACTGTCCGCCCCCGGGGGCAGGGTGCAACTGACGGCGCAGGCCGCTGACGGGGTGGTCAGCACACTGGTCAATGCCGGTGGCCACAT
Organism: Acetobacter sp.; assembly: GCF_047723915.1. GTDB lineage: Bacteria > Pseudomonadota > Alphaproteobacteria > Acetobacterales > Acetobacteraceae > Acetobacter. Next base: position 420,855 of record NZ_JBDOBQ010000001.1, on the reverse strand, counting down.
CGACGCGGGTGAGAAGGGAAGTATTTCAATCCAGGGTATTGGCGGCAATATCACCATTGCCGGGGATCTTCTGGCCCAGGGGTCCGACAGCGCTTCAGGCGGCACTGTCAGCGTCAACGCAACGGGTGGTGCTGTCGTGACAACGGCGGCCAGCAGGATCGATACGAGCGGTGGCACGGCCAGCGGAGATGTCTCCATTCAGGCCGAGCAGTCAAGCCAGTTGGCAGGTACCATCACAACGCCCGGCAATGTCACCGTAACCACTCCGTCGCAGGCAAAGGTCACCCACACCGGAACGATCAATGCCGCCACGGTCAACTTTGCAGGCCCTGTGCAGGTCAGTTCCACCGGCAGCGTCAATGCGCAGTCGGTTGACTTTGACATGTCGGCCGAGGTGCTGGGGTCAGTCAATGCCGCGTTCATCTATGTGTCTTCCGACGCAACGCTGTCCCTCGCGGGCAACGGACAGCTCAGCACAGCATCGGCACTTCAGGATAACGGCACGTTCGATATTTCCGGTGCGTCTCATAGCGTATCGGTTGGTTCGCTCAATGGTGACGGCACCATTGCGCTGGGGGGCAACAACCTGACCCTGACAGCCGCGAGCGGCGGTGCAAATGACGTCTCGGACGGAAGTGCATTTTCTGGCAGCATCACGGATGGCGGGCTTGCAGGCGGTGTCGGCGGCAGCCTGACCGTCAACAGCGGCACCCTGATGCTGTTTGGCGACAACACCTATACCGGCCCAACCCTTATCGACACCGGTGCAACGGTGCGGCTTGTGGATGGCAGCATTGCCAGTTCCCGCTCCGTGATCGCTAACGGCACGTTCGATGTCTCATCGTCATGGGCGCCACAGATCACGTCACTGGCGGGGAATGGGTCGGTACTCCTGGGTGAGCAGGGACTGACCCTTACCAATGCCGCGGGTTCATTCGGCGGGGTCATCGCCAACGGGCCCGATCAGGAAAGCGTCGGCAACGGCCTGAGCGTGACCGGGGGCACCCAGATTCTGTCGGGCCAGAACACCTATACCGGCACGACAACGGTAGAGGCCGGGGGCACCCTTCAGCTCGGAAACGGGGGGCAGGGTGGGAGCGTCGCCACCGATATCGTCAATAACGGCACCCTGATTATCGATCGCGACGCGGACACCGTATTGAGTAGCGCCATTACCGGCACGGGACAGATGCAGATCGAGGGTGGCGGCACACTAACGCAGGCTACGGGCACAGATATTTCGCAATCCCTGATTTCAACGGGCGATAGCATCTTTAATGGCAGTATCCTGCTCAATGGGGACAATACCGTTCCGGCACTGGGCCACATGGCGGCAACAGGCGACATCAGCATACGCACCAACAGCGCACTCGACCTTACCGGGTTGATCAGCACTCCGGGCACCCTGACAGTCCAGAACGCCGGCACGTTACGCGAGAGCGCAGACGGCGCTATCAGCGCCGGTGTCCTGACGACGGGTGCAGGTGCCGTGACGGGGGATACGGTTCTGTCCGGCGCAAATACCATTGGCACACTGGGACGTTTTGTCGTCCAGAACGGCACATTCGCGCTGAACACTACATCGCCTCTCGCACTGGATGGCCCGCTGGTCGCTCATGCGGTCGACGTGACAGCAGCAGGGAACCTGACCCTGGGCGCGGGCGGCAGCCTGTTCCTTTCCCCCCGTTCCGCAACCGATCTCAGCACGCTAAGCGTTACCGGCACCGGAGCAACGCTCCAACAGGCGGGGACTTTCTATATCAATGACGGTCCTTTGCAATCCGCCTATGCCAGCACGCCCGCCACGGTAACACTTGCCCTACCCGGAACGGGCAGCATGACCCTGGGCGGGGCGGGCGGGCAACTTCTTGCGCCGAGCACGAACCTTGTCCTGCGCCTGGGGGATCAGGCCACGGTAACGGGCAATGTCGATCTGCTGTCGCTGACCCTGTACGGTGGCGCAGCGGCCGATATGGACGGAACGCTGGGCGGGGTAACAGGCACACAGGCGGCCGGCAAGGCGCTTGCCTACTCCGCCGACACGACGCGCGACCGTTTCAATGGCTGCGTATTCGGCGCCACCACATGCACGACACCCGATACAGATCCGGGGACAGGTAACAACACTCCCGCGCCGACGAACCCCGACACCACCGCACCAACGCAAAACAGACCGTCGCCGCAGACCAGCGCGTTTGTGCCCGTCATTGCCAATCCGCTATCCAGTTACGGTTCCCAGAACAGCGGAAGCGGCAACAGCGCTGGCACCAGCCTGCTCGGTGTGAAGGGAAGCGAGCCGAAAGACGCCCTGGGCAGCAATCCGCTGTTCAGTTACAGCCCCCGGACGGGGCCAAAACACAGGACCGACAGCAGCATTTATCTGCCGGGCGTTGCCGGGCAGGATTATTGAGCGTGCAGCACCCGTCATCTCACACCGCCAGGCAGCGTGGAGCGCGCTACGGCTTAGCAATCGGACCTGGGGTCTGCCAGCTCATATTCTGTGTGTTTCTGGCGCTCGTCTGCTCGGGATGCACGCACCCTCCCGCATCGGCCTATGACACTGGCAGCACTGACGACACTGCGGCCAACACGCTACCTGCCGGGCAGGACAGTTCGGGAGCGTCCTGTACAATACAGACGCAGGGCAGCATGCGGGACCTGTATTGCGGCGACTGGGACCAACCCAGCGGACATGTCCAGATCGAGCCCCTGCACCGGGACGAGACCACAGCCAGCGAAGACGCGTTACTGGCCCGACTGGCTGCATCCAGCCGCTGGCGGGCCGGGCTGGACGCGGGCTACGCCTGCGACGCCCCCAAAGCCTTACGCATCCACGACGATCAGGCCGGACGGCTGATAACCTGCCGCCAGCGCCAGGCAGGCTGGCCCTATGTGGGCATTGTGCAGGTGCGGGCCGGACGGGCCTATTATGCCCAAGGTGTGCAATCAGCCCTGCCAGCGCTGCTCAGGGCGGTCGATATCGTGAATGGCAGATCTACACCGGAAAAGACCACAGCCACACCAGACAGCGCCGTCAACAGCCGTCTGGTGGGGCGGCTGGCCGCGCATGCGTTCAGCACAGGCGATATTCGTGAATATACGCGCCTGATGGCCCTGGGCGCACGGGCCAACCAGGCGGAAGATTTCCCGTCCGCCGTGCTGGCTTACCGGGCGGCACTGGCTCTGCAGCAGAAACAGCTTGGCGTGGATGCTCCCGGCACCATAGGCGCCATTCTGGCACTGGCGCTCAATCTCTCCAATGAAGGACGTTATGCCGAGGCACAGGCACAGTTTGCCGCGGCAGACCGGCTCCTGCCCCGGAGCGACGACCCGACGGCGCCTGCGGCGGCACTTTACGATCAGGCATTGGATAAACTCAATCAGGCCATGCCGCTCGCGGCCATTCCCCTGCTGCGCGACGCCCTGTCGCGTTACGAGAGCCTGCTGCCACCCGGCCTGCTGGATACAGCAGCGTCCCCCCTTTCGCCTTTTGCACAGACCGAGGGCGCGGCGCTGCTGGGGGCCCAGCTCAGCCTGAGCGACCCGCTGACCCAGACCGCCACCCTGGGCGCCATAGAGGTCTGGCGTCATCTGGCACTCGCCCTGTACCAGACGGGCGATGTACAGGGCAGCGACGCGGCGATCGCGCGAGCAGACCTGATAGCCGAACGCTCCGATGCAACATCCTCAGCCATGGCCGGGCGGTTGCACCTTACCGTGGCAGCCCTTGCCATTGCGCGTCATCATCACACCCTTGCGGCGCGTGAACTCGACAAGGCGTTGCACAACTTCGATACCGGCATGCCGGAGTCACGGCCCATGGCGGAAACCATCCTGCTGCGCGCCGCCGCTCTTTCTGCGAACGGAGACCGGCCAGCCGCACTCGATAACTGCCGCCGGGGCATGACGCTGCTGCACGCCCTGCGCCGGGGCGCATCGGCCCGTCTTATCGGCCCGTGCCTGGATATTTATGCCGCCACGGCCGACAGCACCCCCACACAGGCCGATGCTCTTCATGCTGAAATGTTCGAGGCGGCAGAATGGATACAGGGCAGCGTGACCGCCCGTCAGATCTCGTTGGCCGCGGCCCGCCTGTCATCGTCATCGGGCGACCCGAAACTGGTTGCGGCAATACGGGCCCAGCAGGACGCACAGCAGAAGCTCGAAACCCTTTACCAAAAACGCGACCAGCTTGCCGAACTGCCCCATGAAGGCGATCACCATGCCGATCTGGCCGGGATAGACAGGGAGATCGCCGCAACACATGCGGCCTTGCAGCAGGCCGCCATGGCCGAACAGGCGCTTGTGCCCAATTACGGCCAGCTTGTGCAACAGGCAGTTCCCGCCAGAAATGTGCTCGAACGCCTGCGACCGGACGAGGCCTTTTTTGGCGTGACAAGCACGCCCAGCCACACCTGGCTGTTCCTGCTGCATGCCGGGCACGTGGTCGTCGCACAGAATGGCCTGAGCGACAACGACATGGCGGCACTGGTTGGCAAGGTCCGGGCCTCCATAACGCCAGGGCAGGATGGGCTGCCGTCATTCGCCATGGAACAGGCGGCAGCAATCTACAATGCCACACTGGGTCCTGTGGCAAGCAGCATGGACGGGGTCCATGAACTTGTCATTGCTCCATCGGGCGCATTGCTGGCGCTCCCATTCGCCCTTCTGCCGACCGGGCCCGCAAAAGCCGACGATCTAGCGCATGCGCCATGGCTCATCCGCAAGGTCAGTCTGGCCTATGTCCCCACAGCGGGGAATTTCGTGGGGCTGCGCAAGGCCGAGGGTACATCCATGGCGCATCGTCCATGGTTCGGACTTGGAGATTTCCGGCCCGCCAGCCTGTCGCAGTCCAGCGCAACATTGACCGGTGCAGGCTGCCACGCCAGTGCCGAAGCCTTTGCCGGGCTGCCAGCCCTGCCTTATGCGCGACTTGAACTTCAGGCCGCGTCAGCCATTTTCGGCGCAGGCGCGCAGGACCAGCTTCTGGGAACACAGTATACCGCGCCGAACGTGCGCCAGGCCTCTCTGGGCAATTACCGGATCGTGCATTTTGCAACGCATGCCCTGTTGCCCACAGACCTGCCCTGCCTGGCGGAACCGGTCATTGTGGCCTCCACTCCGCCTACGGCACCAGACCTGAAAGACGCGCTTCTGGATGCCGATATCATAGGAGCACTCCACCTGGATGCGGACCTTGCCCTGCTGTCAGCGTGCAATACGCAGGGCGGAGCACAGGGGGGGGAGGCACTTTCGGCCCTGGCCCGCAGTTTCTTTTACGCAGGCGCGCGCGCCGTCATGGTCACGCAATGGTCGGTCAACGATCAGGCCTCCGCCTATCTGGTGGCGTCATCGCTGTCGCATATCCATGACGATCGCTCGGGCGGGGTGGCCGCCAGTCTGCGCGCGGCGCAACTGGCGATGCTGCAGGATGCGGCGGCAAGTCCGTCATCATCATTGGGCAATCCGTTTTTCTGGGCTGCCTTTGTCGTAATCGGCGATGGGGGAAAGCCAGCCCCTTCCGATATTCCGCCCATGTCTTTATAGGATTCCCATGAGCGATAGACTGGGCAAATATGAACTGCGTCGTATCCTTGGCAAAGGGGCCATGGGCACCGTCTACGAAGGGTACGACCCTGTCATCGACAGAACCGTCGCCATCAAGACGGTCCGCCTGGTCGATGCCGACAGCGAAGATGCACAGGCCATAGAGGAACTGGAGCGTTTCCGGCGCGAGGCAAAGGCTGCCGGGCGTTTGCAGCACCCCAATATCGTCGGTGTTTTCGATTATGGGGAAACTGACGACCTTGCTTATATCGTCATGGAATATGTGGACGGCACCACACTGAAGCAGGTGCTCGACAACGGCGAACGCTACGGGGTCGAGGACGTGGTGCGCCTGATGGACGCATTGCTGGCGGGTTTGCAGTTCAGCCACGACAGGGGCGTGGTGCACCGCGATATCAAACCCGCCAATGTCATGCTGACCTCCGGCGGTGAAATCAAGATCGCGGATTTCGGCATTGCACGCATCGAAAGCAGTTCGTTTACCCAGGCCGGAACAATTCTCGGCACGCCAGCCTATATGTCGCCAGAACAGTTCATGGGCCAGCGCGTCGACGCCCGGACGGATATTTATTCCACCGGGGTAATGCTCTACCAGATCCTGACAGGCGACAAGCCGTTCGACGGCGGGCTGACCGCCATCATGCACAAGGTCCTGAACACCGAGCCCCTGCCACCATCAGCGCTGTCCGTCGCGGTCACGCCAGCACTCGATCATGTCGTGCTGACCGCCATGGCAAAACAGCCAGACCGGCGCTATGCCTCCGCCTCCGCGTTTGCCGCGGCATTGCGCAATGCCCTGCTTGCGGAGCCTCTCCGCGCCAACGATCAGGACACACCAGACGCAGGCCAGAATACGACAACGGACGACGATGGCACATTCATTGCACCGTCGCGGCACACGCCAGCCCCTTCGCCCCGTGCTACGGCACCCGCCAGCCTACCGCCGCAAGCCGGTGCAGCGCGCAAGGGCCTACCCCTGGCAGCACTTGCAGCAGGCGGCCTGGTTACAGTCGCGGTCCTGGGCGGGGGAGGGTATTTCCTTTTCAGCCCCGGCAGTGAAGACCCGCCTGTCGCAGCCGCCGCCACGCAGGCGGGAGAAACCGTACCCCCCTTGCCGGGCGCATCGGCGCAGGGGCCAACCCCGCCGGTGCCGTCCGTGGCGCCGGACCCGGCACGGATTGCCGCTACGGTAGGTACTCTGCCATGCAGTTTTCTGACGGCCGCCCGGGATGGCGGACAGGTGACATTATCAGGGTATGTCGGCGCAGGAAGCCCCAAGGCCGCTCTGGACGCCGCATTGGCGCAACTGCCCGGATCAAGCCAGATCCGCAATACAGTGCACCCGGTCGACGGTCCCTATTGTCCGATTTTCGATGCCCTGCGCACCTATCACGGCGTAACCTCGGGCAGTAGCGGCCTGGCAATGTCCCTGCCGGGCAACGACCAGCCGCTGCATGACGGAGATCCGATTGCCATTGCCGTCACGCTGCCATCCTTTTCCGCGCATCTGTGGACGGTCTATTTCTCCAACGACGGATCGGCCGTGCGGATATACCCGACATCGCCCGATGCCTCGCAGGCTTTTGCCGCCAACACCACCAAAACGCTGGGCGATGGTTCCCATGGTGGCGCACGCATGCAGGTTGGCGCGCCATTCGGCACGGATCTCGCGATCAGCCTGGCCTTGTCCGGCCCGCTACCGAGCGCCCAGATCCCGACAGATGGCAATGTCACGTCCATGACGGCGGCCATGACCGAGCTTCTCTCAAAAGCCGCCAGTGCAGGTCAGCAGGTTGCGATAACACTACACCCCATCGTAACCCGCCCCAAAGGGTCATGACGGGGCAGGGCCTCAAGCCCTGCCATCCATCATCCTCACCTCCAGCCCCGTTCGCAAATTCATGACACACAGTCGGACACGGCGGAGACAAGCATGCCTGTCGCGTCGGTCAGCCGATCAATACGGTCGGGCAGCCAAGCATGATCGCTCCACCATGCGATGTCTGATCTCCCAGACGCGCGGCTGGCAGTCCGTTTATAAAAACGGTTGCCGACCCGGTAATGACCGTTGCAGGCGGTCCGACGCATATCGCAGTGTCGGACACACGTGCTGCTGGCATGCCCCCGATCAGCACAGTGGGCGAGCCCGTCAGGATCGGCCCGCCCACATGGGGCACCAGCCCGCTGACGGCGGGGCAGGTGTGAATATCGGTAATACGGGCGGCAGGTTTTGCGACCATGGCGGTCATGCTCCGTTGTTCAGGTCGGATTGGCGGGCTGGGATTCCGGGCAGATCGAAACCGAGGCCGGGGGCACGGGATGTGTCGCAAGCTCCCGCAGCCAGAAATCCGGCATGCCGTCGAGAAACGACACTCTCATTGCTTCCAGCCGTTCGTCGGACAGATTGACGGCCTGCGCGTTGAAAAAGCGGGTATCGGCGGTAAAGGCCAGATAGGCCTGCATTTCGTTATACATCAGAGCTTCGGACGTGGTGTCGTAACCCTGCTGCCCCAGAAAGGTGATAAAACCCGCCCGCTCCGACGGGGCAAGCGCCTGCCAGAAACGCCGGGTATAGGCGCGGTAAGCCGGAACCGTATAGAACGCGCCATGAGCGATTTCATGTCGCAGGGTTATGGCGCGCATGGAGGCATCCAGCCCGTCGCCCGATGCGCTGATCGTAATCAACGCGCCATTGGCGTCGGACTGCAACCATCCCATGCGTGCCAGCACAGCATGCAACCAGAGTTCCTGCGGTGTCAGGGCTATTGACTGACGCACCGCCTGGGCAAAAAAACGGCGCAGATCCCCGGCCTGATAGTCATGCCCATAATAGTAGGTCTGCTCGGTCGCGCCACTTTCATGAATGGCGCTTTGCAGGGCGCTGCCGTCCAGCACCCGGTCACGCGGAAGACCCGCCTTTTCCACAAAAGCGGCAACTCTGTTCAGGGTCTGCCCCTGCGCGAGCAGCGATGAGAAATCGAGCACAAGAATGTCATGATCCTGCGCCAGGACAAATGCGTGCGTAACGCAGCTCGCCCCGATATCGATACCGGCTTCTGTCTGGGGGGAAGGCAGGTCATGCGGAACTTTCATGCTCCGCCACAGGACCGTGCCCCCGCCGGCAAGCCCCATGACGATCGCCACGCCCGCCAGGACCGCGCGGGGCCGAACGCAGGCAAAAAAAACAGACCTGGGCATTCCCTGCGCGGGGGCACGTAAAATGACCGTATCGTCGTTGTTGCGCGAAGAATGCCTCATGTCAGAATGTCAGGCGCTGAGATTGATAATTTCTACACGCCGGTTACGCCGTTCCGACGTATTGGGCGGGGTGGGCACAGCCAGACCATTCTGCCCCACGCCAATCGCCTGAAGCCGGTCATCGGCAATCTGGAATCTGGTTTTCAGATAATCCTTTACCGCATCGGCCCGCTGCGTCGAAAGCGCCTGATTCAGGCTCGCACTGCCCGTGGTATCGGTATGGCCGACAATTTTGAAGCGATAGGAGCCAAGCTGCGCACTGGTCAGCGCCGCGCCAAGCTGGTCGAGTGCGGCCGTGGCCTGTGGTGTCAGCTCCGCCGATCCATTAAGAAAATCGACAACCAGACTGGCGGATGGGCGTTCGGCCTCGTGCGTATCCGCATGGGAATGCCCTCCGGCGGATGTCGGATGCGCGCTGCTGGCCGTACCACCCGGCAGCATACGGATACCGCGGGTTGTGCCATCCATATGTGCGCCGGGGCGTAACTGGTTGATCAACTGCTGGGCCGACGGGTTGGCCTGAGCCAGGGCAGCCTGCGGCGTACCGGACGCAAAGGCGATAAGGGCGAGGGCCGCCAGAGGGGATGTTGAAAAGCGCATGATCGGTCTATCCTTGATGATAAGAGTGTAAAATGGGCGGTGTGGCGTCGACAGTCGGGTCATGGGCGGCGACGAGCCAGGCCCCGAACAGGGCGTCTCCAACGCTTTTACGGCCCCGCAGGGCATCGGTCGCCGATGGCAGCCAGGTTGTCCAGCCCAGACGGGGCGGCGTGTCCTGTTCCGCCCCGCCCGCCAGGCGGAAAGGGGGGATGTCATTTGCATCCAGTTCGGGATTGACCGCAAAATCCACATCCGGGCCGACATAGGCCCTGGTCAGGTGAATCAGGGCGATCAGGCCCGGACGGTCGGGCAACATGGCCTCGAAGTCCCTGCGAGAGAGTGGCCCCACCCGCAGAACAAAGCGTCCCTGCTGGTCCCAGGTACGCAACCCGATAACCGCGTCGACCCCCAGCGCGCAGAACGCGCCTGCCTGTCGCCCCAAAGGCAGGCGCGTACGCTGGTCCGACGGAATTGCCAGCCAGCCACCGACAAACTCGTCAACGGCAACGGGGCGGCGCAGAAAATCCGACAGCATGGCCCCCAACCGGCTGGCCGAACGCGGATAGGACGAGAAAAAACCCGCATAATGGCGCAACAGATCGGTGGAAAACGGTAATCTCTCGCCTGCTGCCGTATCAAAACCCGCAAGTGCAAGAACGGCGGTACCCACGGGTTCGGCACTGTTGGACCACTGCGCCCGTTCCGACGAAGCGTGCAGGCGGTACTTTGTTGCCGCATCGGCAAAGGCAGACAGGGCAGGCTGGGCGAGCATGCCCACGAAATCCGCCAGCGCATGGGACTTCTGCCGTTCAACCTGATTAAGCAGTTCCGTATACCAGCGCGGCATCTCGCCCGAAGGACCGGTCAGGCCCAGAACTGATGTGGTAAGCCGCGCAGGTTTGCCGTCACCGGGCAAGGTGACGGACACAACCTCCTGCGTCGGCGCTGCAAGGCTGGACGGCGTATCGAACCTGAGCGGGCGTGCACCGGTTCTGGCCGCCACGGCGCGCATCAGGCGTACGGCCGCATCGAACGTGAACTGGTGGGGCTGCGCGCACAGGGTGCCTGCCGGGGTATCGGTCTGTACCATCACGGGGCCTACAACAGCGCCCTTGCGCCAGCCATTGGCGGAAAGCGGGCTTCAGGCTCGCTTTTTCCGCGCAGGCGGAGCGTGGTTCTGACAAAGGAGTTGATGTTTGCATGCAGGGCCATGAACCGGGCCAGAACGGCAGTCAGCAGATAAAGCCTGCCACTATGAAAAGCCCGGCCATCCAGTTCCAGTTCCACATCCAGCCCGCGACAGAACGCCCCAAGACGCGCACCCTGCACGCGCGCGACACCGGGTGTTGCATGAACGCCGACAATCGCCTCGATCGAGGCACGCGTTTCGGCGGTATCGAGCAGGTCGTACAAGTGCAGCACCTCGCGTAGCGACGCAGCCCCTTCACCTTGTCCGGTAATGGAAAAATGACCGAGTGAGAGGTGGGAAATAAGCCGCCACGCACCACGCGCCCGGCGTTCGGGGCGCAGGGTCGGTGTGGGGGGAACAATGCATTGCACGTCCTGCACGCTGCCATGGGGCTGCAATTGCCGAAAATGCGGATGCCCGCCGCCAAAGGGCAGTTCTGTCGGCAGATCGCGGTTGAAACACAAAGCCTGGATCGACAAAACACTGTCGGACGGGCGCAAGGGGTCAAAGGCCGGGTCGAAGATTGTGACAAAACTGTCCGTCCCGCCCAGCCCCTCACCGGCTTCACGCCGGGTAATCCGGTAGGATGGGGTATCCTCCGCGCGGGGGGCGTGAGGCTCGGCCATTCTGTAAAAAGGCTGGAAAGGTCTGGACGTGCCATCCTGGCGCAGTTCGGTCACAGCCGAGACCTCCCACACCTCGGTCACTTTTGCCCGTCTGGCGTCGGGCAGAATACGATACTCTGTGGCGGTATGATCCAGCGCCATGGGTTCGCAACGCTGATGAAACAGGTTGACGACGGGCGCGCAGCCCAGTGCGATCATGTCAGCGTCAACTGTGCGCTCCAGCTCTGGCGACGACTGGTTGAGGTACAGGAAAATTTCCAGACGTCCGTCATCGAGCACCATTGTCCGCGCGCCAAGTCCACAAAGATCCAGAAACATGAATTTCTGCGGAAACGCGAAATATTCGCTCAATAGCCTGAACCCGGCAAAACCACGGCCGGACCACGGTACAAGTGCTTCGTCCGGGGCATAGCCAACCTGTTGTATCGCGTCTGGTCCCAGGCATACCGGTGCGCCATCCTGCGGCGATGTCGCCAGCGCCACACCCAGCGTATGCCCGGCCAGCAGTTCGTACAGCGACAGCGCCGAGGCTCCCTCACCACGGAAGAACAGACGCAGACGATCCATGCCCAGCGTGCTGAACGGCATATCCGCATTCAGTGTCGTAACAACAAGGCGCAGCACCGCCACCGCCCCGACAGCACGAGGGTTAAGGGGGGCCGTAAATGGCTGACCGGAAAGACGGGCGGATTCAATTTTTACGGGCCATAAGGTCATGGGGGCAGCGGTACGATAACGGCAGGCCTGTCCACGCACGGCTTCCGTTTCCAGTTCGAAACCGGGTGCGATCTCGATCGGGGTTGTCGTTTCCGGTCGGGGAGCGAACTGCGCAATGGCGCATGACGGAAACGGAGCAAGATAATGGGGGTAGAGAATATCCAGCAGCGTGTCGGTCAGTTCGGGAAATTCGTCATCAAGCCGGGCATGAACCCGGGCCGACAGGAACGCGACCCCGTCAAGCAGGCGTGCGACATGCGGGTCATCCACCGTATCGGGGCTAAGCCGCAGCCGACCGGCAATTTTAGGATGAGTACGGGCGAACTCGGCCGCCAGTTGGCGAACGGCGGTCAGTTCCCGGTTGAAATAGGGCAGCAACGTGTCAGCCAACCTGACCTCCCGAAATCATGATATTGGCTGTCGCCGCATCAACCGTCGTGTCGAATGAAATCGGTTCAGGGGCCGGGTCGGCATGCAGCAGGGCCTCGATGCGAAAACGCAGCGTGGCCAGCGCGCCCTGTTCATCCGACGGTTGAACCAGAACCGATACCTGCATGAGCCGGGGTTCGAAGGTACGGATCGTGCTTTCCATTTCCCTGCGCAGTTCCTCACGCGCGTCCTGCGCGTTGCGGGCACTGGCCGCGAAGTCGGGCAGACCGAAACCAAGGTTCGACGCGCGCAGCGCTGCATACCGCTCAGGAATGGCGCGAAACCGACGGTGGCCGTTCAGCAGGGCCTCCAGATCGCGCCGGACAGCCACACGCAGCACCGACAATGCCTCGGTCGCGGACATAGGGCGGTCTCGGTCGCTATCCGGGGCCGTGTCGATCAACCGGTCCAGCACCGACAGCTTGACCCTTGCCCCGGCGTCACGCATGCGCTCAAGGAAAATATTGGCATTGGCTGGCTGGTTGATCGTTGCGTCGTTCATGCGGGCGTATCGAAGGTTACGGTCTGCAGGTCCATGATCGGGCAGTCCTCCTCACCGATCAGGAACAGACGTTGCCCGACACCACGGACAATTCCGTCTTCCTCCTGCCAGGACGTGGCGCGGCCCAGACGGTGCGCGTCATCGCTTTCACCGGTCGTGTGGTAAAGGGCTGGCACATAGACATCACCATCGGGGCCAGCATGCACGCTCATGGAACACCGCCGCCAGAACAGATCGCGCTGGCGCCTGGGTGGATGAAAAATCATGCTTTCTATGCGCGACACCGGAATCCAGAAATATTTTCCGGTCACGGTCAGGGTTTCGACATAACCGGGCAGCAGGTCGTCCACATCGCGGAAATCGTCGAAAATGCGGCCATCGGCCTCTCCGCCCACGCGGGGACGCAGGGCTTCCGCCCTGGATAACTGCACGGCGGCTTCAGTCGGGTCGTTGCCGCGCAGGGCCGTCAGTCCGGCAAGGGATGCCTGTCCGTCGGCTGCGAGCGTTTCGAGAATATCGGGCACGCGGCCTTCGGTCAGCACCTGCTTGCGGGCCGTTTCCGCGCGCAGAAGCTGCCGGAATTCGGAAATAACGACAGCAACCGAAGGGTCGATCTGGCCCGCCGCATCCAGAATGACATCCGCGCGCTCCAGATTGCCGCTGAACAGCAGCAGTTCGGCCAGCAGCACACGCTGGCCGATATCGGTCGGGGCAGCGCGCACGGCCGCTGTGGCCGCTGCAATCGCGTCATCGAGCCGCCCGGCCCGGAGAAGGGCAGCAGCGGACAGTGGCGCAGTGGAAGATGCTGTATCCGACATGGGTGAAGGGTCCTTATCAAACGTGGTGAGGGGATCAGCCCCGCCCCGGGGCGGACAGTTCGGTCATCAGCCGGAACGTGACGGCCACATCGTCAAGCTGAAAATGCGGCTCGAGGTGAATGACGCAGGAAAAAACACCCGGTCTGGCCAGATCGTCGGACACCGAGACCTCGGCCTGCCGCAGCGGATACTGCGCCAGTGTTTCCATGCTGCCGGGGTTTGCTGTCGTGTAGCGCGCAAGCCAGCGGCGCAGGCGATCCTGGATTTCGTTCGCGGTCATGAACGCGCCGGTCATGTCGCGCCCCATGACCTTGAGGTAATGCGAAAAACGCGACACGCAGAGAATGGAGTTGAACTGGGCTGAAAGCCGGCTGTTGGCCACAGCATCCGTCCTGTCGGGACCGGCATAACCCATATCCGGCAGTTGCAGGCTGCGCGCCGTGCTGATCAGCAACTCCCCCCCGAAGGGAAGGGCCGAAACCGGCATAAAACCTGCCGCAACCAGCGCGCGTTCCTGGCGGTCCGTCAGGATCAGGTCCAGTGCCGGACGCCCCGCACCTTCGGGTGGGTCGACCGAAGCCAATGGCTGGGCCAGCGTATCGATCACGCCACCGCCTTCGCGGTCCATGTCGTAACCGCGCATGTCCGCCGGCCAGGAATATGTCTCGAACGCACGGATAACGCAGGCCGCCACCAGGTAGCCAGCGGTACTCCACACCCGGCTATCCGCCGTGCCGCGCGCCTCCCGGTAGCGAAAACCCCGCGCATGATGCAGCGTTTCGGTCCAGGGACGGCGCATGGTCACGCGCGGCAACGTCACGGCCAGAAAACGGGTGTCAGCCTGGGTACGCAGTTTCTTCCACCGCTGGTAATCCGCCGCCGCCATGACCGCAGCCGGATCAGGCACACCGCTGAGCGCATCGAACTCATCGACCCCGAACAGGGCAGGGGACGCGCCGATCGCAAGAGGGGCAAAGGCTGCCGCGGCCACTTCCGATAATGCCATCAGGGCCGAAATATCGTCTGTTGGTGCGCCGGGCCCCGGCCTATGCCGGATTTCGTAATCGGCTACCAGCAGACCGAATGGCTCGCCACCGGCAATGCCAAATTCCTGCTCGTAGATTTGGCGAAAAAGATGGCTCTGGTCGAAAGCCGCCGCACGCTCCAGATCGCGGCAGACCTCATGCCAGGTCAGATCGAGAACCCGCAGCTTGACGCGTCCGCTCAAAGGGAGGGAAACCGCCAGCCAGTCCAGCGCCCGCCACGATCCTTCCAGCCGGCGCAGGCGCGGGTGGTGCATGATCGCGTCCAACTGGCGCGCAATCATGCGGTCGAGCGTTACGATATCACGTTCTATGCGGGCAGCCAGCAGGCTGCTATCGGCCGGCAGGTCCGCGGCCTGTGGCCCGAACCATGGTTCGAGAATGCATTCCGCTCTGGTCAGCATGACGGCCATACGCCGCGCGTTGTCCTCCTGTCCGGCGCCGAAAAAGGCGCCGGACAGGACGGCATCACGCAAGGGGGGCTGGCTGGGGTTATCCTGACGGGCATCGTCATCCACGGCAGCAGGAGCGGCCGGGCGTCTGATAACGGTTGCATCGGGATCGTCGTCGTGGCTGCTCATGTCATCCTTCTTTTCGCGTGGGATGCCACCCTAAAAAGGGTGGCATCCGGCAGGGTAGTGTTCAGCCCTGCTTGGGAACACGGGCCACCATGCGCATGCTGGTGGTCAGTTCCTCCATCTGCAACCACGGGCGCAGATGAGCGACAGCGTTGTAGGAGCCCGGCTTGCCCGGAATTTCCTTTACCTCCACCCGGGCTTCGCGCAGCGGGTATTTGGCCTTGGTTTCGGCCCCCGCATCAGGGTTGTCAGAGACATAATTCGTGATCCAGCGGTTCAGCCAGCGTTCGCACTCATTGACTTCCATGAAGCTGCCGATCTTGTCGCGCGCCATCACCTTCAGGTAATGGGCGAAACGGCTGGATGCCATGATATACGGCAGACGGGCAGAAATGGCAGCATTGGCCGTAGCGTCCGCTCGGTCGTATTTTTTGGGTTTCTGCACCGTCTGCGCACCGAAGAAGACCGCATAATCCGTATTCTTGTAGTGGCAGAGCGGCAGAAAGCCCTGGCTGGACAGCTCGAATTCGCGCCGGTCGGTAATGCCGACTTCGGTCGGGCATTTGCCGTCCATATCGCCATCATCGGACTGGAACAAATGCGTAGGCAGGTTATCGACCTTGCCACCGCCTTCTGCCCCACGAATGGTTACGCAGAAATTGGATTCAGCAAACGCAGTCGTCATGCGCACGCCCATGGCGTAAGCCGCATTCATCCAGCAGTAACTGTCATGGTTCAGCGCTTCGGACGCACCGGAGGTTGAAACAGGTGCTTCCTCGTAATCGAAGTCTTCAACCGGTTTTGTCGCGGCACCATAAGGCACGCGGGCCAGAACACGGGGCATGACCAGCGATACGAAACGGGCATCCTCCGTCTCGCGGAATCCCCGCCACTTGGCATATTCAGCAGATTCGAAAATCTTTGACAGATCACGGGGCTTTGTCAGTTCCGTCCAGCTGTCGAACCCGAACATACCCGCACCGGCCGCGGAAATGAACGGTGCGAACGACGCCGCCGCCACATTGGACATCAGGCGCAAGGTCTCGATATCATCGGGGTGATTGACCCATTCGTAGTCACCGATCAGCGCGCCGTAGGGTTCACCACCTGGCGTACCGAACTCGTTTTCGTAGATTTTCTTGAAAATCTGGCTCTGGTCGAACTCAACAGCCTTGGTCAGATCCCGGTTCAGATCGCGCTTGGTGGCGT
Source organism: Acetobacter sp. (assembly GCF_047723915.1). Lineage (GTDB taxonomy): Bacteria > Pseudomonadota > Alphaproteobacteria > Acetobacterales > Acetobacteraceae > Acetobacter. The sequence goes on along the minus strand of NZ_JBDOBQ010000001.1, from coordinate 404,318 downwards.
TGATAACACGGATTTTCAGGTTCTGACTGGTTTCCGTGTTCATGACCATATAGTTCAGACCACGCCAGCTTCCTTCCAGCTTGGAAAACTTCGGATCATGCATGATCGCGTTAAGCTGCGTGGACATTTTCTTGTCCAGTGCGGCAATCGCGCTTTCAATCGTCCGGGTCAGGTTCTTGTCGAACGTTACAGTGCCGGTCAGCGCCTGCTCGACAAGGTTACGTACCAGGTCCTGCGCATGATCGGGTTCGGTCTGCTTGGTGGCCGACACCACCTGGTCCAGAAAGCTGAGGCCGGTTGCTGTTTCAGTCGTGGCGGCAGCCTGGGGCTGGTTCTGTGTTTCTGACATCGATCAGGCTTCCTTCTTGTCCATGCCAAGCTGTTCGGAGAGCGCCTTTATTTCACTCTCGCTCTGCAGGACCTGTTCCAGAAGATTTTCCAGTTCCTCAGACCTGTCGGCCTTGCTCAGCAGGTCGCGCAGCTTGTTGCGGGTTTCCAGCAGGTTTTTCAGCGCGGGCACCTGGTTGACAATCCGCGACGGGGTAAAGTCGTCCATGGACCGGAACACAAGGTCCACCGCCATGGATGTACCGTCATTGGCCAGCGTGTTATCCACCTTCAGCTTCAGACCCGGGGCCATACGCGCCATGATGTCATCAAAATTGTCGCGGTCGATCTGGACAAACTTGCGTTCAGCCATCGGACGCAGCGGCTGCACCGGATCGCCCGAAAAATCACCCATGACACCGACAACAAACGGCAATTCCCGGGCGACTTCCGCACCTGCCGTCTCAACATCGTAGGAAATGTGAACCCGGGGCTTGCGTACCCGGTTCAGCTTGCCGTGAACACTACTATTCATATTTTACATTCCCCAAAAACGTTTGAATCTTGAAAAACGGTTAGCAACGCCCTGACGGGCAAGCCCCCGCATGTCCGCCGCCCAAATCACGAGGCGGCAGGCAGTCCCAGACGCATGAGCAGGTTGTTGCGTGCCTGTTCATCCTCGACCAGTTCGGCAACAAGCTCGGGCCACGTCATCCGCCCACGCCGGATAGCTTCTTCCAGCGTGTAAGCCAGAGGCGACTGCGGCTCCGCCCGCCGGAAAAATTCGGCAACTTCCGCAAGGCGCGACAGCGCATCCTCGCGGGTGACAAGGGGGCGCGGGGCGGCAATGCCTACAGGCGCTGCCTGCCCAGCCGAAGTCTGCGCCACTGTTTCGTCCGCCACTACGTCCACGCCCGCTTCCGCACCGGAAGGAGCGGGAGCATAACGGTTCAGAAAATCCTCGATCTGATCGAGAACACCCGCCACCCGGCTGGTTGGTGGAGCATCCGGCCCCGCAGCACGTTCCAGCGCATCCCCCATGCCACGCCACGCCGCCTTGGCTGCCTGCAAATCCGTCATCATGGCGGTATAATGCGCAGCCGGGGCGGCACGGGCGGACGCAGTCATGGTCTCGTACGGCACTACACCGGCTTCTATACGTGCTTCAAGCCGCTTGGGGTCCGCAATGGTTTGCAGTTCGGCGGACTGTTCGTACTGGAACAGCATGACCGGCTCGCCATTACGGTCTTTAAACAGTTCCAGTTTACGCAGGGGCTGAATCAATGTGCCGTCACCCCCTTCACCGTTCAGCCCGGTCACGGGAGCCACGCGGGTTTCCATGCCGTCTTCATCCGGCATGGGGTAGAGGTGGTCCCAATACCGCTCCACTAGCCCTTGGATTACGCTTGCGCCAAATGTTAGCCCGGCCAGACCGTCGCTGCGCACAAGGCTTTCGGCCAACCATGCCGCCGCTTCGAGATCCTTGGCTTTTTCCAGAAGGATTTGCGAAGAAATTTTCTGAACATCCCGCCATTCAGGCGGTGCTATGGCATCACCCGGGCTTGCGTCCCCCGCTCGTTCCGCTGCCCGCGCATCCGCCCTAGCATCTCTTAATTTGTAGTACAGCGATGCCGGAGAGTAATCAGAACGGACATCGTCCCCTGCAGGAGAATGTTCGTTTATGGGCAACAGTAGGGCGTTAAAATCCATATTCCGAGATCACCTGTGCTTCGCGTGTCATGATTTATTCAGTAAAAACCCATCGATTCCGGAGCAAATCCCGCGGCAGATAGATCCCTTTTTTTCTCCTTTATCAGTCTGCTCATGGCTGACGGCATTTGGTCACCAAGAGTGATAACCGAGCGGATAGAACCCCGAATATTGCCTAGAATATCGGGACGCCATTTTTTCTTACCTATGTTCTCGGCTTGCATTTCCCTATTCTGATCTTTGAATATAACTTCACATGCGGCACGATGAACGGAATCAAACAACTCAACTGATAACTGCCTACCGCCATGATTTCTGACTGCATTTGAGATTAAGTCGAGTTGCGACTGCGTGCCAGATGCCCCCGTTGCATAAGCCTCCCAACTCCCAGGTGTCGCATTATCGGCAGGAATCGAATAGGCGAGTGCATCAATTGCAGGCTCGATACACCATGTGGTTATAAGCTGAGCTTGCCGAAGACGTACGCTTGGAAACGAGGTTCTATACTGCTGCACCATGAGTACAAAAAGACCATCTCCAAAACAGTTATGTTTTGTGCAATATATAATAAATTTATGCCTCGCATCCCGATTGCCTATATAACCCCCGATCACTTTTTCTGCGTCGCTTTCGACGCGCTTATCTCTATGAACTTTTTGCCCCACCCCTTCAGCCCAATCTTTTCCAAATGGATTGGTTCCAGCCATATTTTCCTCCTCTATGTTGCGTGATTTGAACAAAGATAATGTGTTTTAAGACAGTTTCTGCTGGCCCAGATCGTATGTGACGGGGAAAGGCGAGCCCTTGCTGCCATCGTCCTTGATCGGGGTGAACTTGGTTTCGATCTTGGTGAAGTTGAAGGAAATGCTCTCGCTGGGACGGTCACCGCCGCTGGAGAGGCTGTAGCCGCTGATCATGGTGTCGGTCAGCGTCACTTCCAGGTAGGAATCTGCACCTCCTTGATCGGTGCGCACGAAGGAAATGACAAGATTCGCCTTGCCGCCGCTGCTCAGTGCTTCCTTCAGCAGGCCGCCACTGGCATTGTCCTGGTTCTTCGTGACCGTAATTTCCGACACGCTGGGCGTGCTGGCTTCACGGTTGCCAGAGGCACCCGTAGGCGAGCCAATGCCGCGGCCCACACCCCACTGAAAGCTGTGGACCTCGATCTGGTCCTTGAAGCCGGCCGTGGTCACGTCACCCTTTACATCCGGGCTGCTGTATTTGATATAAATAGCCATATGCATTTCCCCTCGCGGTTTCTGCAACACAGTGCTGTCTGAGGAAGAGCATGACAGTTTTGGAAGGGCCTGTATGTCCCCCAGAGGGGGGACATGGCGCATATTTATTTACTGTATGGACCGGACAATGGTGACGGCAAGGCATAAGCAATGGCCCGTCTCGACTGTTTCGGTTTCAAGAAACAATTTCGACGGTAGGCGATCTGCAAGGGAATATAACATTTGAAGGCAGCTCTAATCTTTTTTTTTCAATACCAGCTTATAACTAAAAGTATAGGCCCATTATCCTAGTATTGAATCCCACCGATTCTAGATCGGACGCAAGCCGAGTGATATAACTTTCACTCTTACCTTGAGGTGTAAAGCTTCGACTGTCACTTACGATCTGGTTTATAAAGTCCTTGACAGTCTTCTTATGCAGCAACTGTGTACACAGGGTGGCATACGCGTCATCAAATGCATTTTTTATGCGTCCGTCCTGTAAATATTGTGCAATTTGTACGCTCTGCTCTTTTGAAATAGCGATATTGGAAAGAAAGCTATCATAAGATGGACCTTCTTCCGACTGGATCTGCAAATAACTTGGTGTTGGAGTATAGCTTGTACCTTTATTACCCCACTGGGCGTGGGATGCCGAGGCGTGTGCGCTTGTTTTTGACACATCACTCTCTTTTATTCTGATCGATATATCGTAAATAGAATAGGCTTTGACCTGACTGAGCCCGTCATATAATTGTTTGAACTGCTGCATCATTAAAATAAATATAGCTGTTTTTTGATCGCCACGATTGATAGACGATTTCAAAAAAGCATTTCTTATCAATGGATCGGTCAGCACTGAATTGACTACCCCAATATCTTCCGTTTCGTTCCTTGCCTTTTTCACACGGCGCGTCATGTCGGATGGCGGGCTGCTGATGACTTTCGGCTTGGAAGGAAGGAAGAGTGAGAGAAATCTCCGGGTAGACATTTTGAAAGACTCCTTTGACAGAACGGAAGGGTATTCTCGTCATCCTGATGGAGATATTCCACGATAAGCCAAGCTTTTTCTAACCGTGACTTTAGCTGGTTGACTACACCAACGGCGTCTTATCACCCATGGAATATCATGAACGTTGACTGCACAAATCCATCACATGCCAAACCATGTGTTTGAAATAATGTACCAGATCACATTATTTTATAATAACGGAAGCATTTTAACAGAACAGACGGAAAACGCTGTCCTGCTGACCGGCCTTGTAACGATCAATTTGGCTGTAGCAGCCCATTGCAAAAACAACCGGATGTCCCTGCTGTCTGCCTGTCTATACTATCAGGCAATTTAACTTTTGTCGGGGGTTGCATTGCCTGATTTCCAAAAACGAGCAGTCACGGCGTTAAAGAATATATCTTTGGCCGTGACGCTCTTGTGGAATTACGCTCCAATTACCTTATGCAAGGAAATATTTCAGTTCAGCTTATAGGAAAAATGACCGTCTTCCCCAACATCAACCGCCACAGTCGTTATATCCGTGCCCGTAGCCAGACAGGACAGAATTTCTGCCGACAGTTCAGGCAGGAGAGTACGGGAGAGGATATTTTCGATATTGCGTGCGCCGGAAGACGATTCCTTGCAACGGGCGGCGATGACATCAACCAGTTCAGGCGCGTAATGGAAGTCTACTTTATAATTATTTCTTACACGATCGCCTATTTTCTTGAATTGTAACTTTACGATATCGCGAATGACCGCGTCCGAAAGCGGGAAATACGGCACAATCGTCGTGCGCCCCAGAAAGGCAGGTTTAAAATATTTCATCAGTTCCGGTCGCAGGGCTTCGGCAAGCTGGATTGAATCCGGTGCCGTATCAGGGTCTGCGAACAGTTTTTCGATCAGGTCCGTGCCTGCATTCGAAGTCATGATAATCACGGTGTTCTTGAAGTCGATATCCCGGCCTTCGCCGTCTTTCATGTGGCCTTTGTCGAAAACCTGGAAAAACACGTCCTGCACGCCGGGATGGGCTTTTTCCATTTCGTCCAGCAAAATGACGGAATACGGTTTGCGACGCACCGCTTCGGTCAGGATACCACCTTCGCCATAGCCGACATAACCAGGGGGGCTCCCCATCAGCAGCGAGACCTTATGTTCTTCCTTGAACTCGGTCATGTTGATGACGGTAAGGTTCTGCTCGCCTCCGTAAAGCAGGTTTGCCAGTGTCAGGGCGGTTTCGGTCTTGCCGGTGCCCGACGTGCCCACCATCATGAACACACCAATCGGCTTGCGCGGATCGGTAAGGCCCGCGCGGCTGGTGCGTATGGCCTGGGCCACAGCCTCCAGCGCATGGGGCTGGCCGATGATGCGTTCGGCCATTGTTGCTTCAAGGTTCAGAACGGTGCGAATTTCGTTCGAACGCACACGCCCCGCAGGAATACCGGTCCAGTTTTCGATAATCGCGGCAACAGCCTGACCGTCCACAACCGGGAAAATCAGCGGTGTTTCGCCCTGCAAACCGTAAAGTTCATTCTGCAGGGCGTCCAGCGTCGCGCGCTGGGCCGTGGTATCTGTTTCAAACGGAGCATTTTCAATGTCAGCCCGTGTCTGCGCAATACGGGTAGCCAGCTCTTTTTCCTGTTCAAAACGCGCGGAAAGGGATGTCAGTTCATGGTTCAGCGTTGCCGCATCATGCGCCAGTTCCTGCAACCGGGCTTCATGCGCGCCGCCTGCCGCCATTTCCCGTGTCAGGATGTGCGTCTCGGTCTGGATCAGGTCCAGACGGCGTTCCCTGTCCTCGATTTCGGCCGGGGTCGTGGCCTGACTCATGGCCACACGTGCGCAGGCGGTATCGATCAGACTGATCGCCTTGTCCGGCAACTGGCGGCTGGGAATGAACCGGGCGGATAGCCGCACGGCCTCAACAATGGCTTCATCCAGAATACGCACACCATGGTGCTTTTCCAGCGTACCAGTCAGGCCCCGTATCATGGCGACGGCCATGGGCTCGGACGGTTCCTCCACCTTGACCACCTGGAAACGCCTGGTCAGGGCAGCATCTTTCTCGAAATACTTCTTGTATTCGGCCCATGTGGTGGCCGCAATCGTGCGCAGTTCGCCACGGGCGAGGGCTGGCTTCAGCAGGTTGGCGGCGTCATTCTGCCCGGCCTGCCCACCAGCGCCAATAAGGGTATGCGCCTCGTCAATAAACAGAATAATGGGTTTCGGGCTGGATTTGACAGCATCGATAACCGATTTCAGCCTCTGCTCAAATTCGCCTTTCATCCCGGCGCCCGCCTGCAAAAGCGCCAGATCGAGCGTGCGCAGCGTGACATCCTTCATGGACTCCGGCACATCGCCCACGGCAATTTTCAGGGCCAGCCCCTCAACCACAGCGGTTTTGCCCACACCCGGTTCACCCGTCAAAATCGGGTTGTTCTGCCGCCGCCGCCCCAGAATATCGATTGCCTGACGAATTTCGACATCACGGCCGAGAATGGGGTCTATACGCCCGGCGCGCGCCAGTTCCGTCAGATCCTGCGTAAACTGCTCCAGCGCGCCGTCGCCGCGCAGCTGCGGCTGGGCGCCACCGGCTTCCGCCTGCACCCCAGTGGCATCACCAGCGCTTTCCACGCTCGTCGCTATAATAGCGTCCAGATCACGTCGCAGGTTATCGACCGGGATGTTGCGCAGTTGCGGGGAAATATCACGCATCCTGCGGCCAAGCGCTTCATCCGCCAGCAATGCCAGCAGCAAATGACCGGACCGGATACGCGACGCGGCGTCCTCGATCGAGGCAATGAGCCACGCCTGTTTCATGGCTTCGACAATATCCGGAGCCAGACCCGGTGCGCGGGAATTGCCCGTGCGCATCTGGTCGAAGGCACGCCCCAGATCAGCCTGAAAACGGCCCATATCGATAGTGTAGTGGCGGAAAATGAATGAAATATCGGTATCCGTGGCGTCGGAGAGTTTTTGCAGCCAGTGTTCAAGCTCAACATTGTAATGCGTACGCGCCAGCGTCAGGCCCGCAGCCGCTTCAAGGTTTTTCCGGCACGAATCATTCAGTCGGGCGACAAGTGATTTCAAATCTATTGCGATCAAGGCGTGATCCTTTCATCGAAGTCGCCCAGGTCAGACAGAGGCAACGGCAGCACGAAGATCGTCGCCTAACATGCGCCGACGCCATAGCATGTCACGGACCATGACATCTTAAGCGCAGGCTGTATGTCCCCCAACCATGGGACAAAGAGCCTTTTTATCGTACGATCAGCCTCATGCATTCCGCGCACGAAGGCTGCCAGCCTTGCCAGGACATGTTTATAAATAAGAAAACCAATTGTTTTTTCTATGGTTTTTATATCTCAATATAAAAATAATCATGTTTTTATAAAAAAATGGCCGATGTCCCTTGGTTGGGGGACATACAGCCCGGAGTGAAGCTGCCATGATCCGTCCTGCTTCACCGGAAGCGGTTCGCTCCGTATGAGCGTCTGTATTGCCACCTGAATAGAGGTTCTCTGCCGTCATGTCCGATGCGGGAAAAAAACAGGTCGATACCCTGCGCTGCGCAGCAATCGTGCGGCGGTTTTAGTCCTGCGGATGTCGGCACCTCGGACGGGACTATCCCGGATGTTGTTAACGGTTCCCGATATCGCATCGATATCGTTTTTGTTTTCTATATAAGGAAGAATAGTGATGGCTATTTATATCAAATACAGCAGCCCGGATGTAAAGGGTGACGTGACCACGGCCGGCTTCAAGGACCAGATCGAGGTCCACAGCTTTCAGTGGGGTGTGGGCCGCGGCATTGGCTCGCCTACGGGTGCCTCTGGCAACCGTGAAGCCAGCACGCCCAGCGTGTCGGAAATTACGGTCACGAAGAACCAGGACAATGCCAGTGGCGGCCTGCTGAAGGAAGCACTGAGCAGCGGCGGCAAGGCGAATCTTGTCATTTCCTTCGTGCGCACCGATCAAGGAGGTGCAGATTCCTACCTGGAAGTGACGCTGACCGACACCATGATCAGCGGCTACAGCCTCTCCAGCGGCGGTGACCGTCCCAGCGAGAGCATTTCCTTCAACTTCACCAAGATCGAAACCAAGTTCACCCCGATCAAGGACGATGGCAGCAAGGGCTCGCCTTTCCCCGTCACATACGATCTGGGCCAGCAGAAGCTGAGCTGAAGGCTGACTGCCGCATCCTGGTAACATGCTACCGGGATGCGGCGCCGCTTTGTCCGGGTCTGTGTCTTGTCCGGACAACAGGGCAGGGACCTGTCCTGCGTCTGGCAACGGCAGCAAGATTACACCCGCACGGCCACGCAGGAAGCGGGAATTATCGGATATCGGTACGGTTTCGCTCAAGAAAACCCCGGAATGTACGTTCACAACATTCCAGACAAAAAATGGACGGCCATGGAACACTCTGACTGTATCCGTGTCGCGATTGTAGAGGATGACCCTCTTTTTCGTGATGCCGTCTGCAAAACTCTCGACGAACAGCCAGACATGATCCTGCACTCGGTTGCGACCAGCCGTGCTGAAGGACTGACCATGCTGCGGGGGGCGGCAGCAGACGTATTGTTGGCTGATATCGGCCTGCCCGATGGTTCGGGACTTGACGTGCTTAAGGCGGCGGTGGAGTTATGGCCGTCCTGCGCCGTGTTGATCAGCACGACATTTGGCGACGAAAGCTACGTCATGGACGCGATTGCGCTGGGGGCTGCGGGTTATCTGCTGAAGGATGCCAACCAGATGCAAAGGGTGGAAGCCATTCGCACATCCCATGGGGGGGGAAGCCCGATCAGCCCGATGATCGCCCGGCAGGTGCTCTCCCGTTTCCGCCACCATCTGCCCGTACCCGCAGCACGGATCGCGCCTTCCCTGTCCGAGCGTGAGCTTGAAGTGTTGCGCTATGTGTCCCAAGGCTTTACAGAGGCAGAAATTGCAGGCCGAATTGGGGTGTCAACACATACCGTTCACACGTATGTCCGACGCATTTATCAAAAACTTTCAGTTGGTTCGAGGATGGAGGCCGTAACCCTGGCGCGCCGTCAGGGCTGGCTGGATTCTTGACTGTCGTATCTTCGAGTAAGTGAGGTCATGCAAGCAGCGGTACGTTCCCGGCAGGTGTTCCTGCTCCGTATTGTCGGCATGCTTTGCCTGTGCGGTATGGTATTGCTGGCCTGGCTACTCTACCCACCCCCTACCCAGCCCGGCCTTATGGGATGGCATCAAGCGCTTTATCGGGCGGATTTTCTGAAGCAGGTAATCTCGGACACGTCCGACACAGCACTGCCCGAGCACATTGCACCAGAAGGACCTGCAGGCCCGTGGGAAGCCATAGCGCTGCCCTATACCGACAGGTTCTCTCCCCCGGCTTTTCCCGGTTCGGACGCTTCCAGGTCAAGGACAACCACCTGGTACCGTTTCATGATCACACCACAGGTGCAGGACGCCCAAGATCCTGCGCGAACCGGGTTCTATCTGCCTGCCTGGAAAGCGCAGGGCCGCCTGAGCCTGTACCAGAATGGCGTGCTTGTCTGGTATGGGCAAAAGAATGATGCCAGTCAGGGGGCTATACAGGCGGCCGGGTATCCGCTTCTGGTACAGTTGCCTTTTTCCGGTCCATCCGTAGTCACACTGCGCATGGATATGGCTGACGGGGGGCAGGGGGCCCTTGCCCCGGCTCAGATCGGTTCCTACGACGAACTCCGGTGGCGCTATCGTATGCGCTGGGCCTTGCTTTACGCTCTGCCCGGAGCGGCTGCCATAATCCTGCTTGCAGCCAGCATCGTGCTGTCTGTTGTCTGCGGTCGCGACCTTACTCACCCTTGTCAGTATCTGAGTGCGGCGAGCATTTTTTATACGATATATGCCCTCTTTTTTCTGGGGGGAGGGCGTTTTACGTATATGCCCCAACCGTGGGTCACGTGGGGGGGCGTCAACGCCTTATGCTGGCTGATAACAACGGCATGGCTATTCTGCAGCGCCATCGCGGAAGTAAAGTCGCTCTGGCTGAAACGCCTATGGCTGGGCGGTGTCGCGGCAGGTTCTGTCATGACATTACCCGTGCTCTGCCCGCAGGCCTGGCTACCCATATTTTCGATCGGTTTCTATATCTATTGCTGTATCGTTCCATTTTCCATGCTGCCATCGTTGGCCGCTCGACTGTGGCATCGTGGAGCGCTGGCAGGTCTCGCACCAATTATCTTTAATCTGATGCTGGTGCCAGCGCTGATACACGATGTCGCGTTATCGTATGATCGTATCGGCATTGATCATGTCGATGTGGTGCCCTATCTGGCACCGCTGATCCTGTTCAGCGGTTTATACCTGCTTTACAAACGCTTTGCAGATAGCATGCGGACGGCCGAACAGGCCGCCAGGCAGCTTCAGTCGCGCTTTGAGTCGCAGGAAAACGCATTGCGCGACAGTTATGAACGCCTCAGACAGGTCGAGCAACGCGACCTTTTAAGCGCCGAACGCCAGCGCCTGATGCGCGATATGCATGACGGCCTGGGGTCGACCCTGACTGGCGCGATCCATATGACAAACGGAGACACGCCCCACGCGGTACTGCGTCAGACATTGCAAGACTGCCTGTATGACCTGAAAATTACAGTGGATTCCCTGGAATCGGTCGATGCGGATCTTCTGGTACTGCTGGCCAACCTGCGCTACCGGCTTGCCCCGCGGTTTCAGGCGCATGGCATGACACTGGAATGGTCCGTAAAGACGGTACCACCACTGGTGTGGCTGACGCCATCCGCTGCGCTGCATATTCTGCGCATTCTCCAGGAAGTTATTGCCAATATCATCAAGCACGCGGGGGCAGATCGGATCCGCGTCGCCACTACTGTGGATGGACAGGCGGTTGTTATTTTCGTCGAAGATAATGGCAAGGGATTTGTGGCAAACAAACAGACAGCGGGAGGGCGTGGCCTGCATAATATCCGCTGGCGGGCGCAGGCCATAAACAGCCGCGCACATTGGTCCGCTCTCGCCAAGGGTACCCGCTTTACGTTGTGGATGCCTATCCAGCAGCCCGACGGAGCCGTTACAACGCTTTCGCCGGGAATGTCGATTTCAGCCATGAAACGCCTTTGAGCGTTATTTATCGAAAAACCGGCCTGGCTGACGCCCCCTGATGAACCCACCCGAAAAGTACACGCCCTCCGGGCTGGGCTACGGTGACCTTTCAGAATTACATGGCCATAGCCGGAATTGACGACGCACCTCGCAGTTTGATGCGGGCCGTCAGATCAACCCGTAGCGTTCGAGTAAATTGTCGATTTCCGTGCCGTCCGTCAGGCGGTGGATCAACCCCGAACCGGGCACCTTCTTTCCGTCACGCAGCTCCGCAGCGGCTTGCAGCAGCATGCGGACATCATAGATACTGCCAAAAACTTCGGGAACCGCGCGATCGATATCCAGCAACGTGTAGACTGCCTCCATCGCCGTACGCACGGAATATTCTGTGGTGAACACCGTATCGCGCGGTGTTTCGGCAAACTGGCCGATAAAGGCGAGATTCACGCTACCATCCGGCACCACATTCGGTCGGTCCCCGGCTGAACGCGGCATGAACTGGGCTGTAATAAATGGCATCATACAGGGATGGGTCACAGCCCCTGTGGCTGCCATATCGTCAATCAACGCATCAGGCACACCCATGTGGTATAACCACTCACGGGTAATCTCCTCTCCCGTGCAATCCTGCATGGGCTTTTTCACGTAATCCCCTGGCACATCGCTGAACAGCCCGTAAAGCCAGACCACCATCTGCCCTTTCGGCTGTCCTTTGAAATGCGGCTGACGACTGACAACCCAACTCATCAACCATGCGGAATCCTGTACTGTAATAGGTCCGCCCGTCACAGTACGGCCGGAAAACGGGTCCCGCCCCGTGACTTTATGGACAAGTTCGGGAATACGCGCATCAAGCGTGGTGACAGTCGCCGACTCCCATCGCGATTTCACGGTATCGCCGCAAAATACATCCGGCCGCCCGAACGCGGGGTCCTGGGCGGCAATATTGCGCCATAACTGCCAGATATTTCCTTCCGCAATGGTCGTATCCACCATGGCAGGAGTGTGGTGATCTCCCCAACGAGAGTTTTCCACCATGGACCCATTGGTGACGAAAACCAGATCGGTCTCACTCACATCAACACCACCTGGCTGCCCGTGCTCCAGCCAGTCAATACGGGTCGCCGCTTTTTTTGCCGCCGACACGTCAACCCGTACATTGGTAACCTGTACGCCATGGCGAAAAACCACCCCCCGCTCAGACAGCCAGGTCGCCAACGGCTTGCTCAGGGATTCCTGCTGGTTGAATTTTGTGAATTTGAGAGTGTGCAGATCCTTCAATCCCAGAATCTGGTGTACGAACCGGGCAAGGTAGCGCTTCATTTCAATCGCACTATGCCATGTCTCGAACGCGAACATCGAACGCCAGAACAGCCAGAAATTCGATTTCATGAAATCGTCGGAAAGAACATCGCTGATAGTTTTGCCATCGAGCGTGGCCTCGTCCGCAAGAATGAGGGAAATGATCTCCCGCCGGGCTTTGCCGATCAGGGTCAGGCTGTCACGATCAGGCAACGCCTTGCCGCGCCCGCACATGGCGCGCACCGGGCTGCTACTGGGATCGACCCGGTTGAGACGGTAGAATTCATCCAGCACCGAGGCATCCGGCACTTCCAGCGACGGAATGGAACGGTACAGGTCCCACAGGCATTGAAACTGCTCCTCCATTTCACGCCCACCCCGGATCAGCCAGCCGGTTTCGGCACTGCCGGCACCGTCCAGCGCGCCACCGTCGGCGTCAGAGCTTTCGAGAATGGTGATTTTTTCCGCAGCCATCTGCGCGTCACGGATCAGGAAAGCCGCAACCGCCATACCGCCCAGACCACCACCGACAATCCAGACCGAGCGGTTTTCAATACCGGCGGGCTTTGCCGGGCGTACAAAAGCTTCGAAATTGCTGTGGGCGTATCTCATCGCGCGTCGCTGCTTTCAGAACCCTTATGGGCCGCTTGGATCGGGAAGACATGAGTTTGGCTATGGTATGATTTCCGCCGTCCATTTTCGTTGATATGCGTCAACACTCTGTAAACAACGGGCATAGGGGAATCATGACGGGTAAAACATCACCGCCCGGCCATATCGCCATTGGCGCTACCGACAGCCCAACGCAATTGAAAGGTGTTTGGCTGCATGCAACGTCAGCCAGCAAAGGCATAAGAACGCGGGCAACAAGAACCATTCGGAGCGAAAGCCATGAGTCAAGTCTTTGATTATAAATGAAAGACCAGGCTTTCCGGCCCATTGCGGGCCACAGATCGTGGTGTCGGTTCCGTCGTGTCATCGGAGAAACGGGGGAGTGCTTACCGATCACTGCAGCGCCGTGGAGGCATCTGGCCAATATTATTCAGTAAAATGGCGCGGCCTGGCAACAATGCCATAGGCCGCAGCCTCAAGGGCAGGAGCCCGAAAGCCGGTGTGCTGGCAGCGACGCCGGCACGTTAGGGTGAACCTGCGACGCCGGGTTCGCACTCCAGCACAAAGAGCAATACCGCCCCTTACGGTGCGACAGTCGCACGGCGGAAACGGATGATGCTGCGGGACAGGCGACCCGCCGCCCAGTTGGGCATTTTCCGCCATGGCGTCAGAACATCGGCGTATTCGCCGGTCACTGTAACCGTGCGGCGCTGCTCCGTTCCAACCCATTCCGGTGCCCAGGCGGTCTGCACACTGGTAATCCACTGGTTACCCTCGACACGGTAGCGGCCGATATAGGCAACCAGGGTTTTCATGAGATGGGCGCGATCTTCGTCATTTGTGGCGGGATGGCGGTGGCTGCCCTCAAGGTTGAAGGCAACCCAGCCATCGGGGGTAAAGATCACGCGCCCTCTGGGTGCTGGCCCCATGGCGTTGATGAAAGCACCGCTTTCCTTTTCCTCCACCCGATAGGACACGAGTTCCCATGTTCCGATGAGCTGCTGTTTCAGTTCCTCGTTTTCGACTTCAGCATGGCTATGCTGAACGACATCCTGAATTGCCATTTTTCCATTCCATTGCTGGCACAAATCGCTTGCCTGCTAGCGCTGAATTTCGCCGGCTTAGCGTCTTCGGTCTTTGTTGGGATCAACATGCCCTCTCTTCAATTTGATCGGTAGTAACATTTGAGGAAAAATAATATTACGTTGAACGCAAAAATGGAGCACTCTGTCAGGCAGGGGAGAAACAGAACTTGTCCTATGACGAAATCGGAGACCTGCGTTTTTTCATCGGTCTGGTTGATGCAGGCAGCCTGAGTGCTGGCGCGCGCAGCCTGGGAACGTCCCCCGCTGCGGTGTCCCGGCGGCTGGCCCGTCTCGAGACCCGGCTGGGCAGCACCCTTGTCATACGCAACACCCGACATTTCGGGCTGAGCGAGACCGGGCGGCTCTATTACGAGCGCGCCCTGCGCATTGTTGCCGATATCGACCAACTGGAGGAGGAGATTTCCTTCACCACCAGCGCGCCGCGCGGAACGTTGAGCATAGGAGCCCCTGTGGAACTGGGCCGCAGGCAGATCGCACCGTTCATAGAAACTTTCAGCGCCCGGCACCCCAAGCTTGCAATCAATCTCGCCCTCGCATCCGAAGGGATTTACGATTTCAGCGACTCTCTTGACGTGGTGCTCAGGCTGGGGTTGCCCGATACGCCGGGGGCGGTCGTCACGCGGCTTGCCTCCACCATCCGGGTTCTGTGTGCATCGCCGGACTACATTGCGCGCCGTTCCCTGCCTGCAAGCCCGCGCGACCTGACAAAGCACGACTGTCTCTGCCTGCGGCGGAACAAGACCATGGCCCTGCTCAACAAATGGGTGATCGGGAACGAAACGGAAACCGATGTCGTCACAGTCGAACCCCGTCTCTCGACCACAAATGCGGAAATCATTCACGACTGGGCGCTGTCGGGGCAGGGGATCGCCTACAAGCTGCTCTGCGACGTGTATCAGGACCTGGAGGAAGGCAAGCTCGTGCGCATTTTCCCCGATCTGCAGGGGGAAAAGATCGATCTCTACGCGGTCCTGCCCAGTCGCCAGCATACACGGGCAAGTATCAGGGCATTCCTGAACGATCTCAGGCCGTATATCCGCACCGCAGGCTTTCTTGACAGCACCTGAACGGTGGTGGCTGAGCCTGCGGTGCAACGAACCAGCGCGTATTTGCGGGTTGCGTCACATGACCGGGATGAATTGCCAGAACAGGCATGGCGCGACACAATGGTGGGGTTTCGTATCCATGGGTCCACCACGTGTTTCTTCGCCAACTCAGCTATCTTATCGCACTTGAGCAGTTCCGCCATTTCTCGCGCGCGGCAGAACACTGCGGCGTATCGCAGCCAGCCCTGTCCATGGCCATCCGCCAGCTTGAACACGAGCTGGGCGTGCCGATCGTGCAGCGCAACCGGCGCGTTTTCGGCTTCACGCAGGAGGGGGAGCGTGTTCTGGCCTGGGCGCGGCAAACCGTTGCCGCACTCGACGGACTTCGGCAGGAGGCCCATTTCGCCCACGATGTCGCGGGGGGCACGCTTGCCATCGGCGCCATGCCCCCTGCGGTGCAGGTTATCCCGCATCTGATGGAAAGCCTGCGGGCCGCCATTCCTGCGCTGCATGTCAAGCTCACCCTGTCCGCCAGTGCCGATATTCTTCAGGATCTGATGGAGCACCGCATCCAGATGGGGCTGATGTATCTCGATCAGGTGCCGCCGGGCGATGCGTTCATCATCCACGAACTCTATACTGAGCAACATGTGCTGGCGGCAGCCCCAGGCATGATCGCGGGCAACCGCAGGACATGCGGCTGGGACGACGTGGCCCGCCTGCCTCTGTGCCTGCTTACGCCGTCCATGCGCACCCGCCAGATTGTCGACGGATGCTTCAAAAAAGCAGGAATAAGCCCGAATGTCCTGTTCGAAACGAACTCGCTCGAACTGTTATACGGAGAGCTTCTTTCCGGTCGTCTGGCGACGGTTCTACCCGTTACAGCCCTGCCATCGCAGGGAGAGCACGCCGCAAACCTCCAGATCCGGCGCATTGCGCCGTGTCCAAGTCCTGCCGTCGGTCTGGTCAGGCTGCACCAGACCGTAACAACGGCCTTAATGGCAAAAGCGTGGGATATTGCCAGCCACCTGGTACTCAGTGACGTGCTGCACCTTTAAGACACACATTATAAGCCGTATTTATGATGAGATCATGAGAATGTCTTGGACGCCGCCCACCTGACCTTCCACTCTACCTGCCCAGCAGGAGGGGAAAGCGGCTTTGAACGGGCAGATCGCCAGCATATGGCCAGCAGATATCGCGCAAAAGTGGCGCTGGCTTCTGGCTCCCACCCACGCCGATCTCGGGTTTGCCGTCCGCACGTCCGCCGCTGCCATCCTGTCTCTGCTCATTGCCATGTGGATGGAACTGGACAGCCCGGCCTGGGCGCCATTGACCGTATGGGTCGTAGCCACTGCGTCCCGGGGGGAAACCCTGTCCAAGGCACGCTGGCGTCTGGTCGGCACCATGGTCGGGTGCTGTGTGGGCACTGGACTGATCGCGGCCTTTCCGCAGCAATCCGGCCTGTTCTTTATCTGCCTGGCGCTGTGGATCAGCCTGTGCTGCGGTTTTGCGACCTTTTTTGGCGGGTACCGTCGATACGGGTTTCTGGTCGCGAGCTTTACCTCGGTCATTGTTTCAACCGGGGCCATTCACCAGCCGGACGACGTGTTTAACGTGGCCATTGCCCGTGGCACCTACATCGTTCTCGGTATTGTCTGCGAAGCCGCGCTGGCGGCACTCTTTCTGCCCGCGGTCAGAAACCAGGCCCGGAAGCGGTTGCTGTCCCGCCTGGAACAGATGATCGAGCAGGTGTCGCGCCACGTGGCAGACACGCCCGGCAAGGTCTGGACCATAGCGACAGAACAGCAGGTGCTGGCGGCGGTCATCGCAACCAATACCCGTATCGAATACGACGTGCTGGAAATAGGACCGGGCGCACGCCGGATGGGCGACCATGCCCGTGGGGCATTGGCCTGCCTGCTGGGTGTTCTGGCACGGGCACGAGGCGGCGCCCCGGATGAGGATATCAGCAAAGGGCTGGCAGAAGCGCAGGCCCACATGCAGGCCATTGTCTACCCGAAGCGTGGGGACCGTTTTACTTTCCGCACCCGATCCCCCCGCGACAAGGCAGAGGCTTTCCGCAATGCGCTGCGGGCGTTTACGGGTATTATCGGGGCGTGGCTGCTATGGGAAATAACGGCCTGGTCCGCGGGCACTGCGTTCGTTGCATATGTGGCGCTGGTCTATGGCCTGCTGGACACGCGTGAAATTCCCGCGCTGGCGTCATCGGGCTTTTTTCGGGGGGCCTTGTGGTGTGCGGGCGTTGCGGCCGTGTTTGTTTTCATGCTTGTCCCGGCTGTAACCAGCCCGGAATGTCTGGCCTGCCTGCTCTTTATCCCCGGCATTGCAGGGGGGCTTGCTGCCCGTAATCCTGCACTGGTCAACCACGCCTTTTCGTTCAATATGTTCCTGCCCGTCCTGATCGGCCCGTCCAATCTCATGCGGGCCGATGAAATTTCCTTCCTGAACACAACGGCAGCCTTTCTGGGAGCAGTCCTGTTCGCGCGCCTGACATTCGGGGTTGTATTACCGTTCAAGGCGGACGATCACCTCCGGCGCACGGCACGCTGGGTCGGCAGGCGGCTGGAAATCCTTCCCCGGGACCGGGGCATGTCCGTGCATCGATGGCTGTCGGAAAATGCGGACAGCATGGTCAGGGCCGCACGTATGTGCCTGCGTGTACCGCAGGAGACCATGCGCCATGCCATGGCGGCACAGCTTCAGGCCATGGTACTTGGCATGTGGGTGATCGAGCTACGCGATATAGCGAACGCACCCCATACACCTGCGGCCACCCGCAGGCGGCTGAACGTCTTCCTGCGTGCATGGACGCGGAATACGCCCACCGCGATCGGAACCGCGTGTATCGTTCTGCGTAACCTTGAACGTCATGGGCAGACCAACCGGGATGTCATCACGGCGCTACAGGGTATAGCGCGCAGTTCAAACGGCGCGCCATAATTCCTTTCCGCGCAATGGCCTCGCAGCCCACTATGCCATGACCACCGGAACAGGCATGTGACCGGCATTTACGGACGGATAAAATACGGTCCGCCAATATCGCCCAGAAACCACAGAATAAGCAGGATAATAAGGATCAGTCCCAGCACACCCCCGAGCCCCTGCGCACCATACCGATTATATCCGTAATATCCACCTGTACCGCCAAAGAGCACGATCAGGATAACGATAAGTAATATCATTCCCATGTACGTAGTCCTACTGTTAACAGCGCGGCTGTTGTTTTGATCGATCGGGGGTATCGCCATGCATGATCTGGCATGAACCTGCGCCACTCAAGGCGTAACGCCCTTAATACGCGCGACACAGGGTATTGGTTGCGGCCCCGTTGCAAGACCATAACCTCCCGCAGGATATCTGCCCGTTCGATCAGCCGCACGGGCATGACATCGCCCCCTGTCCAGCACGGGAACGTGGTAGAGGATTACGGGCGGGCAATGAGACCATGCTGGTCAGCGCCCCGCCAAAACGGTCTGCTTTACGCCTGACCTGTGCAAAGTGCAGCGGCACCTTCACTGAATGAGGCAAGGTGCCAAAAATGGCGTGTAGCACCCCATACCGGCCAGCATCTTTCAGCCAACGGCCTCGGGCGATCTCGTCAGGTCCGGATTACGATCAGCCGTGCGGCAACACAATGCCACGGGGCGACACACCGCTGGACTGGAAATTGCCTGCAAACCGCGTGACCTCCCCCATCTCTACCCAATCATGCGCAACGTGTAGCGGGGTCATATAGTGTCTGAATCGTTTTTATGCGCTGTACTGCGTTCCAGTAACGCCCGTTCAAGACGCGCAGCGACTTTTTCTGCAAATCCTGTGGGAACCGCACCGCCCAGTTCGGGCAGAATGCGCTGAAGCGCCAGCACGACATCCGGCGTTGCGTCGGGCAGGGCCAGTTCCCACCACTGCAAGGCCTGCTGCACGTCTCCGGCCTCGGCCAACAGGGTCGCATAATTATGTCGGCCCCTGTAATCGCCCTCTTCGGCGGAACGGCGATACCAGTCGCGCGCCATCGCGCGGTCCTGCGTCACCACCCAGCCTTCTTCGTAAAAGCGCGCCATGATATTCATGGATTTTGCATGACCCGCTTCTGCGCCGGTGCGAAAAAGCGCAAACGCAGCAGGCAGGTCCTGCGCGCGGCCCAGACCGCGCATGGTCAGAATAGCCAGATTATAGCGACCCCAGTTGTCACCAAGCTGAGCCGCCTTTGCGTAATGTTGCCCGGCATCATCAAGACTGCGGGGGCAGCCCCAGCCAAAATGGCTGCACCGGCCAAGCATGTTATGGGCCGGACCAAAACCGGCATTGGCCGCCATGCGGAACCAGACCAGGGCCGCCTTCGGGTCCGGCGGCGTGAACGCGCTGTTGAGCAGGATCTTGCCCCACAGCACCTGATCGAGATGGTGCCCCAGCAACGCACGCTGCCGGATGGTTTCGATATCATCCGGCAGGGCAGGCTGTTCCGCGCGGGGGCGGGCTTTTCCACCCCGGCGCAGGATTTTGCCAAACAGCGTGCGTGGCATGGTGCTGATCAGTAATCGGCCGCGACGTTGAACAGGAAAGCCCGGCCAATGGACGGCGTAACGCGGTTGGAGAACAGGCTGCCGTAGTTGAGGCGGTTGTCCAGATTGTAACCGTTCATCGTGACCTTCCAGTGGTTGTCGAAGTGATGCGACACCACGGCATCGAACTCGACATTGGCAGGCACACGCGCCGTGTTGGCAGGGTCGAGGTAAACGGCCTCACGCCAGGTCAGACCACCACCGAACATGACATTATAGGGTGTCTGGGGCGCGATTTCATACGTGCTCCACACAGTTGCCTGGTTACGCGGCACAAACTGCACCTGCTTGCCACGGTTGGCCGCCGTTGCGGAAGATGTGGTCTTGCTGTCGTAACGGGCATAAGTGGCAATGATGTTCCAGTTCTTCATGATCCGCCCGGAGGCGCTCAGTTCCACACCCTGGTTGCGCTGGGTGTCGCTGGAGGCAGAGATATCGCCGTTGCTGTCGGTCTGGATGGAGTTGCCTTTTTCCAGACGGAAGACAGACGCCGTAAAGCCCATGCGGTCATGGAACGCGGAATATTTCGCACCGATTTCGTACAGGTTGCTCCGTTCGGGCTTGAACCCTTCCGTGCTGGACTTGAGCGGTTCGGAACTGTTGGTCACATACAGGCCGAGCGGGGTGGTTGACTGCGCCCAATTGAAATAGATCATGGAATGGCTGTTGGGCGTATACATGAGGCTTACGTTCGGGTTGAACGTATCCTGCTTCTGGCCCAGATAGGTATCGGCTGTAGCCGTTGACCCGCCGGTCGCGCTGTAATGGCTGTTCCAGTGATCCCAGCGGAAACCGGCCCGCACGGAAAACCATGGCACAAGCCACGCCTGTTCGGACAGGAACGCGCCAACATCCGTCGCATCGCCGGTTTTCCACTGCTTGCGGCCCACGCCACCTGGCATGTTGGTCAGGTTCTGCGGGTATTGCCCCGATCCACCCAGCACAAGCCCGGGCACGTCCCGGGACGGATTGAGCAGGCTGGTTCCCGGCCGCGTGGTGGCATAGGCATAGTTCTGGCGACGGTCATAAACGTGTTCGACATCCACGCCTGCCACGATCTGGTGCTTGATGCTGCCCGTAAAGAAGTTGGCGACGGCGGACGCCACGTTCTGCGCCGACCAGTCGTTCTGGCGATAGGGGTTGGGTCCGCCAAGACCGCCATTACGGCTGATGGTGGCAAGCTGCGGCGTGCTGGAGAACAGGTAGTTGGAGCACTGCAGGTTACACGCTTCCTGCGATGCCGAGAAATACCGGTGGTAAATGCCGAAACGCGTATCGTTATAGACCGAGACATACTGGTTGACGTCCCATTTGAGACGGCCGGTCAGCATATCGGTGCTGCTGTTGTCCTGGTCATACGTGGTGCCATACCAGTTGGTACGCGACACCCCGTATTCGGTCACGGGCTTGTTCAGACGGTTCGTAAAGGATGTCGTAGGCACACCGTAATCGGGCATACGATTATCGGACTGATGGAAATAATCGATGGTGTAGGACACTCTTTTACCCACCCCGAACGTGATGGACGGTGCAATGCCCCAGCGGTGGGAATAAAGATAATCCCGTCCTACTGTATTGTTTTCATTACCCATGGCGGAAAAACGTACGCCAATGCTGTCGGTAATCATATGGTTGACGTCGAGCGTGCCGCGATAATACGCACCGCTCCCGCCCGAGAACGTGGCGTTGACATGGTTTTTGGTCGTGGCCGTCTTGGTGGTGATGTTAATGGCCCCACCTGTCGTGCCGTTACCGAACAGTTGTGAACTGGGGCCCTTGATAACCGCCACATTTTCATAATTGAAACTGTCACGGGTATAGACCCCGAAATCGCGCAGACCGTTTTCGTAAATGTCATTCTGGGCCTGGAAACCACGGATCAGGAACTGGTCCCCAGCCATGCCACCTTCACCCTCGCCCACGGAGGCGGTAATGCCCGGCACGTTTTTCAGTGCCTCGTCAAGCGACTTCACGTTCTGCTGCTGCATCAGCATCTGCGGCACAATATCGATGGTCTGCGGTGTATGCAGGACATCCTGCGGCAGACGGCTGATACCCAGGGGCGTATGCAGCGTGTTCATGGGAGAGGCGGTAACCAGCCATTCCTCTGATTCCGTGCCGTCATCCTGCTTGTGGGTGGTCGGACCCTTGCCACCGCTGTTTGCAAGCTTGGCAGTACGCTGGGTTGCCTGCACGTCCTGCGCCGTGGCCGATGCGGGCGTGGTATCCGTGGCTGTGTCCGCGGCCATTGCCCCGTCAGTAGTGAGGGGAAGGGTG
The DNA here is from genome assembly GCF_047723915.1 of Acetobacter sp. Taxonomy (GTDB): domain Bacteria; phylum Pseudomonadota; class Alphaproteobacteria; order Acetobacterales; family Acetobacteraceae; genus Acetobacter. Next base: position 382,049 of record NZ_JBDOBQ010000001.1, on the reverse strand, counting down.
CCGTACCCAACTGCCAGGCCAAAAGCCAGTGGAGCGGAACTGATATACCGCCGGATAGGGGATGTTGCCATGAGTGCTGGGTGCCTTCTGAATAACGCCTCTGATTCGCAATTGCAAATAACTGCATATGCGAATTGCTTGCAACTCATCGCCCATGCGCGCAGATCATGGCTTCCATGAATGTGTCTTTTTTATCACAGACATTGTACAGACCCTGCGAGTTTTTGCAGGCGACCACCGCCGCAGACCAGCGGCTTCACACGCCCCGATCCGCCGAAACCGGGCATTATGTCAGGGAAGGGACCATGCCAGCAGAAATAAACATCCACCCGACAGGGGGACAGGACACACCGAGGCGTGATGTGCCAATGGCCCTCTCCGGGCTGTGGAACGCACAGTATCTATGTGTGCCGGAACCACGAACCGGAGAGAGCGCAGATCACGGATTAATGGATCACGCCGCAGGCCACGCGATCTCCCGAACCGCCAATCGGCTGGGTCTGGTAGTCGTCGGGTTTGGCATGAATGACCAACGCCGCGCCATCGGCATCGAGCAGGGCAGGGCGATTGCCTTCCCCCTTGAGGGACACAAGCGTTGTATAAAGATCAACCGTAGCGGTTCCGTCCGATGCCACAAAAAGGTTCGGCAGATCGCCTGCGTCATTCGCATTCGCGTTCAGCAGGCCATGAACGACTGGCTTTGTCGTATGAACATGAGCACCCGCACTGGTGAATTTGGGAGCCTCACACACGCCTTTTTCGTGAAAATGCATGCCATGCCAGCCCGGGGCCAGACCTTTGACCTCAACACGCAGCAAAACCCCTTTTGGCGCGTCCGTAACATGAACCGTGCCGATCTCCTTGCCATCGGTTCCTGTCAGGTTGGCCGTAGCGGTATCGGCCGCATGCCCCAGACCAGGCAGCAGGGCCAACCCGCAGGCCAGGATGGCAACTGAGCCATAACGTCGTGCAAACATATGCTCTCTCCTTTATTCAAAAGGGGTTATAACATCCGGCAAACAGGCTGCCGCAATTCACACATTATCGCAACATGGATGCCTAAGCCGTCTGTTATGGCTGTAACGCCTGTCGGCACGTTCGTATGCCTGACGACTTTCAGCGTCTGGCAGGCCGAAGCCCTTACAGATATCCTGCCCGGCGGCTTTTAGCCTTGCGGCGCCGTGCCACACATATCGGCGAATTATGGATGACATGGGCGGCAGCACCGCATAAAAAACAGCTATGAGCCTGAAGTGCCGCCACCCGACCGGATGCTTCCCCCCGTGTCACTGTTCCCTCGCAACGCCTGCCGGGTCTGACAGACCTTTTTCGTTGGCGCAACACGGAACAGAAAAGCACTTTTCCCTTCGCACCCTCTTTCCAAGACAGGGAGTGCTAATCGCTCTGGGCATGGTTGCAGGCTTAACCAGCATAGTGGCGGCAGGCCCGGCCCACGCGCAGGGGTGCCTGCCTGCGGATGACGGGCGTAATCCATGCCCGGTTGCTCTTGTTCGCCCGGCATCGCCCCCGCTGTCGGCCATGGCTCTGGTCGGGCGGGACATTTTTTTTGATCGTGCCCTTTCAGGTAGCGGGCGCCTGTCCTGTGCATCGTGCCATGTGCCACACCATGACTACGCGCCCGCAGGCAGTACCGCTTTCATGGCGGGCGGGCGCATGCTGGACAGACAGGGCAGCAGAAACGTGCCGTCCCTGAAGTATCTCGAACGTCAGCCACCTTTCAGCATCGGGCCGGATAATGCCGAGAGCGAGGGGCCGCCCCCCGTAACGACGCCCCCTCCCTCCCTGACAGGGCAAACCATTGCGCCGCAGACAAAGACCGCGCGGAATACCCAGAGTTCAGCCACGAATCTCGTCCCGCAGGGCGGACTGTTCTGGGACGGGCGGGCCGATACGCTGGAGGAACAGGCCAACGGCCCGCTGTTCAACCCCGATGAAATGGCGGCTGACAAAGCCGCCGTCATCCATCATTTGCAGAACGCACCCTATACTCATGCCCTTCTGGCGCTGAGCGGCACAAAAGCCACCACCAACCCCGGCCTTTTGCTGTCAGAAGCCCTGTTTGCCCTGGCGCGCTACCAGATCGAGGAGCCGCGCTTCCACCCTTATTCCAGCAAATTCGATCTCTGGCTTGAAGGCAAGGCCGCCTTCACCCCCGCGGAACGCCGTGGTTATCTGGCTTTCAACAACCCGGACGGGGCAAATTGTGCCGCATGCCATATAGACCAGGTGGGGCCTGACCGACTGCCCCCGCTCCTGACAGATTACCAGTTCGAAGCCCTTGGCGTGCCGGCCAATGCCCATACACCCCGCCTCACGCCTGACCTTGGACTGTGCGACAGCGGGCGCATGATTGCCAGAAAGGACGCCTATTGTGGCATGTTCCGTACCCCGAGCCTGCGCAACGTTTCGCGTCGGCGGGTTTTCTTCCACAATGGGGTGCTGACCAGCCTGACGCAGGCCATTGACTTCTACAGGCTGCGAGACCCCGAACCGCACGCCTTTTATCCGCAGGACGCCACAGGCCGCGTCATGAAATATAATGACCTGCCAGCACGCTTCGGGTCCAATATCGACGTGCAGGACAAACCATTCGGGCAGGCCGTGGGTGCGCCGCCGGCATTCAGCGAGCAGGAACGCGATGATATTATAGCTTTTTTAAAAACACTTGCTGACAGGCGCCAGGACTAGACAGATCGGGGAAGGCACCGCATATCTTGAAGATGCGGTGCAATAGGGCGTTGCCCTGTAGTAAGGCAGAAACCACGCCGTAATATTCTGTTTTTAAAGCATAAACCAATCCACATGGGAAAGCTGCCGAGTATGCCAAAACCTGTTACAAGCCTTGCTGCGATGGCATGCGCGCTCTCCCTGTGCTCGACCGCGCTGGCCACACCTGCGCCGCATACCAGAGCGGCAACGGCCACCCCCATCAAACATCTTGTTGTCATTTACCAGGAAAACGTCTCTTTCGATCATTATTTCGCGACGTATCCCCGCGCGGCCAATCCAGCGGGCGAACCCGGCTTTGTTGCCCAACGTGGCACACCCGGCGCTGACACGCTCATGGCTGCCGGCCTGCTTGAAAACAACGCCAATAGCGGTCCGGCCAACGGAGTGGACGCCGCAGCTCCGTTCCGGCTGGACCGCAGCCAGGCCGCGACGTCGGACCAGAATCACGACTATACCGCCGAGCAACTGGCCTATAATCACGGACGCGCCGATCTGTTCCCCCGCTATACCGGCACGGCGTCGCCCGGCGGTGTGGGGGCTTTTCATACGCGCGGGCAGGTCATGGGGTATTTCGACGGCAATACGGTAACGGCATTCTGGCGTTATGCACAGCGTTACGCCATGAGCGACGCCTTTTATACCGACACCTATGGTCCCTCCACCCCCGGCGCACTGGAAGTCGTATCCGGTCAGACAAACGGGATGATGATCAGGAAAACCACCCAGCACCTTGCCACAAGGGAGGTGACATCTCCGTTCATCAGCGACGGGCAGGGTGGCTTTACCATGATCAACGATATCGACCCCGCGGGAGATGTCTGCTCCACACCGTCCAATCAGGTATGGATGGCAGGGCAGAATATCGGCGACCTGCTGAACGCCGCCGCTATTACCTGGGGGGGGTTCATGGGGGGGTTCGACCTTTCGGCCCGTAATGCCAACGCCACGACAGGCTGTGCCAGAAGCACCTATTCGCCCGTCGTTGCGCAAAGCGTGGTCGACTACATTCCCCACCATAACTGGTTTCAGTATTTTCCAAGTACTGCCAACCCCGGTCATGCGCGCCCGTCTTCAACGGCGGCAATCGGGCGCACATTGCAAAGTGATGGCAAGTCCCGCGACCCGGCAAACCATGAATATGACCTGAAAGATTTTATAACCGCCGTTAAGGCAGGGAACATGCCCGCGGTATCGTTCCTGAAACTGCCGGCTTTTCAGGACGGGCACGCTGGCTACTCGAACCCGCTGGACGAACAGTCTGGCGTGGTTGGCATGGTCAATTTCATTCAAAGCAGGCCCGAGTGGAAAGACACCGCCATTCTCATCGCTTACGACGATTCCGATGGCTGGTACGACCATGCATTCGTGGCTCCCTCCCATGGTTCTTTCGACCCCGAGGCCGACCAGTTGGACGGACCGGGCCGTTGCGGCACCGCCCCAGCCCCCCCTGGCGTGGGGGGCAAGCCCGTCAATGGCCGCTGCGGCCCCGGCACCCGCGTCCCATTCCTCGTGATCTCGCCCTGGGCGCGGCGCAACCATATCGGCCATACGCTGATCACGCAGAGTTCGATCACACGCTTTATCGAAGACAACTGGCTGAACGGCCAGCGGCTGGGCAAGGGCTCTTTCGATGAGACATCGACCCCGCTGAACGGTCTTTTCAATTTCCGCGCCCGCCCCAATCCGACCCCTCTGTTCCTGACGCCCGACAAGGCCGACCCGACAACGCGCAAAAAACTCGCCCTGTAAAGCAGCTTTATAACAGGCATTGCGACAGGGCTGCCCTAAAACCGAAAGCGCATGGGCGTAACAAAACCTTTGCCAAACTAACAGGCACGCGGGCAGGCTGCCCATTGCTGACTTGACCTTACGATCCTGATTGAAGTCGCGGGAGCGCAGGCCGTCTGTCCTGCGCTCCGTATTCCTGCATCAATCGGGGTAACTGGCCCTGTAGGCCTCGGCCAGCGAGTCCTCAAGCGGGCGACCTTCCCGATACCCGTCGAGCGTGGGTGGGCGCTTGACGGCAGGCAGCAGGCGCGGGCAGGGCTCTGGCTTGCCCAGAACCGTGTTTACGGGAATACGTTCCGCATAAATCGGCAGCCTGTAGTCCTCCTCATTATCGCCAATGCCTTTTGTGCGGATCTTGGCCGATGCGCGTTCGATGTCCATGAAGATCACCGCCGTAGCCTTGATCTCCTGGTGGGAACTCTGCCGCAGCAGGGCCGTGCGTTCCGGAAACAGGCGGTCCACCATCATGACAAGCGCCCGTTCCTTTTCGGCCTGATCGCTTACAAGTCTCGCCTGTCCGAAAGCCATGACGGAACGATAATCGACGGAGTGGTTGAATCCGCAACGGGCCAGAACAAGACTGTCTATCTGCGTGACGGTCAGGCAGGCGGGCTCCCCGCCGGACAGATTGCGCAGCATGCGGCTTGCACTGCTGCCGTGCCAGTACAGCCGCGACCCCTCACGCCAGTAAAGGGTAGGCGTGCAATAGGGTTGCCCATCGATCACGTATGAGACGTGGCAGAGCATCGCGGCATCCAGCAACGCATGGATCGTCGCATGGTCGTAAGCCCCACGATCATGCAACCGCTTGACCCGATTAACCGTATCCACCGGGTACGTCGTGATATTGTCGCCTGTCATCTCATCCTCCCGCATTGTGCGACAATACGAGCATGGATAAAGTGGTTGGAACCAGTGCCAATTACAGGCAAATAATGCCAACCACTTTCAATCGCCCCGGAGCCGTGCTCGACATCCCCCTGCGGCTTGACCACAGGGTGGGAAACCAGGCGCTGCAGGTTCATGCCGGATTGCGGGCCGCCATTCTTGACGGGCGGCTGGCTGCGGGGCTGCGTCTGCCATCCAGCCGTGCGCTGGCCCAGCAACTGCATGTCAAGCGTAACGCCGTGGTCATCGCGTATGAGCATCTGCAAAGCGATGGTCTGGCAGAAGCACGCACGGGCTCAGGCACATTCGTGGCGACCCTTCCAGCCACCATGCGGCCCGCCGACCCACCACGCAGACTACCTTACGGCGCCATAAAGCCTCTGCCAGGCAAGGCTTTGGCTCTTGGCAAAACCTATGCCGACCCCCGGCTTCTGGCCCGGCTGGCCGCGGCCATGCGCCGCCGGATCATGAAGGGCGACGATCTCGAATTCGGGTTTGGCGACCCACGCGGCCACAGGATGCTGCGCGAACAGGTGGCGCGCTACCTTGCTGCCAATCGGGGAATTATGTGCGACCCGGATTGCGTCGTCATCATCAACGGTACCCAGCAGGGTCTGCGGCTCTGTGCGGAAGCACTGCTTCACCCCGGCGATACGGTATGGATGGAAGACCCCGGCTACCCCGCCGCACGCACGACCCTGCATGCCGCCGGACTCAGGATATGTTCCGTGCCGGTTGATATGGAGGGGCTGGATGTCACGCGGGGTGCAGCCGCAGCCCCCGCCGCACGAGCGGTCTATGTCACGCCGTCGCACCAGTTCCCGACCGGCGTTACCATGACCATGGCGCGCCGTACCGCTCTGGTCGCCTGGGCCCGTGCCGCCAACGCCTGGATCGTGGAAGACGACTACGACAGCGAGTTCCGCTATGCCGGGCCGCCCCTGACAGCCCTTGCGGGCATAGGTGGGGGCGACCGGGTTATTTATCTGGGCACGTTTTCCAAAATCCTGGCCCCTGGTCTGCGGCTGGCCTATATGGTGGTCCCGCCCGACGCACTGGCGGCCATTGTGGCGGCACGGGCAGGGCATGACCGCTTTCCCGCCGGGCATATGGCAGGGGCCGTAGCAGACCTGATGGACAGCGGCTTTGTGGCTGAACATATCCGCCGTATGCGCCGCCGTTACCGTACCGCGCGGGATACGGTCATTGCCACACTTCGCGCCGCCTCTGCCGGAACGCTCGACATCATCACGCCGGAACAGGGTCTGCACCTGCTGGCCCACCTGCCAGCCGACCTGCCGGCCAGTGCCGCTGCCCTCATTCGCGATCATGCCGGGGTAGAGGCCCGGCTACTGGCCGAAACCTACGCCGAGCACCCGCCGCGCCACGGCTTCATACTCGGATTCAGCGGGCATGATCTGCCAGACCTGACGGCGGCAGCCCAGGCACTGGGGCAGGCTACCCAGCAATACTGCGACAGAACCGCAACCCTGCCCTGACGAGCTCCGTCAGGCATGACATGGGATCGGGGCAACAAAATCGTCCTCCGTCCGGCAGATAAAGCGGAAACATGGGGTGCTGCTGGTGTTGTCGTAAACCGCGCAGTCCACCCGATCCTGCCCCAGCGTAAAAACAGCACTCGCCAGGGTGTTTTCATGATCCGGGTCATCCGGCTGGGTTCTGAAAATCGGCAGAGCCTTATTCTGTGTATCGCGCAGGATCTCCAGCGCAAGACCCGCATCATGGCGCTCAGCCCGCGCGATGAGTGAGTCCGCGCGCACCTGCCGAGCCCGTGATGATTGAGTGACGGTCTGCGGGGCACTCCGCATGGCATCATGCACCAGATGGTTTGCATGAGCACCAGGCGCCACGATCGGCGTGACGGATAATCCGCCATGTGTAAATTCGACACTGAGGCTGTCAGCCTCTACCGGGCGGGCCAGCGTGAGGTGAAAGCCACCGGAACGGGGCAGGGTCTCAAGCATTTCAACACACTGGGCGGTTGAACCGCAATCCAGCAGCGCGCGGGTCAGCACCATGCGGGGCAGGCCGTCTCCTCCTGCCAGCGAGCGGATGTTGTTGACCGTCATCACCACCCCCGCATCATTGAGCGAAAATGTATGGCCGGGAATGGAGGCAGGATAGACAAAGGCCGTGAACCTCCGCCCCTGCCGGGGTCTGACGGTCGCCAGCGCACAGCCAGCCCGCAGGCCCGGATCGCCATCCTCATTATGCGCGACCACCCGGGAAGGGCCTGGCAACTGCACGGTCGTGCAGCCATCGGGGTTCATGGCCCGGATATCGCCCCGGCAGTTCCAGGCGAATACAGCATCGAACGGAAGCTCCAGCCCGTCCGCCAGTCCGCGCAGTTCTTCGTAAAACTGCGGAAAACGGGTCTGTGTTAATATATGGGCCCTGTGCATGAAAGGCTGGTCACAAAAGCCGGTCACGGCCGCCCAGCCATGGGTGCGCACAAGGTATCCATGCGCAACAGCCGCACCATGCCGCCCCAGGGCATGCCCGATTTCATATGGGGTGCCACTTATATCCAGTCCGGCAAGGCGGTGTGGCTGTTCAGTGAACATGGTGCAGAAACTCACGCAGGCGGGGGTTTTCGGGGTTGTCGAGCAGCGTAGCCGGATCACCATCAACGGTAATCCTGCCGCCTTCCATAAAAATAAGCCGTGTGCCGACCTGTCTGGCAAAACCTATTTCATGGGTCACGACGATCATGGTCATGCCCTCCTGCGCGAGAGATTGCATGACCTGCAACACTTCCTGCCGCAGTTCGGGGTCCAGCGCCGATGTGGGCTCATCGAACAGCATGAGCTTGGGTTTGACAGCCAGGGCCCGCGCAATGGCGACGCGCTGCTGCTGCCCCCCCGACAGTTCGGACGGATAATGGTGGCCACGCTCGGCAAGCCCCACCCTTGCCAGCAGCATTCCTGCCTGTTCCAGGGCCGCGGCCCGTCCGGCACCCCGCACATGCCGGGGCCCAAAGGCCACGTTTTCAAGCGCGGTCAGTTGCGGGAAAAGGTTGAACTGCTGGAAGACCATCCCCGCTTCCTGGCGCAGCGCACGGATACGGGCCGGTTTTTCATGCACACTGATCCCGTCCACAACCAGATCGCCACCGTCTATGGTTTCCAGCGCGTTGATGCACCGCAGCAGGGTGGATTTGCCCGAGCCCGACGGGCCAATCAGCACCACAACCTCAGCAGGGTCTATGCGCAGGTCCACGTCACGCAGGACCGTCACCTTGCCGAAGGTTTTGGTCACATTCCGGAATTCGACGATACTCATAGAATGCGCATCCTTTTTTCAGTCAGGCGCAGGGCAAGGGTCAGGATGCTGGTCATGATCAGGTACAGGATGGCAACGGCCGTCCAGATTTCTACCGCGCGAAAGTTCGAGGCCATGATTTCCTGCCCCTCACGCGTGAGTTCACCCACACCAATGGCGATAAACAGCGACGTATCCTTGAGACTGATGATAAACTGGTTGCCCAAAGGCGGTATGACCCTGCGCAGGGCAATGGGGCCGATGACGAAAACCAGCACTTTCCAGCCTGGCAGGCCCAACGCCAAGCCTGCCTCCTTCAAGCCCCTGTTGACGGACAGAAGAGCACCGCGCACAATTTCGGCAATATAGGCCCCGGCGTTGATGACAATGGTGGCAATAGCGGCACTCAGCGGCGTGATCCGGATATGCGCCAGCATGGGCAGGGCGAAATAAATGAACATGACCTGCACCACAATGGGTGTGCCGCGTATGAGTTCGACATAAATCAGGGCAATGGCATTTAGCGGCCTGTTGCCGAATGCGCGCGCAAAACCGGCAAGAACGCCTATCACTGTGCCGCCCACAAGCCCCGCGGCCGAGATAAGAACGGTCAGCTTCGCCCCACCCAGAAGTGCTGGCAAAGCTTCGACAACCACCGACCAGTCGAAATCCATTGGCTTACTCCCCTTGGTCTCTGGGCAAGGTTGAAACGGTTCAGAGTTTGGGGGCTACGCCGAACCATTTTTTATAGATGGCGTCATATGTCCCGTCCTTGCGGAGCCGGGCGAGCGACGCATTGACCCTGGCTACAAGCGGGCTGCCTTTGGGAAAACCGAAACCATATTGCTGCGCCATCATCTGCGCGCCTACGGTTTTGACTTTCCCGCGTCCGATTGTGTTGATGTAGTACAGCACGTTGGGTGTGTCGTGCATGGCCGCATCGACCCGCCCGGTCATGAGTTCCAGATAGGCGTTGTCGAAATTCGGAAACAGACGGAACTCGGTATCCTTGAAGTGGTCCTTGGCATAATCGGCCGAAGCCGTACCGGTCTTGAGCGCCAGGCTTCGGCCCTTCAGATCCTCAACCCCGGTTATGGGGCTGTCCACGGGCACCATCAGCATGACGCCGCTATCGTAATAGCTGTCGGAAAAATCGATAACCCTGCGCCGTATTTCCTTGATGGTCATGCCAGATACCGCGACATCCACCTGCGCGGTCTGCAAGGCGGGCACAATACCGCTGAAATCCATGGGTTGAAGGGTGTATGTCACGCCGATATCCTTGGCGATGGCGTCCCACAGATCGATATCGAAGCCGACATACCTGCCACCCTGCTTGAATTCGAACGGCATGAAGGCCGTATCGGTCGCCACGACAAGATCGGCCGCGCAAGCGGGAACCACCGACAGAACCAGCGCGAAAAGCCCCAGCAACCAGGGGGTGATACGCATTGTCATAAAAAACGTCCTCTCCATCCGAAAACACGCATCACCCGCCCCGACACCGCTTTTCCTAACGTCATATCGCAACGAGAGCGGCATCGACCGCATCGCCCAGCCGTTCGACAATCGCCCCTATATCGGCCTGCCCGACAATGAAGGGCGGCGCTATCAGCACATGATCGCCACTCTGGCCGTCTACGGTGCCCCCCATGGGGTAAACCATCAGGCCACGCGCCAGAGCCTCCTGCTTGATACGGGCATGCAGTTTCAGCCCGGCATCGAAAGGGGTCTTGCTGGCACGGTCGCGCACCAGTTCCACCGCACGAAACAGGCCACGGCCACGCATATCCCCGATATGAGGATGTTCCCCAAAACGGGCCTCCAGTCCCGCCTGCAGGAAATCCCCCATAATCCGCACGTTACCCAGCAGACCATCACGCTTGACCACGGTCTGCACAGCAAGGCCTGCGGCAGCGGCCATCGGGTGTCCGGCATAGGTATGTCCGTGCTGGAAAAACCCCGACCCGTTGGCAAATGTATCGAAAATACGCCCCGACAGCAGCACCGCGCCCACCGGCTGATAGCCACCGCCCAAGCCTTTGGCGATCGTCATGATATCGGGCGATATGCCGTCCTGTTCGCAGGCATGCAGCGTGCCGGTGCGGCCCATGCCGCACATCACCTCATCCAGTATCAGCAAAACGCCGTATTTGTCGCATATTCTGCGAATATGTCTGAAATAGTCCGCAACCGGAGGCACGGCCCCGGCAGTTGCCCCCACGACGGTTTCCGCCACGAACGCCATGACCTCATCGGCACCGAGTTCGAGAATTTTTGCCTCAAGCTCGTTCGCCGTGCGTTCGGCATAGGCAGCATCGCTTTCACCTTCATGCCTGCCGCGATAGGCAAAGCAGGGGGCTATATGGTGGGTTTCGATCAAGAGGGGACGAAATCTGGCGCGGCGCCATTCATTACCACCCGTCGCAAGCGCCCCCAGCGTATTGCCATGGTAGCTTTGCCTGCGTGCAATGATATGCCGCCGCCCGGCCTCTCCCTTTTCGACATAATACTGCCGCGCCATCTTCAGTGCGGCCTCGACCGCTTCGGACCCACCGCTGACAAGGTAGACGTGCTCAAGCCCTGCCGGTGCGTCAGCTATAAGCATATCCGCCAGCTCCTCCGCCACCCGGGTCGTAAAAAAGCTGGTATGGGCATAGGCCAGCCGGTCAAGCTGGGCATGCAGCGCAGCCTGAACCTCCGCATGGTTATGTCCCAGACAGGACACCGCCGCGCCGCCGGAGGCATCGATATAGGATTTTCCGTCTGCATCGTACAGATGAATACCCTTGCCCCCCACGGCGACAGGCAAATGTCCATGAATGGAACGATGCAGCAGATGCGTCATGAACCTGTCCTGACAGAAGGGGTGGGAAGATGCGCCTGAATGGCCTCAAGCCACGCATCGGAACGTTGGAGGGCGGCCAGCGTACGCTCACCGCCATGGCCGGCTATCAGGGCGCCTAACACCTCGGCCACGGCAAAGGCCGGCACCAGGCTGTGAAAAAACGACGGGCTTTCGGTCTGCACCAGGATGGAGGCATCCGCCAGACGGGCGAGGGGCGATACCTCACTGTCGGTCAAGGCAATAATGGGCACACCCAGGTGTTTTGCATATTCGGCCACCTCTATGCTTGCACGGGTATAAGGCATGATGCTCACAACCAGCAGCGCGTCCTGCCGGTCCGCCCGGGCGATCGGGTCGATCCCGGTCCCTGCGATACCGTCGAGCAACACGGACTTTCCGCCGCTGAGCGACAGAATATAATGCAGGTGCCACACAACGGGATGACTGGCGCGCAGGCCCAGACAATATACCATGCGGGCACGGCTCAGGCAGGCGGCTGCCTGCGCGATACGGGGCAGGGCGTGGGGGGTCGCAAGCTGGCCGACCTGCTCGCGCATGGCGGAAAGGATTGCCGCCGCCAGAGCGCCATCGCCCAACAGTTTCTGGTGCTGTGCCTGAGCCCCGGCCTTGTCCGCAAAACCGGCCAGCCTGTCGCGCATGGCATCTTTGTACAGCGTGCGTATGGCGTCGTAACCGTCATACCCGAGATGCTTGGCAAGGCGGGTCATGGTTGCCGGCTGCAACTCCGCCCGCCGTGCCTGTTCGCGCATGGACAGCAAGGCGACGTCGCGCGGGTTGTCGACAACATACCGCGCCGCAGCCTGCAACTGCGGAGAAAGCGATTCAAAACCCGCGACAAGCGCGTCGTTCAGGGGGCCTTTGTCCACGATTTACCTTGCGGATCATATGCTGAAAGGAATGAAACATATGTATCGCAATTAGAAAATAAAATACAAATGTTTCTTTCGTTGATCACTGAAAAAGGCCGCCCGCCAATCGACAACGCTTTATTCATCAATTAATGAATTATACCGAGCCCCTCATAATGCTCGGCCTCACGCACACCCCAACCCGATGAGGCACAGAGAGGGGAGGGCGAATTTTCAGACCCCATCCTTAAGGGAGGTTTTTATTAAGAGGCTGTTTCGAAAGTCGGCGGCAGAGGGCTGGCGAGGGATTTTTTGGCCTGAAAAGGCGGATTTGAAGCCACGATGCGGGGCATCGGGGCAAGAATCCAACGTATTCAGGCCGGAAAAGACCCGCTCAGACCGACCCGACTAACTTTTGAAACAGCCTCTAAGCAGTGGGAGCAAGCAGAGCATTATACCCACGGGCAACAACCGCAATGGATGTCTGATAACCGATCGTAACATTTTAATTGCCGGTACCGCATTTTCATATTAAACGTATGACTAATATCAGCGCCAGGCCCTGGCGAATCCGCCTTGGAGACCAAGATCATGAACACCAGAGCCCTTCCCATCACCGAGCGTGACGGCTGCCAGGACCCCGTTCTGCTCAACGACTGGCATGTTGTCGGATTTTCAACCGATTTCGAAGCTGACAAGATTTACCCGTTCACGCTTCTTGAACGCGATCTCATTCTCTGGCGCGACAGCCATGGCGTTGTGCATGTGTGGGAAGACCTGTGCATTCACCGCGGCGCACGGCTCTCCAAGGGGTGGATACAGAACGATCAGGTCGTTTGCCCCTACCATGGCTGGCGCTACAACACGCAGGGGCGCTGCACGCTCATGCCCGCGGCACCTGACGAAACGCCCATGAAAAAAGCCACCGCCTTCACCTACAAGGTCGTGGAGCGCTATGGCTTTGTGTGGATGAGCCTGGGCGAACCCACGCATGATATTCCTGTTTTTCCCGAATGGGACGATGCGGACTTCATCAAGGTGCATTCCGGCCCCTATATTTATGAAGCCAATGGCTACCGTTCGGTCGAGAATTTTATCGACGCAACCCATTTCCCGTTCGTTCATGCCGGGCTGAACGGCGTTACGGAAAACCCGGACCGGCTTCTGCCCTATAGTGTCGAACTGACACCGACCGGCCTGAAATCCTCAGAAGTCAGGGTGTTTCAGCCTCAGGGCGATTTTCGAGGGGTGCCGGTCGTTGCGTTTTATACGTACCATGCCTTTCGCCCTCTTGTGGCCTATTTCTCCAAGCGCACACAGGACGCGGACAAGCAGGGCAATCCGGTCACGGATGTAAGCCACACGTTCACGACATTCTTTACCGTGCAGGCCATTAACGAAAAACAGTCCGTTGTACGCATCTGTGCCGCCCTGAACATCAAACCGGCTCCGGACCCGGAACAGACCCGCAAACGCGCCGATGTTGTGTTCAACCAGGACCGCGAAATCGTTGAAACCCAGAGACCCGAGCGCATTCCCGTCGAACTACGCTACGAACTGCACCACCGGACCGACCTTATGGGCCAGCGCTACCGGTCTTGGCTGCGCGACCTGGGAGTAACCTACGGTGTCTACTGAACCCACGAACGTCGTATTACGGCTTGACGGCATAGAGCAGGCGGCCCGCGATACCAGGATTTTCCGCTTCACTGCCGCAAATGGGGCAATCCTGCCCCCGGCAAGCCCCGGCGCGCATATCGACCTGGACATTGCGCCCGGCCTTACACGACAATACAGCCTGGTCGAACTGGACCCTACGGGACGCAGCTACAGCATAGCGGTGCAATGCCTGCCGGACGGGCGCGGCGGTTCCCGGACCCTGCATGCGCAGGCAGCGATCGGCGCCGAATATTCCGCAAGGGCAACGCGCAATACGTTTCCTGTCAGTACAACAAAGGCAGAAAGCGTTCTGTTTGCCGGCGGCATAGGTGTTACGCCGCTTCTGACCCATTATCACGCATTGCGCGCCCGCGCTGAACCCGTCCGCCTGGTCTACTGGGCCAGAACATCCGACGCGTTTTTATATACCGACACCCTGGCTGCGGACCCGAATGTCACACTTTACGCAACCGGCGAAAAAGCAGCCCCCAGGCTTGAGGATCTTTTACCGGGCATTGCCCCCACCACAGAGCTTTACTGCTGCGGCCCGCTGCGCATGCTGGAGGCCTTCGACCTCGCGACTGCGGACAGACCAGCCGAACGCCTGCATACAGAGTATTTCGAAGCCCCGGCAACACCCGCCGGCACCCCGTCAGCCCCGTTCAGCGTCACGCTGGCGCGACAGAACCGCACGCTGGAGATCGGGGCGACGGAAACCATTCTGGATGCTTGTCTCGCCGCAGGAATAGACGTTCCCTATTCCTGCGAAGAAGGTGTTTGCGGCGCATGCCAGGTCCGTGTGCTTGCAGGCCGGGTGGACCACCGTGACACGGTGTGGCCCGCCGCCACGCATGAGCGGGAAGGCACGATGATCATCTGCTGCTCCCGCGCAGCGGATGACAGCCTTGTTCTGGATATCTGACGAGACAAACAGTGTTTTTTAACGACACCACTCCGCGCCATTGAAGCCAAAAATATTGCTTCGGGCCGCCGGGGACGCATTGAACTGGATAACACCATGAGCAACACAACAAGGGTAGGTATTATCGGCGGCGGCATTGGCGGCGTTGCACTGGCCCGCGCCCTTTTGCGGGCGGGGATCGAAGTCCGTCTGTTTGAAAAGGCCGCCGCCTTCGGCGAAGTCGGGGCCGGTATTCAGATGACTCCCAACGCTGTCAAAGTCCTGCTGGCACTCGGACTGAAAGACGGGTTGGAGAAAATCGCTTTTCTGCCGCAGGCGCTGGTTGGCCGGAACTGGAAAACCGCACAGGAAAACTTTCGCACGCCGCTGGCTGGCGAATGCCCGCGCCTGTATGGCGCCCCGTTCTACCACGTCCATCGTGCCGATCTGCATGCCCTGCTGGCATCCGACCTGCCTGCGGATATCACACAGTTCAATACCGGGTGCGTGGGTGTGGAACAGCGCGGCAACAAAGCCGCTGCAATTTTCGATGACGGCACCGAATACGAAGCCGACCTGATCGTAGGGGCCGATGGCGTGCGCTCCACGGTACGCGGCGCGCTTTTTGGCGCTGAGGCACCAAATTTCACGGGCAAGATGTGCTACCGCGCCGTGGTGCCTTTCGATCAGATGCCCGATTTTGTCAGCCCCGATTCATCTTTCTGGATGGGACCGCGCGCGCATGTCGTAACGTATTACGTACGGTGCGGTGCGGCCGTCAATATCGTGGCCGTAACGGAATCCAGCAACTGGGTTGAGGAATCGTGGAGCGTACCCAGTTCGCGCGAAGAACTGCTGGGGGTTTTTTCAGGGTGGCACTCCAATCTTGTCAAACTGTTCGAACGCACGGATTCGGTTTTCAAATGGGGGCTGTTCGACCGCGACCCCATGACAGGCTGGTCCAAAGGTCATGTCACATTGCTGGGCGATGCAGCACATCCCATGCTTCCGTTCCTGTCACAGGGTGCCGCCATGGCCATTGAAGACGCCTTCGTTCTGGGCAGGGCCCTTGCCGCCAAAGGCCATGACATTCCCGCAGCGCTCAAGGCCTATGAGGGCGAACGCCTGCCACGCACCAGTCGAGTGCAGCTTGAATCACGTGAACGTGGAAAGACTTATCATAAACGCAGCCGCCTTGCGCAGTTCAAACGCGATCTGAGCTACAAGATCAAGGGCCTGTTCAATCCCCATGCTTCGGGCATTCAGGCCAGTTGGGTCTACGCCTATAACGCAACCGATTTCGACCCTGACCGCGTAAAGACCGCAGCATGAGCCCTGTGGCACATTCCACCTTACAATCGCTCCCGTAACGTCCGCCCGCTCTGCCCCGAATGTTTCCTTCCGCGTTGCCCCGCGAATTTTTTACCGGCTTTTGGGGGATATGAACGAAACATTTCCGGGCGTTCTGGATTGTACTTTTCCACCTCGTTTCAAGAGGCTAAACCTCATGAGGGGAAAAGAGACAGAATCATGAGCAAGACAGCCAAAACACCACGCAAGCCAGGACGCCCGGCGGAATCTCTCGCCACCCGCGATACCATTCTCGATGTTGCTGAGCAGCAGTTCGCAGCTCTGGGCTTCGCGGGCACGACCCTGCGCGACATCGCACGGCACGCTGAGGTCAACCAGGCCCTGATCGGCTATTATTTCGGTTCCAAACAGGCATTGTTCGAGGCGGTATACAAGCGGCGCGGGAGCGAGGTCAGCACATTGCGCATGCGGGCCCTGGATGCCGTCGAGGCCGCAGCCAACGGCACACCCCCGGACGCACGGAATATCATTCTTGCCTATTTACGACCGCAGTTTGACATCAAACGTCAGTATACCGCCTGGAGCAGGCTACAGGCCCGCATTCATACCGAGCCAGAATACAATGCCTTCCAGATCCGTAAGGACGTCTATGATATAGTCACGCAGCGTTATATCGCCGCTCTTGAAAACGCATTACCCCATATAGACCCTGCGGATATCCACTGGCGCATGACATTCATGATCGGGGCGTATCTTTACGTTCTGGCCGATGTCGCCCGACTGGATGAAGTCTCGACCCAACGTTACCGGGGCGATGACATAGACGAAACAATAGACCGGCTCGCCAGTTATTTTGTCGGCGGTATGCTTGCGCCCAGCACATATGCTTTTACGCCGCATCAGAACCAGAACGAACAGATGGAGCACACGCGGCAAACCCGTGCGGAAAACAAACCCAAGATAAAAACATGATACGCTGAAATGAAATTTTTAAATCTATCCAACGGATCGAGTGGCATTGCCTGCTGGACGCATAATTCGGCCGCCGTCCCGACTTACGGCCCATATCGCCACCCAGGGCATGGCCCATGCACCCGATACATTGGCCCATCCGGTGTCATGGGGTGGCGTTAACTCTGTTCGAGGCCATGTAAACGGCCAGCAATGTCAGGCAGGCAGCACCTATAATCCAGCCGGCAGACAGGACATATGCGTGCTTCAGATGACCGAACAGAGTCATGACAAGCGGTGTCGTACCACCGAAAATGGTATTTGACAGGTTAAAAGATACAGCAAAACCGGAATAGCGCACCTCAGCCGGGAACAGCCCGGCCAGAAAGAACGGCAAGGCACCATCCGCGAGAGCCAGGAACGCCGCAAGCAGCAGTTCGCAGGCAAGAATACCGCCCGATGGCAGATAGGGCATGACCCATAACAGCGGCAGGTAAAACAGAATAAAACACAGTGCCGACAGGGCCAGAACTTTCCCCGCCCCCCACCGTCCCGCCAGAAAGCCCGCACCCATAACGGCGGGAACAAAAATTAGCAGCGGCAGGATTTCCCATTTCACCGGGCTATGGGCTGCAATGAGCCCCGCCGAGGCAAGAAAAGTTGGCAGGAAAGTCAGTACAAAATAAAAACCCACCGCGTCCAGCACCGCAGCCATCATCCCGATCAGCAGAATACGGCTATGTTGGCTGACAAGATGCCGCAAGGGGGCAAGGTCGTGGGGCAGGGCCGGTGCGGGGGCTGTCTCAAACACATTGCGACGAAGGAAAAATGCAAGAAGGCCAAGTGGCACCGACACCAGAAAGGGCGCGCGCCACATCCAGTCCTGCAGAGGGCCGGTGCCGGACAGTGCGGAGACACCAAAAATCAGGCAGGCGCCGGCCAGCAGCCCCATGGCTTCCCCCGCAGGAACAACAGCGGTCAGCACGCCACGCAGTCTGGCAGGCACTGTTTCGGCCAGAATAATGGCGGCCCCGGCGTATTCCCCGGCGGCAGACAGTCCCTGCAACAGCCTGAAGAACAGAAGCAGCGCGGGCGCGTAAACCCCGATTGTGCGATAGCCGGGAATAAGCCCGATACAGGCGGTGCTGCATGAAATCAGCAGAATAGAGGCCGAAAGCGACAGCTTACGTCCGAAACGGTCGCCGATATAGCCCCAGAACATGCCCCCCAATGGCCGAACCAGAAAGGAAAGCGCAAAAACCGCAAAAGTCTCCATCAGCGCAACGGAGGCGTCACCCGTGGGGAAAAACGCTACCGAAATGGATGTCGCCAGGTAACTGTATAGCGCGTAGTCGTACCATTCCAGAAACGTGCCTAAAAAGCACCCAAGCACAAGCGGTATCAAACGGCGATCCATGGTTCGTTACCGACTTTCAGCGCTCATGACCGCACAACTGCGGCAGGAAACGGCACGCAGGGCACAAGCGCCCCCGCAATCTCACCGTGTTCCATCGCGCATGACATAAAAGGCCTGATGGGTACCGCACAAACATGTTCGGGCGAACGTTACGCCGCGCACGTGCGATAATGCAGGATACGACCGATCAAGTTCAGCAGAAGCTGCGCCGCGAGGATAGAGGTGATTTCCGTCGGGTCGTAGGGGGGGGCGACCTCGACAAGATCGATCCCCACAATCGGGCCTTTTGCGGCAACGCCAGCCAACAGTTCCAGCACTTCGTAGTACAGGAATCCCCCATGACTGGGCGTGCCCGTTCCCGGCGCAATGGACGGATCGAAACCATCGATATCGATCGTGAGGTAATAGGGCACCCCTTCGGGTATCCGCGCGAGAACGGCCTCAAGCCCCAGACGCCGGACATCACGCACGGAAAGAATATCGCACCCCGCCGCACGCGCCGCCACGTAGCCTTCGCGCGCGGTGGACGACACATTGCGAATACCGAACTGGGAAATTCCTTTGACATGCGCGTGCTCCGATGCGCGGCACATCGGGTTGCCATGACCATTGCGTACACCATGCCGTTCATCCACAAAATCGAGATGTGCGTCGATCTGGATGATGTAAATCGGCCCAAAATCGGAAAATGCGTTGATACAGGGAATGTTGATCGAATGATCCCCACCGATCACGACTGGAATGGCTCCAGCCTTCAGGATCGCGCGCACCCCTTTTTCAATATTGGCGTGACTGGTCGGGGTATCCGTATGAACCATGTCGGCATCGCCAATATCGACTATGCGGGCCTGCTCCAGATAGGTTACGTCGTCTTCATGGTCATAAGCGCCTGCGTGACCGAAAGAAAACAGGGTCGAGGCCGCACGCACGCCGCGCGGTCCGAACCGGGTGCCTGAACGAAACTGGGTTCCCATATCGAACGGGGCGCCAAGGATCGCGACATCGGCCTGAATATTGTCCCAGTCCAACGCCAGAGGAAATTTTCCGAATGTTGAAATTCCGACAAATGGCAGGTCAAGCCGCCCGGATTCATAACTGTTCTTGGCCAAGACAAATTTTCCTGTCGCGATAAGGGACCGGGCAGTCGGCATCACGACGCAGCCCGTTTCACTGTCGATACGATAAGCGGGCATGCCTTGCACATATGAAAGTTTTGATCTTTATATTGGCTCTACTTATGCAAAGGGGTCGATTAGTCCATGCAGCTTGCCCCGGCGGATATCCGCGCCCTTCAGGTCTTTCGTGCCGTGGTGGAACATCAGGGTTTTCTGGGCGCGCAGGTCGCCTTGGGCCTGAGCCAGCCCGCCATCAGCCAGCATCTCAAATCCCTGGAAGAACGGCTTGGCGCGGTGCTTTGCCACCGTGGTCGACAGGGCTTTGCCCTGACCGAACAGGGGCGGCTGGTTTATGAAGAAAGCCGACCCCTTTTTTCGGCCCTGGGCGCGTTCAACAGCGCCGTGCAACATCTTGGACATGATATTCGGGGCATGGTCAGGCTGGGCGTGGTTGACAATACCATCAGCAATCCCGACCTGCCGGTTTCCGTCGCTCTGCACCGTTTTGGACTGATCGCCCCCGATGTCTCGCTGAACGTCCGGGTTGCCTCGCCGGAAGATCTGATAACAGAACTTTCCAACGGCACTCTCGACATCGCAATCATGCCCGGTTTCATGAACAACGACAGCATCGTGTTCATTCCCATGATTCTGGAATACCACGCGCTGTTCTGCGGCAAGAACCACCCGCTCTATCATCGCGCGGCGGATACCGGGCTGACCCGTGACGATGTTGCGGCACATCCGTTCGTGGTACGGCGCTATGCCTCCAGCCAGGACCTGAGCGAATTTCCCAACGCCAGGGGAACGGCCGCCGCATCGAATATGGAAGCGCAGGCCATTCTTGTTCTCTCAGGCCGTTACATCGGCTTTCTTCCTGAACATTATGCACAGATCTGGATACAGCGTGATGACATGCGCTGTCTCGGGCACAACAGATGGCGCCAGATTTCACGTTTCGGCATTGCCGTTCGCAGATCCGACCGGCAATCGGCAGCACAGAAAATCCTGATCCGTGAAGTACTGTCCGCCTGCACCGGTATGCCAAACACAGCGCAGTAAGCGCATTTCTTCGCTACCAGAAGATCACGACCCTTGCATGATCGTCATATGGCAGTGTCAGACCCAGGGGCATCGAAGCACGTCGCGGCAAGCCCCGCATGCCGCGCAATATGCAGGTCAGATTAAACGCCAGAGGGCTATTGCGGTCGCTTTCCATCGCGTGCCCTGCGCAGGGCCAGAAAGGCAAAAAGTGTCACAGGGGGAGAAATCAGCCAGCCAATATTGATCCCGTGCAGAAGGTGTACAGCCGGGCCGGTAAAAAAAGCGTTTGCGGTAATAGGAAGCTGGACAGCAACACCGATCAGGAATGCGGCACAGGCCGGCCAGTCGAACAACCCGTAGCGCCCGCCATCGGCCCGGAAGAACGACGCTATATCGTATTGTCCTTTCCGCAAGATGTAGAAATCACAGATGTTGATCGTCACCCACGGTACCAGAACAATAAGAAGTGCCACGACAATATTGATAAAAACCGGAACAGCACTGTCCGCGAATGCACCAGCCACCCCAAGACAGCCAGCCAGAACCACACCGGCAATACCGATCCTGGCACCCCGACCGGGCTCCCACGACGCAATGAAGGTCTGGAGCATGGTTATCAGCGCCAGAACCGCGCCGTAAACATTCAACGCGTTATGGCTGATGATATTGAGCAGGAACAGGAACAGCAGAACCGGCCCAAGCCACCCCGTGGCGGACGACACTGCCTGCATCGGATCATGCAACTGGGGCATGCTGGCCGCGACGACCGCACCAAAAATGAAACTGAGCGCCGCACCCGACGCCGAGCCTGCCAGACTGGCCAGAAAAGGCCGCCGCAGTCCCACCGATGGCGGCAAGTAACGCGAATAGTCGGACGTGTAACACGCGTAAGACGTATTCCAGACCAGCGATGTCGAAAAACACAGAAGCCAGCCCAGAGTGTTGAAGCCCTGGAGGGACCAGGCCGAAGCCGGGGTACGCGCCAGCACGCAGGCAAAGGCCGCAAGCAGGGCCGTGGCCATGAACCACATCCCGACCCGGTTG
This sequence comes from Acetobacter sp., assembly GCF_047723915.1. Taxonomy (GTDB): domain Bacteria; phylum Pseudomonadota; class Alphaproteobacteria; order Acetobacterales; family Acetobacteraceae; genus Acetobacter. Next base: position 360,181 of record NZ_JBDOBQ010000001.1, on the reverse strand, counting down.
AGCAGATGGATGGTTCGGTAACCCAGAATGCCGATCGTAACGGCGCAGAACGCCGCCAGCAGCCCCCCGGTGCCAATGCCTACGACCGGCACCAGCCCATGCAGCGCCTGACCGGCCAGCACCGTATTGGAAGTAAAAAAACCCAGATACAAAAGAGCCGAGATGGAAACGATCAGCAGCGCACCGTAACGGCCGAACTGACCGCGTGCCTGCACCATCTGCGCCAGCCCCATCTGCGGCCCCTGGGCCGAGCACGCAGCCAGCACCAGGCTACCCAGCAGATGACCACATAAAATGGCGCTGATCGCCCAGAACAGGGACAGATGCGACTGCAAGCCGATGCTTGCCCCCGTTACAATGGGAAAAGGGGCAATACTGGTGGTGAACCACAGAGTGAACAGGTCCCTGACCTGTCCATGTCGCGCGGAAAGCGGGACAAAGGAGGCGCTGTTCTGTTCGACAATCTCATACGGACTATCCTCGGAGACAGCACCCCGGGTCATACAGGTGTGGTCTCGAAAAAGGGCAGGGGCTTCATGATCTTGTTTTCCATTGTCTCGATCAGACACTGGATTTTGGGCAAAAACGCCACCCAGCGGGGATCATCACCCAGGGCCGCACGTCGCGCGTCCCGATCGGCCAGGTCTTTATACGCCCAGATATGCACGATCTGGTTGAGAGGGCCGATTTCCGAGAAAAAATATCCGACCAGTGTGCCGAGATAGTCTTTCTGTATCGCAATCCCTTCTTCGGACACGGCCTTGACATACGCGGGTACTGTGCCCGTCTTGAGCTGATAGGTGCGAATTTCGTAAATCATGAAAACCTCTTTACCGCATTACAAACGGATCAGCGATCGGCTCGTCCGACGTGCGGATCCAGACCGACTTGGTGCGCATGTAATCGAGAATGGCCTCACTTCCGCCTTCACGCCCCAGCCCGCTCAGCCCAAATCCGCCAAACGGCATGAGAGGAGAGATCATGCGATAGGTGTTGACCCAGACAATACCCGCCCTAAGCCGGGCCGTCACACGCTTGGCACGCGCCAGATCGCGTGTAAACAGGCCCGCGGCAAGGCCAAAGGGCGTATCGTTCGCCTTGGCTATGGCATCTGCCTCATCATCGAAAGGCAGAACGCTCAGCACTGGTCCAAAAAACTCCTCCCGCAGGCAGGGGGCGTCAGCATTGTCGCACAGCAGGATTGTCGGTTCGAAATAAAACCCGGTCTGAAAACCCTGCGGTACCCGCCCACCCGTGACCAGCGTCACACCGGCAGCAAGGCTGCGGGCGATAAGATCTTCGATATGGCGACGCTGGCGGTCTGTTGCCAAAGGGCCGAATTCGGTCTGCATGTCATCGGGCGCGCCAATACGAATTGTCATGGCCCGCGCACTCAGCCGTTCCAGCAAGGCCGGCAGAATGTCGCGGTGGGCCAGCAGACGCGACCCCGCAACACAACTCTGGCCGGTTGCCGCAAAAATACCCGAAATGACAGCATTGACCGTACTGTCCAGATCCGCGTCGGGGAACACCACGACTGGTGATTTTCCACCCAGCTCAAGCGTCAGATACGCGAGGTTTTCAGCACTGTTACGAACAATATGCCGTGCTGTTTCCGGCCCACCCGTAAAGGCAATACGTGCAACAAGGGGATGGCTGGTCAGCACCTTGCCGCACTCATCCCCAAAACCTGTCAGGATCGAGACCACACCCGGTGGAAAGCCCGCCTCATGAATTACACGTGCAAAGGCGAGCAGTGGGGCCGGACCATCCTCGGATGCCTTGAGCACCACGGTGCAGCCTGCGGCCAATGCTGGCGCGAGCTTGACGGCAGACAGGAAAAGCTGCGAATTCCACGGCACAATAGCCGCCACAACCCCTATGGCCTCACGCTGCTGGTAGGCCTCAGTATCAGTCTTGTCGATGGCGACATAACGGCCGTCCATCTTGTCGGCCAGACCGCCATAATAGCGATAATATTCCGCAATATAAGCGATCTGGGCACGCGTTTCGCGAATGATCTTTCCCGTATCGCGTGTTTCAAGCTCCGCCAGTTCGGGCACGGCCTGTTCCAGCAGGTCCGCCAGCCGGAAAAGCAGTTTGCCACGCTGCGTTGCCGTCAGCCCCGCCCATTGGGGCTCGGAAAAAGCCCGATGGGCGGCACGCACCGCGCGATCGACATCGTTCGCGCTGGCACATGGCATAAGCGCCCAGGGCTTCTGTGTTGCGGGATCGATACTTTCAAAGTTCGTCTGACCTTTTTCAAAACGACCGTCTATGTAATGCTCGAATTCCCGCATGGGGCTTGTATCCTTGGGCGTGTCGGAAATCAGGCGAAAGCAGGCATAACTTCGTTGATGAACCGCTCAAGCGACGCCTTCTTGCGTTCGAACGGCATCAGGCTGTCGATCCAGAAACTGTACTGGTCATAACCCATGGCTTCATAGCTTTTCAGCCGGTCAATGACCGAGCCCGCTGTGCCGATAACCAGGTTCTTGCGAATCACGTCCGGGCTGAACATGGTCATTTCCGCCATATCCGCGTCGCTCAACTGCTCGATGAACCCGTTTTCTATGGTGCGCTGGTTCTTGAACCATGCGCCGAAATAACAGTAAAAACGGCTCAATTCCTGGACAGCCTGCTCGATATCCGTATCACTGGACGCGACGTATGTGTGCAAAAGCAACATCACATCCGGGCGCGGAATATCAGGATGCAGGGCGCAGGCCGCGTTGAAACGGTCCATGAGGCTCTGCACCTCATCATCGCCCGAAGCCAGTGGCGTCACCTGCACATTGCAGCCATTTTCCACTGCGAATGCATGCGAGTTCGGGTCACGTGCGGCCAGCCACAGCGGCATGTCGCCGCCCGTTGGCTTCGGCACCGAAGTCGATTTGGGGAATTTCCAGAATTCGCCGTCATGGGCGTAATCGCCTGCCCACAGCTTGCGCAGAACCGGTACCAGTTCACGCATGCGCTGGCCTGCGGTCCAGGCATCCAGCCCGGGCAGCATGCGCTCATATTCAAAAGCATACGCGCCACGGGCAATACCCAGGTCAAGCCGGCCTTTGGTGGCAAGATCGGTCAGGGCGGCTTCCCCCGCCAGCCTTAGCGGGTGCCAGAAAGGCGCGATAACCGTGCCCGTGCCCAGACGAATACGCGATGTCTTGCTCGCCAGATAAGCAATATTAATGAATGGATTGGGGGCGATGGTAAATTCCATACCATGGTGTTCGCCAATCCAGGCGGTTTCCATGCCACCGGCTTCAGCAATCTGCACAAGCTGTTCCAGTTCGTCGAACAGCTCCGCATGGGTCTGGTCAGCCCGGTACCGTTCCATATGAACAAAAAGCGAGAACTTCATGGTGTGGGACTCCTGAAAACAGGGAGATTTTCAGTCCCCGTTTCATGCAGAAATTCTGTAATTGCGCGATCGGTGGACGCAGGATGAACATAGCTCATCATATGGCGCTCACCGGGCAGGATGCTGGCCCGTCCGTTCGGGCAGGCAAGGGCCATGGCCTCGGACATGGCAGGCGTCGAATTCGGGTCGAGTTCGCCGGTCAGGAACAGGGCAGGGGCCTGCAGTGTCGGCAGCGTGTCAACATGCACCTGATCCGAAACCGAAAACAGGCGATAGGTCCGGGCATACCCTTCCGGCTGGATACGCATGAGCAGGTCATGCAGGCTGGCCCGCCGGGCAAGCGCGTCAGCCGCAGGCTCGCCCCCGAACCAGCGGTCCAGCGTTGCCGACCAGTCCGGTACAGTGCCGTCAAGCTGGTCGACACGGGCTGCGATGGCCGCCTTCTGCGCCGGTGTACGATCGTACACCCCGTTCATGGCTACCAGCCGTTCGACACGGTCAGGGTAGCGGATTGCAGCGTCGATCGCGATCAGCGCCCCCATGGAATGACCGATGAACGTGACCCGTCCCAGGCCCAGATGCTCAACCACGTCCAGAAACTGGGCACTGTAATCGGCAAGTGTGGGTGCGGCAGGCGGGAGCGGACTGTCGCCATGGCCCAGCATGTCATAGGCGACACAGCGACAGTTCTGCGAAAAATATGCCAACTGGGGCTGCCAGAACTCCAGTTGCATACCCACGCCGTGCAGGAAGACCAGGGTATCCGCCCCTGCGTGCGCAGGCTGCATAACCCTGAACCGGGTCTTTCCGACATGGCCATCCTGCACAGGCGGGGTCTCAGCCATGAGTGCTGCCAAGCTCGGCGAGGTCCTGATAACGATCACCGATACGGTGATGCGGGCGACCGCCGATGGACGCACCGAGTGCGACCACCACCTCATCCGGAGCCGGAGCGTCACTGATGCTGAACTGGATGGTCAGGTAATGCGAACGGCGGCCTTCGTCGTTCTTGTCCATCAGCGGGATCATGATCGGGGCATTGGGCCCGCTGCGGGTGTTGGTGAAAGCCAGATACGACTTTGCCCCCACCGCACGGCGGAAATGGTTGCCGAAGCGCAGGGTGTGGATCAGGCCCGAAGCATGCTCGATTTCGCCTTCCGTCCCGACCACAGCCGCCTTGCCATACCCTTCGATCCTGTCGCCGCCACCTGTCATGGTAATGATGCGCGATGTCAGCAATTCGCCCAGAACGGGTGCGACAGCATGAATTTCGGGCTTGAGGTCCTCGACAAAGCCACGGCCGGCCCATGGGTTCCTGATCACGGCGGCAACAGCAAAAAGCTGGAGCGGAACAGGGGCGACCTTTCCCCCTTCGATCAGGACGTCTTCCTGATAGCAAACGACTTTTCTCAGAGACAGTGTCATGGGCGAGGCCTTCCAATCAAAGAGAGTGGCGGGTTGAAGTGGTGCGGGAAGTATCGGGTCGTTATCCGTTGAAAGCAACAAAAATTTCTTAAAACGAAACTTTATTTCCTACTATGGGCCTCAAATCCGAAATCCATTGCCAGCGCAGCTTCCACTGATCCGCAGTTTTCCGGGCTGTATCGCTCCAAAACCGGAATCAGTCGCCTACACCACGCATGCCGGCACATCCCCGCCAGTCATGTTATTATTAATTACTTGTCATGTTCGGCATAATTGATATCGGTCAATTCCATCATGGCCCGTGACGTGTAGAGTGCCTGCGATGAAGAACCCGCTCCGTCCTCTTTGGTGCCAGCACATCCCTCAGGGGGATGCTGCAATCCGTACCATGGTTCATGCGGACTCCACCCGGAGCGGGTTCATTCCCGCTGCTGCTGGCTGTGGCCGGCTGGACCAGCAGGGTCCTGCCGCCCGCAAGCCACAGCCCCCGGGTGCCGCCCCAAGAAGGCGGATGGCCGCAGTTTCCGCAGGCGGGAATTTTTCCTTCGGACAAGAATAAAAACAAAAATCATATTCACTCAGGAGAAAAACGATATGTCATACACAGTTGGTACCTATCTTGCTGAACGTTTCGCCCAGATCGGCCTGAAGCATCATTTCGCCGTGGCCGGCGATTACAACCTCGTTCTTCTCGATCAACTGCTCAAGAACAAGGATTGTGAACAGGTTTACTGCTGCAACGAACTGAACTGCGGTTTTTCGGCTGAAGGGTATGCCCGTGCAAACGGTGCCGCCGCCGCCATCGTGACCTTCAGCGTCGGGGCCCTGTCCGCACTGAACGCCATTGGCGGGGCCTATGCTGAAAACCTGCCGGTCATCCTGGTTTCAGGCGCTCCGAACTCCAACGATCATGGCAGCGGCCATATCCTGCACCATACGATCGGCACGCCCGATTACGGCTATCAGCTCCGTATCGCCAAGGAACTGACCTGTGCCGCCGTTTCGATCACCTCGGCTGAAGATGCACCCGAAAAAATCGATCACGTGATCCGCACCGCCCTGCGTGAAAAGAAACCCGCCTATATCGAAATCGCCTGCAACGTCTCCGGCCAGCCCTGCCGCGCCCCTGGCCCGATCAGCGCCGTCGTGACCGAGCCTGCCTCTGACGCCGCGACCCTCAAGGCCGCTGTTGCCGCCGTGTCCGCCTTCATTGAAGGCAAGGACAAGCCCGTGATCCTGATCGGCAGCAAACTGCGTGCCGCCGGGGCCGAAGCCGCAGCCGTTCGCCTGGCCGATGCCCTTGGGTGCAGCGTTGCCACCATGGGTGCCGCCAAAAGCTTCTTCCCCGAAGATCACCCCGGCTACATTGGTGCGTTCTGGGGCAGCGCAAGCTCGCCCAAGGTGAACGACATCTTCAACTGGGCTGACGGCATTCTGGCGCTGGGCTGTATTTTCAACGACTATTCGACCGAAGGCTGGACCGCCTGGCCCAAGGGCGCGAATGTCGTGAACGCGGACAAGGACGTGACCAAGCTGGGCGATCTCAGCTTCAACGCCATCCACCTGCGTGACCTGCTGGACGGTGTTGCCAAGCATTTTGCCGGCAAGGCCAAAAAAGACGCAACCATGCTGCAGTACAAGCAGATCGGTGGTGGCGTTGCGGTGCCCGCCCCCGAAGCCCCCGCGAAAGAGGCAAAGCTGACGCGTGAGCATATCCAGCGTACGTTGCAGTCCATTGTAACCCCCGACACGACCATCTTTGGTGAAACGGGCGATTCATGGTTCAATGTCAGCCGCACCAAACTGCCGCGTGGCGCACGCGTCGAATACGAAATGCAGTGGGGGCATATCGGCTGGTCCGTGCCGGCCATGTTCGGCTATGCCGTCGGTGCGCCGACACGTCGCAACATCCTCATGGTAGGTGACGGCTCCTTCCAGCTCACGGCGCAGGAAGTCGCACAGATGACCCGCCGCAAGCTGCCGGTCATTATCTTCCTGATCAACAACGCTGGTTACACGATCGAAGTGGAGATTCACGACGGTCCGTATAACAACATCAAGAACTGGGACTATGCGGCGGTTGTCGAATCGTTCAATGCCCAGGACGGCAAAGGCAAGGGCCTGCGCGCCACAACCGCAGGCGAACTGGACGAGGCCGTCAAGACAGCGCTCGCCCACAAGGACGGGCCTGTGCTGATCGAATGCGTCATCCCGCGGGATGACTGCACGAGCGAGCTGATCTCCTGGGGGCGGCATGTGGCGACCGCCAACGCCCGCCCGCCGGCCCAGTAAGGACTGCCCAGTAAGCAACTGCTCGGCAAGCGACTGCTCAGTATGGCAGGCGGCCTGACGGTCGCCTGCCATGTCCGGCCCTTTTCAGATATCCTGCGTCTCGGGAGCATACATGCCGCCCACATCTTCGCCCACCGGGGCAACAGCCGCACCGGCTGCCACTGAACAGCCCCAGAAGCTCCAGCCGCTTTACGTTCTGGCCTGGTTTTTGTGTGCGCTGTTCTATTTCTATCAATACGCCATTCGCTCTGCTCCCGGCATTATGCAGAACGAGCTCACGCAAGCGTGGGGCAACAGCCATCTGGGGCTGATGATTGCCTCATATTATATTGTCTATGCGCTGATGGCGCTGGTCGTTGGCGTGCTACTGGACCGCTATGGCGCGCATTCGGTACTGCCCGGTTTTATTGCCATAACCGGGGTTGGCTGCCTGATTTTTGCACAGGGCAGTGCCGCCGCCGGTGTGGGCGGCTATATCATTCAGGCCATTGGCGCGATCTGTGCCTTTGTGGGCTCATCCTACGTTGCGGCACGCTACCTGCCAGCACGAACACTCGCGCTGTTTGTCGGCCTGACGCAATGCCTGGGCATGGCCGGGGCTGCTTTCGGCTCCAAACCCACGCGTATGCTGATCGACCCCGCCGGGGCGTTCCATGTATCCTGGCCCCATATCTGGCTGGGCTTTGGCGTGCTGGGACTGGCCCTTGCCGCTGCGGTCTGGTTCATCATGCCGCATGATTCGGGCGACAGCACACAGCACCATGGCGCGCTGACCCCCGCCAACCTGCTGCAACCCTTCAAGATCATTTTTTCCAACCCGCAAAGCTGGTACGCCGGGCTGATCGGCGGCCTCCTGTTCGTGCCAACCACAATCGGCGCTCTGGGTTGGGGAGCATCCATGCTGAGCAACGGCGAACACACCACCATGGCGTTTGCCGCATCCGACGTGTCCATGGTGCCGATCGGCTGGGTTATCGGCTGCCCGCTTCTGGGCTGGATTTCCGACAAGATCGGGCGACGCAAGCCGGTCCTGATCGGCGGTGCGCTGGTTCTGCTGGCTGCAAGCCTTTGCGCGCTATATGTGCCCGTTGGCGTCATGCCCCGCTACATGACAGCACTTGTCATGGGTATTGCCTCTGGAGCTGCCATGATCCCGTTCTCCAGCATGAAGGAAGCCAATCCGCCACAGGTCAAAGGTACGGCCGCCGGGGTTATGAACTTCCTTGTTTTCGGCACGACCGGTGTGGTTTCCCCGCTGGTGTCAGCCCTCATGGGGTCAACTCAGACCATGACCATGGCCGACTACCACGAAGCGTTCATGCCGCTGATTATCGGTATTGTCATTGCCATTGGCCTGTCGTTCGCCCTGCGCGAAACCGGCTGGGCTGTCACCCGCAAGCAGTAAGCATGATGGCCAGCGGCACCCTGTGCCCGGCTGGCATGAGCAGGTACAAAAACGCCCGGTCACAAGACCGGGCGTTTTTTATGTCAGCCCTCCTGATACCACGCGGCCGGGGACCTTAGTGAGCAAGCGCATTCAACAGCGCGGCATGAAAGCGCTTGGGGTCCTGTAATTGCGGCGAATGTCCCAGATCCGGAAACTCCACCAGCTTTGAATCCGGAATGGCGGCGACGGCGTTTTTTGCCAGCACGGGATAATGTCCCAGCGTGGCCCGCACCTGCGGCGGAGCAGCATCGCGCCCGATGGCGGTGGTATCCTTGTCACCCACCATCAGAACCGTAGGCACACGCAAATGTCCAAGTTCGTAAACAACGGGCTGGGTATAAATCATGTCGTAGAGCCGGGCCGAACTCCATGCCACTATGTCCCGACCCGGACCGCGATACATGCCCGCGAGCATCTGCACCCATTGTTCGTAGGCGGGTTGCCAGACGCCCGCATAATACACCTGTGTTTCATATGCGCGTATGCTCGCGTCCGTCGTCTTTTGCTCCCGTGCGTACCAGTCATTCACGCTCAGGGACGGAACCCCCAGCGCTTTCCAGTCTTCCAGACCGATCGGATCGACCAGCACGAGTTGCTCAACCGATGCAGGGTACATCAGCCCATAGCGAATGGCCAGCATACCCCCGGTGGAATGCCCGACCAGCACCGCACGGTCTATGCCCAGATGGGCCAGCAGGTCATGAGTATTGCGCGCAAGCTCCTGAAAACTGAACTGGTAGTTATCCGGCTTGTCCGACTTGCAAAAACCGATCTGGTCCGGCACGACCACCCGAAAATTCTGCGCAACCAGCACGTTGACAGTGTTGACCCAGGTCGCGGCACAGAAATTCTTGCCATGTAACAGCACAACGGTGCGACCGTTGGGTGTTTTAGACCGAATGTCCATATATGCCATGTGCAACTTCTGTCGCTGGGACATGACATCGAATGTCGCCACAGGCCACGGATAGGCAAATCCTTCCAGATTGGGACCATAAACGTCGGCTGCGGCACCGGGGCGGACAGACAGCGGCAATGCCCAGAGACCTGCGCATAACAGAGCGACCCTGATTTTTTTGGCTGACCTGCTCTTCATGATTTTTCTTCCCCAGACAACCTGCACATGAACGATCCTGACAGGCGAACATCGCTCCCACCTGCGCAAAACGCCCCCAATGCCGTCAGGTGCGCAATATCAGGTTCACAAACTGCGCCACATCGCCAGTCCAACCAGTCCTGTGCGTGAGGTGGCCGCAGAGGTCAGGATTTTTCCTTTGCAAAAAAGCGGAAAAGCGGCCCGGTCAGGGTTGTCGAAATAATTGCCAGCACCATCAGGGCAGCGAACGCGAATTCCGACAGCATGCCCTGTTCATGCAGGATGGTCGCCGCGACAATTTCCATCAGCCCTTTGCACTGCAACAACGCACCAATACTCATGGCCTGGCGCGTGTTCAGCCCCCCCACAGGCGGGAAAAGCCACACAGCCCCCATTTTGGTGACAATGGAAATGACGACGAGGATAAGCGACCCCTGGATGGACGGCCAGGTCAGCGCATCGCCATCGATCCGCAACCCGCTATGACCGAAGAACATGGGGGCCAGCCACATCAGAGAGAAAACCCCGACCTGCTCAACTGGCAAACGCCTGACCCAGCTTGGCGGCATGATGGCGCCCGCGAAATAGGCCCCGATCAGCTCGTGCAGCCCCAGTTGATGGCTCGCCCATGACCCGGCCGCCAGATACACCGGTACCGTTGCCCATATGACCCATTGGGGGGGATGGCGGAAATGACGTGCCGCCCACAACCCCGCATAAGTCAGCGCGATAAGCAGCAGGATCGCCACAAACTGTAGATGTGTCCAGCCATGCAGGGCCGATGGGCCTTTGGCAATGAACTGGAGTACGGCAAGCCCGATCCACAAGGCGGCATCGTCGATGACGGCAAGTTTCAGCGCCAGTTGCCCGACACGACTGTGGACCGGGTCCAGTTCACGGACCACGCCAATCAGAACGGGCAGGGCGCTGACGGCAATACACAGACCGATGGACGCTGCGGCAATTCCCGGGCTTACCCGTGGCGCATGCCAGCCGGGCAGGGGCAGGAAAAACCAGTAGACAAGGGCCGAGCCGACAATAAAAGGACCACCCAAAGCAACGACAGCCCCGCCCAGAAGCCGCCCGATGGACGGAGAGGCAAAAGCGTCGGACGACGTATCCTGCCCCGGGTGCTGCCACATTTCCAGTCCGGCGGTAAACGCCATGACCAGTACCGCGATCCAGCCGATTTCCTCACCCAGGGCGGAGGGAATACCAATCTGCGAGACCGGAACATGGAACGCGGCCAGAAGTATACCGATCAAGATCGGGATTACAGCAATAGGTATCTGTCGTCCAAGACCGCGCCATATAAGCCACGGAAGAAGAACAAATACAAATATATCAGATATAATACCAAACATATTTGCCATCGCCTTATCCGTTTTTTTTCATACCGATGAACTATTATGCATAAAAATCATAAATTTGCAAATATCAATCCATTGCATCGGAATTCCCGCATTTTCTGCCATCGCCAGAAAATCTATACCAATCACAACAAAAGTATAAAAAATAAATTGTCTTTTATATTCTCATGCCTACCAATCAATATTTTATTGCATGAAAATTACAGCACTCCGAATATTCCAATACCATCCCCGCACACCCCCGCCGGGGTATCTGCCGTGCAAACGCCCCCAAAAACTCTGCGAGATGCTGGGGACAGGTCAGGGCTCTCACTCTATTGTGAGGATGGGTCAGCTTTCAGCCTGCAGGGCTTCGCGCTTGAGTTCAAGTTCGAGCCAGCGCTCCTCGCATTCCGCCAGCTTCGTTTCCGTTTTCTGCAGTTCGTCTGTATAGCGCTCGAATGCCGCCTGATCGCGGGTATACAGATTGGGATCGAGCAGTTTTTCCCTTAGTCCCTGCGCGTGGGATTCCAGTTTCTCCATTTCACGCGGCAGGTTATCCAGCGCGTACTGGTCCTTGTAGCTCAACTTTTTTGTCGCCACCTTGGCCGTCGTGGCCCGTGGTTTGGCTGCTGCCTCCAGTACGGGTGCAGTTATTGTAAGCGGCTGCTGGTTGCGTTGGGCCAGCATGTCGGTATAGCCGCCTGCATATTCGATCCAGCGACCATCCCCCTGCGTTGCCAGCAGCGAGGTGGCAACCCTGTCCAGGAAGTCACGGTCATGGCTGACAAGCAGCACCGTACCTTCATAGGCGCAGAGCATATCTTCAAGAATATCCAGCGTTTCAAGGTCGAGATCGTTGGTGGGTTCGTCAAGCACCAGCAGGTTCGACGCCCTTGCCAGGGCACAGGCGAGCATCAGACGGCCACGCTCCCCCCCTGACAGAGCGCTGACAGGTGTGCGGGCCTGTTCGGGACGAAAGAGAAATTCTTTCATATACCCGATCACATGGCGCTTTTCGGCGCCGACCTGCACCATATCTCCCCCGCCCTCGGTCAGGGTATCGGCCAGGGTCCGTTCGGGGTCCAGCATGCGACGCTGCTGGTCGAGCGTGACCATGCTGAGGGACGGCCCCAGGCTTATGCTGCCTTCATCGGGTGTGTCCTGCCCGGTCAGGAGCCGCAGCAATGTTGTCTTGCCCGCCCCGTTCGCGCCCACAATGCCAAGCCGGTCACCCCGCAATACCCGAAGGTCGAGGTTATCGATAACCCGCTTTTCGCCCCAGGATTTACTGACATGCTCCGCCACGGCCACCAGCCGGCTGGATGTAGGGGCCGCCTGTGTTGCCAGCGTGACCGTACCCACCGCCCGCACGGCATCGCGCTTTGTGGCACGCAGGGCCGCCAGTTCTCGCACCCGGCGGACATTGCGCTTGCGCCGGGCTGTCACGCCATAGCGCATCCAGTCTTCCTCCCGCGCGATCTGGCGGTCGAGTTTATGTGCGTCGCGTTCTTCCTGTTCCAGAAGTTCCTCACGCCAGGCCTCGAAACGATCGAAACCTTCGTCCAGTCGGCGGGTAACACCCCGATCCAGCCAGACGACCGAGCGCGACAGCGTGGCCAGCAGACGCCTGTCATGACTGATAATGACCAGTGCCGTGCCAAGCCCCAGCAGTTCACGCTCCAGCCATTCGATGGTGGGCATGTCCAGGTGGTTGGTCGGCTCGTCCAGCAGCAGCACATCAGGGGCGGCGGCCAGAACACCGGCAATGGCGCAGCGCCGGGCCTCCCCCCCTGACAGGTGCTGTGTGCCTTCGCTGCCGGTCAGGCCCAGAGCGTCCAGCATGGGGGCTGCCCGCCAGGCCTTGGCCGGATCGGTGATCTGCGCGGCCACGTAATCGCCCGTAGTCGCATACGCGCTCAGATCTGGCTCCTGGGGCAGGTAGCGCAGGGATGCACCGGGCTGCACGAACACCGTTCCGGAATCGGGCTGGATAACACCGGCCGCAATTTTCAGCAGGGTCGACTTGCCCGACCCGTTACGGCCGACAAGACACAGCCTTTCCCCCCGACCGACGGCAAAGCCAGCACCTTCAAGCAGCGGCCTTCCACCCAGCGTGAGTGTAATATCCTGCAGGTTCAAAAGAGGGGGAGACGCCATAGGTTACTGCTCGCCGGAGGCTTATCGCCACATGTCTGGTTATCGAATACAGACCGGCCGTACCACGTCCCCCATGGGGTTCAGGCTCTGGCCAGTCCCGCGCTGCTTACGGCCTGATAGGTGGCCACGGCAAGGGTCATCGGGTCGAACGGTTTTGTTATAACAAAACAGGGCTCCAGGGTCTCCCCGGTCAGCAAGCGTTCGGGATAGGCGGTGACGTAAATGACGGGCACCTCGAACAGGGCCGTAATGGACGCGACCGCCGCCATGCCATCTCCCCCTGTACCCAGATTGATATCGGCCAGTACCAGACCGGGCCGGGTCTCACGCGCCAGTTCCACAGCATCGTCCTGGGTGTGGGCGACACCGGCCACCTTATGCCCACATTGCAGGACAAGCTGCTCGATATCCATGGCGATAATGGGCTCATCCTCAATGATCAGCACCGATGTCTGCACCCCTTCGTGCAGCATGGCCTGCGCCTGCTCCAGTTCGTCCTGCGCCTGGTCCGCGGGCACGCCGAGGATTTTGGACGCAACCTCCACATTGATTTCCTCCAGCGTCGTCAGCAGCAGAAGCTGGCGCTGGCGCAGGGATATGCCGTTGGGATAGGATGCCTGCCCGGGATGACGCGGCACATATTGCCTCGAAATAGCCTGATAGAGCTGCTGCAAGGGGGTAAGGCCCTCGGTGGGCCGTTGGGTGGAAAGCCCGCGCAGACTTTCCGCCACCAGGAGATCGCCCGCGGGCTGGCTGCCCGTAAGCGCCCGCGCGTAACGTCGGCCATAGGGGAGGGCCCGTATCAGACCGTCACGCAGCGACTCTGCCATGGCAAACTTCCTTCATGACTGGATCATGACAAAAACAACCGATGGCGCAATGATGGCACGCCAAGCCATCCGCCGAAAGGGGTATCCACTCTGGCAAACGATGGACAACCTTCCGCCCATGCCACGCGCGACATTTTTCGCACGGAACTGCTGGCACTGGTACCGGCGCTGCGCGGTGGCGCACGCTTTTACACACGCGACCCCGCACAGGCCGACGACCTGGTGCAGGAAACGGTTCTGCGCGCCCTTGCCGGGGCCGACACGTTTGTACCCGGCAGCAACATGCGGGCATGGTGCTTTACGATCCTGCGTAATTTTTTCCTCGAGCAGATGCGCAGAGGCCGCAAGGAACGCGAATTGCTGGCCCAATACGGCAAGGATACCGAACCCTCTCCATCCAGCACTTCGACATGGAAAGGCGAAGACCTGCACGAACTGGAGCATTTGCTCTGGCAACTCTCCCCCGTCCTGCGCGAAGCCCTGGTCCTGATCGGCGCACAGGAAATGACCTATATGGAAGCAGCGCAGGTGTGCGGGGTAGAAGTCGGCACCATGAAAGCCCGCGTATCCCGTGCGCGGGCCATGCTGCGCACCATTATGGACCAGCATAGCTGAGACCACGGACCCGCGGCCACCGCTACTCCCTGCTGTTTGCCCCACGGCCCGAGGCCAACGCTGCCGGATAACAGGCACGCCTGCAATCGCGCCGTAGACCTGACCGGGACAGCCGGACGGCCCCTGGGCTGCTGCCCAGAAAACCACGCTCTCTTTTTCGTGATCTCAATGCGCGATCCGCATGTAACCTTTCAGCCCCCCGAGACATTGAACACATAAGAAGAAAACAAACCGGGGGAAAAACAATGTCAGACACGTTCCATGACCAGATCATAGCCATTCTGCCCAAGCTGCGCATTCAAGCCCTGGCGCTGACCCGTAACCGGACAGTTGCGGAAGACCTGGTGCAGGATGCAGTCTGCAACGCGCTGTCGGCCAAGGCCAGCTTCATGCCTGGCACGAATTTCGGGGCGTGGATGCACCGTATCATGCGTAACCGCTTTATTTCCGACCTGCGCAAAAAACGTGAGACATCAGACCTGGACGACGCCCCCCAGTCCTTTCTGGCGGTCGGCCCCACGCATGAAGACAGGCTGGCCCTGCACGAACTGGATGCAGCGCTTGCACGGCTGCCAGACGACCAGCGGGAAGCTTTGGTGCTAGGGGTTCTGGAAGGGATCAGCTATCAGGAACTTGCTGAGGTTTCAGGGTGCGCGGTCGGTACCGCCAAGAGTCGGGTGTTCAGGGCCAGAAGGCAACTGGAAATCTGGCTGATGGGGGATGAGGCAGCGGCAGATCGAAAAACCGCGGACAGGAAAGATCACAAGGCAGCAGCACGGCCCAGGCCGGCCGGAAGAAACGCCAGGGACGTCGTATCTTACGCAAGCGCTGCAGAGGTTTGATTGTCATGGCGCAGCCTGGGCTCGACACGCAGCAGAACTGCACGGTCACTCAGCAGACCGCAAGGCGGGTACAATTACCCCGCAAGGGACACTGCACGCTGGAGTTCAGATTGGGTAAGAGTATGGAAGACACTCCCTCCCGAAAGCCAAAGAAAGCCCGGGACGAGGCGTTCAATATCTGGCTTCGACGAGGTCTGCATCAGTTGTTCGACGATGTTGTCAATGAACCTGTGCCCGAGGAACTGCTTAAACTTATTCAGGAAGACCGCGAAAAACAGGACTGAACCTTCTTGAAAGCCTTTTTGTGGTGGTTTTTCGTTACCCGGCGGGTTGCTATCAGCTTCCTGTCGGGGTTGGGGCGCGTTTTCAGCACCACCAGCGCACGCATGCGGGTTCTGATCTGCCTTTCCGCTATTCCCGTCATGGTAATCGGCACGTCACTGGCCTTACGCAGCTACCAGGAAAGCACGATTGGCAGCGCGCAACGGGCGGCATCCGCCATCATGCGGCTAGATCTCCAGTTCCGCCACGATACCGACCGCCTGCGCAGCGCGTTGGAAACCATCGGCAACATGGACCTGACGCCCGATCAGATCGTTCATTCGCTAAGACTGGCCGAAACCATAAGCGGGCAGCGTTACTGTCTGCTGAGCGTACTGGATGGCGACCGGCGCATGATGGCTTCGGTCTCGCCCCCGGGGCGTTCATGTGCGCGGGTCGGAAGTCTGGCCCCACCCGGCCCCGTCAAGGAAACCCTGATCGAAGCCGTCCAGAAAAGCGGCGGGACGGAGGATAACGGCGCGTTCCTGCGCATTACGGTGCCTGCGGTCTTTCTCGCGCTACCCGAAACCCATGGCTACCTGATGGGCATCATCCAGATTTCGCGCACCAGCGCCTATCTTGCCGGAACGTCAGGGTGGGAAGTTTTTTCCGATGACAGCAGCCCGGTCAAGGCGTGGCTGATCATGCATAACGGCGAAATCTTTCCCGTCTGCACGGATTGCGGCTGGAGCGCGCCACCGCCAGCCCTTGTCGATGTCCTGAAAAACCGCCTGACGGATACGGGGCGATCCATTGTCTCCCTCCCTTCAGCCGAAGGCGGGTACGCACTCGGCGCGATTGCAGGTGGGGCCGATATTCTGGTGTCCACCCAAAGAACCCCGCTCGAGGCCGCGGCCCTGCGCAACATGCTGTTCCAGATCACCGCGCTGCTGGTGTTTCTGGCCGCAGGGCTGATCGGTGTGACCCTGGCCGCCAATATCGTTCTGGTCTGGCCGCTGCGCAGACTGACCTATTCCGTTCAGAAATGGCAGATGGAAGGGGTGTTCGACACCCATATTACACGCTCCATGCCGCTTGAACTCCAGCGACTGGGCCAGGCGTTCACCCGTGCGACACGCCGCCTGTCCCGGCACGAAGCGCGACTGAAAAAAGCCGTCGCACACCAGCAACTGCTGATGAAGGAAATTCATCACCGCGTTAAGAACAATCTCCAGATCGTGGCCTCCCTGCTCAACCTGCAGGCCAACCAGATATCCCACCCTGAAGTGCGGGCAGAATTCGCACTGGCCCGTGACAGAATCCGCGCACTGTCCACCCTGCATCGCACCCTGTACGCCGAAGATGCGCTGACCAGCCTGAACATGGCGGTTTTCCTGAAAGACCTGTGCGAACAGACACTGGACATTGCGGGCGAGGCCAAGGCAGGGCGCATCACGCTTGATATCCGCTCAGACAATTTCTGGATGGACCCGGATCAGGCTGTCCCGCTTGCACTTATTGTCACCGAGGTCGTGACCAACTCCATCAAATATGCTTTCCCCGACGGGCGGGCAGGGACAATCCACATGTGCCTGCGTCGTGACGGCAATCTGGTGACACTCCAGATCGGCGATGATGGTATAGGCTGTGATTTCCAGAAGACCGCCCCCCAGGGCATCGGCCTCAAACTCATTCACGGCTTCGCCAGACAGTTGAAAGCAACCCTGACCTATACCGGCGAAGGAGGGGTGCGGTTCACACTCATCATGCATCTGGATGAACGGCTGCCCGACAGCCACACTCTTTCCGAATAAAAGTTATGACGCAAATGCAGCGGCGCATGGCGCTCTAAAGTGTTTGCGTCGTGCGCCAAGCGGTATAAACGCCTTATCCTATGAGCAACGAAAAAGCAGCAATACGCGAGTGGACCCGCACGCAATCCCGTCTGGGACGCAAGGCAGTGCGGTCTGTCGTGGGGTCGGGGCTGCTCGCGGGTCTTGTCGGCATCGGCCAGGCCTGGTGTGTAGCGGTCATTCTCGGGCACGCCCTTGTGGTCTGGAAAGGAGCGGGCGACGGCCAGCCTTTCCCGCTGTGGCCGGTTCTGCTTTTTCCCTGCCTTGCCGTGCTGCGCGCACTGGCCATGATCGGGGGCGACATGGGAGCGGCCCGTGCCGGCATTGCCGCACGGCAGAGATTGCGCGCAGAGGTCCTGTCCTCCATCCTGGCCGGTGGCCCCAGCCTGCTCAGGCGCACCCATAGCGGAGCACTGGCCGCGACCGTCATCGACCGGATCGAAGCGCTGGACGGGTTTTTCGGCCACTGGCTGCCTGCCTCCGTTCTCTGGATCGCAACACCCCTTGCCATTCTGGTGCCGGTCGGTCTGGTGCAGCCGCGCGCGGCCCTTGTTCTGGGTCTGTGTGGCCTGTCCGTACCATTCTGCCAGGCCGCGTTCGGCATTGGTGCGGCAGTCGCGTCACGCAATCAGTTCCTTGCCATGACACGCCTGCAGGCCCGTTTTCTCGACCGGGTGAAAGGCATTGCCACAATCGTCCTTGCTGGCCGGGCGGATGACGAAGCCCTTAAACTGGCAACTGCGGCTGACGAGCTGCGTGTACGCACCATGAAAATCCTGCGGGTGGCATTCCTGTCCTCCGCCTCCATCGACTGCGCCATGGCCGTTGCCTTCATTCTGCTTGCTGTCATGAACGGCCACCAGGCCCTGAGCATGGTGGCCGGGGCAGAGGGGCAGCCCGCACCGGGACTGGAACACAGCATGACGGCCGGCCTGTTCGCCCTGCTGGCCGTACCGGAGTTTTTCGCCCCGCTCCGCGCCCTTGCCCTTGCCTATCAGGACCGGGCCCATGCCCAGGGTGCGGCGACGGCCATACTGGACCTGCCGGTAGCGAAGACGCGCCCTGCATCCGCCCCGGGCCCTGTGGTTCTGCCGTCAAGCGTAAGCATTGCGATGGAGGATGTCAGCTTCACATGGGATGCCGCCCGCGGCACCGCCCTTGAGCATGTCAGTTTCAGCGTGCCTGCGGGTGAAACATTGGTGCTGGCCGGGCCATCGGGTTCCGGAAAATCCACGATCATGGAAGTGCTGCTGGGCTTTATCCGGCCCGATAGCGGGCAGGTTCTGTTCAACAACACCCCGACCGAAACCCTCGCACCTGAAATCCTGTCAGGCATGATTTCGTGGATCGGGCAGAAACCCGTGCTGTTTGCGGGCTCCCTGCGCGAGAATATTCTGTTCGCCAAACCCGACGCCAGCGACGCCGCCCTTGCCACAGCCATCAGGGCCGCATCTCTGGACGAATTTCTGCCCGGCCTGCCCGACGGGCTGGAAACACAGGTGGGTGAGGGCGGGTTCGGGCTCTCTGGTGGACAGGCACAACGTGTCGCCATTGCCCGGGCCTATCTCAAAAACGCCCCCGTCCTGTTGCTGGACGAACCCACCGCCCACCTGGACCCGGAGACGGAAAAAACCGTGTTTGAAAGCCTGCAACGCCTGGCCTCCGGCCGCACGGTCATTCTCGCTACGCACTCCACCGCCATCAGCATGTTTGCGGGCCAGCGTATAGACCTGCAGAACGGTCACGTCGTTTTTCAGCAGGGAGCCGCCTGAGCATGAACACTCCCATGCCAGACCATGGCACTGCCCCCGCTGCGGTTTTGCCCACATCCTCTCCCCATGCGACAGATCGTCAGGCCATTCTTACCCTTGTCGGATTATGGCGCGCACAGGCTGCGCGGCTGGCTGTCGGGGGCGTTCTTGCCCTGCTGGCGCTGGCCTGCGGGCTGGCCCTCGTGCGTTCATCGGGCCTGAGACTGGCCGGATGTATCACGGGTGAAATCATCGTTACCACCGCGTTCCTGCAATGGGTGGGGGCAGGGCGGGTTGCGCTGCGCTATGCCGAACGACTGGGCACGCATGACGCAATGTTCCGCGCCTTGTCTGACCTGCGCGTCTGGTTTTTCCGCTCGCTCGCCAACGGGGCCGCAGCCGGGCTGGGCTTTCGCCGGTCGGGCGACATGCTGTCCCGCCTGGTATCGGATATCGGCGCGCTGGACGGGCTTTACCTGCGCCTTGTCGTGCCGCTGGCCTGCGCCTGCGTAACGTTTCCGGTCCTGCTTGCGTTCGCGCTGCAACTCGATACAGGTCTTGCCGTGGTGATCGGCGTGCTGTTCGCATGCGGGGCCTTCGTTATCCCCTGGCGGATCGCACGGTCCGGGCGCTCGGCAGCCGGACAGATGGCCACCCAGCTTGCCCATCTGCGGGTCAGCGTTCTCGATCTGATCGGCGGGCTGCGTGAAATCCGGGCATTTGGTGCGGAAAAACGCATGCTGGCCAGTGTCCGCGCAAGTGACGCGGCCCTCCTGCAAAGCCAGATGACACTTGCCCGACGGTCGGCCTTTGCCGGGGCGGGAGCATTTCTGTGCGGACAGGCCGCTATTTTTGTCGTCCTGCTGGCCATTGCAGGTATTATCTTTCCCGCCATTCCGGTCCTGAAAGGTATCGGACTGCTGTTCCTGAGCGTTGCCGCCTTCGAAAGTGTCAGCACGTTGACAAGGGCTGGGCTGCAGGCGGGTACCATGGCAGCGGCGGCGGTCAGGGTGGTCGATATCGCCGGAGATGATCGCCGCGGCCATGCCGACAACACATTGCAAGCAGCCCCCGCAGGAACCGAGATCCGCTTCAGCAACGTGGCCTTCCGCTGGTCGGATGACCGCGCATGGGTGTTCCAGGACCTGAACCTCGATATTCCCCCGGGTGCTCGCGTGGCCATTCTGGGCCCGTCGGGCATTGGCAAATCCAGCCTGGCAGCCATGCTGCTGCGTGCGGCAGACCCGCAGGCTGGCACGATCACCCTGGGTGGCGAAAACATAGCCCACATCCGCCCCGACAGCCTGCGTGCGCGCATGGCGTGGCTGTCGCAGGCAACCCACCTGTTTGACGATACCATACGGGCCAATCTGCTGCTCGGTCGCCCCGACGCGGCGGAAGCCGATCTGTGGCAGGCCCTGGACGACGCCGCCATTGGCGATGTCGTGCGCGACCTGCCCGAAGGGCTGGACACATGGCTGGGTGAGGGCGGACTGCGGCTGTCCGGCGGACAGGGCAGGCGTATTGCACTGGCCCGCACGCTGCTGACCCAGGCCCCCATCCTTATTCTGGACGAACCCGCGACCGGGCTGGATGCACAGACAGAGCAGGAATTCCTTGAAACCCTTAATACCGTCACGACAGGCCGAACGGTTATTCTGATCACCCACAGGCTGACCGGGGTGGAAAAACTGGACCATGTCTGGTGGCTTGCCGGCGGGCAGGCGATGATGGCAAATGCCTGACAGCACAACCCGTAGTTGACGGATTAGACCCTCGTGAGGCACCAAGGAAGAGAGGTTTCAATATTTCAGCCGGGAATTATCATGATACGTCGTCTTATCCCCGTTGCAGGGCTCTGCCTCCTTAGCGCGTGCGCTACGCAGGCACCGCGTAAATACGTGGTTTTTTTCGCCAACCAGTCCGCGACGCTGGACGACGCGGCCAATGCTGTTATCGCACAGGTCGCGGACAAGGCCCGTGCCCATCCCTCACGGATCGTGAAGGTTGAAGGCTATGCCGCTGCCGGCAGCAACCTCTCGGCCGATGCGCTGCTGGCAATCGATCGCGCCAAAGCGGTCACTGCCAAACTGTTCGAGGACGGGGTTGCGGGTGATCGTATTCTCCAGACCCCTCGCGCGCCCAGCAACGCGGAAGGCATGGAAGTCGGCGCCCGGCGTGTGGAAATCGAGATTACCAGCCCCTGAACACGACGCCTGCACCATCCGCCATGCATGAAATGGACCAGGGTTCTGTAGCCCTGCCCACGGGGGGTGCTCGTCATGGCCCCCCGCGTGACCGCTTTGTCGATAAAACGCCCCAAGAGGTTCTTCAGGCGGTTTTCGGCTTTCATGGATTTCGCAGCCTGCAATCCAGAGCGGTCGAAAACGTCATGCACGGGCGCGATACGCTGGTGCTGATGCCTACAGGTGGCGGCAAAAGCATCTGCTATCAGGTGCCCGCCCTCTGCCGTCCGGGCATGGGGCTGGTTATTTCGCCCCTGATCGCGCTGATGGACGACCAGGTTGCGGCACTCCGTCAGGTCGGCATTAACGCCGCCGCCATGCATTCTGAACTGGAAGCCAGCGAGTCTGCACAGGTCAGGGCCGATCTGGCACAGGGGCGGGTCGATCTGCTGTATATTTCGCCCGAACGGCTGCTGTCATCGGGCACGCTGGACCGGCTTTCGACAATTCCGCTTTCGGTCATCGCCATTGACGAAGCGCATTGCATCTCGGCCTGGGGGCATGAATTCCGGCCGGAATACCGCGCCCTGACAGCGCTGCCCCGGCATTTCCCCAATGTACCCCGCATTGCCCTGACCGCCACGGCCGATGAACGCACGCGCGAAGATATTCTCGCCGCACTCGACATGCCGCATGCGGATGTTCTGGTTTCCAGCTTCCATCGGCCCAACCTGAATATCGCCGTCCAGCCCAAGGGCTCCGAACTCAAGCAGTTGCAGGACGCGCTGGCACGGCACAAGGCTGCCGCCAGTATCGTCTATTGCGGCAGCCGCGCGCGAACGGAACGGATTGCTGCGTCCCTGCGCGAAAAGGGCTGGGCCGCACTGGCCTATCACGCCGGGCTTTCACCGCTGGAGAAAAGAGCCGCCCTGCTGCGGTTCCGGTCAGGGGAGCCGCTGGTCATTGTCGCGACCATCGCCTTCGGCATGGGAATCGACCGGCCTGACGTACGGGCCGTGGTACATCTGGACATGCCAGCCTCGCCCGAGGCCTACTACCAGCAGATCGGTCGGGCCGGGCGCGATGGCCTGCCGTCCGACACCGTATTGCTGTACGGCGGCGAGGACATGGCCCGGGCACGCTACTGGCTGGACCAGTCAGCCGCCCCCGACCATGAAAAACGTGTCATGAGCAGCCGGCTGGAAGCCATGATCGCGCTGACCGAAACCACAAGCTGCCGCACGCGCGCCCTGCTGCACTGCTTTGGCGAAGATCTGCCCCAGCCCTGCGGCCATTGCGACAACTGCCTGCACCCGGCCCTGACGTTCGACGGCACGGAGGCGGCACGCAAGCTGCTTTCCGCCGTTTACCGCACGGGCGAAAGCTTTGGCGCCGTGCATGTCATATCGGTACTGCGCGGCAAGATGACCGAAGCCATAGGCCGTAACGGACATGACAAGCTTTCGGTCTGGGGTATAGGCAAGGACCAGAGCGAATCATTCTGGCGCAGCGTAAGCCGCCAGCTCATTGCGCGCGGGGCGCTGCGGACCCAGGCCCAGTATGGCGGCCTTGTGCTGAACCAGGCCGTGGCCCGCCCCATCCTGCGTGGCACGGAGGAGGTTCACCTGCGGGCCGATCCGGTTGTACATGCGGCCCGTGGTTCAGCCCGCCGTGGGGACGACACCGAGCCTGATCTGTCCGAAGACAGCCGTGCCCTGTTCAATGCCCTGCGCAAATGGCGACGTGAGGAAGCGCAGGAACAGGAAATCCCGCCTTACGTTATTTTCCATGACTCGGTTTTAAGGGATATCGCGCAGGAAAAGCCCGACGATCTGGAGTCACTTGGCGACATAAAAGGGGTGGGACGTTCCAAGCTGGAACGATATGGCGAGGCGGTCCTGGCCGTGATTGAGGCAAAAGATGCATGACAAATGCTGTCGATATACGCCGTGGGCGTATTCTTGAACTGGTCAACCAGCGCGGTTATCTGAGCAGCGAGGAACTGGCCCGCACGCTTGACGTGACCGTGCAGACCGTGCGGCGCGACGTGAACTGCATGGATGCGCAGGGACTCCTTGCCCGACATCACGGGGGCGCAAGCTCCCTGTCACAGGCGGAAAACATTGCCTATTCCGATCGGCAGATTCTGCATCTGCGAGAAAAGGAAGCCATTGGCCGGGAAGCAGCCCGCGCCATACCGGATGGCGCGTCCCTGTTCATCAATATCGGCACCACGACCGAGGAATTTGCCCGTTGCCTGCGGTCCCACAAGGCATTGCGGGTCATTACCAACAATATCCACGTCGCAAGCCTGCTGGCTCCCGCCCCCGATTGCAGCCTGATCATTACCGGGGGCAGCGTGCGCCTGCGCGACGGGGGCATAGTTGGCCCCGCCGCCGCCGCCATGATCGAACAGTACCGGGCCGATTTCGGTGTGATCGGCATCAGCGGTATTGATGAGGACGGCACGCTGCTCGATTTCGACGCCGATGAGATCAGCGCGGCGCAGGCCATCCTGCGCAATGCCCGGGTGGTCTTTTTATTGGCCGACCACACCAAATTCCGCCGCCGGCCCATGGCCCGGGTCGGCCACATTTCGCAGATCAGCGCATTTTACACCGATCAGCAGCCCCCCGCCGGTATTCGCGCCATCCTGCGCGATAGCGGTGTGCATCTGCATGTCGTGCCCACATAGAGCGTAGCGCAAATCTACGCGGTGCGCATTTTCGTAAACGAACATATGCGCGCCGTGTCCCACGCAGTCACGGCCAATTTCCTTGCCTTTCATTTTCGATTTCGAATAAACTGCACCGAATTTCGTTTTGATGGAACCGGCCCAGATCATGTCACAGACTGCATCGCCCAACGTACCCTATGACCTGCTTATCGTCGGCGGTGGCGTAAACGGCGCGGGTATCGCGCGCGACGCCACAGGGCGTGGCGCGTCCGTATTGCTGGTGGAACAGGACGACCTGGCCAGCTACACGTCTTCCGCCAGCACCAAGCTTATCCATGGCGGTTTGCGATACCTGGAATATTACGAATTCCGGCTGGTGCGCGAAGCCCTGATGGAGCGCGAACGGCTGCTTAAAATGGCGCCGCACATCATCTGGCCAATGCGATTCGTGCTGCCGCATTCCAAACTGGTCCGGCCTGCCTGGATGCTGCGGGCAGGTCTGTTCCTGTATGACCATCTGGCCTCCAACATGACGCTGCCCAAGTCACGCGGCATCGACTTCCGCACCCATTCATCCGGCCAGGCGCTCAAGTCCGAATACACCAAAGGTTTCGTCTATTCCGATGGCTGGGTACAGGACAGCCGCCTTGTTGTGCTCAACGCCATTGACGCGGCGCAGCGTGGCGCGGACATCCGCACCCGCACACGGCTGGTCGCGGCACGCCGCGTGAACGGTCTGTGGGAAGCCACGCTGGAAGACCGTACCACCGGCGCAACCACCACCGTGCAGGCCCGCGCGCTGGTTAACGCGGCGGGCCCCTGGGTCGCGCGTCTTCTGGCCGATACGCTCAAAGTGCCAAATTCCAAGTCGGTGCGTCTGGTCAAGGGCAGCCATATTATCGTCCCCCGCGTGTTCGAGGGGCCGCAGGCCTATATTTTCCAGAACCCCGACAAGCGTATTGTTTTCGCCATCCCCTACGAGCAGGATTTCACGCTGATCGGCACCACCGACATCCCGTGGGAGCAGGAACCCGGCAAGGTCGCCATTGCCCCGGATGAAATCAGCTATCTGTGCGAAAGCGTGAACCGTTACTTCCGCAGCACTGTGCGCGAAACCGATGTCGTGTGGAGCTACGCGGGCCTGCGCCCGCTTTATGACGACGCCTCCGCCAATGCTTCCGCCGTCACGCGCGATTACGTGCTTGACCTGGACACGCAGGACGGCGCGCCGCTGCTGTCCATTTTTGGTGGCAAGATCACGACCTACCGCAAGCTGGCCGAACACGCGATTGAAAAACTCGCCCCCGTCCTGCCCGCCGTAGCCGGCCAAAGCTGGACCGCCAATGAAGTACTGCCCGGTGGCGATATAGGGGAAGGCGGGTTTACCGCCGCCCTGGACAGGCTGCGCCGCGCGGCCTCCTGGCTGCCCGAAGCCCTGGCCTGGCGCCTCATGCGCAATTACGGCAGCCGTGCCTACGAAATCATCGGGGACGCCACGTCGCTGGCCGAACTGGGACTTCTGCCAGGCTGCGACCTGGGCACGCGTGAGATCGATTATCTGATCACGCATGAATGGGCCCGCACGGCGGAGGATATCCTGTGGCGGCGCAGCAAGCTGGGCCTGCATATGGATGACACGGCCAAAGCCGGGGTAGAGACTTATATGCGCCAGAAACTGGGGTAAGATCACACGCTCCTCCCGTAGTCCTTTCCTGAAAAACAAAAACAAAAGACGAGGAAAGATATGAACAAAGCGACCTTTGCCCTGCTGGGCGAACTGATATCGGAATGCCTGGCAACGCTTATCATTGTCATGATCGGGGATTCGGTCGTGGCCATGTATGCGCTCTATGACCCCAGCCCCTACCAGTTGTCCTACTGGGGGCTGGCCATTACGTGGGGGTTGGGTGTCACGATCGCGATCTATGTGACCGGTGCCGTATCGGGCACGCACGCAAACCCCGCCGTCACACTCGCCCTGGCCTGTTACCGTGGTTTTTCATGGAAAAAAGTCGTGCCCTACTGGGCTGCCCAGATTACGGGGGGCTTTCTTGGGGCCGCATTGGTCTACGCGCTCTACAGCCCGGTCATTGCCAGTTTCGCGCAGGCTCACCACCTCGATTTCGTTCATGACGGCGCGGCTGGTGGCGTGTTTTTCACCATGCCGGGAGCGGCCATTACCCCCCTGCATGCCCTGACTGACGAGATTATCCTGACCGCATTTCTCGTACTCGGCATTTTCGCCATAACTTGCGAATACAATACCGTGGCCCCGCAGGCCAATTCCGGCGCGCTGATAATCGGCCTGCTGGTGGCGATTATCGGTGCATCGTCCGGCAATCTGGAAGGATGGGCGCTGAATCCGGCCCGTGACTTCGGGCCACGCCTGTTCTGTTTTGTCGCGGGGTGGGGGCCTTCCGCGCTGCCAGCCCCCCAGAACTACTGGTGGGTGCCGATTGCAGGCCCGTTGCTGGGTGGACTTGTCGGGGCCACGCTGTATCAGGTTCTGGTCCGCCCGTTCATGCCCGCCAGATTGGCCAAATCCACGCCCCAGGCTGACTGAGCGTTCCATGCAGAAGGATTATTCCACATGAGCAAGCAAGACTGTGTCCTGGCGATCGATCAGGGAACGACATCAACCCGCAGTATCGTCTTCGACCGGCACGCTCAGGAACTGGCGGCGGCACGGCAGGAATTTCCCCAGCATTACCCGAATGCCGGGTGGGTGGAACACTGCCCCGAAGACATCTGGCGCGATGTGCTGAACACGGCGCGCGCGGCTCTGGAAAAAAGTGGAGCCGCCGACCGGGTGGCCGGTATCGGCATTACCAACCAGCGCGAAACCATTGTGGTATGGGAACGCGCCACGGGCAAACCCATTCACCGCGCCATCGTCTGGCAGGACCGCCGCACGGCGGCTATCTGCCAGAAGCTGCGTGAGGAAGGCGCCGAAGATCTGGTGCGCGAACGCACCGGCCTGCTGCTGGACCCGTATTTTTCGGCCACGAAGCTGGCATGGATTCTCGACAACGTGCCGGAGGCCCGGACACGGGCTGAAAAAGGCGAGCTGGCGTTCGGCACCATCGACTCCTTTATTCTCTGGCGCCTGACAGGCGGGAAGGTGCATGCAACGGACGCGACCAATGCCTCGCGCACGTCGCTGTTCGATATCCACCGCCAGATCTGGGACGAAGATCTTCTGGCCCTGTTCCATGTTCCCGCCGCTCTCCTGCCCGAAGTCAAGGACAGCAGCACCCTGTATGGCGAAACAGATCCCGCTCTGTTCGGCCGGGCAATCCCCATTGCCGGGATCGCGGGGGACCAGCAGGCCGCCGTGGTGGGGCAGGCATGCTTTACCCCCGGCATGGCCAAGGCAACCTACGGCACCGGCTGTTTTGTGCTGCTCAATACCGGGGACAAGCCGGTTGTCTCACGCAACCGGATGCTGACCACCATTGCGTACCGCCTGAACGGCAAGCCGACCTACGCGCTGGAAGGCTCTATTTTTGTGGCCGGGGCCGCAATCAAATGGCTGCGCGACGGCCTGCACCTTATTACCCATGCGTCCCAGACCGATGACATGGCCACACGTGTGCCCCACAGCCATGGTGTTTACATGGTGCCGGGCTTTGTGGGGCTGGGTGCCCCGCACTGGGACCCCGACGCGCGCGGCCTGATCTGCGGTCTGACGCTGGACGCCACAGCGGCCCATATTGCCCGCGCGGCGCTGGAATCCGTCGCGTTTCAGACCCTGGACCTGGTTACCGCCATGCAGCAGGACGGCGGGGGCGCGACCGAGAGCATTCGCGTGGACGGGGGCATGTCCGCCAATGACTGGTACTGCCAGTTCCTTGCCGACATGCTCCAGGCCAAGGTCGAACGCCCGCGCAATGTGGAAACCACGGCCATGGGGGCGGGGTTCCTTGCTGGCATGGCGACCGGCATATGGGACAGCGAAAGCACCGTTGCCACGGAATGGGCCAGAGGGTCACTGTTCGAACCCAAAATGGAGCAGGCGCAGCGCCGCACAATGATATCCGGATGGCACGAAGCGGTCAAACGCACGCTCAGCACCTATCCTGCGGGCTAACTGGGCCGGCATACCCGGCAGTTCACCCCACCGGCAGCCCGTAAACCGGGCTGCCGGGAAACCGCAGGCGCAGAAAGCCCGCTGTCTCAGTCTCCGTGGGGTGGAGCCACAACAGGAACCTGCACGGTCTGGGACGAACCACCCAGGAAAGTGAACACGACCGAAACACTCTGCCCCACCTTGAGGTCGGGTGCCGCGCCGAAACACAGCAGGTTGTACCCGCCGGCCGAGAAAGCAAGCGTCATGCCCGCCGGCAGGGCCAGATGGGTAAAAAGGTCACGCGTGGCCTCCGTTCCTTCCTGATCGGCATGGTGGCCAACCAGACGCCGGCACGCCGGTGAGGCAACGCCCGAGAGCAGGTGTGCTGCGGCCCCCGTGTTCCTTATCGTAAAATAAAGCTCGGGCACGCCATGGCTGCCGCCCAGCGCCACGCCTGTGCGGGAGATCACGATATCTTTCTGGGCGTTCTCCTGGCCGGGCACAGTGAGACCTGCCGGCTGTTCGGAAACCTGAGCCAGCGCTGTCGTAAACACGCCCAGCGTGCCGCACAGCATGGCCATGGACCGAACCGCCACCGCGATACGTTTCATGCGTTCTCCTTATTGTCTACAGACCCACGACAGGTATGGACGCGCTGGCGCGAAAGACATATCTGGTCGTAGGCATAGTGCTCTTTTAAAATGAAGCAGGTATTATCGAACTGCTTTGAGAAGAAGGTTAGCAGCAGCATGCGTTGCCCTTTTTGCGGGAACCCGGACAGCCAGGTCAAGGACAGCCGCCCGAACGAGGAGGGCTCGGCCACTCGCAGGCGGCGCGCCTGCCTGTCATGCGGGCAACGCTTCAGCACCGTGGAGCGGGTGCAACTGCGCGAACTGGTCGTGGTCAAGCAGGATGGGCGACGCGCACCGTTCGAGCGTGAAAAGCTGACCCGCTCGATCCGTATCGCATTGCGCAAGCGCCCCGTATCGGAAGAGCAGATCGAACAGATCGTGACCGGTATTGTCCGCCACCTCGAAGCATCGGGCGAGGCGGAGGCAGCCACGACACGGATTGGCGAACTGGCCATGGACGCGCTCAAGGAAGTGGACAGCGTAGGCTATGTGCGCTTCGCCAGCGTTTACAGGGATTTTCGCGAAGCACGGGATTTTTCCGAAATTCTGACGCTCATGGAAACAAGTGGCATTCGCACCCCAGAAAAAGACTAGACCTTGCGGCTTAAAACCGCCATGAAACGCCACTCCGTACAAAGCGGGCAGGAGAGGACGGATGTCAGGAACACAGGACCAACCCAAGCTGAAATCGGCGCAAAGGCCGCGTACCGCCGCCCGTGTGGCTGCCGTGCAGGCGCTGTTTCAGATCGACCAGAATGGTGATCGTCCAGACTCCGTCATCGAGCAGTTTCTTGTTCACCGCTTCGGGACCACGCTGGACGGCCAAACCTACGACGACGGCCGTATTCCCGAGGCCGACACCCAACTGTTTTCCGCGATCGTTCGCGACAGTGCCGCCAGCCACACCGCCATCATGCAGACGATCAGCGATACACTACCCGCAACCTGGCCGATCGAACGGCTGGACCCCGTGCTGCGCGCGCTTTTCCTGGCCGCCATTGCGGAAGCGCAATCGGGGGATACACCGGCAGCCGTGCTGATCAACGAATACATGGACGTCGCACACGGGTTTTTCTCGGGCGACGAACCGCGTCTGGTCAACGGCGTGCTGGATACGGTTTTCAAGCAGATGAAGGCAGCACAGGATCATGACGGTTCCCCGGCCGGCCAACCAGACTGACCTGCCGCAGGAATTCGCTTTCATCCGGCGGCATTTTGCAGCCCTTGCTGGCCCCGCCGCCCTTGAACTGCGGGATGATGCTGCCGTTTTTACCCCACCGCCGGGGCTGCAACTCGTAATCGCGACAGATGCCATGGTAGAAAATGTTCATTTTCTGCCTGATGATCCGCCCCTCACAGTCGGTCGCAAACTGCTGCGCTGCAACCTGTCAGACCTGGCTGCCATGGGTGCCAGGCCCGAGGGCTGGCTTCTGACATTCGCACGCCCACCCCACATTACCGAAGACTGGGTGGCCCAGTTCTGCACAGGGCTCAAGGCCGACCAGAACCTGTTCGGGCTCAGCCTCATGGGAGGGGACACCACCTCGACCTCCGGGCCTCTTGTCCTGTCGCTGACCATTCTGGGCTCCGTTACACCGGGCCAGGCGGTGCAACGCCGTGGGGCACAGGCGGGAGACGGCCTGTGGGTAACAGGCACGATAGGCGACGGCGCGCTGGGCCTGCGCGTTCTGCAAGGCAAGATTGAAGACCCTTCAGGCCATCTCGCCCAGCGTTACCGCCTGCCCGAACCCCGGCTGGGCCTGCCCCTGCACGATGTGGCACGCTGCGCCATGGATATATCCGACGGGCTGGTGCAGGATACGGGGCACCTTGCCCGCGAAAACGGCCTTGCCGCCGTGATCGACGCAACACAGCTCCCACTTTCCCCCGCCGCAAGGCACGCGGGCCCCGACTGGCTGCAAACCTGCCTGACAGGGGGCGACGACTACGAACTGCTGATGGCCATCCCCCCCGCGCAGGAAGAACGCCTTGCCCGCCAGGGCTACCTGCAAAGTCCCTACGGCCATGTCCCCGTCACGCGCATCGGCTATTTTCAGGACGGCGCGCCTAGTGTGCAGGTGCTGGGCGACAATGGTCACCCCCTGCCTGTCGAAACAGGCGGGTGGAGCCATCTTTAAGGGGTGATTGCTGCCGCAAGGACTGGCAGAACAGGCCGCACAGGCCCTGAAGACCTTACTAAACCGGGGAAACAGCTTTCTCGTACATGCGGTGACGCTTATATGGCGTGGGCGCGATACGCTCGATCAGCTTGCGCAGCCCTTCATGCGTTTCCAGCACCCAGCCCAGTTCTATCGTCCTGTAGGGCAGAACATGGCCACGGCGCATCAGTTCGTCGATAATCAGTACAGGCAGCATGGCGCGCAAAGCCGTGCCGAGATATTTTTTTCTCACGCCAAGCAGGACAACCCGCGCGGACCGGAAGTCATGCTGGAGAATACGCTTGCCCAGCTTCAGCCAGCCAAGGGGCGAGGGGGCTCCGCCCAGATCGCCACCTACGTCAAACATGTTGGGAACAACAAGGGCGATGGCAGCGGGTTCACCATTGACTTCGGCCAGCACGTACTGCTCCGACCGCAGAATAGGCCTGAGCGCCTTGAGCAGCCCTTCGACATCTCGCCGGGTCAAGGGCACATTGCCCCAGGTGTCGGACCAAGCATCATTATAGATATCACGCAGGATTTCCGCATCCTCCGCGATATGGTCCATGCGCAGGCCGCGCATGGTAATATTGCCCAGCCGCTCACGCAGGTTGCCTGGCAACTGGTTGGCCTGCTCGGCCGCAGGCCCGACCTCCATGCTGTAAGACAGCAAATCGACAGCCCGGCCATACCCCGCGGCCTCGACCGCGGGCCCCAGAGTGGACGGGTGCCAGGAGGTTCCGATCATGGGCATCTCATGCTGCCCTTCGACCATGAGCCCGGACTGGCCATTGCTGTTCAATGTCCACGGACCACGGATACGTTCGACCTGGCGTGCTTTCAGCCATGCCTCGGCCGCATCCATCAACGGGCGGACACAGGCGGGCTCCGCCGTATCCAGCGCGCCAAAAAAGCCGGTGCGCGGGCCGTCCTGCTTGAGAACTAGCGCATCGATCTGGGCCGATATCCGGCCGATGGGCACACCATTGCGCCATGCCAGAAAATAGCAGGCAAAACCATGATCGAAAAAATGTGCCCGTTTGGGGGACAGCAGGTCTCGCTCTTCCATGTCCAAAGGTGGCACATAGCCGGGCAGGTCATCGTAAAGAATGCGCGGAAGCTTTATAAAGAGCGAAAGCTGGCGGAAACCCGAAACAGGAGCCACGGTAATCTGGGTCGGGGAAGCCATTGCCACTCCATGATCTGGAACCTGCGAAACTTCAGGGGTGATGCCTTATTCCGCCAAATTGGGAAAGGGAAAAATTGTGACGTCTGACGCAGCTACCCCAGCGGGCACACCCGGGACCGCACGTACCATCCTGTTGACAGGCGCTACAGGTGGCATTGGCGCGGAACTGGCCTATCATTACGCAGCGCCCGGCAGAACACTGGTCCTGTGGGGCCGGAACCACCAGCGTCTGGCCGATATCGCCGCACGCTGCACCACCCGTGGCGCAAGGGTTTTTACACGGCAGATCGACCTCAAGGACGGGGATGCAGCGCTGGCCGCGTTCGATAAGGACGACGCCACCTACGCCCCTGACCTCGTGATTCTGGGTGCCGGCCTGTCCGATATTCAAACCCCCGATGATCTGACCGAGGACCCGGGCAAGGTGCTTGTACTCGCCCAGGTCAACTATGCCACCCCCGTGGCGCTGGCCACTGCGGCCGCCCGGGGTATGATCGGGCGGAACGGGGGGCAGATTGCCCTGATCGGTTCGGTAGCCGGGTCCTACGAACTGCCTTTTGCCGCAGCCTACAGCAGTTCGAAGTCCGGCCTGGCTTTTTTTGCCAAGGCGGCGGGGCTGGCCTGGCGGCAACACGGCGTGTTCGTGACACTGATCGCCCCCGGCTTTGTCGACACGCCCATGAGCCAGCGACTGGAAGGCCCGAGACCTTTCCTTGTTTCGGCCCGGTCCGCAGCCCGCCGCATTGCCCGGGCCATTGCCAGAAAGCAGCGCAATTATGTCTTTCCGTGGCCTTTCAGGGTGCTGGAGGTCGTGGTCCGTCTGGTGCCCGGCAAGCTGCGCGAACGCATTCTGCTCGGGCTGGCCGTAGACCAGAAAGACAAAGCCTGACGGCCGCGCAGGCGTGACACAGCCTTATGCAATCCCGGCTCAGCACGATCGGGCCACATCGCCAATGGCGTCACTGGCTGCGCCGATAACATGGTCGATATCCACGTCGCTCATGGGGGTGGACAGCGCCATAAGGCCGTAGCTGGCAGCAAACACGCCCCGGTTGAGCAGCCCGAGCATGAAGGTGGCCAGCGCGCGGGCCTCGGCCGGGGCGGGCAGGGCGCTGCGATAGTCCACGACCGCACGGGCGGTAAAATGGACTTTCAGCAACGAACCGGCCCCCACGGCCTGCCCCGCAACACCATGCTGTGCAAACGCCGCGTTAATGCCCGCCCGCAGCCGGTCCCCCATGGCGGCAAGACGCGAAAAAGCCGCGTGATCGAGAAGCTGAAGCGCGGCAAGACCCGCCCGCATGGAAACAGGATTGGCCGAGAACGTGCCCCCGTGGGGCAGCACCGGCTTGCCGCCTGACGGGTCGAACACCGCCATGATATCGGCCCGCCCACCCACAGCCCCGACAGGAAAACCCCCACCGATAATCTTGCCAAAGGTCGTCAGGTCCGCATTCACGCCCCACAAAGACTGAGCGCCGCCATAGCCCAGGCGGAATGTTATGACCTCATCAAAAACCAGCACCGCACCGATCTCGTCCGCCGCCAGGCGCAGGGCCTGAATATACTCGGCTGTGGCCGGCACCAGCCCCGCACGATTGGGCATCGGGTCGACCAGAATGGCCGCAAGCCTGTCTCCCTGGGCAAGAATCAGGCGGCGCGCGGCCTCGGGGTTGTTGAAGGGCAACACCAGCACATCATGCAGGACAGCCTCGGGCGTGCCTTGCGCATACGGGATGGAAGCCGGGTCCACCGTACCCCACTGCGCGGGGCCTGGGTCCAGGCTGACTTCGGCATAATCGTACGATCCGTGATACGCACCTTCCACCTTCGCGACCGCCGGGCGACCCGTAAAGGCGCGGGCCGCCTTTATGGCCATCATGACGGCCTCCGTCCCTGAATTGGTAAAACGCACGGCCTGCACGGAGCGCACGCGCGTGCAAAGCAGTTCCGCCAGGTCGATTTCTGACTCGGTCGGCAGGCCGAAGCAGGTTCCCAGTTCCAGTTGCCTGCGCACCGCCTCGTTGATGGCAGGGTGGGCGTGGCCGTGAATCTGGGCGGTAAAATTGTTGATGCAGTCTATGCGTTCATCGCCATCCACGTCCCATATGCGACTACCCGCCCCGCGCGCGACGTAGAGCGGGTAGGGCTTCATGTAGACGGTAGTACGGGTGTTCCCACCGGGCAGGAAATGCGTGGCCCGTTCATACAACGCCCGCGATGCCGAACTGGCTGAAGGATAGCGCATGCTCTCGTTCCGATTATCGAAATATTATAAAAATTTCTCAAATCCATTATCCAGATTTTCTAACGATAACGAAACAGATTTTCTTTGACATGACTGTTTTTATGGAATTAGCCTGACCACATAGAAAATAGAATAAAGTTCCGGTTTTCGAAATAAAAAGACATCATGACACCCCAACCAGCCCCGTGCCCACACCCCGATGCGCCTTACTGGTGGCAGGCCGCGCCACGTCCCGCACCCACCCAAGGCACGCCCCCCACCAAGGTGGATGTCGTGGTGATCGGTTCGGGCATAACGGGACTGAACGCCGCCATTGAAATCGCGCGCGGCGGCCGGTCGGTCGTGGTGATGGAAGCCCGCTCACTGGGTTATGGCGCCAGCACGCGCAACGCCGGCTTTGTCAGCCGGGCGTTCAAACACAGTTTCGGGACAGTAAAAGAGACATACGGCCTACCTTATGCCCTGCAACTGTTCGGCGAACTCGACGCTTCCGTGCGGGCTGTCGAACGCCGGATCGCAGAGGAAAATATTGCCTGCCTGATGAACGCCAACGGTCGCTTCATGCCATGCGCCTCCACCGCGCATCTGGAGGCTTTGCTCCGCGATCTTGAAATGCAACGTACATATCTGGGGTTTGCCTACACACCCGTATCGCGCGCCGAGGTCGCAACCGAACTCGGAACGGAAAAATACGTTGGCGGGGCCATTGTTCATGGGCTGGGCGGGCTGCACCCGGGGCTTTATCATGCAGGACTGCTCGACGCCGCCCGGCGCGCTGGCGTGACACTGGTGGATAACACACCCGTGCTGTCCCTAAGCGGGCAACGCAACGCCTTTTGCGTGCGAACCCAGAGGGGTGAGATTGCCTGCCGCGATATTGTCATTGGCACGAATGGCTATACGCGTGGGCTCCTGCCCTGGCTGGACAGGCGACTGATCCCGTTCGATGCGTTCATGATCGCCACCGAACCCGTTGCGCCCGAAGTCATGGCCCGCGCCATACCCGGTGGCAAGGTTGCGATCGATTCCAACCACAACGCGCTGTTTGTCCGCCCATCCCCCGACGGCTCGCGCGTCCTGTTCGGGGGTTTGACAGGCTCGCCCCCTGCAAACCTCATGGACAGGGGACGCCACCTGCAAACCATGCTCGGCACTCTTATTCCATCCCTGGCCGAGACCGGGCTCGATACGGTCTGGACCGGGCAATGTGCCGCGACATTCGACCTGTTCCCGCATATGGGCTGCCGGGACGGACTCTGGTTTGCGGCAGGGTACTGCTTTGTGGGTGTGCCCATGGGAACGTATCTGGGCACCAAACTGGGGCGGGCCGTACTTGGCCATAAGGACGCCGCAAGCGTGTTCGCGGACAAGGCTTTTCGCACATTGCCATTCTACAACGGGCGGCCATGGTTTGTGCCCCTGCTCACACGCTACTGGCAACGCCAGGACGCCCGCACACCCTCGGGCGCGATTGCGGCCTGAAACCACACCAGGAGATGCCCCATGACTGGAACAACCGTACCCGCCGCCGACCTGCCCCGCGTCACATATGCCAATACCGGGGTGGACCTGACCCCGTTACATGACTTTCTGGACACAAGGCTGCCCGAGTTCAAAGCCCGGATACTGGGCGGCACGTATACCAACTGCATCAACGGCCAGAGCGATACGGACGGCACATCGTTTACGGTCCATAGCCCGATCGACGGCGTGACCGAACTGGGCTCTTTTATCGCCGCGTCCGAACAGGCCGTGGGCAGGGCGGTCGGGGCGGCACAGGACGCGTTCCTCGCATGGAACGCCATGGGGTGGGAAGCCCGCGTGGCGCTCCTGCGTGCCTGGGCAAAAATCCTGTATGCCCGGAAATACGACCTCGCTTTGGCAGCCCTGTTCGAAGTCGGCAAATCCCGCGTCGAAGCATTGGGCGAAGCCGATGAAGTCTTCGACATGGTGAGCTATTACTGCGACGAAATGGAACGGCACAAAGGCTACGTAACCCCGCTGAACCGCGTATTTCCGCACGAGAGCACGCTCAGCATCCTTCGCCCGCTCGGTGTGTTCGGCGTGATTTCGCCCTTCAATTATCCCGCCGCCCTGCTGATCGGCATGAGCGCGGGCGCTCTGGTGACAGGCAATACCGTCGTCATGAAACCCTCGGAAGGCTGCACGCTGAGCGCACGGATTGTCATGGACACCCTGACCGCAGCCGGCATACCAGCGGGGGTCGTCAACCTGGTAGCAGGAGGAGCCCGGACAGGAGCTGCTTTAGTCGAACATCCCGGCATTGCGGGGGTAGCGTTCACGGGGTCGTATCGTACGGGCATGCATATTTTGCGGCTGGTCAACGCCGGACCTTATGCACGCCCGGTCATTGCCGAAATGGGCGGGAAAAACCCCGCCTACGTAACCGCAAACGCGGATCTGGCCAAAGCCGCGCAAGGTGTCGCGCGTTCGGCGTTCGGTCTACAGGGGCAGAAATGCAGCGCCTGTTCCGTCGTATACGTGGACGAAACGGTCAGGGACGCGTTTACCGAGCACCTGCGCGCCTATACCGCCACACTCGTCATAGGCAATCCTGAACGGCGTGAGACATTTCTGGGCCCGGTCTACAATGGGGCAGCCGCGCACCGCATGACGCAGGCGCTGGACGCGGCTCGCGGGCAGGGGAGCATTCTGTTTGGCGGCAAGCGAGCCGATGTGCCTGCCGACCTGCAAGGAGGCCACTATTTCGAGCCGACACTGGTTGCGGTCGAGAAAGGTCACGCCCTGACGCGGGACGAACAGTTCCTGCCATTGCTGGCCCTGCGCACATTCACCCGCCTTGAAAGCGCCATCGCTGAAGGGAACGACGTGCTGTACGGACTTGCCGCCGGCATTTATACCGAAGATGCGACCGAACTTGAGTGTTTTCTGAACAGGACCGAAGCTGGCGCGCTCTATGCCAACCGCGCCAGCGGGGCAACAACGGGCGCATGGCCGGGGGTCCAGAGCTTCTGCGGCTGGAAAGGGTCGGGCGTTACCCTTAAAGGCGGTCTTGGCCCGCACTACCTGCCGCAGTTCATGCGTGAACAGTCACGCACGGTCATGGAAGACTGACGACACACCCGGGTATATCGGCATAATACACCTATGGTGGCCTGTTCATGCCGGGCCGTGGCGTTTATCCAGATATGTGGCCCCAAACGTTCAGGAACGACACCAGAAAGACAATGCCAGAGCCCTCGATCCAGCCCGCCAAGGCCGATGAAAAGCCGCTTGAGCGCTATTTCCGCATCCTTGAGGTGGTGTCGGCGTTCCCGTCGGGGATCGGGCTTGGGCAGATTGCCGACATTGTGGACCTGCCCAAACCCACGGTTCACCGCCTGCTCAAAGGACTTGGTGAAAGCCGTCTGCTTGCCAGCCACCCCACAGCCCCGCAGCTTTACGTAACAGGGGCAAGAATACTGCGCCTGCTCTATACCAGCGCCGGAGCGGACTGGATTGAGACCGTCACACGCAGCGTGCTGGGCGACATTGCCGGGCAAACAGGCCAGACCTGCTACATCGCCAAATTCGAGGATCTCAAAATCCGCTCTGTCGCCATGGTCACGCCAGACAATCCATCAAGCGGATATGTCGTGCCCGGTCGGCACCTTACAATCCATTGTGCATCTTCCGCCAAGGCAATCCTGGCCTTTCAGGACCCGGCCCTTGTACGCCGTATTCTGCCTTACCCCCTGCCACGCCTGACTGACAAAACCATAACGGATGTTGAAGACCTGTTCGCGGAATTCACCGCCATCAGGGAGGGAGCCGCAGCCATATGCGACGGAGAGGATTATCAGGGTTTCGGGGGGCTGGCCTATCCGGTCCACCTGCCGGAGGTCGGGGTTATTTTCAGCCTGGCCCTTACGGGTGGTGTCGCGTCTTTGCTGGGTGAAAAGCGTGCAGGATACGAACAGGTGCTCAAAGCAGGGGCGCAACGCATTGCCGTAGCGCTGGCGGCAGGCTCCGCGCAGCAATAGCCGACTGGGCATACGCCATTCCGCAAGACCAAAAAAAAGCCCGGCGCTGCAAAGCACCGGGCTTTTTCCTGCATGGCGTATGGCCCACCGCGCGGGGCGGGCCACCCATAGCTGAACGGTTCGAGAGCCGGCTGTTCAGAACGGTGCGTCGATATCCACAACGTCGATCAGTTTGTGGTTCACGAATTCCTTGATCCCCAGACCGATCAGTTCACGACCGTAGCCCGAACGCGCCACGCCACCGAAGGGCAGATCCGCCTTGACCATGGTCGGGTGGTTGACGAACACCATGCCCGTATAGATCCGCCGCGCCACGGCCACACCGCGTTCAGTATTGCGCGTAAAGACGGAACCACCCAGACCGTAGGGTGAATCGTTGGCGATCCGCACCGCGTCGTTTTCGTCGCTGGCGCGGTAAAGCTGTGTCACCGGGCCGAAGAATTCCCAATGGCGGGCCGGGTTTTTCTCCAGATTGGTCATCAGCAGCGGGCGGAAAAACGCGCCTTTCTCGGGAACGGGAGCCCCGATCACCTCGACCACCGCGCCGAGTTCGCGGGCCTGTTCCACCTGCGCCAGCAGGTCGTCAGCCGCCTTCTGCGAAGAAAGCGGTGCCAGCGTGGTCTCGGGCGCCATCGGGTCACCCGCGCGCAGTTCCGCAACGCCTTTTTTGTACAGTTCCACGAACTGATCGTAGATCGCATCGGCCACAATCAGGCGCTTGGCCGACACGCAGACCTGGCCGGAGTTCCAGTGACGGCCGAACACGGCCCATTTCACGGCTTTTTCCAGATCGGCATCGTCCAGAACGATAAACGCGTCCGAACCACCCAGCTCCATTGTCGCCTTCTTCAGCGCCTTGCCTGCGACGGACGCAACAATCGCACCAGCCCCTTCGGAGCCGGTCAGGGCCACGCCGCACACGCGGGGGTCGTTCAGCACGGTTTCGGTATGGTGACGTGCCAGATAGAGGTTGCGGAACACACCTGCGGGCAGGCCTGCTTTCTGCATCAGGTCATCAAAGGCGGCAGCGCTCTGCGGAACATTCGAGGCATGCTTGAGCAGCACGGTGTTCCCGGCGGAAAGCTGCGGCGCAATGATACGTGCAATCTGGTAATACGGGAAATTCCACGGCTCGATCGCGAGCACAATGCCCTGCGGCTCATGCACAAGCATGGCGTCGCCCTCGGCCTGGTTTTTGACCGGCAGCGCCTCGGGGGCCAGCAGGCGTTCAGCGTGTTCGGCGTAATATTCGAAAATTTCGGCAGAAAGAATGACTTCGGCTTTCGCTTCCGAAAGAAGCTTGCCCATTTCCAGCGTCAGAATAGCCGCGTACTGGTCAAGATTGTCGCGCAGGATGGTCGCTGCAGCAGTCATGACCTTTGCACGTTCCGCGAACGGGGTTTCCCGCCAGTCCAGAAACGCGGTGTAAGCGCCGTCGAGCGCCGCCTGCACCTCCTGATCGGTCGCGTTTTCAAAAACCTTCAGTGTTTCGCCGGTATATGGATTGGTTGTGGCGTAAGCCATAAAAGTAGAACTCCCTCTTCAATATCCTCCTTACAATGCGGCAGCCAGCAAAAAGCCGATAGAGCAATTCTGCCCAGTTCTTGCCTGATCCTCTCGCACGGAGCACAAGAGCACGCGGGCATATCAGCAAGCAGGGGCGCACCGCCTTGCCTTATCCTGCCTTTTCTGAAAGGCTGCCCCAAAAGCCCCATGCCAGTTCATGCAATGCTTTACCAGCACAGGGGCCACAAACCGCCCGTTCAGGAAAGACATGACAGACCACCTGACCGAACTGCAGACCCTGGTGTCACGGCACTGCACGGCACCCGCGCAGGCCACCGCCATTGACGAGCTGACACTTTACCGGGCCGATGCTGTCAGTGAACCGCTCGTTTTCGTTTTCGAACCCAGGATTTACGTTATCGTCCAGGGTCGCCAACAGGTCATGCTGCGCGACAAGGTATTCGATTACGACGCCAGCCATTACCTGGTCACGGCGGTCGACCTGCCGGTTGCAGGCTGCATTACACAGGCCACAACCGAAAAGCCCTATCTGGCCTTGTGCCTGAGCGTGGACCCGGCACAGATTGCCGAACTGCTTCTGGTGGTCAACGACCGGCAGGTCGACCCCAATCAGGCCTGTATCATGGGCATGGGGCTGAGCCCGCTGAACGCCAATATCACCGACCCGCTGCTACGGCTGATGCGGCTTCTGGACACGCCGGATGATATTCCCATCCTCAAACCCATGATCATGCGCGAACTGCTTTACAGACTGCTCCAGGGCGATCAGGGCTGCGCATTGCGCCAGATTGCCACGGCGGGCAGCGCCCTGTCGCAGATCAACCGGGCCATTCACTGGATCACTCTGCATTTTGCGGAACCATTCGACATTGCCACGGTAGCGGGAATCGCAGGTATGAGCCTGTCGACATTCCACCGGCATTTCCGCTCGGCCACCAACATGAGCCCGCTGCAATATCGCACGCAGTTACGCCTGCAGGAAGCGCGCCGCCGTATGGTCAGCGAAAAGATAGACGCCGCCGAAGCGGGCTTTGCCGTAGGGTACGAAAGTCCATCCCAGTTCAGCCGCGAATACCGGCGCATGTTCGGCCGCCCTCCAGCACAGGACACACATTCGAGACGCGCAAGCCAGGACCAGGAGGAAAGAGACAGCCAGCAGGCAGTGTAAAAACGCAGCCGCAGAATAGCGGCCCGAAACGGGCGGCACAGACAGCTTGAGGGCCAAATACACGCTGGATGCGTGGCGTGGGCTACCGGGGATTAGTCGGGAAGGGGGAAACTGCCTGTCCATTTTCCAGGAGAAAATGGAGGTCCGGGCGGGAATCGAACCCACATACGCGGATTTGCAGTCCGCTACATCACCATTCTGCCACCGGACCGTGGTGCAGTTGGGTGCCTTATCTCCCGTTCCATGCCTTTGGTCAAGACGTTGTGTCGTGCGATTCTCAAATCAATATGTCACACATAAGTGGTGCGGCCCGTATCTCCGGCAGGAAGAGGCGCG
The DNA here is from genome assembly GCF_047723915.1 of Acetobacter sp. Lineage (GTDB taxonomy): Bacteria > Pseudomonadota > Alphaproteobacteria > Acetobacterales > Acetobacteraceae > Acetobacter. The sequence continues at coordinate 318,701 of NZ_JBDOBQ010000001.1, read as the reverse complement.
CCCGAACGGATAGCATGCCCACATGGCATGCCGAGCCCAGAAGCCAGGAGAGGGTGACGCTACGTGACAGTCCATGCAGCAGCCGAGGTACCGACAGACATGTCCCAAACCGGGCAGGATATATGGGCAGAAGCCCGTAACCTGATGGTGGACGACCAGCTCCGCCCATCAGAAATCAGCAATCCGGGGCTGCTCAAGGCCATGCGGGCTCTCCCCCGTGAAGACTGCGTGCAGCCAGCCCAGCGCGCCGCAGCCTATGCCGACCTCAGCCTGCCGCTGGCCCCCGGCCGCGTTCTGGCGCAACCGCTCCTGACGGCCCGCGTCATACAGGCAGCCGACCCCCAGCCTGGCGAACACGCGCTGGTGGTGGGCGCCTCGACCGGGTACGCCGCCGGCCTGCTCGCACAGTTGGGGCTTGTTGTTTCGGCGCTGGAATCCGACGAAAAGCTCGCCGCCCAGGGGCAGGCCTTCTGCAAGGCCAATGCTCTGCCGGTGCAGTGGGTCGTGGGTCCGCTGGGTGCTGGCGTACCCGCGAACGGCCCCTACGACCTGATCTATTTTGACGGATGTGTCAGCGCCGTTCCGGATTTTTGCATGAAACAGCTCAAGCCCGATGGCCGTCTGGCTGGCCTTATCCAGAACAATGCCGATATTCCCGAGATTTTCCGCGCGACACTGGCTGGCGGGCAGCACCCGCAATTCGCCTTTACCTACCTGTCCAAAGCGCATAGCCCGCTTCTGCCCGGTCTTTCCCCACATCGGCAGTTTTCGCTTTAAGGCCAGGGGGCCTGTTGCCGTGCCGCGTTGCCTGCCATGACCTGGGGGCATCTTTGCCTGCGGGTTACTAATTGGTAGTCATTGCCATGTTTTAATGGCATGAGCGTTGCCAGGGCAGCATTACGGTCACGGAAGCGGGAGAGCGAGATGCGGCGTATTTGCGGAACGGGAGCAGGTCTTGCAATGCTCCTGTACGGCACTGCGGCATGGCCGCAGAAATACGATGGCAGCGGCTCGCCCTCGTTCATTCCCCATACGCTGCAGCAGGCCCTGGCTGCGGCGTATCTGACCAACCCCACCCTGCAGGAAGCCCGCGCAACCCTGCGCGCGACGGACGAACAGGTTCCGACCGCCCTCGCGGGCTGGCGGCCCACCCTGACCAGCAACGTCGGCCTTACCTATTACAAGGGCTTCAACAACTACGAGGGCACACCCGACAACCCCGCTTCGGCCTATATGCGGCGCTACGACACCACGGGCTACAACGCGGGTGTCACGATCACCGAACCGCTTTATACCGGCGGTAAAACCACCGCGAGCACACATCAGGCTGTCAACCGTGTCATGGCGGCGCGGGCGCACCTGATCTCGGTGGAGCAGCAGATATTCATGCAGGTGGTCAACGCCTATGTGGGCGTGATCGAGAACGAGCAGCTCCTGCAACTCGACATCAACAACGAGCGCGTGCTCGAACAGCAGCTCCGCGCCACGAACGAGCGCTTCCATGTGGGGGAAATTACCCGCACCGACGTAGCCCAGGCTGAATCGGCCTATGCCACGGCCACGGCCACCCGCCAGGAGCAGGAAGGCACGCTGCAGACGGCACAGGCCACCTACATGCAGACTGTCGGCATGGCGCCCCCCCCAAACCTGGTGCCACCGCAACCGCTCGTGCTGCCGGTCAGGGACCCGCAATCGGCCGCGGCCATGGCGGTCCGGAACAATCCCGACGTGATCAACGCGCTGTTTACCGAGGCGTCGCAAAAAGATGCGGTAGGCGTCGCGATGGCCGCGATCATGCCCAAGGTCAATGCGTCACTGGGCTATCAGCACATGGTCAACCAGAGCTTGGGCCACCAGGTCGACGAAAACAAATACGCGACCATCAATTTCAATATCCCGCTCTATCAGGGCGGGTCGGAATACGCGGCCGTCCGCCAGGCCAAGCAGCAGATGGAAGCATCCCACAGGGACGTTGACGTCCAGCGCCGGACCGCGGCGCAAGGGGCGGTGTCGAACTGGCAGAAACTGCGGTCATACCAAGCCGCCATCGACAGCAACCGTGTTGCCATCAAAGCTGGCGTCGTCGCACTGGACGGGGTTGAAAGACAGGCCATTGTCGGCACAAGCACGACACTGGAAGTGCTGCAGCAGCAGGCAACGCTGCTGATGGCCCAGGTCGCGCTGGTGCAGAATCTGAGCAACATGGTTCTGTCGTCATATAGCGTGGCGGCTGCCATCGGGCGGCTGACAGCAGCCGACCTCAAGCTGAATGTACCCCTTTATGATGACAAGGCGTACTATAATGCGGTAAAGGATCGCTTGTGGGGGTTGAGCGACCAAGCGCTCAACCAGCCTGGTCGGTAGCGATCAACCAGAACTGGCAGGGATGTTTTTATGGCGTCGTCTCAGGACCCGTCGGAAGAGGCTGACAAGACAACAGGCGGCGTGACCCCGCCCGCCCATTCGGCAGTGCCCGACCAGCAGGGCAACACCGAACTGGTGCCAGACAACGATGAGGATGACGACGACATTCTGCTTTTGTCTCCATCCATGATGGAGCACGAAGGCACGGATAGCGCTCAGTCCTCTCTTGTGCAGCCCGCCTCAGTAGCTCATGATGACGCAGTATTGTCCGTGAGCGATCTGAGGCAGATCGAACTTAGCAAGAAAGCTGAAAAAACGATGTCTGGTCCGCTGCCCATTCCGCTGAATGACGAAACGGTATCCGATACCGCGAATTCATTTGTAGTCCTTCAGAAAACATTGCAGGACAAATATCTCAGAGAACATGAGGAGAGAAAAGTGGCTATCACGCATGAAGGGTCTCTGACTGTCGAAGACATCGTGCGCCAGGAAGTGCGCGTTTTTCTCAAGAAATGGCTCGACGCGCATCTTGCCGGTATTGTGCAGGCCGCTGTCCGCAAGGAAGTCGAGCGTCTGACACAGCGCAGTATGTAAGCACCACGGGACATCAGCCTGTCATTTTCCTGACAGGGCAGGCTGACGCGCCCGTTCTGCGGTGAAAGCTCTGCAAGGCGGAGGCAGTCTATGCCTGCCGCCTTTTTTGACGTGGTATGGTTGGATCGAGATGCTGAACAAGACTTTTGACCCCGCACAGACAGAACAGCGGCTGTACGAACTGTGGGAAAGCCGCAAGGCGTTTTCCGCCAATCCGCAAAGCGGCAAAAAGCCGTTCACCATCATGATCCCGCCCCCCAATGTCACCGGCACGCTCCATATGGGCCATGCTCTGACCATGACCCTGCAGGATACGCTGATCCGCTGGAAACGCATGCAGGGGTACGACACCCTGTGGCAGCCGGGAACCGACCATGCCGGGATCGCCACCCAGATGGTGGTGGAACGCACATTGCCCGAAGGCAGCAAGAGCCGTCAGGCCATGGGACGTGACGCCTTTGTGGAACGGGTCTGGCAGTGGAAAGAAGAATCGGGCGGTGGCATTACGCGGCAGCTACGCAGGCTTGGCGCCTCGCTCGACTGGCCGCGCGAACGCTTTACCATGGATGAAGGCCTGTCCCGCGCCGTGCGGGAGGTTTTTGTCAGCCTGTTCCGCGAGGGGTTGATCTATCGCGACCGCCGCCTTGTGAACTGGGACCCCGTCTTCCGTTCCGCCATTTCCGACCTGGAGGTGGAAAGCAAGGACGTCGCGGGGTCGCTTTGGTATATCCGCTACCCGGTCGAAGGCCAGCCCGGCACCACCCTGACCGTTGCCACCACCCGGCCTGAAACCATGCTGGGCGACACGGCGGTTGCCGTTCACCCCGAGGACGAACGCTACACAGCACTGATCGGCCAGTCCGTACGCCTGCCGCTGACCGGCCGATTGATCCCCATCGTGGCCGATACCTATTCCGACCCCGAAAAAGGCACCGGCGCGGTCAAGATCACGCCAGCGCACGACTTCAACGACTTTGAAGTCGGCCGCCGCCATAACCTGCCCATGCTTGGTGTACTGGACGAAAATGCCCGGATCACCCTGGAAGACATCGAGGGCGACCTGACCGCCGTGGACGGCCTGGCCGACCCGGCATTCGTGCGCACGCTGGCAGGTCTTTCCCGCGAAGACGCCCGCAAGGCCATTGTCAGCCAGTTGGAAGAGACAGGCTGGCTGGAAAAAATCGAGCCGCATCGCCACCAGGTTCCCCATGCCGAGCGGGGCGGGGCGGTTATCGAACCGCGCCTGACCACGCAGTGGTATTGCGACGCCGGCAAGCTTGCCGGCCCGGCAATGGAGGCGGTGACGTCCGGCCGCACGAGCTTTGTGCCCAAACAGTGGGAAAATACGTTTTTCGCCTGGATGCGCGACATCCAGCCCTGGTGTATTTCCCGCCAGCTCTGGTGGGGGCACCGCATTCCCGCTTGGTACGGGCCGGACGATCATGTCTTCGTCGCCCATGACGAAGCCGACGCACAGGCTCAGGCGGCAGCCCATTACGGTACCACAGAACCCCTCCGCCGGGATGAGGACGTGCTGGACACATGGTTCTCGTCCGGTCTGTGGCCCTTTTCAACCCTGGGCTGGCCGGACAGGACACCCGAGCTGGAGCGCTATTACCCGACCGACGTGCTGGTAACGGGTTTTGACATCATCTTCTTCTGGGTCGCCCGGATGATGATGATGGGCCAGCATTTCATGGGGGATGTGCCTTTCCGCCACATCTTCATCCACGGCCTGGTGCGTGACGAGCACGGGCAGAAAATGTCCAAGAGCAAGGGCAATGGCATCGACCCCCTCGAACTGATCGAGGAATACGGGGCGGACGCCATGCGCTTTACGATCTGTGCGCTGACAGGCATCGGCCGTGACGTCAAACTGGGTCGCAAGCGGGTCGAAGACTATCGCGGGTTCATGACCAAGTTGTGGAACGCCGCGCGTTTCTGCGAAATGAACGGCGTAAAGCCGCAACCCGATTTTGACCCGCAGACCGTGCGCTCGGCCCTGGGCCGCTGGATCCTGGCCGAAGCCAACACCGCCATTACGGATGCGACAAAAGCGCTGGAAACATACCGTTTCGACGAATACGCGCAAAGCTGTTACCGCTTTGTCTGGAACCGGTTCTGTGACTGGTTCCTTGAATTCGCAAAGCCTGTCTTTACCTCGGACAATGCGGCCGACGCAGCCGAAATCCGCGCCGTGGCGGCCCATGTACTGGGCATCATCCTGAAACTGCTGCAACCGGTCGTGCCCTTCGTCACCGACACGCTGTGGCATGCCTTCGACTTCGGGGCGGAAGGCAGCCTGATCGACGCGCCCTGGCCACAGCCGGTCACCGTAACCGACGCGGCTGAAGCCAGTGCCGAATGCGACCAGATGATCCGCCTTATCAGCGAAATCCGCACGGTCCGTTCGGAAATGAACATCCCACCGTCACGACTGGTGCCGGTCCTGCTCAAGGACTCCAGCAGCCAGACGCTCGAACGTGTACAGCGCTGGCAGGATTCGCTTTGCCGCATGGCCCGTATCGAGACAATCGGCCCGCTGACAGGGGACGTGCCACAAGGTGCAGCGCAGGCCGTGGTGGATGAAACAACCGCCATTCTGCCTCTGGCGGGGCTGATCGACCTGAAAGCCGAGCGTGAGCGTCTGGAAAAGGAACTGGCCAAGGCACAGGACGAAGTTTCCAAAACCGAAAAAAAACTTGGGAACGAGAACTTCGTCAGCCGCGCCAAACCGGAAGTGGTTCAGGAAATGCGCGACCGGCTGGAAAGCCAGAGCGGGGAATGCCTGCGACTTAAAGCAGCCCTCGCGCGGATTGGCTGACATGCTAAGGTACTCTCCCACGCTAGGGGACGGGTACCGCCACCTGGCGGGAACCAGCCACAACTGCAAAAAGGGCAGGGGAGGATAGTATGGAAACGGCCGTTATTGGCGGTGGATGCTTCTGGTGCCTTGAGGCTGTATATCGGGGCATGCGCGGTATTCACACCATCATGCCCGGTTACGCGGGCGGGCATGTCGACCACCCGAGCTACAAGCAGGTCTGCACGGGCGAGACCGGCCATGCGGAAGTCATCGCCCTGACATGGGACCCGGCCGTTCTCAGCTACGAGGATATTCTGCGTGTCTTTTTCGTGATGCACGATCCCACAACGCTCAACCGGCAGGGGGCCGATATCGGCACGCAATACCGTTCGGTCATTTTTTACACGACAGAGCAGCAACACCAGACTGCGCTAGCGGTAAAAGCCGACATCACGCATGCAAAACTGTGGCCACGTCCCCCCGTAACCGAAATAACGGCCCTGCCGGTATTCTGGCCTGCTGACGAATCCCACCATGATTATTACGCCCGCCATCCCGGTGCAGGCTACTGTCAGGTTGTCATCAGCCCCAAGGTTGCAAAAGTTCGCGCCGAATTCTCCCGGTATTTCGACTGAACACAAGTTCAGCCGAATAGTCAGGATATTGCAATAAACGTGCCCCCGGCGCGGGTGTGCAGACGGCCCCACGTACCCCGAAAGAGCAAAAATTTCGGTGTAGTTTCAGGGAGGCATCTTTGAAAAATGGGTCAAGGCGCTGGAACCACGGCTTTACTCGGGGGTGGCGTCTTCCAGAAAGAAACGGTCGCCATCTTCATCATAATCGAACAGTTCGGCAAAACGCGCCCAGCCAATAATGGTCTGCAAGGTCTGCTGCGCATAATCGGGCGACATGGAAGCTTCAAGTTCTTCGCGAAAGCGCTCGGCGCGCACATTGCGGTTCGCACGTTCATCCAGCGCCGCACAGATCATTTTCACCAGCGAGACATGATGGAGCAGCGCATGCCGCATCATGGCCTTGCGTTCGTCCAGATCGCTGAGAACGAAATGAACCCCGTCATCCGTCAGAAGGATGTCACCATCCTCGAGTTCGGCCAGGCCCAGCAGTTCGAGCGATTCCCCAAGCGGAAATAAATCGTCCAGCGCAAGCTGCAATTTTTCCGCCAGTACAGGCAGATCGGCCCGCCCGTTCAGCGGGGGCGCGGCCAGGGATTCCATCATGCCAATCAGCATGGTGATGGAAACCGGAACAAGCGCCCGAAAAGCAGGCGCTACGGCTGCACCGTTCAGGACATTGTTAACCAAAGTCGCCTCAGACACGATGGGCGCGCGCTGTGTCATAAGCGCATAGATGTGGTCCACCAGTTGGCGGAACGCCTGATCCTCCCGATTGCGGGGGTGGGGGAATGGCACCGACAGCACATGCGCGATCCGCCCCGGGTTGGAAGAGGCAATGACGATGCGGTCGCACATCAGCACCGCTTCCTCGATATTGTGGGTCACGATCAGCATGCTCTGGACCGGCAGTTTTTTCTCGGACCATAGCTCGATCAGGTCTGTGCGCAGGTTTTCCGCCGTCAGGACATCCAGTGCGGAAAACGGCTCATCCATCAGCAGCAGCGCAGGTTTGACCACAAGAGCCCGCGCCAGCCCCACACGCTGCTGCATGCCGCCGGAAAGCTCCTTGGGCCAGGCGTTCTCATACCCGCCAAGCCCGATCAGATCGATGGCGTCTTCCACCAGCACATCACGTTCGGCTGCGGGAACGCCCCGCGCGTCCAGTCCCAGTGCCACGTTTTCTTCAACCGTCATCCACGGGAAAAGTGCGAAGGACTGGAACACAACGGCAATATCCTGCGCGGGGCCGTGCAAAGGCTGGCCTTTCCACAGGACATCGCCCGAGGTCGGCGGTAGCAGCCCCGCCATGATCCGCAGCAAGGTGGACTTGCCCGACCCCGACCGCCCCAGAAGCCCGACAATTTCCCCCGCATGAAGCGAAAGATTGACATCATCGAGCACCTGCACGTCGGCCGCACTGTCCTTATGGTAAAACTGCCGGATATGCCGTGCTTCCGCCAGCACGGTGCCTTGTGGCAGGATGGAACCGGAATAGGATGAAAGCGCCATGACAGGTCAGCTCAGTTTGAGGCGGCGAGCCGCGTAGTCAGAAAAAGGTCGCCAGAACAGCATGTTCAGGAGCATGACAAACACGCACATGGTCGCTGTTCCCAGGCCAACCTCGCTCATATCGCCTTTTTGCGTGGCCTGGGCAATATAAGCTCCAAGGCCGTGGGCCGTCAGGGTCGTGCTGCCCCATTCCGCCATTTCCGAGGCAATTGCTGCGTTCCAGGCGCCACCGCTGGCCGCAATGGCCCCCACCAGATAATACGGCATGATCCCCGGCAGCAGTACACGACGCCACCAGAACCACCCCGTGACATTGAGATCCCGGCAGACCTCAAGCAGTTCGACAGGAAAAGACGAGGTTCCGGCAATGACGTTGAACAGAATATACCACTGCGCGCCAAGGATCATCAGCGGGGTCAGCCAGATATCTGGCGCGAGATGGAAGTGGACAATGCCCACCACAAATACCGGAAAAAACAGGTTGGCGGGAAAAGCCGCGCAATACTGCGCTGCCAGTTGGGCCGCCCGCGCACGGGCCGGATTCAACCCGAACCAAACACCCAGCGGCACCCAGATCAGCGACGCCAGCACCAGCATGCTGATAACCCGCAGCAGGGTAAAACCGCCGAGCGTAAACACATGCCCTATCTGCTCCAGCGTATATGTTTCACGCCCGTAAACCCAGACCTGATAAAGGGCGAGCAGAAAGACCGCGCCCATCGTAACCCGCCATATCCATTCACCCCGCCCACCTTGCGATGCAGCCTGCCTTGCTACCGACCCGTTCCTTGAGCCCAGAGGCAGATAGCTTATTTTACGCAAACCAAGCAGCAGTATACCGCCAAGGGCACTGAGCAGACGGGTGCGGCGCAGCAGTCGCAGGAACCAGGGCTCGGCAACCTGCACACCCCCTGCACCCGTACCGAGCCGAAAGCGCGCGGCCCAGGCAGCAAGGGGGCGGAACAGGACCTGATCATAGATGAGGATAACCGCCATCATGGCGACAATTGCCGCTGCCACAGCCGCTATGTTCTTCTGCTCGATCGCCACCCCGACATAGGAGCCTACACCGGGCAGCACCACATCGGTGTTCCCCACCGTAATACTCTCGGAATAGACAACCATGAACCACCCGCCGGCCATTGAGATCATGGCATTCCACACCAGCGATGGAACGGCACATGGCACGTCCAGACGCCAGAATTTCTGCCACGATGTCAGCCCGAAGCACCGAGCCGTTTCCTCGAGATCAGCAGGGACAGAGCGCAGGCTCTGGTACATGCCCAGCGTCATGTTCCAGGCCTGGCTGGTAAAAATGGTGAAAATGGCAGCCAGTTCGCCCCCAAGCGCCCGGCCGGGGAACAAACCCAGGAAAAACGTGACTGTAAAAGTCAGGAACCCCAGTATGGGAACAGATTGCAGGACATCGAGCAGCGGCAACAGCAGTTGTCTGGCCCGGCGGCTGCGTGCGGCAAGCGTCGCATAGCAAAAGGTAAAAACAAGCGACAGGGCAAGGGCTGCGAACATGCGCAGGGTCGTACGTAACGCATATCCCGGCAGATAGCGAAACTGAAGATGCACGGGGGTTGCCGCAACCGGGACCAGTGGCCCCAGCATATGCCGCACAGCAGTACCCACACCTATGGCCAGGGCGGCCAGACAGACAAGAAGAAGACCATCCACCCGGTTGAGATAGCGCTGGGTGGCGGATGAAAGCAGGTTCGGCTGTGATGAAAAACCTAGCTGCCGATAGGTCATGACACGCGGGTTCCCGTGCTGCCGAACCCGCCGGCACCCCGGGCGGTGTCGTCCAGCGTGTCGCATTCCTCCCACGTGGCGCGAAACACGGGCGCCAGAACGCCCTGAGCGACCCGCATGCCCCGTTCGATCACGAACGGTTCGGCTCCTGCGTTCATGATGATAATACCGAGTTCCCCCCGGTAATCCTCATCGATCGTGCCGGGCGCGTTAGGCAGCACGATCCCGTGCTTGAGAGCCAGCCCCGAGCGTGGCCTGACCTGTAGTTCGTAGCCTGCGGGCAGGGCGATTCGTAACCCGGTAGGAACCAGCGCCCGCGCGCCGGGTTCAAGCACCAGAGGCGCGTCTATGGCCGCCAGCAGGTCCATTCCGGCCGCACCCTGCGTCGCATAGGAGGGCAACGGCAGGTCCAGCGCATGGGGCAGGCGCTGGACTTTCAGCACCAGCGCAGTCGCGGGCAGGGTGTGTTCAGTCATGCGTTCCTCCATTCGACGGGACAGGTTTTCCCGCATCATCTGTGCCCGCCCCCTGTGCCAGCAGGGCCGCGACACGCCGGGCCAGTTCTGCGGCCAGGGCGGTCTTGTTCATTTCGGGCCAGGTCTCGACACCATCCTGCGTTATCAGCAGCACCTGGTTGGTGTCCCCACCCATATGCCCAGTGCCTGGGCTGACATCGTTGGCGATCATCCAGTCACATCCCTTGCGCCGCCATTTGGCCTGTGCGTGCTCCCGCACATCCTGTGTCTCGGCAGCAAACCCGATAACCAGACGTGGCCGCAGGGGCGACGGTTCGGAAAGTTCGGCCAGAATATCCGGGTTGGGCACCAGCGCGAGCGGGGGCGGCAGGGATGTCCTGTCTTTTTTCTTGATCTTCTGCCCGGCAATATGTTCGGGCCGCCAATCCGCTACCGCTGCGGCACAGATCGCCACATCCACCGGCAGCGCGGCCATGGCTGAAGCGCGCATGTCATGGGCCGTCTCGCAGCCGATAACGTTCACCCCCGCAGGCGGACGCAGGTCCACAGGCCCGCTGACGAGCGTGACCTGTGCCCCGAGTTCGGCGCAGGCTTCAGCAATCGCATAGCCCTGCTTGCCCGACGACCGGTTGGCCAGATAACGCACAGGGTCTATTGGCTCGTGCGTCGGGCCTGCGGTCACCAGCACCCTGACCCCGGCCAGAGGTCCGTCTACCTGCCGGGCGCGCTGAAAAAACGCCTGCACGGCATCCGCGATGTCGGCTGGCTCGGGCAGGCGGCCGGGTCCGTATTCCCCGCATGCCATGTCACCCGTGACAGGGGGAAGCACCTCCACACCACGGGCGCGCAGCGTCGCCACATTCTGCCGTGTCGCGGCATGCTCCCACATTCTGACGTTCATGGCAGGTACGGCCATGACGGGTGCATCGGTCGCCAGAAGCAGCGTGCTGGCCAGGTCATCGGCCAGGCCTGCCGCCATGCGGGCCAGCAGATTGGCCGAAGCAGGACATACCAGCACCAGATCCGCCCAGCGTGAGAGCGCGATATGGCCCATCTCCTGCTCTTCCGTCAGGGAAAAAAGGTCTGTGGCCACGGGCGCCCCGGTCAGGGCCTGCAAGGTCAGCGGCGTTACGAACTGGCTGCCGCCACGGGTCAGCACACAGCGAACGCGCATATCCCGGGCAAGCAGCAGGCGGATCAGTTCAGGGGCCTTATAAGCGGCAATGCTCCCGCTTACGACCAGGAGAACCGAACGGGCAGAACCGGTCCGCGACATGCCCGCTCAGAGACGCCAGCCGGAATGGATGGCCGCTATCCCGCCAGAAAGGGACTGATAACGCACATGGGACAGACCGGCCTCGCGGAACATGTCGGCCAGGGTTTCCTGATCGGGGAACATGCGAATGCTTTCCGCCAGATACTGATAGCTTTCCTTGTCCTTGGCTACGAGCCCCCCCATGGCCGGCAGCACCTTGAACGACCACGCATCGTAGATGGGGGCGAGTGCGGCCACCTGAACGCGCGAGAATTCAAGGCACAGAAAACGGCCACCCGGCTTGAGCACACGCCGCGCCTCCCGGATGACGGCCAGCTTGTCGGTGCAGTTACGCAGCCCGAATGCAATGGAAACCCGGTCCATGGACATGTCACGCACGGGAATGGTCTCGGCGTCCACGACGCAGAAGGACAGGTCAGAGACAAGCCCCTGGTTGATGGCGCGGTCCCGCCCGACGGAAAGCATGCTGGCGTTGATATCGGTCATGATGGCAGGACCGCCGCCAGCCTTGAGCCAGCCGAAGGTGATATCGCCCGTGCCGCCGGCCAGGTCGAGCAGGGACAGGCCCGGCTGCGGCCCGAGTTCGGTCACGAATATGCGTTTCCAGACCCGATGCACGCCAAGCGACATGATATCGTTCATCACGTCGTACTTGCCGGCCACGCTGTCGAAGACAGCCCGGACGAGGTTTTTCTTCTCTTCCTTCCTGACGGAACGGAAGCCGAAATCCGTCTGATCCGCAGTCACGTCGGAAGAAACGGGGGAGGGCGCAAAGCTGTTGTCGGTCATGGGTTTCCTCTATACCCTGCTTTGCAGCCATGCCGGAACTCCCCGAAGTCGAAACGGTTATGCGCGGCATGCTCGCTGCCCTGCAAAATCGCACCATTCGTGAAGCCCTCGTCCGCCGTCACGACCTGCGGTGGCGGATTCCCGCCGATTTTTCGCAGCAGGTGACAGGGCGGCGTATCGAAAGCTTTCGCAGGCGGGGCAAATATATTCTTGTCCGCCTGTCCGGGCAGCGCACCATTATCCTGCATCTGGGCATGTCGGGACGGATCGCGCTCGATTCTCCGCATATCACCCCACCACACGAACATGTGGTCCTGACCATGGATGACGGCAGCCGCTGCGCCTATATCGACCCGCGCCGTTTTGGCATGCTCACGGTCATTCCCACGGAGGAGGAAGACCGCTTCGCACTTCTGGCGGGCATGGGCCCGGAACCGCTGGGTACCGACTTCACGCCCCAGACCCTGCTGAATGCCTTCAAGGACAGGCGTTCCCCCATCAAGACCGCGTTGCTGGACCAGAAAGTGGTGGCCGGGCTGGGAAACATCTATGTCTCCGAAGCGCTGTACCGCGCACGCGTGCATCCGCAGATGCACGCCGCCCAACTGACACCGCCAAAGGCACGCCTGCTTGCAAATGCCATTCGCGCCGTGCTGGAGGACGCCATCGCGGCTGGTGGATCGAGCTTGAAAGACTACGTGCGACCGGGCGGCGAACTCGGCTATTTTCAGCATGCCTGGCAGGTTTACAACAGAAAGGGCCAGCCCTGCCCACAATGCCCCGGACCGCCGCAATGCCACGGCGTGGAGCAGATCACGCAGGCGGGCCGTTCAAGCTTTTTCTGCCCGCGGCAGCAGAAAAACCGGTGAAAACTGGCTCCTGGGCGTCGAACACGCTTGACGGGGTGCACCCGCCTGCATTACACGACCGCTTACTCTTTGTGGCCGACCAATCGGCCCCTTTTTTCTTTAAGTGCTGGACAGAATAGAAACCCATGGCGAACATCGCTTCGGCGCGTAAGCGCATCCGGCAGACCGCGAAGCGGACTGCCCGTAACACGGCTCGCAAATCCCGCATGCGTACCTTCATCAAGAAGGTCGAGACGGCTATCGCCGCTGGCGACCAGGAAGCCGCCCGCGAAGCACTGCGCGTCGCCCAGCCGGAAATTCAGCGCGCTGCCACCAAGGGCGTTGTGCATCACAACACCGTGGCCCGCAAGATTTCCCGCCTGTCCGCCCGCGTCAAGGCGCTGGCGACCGCCTGAGGACACCTTTTTCCTGCCATTACAGCAGGTTTGGTGACCAGATTACGAACAAAGCCGAATCATCTGAACGATGATTCGGCTTTGTTTTTTGCAGGGCAGCTTTCCACAGGGGTGAATGAAAGCAGCTTGTACCGGCCGAGTTTTTCGTTGCTCCCGACTTGGGCGCTGCATTACTCTGGCCGGATGACCTTGCGCACACCCGTGTCAGGCCGGCTGGCGTCTTTGCATGTTTTGCAGTGAACGACATTCACGGTTGCTGCCAGACAGCCGCGCCGCGACTGGTGTGCTGCACTCATGAATTTTGCGTAGGCCATTACGCAGTTTGACCGCTCGGGAGCGAAAATGACAATCGGAGTGGACGATGACGAAAGCGCCGTTTCCAGGCTGGAAAACGATAAGGGGCTTGAGGAATCGTGGCTGCGGATCTGCGCGCGCCTGAAGGATGAGGTGGGTGAGGTCGAATACCGCACCTGGCTGACCAAGATCGCCCTGGGACCGATCGACGGTGATGAAATCACTCTGCTGCTGCCCACCCGCTTTCTGCGCGACTGGGTGCGCAGCCAGTACGGCGACCGGCTGAGCGACCTGTGGCACCATGAAATTCCCACCCTGCGCCGTGTGGAACTTCAGGTCTCCCGCCCGGGCGATCCGGCTCCCATCCCGCTGGAACAGGCCGTCCAGTCCGCGAGCACCACTGAAGATGCCCCCCCGAGCCCACGCGCCCAGGCACCCGACGCACGGAACGATCTTGTAACCGCGCTGGACAGCCGCTTTACGTTCGATACTTTCGTGGTCGGCAAGCCCAACGAATTCGCATATGCCTGCGCCCGCCGCGTGGCTGAAAAGCCCTCCAGCGCCGGGTTCAACCCCCTGTTCCTGTATGGTGGGGTGGGTCTGGGCAAAACCCATCTCATGCATGCCATCGGGGCAGAACTGCTCAAGACCGGTCGTGTATCCGTGGCCTATATGTCGGCCGAGAAGTTCATGTACCGCTTCATCGCCGCGATCCGCTCCCAGTCCACCATCGAGTTCAAGGAACAGCTCCGTTCCGTTGACGTGCTGATGATCGACGACCTGCAGTTCCTGATCGGCAAGGACAACACGCAGGAAGAATTTTTCCATACATTCAACGCGCTGGTGGATGCCGGGCGGCAGATCGTGGTGTCAGCCGACAAATCCCCCTCGGACCTGTCTGGGCTGGAAGATCGGCTGCGCACCCGGCTTGGCTGCGGCATGGTGGCGGATATTCACGCCACGACCTTCGAGTTGCGTATTTCCATTCTTGAATCCAAGGCCGCAGCGTCCGGCGTTCTGGTTCCGACCAAGGTTCTGGAATTTCTCGCCCACAAGATCACAACCAATGTGCGTGAGCTTGAAGGCGCGCTCAACCGGCTGATCGCCCATGCCAACCTGTTCGGCCGCCCCGTCACGCTGGAAGCCACGCAGGAGGTTCTGCACGACATCCTCAAGGCGCATGACCGGCGTGTGACGATCGAGGAAATCCAGAAAAAAGTGGCCGAACACTGGAATATCCGGCTGACCGACATGTCATCCGCCCGCCGGGCGCGTAACGTGGCGCGGCCGCGCCAGGTGGCCATGTACCTGGCCAAGCAGTTGACCAGCCGCTCTCTCCCCGAAATCGGGCGCAAATTCGGTAATCGTGACCATACGACGGTCATGCACGCGGTCAATCGCGTGACAGAACTGATGGAACGCGACGCCGCTTTCGCGGAAGATGTCGAACTGCTGCGCCGCATGCTGGAAAGCTGAGAAAACCTGTCTCTCCAAAAGGATTGACTGATCATTGGCGCCTGTTACTTTTCAGGGAAATGATACGGGTCTGGCCGCCTGAAAAAAGCGGCCAGACCGTGCAGGGAACGAGGACTACATGAAATTTTCGGCGGAGCGCGCGACGCTGCTCAAGGCGTTGGCCCATATCCAGAGTGTCGCGGAAAAACGCAACACCATCCCCATCCTTGCCAACGTGCTTATCCAGGCAGCGGACGGGCAGCTCAGCCTGAAAGCCACGGACATGGAAATCGAGGTCGTGGAACATGTTCCCGCGACCGTCATCCAGGAAGGTGCCACCACCGCACCCGCATCAGTCCTGTATGAAATCGTACGCAAGCTGCCAGACGGTGTCAGCGTCGAACTGGACCAGTCCAGCGACGGCCCCCTGCACCTGCGCGCCGGGCGTTACGCCACCCGCCTGAACGTGCTGAACGTGGATGATTTTCCGTCTATGGGGGCAGGGGACTTTCCCCATAGTTTCACGCTCGGATCGGGTATCCTGCGCTCCCTGATCGATAAAACCCGCTTTGCGATCTCGACCGAAGAAACCCGCTATTACCTGAACGGCATTTACCTGCACGCCGCCGATGTGGATGGCGAGGCCCGCCTGCGCGCCGTCGCGACGGACGGCCACCGCCTTGCCCGTATGGAAACGGCTCTCCCGGCCGGGGCCTCCGGCATACCGGGCGTCATTATCCCGCGCAAGACCATCAACGAACTGCGCAAGCTGA
This sequence comes from Acetobacter sp., assembly GCF_047723915.1. Lineage (GTDB taxonomy): Bacteria > Pseudomonadota > Alphaproteobacteria > Acetobacterales > Acetobacteraceae > Acetobacter. The sequence goes on along the minus strand of NZ_JBDOBQ010000001.1, from coordinate 302,708 downwards.
TAGACGAGGCGCCTGAGGAGGTTGCCATTGCCCTGTCCGAAACCCGTATCCAGTTCACGGCCGGGCCCGTTGTCCTGACATCCAAGCTGATCGACGGTACGTTCCCCGAATATGAGCGGGTCATTCCACGCGGCAACACGCGCATTCTGCGGGTAGGCAAGAAAGACTTTTCCGACGCCGTAGCCCGTGTGGCAGCGATCAGCCAGGAACGTTCCCGCCCGGTCAAGATCGCGCTTGAGCCCGGCCTGCTCACGCTTTCAGCCAGCAGCCCCGAACAGGGTGTTGCCAAGGAAGAACTGGACGACAACCGCGTATCCTACGATGCCGAAGCGCTGGAAATCGGCTTCCAGGCCCGCTACCTGAACGACATTACCGACCAGGTGGAAAAAGAAGTGGAATTCTGCTTCGCGGACAGCGCATCCCCCACCATCGTACGGGATGTGGACAGTCCTTCGGCGCTGTATGTCCTCATGCCCATGCGCGTGTGAACGGGACTGAGCCTGCCACCAGCACCCCCTTGCACCGGCCTGCCATGTCCGGTGCAAGGGGCGGTCTGGACTGACCATGCCACGCCTGCTCAAACTTACACTTTCGCATTTCCGCAATTACGGGCGCCTGACGTGGCAGCCTGAATCCTCCCTGCTCGTCCTGACCGGCGAAAACGGCAGCGGCAAGACCAATCTGCTCGAAGCGCTTTCGCTCCTTGCGCCGGGGCGTGGGCTGCGTTCCGCGCCGCTGGCGCAAATGGGCCAGAATGGCAGCCAGGACTGGGGCATTTCAGCCCATGTCCAGACAGGGCGCGGCACCGGGCAAGACACCGGTTACGACCGGCTTGAAATCGGCACCGGCATGCAGTCCGCGCCAAATGGCCCGCGTCGGGTTTTCCTGATCAATGGCAAGATCAGTCGCGGCTCCGGCAGCGGAGAAGAGACGATCAGCGCGGTCTGGATCACACCGCAGATGGACCGCCTGTTCAGCGAGAGCGCATCGGGGCGGCGGCGTTTTCTTGACAGGCTGGTCATGGCGGTCACGCCACAGCATGCGCGTGAACTCGCGGCCTATGACCGCGCCATGACACAGCGCAACCGGCTTTTGCAAACCCGCGCGTCGGAACATGTATGGCTGGGCGGGCTGGAGGCATCCATGGCCCGCCACGCCGTAGCAGTTACCGCGGCCCGCCACGATACGGTACGCCAGCTCAACCATTACGCCCAGCACGGGCTCGGGGCTTTTCCCGCCGTGCGGCTTGAACTGCACTGTGCGATAGCGGAGCATCTGGCTCGCGCCCCGGCGCTGGCGACCGAGGACTGGCTGCGCGAACAGTTCCAGCAGCGCCGGTTTGCCGACCGCGAAAAAGGGCGGGCAAGCCTTGGCAGCCATCGCAGCGACATGACACTGACCGACCCGCGCTCGGGCCAATCCGCCGAGATGGCCAGCACAGGACAGCAGAAATCGCTCCTGATGGGCACAATCCTTGCCCATGCCCGTCTTGTGGAGGACCACAGGGGGGCACCGCCCCTGATGCTGCTGGATGAACCGCTGGTGCATCTCGACGCGGCCCGCCGGACCTCCCTGCTGGAAATGCTTCAGGGGTTTGCCACAACCGTCATCCTGACCGGAACCGACACAGCCCCTTTTGCGCCATTACGCCACAAAGCGCTCTTCCGTACGCTCGGTCACGGGGCGTTTTTACCCGAGCAGGCATAAAACCCGGCTAAAAAGCGGGTTGCGTGCTGGCAGGTCCGGGCAGGGCGGAGTATAAGAACGGGCAGGGTTTTTGCTCTTCCTTTTGCGGAGTACACCATTCTTATGACAGACGTCTCTCAGCCCTTACCATCGGCGGCCCCCGACGATTACGATGCCGCCTCGATCTCTGTGCTGAAGGGACTAGACGCTGTCCGTAAACGGCCCGGAATGTATATCGGCGATACGGATGACGGGTCCGGCCTGCACCACATGGCTTTCGAAATCATCGACAACGCGGTCGATGAGGCACAGGCAGGCTTTGCCTCCCGCTGTATCCTGACCCTGAACGCCGATGGCAGTGTGACCGTGCGTGACAACGGGCGTGGCATTCCCACCGACATGCACGCCGAAGAAGGCGTCAGCGCCGCGGAAGTGGTGCTCACGCGCCTGCATGCCGGTGGCAAGTTCAACCAGAATTCCTACAAGGTCTCCGGCGGCCTGCACGGCGTGGGTGCAGCCGTGGTGAACGCGCTGTCGGAATGGATGGATGTACGGATCTGGCGTAACGGCCAGGAGCACTTTATCCGCTTCACCCATGGTGACCGGGTCGCACCGCTTGAGGTTGTCGGCCCTTCGGACCAGGAAAGCGGCACGGAGGTGTCCTTCAAGCCAAGCGGGGCTACGTTCCCCAAGACCGAATTCGATTTCACGATTCTGGAGCGGCGCCTGCGCGAACTCGCGTTCCTGAACTCGGGGCTTGAAATCATCCTGCGCGATGCCCGGACGCAGCCCGTCCGTGAAGAAGTCTTTTTTTACGAAGGCGGGCTGGAAGCGTTCGTAAACTGGCTCGACCGCTCCCGCACATCGCTGATTACCCCCCCGATCACCGGCTCCATGGAAAATACCGATAACGGGATCAGGGTGGAATTTGCCCTGAGCTGGAACGACAGTTTCCATGAAACCATGCTGTGCTTCACCAACAACATTCCCCAGCGTGACGGTGGCTCGCATCTGGCCGGTTTCCGGCAGGCGCTGACCCGGATCGTCGGCAAATACGCCGAAAGCCTTTCCAATAAAAAGGACGCCCTGTCCCTGCAGGGAGAGGACATGCGCGAAGGGCTGACGGCTGTCCTGTCCGTCAAGGTTCCGGACCCCAAATTTTCTTCCCAGACCAAGGACAAGCTGGTTTCCTCCGAAGTGCAGCCCGTGGTTCATGCCGCTGCCGCCGACATGATCGGCCACTGGTTCGAAACCCACCCCAAGGAAGCCAAGACCGTTATTGCCAAGGTGCTTGACGCGGCTTCCGCACGGGAGGCCGCCCGCAAGGCGCGTGAACTGACCCGCCGCAAGGGTGTTCTGGACGTCTCGTCCCTGCCGGGCAAACTGGCGGACTGCCAGGCCCGCGACCCGGCACAGGCCGAACTGTTCATAGTCGAGGGTGATTCGGCAGGTGGCACCGCCAAACAGGGACGTGACAGGCGCTTTCAGGCCATTCTGCCACTCAAGGGCAAAATCCTGAACGTTGAACGTGCCCGGTTCGACCGCATGCTGGGCTCGGCCGAAATCGGCACGCTGATTACGGCCCTGGGTACGGGAATCGGCCGGGGCGAGCCCGAGCAGGGTGGTTTTTCCATCGACAAGCTGCGCTACCATCGCATCGTCATCATGACGGACGCCGACGTGGACGGGTCCCATATCCGCACGCTGCTGTTGACTTTCTTCTTCCGCCAGATGCCCGAACTGATCGAACGCGGCTATCTGTACATTGCCCAGCCCCCGCTATACCGCGCCAAGCGCGGCAACGAGGAAACCTACCTCAAGGACGACGCTGCTCTGGAGCGTTACCTGCTGGACAAGGCACTCGCCAATGCGAGCTTCGTGTATTCCGACGGCCGCACCGTAAAGGGCGACACGCTCGAGCAGGACATGCCGTTTATCCAGCAGTCGGCCCAGGTTATCGGCCGCCTTGCCGGACGCGTACCCGCCTGGGTGGTGGAGCAGGCGGCTCTTGCCGGCGCGCTGGGTTCCGAGCTTGAAGCCCTTCAGCTTCGCATGCCCGAACTGCAGCAGCGCCTGGATGCCGCCTCCGCCCCGGCGGAACGGGGCTGGAAAGCAGTTGCCAGCGCCGACGGGGTGGAAGTGGCCCGCAATGTGCGCGGCGTGGGTGAAGTCTACCGGTTTGAACCCAGCGTTCTGGCCGGCGCGGATGCCCGGTGGCTCAGTTCACAGAATGCCCGCCTGCTGGCCGATTTCGGGCAGGGCGTAGCGCTCAAGACCGACACGACAGAACACAGGCTGAGCGGCCCTGCGGATCTGTTCACCCGCCTGCTGGCACAGGGCCGCCGCGGTCTGGCGATCAACCGCTTTAAAGGACTGGGCGAAATGAATGACGCCCAGTTGTGGGAAACGACACTCGACCCTGCCATGCGAACGCTGCTGCAGGTGCGCGTGGGCGACCTTGAAGAAGCAGGGGACGTTTTTACAACCCTGATGGGTGATGTGGTTGAACCGCGCCGCGACTTTATTGTCGGCAATGCCCTGAAAGTCGCGAACCTGGACGTTTAAAACGTCCGGTCACGAAAAAAGGCCGCCGGCAAAACCGGCGGCCTTTCAGGCTATACGGCAGCCGTTCAAAATCCGGCCCCGATCTGTATCAGTCCATACGCCTCAATCGCCTGCCTTGATCAGATGATCGATCTGACGGAACTGCCGCAGCAGGGCTGGCAGACTGCTGATCGGCAACATGTTCGGCCCGTCGCTAGGGGCTGAATCCGGGTCCTGATGCGTTTCGATAAACAGGGCCGCAACCCCTACAGCAAGGGCGGCCCGCGCCAGCACAGGTGCAAATTCACGCTGCCCACCTGACGTGCCACCCTGGCCACCGGGCTGCTGGACCGAATGCGTTGCGTCGAACACGACCGGGCAGCCGGTCTGCGCCATGATCGGCAGGCCACGCATGTCATTGACCAGCGTATTGTAACCGAAGCTGGTTCCACGTTCGCACAGCATGATTTTTGCATTACCGGTCGAGGCAATTTTGGCGGCGACGTGCTGCATGTCCCACGGGGCCAGAAACTGGCCTTTCTTGACATTGACAGCAGCCCCGGTCTTGCCCGCAGCCAGCAGAAGATCAGTCTGGCGACACAGGAAAGCCGGTATCTGCAGCACATCGACAGCCTGCGCGACCACAGCACATTGTTCTGGTGCATGCACGTCCGTCAGCACCGGTATGGCCAGACTTTCACGCACACGGGCCAGAATATCCAGCCCGTCATGCATGCCTACACCCCTTGCACTCGACAGGCTGGTACGATTGGCCTTGTCGAAAGAGCTTTTATAAATCAGCCCCACGCCTGCGGCTGCGCACAGCTCTTTCAACGCCACGGCTGTTTCCATGGCATGGGCTGCGGATTCAATCTGGCAGGGGCCAGCAATCAGAACAAAGGGCCTGTCATTGCCAACGGACAGCCCGCCAATATCGAAAGACGCGCCCACGACGTGGTTCATACCAGCCGGGCCTTGTCCAGCGCTGCTCCCACAAAACCGGCGAACAGGGGATGCGGCGCAAACGGGCGGGATTTCAGTTCCGGATGATACTGCACGGCAATGAACCAGGGATGGTCGGGATATTCCACAACCTCGGGCAGAATTCCGTCAGGCGAGAGGCCGGAGAATTTGAGCCCTGCCTTTTCAAGCTGCTCGCGGTAATGAATGTTGACTTCGTACCGATGGCGATGACGTTCGCGGATGGACGTGGCGCCATAGGTTTCAGCCACACGGGACTCAGGCACAAGACTGGCAGGATAGGCGCCAAGCCGCATGGTCCCGCCCAGTTCGCCACCTTCGCTCCGGCGCAGGCGTTCGTTGCCACGGGCCCATTCGGTCATAAGCCCTACGAGAGGTTCATCCGTCCGGCCGAATTCGGTTGACGACGCGTCCGGCAGGCCAGCCAGATTGCGCGCGCATTCGATAACGGCCATCTGCATGCCAAAGCAGATACCAAGGAACGGAATGCCCTTTTCACGCGCAAAACGAATGGCCTCGATCTTGCCCTGGGAACCACGTTCGCCAAAACCGCCCGGCACCAGAATGCCATGGGCACTGGCGAGCTTGCCTTCCAGGCTGGCGGGATTTTTCTCAAATCCCTCGGAATCGATCCAGTCCAGCGTGACCTTGACGCGGTGGGCAATACCCCCATGCAGCAACGCTTCGTTGAGCGACTTATAGCTGTCGAGCAGGGCGGTATATTTGCCCACGACAGCAATGCGCACCTCGCCATCGGGGTGACGTATGGCGTTCACAACTTTCTGCCAGTTCGCCAGATCCGGCTCATCCGTGTGGGGCAGGCCGAAATACCGCAGGACCTCGGTATCCATTCCTTCGGCATGGTAGGAGAGGGGGCAGGCGTAAATGGTGTCCACGTCGCGCGCGGCAATGACCGCTTCGGGGCGGACGTTGCAGAAATTGGCGATCTTGCGCCGTTCGGTCGGGGGAATGGGCCTGTCGCAACGGCACAGCAGAATCTGCGGCTGAATGCCTACATTCTGCAATTCCTTGACGGAATGCTGCGTGGGCTTGGTTTTCAGTTCCCCAGCCGAGGCAATCCATGGCAGCAGCGTCAGATGCACCACCATGGTCTGGTCCGCACCCAGGTCGTTGCGCAACTGGCGAATGGCTTCGAGAAACGGCAGGCTCTCGATATCGCCGACAGTGCCGCCAATTTCCACCAGCACAAAATCCAGGTCGTCGGTATTGGCGACGACAATATCCTTGATGGCGTCGGTAATGTGGGGAATGACCTGAACAGTCGCCCCCAGATAATCGCCCCGGCGTTCACGCACGATAACGTCGGAATAGATCTTGCCGGTGGTGGTGTTGTCTTCCCTCGAGGCATTCACCCCCGTGAAGCGCTCATAATGCCCAAGGTCCAGATCGGTTTCCGCGCCGTCATCGGTCACGAACACCTCACCATGCTGGTATGGGCTCATGGTTCCGGGGTCGACATTCAGATAAGGGTCGAGCTTACGCAGGCGAACCTTGTAGCCACGTGCCTGGAGCAAGGCGGCCAGAGCGGCAGAGGCGATGCCCTTTCCCAGAGAGGACACCACACCACCGGTGATAAAAACAAATCGGGTCATGAACACACTTCCTACACGGACAGGGCCGGGCGGGTAAAGACGAACAAACGAAAACCTCCGCATGCGGTTCGGCATGCGGAGGTTGACGGGAGGAAAGCCACTCTTCGCACCGCATGACGGGAAGAGTGGCGCATCGGCATATCAGGGCTTGGAAGGCGCCTGGGCCGGTGCGGCAGACGGGGCAGGGGCCGCAATGCCCTGACCGGCGGGTGACGCAGGCTGCTGAGCGGGAACAGGCGCGGGTGCCACAGGCGGCGCAGAAGCCTGCTGCGGCGGTGCAGCCAGAATATCATGACCGGCCCCCGTGACCGCCCCCTTGTACAGCACGGCAAGAGTAAGGGAGAGGAACATGAACAGCCCTGCCAGCACCGCGGTCGTGCGGGTCAGCAGGTTGGCAGTCCCCCGCCCTGACATGAACGCCCCCATCCCCTGGCTGCTGCCGATACCCAGGCCGCCACCTTCGCTCCGCTGGATCAGCACGACGCCGATCAGGGCAATGGTGACGCAAAAATGCAGGATCAGCAGGGCTGTGGTCATGTCAGGTTCCAGATCAGTACAGCAGATCAGCCAGCCGAAGCCGCGCCGACTATGGAAAGAAACGCATCCGCCTTCAGGCTGGCGCCACCGACCAGAGCCCCAGCCACCTCGGGAATGGAAAGAATGGCAACCGCGTTATCGGCGTTCACGGACCCTCCATACAGGATTTTGATAGCTTTTCCAGCCTCTCCGAACTGGCGCACGAGTTCCTGGCGCAGGAATGTCATGGTTTCAGCGATCTGGGCCTCGGTCGCGGCAAGTCCGGTGCCGATCGCCCATATGGGCTCATAGGCGACGATTCCGCAGAACCCGTCGGGAAGAGAGCCTTTGATCTGCCAGCCCAGCGTATCGGCATAGTCACCATTTTCGCGCTGGTCATGGGTCTCACCCACGCAGACAATGGGCGTCAGCCCGGCTTTTGCCGCGGCAACGGCCTTTTCACGCACGGTTTCATCCAGTTCGCCATGGCCCTGCCGGCGTTCGGAATGACCCAGAATGACATGGGTCACGCCCAGTTCCGTCAGCATGGGAGCTGAAATATCGCCCGTATGCGCGCCTGAAGCGGCCTGGTGGCAATCCTGCGCCCCCAGGCCAACGGGCGTGTTGGCCAGGCCGTCAGCCAGCAACGCCAACTGCGTGAAAGGCGGGCAGATCACGACATCGGGGCCGGTCCCGGTTACGCCGGCCACCAGCGCCGTCACCAGCTCGCGCGAGGATTCGCGCAGGCCGTTCATTTTCCAGTTGCCGACAATCATCTGCCTGCTCATACCCATATCCTCACCTTGACGCGGGGCCTGGAGCACGCGCCAGCAGGGGCGTGCATCGGCCGACGGTTCTATTCGGTCCCAACCATAAACGCACGAACCCATACAAAAGCAGTGCCCGCGGGGGCTGGACTGTCCGGCACTGTTATGGCTGGTCAAGTCCCACGCCTGCGCTTATGGTGCGCCACCTGATTATGATAATCGCATAGTTTCTGACAAGCTGCGGATCCCTGGATCGATGATTTCCTACCTGCGTCGAGTTTTTGTTGAATCGTGGCTGGGCCGCGTAACCGCCATTGTCGTTTTCGTGGCCTTCGTGGGGTGGGGTGTCGGTGACGTCATCGGCTACATGAGCGATGAAACGGATACCGTAGCCCGCGTAGGCCAGCACCGGATTGCATCGGGCGAACTGGCCTCGGCCCTGCGGGCGGAAATGCCCGGCATTGTCAAGCAGATGGGTGTTGCCGATCCGTCGCAGCTTTCCCCCATCATGCGCAGGCAGGTGGCGCTGCAAATTCTCCACCGCCTGACCGGGCAGAGCGAACTGCTCGAAGCCGCGCACGCCATGAACGTGATGGTACCCGATGACGCCGTGCGGAACGAAATTTTCACCCTGCCTTACTTCAAGGGCGCGAACGGGCAGTTCGACCGCGCCCTTTTCAACCAACGGCTGCGCGAGCAGGGGCTTACGGAACAGCGCGTGATCCAGATCGTGCGCGATGACCTGACAAGCCGTGCCCTGCTTCAGCCACTGGCCCTGTCGGGCAGCATGTCCAGCACCATGCTCCAGCGTCTGGTGGCCTACGGTGCGCGCACCCATGCCATTGATTTCGTGCGCATACCCTTTGCAGCCCAACCCACGCCCGACGCCCCGGACGACGCGGTGCTGCGCCGCTATTATGCCAACCATCCGTGGCTGTTCCGTTCGCCCGAACTACGGCATGCGCGCATTGTCGTGCTGTCCCCCACAACCGTCGCGGATACGATCACACTGGACGATCAGCGTCTCAAACGTGTGTATGACGAACAGAACGCACGCTACAACGTGCCGGAAACGCGCGATATCCAGTTGATCACGTTCCCTGACCAGGCACAGGCCCAGACTGTCAGTGCATCCTGGCAGCATGACGGAAACTGGCAGGCGGCGCAGGCCGCAGCCAAAGGGGCGGCAGCAGTCGACATGCCGGGAACGCGCCCGTCCACCATTCCGTCCGACGCGCTGCGCACAGCCGTTTTCCAGGCCCCGACCGATCAGGTCAGTGCCCCGCTCAAAACCGAGGCTGGCTGGGCCGTGTTCAGGGTCACCAAGGTTACTCCCGCGCGCGTCACCCCGTTCTCGGATGCACGCAAGGACATTCTGGAGGAATACCGCAAGGCGGTGGCACCGTCCGTCGTGACTGAACGGCAGCGGCCGTTGCAGGACGCCATTGCCGCCAAGGGGCTGAACGCCATTCCCGACACGCTGGGGGCTGTCGCAGCCGCCGGCACGCTCGATGCCCACGGCATGACCGCCACGGGCGAGGCTGCTCCGCTGCCTGCCGCGGGGCCGCTTCGCGACGCCGTGATCAAGCAGATTTTTGCGCAAAAGCAGGGCGCGAACCCGACCCTGATCGAGGGGCCTGACAATGGCTGGTTCGCGGTCGATGTAGACAGCATCACACCGTCCCGGCCGATCGCCTTCGAGCAGGCGCGGGCCAGCGTTCTGGCCGCATGGCAGGCTGAAAACCGTCGCCGCGTTGCAAACCAGCGCGCGACCGGCCTGTACGTCACGACCAAGGCAGGCGGCAGCCTGAACGCCACGGCGTTACCCGAAGCACAGGTCACGCACGACGCGACCTTTTCGCTCGCCGTGCCCAACAAAGGCATTCCCGCGGAACTCATGGCCTTCCTGCCGCGCATGAAAGCGGGGCAGGCGGTCATGGCGGAAGATGACACGGGCTTTCTTGTTGCTGTGGTCACGCGCGTTTTCACGCCTGACCCGCCGGCGCCGCCTCAGGTCATGCAAAAACTGCGGCAGGATCTTGCGCAGGCTGATAGTGAAGATATCGTTGCAAGCTATCTGCAGGCGCTTAGCACCCGCGTTCCCCCTCACGTCAATGAAGCAGGGCTTTCGGCAGCCCTTTCAGCAGCCGGTTTCGGAGAAACCACGCCATGAACCGTACCCTGGCAGCCCAGGCTTTTGCATCCCCCACGCGTGAGGAATGTGAGCGGGCCTGGCAGGACGGGCGCGCCAGCGTGATATTTTCCGTCGAGGCAGCCGATCTGCTGACACCTGTTTCGGCCTATCTCAGGCTCGCGCATCACAACGGGGATTCTGGCCGACATACGCTTCTGCTCGAGAGCGTGGAAGGCGGCATTTCACGCGGGCGCTACTCCGTTATCGCGCTCAAGCCAGACCTGATTTGGACATGCCATAACGGGCAACTCACCCTCCAGACCGGGCCGGATGGCAAAGCCGTCCCTGTGCCCGCCCCCCAAGGCAGCCCGCTGGAACACCTGCGCCAGCTCGTGCGCGACACCCGGATCGATCTGCCTGACGGCCTGCCCTCCATGATCGGGGGCCTGTTCGGCTATCTGGGCTATGACATGGTGCGACAGATGGAGCACCTGCCCGATGCCCCGCCCGATGACCTGAACCTGCCCGAAGCCGTGCTGATACGGCCTAGCCTGTTCGCGATTTTCGACAGCGTGACGGACGACCTGATACTGGCAGCCCCCATCCGTCCGTCCGCGCATGAGTCCGCAGACCATGCGTGGGAACGAGCCAACGCTCTTCTGGCGCATGCACGCACATGCCTTGCCGGTGCCCTGCCGGTATGCGAACAGCCAGTGCCTGACACCGTCGGCCCCGTCGTACCGACTTCCACATTCAGCCAGTCTGAATTCTGCGCGGTTGTCGAACGGATACAGGACTACATCGCCGCCGGCGATGCGTTTCAGGTTGTGCCGAGCCAGCGTTTTTCGACACCATTCCCCCTGTCGTCCATGGCGCTTTACCGGTCTCTGCGCCGGATCAACCCGGCACCGTTCCTGTTCCACCTGGATTTTGGCGATTTTTCCCTTGTCGGCTCATCTCCCGAAATCCTGGTGCGGCTGCGCGATGGCAAGATGACCGTGCGCCCGCTGGCTGGCACTCGCCCAAGAGGCAAGACCCCCGAAGAAGACAGGCAGCTTGAGCGCGACCTGCTGGCCGATGACAAGGAAATTGCCGAGCATCTGATGCTTATCGACCTTGGCCGGAACGACGTAGGCCGGGTCAGCATACCCGGATCGGTCAAGGTAACGGAAAAATTCGTTATCGAACGGTTCAGCCACGTCATGCATATTTCCTCGAACGTGGAGGGAACACTCCGCCCGGGACTGGAAGCGCTTGATGCCCTTATCGCCGCTTTTCCCGCCGGGACCCTGACCGGAGCGCCGAAAATCCGCGCCATGGAAATCATTGACGAGGTCGAACGGACCCGACGGGCAACTTACGCCGGGTGCATCGGTTATTTCGGTGCGGACGGCAACATGGATACCTGCATCGGCCTGCGCATGGCCGTTGTCAAAGACGGCACAATGCATGTGCAGGCCGGTTGCGGCGTGGTTGCCGACAGCGTGCCGCTGAAGGAATATGAAGAAACGCAGCACAAGGCGCGCGCGGTTTTCCGGGCGGCGGAGGCGGCGCTGCAACAGGCGGCGGCCGGCCGGGGCTAGCACGGTCCGCTTTTTCCACGTTATTTGACCAGCGCGCTGTATGGGACCATTCTTTTGCTATGATCCTCCTGATAGACAACTACGACAGCTTTACCTTCAACCTCGTTCACTACCTGGGTGAACTGGGGGCACAATGCCATGTCGTGCGGAACGATGCGCTCAGCGTGGATGAGGCTCTTGCCCTTGCGCCCGACGCCATTGTGCTGTCTCCCGGCCCATGTTCACCCAACGAAGCCGGGATCTGCTGCGACCTGATTACTGCCGCGGCGGGAAAAGTCCCCCTGCTGGGCGTATGCCTTGGCCACCAGGCCATCGGGCAGGTTTTCGGCACACATGTCGTACGCGCACCTGTGCCTACCCACGGCAAGACCAGCCCTGTCTACCACGACGGGACGGATGTGTTTGCCGGCCTTCCAAGCCCTTTCAAGGCCACGCGCTATCATAGCCTGACGCTGGAGCCGGCCAGCATCCCGCCCGAGCTTGAAGTAACAGCCTGGACACAGGACGGGGTTGTCATGGGGGTGCGCCATCGCCACCACCCCATTTCGGGCGTGCAGTTCCACCCGGAAAGCATTGCCTCCGAATACGGGCACGATCTGCTGCGCAATTTCCTGACCATCGCCCAAACCGCCAAGGCCGCGCCGGCTCATGGCTAGCACCATGCCAGTTGCCGGACAGCTTGACGGCCAGGACACGGGGAACGGATTTTTTTCCACCATCCTTGAACAGTTGACCCAACGTCAGTCACTGAGTGCGACCCAGGCCGAGACCGCTTTCGGGGTCATTATGGATGGCGCCATAGCACCCGAACGTATTGCCGCGTTCCTGATGGCCCTGCGCGTCAAGGGCGAAACTCAGGACGAACTTCTGGGTGCCGTGACAGCCCTCCGCCACCGGATGCACGCCGTGCCGGACATGCCGGCGGACGCGATCGACATCTGCGGGACGGGGGGCGACAATTACGGCACGCTCAACGTGTCCACTGCTGTGGCGTTCGTCCTGGCGTCGCTGGGGGTGCCGGTGGCCAAACATGGCAACCGTGCCGTGTCGTCCCTCTCGGGCGCGTCAGACGTGCTGACGGCGCTGGGCGTACCCCTTTCTGACAAGCCGGAGGAACTGGCCCGGCAGATGCGTGAGTGCCATGCCATTTTCCTGGCGGCCCCCAACCACCATCCCGCAATGCGCCATGCGGCAGGCGTACGCAGGGCACTCGGCCTGCCGACGCTGTTCAACCTTGTCGGGCCCCTGGTCAATCCAGCCGGGGTCAAGCGTCAGCTTCTGGGGGTTTTTTCAGCCCAGTGGCTCTACCCCATTGCCGACGTTCTGCGCCAGCTCGGTTCGGAGTGCGTATGGGCCGTGTGCGGGCAGCCGAAAGACGGGTACGGCGGCATCGACGAGATCACGCTGGCAGGCCCCACAGATGTCGTGGCCCTTGAAAAAGGCGACCTTGTTCGTTTTTGTATCGAACCGGAAATGGCGGGTCTTGCATACGCGCCGATCTGTGACATACAAGGGGGCAATGCGCAGCACAATGCGCAAGCGCTCGAAGCGTTGCTGCGCGGTGCCCCCGGCGCTTATCGTGATACGGTTGTGCTCAACGCCGCCTGCGCCTTGCACGTTGCCGGACGGGCCACAATTTTGCATGACGGGCGTATTGATCCGTCGGCTTTGAAAGACTGTGTGGCCCAAGCCGCACGTTCCTTGGACAATGGTGCCGCCCTGGCGGTGCTCAACGGTTTACGTTCGCCCGTGTCGGACGCACACGCCTGAGACATGACAGGATCATCATGAACGACATACCCTCTACAGTCGCGTCCTGCGCCGCAACAGCGGGTGGCAAGGCTGACGAACTGCCAGATGTTCTTTCGCGAATTTGCGCACGCACGAAGCTTGAAGTCGAACATCGCTCCACATTGCTTCCGCTCAAGGAAATCATTGCCAAGGCGCAGGAGCATAAGGAAGCCCCGCGCGGCTTCGGACGCGCGCTGAAGGAAAAAGCCGCCGACCGGGCCGTGGGCCTGATTGCCGAAATCAAGAAGGCGTCTCCATCCGCTGGAATCCTGCAGGAACATTACGACCCCGCCAAGATCGCCTATGCTTATGAACAGGCCGGGGCCGCGTGCCTTTCCGTGCTGACGGAAAGCTCCTGCTTCCATGGCTCAAACGACGATCTGGTGACGGCACGGGCGGCCTGTTCGCTGCCGGTCCTGCGCAAGGATTTTATTCTCGATCCGTGGCAGGTGTACGAAAGCCGCATGATCGGGGCAGACTGCATCCTGCTGATCATGAGCATCCTGTCCGACGAAACGGCCCTTGAACTGGTCGACCATGCCAAAGGACTGGACATGGACGTGCTGGTGGAAGTGCATGACGAGGATGAACTGAACCGCGCCCTGGCGCTGGATACATTGCTGATCGGTATCAACAACCGTAATCTCAAGACCCTGACGACGGATATCGAGACCACGATCCGTCTGTCACCGCTGGTGCCGCCGGACCGGATTATCATTTCCGAAAGCGGTATCCAGTCGCACGCGCAGGTCGAACAGCTTTCCGCCATTGGCGTGACCGGATTTCTGGTCGGGGAATCGCTGCTGCGCCAGCCCGACCCGGGTGAGGCCGCCCGGCAGCTTCTGGGGCAGGGCTGACGTGTCAGGCTCCCGGCTGAGCCATATTGACGCGGCAGGCCACGCGCGGATGGTCGACATTTCCGCCAAGACAGCCACCCGCCGCAAAGCGGTGGCAACATGTGACGTGACACTATCGCCCCAGACACTGGGGCTGATTCTGTCGGGCACCCTGCCCAAGGGGGACGTGATCGCCACGGCACGGATCGCGGGGATCATGGCGGCAAAGAAAACCGCCGATCTTATTCCCCTGTGCCATCCGCTCAGCCTGAGCAGCGTCAGCATCGACCTTGCGCCAGCGGATGACAAAATCGCGATAACGGCAATTGTTACAACAACTGGCGCAACCGGTGTGGAAATGGAGGCGTTGACGGCCGTGTCTGTCGCGGCGCTGACCTTGTACGATATGTGCAAGGCGGTGGATCGCGGCATGCACATTGACAACATCAGACTGCTACACAAAAGCGGGGGACAGTCTGGAGAATATAACGCCAGATAAAGGCGCGGCACCAAGAACCGACTTCTTCCATTTCACAATAAAAGCAGGACGAAAAACCTGCCTTGTCCATTGCAAAGTGAGCTGTCACATTACATGACTATGTATAGTAAGGGATCCATACATGGACACAACCGCTAAACAGGTTGAAAAAACCGGCAGTAACGGGCCTTCCCTCACCCGTGAACAGTTTCTGAGCGCCTATTACGATATGCTGCTGATCCGCCGTTTTGAAGAAAAAGCGGGCCAGCTTTACGGAATGAGCCTGATCGGCGGCTTCTGCCATCTTTACATCGGGCAGGAAGCGGTCGTCGTCGGTATCCAGATGGCGCTGCGTGACGGTGACAAGCTGATCACCTCCTACCGCGACCATGGGCAGATGCTGGTGGCAGGCATGACCCCGCGTGGCGTCATGGCCGAACTGACCGGCCGTGCAACCGGCTATTCCCGCGGCAAGGGCGGGTCCATGCACATGTTTTCGCGCGAGAAGAATTTCTATGGCGGTCATGGCATTGTGGGCGCTCAGGTGGCACTGGGTATCGGCTTGGCATTCGCCAACAAATATCGCGGCACGGACGAAGTCTCGGTTGCGTATTTTGGCGACGGCGCGGCCAACCAGGGTCAGGTCTACGAAAGCTTCAACCTGGCCGCCCTGCACAAGCTGCCCTGTATTTTCGTGATCGAAAACAACCGCTACGGCATGGGCACGTCCATCGAGCGCGCGTCCGCCGCCCACGAACTGTTCCGCAATGGCGAGCCCTGGGGCATTCCCGGTCGCCGGATCGACGGCATGGATGTCGCGGCCGTGCATGAAGCCGCCGCGGAAGCCGTGGCTCATTGCCGGGCAGGGAAGGGACCTTACCTGCTGGAAATGATGACCTACCGGTATCGTGGCCATTCCATGTCCGATCCCGCCAAATACCGCAGCCGTGAAGAAGTCGACGAAGTGCGCAAAAATCACGACCCGATCGAGCACGTCAAACAGGTGCTGCTCGACGCTGGCGTGGAGGAAGAGACCCTGAAGGCCACGGACGTCAAGGTAAAGGAAATCGTCAACGACGCGGCGGAGTTCGCCCAGACAAGCCCCGAACCGGATCCTTCTGAACTTTATACAGATGTCGTTCTGGAGGCTTGACCGATCATGGCTACTGAAATTCTGATGCCCGCCCTCTCTCCCACCATGACAGAGGGCAAGCTGGCGCGCTGGCTGAAAAAAGAGGGCGACGCAATATCCGGCGGCGATGTTCTGGCGGAAATCGAGACCGACAAGGCGACGATGGAAGTCGAAGCCGTTGACGAAGGCATTCTGGGCCGCATCCTGGTCGCCGAAGGGACCGAAGGTGTTGCCGTCAATGCACCGATCGCGGTTCTTGTGGCCGAAGGCGAAAGCGTGCCCGAAACCATCACACCCGCGCAGCCGACACCGGCAGCCAGCCCCACGCCCGCTGCAGCTCCGGCTACGGCCAGCGCTCCTGCAGCACCCGCAGCATCCGTGACGGCCGAGCCCGAAAAAGACTGGGGCGAGACCCAGGACATTACCGTGCGCGAGGCCCTGCGTGATGCAATGGCGGCTGAACTGCGCCACGATGCGGACGTGTTCCTGCTGGGCGAGGAAGTCGCGCAGTACCAGGGCGCCTACAAGGTCTCCCAGGGGTTGTTGCAGGAATTCGGCGCGCAACGCGTGATCGACATGCCCATTACCGAACACGGTTTTACCGGCATGGCCGTGGGCGCCGCCCTGACGGGGCTGAAGCCCATTGTCGAGTTCATGACCATGAACTTCGCCATGCAGGCCATTGACCATATCATCAACTCCGCCGCCAAGACATTGTACATGTCCGGTGGACAGATGGGCTGCCCCATCGTGTTCCGTGGCCCCAACGGACCGGCATCACGCGTGGGGGCGCAGCATTCGCAATGCTACGCAAGCTGGTATGCGCATGTTCCCGGCCTGAAGGTCGTGGCCCCCTGGTCCTCGGCCGATGCCAAGGGCCTGCTGCGCGCGGCTATCCGTGATCCTAACCCGGTTATCGTGCTTGAAAACGAAATCCTGTACGGACACAAATTCCCGTGCCCGGTCGATGAAGACTTTATCCTGCCAATCGGCAAGGCCAAGATCGAACGCGCTGGCAAGGACGTAACCATCGTTGCCTTCTCCATTGCCGTGGGCACAGCACTGGAAGCCGCGGAAGAACTGGCAAAGCAGGGGATCGAGGCCGAGGTCATCAACCTGCGCAGCCTGCGCCCGCTGGATACAGCCACCATTGTCGAAAGCGTGAAAAAGACATCCCGCCTCGTCACGGTGGAAGAAGGCTGGCCCTTCGCGGGGATCGGGGCCGAAGTCGCCATGCAGGTCATCGAACACGCCTTTGACTGGCTGGACGCGCCTCCCGCCCGGGTCGCTGGTGTGGATGTGCCTATGCCATTCGCCGCCAATCTTGAAAAACTGGCCCTGCCGCATGCCCAGCACGTCGTCAAAGCCGTGCAGGGTCTGATCTGAGGTGCTGAATAATGGCGACTGAAATTCTGATGCCCGCTCTCTCTCCGACCATGACGGAGGGCAAGCTGGCGCGCTGGCTGAAAAAAGAAGGCGATGCCATCGCCAGCGGTGACGTTGTGGCCGAAATCGAGACCGACAAGGCGACGATGGAAGTCGAAGCCGTGGACGAAGGTATTCTTGGCCGCATCCTGGTGCCCGAAGGGGCCGAGGGTGTTGCCGTAAACGCCCCCATTGCCATTCTGGTCGCGCAAGGTGAGGCTGTGCCCGAAAAGCCGTCCTCCACGCCCAAGGCAGCGCAATCGTCGACTGAAAGCGTTTCTGCCCCGGCACCTGCGGCCCCCACACCCGCCGCAACAGCCACGCCCGCCGCTGCACAGCCAAAAGCCGTAGCAGAGGCGACAGGCGGCAAGCGTCTTGCGGTTTCGCCGCTCGCCCGTCGTATTGCCCGCCAGAAGGGCCTGGATCTGTCCACCATCAAAGGCAGCGGCCCAAACGGCCGGATTGTCAAACACGATGTGGAAACAGCAGTGCCCGCACCGGCCCAGGCAGGTCAGGCAAGCCCGGCGCCCGTACCGGGGGGCAGCCGCACCATACCGCACACGACCATGCGCAAGGTGATTGCACGCAGGCTGGCTGAATCCAAGGCGACCGTTCCGCATTTCTACGTCTCTGCGGATGTGCAGCTGGATGCCCTTCTGGCGCTGAGAAGCCAGATGAACGCCCTGTCTCCCGCCGAGGGGCCGAATGCCTTCAAGCTGTCGGTCAATGACATGCTGATCAAGGCTGCGGCGGTCGCACTCAAACGTGTTCCCGAGGTGAACGCCACCTACACGGATGAGGCGATGATCCTGCATGAAGATGCAGACATCTCCATTGCCGTGTCCCTGGACGATGGCCTGATTACGCCCATCGTCCGTCAGGCTGACCGCAAGAGCCTGAAAGACATCAGCCTCGAAGCCAAAGGGCTGATCTCCCGCGCGCGGGCAGGCAAGCTCAAGCCCGAGGAATTTCAGGGCGGCACGTTCTCGCTGTCCAATATGGGCATGTATGACGTCAAGGACTTCAACGCCATCATCAATCCTCCCCAGGCGGCCATTCTTGCTATCGCGGCAGGGAAAAAGCAGGCTGTGGTGGTGAATGACGAACTGAAGATCGCAACCGTCATGACAGTAACCCTGTCCGTGGACCACCGGGCCGTGGATGGCGCGACGGCCGCCAAATGGCTTTCCGCATTTCAGGCAGCGGTCCAGTCACCGCTCTCTCTTGTGCTGTGATACGGCCTGCTGTGGAGAAACCGATACCATGAGCCAAACCGATTTTGACATTCTTGTCATCGGCGGGGGACCCGGCGGCTATGTTGCGGCCCTGCGCGCAGCACAGCTCAAGCTGTCCGTTGCGGTGGTGGAAGCCACACATCTGGGGGGGATCTGCCTGAACTGGGGATGTATCCCCACCAAGGCACTGCTCCGCGCCTCCGAAATCAACCACCTGCTGCACGATCTCGATAGCTACGGCTTCAAAGCCGAGCAGGTAAGCTTTGATTTTAAAAAAATAATTGCCCGGTCGAGGGCAGTTTCCAAGCAATTGTCATCAGGCGTGTCCCATCTGCTTAAAAAAGCCAAAGTCCCTGTTTTTGAAGGGTTTGGCAAACTGGATGGGGTAGACAAGACCGGGCGACGCAAGGTTCTTGTCAGTAAGGAAGGTGCGGCCTCAATCGGCCTTACCGCCAAACATGTCATTCTTGCCACGGGGGCGCGGGCACGCGCCCTGCCGGGGCTGGAAGCGGACGGCAAACTGGTGTGGTCCTACCGCGAAGCCCTGGTGCCTGACGACCTGCCCAAACGGTTGCTGGTGATTGGCTCCGGGGCTATCGGGACGGAGTTCGCCTCTTTCTATCGGAATATGGGCTCCGCCGTGACCCTGGTGGAAGTCGCCCCCCGCATCCTGCCCGTAGAGGATGAGGAAATCAGCGCTATTGCCCAAAAAGAATTTGAAAAACAGGGCATTAGGGTCATAACCGGCGCCAAGGTCGGGGCCCTGCGCAAAAATTCCGACACAGTTACCGTTCCGGTCGAGATCAATGGCAAGACCGAAGACATCACGGTCGACAAGGTTATCTCCGCCGTCGGGATCGTGGGCAATGTCGAAAACATCGGGCTGGAAGGCACAAAGATCAAGGTCGACCGCACCCATGTCGTGACCGACGCGCTGTGCCGCACGGGAGAGCCCGGTGTTTATGCCATCGGCGATCTGGCGGGGGCGCCATGGCTCGCCCACAAGGCCAGCCATGAAGCGGTCATGTGTGTTGAGGCCATTGCCGGCAAAGACGTGCATCCCATCGATAGTACAAAAATTCCCGGCTGCACGTATTGTCGCCCGCAGATTGCGTCCGTCGGGTACACGGAGGCACGCGCCAGGGAATCAGGGTATGCCGTGAGGGTGGGCAAGTTCCCGCTCATGGCGAACGGTAAGGCTCTGGCCATGGGGGAACCAGTCGGGCTGATCAAGACCGTGTTCGACGCCAAGACCGGTGAATTGCTGGGAGCCCACATGATCGGGGCGGAAGTAACGGAGATGGTGCAGGGTTACGTCATAGCCCGTACCGGGGAACTGACAGAGGCCGAACTGGCCGAAACCATTTTCCCCCATCCCACTATTTCTGAATCCATGCACGAGGCTGTTCTGGCGGCCTATGGCGGTGCGTTACACTTCTAGTCCGGTGGAACGGGGTATCATCTCACTTGTGTGATGATACCCACACCCGTACCGGGCTTTCGCGCCTTGACGCGAAGGCGGGAGCGCTCCAGTTCTGTGTGTGTGTGTCTTTGATAAAAGCGGGCCAAGTCATGTCTACTCGTGTCGTGATCGATCATCGTAAGGGAGGGGCAGAAAAACCCCGCCACCCTGAAAAAGCGCACCGGCCCGACAACCCGATCGCCCGCAAGCCGGACTGGATCCGCGTCAAGGCGCCCAATCACCCCGTCTACCATGAAACCCGCGCCCTGATGCGCAGCAACAAGCTCGTGACCGTGTGCGAGGAAGCTGCGTGCCCGAATATCGGGGAATGCTGGTCGCAACGACATGCGACCATGATGATCATGGGTGAAATCTGCACCCGTGCCTGTGCGTTCTGCAATGTCAGCACCGGGCTGCCTCTTGCGCTGGATGAGAACGAACCTGCCCGCGTGGCCGAGGCCGTGGCCAGGCTGGGCCTGCGTCATGTCGTGATTACATCGGTCGACCGCGACGACCTGGCCGATGGCGGCGCGTTACACTTCGCGCATGTTATCCGTGCTATCCGCGCCGCCGCACCCGACACCACGATCGAAATCCTGACGCCAGATTTTTTACGTAAAAACAATGCTCTAGAAGTCGTTGTTGAAGCGCGGCCAGATGTTTTCAACCACAATCTGGAAACCGTTCCACGCCTTTATCCGACAATCAGGCCGGGCGCACGCTACTATCAGTCGCTGCGTCTGCTGGACCGGGTCAAGCAGCTTGACCCGACCATTTTTACCAAGTCAGGGCTGATGCTCGGTCTGGGGGAAGAAAAAATGGAACTCGCCCAGGTCATGGATGATCTGCGCATAGCCGATGTGGATTTTATAACCATGGGGCAGTATTTGCAGCCCACGGTCAAACATGCAGCCGTGGCGCGGTTTGTGACCCCTGACGAATTCGAGGATTACGGCACGATGGCACGCGTAAAGGGCTTTTTGCAGGTCAGCTCCAGCCCGCTTACGCGTTCGTCCTATCATGCCGACAGTGACTTCGCTCAACTCCGACAGGCCCGTAACGCGCGCTTGAAGGAGATGAACTGATGCCAAAACACGCAGAAAAGCGTGTTCTGCCTTACCGGCCTGACCAGATTTTCGACCTTGTGGCCGATGTCGGCCATTATCCTGCTTTTCTGCCGTGGTGTGTGGCCGCGCGCGTGCGCTCACGCACCACGACCGAACTGGTCGCGGACCTGACAATCGGCTTCGGTCCATTCCGGGAGAGTTTTACGTCCCGCGTGACTCTGGACCGGCCATCTACCATTACCGTACGATATGAACGCGGGCCGTTTCGTTACCTGCGTAATCTGTGGACATTCGTTCCGCATGAGAGTGGCTGCCAGGTCGAATTCTTTGTCGACTTCGAGTTCAACTCACGCATTCTGCAAGCTGCGATCGGTGTGGTTTTTACAGAGGCGACAAGACTTATGGTCTCCGCGTTCCTCAAACGCGCGCGCGAGGTTTACGGCCCGCCCGTGGCGCTGACGACGCAACCGACATCTTCCGCTTCCACTCTTGTGGACCGCAAGACTGCAACCTGACCGCTCGGCCTCTTTTATACAGCCATGACCGCACTCGCTGCCAGAATGGCAATGCCTGCACCCCCATCAATACAGGCAAAGGGCAGGGCGGCACACAGGCAGAAAAACGGGAGACGGCACATGACAGTCCGTATTGGCGCGCTGGCGGCACTCATCATCGGGGTGTTTCCATTCTCGGCCCTGGCCGCGGGGCACCCCGGCTTACCCGCGCAGCAGATACGCTCCTGCGCTCAATCCTGCCCAAGAGATACTGCGCGGCCTTGGCCCACCGAGACCGAAAAACTGAATACAGAGAGCCTTATCCACGCAAGACAACACGCAGCCGCTCCGCCACCGGTCAGGCAGCCCGACAGCAATGAACCGACTATTGCGGCTGGAACTGGGGTTCTGGCGCCCGATGCCGCCACAGTGCCCTCAACCGGGCGATAATATCTGCCGCGCGCACTCTACCCTGTCATCATCAATAAAAGGCGCAGCGGCCAGACCGCACATCAATCGCTCAAACGTCGTGCAAGCAGTTCCAGGGCATGAATGACAGCCTGATCGCGCACCTGTTCGCGTGTCCCGTCAAAAAGCTTGTTTTCCGCCCTGGTTGGTTCCTCCCGTAGTGCTGTGGCAAACCAGACCAGCCCCACAGGCTTGTCCGGGCTGCCCCCACCCGGACCCGCAATGCCGGAAACAGCGACGGATACATTCGCGCGTGTTGCGGCTTTTAACGCCCCATCGGCCATTTCCACGACCGTTTCAGCGCTCACTGCGCCATGCCGCTCCAGCGTATCAGTGCTCACGCCCAGCACTGCCTGCTTCATGGTATTGGAATAGGTGACCAGCCCACCCTCCGTCACGTCGGACGAACCCGCAAAATGGGTAAGGGCACTGGCTACCAACCCGCCGGTGCAACTTTCGGCCGTCACCACACGGCCGCCATTTGCGCGAAGCAGGAGGAAAAGGGCTTCTGCCTTATGCAGAATGTCCTCGCGCAGAAAGGTCAGTGTCAGGGACATGGCAGTTTCTCCTTTCCCTTTTACGGGGGTTATATCGCGCGGCCGGTACCCTTGCTGCTGCCGCACAGCCTGAGAGCGCGCGTGCAGGCCGCGGCAAACAGGCCAGCCACGATATCGTCCCCCATCACACCCAGCGCATCGTGGCGGCGGTCAAGGCGTCCCACCAGACCCGGCTTGGTAATATCGAACAGGCGGAACAACCCGAATGCCAGAAGCGGCGCCAGCAGACCGGCGGATGTCTTTGCCGCACCCGCCGTTTCGTCGCGCGGCAGGCAGCCCAGCAGGGCGATCCACATACCCGCCACCTCATCAATCACGATCCAGCTATGGTCTTCCCCATCACCGGCCCGCTCTGTGGCCCACCATCCGACGATGCAGGCCGCAAGGGCAGCGCATGTCAGCATTCGTGGCCGCCTGAGCATGGGCAGCCCCAGTAACAGCGCCGCAAATGATCCGACAGTTCCCGGCGCGCGAGGCGACAGCCCGCATCCACCAAATGTTGCGACCAGACGCGCCGGTGTCATGCCTTCTCTCCCAAGGCTACGTATATGATCATGTTCTCCCAGACCCGCTGGACATAATTGCGGGTTTCAGCAAAGGGAATGCTCTCGATCCAGTCGATCATCTGCGTATCGTCCCCATCGGCCCGCACGGGATCTCCCGCAGTGGCCATCCACCTGCCAAGACGTGTGGGGCCGCAGTTATAGGCAGCGGCCAGATACGGCAGAACCGGCCCGAACCTGTCCTGCATATGCAGCAGGTACGCCGTTCCCAGTTGCATGTTATAAGTCGGGTCATGCAGTCCCGACGCCGTTGCGGCCGTGGGGGGCAGGCCCGACAGCCGGATCATATCCGCTGCGGTGGAGGGTTTGAGCTGCATGAGCCCGATCGCGTTGGACGGACTTACGGCATCGGGGTCGAAACTGCTTTCCTGCCGTGTAAGGCCCAGAACAAACCCTGCGGGCAACCCCTTGCCCGGTGGATCATACGGGCGAGGCCAGCCTGTGCGCAGCAGCAGTTCACCATCCCGCCCGGCATGCCGGGCGACAGCAACGGCGATATCCTGCACCCCCAGCCTGTCAGCCAATGCGGACAGCGCCCGGCGCCCCGGCATATCGCCTGTCTGCTGTTCCAGCATGGTCAAAAACTCACGCGCATGCCGGCGATCGCCTGACGCCACCAGCGCCTGAGCCGCCTGCGCCAGATCGCTTCCGCTGATACGTTCGTCCTGCAATGCGCGAGGTTCGGTGTTTTCTATGCCCTTCAGTCGCCGCACCGTGTCACGGGCGACGTAAGTGGGGTCGAACAGGGCCTTGCTCTGCCCCTCCAGCGCGGCGGCTGCCAACTGACCGTAGAAAGTCGTGGGGAACTGGGCCGCCTGCTGCAGATCAGCCCTTGCTGATGTCTCATCCCCCGCCTGGAACCTGGCCCGGCCCAGCCAGTAGAACCCCCGGCTGCGCGTCAGCAGGGATGCGGAACTGGCCAGAGGGCGAAAGAATTCCTCCGCCGCACTGGCGTCGTGGAGGTAGCGCAGTGCGATCCAGCCGCTGAGAAACTGCGCATCAAGCCGGTTCGCGCTACTGGCCTGCGTGTCATTGGCGATAATCAAAGCGTCCGCCGGGCGGGACGCCAGCAAAAGCTCACGCGCCAATGTATCGCGTTCATGCCAGAATGCCGCGGAGCGGGTCTTGCGTTCCGCAACCGTCGCCTCGGTCTTCCATGCGGTAATCGCGTCGTCATATCGTTGCTGCTTGCGGAGCCAGCGCACGTAATCGAGCACCAGGAACGGATCGGCGCGGGACGGGCCGGGCAAAGCCGTAACCAGACTTTCGGCGCTGGAATCACCCGCGCGCAGCGCCAGCCTGGCCTGTGCGAGAGCCTGCCTGTCCGCCGCGAGATAGGGCAGGGTGCGCCGTGCGGCCTCCACCAGTCCGTTGCTTTCCTGCCGGTCGAACCGTGTCCATGACCTGCCCGGTGTCAGCACGGAAGCAAAATGCCCGACCAGCAAAGCCGTGGCGGACGCGGAATCATTGCCATTTGTCCATGCCTGTGCAGCCTGGGCCATGAGGCGACCGGACAATCCCGGCAGGTCGGGCAGTTGGGTCTGACACTGCACCAGCGCCGCTGCGGTGCGCAGTTGCTGCGTCGTACACAAACGCGCAAGAATGCTCTGGTCGGTCTCTGTCGCCAGGGCCTGTTCCATCAGCGTCGTGAACTGCTGCCGCCTTGGCCATGCGGGACGCTGGGCCAGAAAATCCGCATAATCCTGTGCGCCTGCTTTGGACGCGTTGACCAGACTGAGCCACTGGGCCAGCCGCTCCGCCACCGGAGGGGTAGAAACAGCCGGTAAGGAGGCTGTTCCCGGCAGAACAGTCGCAGACTGTGGTGCGACAGGACCGGGCTCTGGCGTGGCGGCCCCAAGGTCCTGACTGACGGACGGCGCAGAACACCCGCCCAGTGTCAGCGCAGCGGCTGAAGCGGCAACGGCAAGCCGCCGCCCGCAGGATGACGAAAGAAGAGACATGCCAGAATGCTCAGCCTGTTTGGCTCTGCTTGGCAAGATATTTCCAGCGTCGCGGGCGCATGACTACCAGGGAGGCGTGAGGGTCAGGGCACGGGCGACTTCCCCACCGCCCTTGGCAATCAGTTCAACAGCCACGGCCAGAACGATGAGCAGACCAAGCCACGAAATCCATTTATACCGCTCAAGCAGGCGTGCAATCAACGACGCTGCGGCTCCCATCAGCAGCACCGAGAGCGCAAGCCCTGCTATCAAAATAACGGGATGCTCACGCGCGGCCCCTGCAACCGCCAGCACGTTGTCCAGACTCATGGAAAGATCGGCAATGATAATGCGGACAATGACGGCGCCAAGCCCTGCCTTGGGTGCGTCACCCTGCATGGAGGGGGCATGTTCCTCGCGCAGTTCGCGGTACATCCGCCAGCAGACCCATAGCAGCAGAAAACCGCCAGCAAGTGTCAGCCCTACGATATCGAGCAGCCTCGATGCCACAAGGGCGAGCAGGATACGAATAAGAGCCGCCGCCCCGACACCGGCAAGGATAGCCTGCCTGCGCGCCTGCCCCGAAAGCCCGCGCACCGCCATGCCAATAACAACGGCATTGTCACCCGCCAGCGTCACGTCGATCAGCACGACCTGCAGGAAAGCAAGCAGGGCGGGCAGGGTGAATGTGTCAAAAAGGCCGGACACGGGTATCTCCGATTCGCATGCAGACTGGCTCACGCCTAATTGACGCAAGGACACAGGCAGGTCAAAGCCAATGCGCGATACACCCTATGGAACATGTGCGATCCGAGGGTGGGAAAAGTCGAAAGTTTTCCGCTTTGCGGGCAGACGAGCGGTATGAAATCGGCTAGAGAGGCACCAAATTCTGGCCAACATCTGTTTTGATCGAGGGAATTCACTCCATGGTGCCGCGCTATACACGCCCCGTAATGGCTGCGATCTGGTCTGCTGAAAACCGGTATCGCATCTGGTTCGAAATCGAGGCGCTGGCCTGCGAAGCCATGGCGGAATACGGCACCGTACCCAAGGAAGCCGCCCGGACCGTGCGCGAAAAAGGCGATGCCGCCATGGCCGCCTTCTCGGATGCCGATGTGGCCCGGATTGACGAAATCGAGGCGGAAACCCGCCACGACGTTATTGCCTTCCTGACCTGGCTGGCAGAAAAAGTCGGCCCTGACAGCCGTTTCGTGCATCTGGGCATGACCTCGTCGGACGTGCTGGACACCTGCCTTGCAGTCCAGCTCGTGCAGGCGACGGACCTGCTGCTGAGGGATCTGGACGAGGTGCTGGCAGCGCTCAAGGCGCGTGCGTTCGAGCACAAGCATACACTCACCATCGGGCGCAGCCACGGCATTCATGCCGAACCCACCTCCTTCGGGCTCAAGCTTGCCGGACATTATGCCGAATTCGCCCGCAACCGGACCCGGCTTGAAACCGCCCGGGCGGAAATTGCCACCTGCGCCATGTCCGGTGCGGTTGGCACCTACGCCCACCTGGACCCGCGTATTGAATCCTATGTGGCCGAACGCCTCGGACTTAAGCCTGAGACCGTCTCGACCCAGGTTATCCCACGCGACCGTCACGCGGCGTATTTCTGCGCGCTGGGCGTAATAGCCAGCGGGATCGAACGTCTGGCGACCGAAGTTCGCCACCTTCAGCGCTCGGAAGTGCGCGAAGCGGAGGAATTTTTCCACCCCGGGCAGAAGGGGTCTTCCGCCATGCCCCACAAGCGCAACCCGGTGCTGACCGAGAACCTGACCGGCCTTGCCCGTCTGATCCGTGCCGCGGTCATCCCGGCACTCGAGAACGTGGCGCTGTGGCATGAACGCGACATCAGCCATTCCTCGGTCGAACGCAATATCTGCCCCGACGCCACCGTCGGGCTGGATTTCGCCCTTGCACGCCTGTCGGGCATGATCTCCAAGCTGGTTGTCTACCCCGACCGTATGGCCGCCAATATCGAAAGCCTGGGCGGTGTCGTCCATTCCGGCGAAGTGCTGCTGGCTCTGGCCAAGGCGGGTCTTTCCCGCGAGGACGCGTACCGTATCGTCCAGCGTAACGCCATGGCCACCTGGACCAGGCTGGGCACGCCCGACTGCCGGACTTTCCGCGAAAACCTGGCAGCGGACCCTGAAATTTCGGGCCGGGTTCCGGCCGATGTGCTGGATGCCGCCATGGACAGTCGCCAGCACCTCAAGGCGCTTGATATCCAGTACGAAAAGATATTCGGCGAAGCCGGCCCGCGCGACTGACCAAACGCCGGGGCTCTCGTCGCGGGCTGTATCGCCACTGGCGGAAGCCTGCTATGACGTGACAGACAGCGTGGCCCGCCGGGGTGTTGCGGCGGGTCCTTTCTTCAGACCGGCCAGCCAGACTGGCTCATTCTATTTCGACAGGTAAGGATCATCATGGCCCGTCGCCGCCAGCTTTACGAAGGTAAGGCAAAAATCCTCTTTGAAGGCCCCGAACCCGGCACGCTCGTGCAATACTTCAAGGACGACGCCACAGCGGGCAACGGTGCCAAAAGCGGCATTATCACGGGCAAGGGCGTGCTGAACAACCGGATCAGCGAACACCTGATGCTCCGCCTGCAGGAAATCGGCATTCCCACCCATTTCATCCGGCGCATCAACATGCGCGAACAACTGGTGAAAGAGGTGGAAATCATTCCGCTTGAAGTCGTGGTGCGCAATATCGCCGCAGGCAGCATTTCCAAGCGGTTCGGCATTCCCGAAGGCCAGCGCCTGCCGCGCCCGATTGTCGAGTTCTATTACAAGAACGACGAACTGGGCGACCCGCTGGTATCGGAAGACCATATCATCGCCTTCGGGTGGGCATGCCCCCACGATATGGAAGACATTACCGGTCTTGCCATGCGCGTGAACGATTTCCTGTGCGGTCTTTTCAGCGGGATCGGCATTCAGCTTGTGGATTTCAAGCTTGAATTCGGCCGCTGCTGGGAAGGAGAGGAAATGCGCATTGTCCTGGCGGACGAGATTTCGCCAGACAACTGCCGCCTGTGGGACACCCAGACCAACGAGAAACTGGACAAGGACCGCTTCCGCCGCGACCTGGGCAACGTCAAGGAAGCGTATCAGGAAGTGGCGCGCCGCATGGGTATTCTGCCCGAGAACGGCGCTGGCGGTGACATGAAAGGCCCGGAAACGGTGCAGTAAATGCCGCGTGCGGCAACGGGAGCTTGAGAATGAAGGTACGTGTAACCGTCATGCTGAAGGATGGCGTTCTGGACCCGCAGGGCAAGGCCATCGGTCATGCGCTGCAGACACTGGGTTTTGAAGGCGTTCATGACGTAAGGGTCGGCAAGGTCATAGAACTCGACCTGCACGGGGTCTCCGCGGAAGAAGCCCATAAAAAGGCAGAAACCATGGCGAAGAGCCTGCTGGCCAATCTGGTTATCGAAGACTTTTCGGTTGAGGTGCTCGCATGAAACGGTTTGTCCTGTTCGGGCTTGCCAGCCTGCTGGCCGCACCCACGCTGGCCCACGCCCAGCGCGTCTCCCCCATGAAAGCCGGCACGTTCGGCCAGATCTGCACGCATTCAAAGAGTCTCGGGCTGTGCGACGCGTATCTGAGCGGCATGATCGACGCGGGAACGCTGTCCAAGATCAACGACACCAACCAGGGCGATGCCGACGCCCCCGCCGGGTTCTGCGTCCCGACCTCGGAGACGACACCCGCCATTCGTGCGAAAGTCGTAAGCTGGCTGAAACAGCATTCCGACGCCCTGCCAAAACCGGTGGGAGAAGGCGTGTTCAAGGCCCTGCATGACGCCTATCCGTGTGGCGCGAAAAAATGAAAGCAGCAATTGTCGTATTCCCCGGCACCAACCGGGAGCGTGACATGGCCATCGCCCTCAAGCGGGTGACCGGACATGCGCCGCGCATGGTCTGGCACCATGAGACAGATCTGACCGGCGTGGATCTGGTCGTGCTGCCTGGTGGTTTCAGCTACGGTGACTACCTGCGCTGTGGCGCCATGGCGGCACATTCCCCCATTATGCCGGCCGTGCGCGACCATGCCCAGAAAGGCGGGCACATTCTGGGGGTCTGCAATGGCTTCCAGATCCTGACCGAAGCCGGGCTGCTGCCGGGTGCGCTGCTGCGCAACGGCAACCTGCGGTTTCTGTCCCAGGACTGCCATCTGCGGGTCGAGGCAGAGGCAACGCCGTTCACGCACAAGTGGAAGAAGGGCGATGTTTTCCGCGCCCCCCTCGCACACGGAGACGGCAATTACACGGCTGACCCGGCCACTCTCGCCTATCTGGAAGGCGAAGGCCGCGTCGCGTTCCGATACGCCGATGCAAAAGGGCATGTCCAGGCCGATGACGCGGCCTGCAACCCCAATGGCAGCGTGAACAGCATTGCTGGCATTCTCAGCGAGAACAACCGTATTTGTGGCATGATGCCCCACCCCGAGGATCTGGTCGATCCGCTGATGGGCGGTGTGGACGGACTGCCGCTGTTTGAAGGTCTGGTGGAGGCTCTGGTCCGGTGAATAAGCCTGTAACCGTCGATTTATCGCTCGCCCGGGAATTTGGCCTTACGGCTGAAGAATACGACCGCGTTCTAGCCATCATGGGCCGCACGCCCAGCCTGACGGAACTGGGCGTGTTCTCCGTCATGTGGTCGGAACACTGTTCTTACAAATCCTCACGCAAATGGCTGCGCGGCCTGCCCACCACGGCCCCCTGGGTCATTCATGGTCCGGGTGAAAACGCGGGTGTTGTCGACATCGGCCAGGGCTATGCCGCCATCTTCAAGATGGAAAGCCACAACCATCCGTCGTTCATCGAACCCTATCAGGGTGCTGCCACCGGTGTTGGCGGCATTCTGCGTGACGTGTTCACCATGGGTGCGCGGCCCATTGCCAACCTGAACGCGCTGCGTTTCGGCAGCCCGGAAAACCCCAATACCCGCCGTATTATCGACGGTGTGGTGCGCGGTATCGGTGGGTATGGCAACTGCGTGGGCGTGCCCACCGTGGGCGGGGAAATCAATTTCCACCCGGCGTATGACGGCAACCCGCTGGTCAATGCCATGACCGTGGGGCTGGCCCGCAAGGACCGCATTTTCCTGTCAGCAGCGGCTGGTGTCGGCAACCCGGTGGTTTATGTGGGCTCACGCACCGGCCGCGACGGTATTCACGGCGCCACCATGTCCTCCGCCGAATTCGACGAGGACGCGCTGTCAAAGCGGCCGACCGTTCAGGTCGGTGACCCGTTCATTGAAAAACTGCTGATCGAAGCGTGCCTGGAACTGATGGAGACCGACGCGATCGTCGCCATTCAGGACATGGGGGCAGCCGGACTGACCTCGTCTTCCGTCGAAATGGCGGGCAAGGGCGGTGTGGGTATCGACCTCGATCTGGACGCGGTGCCCCAGCGCGAACCCAACATGACGGCGTATGAGATGATGCTGTCCGAAAGCCAGGAACGCATGCTGATGGTGCTGCGTCCGGACCGGACGGATCTCGCACGCAAGATTTTTGAAAAATGGGAACTCGATTTCGCCATTATCGGGCATCTGACCGAGACAGGCCATATTGTGGTGCGCCACAAGGGACAAGTCGAGGCCGATATCCCGCTTGAGCCGCTGGCTGACCAGGCTCCCGTTTATGACCGCCCGGCACAGAAAACCCCGGCTCCGGCGCCACTGGGCGCAGTACACGCCCCGCTTTCGCTGGACGCGATGCTGCTCAAGCTGATCGCCTCGCCCGATCTGTGTTCGCGCGCGTGGGTCTGGAACCAGTACGACAGCACGGTTGGCGGGCAGACGGTCCGCCGCCCCGGTGCTGCCGACGCCGCCATTGTCAAGATCGAGGACAGCGAACTCGGGCTTGCGCTGACCACCGACTGCACGCCACGCTATTGCCAGGCAGACCCCAGAACAGGGGGCGCGCAGGCTGTGGCCGAAGCGTGGCGCAACATTACCGCAACTGGTGCCCGCCCTCTTGCGGTGACGGACAACCTGAACTTCGGCAACCCCGAAAAACCCGAAATCATGGGCCAGTTCATCGGCGCGATCGAAGGTATGGCGGAGGCCTGCACCAGGCTCGACTTCCCTGTCGTGAGCGGCAATGTTTCGCTCTACAACGAAACACGCAGCCCCGATGGCACAGTGCGCGCCATTCTGCCCACGCCCGCGATCGGGGGGCTGGGCGTATTCGAGGATGTGACCAAAGCCGTGGGTCTTGGCATGCAGGCAGACAAGGATGTCGTTCTGCTGGGTGCCACAAAGGGTGAACTTGGACAGTCCATCTGGCTGCGCGAAATCCTGGACCGTGAAGAAGGCGCACCACCGCCTGTCGATCTCGTGGCTGAAAAGCGTAATGGCGATTTTGTGCGCTCGGAAATTCTGGCCGGCACGATCACCGCATGCCACGATATTGCCGATGGCGGTATTCTGGTCGCCGCCGCCGAAATGGTGATGGCAAGCGGCACAGGCTGCGAACTGGAAAGCCCGGACTCGGGTATCCGCCCCGAAGCCTTCTGGTTCGGTGAAGATCAGGCGCGCTATCTCGCCTGCGTGGACGATGGTGCGGCACTGTGCGAACGCGCGGCCCAGGCGGGCGTGCCCGCACGAATAATTGCCCGTTCAGGCGGAAATGATTTGATACTACCCAGCGGCGTCACCATATCTGCCGCACGGATGAACGTAGCCCATGCCGCGTTTTTCCCCGCATTGATGGACGCTTAAAGGCAACTCGGAAAAAAAGGGACCGCATTCATGGCCATGTCTGCCACAGAACTTGAAACCTATATCCGGCAGGCGTTTCCCGATGCGCAGGTCAAGATCGACGATCTGGCGGGAGATGGCGACCATTACTCCTGCTCGGTTGTCAGCGAGGCCTTTCGCGGTCTTTCCCGGGTCAGGCAGCACCAGCTTGTCTATGATGCCCTGCAGGGGCATATGGGCGGCAAGCTGCATGCGCTGGCCCTGCGTACTGCCTCGCCCTGATAGCGGCCCCTTTACCCAACAGAGCCTTTGTCGAACAAGGACCGGAACCGATGACAGACGCAGCCAAACAGAAGATCCAGCAGGATATCGACGCCAACCCCGTCATGCTGTTCATGAAAGGTGACGCGGATTTCCCGCAATGTGGCTTTTCCGCCCGTGTAGTGCAGATTCTCCAGCACTTGGGTGTACCCTTCAGGACCGAGAACGTCCTTGCCGACCCCACGCTGCGCCAGGGGATCAAGGAGTTCTCCAACTGGCCGACCATTCCCCAGCTTTACGTGAAGGGCGAGTTTGTCGGTGGCTGCGATATCGTGATGGAAATGTTCCAGACCGGTGAATTGCAGAAGCTTTTTCAGGACAATGATATCGCCTGTAACGCTCCGGCCTGATTTTAGGGTTGTCAGCGCCCCGACTGCCTGTATAGTTTGATACAGGCAGTCATATCAGGGCAGGGTTACAGGTAATGCGGCAAGTCTTTTTTGTTCGTGGTGCTCTCCTACTGGGCACGTTATGCGCAAGTCTTGCCGTATCGCAGCCTCAAGCTCATGCCGAACGGGTCATTTCCGACCTTGAGGCCACCAAACTCACCTTCGCCGCCCTGACCGCGGCACCACGCCCACGCCCGGTCGTGCATCATGTTGTGGCAAGCCGCCGCAGTGGCAAACAGCATATTGTGCTGGTCAGCGCACATAATGCCCATTCGGCCAATATGGTACATTTTGTCAGCTACCATGCTGCGAGCCACCCGCTCCACGCTAAAAAGCAGCACCATCACCGCACCTGACCCAGCGTATATCTGCTGCCTGATGCGTTAAAACTGCCTGATAATATCTTCCAGCCATTCTGTATGCCCGTCATCGTCCTGCATCATCAGGTCGAAGCGTAAGTCCTGATACTGCCAGTGCGGGTTCTGCTGTAAAATGCACTCCGCCGCAAAAAACAGCCGCCGCGATTGTGTGGCAGAAAGGCTGAACGCCGCGTCGCGCAGCGAGCGTCGTTTTTTGACTTCGACAAAACAGATCACCATGGCCCTGCGGGCCACAATATCGATTTCCCCACGCCTTGTACGCGCACGGCGCAGCAGAATTGTCCAGCCGGCCTTGACCAGTTGCGAGCAGGCGCTGTCCTCTGCTGCGATACCCTGACGATAGGCGTCACGACCGCGTGCAGTTGCCACGGCCGGGCGCGTCAATGATGCATTTACCTGTTCTGCGCCAGAATTGTGCATTAGTGTTACAGCTTCACCAGTTTTTGGGGGTCTTTTATCCACCATGCCGCCTGACCTCCATCTGACACTCGCCGATCTGTTCCTCACGATACTGCGTTTTATTCTGGTCTCAAGTGTTGTTCTCCACATTCTGCTGACAAAACGGAATACTGCCTCGGCCATCGGGTGGATGGGGATCTGCGTGATGATGCCGATCCTGGGCACCATTCTCTACCTCATGTTCGGAATCAATCGTGTGACACGGCTGGCGAAAAAGCTGGTCAGCACCCGTGCGACAGGCCGTCAGGAAATTTCAAAACTGTCTTCGTGGCACCACGATCTGGACGGACAGTTCGCCCCTCTGGCCCGCATGGTCGGCAGGCTGACGGCCAGGCCCCTGGTGTCGGGCAACAGCATTACCATCCTGCACGATGGTGACGGCGCATATCCACATATGCTGGAAGCCATAGAAAACGCCCAGAAAAGCGTGCTGCTCTGCTCCTATATCTTCCGCAATGACACGATTGGGGAGGTCTTTGTCCAGAAACTTGCCCAGGCCCATAAACGTGGTGTGGCCGTTCGTGTTCTGGTGGACGGTATTGGCAGCGGATATTTTCTGTCACCGCTCTATCGCAGGCTCCTGCGCGAAGGTGTGCCTTGCGGACGCTTCATGCATTCGGTGTGGCCGTGGCGCATGCCATTCATCAATCTGCGCAACCACCGTAAAATTCTGGTGGTGGACGGCCGTACGGGCTTTCTGGGCGGATTGAACATCGGCGACGAAAACATGGTGTCGCGCCGCCCGCCGCATCCGGTTTCGGACACTCATTTCAAGGTGGAAGGCCCCGTGGTGCGGCAACTGGCCGAAGCCGCGACATGGGACTGGCACTTCACCACACATGAAACGCTGAGTGATGATCTGTTCTGCCATGAATACAAAGGCACAAGCGATTCTCTGGCCCGGATCGTAACCGCCGGTCCCGACACGGACCTGGAAAAAATCGAATACACCACGCTTCAGGCCATTACCCTGGCGCGCAGAAGCATCAGGGTCATGACCCCCTATTTTCTGCCCGGTGCGCGTTTTCTAACCGAACTGGGACTGGCCGCATTACGCGGCGTGCAGGTCGATCTTGTCATTCCGCTGCGCAGCAACCATCGCGTACTGGACTGGGCATGTTCCGCCAACATAGCACCTTTACTGGACGCAGGCACACGGGTCTGGCTGGCTGACCCGCCTTTCAACCATTCGAAACTGATGGTCGTGGACAAGATCTGGTCTTTTGTCGGCAGTTCCAATCTCGACATCCGCAGCCTGCGCCTGAATTTCGAAATCAA
Organism: Acetobacter sp.; assembly: GCF_047723915.1. Taxonomy (GTDB): domain Bacteria; phylum Pseudomonadota; class Alphaproteobacteria; order Acetobacterales; family Acetobacteraceae; genus Acetobacter. Next base: position 267,891 of record NZ_JBDOBQ010000001.1, on the reverse strand, counting down.
TATGGAAACGTACGACCCCGCGATCGCCCAAAGTCTGGATGATTTCATCTCCAGCCATAAAAACCATCGCCTGACCCATTATGATCTGGATAAGCGCACCAAACTTGTTCAGATACGGGATTCCTTCGCCCGTCTTTTCATGCCTTATCTGTAACCACGACGCTTATGTTGCCATGGAGCCCAAGGTTACCGCTATGGGCTGATGGTCCGAGGCAAAAACGGGCAATACCCGCGCTTCATGGCAGGTCATGCCTTCGACAAGGCAGCGATCGATCCTGATCGGCACCAGATCGGCCATGCGGTGCGTGGGAGCACGGGGCCCGACATCCCTGAACCCCGGCACCATGGCTGGCCCGACAAGGTTGAAGTCGCCCAGAATGGCGCAGGGGGACGACATCAATGCCGCAATCCGCCTGAGTTGCCGCCGGTTGAGCATCTGCCCGTGCGACAGATGCACATTGGCTAGCGAAAACTCATTGTAATCGATGATCTGTGCATGACGCTTGACGATCACCCCCGAAGGAATGGTGCAGGCCCGGGGCGTGCGCGCAAAAGGCAGCGTGCTCCAGCAGGCAAGACCGTGAATACGGCCGGGCAGGGGGCAGCGTGCATAGTGCCCCCCGATCATGTGCGGCAACATGTCGATTTCGGCCGTAGCTTCCTGCATCAGCAGGATATCGGGCTGTTCGGTATCGACCAGTGCGGCGACATCCTGCACAGTCGCACCAACCTTGCGCAGCAGGTTCCAGCTGATGATCTTGAGCCCGGCACATTCGGCTGGCGCGCCTTCGCGTATCCGCCTGCGACGTGCAAAATGAACAAGGCCAGCCAGCGGACGCCTCATGGCGTGATATTCCTTTTTTCATCGGTAGAGAGAACACCGCCCGAAGGATGGGCGGCGAATTCCATGGTCATCGAAAATCCGACGGCCAGCAGGATAGGGCCCAGAAAAATTCCGACCCCGCCAAATGCCAGCAGACCGCCGACAACCCCCAGCACCGTCAGCAGATAAGGCAGTTTTGACCCCCGGACGATAAACAGCGGGCGAATGAGATGATCCGCCCCGGACACGAATACCAGACCGTAAAGCAGCAGAAGCGTGCCTTTTACGGGATGCTGGTCCACAAAAAGCCAGATCGCGGCGGGAACCCAGACCAGAGGGGCACCGACCGGAAATACCGCCAGAAAAGCGGCAAGCACCCCCAGCATGACCGGTTCACCCACGCCGGTCAGGCACAGCCCCACGCCGGTCAGAATACCCTGGATGATCGCAGTGCCAAGAATACCATAAACCGTACCCCGCACCGTACTGCCGATAATATAGAGATGCCGCCCGGCCTGCGGCCCGGCAATACGCAAGACAACGGCCTGAAGCGTATCCCACAGGGTTGGCCCACTGATCCAGAAAAAGAAGGCTATGAACAGCGCCATGACAAGATGCAGCGCGCCATTGGCCACCTGCATCAGCACGCCAAGCAGGGAATGCACGATACTTCCCGCATAAGGCCCAAGCTCCGCCGCGGCCGAACCGATATCCCGACTCCACAACATCCACCTGTGGTCGATTTTGGGCCCGAAGACAGGAAGGCTGGTCAGCCATTGCGGCAAAGGTGGCAGCCGGTCGACCTGTTCGAACAGGGTCATCAGCCGTGCCGCCCAGCGTGGCCCGGATGACAGGCAGGCCGACGCCAGAAAAGCAAGCGGCAGCACCACGCACACCGCGCACAGTGTCGTCATGGTCAGGCTCGCAGCGTTCGCCCCCATGCGGCGACGCAAATGCAGGAAAAGCGGCCATGTGGCGTAAGCCAGAACACCAGCCCACAAAAAAGCCGAGGTAAACGGGGCAAGAACGACAACACAGCCATACGCTACCCCACCAAGGAGCAGCAACCGCAGGGCCCGTTCCGCTGTCACGGTCTGATCATTCGCCATTGCGACAGTAAACCACGGAACGCAATGTTTGTCTGTTCCCTAAATGCGCCCCCGCCCATACGGGGAAAGCGCGCATTCGCCACCCGCGATCACGGCAGGGCAGTCTGGCGACAGGAAATGGTGTTCACATAATTGCCGGGACGGTATGATGGCTTTTACAAACAGGCAAAACCCGAACCAGGCTGAACGATGTCACCCCTTATTTCGATAGACGATTTTCTGGCGCTCTGCGGGCATTCAAAACCGTTCCTGCTTGATGCCAGCGCCCTGCTCCCCGGCGAGACATCAACCCCGGCCGAAATATTCGCCCAGGGCCACATCATAGGCAGCCAGTATTTCGACATCGAGCTGTTCTCGGACCCGCAAAGCCAGTTGCCCCACACGGTACCCTCGGCCGGGCGCTTTGCCAGCCTGATGGGCCAGATGGGCATTTCGGACAAAGACTGCATCGTGTTCTACGATCAGGGCAATGTGGCGTCCGCGTGCAGGGCGTGGTGGCTTGCAACGCTGTTCGGCCATGCCAACGCCCATATCCTGCATGGTGGCCTGCCCGAATGGCGCCGCCGCAACCTGCCCGTGACAAATGCCACGACACCGGCATTTCCACCAGCTGCCTATCGTTCGCACACGACCTATGCCCGTATCGTGGGACTGGGCGACATGCAGGACATTGTCGCCAGTGCCAGCCGCCCCATACTGGACGCGCGAGGAGAGGGGCGTTTTTTCGGTCAGGTGCCAGAACCCCGTCCCGGTGTCGTGTCGGGCCATATGCCGGGCGCGCGCAACCTGCCTTACAAGACCGTTCTGGATGACAATGGGCTTTTTCTGCCGGCCGAAAGACTGAAAGCCCTTTTCAATGACCTGGGAGTGACCACACCCGACAGCGCGGTCACGACCTGTGGCTCGGGTATGACCGCATCCGTCCTGACTGTCGCACTGTGCACGGCGGGCCTGGGGGCAGGCGCGCTTTATGACGGATCATGGGCCGAATGGGGCAGCACGCCGGGGGTTCCCGTCACTACGGAGCGCGCGCCATGACCGACCCTTGCAAAGTAACGGGCGGCTGGCAGCGTCTGGGCACGGTCCTGTCCGGCGCCGCACGCCCCACACCCTCGGACGACGGTGTTTTTGTCAACATGCCGGTCACACGCGGTTCGACGGTTCTGTTTCCCTCGCTCGACGCCATGAACCGCAAGGGCCACCAGCGATACGACCACACCAGCGGTTACGGGGCGATGGGTTCTCCCATCCAGCACGAACTGGAAAAGGTGATCGCCACAGTGGAAGGCGGGACGGACTGCCAGCTTGTGGGCTCGGGGCTTGCCGCCTGCACCCTGCCGCTGCTCGCGTTTCTGGGCGCTGGAGATCACTGCCTGTTCTCGGACAATATATACGGCCCCACCCGCCGCTTTGCCGAAACCATGCTCAGGCGCTTCGGGGTCGAGATTTCCTACTTCCCCCCCATGGCCGACAGCGCGGCCGTGGCGGCACTCATGCGCCCCAACACCAAGGTTGTTTTTGCGGAAAGCCCCGGCAGCCACACGTTCGAGGTGCAGGATGTTCCGATGCTGGCCGCCGTCGCCCATGACCACGGCGCGAGACTGTTCCTGGACAACACCTGGGGATTTGGCATTTTCTCCCCCTTCAGCCACGGGGTAGATGTTTCCATCCAGGCGCTGACAAAATATCCCGCCGGCCATTCCGACGTCATTGCCGGGGCCATTACGGTCGCGGACCCGCAAAGCTGGCGCCTGCTGCGCGACGCCGCCATCCAGACCGGTCAGCTTTGCGGTCCTGACGAATGCTGGCTGACCTTGCGCGGCCTGCGCACCATGGGCGTGCGGCTGTCACAGCAGGCCCGCTCGGCCCTGCATGTCGCACAATGGCTGAAAGAGCAGCCCGAGGTCATGCATGTGCTCCACCCGGCTCTGCCGGACTGCCCCGGCCACGCCATATGGCAGCGTGACTTCAGCGGTGCGGGTTGCCTGTTCGGCGTGGTCCTGAACCCCTGCTACAGTCAGGAGGAAATGGAAAAGCTGGTCGAACGCCTGCATCATTTCGGCATTGGCGCATCATGGGGGGGGTATGAAAGCCTTGTCCTGCCAAGCACTGGCTCGATCTCGCGCAGCTTTGCCGAACCGGCAGGGCAGGGACCGGGATTTCGCCTGCAGATCGGGCTGGAAAATGCGGATGACCTGATAGGTGACCTGAAACAAGCCCTTGCAGGTCTACCGCAGAACGCCTGAACCGACCGGGTATCCCGGCATGCTTGAAGCATCCGGAAGACCACGCCCCACCTTGTTCGGACAGCATGGGTAGGGGCAGCGTCTGGCCATAGGCGCTACGTCCAGTGTACCTTGCCTGATGCATTCCCGGTCTTTCCGGGTAGGCCTCAGGCAACGCCCCGCGCGTCTTTACTGGCTGGGCGCGCGTACGCGAAAGGTCGTTGCTTCGGCGATATGCTCGGGCTGGATTTCAGCGCACCCGGCCAGATCGGCAATGGTGCGTGCAACCCGTATCAGACGGGTATAACCACGGGCGGAAAAACGAAATCGCGTGGCAACCGCCTGTGCCATGTCCTGCGCGGGGCCGGACAGGCGCAGGACATCCAGCACGGCCTCGGCATTCCTGTGCGCACCCTGCCGTCCGGACTGCGCGTCCCGCGCGGCTTTGACGCGCGAAGCAACGGTTGCCGTGTTCTCTCCCGCAGGGGCCGCCATATACGACAGAGGTTCGTATGGCTGCATCGAGACATGCAGGTCGATCCGGTCGAGCAGTGGGCCCGACAGTCGTGCCATATACTCATCCCCGCAACGTGGAGCCTTGCGACACTCACGCGTGGCATCGCCCAGATAGCCACAGCGGCACGGATTCATGGCGGCAATAAACTGGAAACGGGCAGGGTAGGCGACATGGGCGGCTGCACGGGCAATGCTGATGCGACCGGTCTCAAGCGGTTGACGCAGGGATTCCAGCGCCGCGCGTGAAAACTCTGGCAATTCGTCCAGAAACAGGACGCCACAATGCGCAAGGCTGATTTCCCCCGGTCGGGCGCGTGCTCCGCCACCGACAAGGGCCGGCAGGCTGGCAGAATGATGCGGATCACGGTAAGGTGGTCGCCGCAAAGGGCGACCGTCCTTGAGCAAGCCCGCAGCGCTGTATATGCGCGACACTTCCAGGCTTTCCAGAGCGCTCAGGTCCGGTAACAGGCCGACAAGCCGGGCGGACAGCATGGATTTGCCAGCCCCCGGCGGGCCGGACAGCAGAAGGGAATGCCCACCCGCCGCCGCGATTTCCAGCGCGCGACGGCCGGTTTCCATGCCTTTGACATCTGCAAGGTCCGGTTCCGGCCGATCCGGCAAGGCAGGCCGCGCCGAAAAAACCGGCGGGGTCAGCACCTGCAATCCACTGAAATGATTGATGAGGGATAAAAGGTTTGGGGCGGCGAGAATGGAAATATCGCCCCCGCACAGCGCTTCCTCCCCCTGGGGTGCGGGGCAGATCAGCCCCAGATCCATTGCCGCTGCTTCGAGCGCGGCCGAGAGCACGCCGGAAACCGAGTTGATGCGCCCGTCAAGCGAGAGTTCGCCAAGCGCCGCAAAACGGCTGAGTTCCTCGCCGGGAATAACCCCCATGGCCGCCAGCAGGGCAAGGGCGATGGGCAGGTCGAAATGCGAACCTTCCTTGGGCAGGTCGGCCGGAACGAGATTGACCAGAATACGGCGGACGGGCAACGCCAGCCCTATGGAGGTCAGCGCCGCACGCACACGCTCACGCGCTTCACCCACCGCCTTGTCGGGCAGGCCGACAACCAGAAAGGCAGGCAAACCGCTGGCAACCTGCACCTCGACCCAGACGGGCCGCGCCTCGATACCGGAAAAAGCAAAGCTGCGAACGCGGAAATTCATCATCCCCGCGTTCGCGTTCATGGCTTACTTGCCTTTGTAGATCAGGCGCGCACGCACCGTGCCGTCAAGCTCACGCAGGGCGTGAAGGAGGCGGTCATCCAGTTCCGTATCGCCACCTGTGTCGGCTTCGATCACCACATAGCCGATTTCTCCATCGGTCTGGAGAAACTGCGCCGTCACGTTGCAGGACTCGCGCAGGAACACTTCGTTCAGCTTCATCATCATGCCCGGCACATTGTGGTGGACATGCATGAAACGTGTGCCACGCGGGCTTTGCGGCAACTGCACACCGGGGAAGTTGACCGCCCCCAGGGTAGAGCCCACATCGGAATACTCGATCAGCTTGCGCGCGACCTCAACCCCGATCCGTTCCTGCGCTTCTGCCGTGGAACCACCGATATGCGGGGTCAGGATGACATTCTCCAGCCCCATGATGGGCGTGGAAAGCTTGTCACCCGGGCCTTTGGGTTCCTTGGGGAACACGTCAATCGCCGCACCCAGCAACTGCCCGCTTTTGACAGCTTCGGCCAGTGCGTCCAGATCGACAACATTGCCACGGGCATTGTTGATCAGGAACGAGCCCTGCTTCATGGCCTTGATCTGGGCCGCACCCATGAGGTTGGCTGTCGTGGGCAACTGCGGAACATGCAGGCTGACCACATCGCTCTGGCCCAGCAGTTCTTCCAGCGTGTCGACCGGTGCTGCATTGCCATGGCCGAGCTTATCCACCACATCGTAGTAGATCACGCGCATGCCAAAGGCTTCCGCCAGCACGGAAAGCTGCGAACCGATGGAGCCATACCCCACGATCCCGAGCGTTTTTCCACGCACTTCCCAGCTATTGGCAGCCGACTTGTTCCATGTGCCCTGGTTGCACTCCACCGAGCGGGGGAAAATCCGGCGCATGAGCATGACAATCTCGCCCATCACCAGTTCGGCGACAGAGCGTGTATTGCTGTAAGGCGCATTGAAAACCGGGATACCTTCCATACGGGCGGTATCCAGATCGACCTGGTTGGTGCCGATGCAGAAGCAGCCGATCGCCATCAGCCGATCCGCCGCGTCGATCACTTCCTTGGTCAACTGCGTTCTGGACCGAATGCCGACAATATGCACGCCTTCAAGGGCTTCGCGCAGGGCGGCCCCTTCCAGTGCGCCTTTCTGTCGCACGACATTTTCGTATCCGCAGGCTTTCAAAAGAGCGACAGCACTGTCGTGAATGCCCTCCAGCAGAAGAATACGGATCTTGTCCTTGGAAAGAGACAGGTGCGTGCTCATGCTCATATGGAATGACCGTCGTTGTTGTGCCGAAGTGCTGCCCTATCGCAAAACAGCCCGAATGAACAGAGCACACGTGCCCTGCGCGCAAGAACACGCCACTTTCAGTGCGCACGGGCGTTCAGGATCGCGACCGCCTCCCGGTGCAGGGCGGGAGAGCCCGCGGCCAGAACGGTGCGGTCCCCGTCCACTTTCAAGGATGCGCCATCCCATGCGGTTATGACCCCGCCAGCGCCCTCGATAATCGGAACCAGTGCAGCCCAGTCCCACGGGTTCATGTCACATTCGGCCACAAGGTCGATCTGCCCTATGGCCAGCAGGCCATAGGCGTAGCAGTCTCCGCCCCAGGTCATGCGCCGGGCGGCGGTCTTGAGCGCCTTCCAGCCGTCATGCGGGGCGCATTCCAGCATTTCGGGCGACGTGCAGGACAATTCTGCATCGGCCAGAGCGACAGACTGCCTGGCCCCAGCCACCCCACCCAGAGGAGAGGAAAACAGCGTGGGCCGCCCTGCCACCCCCAGCCAGCGCTCACCTAGTACGGGCTGGTCAAGCAGGCCCAGAACCGGCTTGCCATCCCTGAGCAGGGCGATCAGCGTACCGAACAGCGGGCGCCCGGTCACGAACGCACGGGTGCCATCGATCGGGTCCAGCAGCCACTGATAACGTGCATCTGCGTTTTCCTGCCCGAATTCCTCTCCGAAAATACCATGATCGGGCAGGCGCTCGGCCAGTATGGCCCGCATGACCCGTTCGGCGCTGCGATCCGCCACCGTGACGGGACTTGCATCCTTTTTACTTTCTACCGCCACCGCACGCCGAAACCACGGCCGCACCACGCAGGACGCGGCATCGGCCAGCATGGTGGCGATTTCTGCAAAAAGGTCGTATTCGCTCTGGGTCATCCGACGGTGCTTCCACGAACAGGGGCGGGGCTGGAACAGGGCAGGGGCTGCGTGACGGGATCAGGGAGAAGGTGCCGCACGCAGGGTCTGCAGAAAAGCGATGATATCCGCTCTTTGCGCACTGTCCGCAATACCGGGAAAAGACATGCGCGTGCCCGGTGCAAAACGATCGGGACCGCTCAGCCAGTCGGACAGGGCCTGCGCGTTCCACACCTGCCCGGCATGACGTTTCAGCGCGGGGGAATACGCATATCCGGGCACGGACGCCACGGCGCGACCGAAAACACCGAACAGAACAGGCCCCACGCTGTCGCCCATGCCGGGCTGAAGTGCGTGACACCCGCCGCAGACCTGCTCAACCACATTTCGGCCCCTGCTGGCATCGGCCTGGGCCATAAGCTGCGGCATTGGCACGGCCCGCGCTCCCGATACGGGAAAAACCGGGCGAGGGGGGGCCGCGTCGGGCAGCAACGCCCAGGCAACTCCGTAGCACCCAGCCAAAACCAGTATGCTGAGCACCGTCGCAATACCCAGCCTGTTCAGGTCCGTGCCATTCATATCCGGCGCACCTCGTTTTCGCCCCGTTGCGTTTGCAAGGCAGCTTTCCTAGACTGCCGCGCACTTTTCCTCACCGGCTATAAGCCGCGCCGTATCCCGGAGCAAGTTGATGGTGTCGCCTCTCGTTGTCATACCTGCCCGGCTTGCATCCACACGCCTGCCCGACAAGCCTCTGGCCGATATCGCAGGCATGCCCATGATCGTGCATGTGCTCAACGCAGCCCTGGCAGCGGCCGTCGGGCCGGTGATCGTGGCCGCTGCCGATCAGGCGATATGCGATGTCGTAACCCGGGCTGGCGGCACGGCGGTTCTGACCGATCCCGACCTGCCATCCGGGTCTGACCGCGCCTGGCAGGCCGCATGCCGGATCGATCCGGACAGCAGGCACGATCTCATCATCAATCTGCAGGGCGATCTGCCAACCTTCCCGCCGGGGGATCTGCGTGCCGTTGTCGACCTCATGCGTGACGAACGGTTCGATATTGGCACACTGGTCGCCCCCGTCACGTCCGAAGCCGAGCGGGACGCGGCGTCCGTGGTCAAGGTCGCGTGCGATTTTTCGTCCGGGCAGGCATACGCACCCGCCCTGTATTTTTCACGCCAGAGCATTCCATGGGGGGCTGGCCCCCTGTGGCACCATGTCGGCGTGTACGGGTGGCGCAGGGCTGCCCTCGCGCAATTTGTCGACCTGCCGCCATCCGGACTTGAAAAACGAGAGAACCTCGAACAGTTAAGGGCGCTGGAATCTGGTATGCGTATCGGATGCACACGCATACAGGCGGCCCCGTTCGGCGTCGATACGCCCGATGATCTGGAACGGGCGCGCCGCCTACTCGGAGCCGCGAAGAAATGACACAACAGGTTATAGCCTTTCAGGGCACACCGGGCGCCTATTCTGATCTGGCCTGCCGCAACGCACGACCTGGGTGGAAAACCCTGCCATGCCGGAGCTTTGCCGACGCGATCGAAGCTGTGCATGACGGCAAGGCCGATCTGGCCATGCTGGCCTGCGAGAACAGCCTTGCCGGCCGCGTGCCCGATATCCATACCCTGCTGCCCGCGGCGGGGCTGCATATCGTGGGCGAACATTTCCAGCGCGTCGAACACTGCCTGCTGGTTGTACCGGGCACCCGTATGGAACAGGTCAGGCGCGTGCATACCCATCCCGTGGCCATGGACCAGATCCGCAAGCTTATCGCCACGTATCACCTGACCCCCGTGACGGAATTCGACACCGCAGGCGCTGCCGAACTGGTCGCCCTGTGGAACCGGCCCGAGGAAGCCGCAGTGGCATCGGCCCTGGCGGCGGAACTGTACGGTCTGGAAATTCTCAAGCGCAATGTCGAAGATGCAAGCCATAACACGACGCGCTTTTACATTGCCTCACGCACGGCAGAACGCCCGCCGGCCGAAAGCCCCCATGTCATGACAACGCTTATCTTCAGCGTGGGCAATGTTCCGGGTTCGCTCTACAAGGTGCTGGGCGGCTTCGCCACCAGTGGCGTGAACATGACGCGGCTTGAAAGCTATATGTCGGGCGAGACCTTTGCCGCCACCCGCTTCCTGATGGACGTGGAAGGCCACCCCGACAACCCGCAGCTTGGCAAGGCACTGGCCGAGCTTGAATTTTTCGCCGAAAGTGCCAAAATTCTGGGTGTCTACAAACAGTCGCCCTTTCGCCACCACATGCCTCACAAAGGGCAGGACACGCAGCGTTCCACGCCAGCGAACGCAATATCAGGATAAGCCACTGCCCATGTCTGACACTTCTTTTTCCGGTTCCATTACCGCCCTCATCACGCCCATGAACCGCGATGGCAGCCTGGATTACGCCGCATTCGAAAAATTCGTCGACTGGCAGATATCAGAGGGCACGTCCGCCCTGTGCGCTGTCGGCACCACGGGCGAAAGCCCGACTCTAAGCCATGCCGAACACCATGCCGTTGTCGAACGCACGATCAAGGTCGCGGGCGGGCGCGTGCCGGTCATTGCCGGGGCCGGTTCCAACAGCACGTCAGAAGCCACCGACCTTGCCCTGCATGCACAAAAAGCCGGGGCAGCGGCCGTGCTGGTGGTCGCTCCCTATTACAACAAACCCACCCAGGAAGGGCTTTACCGGCACTTCATGGCCGTTGCGGATGCGGTCTCCATCCCGGTCATTCTTTACAACATACCCGGTCGTTCGGTGGTGGATATCAGCGTTGAAACCATGGCCCGTCTGGCGCGACACGGCAATATTACCGGGGTCAAGGATGCCACGGCCAATCTGCTGCGCCCCCTGCAGGTCCGTCAGGCCGTGGAAAAGCCTTTCAACCAGTTATCGGGGGAAGACGGTACGGCCGTCGCATTCCTGGCTTCAGGCGGAGATGGCTGTATCAGCGTGACCTCCAACGTGGCCCCGGCATTGTGCGCGAACGTGCAAAAGGCATGGCAAGACGGCCGGGTGGCGGATGCCATAGCCCTGCAGGACCGGCTTTTGCCCCTGCATGACGCACTGTTCTGCGAAAGCAGCCCCGGCCCGGTCAAATACGCAGCAAGCCTGCTGGGTCTTGCCGGTGAAACATGCCGCCTGCCACTGGCCCCCATAAGCGAACCGTCGCGCGAGAAAGTACGCGCGGCCCTGGTCGCTGTCGGGCTGCTTGACTGACTATGGCGCAAAAACCAGGGAAATCCGGCAAAAGCCCGATGATTTCGCACGGCATGGTAGCGCAGAACCGCAAGGCACGCTTCAACTACGCCATTCAGGAAACGATCGAGGCCGGCTTGGTACTCAAAGGGCCCGAGGTCAAAAGCCTGCGGCTGGGACGTGCCACGATCAGCGAAGCATTCGCTGGGGAACGCGATGGCGAGTTGTGGCTTTTCAACAGCTACATACCCGAATACCAGGGCGGCGTCCTTTCACGCTTCGACTCCCGTGCGCCGCGCAAACTGCTGATGCACCGCAAGCAGGTCAGCAAATATATGGGGGCCATTGCCAAGCAGGGCGCCACCCTTGTGCCGCTGGACATCCACTTCAATGATCGTGGTTTGGCCAAAGTCACACTAGGGCTGGGTGTCGGCAAAAAAAGCGTCGACAAACGGCAGACCGTCGCGGACCGCGACTGGCAACGCGACAAGGCACGCCTGATCCGCAACAAGGGCAAAGGGGACTACTGAACAGGTCCCTTTTTCATCGGCAACAGAACTCAACCCGGAAACTTGCTCGGAACGCGGCATTACCAACCGGAGGTGCTGGCTGGATTTTTACAATCACGCCCAGACCCCAGGCGTGACAGCTCGGTCAGGCTCGCCATACCCCGGTTACAGGTCGCAAAAACGTCAGACACTCTTTAAAACTCAGGCAGTCTTTAAACTCTGTCTTTTAAGGGCGCGACCTGAACAAAAAAAAGCCCCGGACCAGATCCGGGGCTTTTCCTTTTTAGACAGGCCGACCGATCAGGCCGATGTCACTTCAGCCGCTTCCGGACCTTTCTGGCCCTGCACAACCTTGACATTCACACCCTGACCTTCGTTCAGGCTGCTCAGCCCGGACCGCTCAAGAGCAGATGCGTGAATGAAGATGTCCTTGCCGCCACCTTCAGGCGTAATGAAGCCAAAGCCCTTGACTGCATTGTACCACTTGACGGTACCACGCGTGTCTTCAGCGCTGCTCAGATCAGGAGCAGGGCGTGCGGGACGCGCACCAAAACCGGGACGACCACCAGGAGCCGCGCTACGCGGGCGTTCGGGCTGGGCGGTGCTTTCATCGACGGAGATGACTTCGGCAACCTGGCGCCCCTTGGGGCCCTGACCGATACGCACAACCAGGGTAGCACCAGGGTTTACGCCCTGTACACCAGCCTGAGACAGTGCATTGGCGTGCAGGAAGACGTCGCCCGAACCATCAGCCAGCTCAACGAAGCCGAAGCCTTTTTCACCGTTGAACCACTTGACGGCCGCGCCAACTTCCGGACCGGAAGCCACGACCTGCGGACCGCCGCCCGGCGTCCGGCGCGGAGCAAAGCCCCCACGATCCCCGAAGGAGGGACGTTCGCCAAAAGAAGGCATCGGCATGTAATCGTCATCAAATCCGCCGCGGCGAGGTGATCTGGGGCTGCGGTCGGTCCTGTTACTTTTCAACGGTCTTGATCCTGGAGTGCGGAGAAGGCAGACGCTTCTCGGAATATTGAAAAATGGGCAGATCGCCGGAACAGGTTGACAGGTTCACCTAGTTTGAACAAAAACCCACCGTTCCCCGGTCCTGAGAATTCTGCAATATACCCGCTGTTTCCGTAGCACAGCACGTAGCGGACGGCTACAGAAAAGCACGTAATCCCCCACGGGTTCACCTATCTTTTCCATTTCTCACATTTTTGTGATGCGGCATGCATACCATCCCGCGTGACATCGCACCCATTCAGTCCCATCCGGGGAAACAGGGTTCCGCGCAGCCCCGCAATCCTTTAAACATGCGCCATGAGAAACTGCCCGCCCTGAAGGCCATAGGAGAAGCCCGTGTCTGCCGACACCAAACCATTGCCCTGCGTCAGACGCGCCACCCTGGCTTCCCTTTTGATTCTGGGTGGAACGGCCCTGTTCATACCCCTACAGGCCAGCGCCACCCCGGCGGCGGACAACCAGGGCACATGGACCATTCAGGGTGAAAACGACGCGGCGTCCACCCTCAAGGGCACGTCAGATCAGTATTATACCAGTGGCGAGCGTATCAACTGGACATCGGGCACCAATACGCTGCCCACACCGATTGCCGCCATCAGCAAGGCAATCTGGGGCGCGGGGGTCCAGCGGATCAGCATCGGCCTGCAGCAACTGATCTTCACGCCGCGCGATACGCAGGTGTCCAGCCCCTGGGGACCGGGACCGCAACAGACCAGCCGCCTGCGTGACCGGCCCTATGCGGGCCTGCTGCTTGGCTCGGTCAACCTGATTACCGACACGGACACCACGCGCAGCGTGTTCGGGATTGAATTCGGCGTCATGGGTCCGGCGGGGCTGGGCCAGAAAGTGCAGAACGGCTTTCACAACCTGATCGGGGACACCCCCAACCAGGGCTGGGCGCACCAGTTGCAGAACCAGCCCATTTTTCAGGTTCAGGGCGGCCGAATCTGGCGTATGCCGCTGGGTCAAGTGGCGGGGATCGAATTCGACACGCTGCCGTCAGGCTCCGCCGCCATTGGCGATTACCAGATTTATGGCCGAATCGGTGACATGATCCGCATAGGGCAGGGGCTCAATGCCGATTTCGGCATTCCCACCATTCAGGCCGCCGGCACGGACGGCACGGACGCCTACAAGTCACAGCGCCCCTTTGCCTGGTATGTATTCGGCGGCGTCGAGGGAGAGGCTGTCGCCTACGATGCCTCGCTCCAGGGCAACACCATGCGCTCGAATTCCCTGCATGTGATCAAGAAGTGGGATGTGGGTGAAATTCATGCAGGTCTTGCATTCATGTTCTGCGGTCTTCGGGTGTCCTACAGCCAGGTCTGGCAGACACAGCAGTTCAACGGCGCGAAATCCGGCCTGTTCAACTATGGTTCGGTGACGGTTTCAGCGAAATTCTGAGACAAAATTGCCTAAATTGTGGGCGAAAGAATAAAAATAGGGCAAAAAGTAGCATATTTACGCCCTGTTTTGTGGTTTTTGCGTCACTACCCTTAAGAGGTGCTTTATTTTGAGGCGCAAGCCTCCTGTTTGATGTAGCGCAACCTCATACCCCCCTCTAAGCTTTGAAACAGAGAGATCGATTGTGGTTTCGAGGGGAACGCAGAACTTATGTTGTACGATTCTGAAACAGCACGTGCCTGCAACATCATTCCATTCCAGATGGAAATTCTCTCCCGCCATCGCGATTACCTTAATCGCTGGGTCGAGGCGGGTATGCCCATGGGCGTAAGCGACGCGGATATTTTCCCCGCCGAACAGAAACAGGCTGGCATATCGTCAGGCTACGTTCTGGTCTGGGTGCGCGAAACCCCCGACCCGGCCTACAAAGTCTATTCCCGTGGCAATCGCTGGGTGGTCATGGATGCCATCCGTGACACGGCACTGGGTAATTTCACGTCATTCGCCGACGCCCTGAACATGATCCGCCCCGTTCTGCCCCGCGAACAGAATATCGTGGCGGCATAAAACCCCGAATTTACCTCGGCTTGCAGTTTCTCTCTTTCTCCAAACCGCCTTTACCAGCTTCTGGGAAGGCGGTTTTTTATTTTTCGTGCCTTGCAACACCTGCAAAGGATGCCGGTATCTTCAATTAAGGGATTGCCTAGGGCATTTCTCCTGCTGCAAGGACAGGGCACACTTCTCCGCCTGACCAGACCAGCGCAAAGGACCGCATGATGAACACCCTCACCCTCGCATATCCAGCCTCCACCGTGCATGAGGCGACAGCGGCGGCCATCATCCGTGTTCTGGAAGCCAATGACGTCGAGCCGGAAATTGTCACCGGCCCCAAGGAGGCTCTTGCCGCCCTGCTGCGCAAGAACGAAATCGACCTGTATGTGGCGGCATGGCTGCCCGAGGATGAAGCCGAACTGATCGGCCCCGGCATTACCCCCTTGGGGGACCTGTTCCAGCCCGGTGCGTGCTGCTGCATTTCCGCCGAAGAGACGGCCATGACTTCTCTGGCCGATATTGCCCGGGCCGGGCCGGAACTCTCCCGCAGTATCGTCACGCCGCAATCACTCGAACAGCCCATGCGGAAGGTTCTTGAAACCTATGGCCTTGCGGCGGCTGGCTTTACGCTCAAGGTCCTGCCTGATGAGGAAGCACTGGCCGAACTGAACGCCGCCCTCACGCGCAAGGATCTGGTTCTGATGCCGCTGGTGCAGCCTTGCTTCCTGTTCCACCAGGGCGGGTTCACGATCCTGTCGGACCCGCAAGGCGCGTTCGGACCCGAACAGCATGCCCGTATGCTGCTGCGCGCCGGACTGGACACGGAGCTTGAGCAGGACCTGCTCGACGAACTGGATGAACTGATGCTGAGCGTAAAGATCATCAGCGCCATGGACTACGCCATGAGAGTCGACGGCATGACCGCGGATGAAGCCGCAGAGGCATGGCAGCGCGGCAGGCTTATTCCCCGCTAAGGGGGGGGAGCCGCTGATGGAAGACCACGACCGCGCGGATCGCCGCGATACAAGCCTTGCTGCCCAGTACGAGGCCTATCCTTACCCCGAGCGCAACCCGCAGGATGAGCTACGACGCCTGCTGATCGGCAGCCCCAGCCACCTGCGTGAAATCGATTACTGGGTTTTCGGCGCGCAACGGCCAACAAGCCTGCCACTGCGCGTGCTTGTGGCAGGGTGTGGCACGGGGGACGGCGCCATCATGCTGGCAACGCACCTCGCCCGTGCCCAGCGCCAGGGTGAGGTGATCTGCCTTGATCGCTCCAGAGCAGCACTGGATATTGCTCAGGCTCGCGCACAGGCCCGGCAACTGTCGAACATCCGCTTTGTCCAGGCGTCGCTGAATGCGCTGGATACGCTCGATCTAGGACTTTTTGATTATATCGACTGCTGTGGCGTGCTGCACCACCTGCCCGAGCCGGAGGCCGTACTGGCAGGCCTGACCCAGCTTCTGGCACCCGGTGGGGGCATGGGGCTGATGGTTTATGCTCCTTACGGACGCACCGGCGTCTATATGGTGCAGGACGCGCTGGCAAAGCTCGCGCCCATCGCGCAGTCACCCGAAGCGCGACTGGATATTGCCAGACGCGTCATGCGCGCACTGCCCGCCACGGCATGGCTGAGACAGAACGGTAATTTCGGGGACCATCTCTCAGGCGGGGATGCGGGGTTGTACGATCTTCTGCTCAACCCGCGCGATCGCAGTTATACGGTCACGACGTTCCTGGACCTGATGGACAAGGCGGGCCTTGAAGCCACCTGCCTTATGGAACCCGCGCGGTATGACCCGTCACTTTTCCTGCCCGACCCGCGCCTGCGCGCTCGTGTGGCGGAATTTCCCCCCCATGAACAGGCAGCCATAGCCGAGGATCTGACAGGCAACATGGCCACCCATGTCGCCTACGCCGTCCGCAAGGGATGCAGACCGACAAGGCCAGACCCGATGGATGTCGCGACTGTCCCGATCATGCGCGAAATCCCGGGCGATGAACTGGCACGGCAGATGCGCCCGGACAACACACTTGCCTTTTCTTTCGGCACCCTTGTCGTGCCCGTTGCATTGCCACCGCAGGCCCGCGGCATTCTGCCCCTGATCGACGGTGAACGTAACGTAGGCCAGCTGGCCGAAATTCTGGCCTCTCGCGGAGTGGGGGAAACCAAATTCCGCCAGGTCTGGCGCGAAAGCTTTGACATGCTCGAACGCCTGAACCGCGTTCTGCTGCGCCCGCCGCCATGATACCCAAGGGAGGCCCCGACTCCACGCCAGAACCGGGGCCAGTTACAGAGCCCCAGCCACCATGCGGCACCACCCGCACCAGCGCCCCACCGGGCGGGGTGGTGGCGATCATCATTTTTGGCGCGGCTCTCCGCCCTGATGGCACGCCCACACAGTCCCTGCGCAACAGGGTTGACAGCGCCGTGGCGACAGGGCGGAAAATAGCCAATGCGCTATACATGCCCACCGGCGGTGTACCACGCGGCGGCGTGACCGAAGCCGCTGTCATGGAGCACCTGCTGCGCGATGCGGGTGTCCCTGGCAGCGCCATCCTGCCCGAACCCACAGCCGACGACACGCTGGCCTCCGTCAAGGCATGCAGCACACTGCTGGAGGCACTCGCACTTGCCCCGGACGCGTCTGTGCTTGTGGCAACCAGTCCGTTCCACCGTCTGCGCTGCATGCTGCTGATGCGCCTTGCAGGCTGGCGGGTAAAAGCCGTGCCCTTTTTATCCTCCGGCTCAAGCTCCGCCAGCGCCGCAAAACGCCTGTGGCGCCTGCTGCATGAACTGGTCGCAACACCGTGGGATGCACTGCTTATCCTGGCATGGCGTATTGTGCGGCGCTGAGACGCGCCTTATTCTCCGCACCACTTTTATAGCCCGCGCACAGGCACCTCTGGCTGAGTGTCCCGTCAACCGCATATGGCCACGGGACCCGCTTTTCAGCCCCGTGCATTTGGCCACATGCAGCCCAACCCTGTCGCGCGGGTCACATTGGACATAGTGAGATATTATGACCGTTTATGCTTTTGTTTTCCCCGGACAGGGCAGCCAGTCCGTAGGCATGGGACAGGACCTGGCCCTGGCTTTTCCCGCCGCGCGCGCCGTCTTTGAAGAAGTCGACGAAGCCCTTGGGGAACATCTTTCAAAAATCATTTTTGAAGGCCCCATGGATACGTTGACCAGCACGGAAAACGCCCAGCCCGCTCTTATGGCCATGTCCATGGCCGTCATGCGGGTGCTGGAGCAGGATGGCGGGCTGGATCTGTCCGCCACCGCCACGCTGCTCGCGGGGCATTCCCTGGGGGAATACACGGCCCTTGCCGCAGGCCGCGCGCTGGGTGTCGCCCAGACAGCCCGCCTGCTGCGCATGCGCGGTCAGGCAATGCAGAAAGCAGTCCCGGCGGGGGAAGGCGGCATGGCCGCCCTGATCGGTGTCACCCTGGCCCAGGCGGAGGAGATCTGCCAGCAGGCAGGCAAGACCGGCATTGTGGAAATTGCCAATGACAACGGTGGTGGCCAGATCGTGCTGTCAGGGGCCCTGGCCGGAATCGACGCGGCCATCGCCCTTGCCAAGGAGATGAAAATCAAGCGCGCGGTCAAGCTGCCGGTCTCCGCACCCTTTCATTCCTCGCTGATGAAACCGGCCGAAGATGTCATGGCCGAAGCGCTGGCGCAGGCCGACATCGCAGCTCCCATCGTGCCGGTTATCGCCAACGTCACGGCAGAGCGCGAAACCGATGCCGATACGATTCGGCGCAACCTTGTGCAACAGGTGACCGGCCGCGTGCGCTGGCATGAAAGTGTCAGCGCCATGGTGGGCATGGGGGTCGATACCTTTGTGGAAATCGGTGCGGGCAAGGTTCTGTCCGGACTGGTCCGGCGGATCGACCCGGAGGTTTCGGCTCTGTCCATCGGCACGCCGGCCGACATCGAAACTTTTTTGAAATCACTTTAAAAACAGCAGGTTCATCACAGCATGTTCAGAATCGAAGGTAAAACCGCCCTGGTCACGGGGGCATCTGGCGGCATTGGCAGCGCTATCGCGCAGGTGCTGCATGCGCAGGGGGCGAAAGTTGTCCTGTCCGGCACGCGGGAATCGGTCATTGCCCAGCAGGCGCAGGACCTGGGGCAGGGCAGGGCGTTTTACGCCACAGCCAACCTGAGCGAGCCTGCCGCCGCGGAGTCCCTGCTGGCAAAAGCCGAGGAACAGGCTGGCAGTCCGGTAGACATCCTGGTCAACAATGCCGGACTGACGCGCGATACGCTTGCCCTGCGCATGAAGGACGAAGACTGGAACCAGGTTCTGGACGTCGACCTCGCAGCACCTTTCCGCCTGTGCCGGACGGCGCTCAAGGGCATGCTGCGCCGCCGTGCCGGCCGTATTGTCAACATTGCCTCCATCATCGCGGCAACCGGCAATGCGGGCCAGGCCAATTATGCCGCCGCCAAGGCCGGTATGATCGGCATGAGCAAGTCCCTGGCGCAGGAAGCGGGGTCACGCGGGGTCACGGTCAACGTGGTCGCTCCGGGCTTTATCGTCACGCCCATGACCGACGTGCTCCCCGACGCGCAGAAGGAAAAACTGCTGGGCAGCATTCCTCTGGGCAGGCTTGGCAAGCCCGAGGACGTTGCCTCAGCCGTGCTCTACCTCGCCTCCGACGAAGCAGCCTGGGTGACTGGCGCTACACTGCACGTCAATGGCGGGATGGCCATGATCTGACCCCCTGCCACATCAGAAGCGGCTTGCACCGCCATAAGGGAAGGTGCAAAACATTTCGAGATGTGGCAGACAGACAACGCAAGCTCCATCACGCCGGGCTGACAAAGGACATATCTGTCGGGTTTGCCTTGGCGTAACGAAGGAAAACGTGCTAAGCGCCCGCAACTCCTGCTGCGTTGCAGAAAACGGGAAACAGGGTTTCCCTGTTTCTGCATCATGCGGGACTGTAGCGGATCAAGCACCTGAACACCCTGCCGCGGCGCGGTCAGGCATATGGGATACAAGGACAGATGAGCGAAATCGCTGATAAGGTTAAGAAGATCGTGGTCGAGCATCTCGGCGTCGAGGAAAGCAAGGTCACACCCGAAGCGTCGTTCATTGACGACCTGGGCGCTGACAGCCTTGACACCGTCGAGCTGGTGATGGCGTTTGAAGAAGCCTTCAATGTCGAAATCCCTGAAGACGCGGCGGAAAAAATCACCACGGTGAAAGACGCCATCGATTATATCGAAAAGCAGAAAGCCGCCTGAACACAGGTTTCTGCGGATAGTAATGGAAGGTCCCTCGGAAGACTGAGGGACCAATGGCGTGTCGAACAGGGAGCGGGCTGGTTTGTTACTGTCGGCCGGAGCGAATTCGGGACGGAGACGCGTTGTCGTCACCGGCATGGGCATCGTAGGACCTCTGGGTCTCGGTGTTGAGAACGTGTGGTCACGTCTGATTGCGGGAGAAAGCGGGATTGGCAAAATCACGCAGTTCGACCCAAGCGACCTGCCCGCACAGGTAGCAGGTGAAGTGCCGGAAGGCCCCACCGCTGACGGGAAACTGACTCTTTCGGAGTGGGTGCCTGTCAAAGACCAGCGCAAGATGGACCGCTTCATTCATATGGGGTTGGTCGCCGCGACCGAGGCGGTCGAGGATTCCGGCTGGAAACCTCAGACCGAGGAAGAAAAATGCCGCACCGGTGTCATGATCGGGTCTGGCATTGGCGGCCTGCAGACCATCTACGATGCGTCGATCACGGTGCATGAAGGGCGTGCGCGCCGGCTTTCGCCATTCTTCATTCCCTCTGCCCTGATCAATCTGGTCTCGGGGCATGTTTCCATCAAATACGGCTTTCAGGGTCCCAACCACTCTGTGGTGACAGCCTGCGCTACCGGCGTACACGCCATTGGCGATGCCGCGCGCCTTATCATGTTCGGCGATGCCGACGTGATGGTGGCAGGTGGCGCGGAAGCAACCGTATGCCCGCTGGGCATTGCCGGATTCTGTTCCGCCAGAGCGCTTTCCACCGGCTTCAATGACACGCCTCAGGCCGCGTCCCGCCCGTGGGACAAGGACCGCGACGGTTTTGTCATGGGCGAAGGTGCGGGTATTGTCGTGCTGGAAGAATACGAGCACGCCAAGGCCCGTGGCGCCAAGATCTATGGCGAAATCATCGGCTACGGCATGTCGGGCGATGCCTACCACATCACCGCACCGGCGGAAGGCCATTACGGGGCTTATCGCGCCATGCGGGCAGCCCTGCAAAGCGCTGGCCTGACTCCTGCGGATATCAACTACGTCAACGCCCATGGCACGTCCACCATGGCCGATGACCTCGAACTTGAAGCCGTGGAACGTCTTTTTGGCGATGACGCCAGTAAACTGGCCATGTCGTCCACAAAATCGGCCACGGGGCATCTGCTTGGTGCCGCAGGCGCTGTGGAGGCTATTTTCTCCATTCTTGCCATTCGGGACAATGTGGCCCCGCCCACACTGAACCTGGACAATCCGTCGCGTGAAAGCGTGATCGACCGCGTGGCGCATACGGCCCAGCAGCGCCGGATTGACGTTGCGTTGTCCAACAGCTTCGGTTTTGGCGGCACCAATGCCAGCCTGATCGTGCGTGGCGTCTAAGCGTAAAAGCCGGACACCACTGCCGCCAGCCAGGAAGGGAAGATTTTTTCTTCTCCGGTGGCTGGCGGCCTTTTCAGGTCTATGCCTGCTTGGCTTTGCTGCCATCGGCGCAATAGCCTGGCACGATTATACCCGCCCCGGACCGCTGGCTACCGGCCAGGATATTGTCATCCATAGGGGCGGCTATAGCGCAACACTTGCAACCTTGCAGGAAACGGGCGTTCTACGTCCGGGATCATGGACAGGCAGGCTTTTTCAGCTTTCCATTGCCCTGACCAGGAAGGACGGGCAGATCCATGCTGCGGAACTGCATTTTCCTGCCCAGGTCTCCATGAGCGAAACCTTATGGATTCTGCGTCATGGCAAGCCGGTGCTGCACCGGTTGACCGTGCCGGAAGGACTGACAGCTTACGATATTACCAATCTTCTCCTAAATGCGCCTTTTCTGACCGCCGATATCTCTCCCGCGGCAGAAGGAAGCGCGCTGCCGCAGACATACACTTACCTGCGTGACGAACCACGGGCTGATGTACTGGCACGCATGCAGGCTAAAATGGCCAGTACACTCGCCAGCATCTGGCAGGACCGTCAGCCCGGTCTCCCCCTCCAAAGTCCGCAGGATCTGCTTGTTCTGGCGTCTCTGGTGGAAAAGGAAACAGCCGTTCCGGCCGAGCGCCCACTGGTGGCCCGCGTTCTGGTGAACAGGCTGCAAAAAGGCATGAAACTTCAGACCGACCCGACGGTCATTTATGCTCTGACACAGGGCAGACCACCGCTGGGCCGCGCCCTGACACACACGGACCTGCAAACCCCCAGCGCGTATAATACCTATCTGAACACTGGCCTGCCGCCCGGTCCGATCTGCTCACCCGGACTGGCCGCGCTCGAAGCCGCGGCCCACCCGGCACAAAGCAATGCTCTGTATTTTGTCGCCAACGGGACCGGGGGGCATAATTTTGCGGCCACACTCAGCGAGCACAACAAGAACGTATCACTGTTCAGGGCGCAGCAGTCAGGCCGGTAGCCCGGGCCTCCACCCGGTCATGCTGCCCTATGAGGCACATTACAGCCGCAGCAAAGACCGACCGATCGCTGAGGGCTTGAGGGCTTGAGGGCTTGAGGGCTTGAGGGCAGGGCCGCGCGCGGCGCCGGGGCAAGTCGAACACAAAAGTGCTGATCCTGCCCGCCGTCCATTTTGTTGGCATCCTGCCCTGCGGGCAATGTCAGCGGCTGACAGGCCCGAGATTTTCCTGCCTGATGCCGCCACTCGGTGCGCTGGCCCCCACACTATCGCCTGTCGCGTCGCCCGAATACGTTGTACGGGGAGCAGCCTGAGGAGTGTAGCGCGAAGTATTCTGCGCGGCAGCCGGGGTCGTTTGGGCATAACGCATCAACACCCGGCGCAGCGGATCGGCATCAGGGTTGTTCACGCGCATGCTCACAAGAATATCTTCCGGGCCGACAGACTGCTTGTAATAGTCGCGGTTGACGTCGCTGTTGACAGTCAGCTTGCTTCCACCCAGTGAAACACCGGCAAAGACCCCCTGGGATTTCTGGGCGATCAGAATATCCGTATTCCGGGCACCTGCCGTACCACTGGCGGTGGCCGAACTCATATTGGCGAAAGATGCACCGGCATTGGAATCGAACTGGAACTGACTGTCCAGCAGAGCCTGCAACCCACGATCCGTCATGACGAAAAAGATGATCTGCGAACTCTGCACACCGAACTGTATGCCCATGGACGCGGAACTCAGCTTGTAAAAAGCAGGATCTGACCAGGACCCCCTGGCGTCACGGGCAAGAAGCACGCAGTCTCCGTGCGCGCCGCCAAAGCCGATCGACACCCGGAACATCGACGGGCAGACCATCACGGCGCGAGCGCTGGACAGGTTTCCTGTCAGGGTCGTCTGCTGGCTGCTGGAGCTGAAAATATCCTGAACACTCAGCGTTGCCTTGTCGACAATGGACTGTGCGTTTTCTGCCGCATAGGCTCGAACGGGGCCGGTCCCCAAGGCAACCGTTACCACAAGGGCAGAAACAGCAGACAGACGAAAGATGGAATACATGACCGGTTTTTCTCCACGGTAAGTCTGGCAGGACTGTTTAGCCTGGGCAGGAAAGCACTGTTTTATGGCGGCACAAAGGCCATTGGGGCATGCCCGTCACGTCAGGGCAATACCCACTGCGTGCGAAAGGGTGGAAGCAATATGCGGGTTAGCGGCCAGAATGGTTGCCCCGCCCGTAAGCCCGCCGTCACGCAAGAAAGGTGACACACATGCCCCGGCTTCGGCCAGTAGGGGAAGAGCGGCGGCGACATCCCACAGATTGATGACGATTTCAACATACCCGTCCAGCCGCCCGCTTGCGACATCCGCCAGCGCCAGAGCCCCGCAACCACCCGAGCGCGGCATGGCGCCAAGCGCCATGATGGCATCCATTTTTTCCATGAACACGGGTTTGGGAACACGCCCGCTCCATCCCATTTCGATCATGGCGCGGGTAGGGTCCGCGATCGGAGATGCCTGAATGGGCTTGCCGTTCAGGAACGCCCCAACCCCGCGCTGGGCTGTATAGACCTCGCCCAAAGCCGGGGCTTCGATCACGCCAGCCACGGGGTCGTCACCATCGAGCAGACCAAGCGAGACACACCACCGGCTGCGCCCCCGTGCATAATTGGAGGTACCGTCAATCGGGTCTACCACCCAGCGCAGGCTGCCTGTGCGTGTCATACCGCCTTCCTCGCCCTGAAACCCGTCATCGGGGAACATGGCCTGCATTCGTCTGGCAATGAACGCTTCCACCGCGCCATCCGTTTCGGTCAGCCAGTCCTGGGCGGATTTCAGCTGCGCCTCCGGTCCACCCGGCGGTGGTCGCATGGACATGGCCAGACGTGCGGCATCGTGCACGACAGCTTTGGCCGCTTCCAGGCGACATTCAAGGGCGGGGCTGGCATAAGGCATAGGGTTCATGGCTCCGGTTCTGGGCTGGGCTGGGCTGGGCTGGGCTATCTTAAACGCAAAACACCCGTTCAGGCGATGCCCGCTCCGCCATTCCGTCACGAACAGCCCCGACCGTCACAGGCTGGATGCACATCCGCTTAGCGGCCGGACTCTTTCGGCCAGCGCCGGTGCAGCCATAACCAGCTTTGCGGGTACTGCCTGATCCAGCTTTCCAGCCGGTCGTTGATCGTCTGTACAAGGGCCTGCGTATCGTGCTGCCGGTCGCCTGTATCGGGCAGGTCTAGAGGGGGTTCCACCACAACACGCAGCCGGGCCGGCCCCAGCCGCACCACATAGCCGGGAATAACAGGACAGCGATAGCGCAGCGCCATGGTGGCAAGGGCAGGGGCCGTCATGGCGGGCCTGCCGAAGAACGACGCCTCGATCCCGTCATTCATCTTCTGGTCCACCAGCATGCCCAGCCGCCCACCCCGCGCGACATAGGCAAGGGCTTCACGCGCGCCACGCGCCCCCTTGGCGAACAGCGGCATGGGGTTGTCCCCCATCGCGCGGTCACGCAGGGTACGGATCATCGTATCGATCAGCGGATTGGCCGCGGCCCGGTAGAAGGATGCAAAAGGCACGCCATGTCGCGCAACGGCAGGGGGCAGCATTTCCCAGTTTCCGATATGACCGGACATGAACAGAACAGAGCCGCCACGCTCGGCCTGGGCATGCAGATATTCCGCCCCCACGACCTCGAACCCGGGACCTGTCGACGTATTTTCCCGCAGGCTGGCAATATGGGGCAGTTCACCTATCGTACGGCCAAGGTTTTCCCATACCCCGCGCATGATCCGTTGGCGTGTGGCTGCATCCAGTTCGGGCATGGCCTGGCTCAGGTTGCTGATGGCAACCCGCGATACGGGCAGAAGCGGGCCAATGACGCGGCACACCCCCCCCGCCACCGACGACGCATGGTCCGGGCGCAGGCACCCCAGAAGCCACAGCAGCGTTCGGGCAAGCGCCGCCTCGATGCGTTGCCCAACCTGGCGCAAACTGTTGCTCATCGGGGCTTTCCCTCTCCGATCAGCGCCTCATCCGCGGCAAAACGTTCGAACAGAGTGGTGATGATCCATTCCGGATCGCTCGGATCCCGCCAGACCAGATCGACGCCAACTTCCGTAACCCCACGCCTGAAAGCCGGTGGCAGACGCACCGCATCCTTGGGGGTTGTAAGAAGGCAGGCATTCCCGGCCTGTGCAATATCTGACAGATGACGCATATCCCGGCTCTTATAAAAATAATGATCGGGATATGCGAGTGCCTGAACAAGATTGACACCAGCGGCACGCAGGCCTTCGAAAAATTTCTCCGGCCGGCCAAGCCCCGCGAATGCAACACAGGCTCTGGCCCCCAGAGCCACGACTTCGGCCGACTGCGCAAGCCCGGCCCTGAAAACCGGCAGATCGTATTCCGCAAGCGCAGGGAGAAAACCTGTTCGATCCGGACCAATCATCAGCACCGCACTGGCCCGCACAAATGCCTGTGCCGGGCGTTCCCGCAAGGGGCCGGCAGGCAGGACATGGCCGTTCCCGACCCCCGCCGATCCATCCACCACCAGCAGGGACAGGGTCTTGTGCAAGCCAGGGTTCTGGAAGCCGTCATCCATCAGCAGGCAGTCCGCGCCGGCGGCCACGGCCGCACGTGCGGTCCGCACACGATCGGCACCGACCCACACCGGGCAGAGACGGGCCAGCAGAAGGGGCTCATCCCCCACGTCACGGGCGGTATGCTGCACCAGATCGACCCGCGTGCCCTGCGCCGTACTGCCGCCGTACCCCCGGGTCAGCACATGGGGGTGGCGTCCCTCGCGGATCAGACGGCTTGCAAGGTCCATGACCACCGTCGTTTTCCCCGTTCCACCCGTGGTTATATTGCCGCAGCACAGAACAGGCACAGGTGCGCGCCACCCTGAGCGTTTCTGACGCCGCTGGGCCAGTTGCGCCACCACCGCTTCCAACGGGGACAGCAGCCACGGCCATAGCCGTGAGCGGGGATCGGCCCAGAAGGCAGGTGGCCTGACAGTCACCATAACGCCAGAATCTGCGCGGCCAGACGGTCCGGCAAAGCCTGATCCGCCGTTGCGACGGCATAGGCCATATCGGCCTGACGTGCACACTCGCCGGGATGCTGCATCATGCTCCGCAACCAGTCCGCAAGGGTTGGCGCGTCGGCCACCACCGTCACGCAGGAAGCCAGCCGTGCAAAGGCCTGATCGAAGTTCCCGGTCAGGGGGCCGGTAGCAAGCGCGCAATGCAGGCGGGCAGGCTCATACGGGTTATGGCCGCCACCTTTGCAACCGGGCAGGCTGTTGCCAATAAAAACACACGACGCCAGACGGAAAAACAGTCCAAGTTCACCCAGCGTATCGCAGACCCAGACAGCATCCTTATCTCCCGGCATTTGCCCCAGAGCCCTGCGCGGAGCGTGTGCCGCCATAGCAGACACCGTCTGGCCCCGTTCCGGATGGCGTGGCACGATAATCGTCAGCAGATCGGGGCTGTCGCGCCGGGCCAGTTCGGCCGCGCGGATAATCTGCTCTTCTTCCCCCGCATGGGTGGAGGCCGCCAGAAAAACAGGCCGCGCACCAATCCGGGCGCGCACCTGCCGCAATTCCTCTTCATCCACCGGCAAAGGCTGTGCGCAGGCTTTCAGGTCCCCGCTGGGCAGTTGCGTCCGTGCCCCCAACACACGCAGACGTTCGGCATCTTCCATGGAGCGGGCGCAGACCCAGGCAAAGCGTTCGAGCATTCTGCGGGCCACGCGCGGCATACGTCGCCACTGCCTGAAGGTGCTGTCAGACACGCGGCCATTGACCAGTACGACCGGAAGCAGGCGGGCATGACACAACCCAAGCATGTTGGGCCATAATTCACTTTCCGCGAACACGGCCACCTGGGGCTTCCAGTGGTCGAGAAAACGCCGTCCCCAACGGGGCACATCAAGCGGCATGAACTGGTGGATCACACGCGGGTGGCTGATCCGCTGCTCCAGCATGGCGGCGGCGGTGACCGTGCCGGTCGTGACCAGAACACCCAGTGCGGGAGAACGATCCAGACAGGCCTGAACCAGTGGCAGAACGGTCACCAGTTCCCCCACGCTGGCGGCATGGAACCAGGCAATATCCCCCCCCGGCCTCAAACGGGAGGCGAAACCCATTTTCTCACGCACCCGATGGGGCAGCTCCTTGCCGCGGGTCTGCCGCCAGCGCAGAAAAAAAGGCAAAACAGGTGTCAGCAACGTCGCTACACCATGCCATAGACCCGACGGACCCACGCGAGCGGGTTTGACAAAACATGTCTCCCGCTCGAACCCCTGGAGGAGGGGCATGTCGGGCCGCGAGCACAGGGCTGTGACGCGTTCAAGCGCGGTTTCAAGCTCATGGAGCTGCCCGGCCGTGGAACGGCCCTCCTGCCCGGCAGGCCCGAAAACGAGGGGAGCACCACATGCCAGCACCCCACGCCCGAAAGGAAGTGGCACCACCATTCTGTCCCAGGACCGGACACGCAGGCTGAAACAGGCCGCCCCGATGGGAATGACAGGCTTGTCCGACAGTCGCGCCAGCGCCAGCACGCCCTGCTGCGCCCGGCGGCGGGGCCCACGCGGACCATCGGGGGTAATGACCATATGGTCCCCCCGTTGCAGGCTGGCACGCATCTGGCGCAAAGCCGCGGCCCCACCCTTGTTCTTGCCCTTTGTGTCGGAAGACCCGGCAATGGACGAGATTCGCCATGGTGCGATCAGATCGGCGATCATGCGCCCATCCGCGTTCCGGCTTATCAGCACCCGCAGCCTGAGTGCCGGGTTTTGTGGTTCCGCCCACCACCACAAAACCGAGGTCAGGGGCAACACCTCGTGCCATAATGCGATGATGGCGGTGCGCCCGTCCTCTCTCGTCAGGTAGGGCATGGCCTCGCGGTCGATCACGAAGGTCCAGCGCGTTGTCCTGAGTGCGAAGCTCAGGTAGCCACGCAGGACCGCCAGCCCGCAGGACCGCAGCCCCGAACGG
Organism: Acetobacter sp.; assembly: GCF_047723915.1. GTDB lineage: Bacteria > Pseudomonadota > Alphaproteobacteria > Acetobacterales > Acetobacteraceae > Acetobacter. The sequence goes on along the minus strand of NZ_JBDOBQ010000001.1, from coordinate 239,552 downwards.
ACAGGAGCGGACGCATCACGCACGATGCCCCCCCATCAGGCGGACAGCCATCTCCTGAACCCAAGCCCCTCCGCCCGTTCGTTCAGAAGCGAGGGCTGATACGCGATGGTAAAACGTGTATGCGCGTCCTGCCAGACCTGGCCATCGCTCCCTTCGGGGATGACAACCTGATCGACACCGCAACGCAGCAGGAACTCATACTGGTCGGGCAGGAAATGCCCACTGACCCGCACAATCCCCTTGTAATGCAGGTGTTCACGCAACGCCCGCGCCTGCGTGAACGGCCTGCCGTCACGAAAGATGGGAAAGGTCAGGCAGACCAGATCAAGCCGGGGCAGGGCAGCGGCAAGGTCCTCGACCCTGTCGGCTGTGGACAGGATAACACCAAGGCGCCCGCCACCGTTACGGCCCAGCCCTTCCGCCAGCCGGGACAGGGGTACCAGCACATCGCCCGTGGGCAGAACCTGTTCGTCCTGCGTGATCTGCCATGTATCCTCGATAATCTGGCCGTTCTCAAACAGCGGCATAAGCGGCGTCCTTAAATGGCGCCGTACCAAGACGGCGGCAGGTCTCTATAAAGCGTTCCCCCGGCGTGCGCCGGGCCAGATAGGTCTCGATGATACGCGCGATCGCATCGACCGTTTCATCCTCGGACATGGCGGCACCCAGTATCTGCCCGATGGAGGCATCTTCCCCCGCATTGCCGCCCAGCGTGATCTGGAAAGCTTCTTCCCCGCGCTTGTCTACGCCGAGAATACCGATATGCCCGGCATGATGATGACCGCAGGCATTGATGCAGCCTGAAATATTCAGCCGCAGGGAGCCGATTTCGCGCTGCAGGGAAATACTGGCAAACCGGGCGCTGAGCTTCTGGGCAATGGGAATGGAACGGGCATTGGCCAGAGCGCAGTAATCCAACCCGGGGCAGGCGATGATATCCGTCACCATGCCAACATTGGCCGTGCCCAGCCCCGCATCGGACAAGGCTTGCCACAGGGTGAACAGGTCGGCCTCGCGCACATGGGCCAGTACGACGTTCTGGATATGGGTCACGCGCAGTTCGCCAAAACTGTAGCGTTCCGCCAGATCGGCCAGAAGGTCCATCTGCGCGGACGTGACATCACCGGGAATGCCGCCCGAAGGTTTGCACGACACGGTAACACTGCAGTAGCCCGGCACTTTGTGCGGATGTATGTTCGAGGCAAGCCAGGCCGCGAAATCCGCGTCCGTCCTCTGATGGGCGGCAAGTTCTCTGGCCACGTCTGCCGCCGCATCGGGGGACACGGCTTCGAAGGCCGGCGCCCCAAAACGGGCCCGTATGGCTTCGACCAGTTCCGCGGGCAGGTGGTAGCGGCTGCGGTCCATGGCGGCGAACTCCGCATTCACCTTGTCAAGGAACGCATCCCGCCCAAGAGCCTGCACCAGAATCTTGATGCGCGCCTTGTAGATGTTATCCCGCCGACCGTATTCGTTATAAACACGCAGAATGGCTTCGAGATAGGCGATCAGGTCTTCCTCGGGCAGGTCGTTACGCAGGCTGACGCCGATCACCGGCGTGCGCCCCAGCCCACCGCCGACAAACACCTCGAACACCGGCCGACCGTTCTCACCCATGCGCGCCAGAAGCCCGACATCGTGGAAGCGCGCGGCCACACGGTCCTGCTCGCTGCCGGAAATGGCGATCTTGAACTTGCGCGGCAGGAACGTGAATTCGGGGTGCAGGGTCGACCACTGCCGCAGGATTTCGGCATGCACACGCGGGTCGAGCACCTCATCGCGCGCGGCACCGGCAAACTGGTCCGATGTCACGTTGCGAATGCAGTTGCCGCTGGTCTGGATGGCATGCATTTCCGCATCGGCCAGAATATCCAGAATGGCAGGCGTATCTTCAAGCCTGATCCAGTTGAACTGAATGTTCTGCCGTGTCGTGAAGTGCCCGTAATCGCGGTCAAAGGTACGCGCAATGTGCGCCAGCGTACGCATTTGCGGGGCACTGATGACACCATAAGGCACGGCAACACGCAGCATATAGGCGTGCAGTTGCAGGTACAGCCCGTTCATGAGCCGCAGCGGCTTGAATTCATCCTCGCTCAGTTCGCCGGACAGGCGGCGGCGCACCTGGTCACGAAACTGGTCGACCCGCTGCTTCAGGAAGGTGTGATCGACCTTGTCATAGGTGTAACGCCCGACCGAAAGAGCAGGCTGGGGGGAATGCGGCATTGTTCTGTCTGTCCTGCCTGACGGTTTCAGGCGTCTGCGGTTCTGGTAGCGGCGTTCGGCGTCGGTGGTTGCCACAGGGGCGTGAATTCGGAGTGTACACTGGGACCGAACGCACGGATCTGCTCGCGGGTTGTCACGGGCTCGGGACCGGACGACCCGGGCTCGACCTGCACGCCGTAAATGCCAACCACCGCGTCACGCGCGGCACATGCAGTCTGCCGCGCCAGCACATCGACCATATCGTTATTGGAGAAGGTCTGCGCCTGTTTGATGGTCAGGCCCCAGGTCCCGTTCGGTTCAAGCCATACAATCCGCCCGTCGAGCAGGCGGTTTGCGGTCACGACACTGAGCCCGTCAGCATCCCGGCGATTGTTCCTGCGATCCACACTCATACCTTTCCGGCACGTTTCCCATCCGGGGAAATACAAAAAATACGCGATTTTAGCAACATACCACGAATAAGGAACGTATCATAGACAGGCCTGCCCCTGGCGGAACAGCCGAGCCCGGCTGATATCCAGCGCACCACCTTCCAGTGCACAGGTGTCATGACCCTGCGCCACAAAAAATGGCACGCTGCGTGCGCCGGCCTGCACAATATAATGCCGGTACCCCCCGCGCGCACCACGGGGCACAGCCCGGATGGGAGCGGGGCTGCCCGGGACCGCCTGGGGCACCAAGGCGATTTCGTAGGGGCGGATCATCGCTGTGACGGGACCGTCCGCCACATGAGTCGGCACAGCAAAAGACTGAACGGTCCTGTCATCGGCCACCATCACGCCCCCCTGCACATGACCGGGAAAAGATACGGCCTCCCCCAGAAATTCCATCACGAAATCCGTTGCGGGGTTGCAATCCAGTTCCTGGGGGCTGGCATCCTGGACGATCCGCCCGCTCTGCATGACCACGATCCTGTCCGCAACGTCCAGCGCTTCCTCCTGGTCGTGGGTGACCAGAATGGTGGTCAGCCCAAGCCTGTCGTGCAGGTCGCGCAACCACGTGCGGATAGACCGCCTGACAATGGGGTCCAACGCGCCAAACGGTTCGTCAAGCAGCAGAACACCCGGCCCCGTGGCCAAGGCGCGGGCCAGCGCCACACGCTGCCTCTGCCCGCCGGAAAGCCGGGACGGATAGGCATTGCCCAGGCTGGGGATCTGCATCAGGTCCAGCAGTTCCGTCACCCGCGCCGTAACCTGGGCACGCGGCGGCCGGGTTGCGGCAGGCAACACATCGAGCCCGAAAGCAATGTTACGCGCGACAGTCATATGCGGAAACAGCGCATAGTTCTGGAATACAAAGCCAATCCTGCCTGCCCGGGCCTGCACGCCGGTCATGACATGCCCGTCCAGACTGACCGTTCCCGCAGTGTAGGGATCAAGCCCGGCTATGGCGCGCAGCAATGTTGTCTTGCCCGCGCCAGAAGGTCCGACCAGCGCCACGAACATACCGTCAGGCACATTCAGCGAAACATGATCGAGCAGGGGGGCCGCCGCGCCGGGAACGGTGCGGAGCAGGGCGTTGACCTCGACACTCATAAAGTTTTCTCCCGCCGCCGCGCGAACCATGCGGGGGCCGAACGCAGCACCACCGCCCCAAGGGCCATAATGCCCAGAAGAGCCGCCATGGTGAACGCCGCCACGGACTGGTAGCCGTTATACAGATTTTCGATATGCAGGGGCATGGTCTCCGTCTCGCCGGGGATATGCCCCGACACCACGGAAACCGCCCCGAATTCCCCCAGGGCACGCGCCGTTGTCAGCAGCACACCCGACAGCAGCGCCCCCCACACACCCGGCAGCGAGACATGCCACAACACCTGCCGGAAGCTGGCTCCAGCCAGAAAAGCGGCTTCTTCCGCGTCGCGTCCCTGCAGTTCCATGACCGGCAGCAGCGTACGCACCACATAGGGCAGGGTTACGAACAGGGTGGCCAGGACAATACCCGGCACCGCAAAGGCGATATGAATATTCATGCGCTCCAGTGCCGGGCCAAACCACCCCTGCGCGCCAAAAAGCAGGAGCCAGACCAGGCCGGACACCACCGGTGACATGCTCAGCGGCAGTTCAAGAAGAGCCAGCAGCGCCTGACGGCCGAAAAACCGAAAGCGCGCCAGAAGCCAGGCCGCAAGAATACCGAACACGGTGTTGACCGCGACGGTTATCACCGTGACTTTCAGGGTCAGCCAGATGGCGGCCTGTGCATCCGGGTCGGCCAGTGTGGCGACCGACGCACCTATACCGTCGCGCAGGGCCTCGCTCAGCACCATGACCGGCGGTGTCACGAGAACGACCGCAATAAACAGCCAGCTTGCCACCCATAATCCGTAGCGGGTCATGCCGGCTCGCTCCACAAAGCGAGCTTCCTGCGCATGCTCCCGACCAGAAGCAGTACCAGAAGGGAGATAACCAGCAGGATCAGGGCTACGGAAGTCGCCCCCGCGTAATCGAATTCCTGCAGGCGTACGACAATCAGCAGAGGGGCAATTTCGCTGCGGAAAGGCTGGTTCCCGGCAATAAAGATCACCGACCCGTATTCCCCCACCCCCCGCGCGAACGCCAGACCAAACCCCGTGACCATGGCCGGCAGCAGGGGCGGGACGATAACCCGTGTCACCACCTGCCAGGGTCTGGCACCCAGCAGCAGAGCCGCTTCCTCCAGGTCGTGGGGCAGGTTACGCAATACCGGCTCCACCGCGCGGACAACAAAAGGCAGGCCGACAAACATCAGCGCCACGATAATCCCGGTGCGTGTGTAAGACACGCTCACACCCAGGCGGGACAAAGGCGCACCCAGCCAGCCATTCGGCCCGTAAAGCGTTGCAAGCGTGATCCCCGACACCGCCGTGGGCAGCGCAAGCGGCAGGTCTATCAGCGCATCGGCCAGCCAGCGGCCGGGTAACTGCCCGCGCGCCAGCGCCCAGGCCAGCATAAGCCCGAAAGGCAGGTTGCAGGCAGCGGCAATCGCAGCGGAGGAAAAGCTGGTCCATAATGCCGCAAACATGCGGCTGTCATGCAAGGCCGAGACCATGGCCCCCACGCCATCCTGCCATGGCCGCGCAAGCAGCGCACACAACGGAAAAGCGACCAGAAACCCCGCCCAGATCACTGTAGCGGACAGGGTAAAGCGAAAACCCGGCAAAGTGCTGCCTGTCCTGCGCATGAAAGCAAAAAACGTGTGTTTCATGGTACGGCGTTCAATTCCGGCCTTCCCGTATGGGACGGGGGCCACCGGCATGACCGGCCACCCCCCAAGACTGCCACGGTATCAAGCCATGGCACCCCGTTCCAGTCGGATGAACAATCAGGACTGAAGACGGCGTCCACCCGGCAACCTTACAGTGCCCTCGACAAAAGAGACCAGTTCGCTGGCGGCGTCATTCGCGCTGCCCTGGCCGGTGCGCAGACGCAGGGCAGGGTGAGCAGGAGCCTCATACGGTGCATCGATGCCGGTGAAACCGCTTATCTTGCCGGCCCGCGCAGCCGCGTAAAGCCCCTTGGGGTCACGCTGTTCGCAGGTTTGCAAATCCGCATCCACGAAAATTTCGGCAAACCCTTCGCCAACGATCCGGCTCGCCAGTTCGCGATCCGAACTGAGCGGAGAAATCAGGGCGACCAGCACGACATGCCCGGCGTCCCGCAGGATTCGCGCGACCTCTGCCGCACGCCGGACGTTTTCCGTCCGGTCGGCCTCGGCAAAGCCCAGATCCTTGCACAGCCCGGTGCGCAGCGTGTCGCCGTCCAGAACGGTTACGTCCACACCAGCAGCGAACAGGCGCGTTTCCGCCGCGCGGGCCAGCGTGCTCTTGCCTGCCCCCGAAAGCCCGGTCAGCCAGAACACAGCCCCCTTATGCCCCTTGACCCGTTCACGATCATGCACCGTCACGGCGCTGGCAGTCGGATGGATAACCTTTTCGCCCGCGGCGATACCCGCCGGACCGATCAGCGGCGCACCGCCGACAATACGCTGCTGGCGATCGACCAGAACGCCACGACCGTCGGTCGTCCCGGGTGTGAACGGGTCGAACTGGATGGTTTCGGCGGCAGAGAGCACAACCTCGGCAAAGCCTTCGGGCGGCACTTCGTCACCGGGATTTTCAGTCAGGTCATCCAGGTTCAGGACAGACTCGATCGCCGTCACCGTGACAGCATGTTCCGCCGTGGCAAGCCGCAGGCGGAAGCTTTCCCCCACCCGCAGGGGCTCCTGCCGCAACCAGAACAGTCGAGCACGAATACGCGATGCCTCCACCGGACGTGAAGCCGGGTGGTGAAGCAGATCCCCCCTGTCGGGAATGACATCGGGCTCAAGTGTCACGGCAACAGACTGCCCGGCATGGGCCGACAGATGCGGCGCCGTATGCCAGCCTTCGATCGAGGCAATACGGGCAGGGGTTTTCTGCGTACCGATCACGACCGTATCGCCCACACGCACGCGCCCGCGCTCGATCCGGCCTGCAACGTAGCGCTTGTCCTCGAACCGATAGACATCCTGCACGGGCAGGCGCAGGGCCAGTTCCACGCGGGAATCCGGGCTGGGCACACTGGCCAGGGCCTCGGTCAGGGTCGGGCCGACATACCACGGCATGTTAGCCGACCGGGTGGCGATATTATCCCCATCGCGGGCTGAAGCCGGAACGAACACCGCTGCCTTGAGGTCAAGGCGGGTCAGCAGGTCCGTAACCTCACGTTCGACCGCTTCCACCTTTGTCCGGTCAAAGGCCAGAAGATCGACCTTGTTCAGCAGCACGATCACGTGGCGGATACCGATCAGGTGCAGCAGCATGGCGTGGCGACGTGTCTGTTCGCGAGCGCCTTCAGCCGCATCCACCACCAGCACGGCGGCCTCCGCATCGGCAGCGCCCGTAATCATGTTGCGCAGGAACTGCCGGTGTCCGGGTGCATCTACAATGACGTATTCACGCTGCCCGAGGCGGAACGGAATACGCGTGGAATCGACCGTTACACCCTGGTCGCGCTCGATCTGGAGAGAGTCGAGCAGAAAGCTCCACTCGATTTTCAGGCCGCGCTTTTTGGACGATTCGATAATCTGGGCAACCTTGCCGTCCTGCAGGTTATCCGTATCGTGCAGCAGCCGCCCGATCAGGGTGGATTTGCCATGGTCGACATGCCCGACGATGACGATCGGGGTTGCCGCATCCTGGCTGGAAAAACTTTTATCGCTCATGTCAGTCTGTTCCGGTCCGCACTTTATCAGAGATAACCCGCCACACGCAGGCGTTCGAAAGCATCTTCGGACTCATGGTCCATGGCCCGTCCGGACCGCTCGGAGGTCTTGGTCGTTTCCAGTTCCCGGATTACCTCGGCAAGCGTTGCGGCATTGCTGTCGACGGGGAAGGTGATGTCCGAATCGCCAAGAGAACGGTAGCGCTTGCCGTTTCTGGCAAAATACAGATCGACCAGCGGAATGCCTTCGCGCTCGATGTAGCGCCAGATATCGATTTCACGCCACGCAAGCAGCGGATGAACGCGAATATGCATGCCCTCCTCGTGTGGGGTGGCGTACTGGTCCCAGAATTCGGGCGGCTGGTTGCGGATATCCCATTTATGGCTGGCCCCACGCGGGCTGAACACGCGCTCCTTCGCACGGGTTCCCTGCTCGTCACGCCGGATACCTGCAATAACGCCCTGCAGCTTGTGTTTCTCGATCATGGCGGCAAGTCCCGCCGTCTTGCGGGCAGCCGAACGCGCGGCAGGCGGCAGGGAAGGGTCCATTTCCTCTACCGGCGGGCAGTCGCCCAGAAGCAGTTCCAGGTCCCATTTTTTGGTATATTCATCCCGGAACTTGTACATTTCGGGAAATTTCTTGCCGGTATCGACATGCATGACGGGGAAGGGAACCCGACCCAGAAACGCCTTCTTGGCCAGCCAGACCATGACGTTCGAATCCTTGCCCAGCGACCACAGCATGGCCAGCGGCTTCAGCTTCCGGTAGGCTTCCCTCAGAATGAAAACGCTCTGAGCTTCCAGTTGATCGAGATGATCCATAGCTTCCATAACCCCGTTTTTCGGGCACCCGTATTCAGGTAAAAGTGAGACAAGTGGTGGTGGCAGAAACTCTCAGCCGCCGAGGTGAATACCGCATTCGGTCTTGTTCAGACCCGCCCAGCGTCCAGCCCTGGCGTCCTGCACACCATTGACTGGCTGAGTACACGGCGCACAGCCAATGGACAGATACCCCTGCGCCACCAGAGGGTGCGGCGGCAGGCCACGACGGTCCATTTCCGCCGCTATGTCTTCCGCGCTCCATAATGCCAGAGGATTAAGGCGCAACTGTGCGTCCGCACCATCGCCCCGGCGCTCCACCACAGCCAGTTGCGACCGTGTGGATGCCTGAACCCGCTTGCGCCCGGTCACCAGCCCTGCATAGGGCAGGGACGCTACCCGCAGGGGCTCCACCTTGCGCAGGGCGCAGCACGCGTCAGGATCGAACGCCCACAATTCCCCCGTAGGATCACGCCGCGCAGTATCACGCTCATCGGGCGTAATATCGATCACATTACGCAAACCCAGAGCCTGAGCCAGATCGCGACGATAGGTCAGGGTTTCGGGGAAATGCCGGCCCGTATCCAGAAACAGCACAGGCATTGCAGGATCGGCCTGCGCCACCATAGCCAGCAACAGAGCCGATTCCGCGCCGAAAGACGACATCACACCCAGGCGATCCCCAAGCAGATCACGCGCCTTGCGCAGCAATGTGACGGGATGACCCTCCACAGGCTCCAACTCCGCAATGACCTCAGTGATATCAAGGGTCTTGTTCAACGCGAAACACCGCCCAAAACGTTAGAAAAGGATTTATTGGCTGCATATAGGGATATTTTTCGCAAAAACAACATATATTTTTGCCCATAGCGCAAAGTTTACGACAAATTAACTAGACTCATGAGTGCTTAATGACCTCAATCGACGCCCCTGCCAACCCACCGCAGGGGCCAGCAAGACATTAGAAACCCGCAATTTTCTTTGGTTTTCACCTAATTCCGCACTTGTAGCGGGTTATTAAAAAGATAGGCACGCAAGACGTATTCCACAAGAACGATCCCATTCCATAATCCGCACGATTATGCCGGTTAAACCTGCCTGCATCGTCGTGCGCCCTGTGCCAGCCATACGCCCGGATACCCGCTCCATATTTTGTTGGCATAATATATCTTATGCAATTTATGGCCGGGCGGCATCCAGCCTTTTGTCCGGGCAGCAGGAGGTGGGGATACACTGACACACAGAGCATTGAGCGCCCGGCGTACCCCCACGTCACCCTCTTTTTTTCAGGGCTGCTGCGAGCTGGCGCCTGACTGCGACGGGCTGGGATTATCCCGGCGGAACAGCGTCCATTCCTCAATCACGGTGCCATCTGGCAAATGGCAATAGCCGACCTGGCCTTTATCCGTGTGTTCCATGGAGAGCGCCCCCCCCTTCTTGACACAGTATAAAGACGCCGGGTTGGGAATGCGGAGTGGCCGGACGCTGCGGTATGACTGACCGCCTGCGCTCTCATCATGCTGGCAGCCCCCCAGCATTCCCGTCATGACAGCAGCCAGCATGGCGGTCTTCATGACAATAGTGCGGTTTTTCATACCCGATCCTTTCGCTCATCCATGGGATGCTGGCTGTCCTCTGGCCTCCGCGCTCCTGAACGGGCGTGAATGAAGGACAGGTCTCCTACCCCGATGGTTACTATTCCTGCACTTCATCGGGTTTGCATACCGATATTTCCAACATTTTCTTCCTCTTGCGGCCTTCCAACATTTTCATCCTGAAAACTGGTCTTGGCAGACGATACCCGCTATGTTCGGTCTCCCTTAATTCCGCTTATCCTTGGTCCGGTAAATACTATGCCCGATGGTTCGTCCTCCCTTCCCTCTTCCACCCGGCTTACGGGCACCCGGCATGACTGGACGGTGGATGAAATCCGCGCGTTGCTGAACCTGCCCATGCCCGAACTGATGTTCCAGGCACAGACCGTTCACCGCGCTACGTTCGACCCGACCGAAATCCAGATTTCCACCCTGCTGTCCATCAAGACCGGCGGCTGCCCGGAAGATTGCGCCTACTGTCCCCAGAGCGCACTGCACGAAGACAGCGTAAAAGCCGAAAAACTGATGGCGGTGGAACAGGTCCTGGCCGAAGCCCGTAAGGCCAAGGCCGCGGGTGCGGGCCGGTTCTGTATGGGAGCCGCCTGGCGGTCCCCCAAGGAACGCGACCTGGATACGGTCTGCGCCATGGTCGAGGGCGTGAAAGCTCTGGGGCTCGAAACCTGCGTAACCCTGGGCATGCTTGACGACATGCAGGCAAAGCGCCTGAAAAGCGCCGGGCTCGACTACTACAACCACAATCTCGATACCTCTCCCGAATATTATGGCGAAATCATTACCACCCGCACCTATCAGGACCGGCTGGACACGCTGGGTTCCGTGCGGGATGCCGGTATCAGCGTCTGCTGTGGCGGCATTGTCGGCATGGGCGAAAGCGAGACCGATCGCGCGGGCCTGATCGCGGCCCTGGCCACCTTGCCGGTGCACCCCGAAAGCGTGCCGATCAACCTGCTGGTGCGGGTCGAAGGCACACCGCTCGCCAAAGCGGACGAGGTTGAAGCCCTGGACTTTGTGCGTATGATCGCTGCCGCCCGTATTACCATGCCCAAAAGCCGTGTACGGCTGGCCGCCGGGCGCGAGAACATGAGCGATGAAACACAGACCCTGTGCTTTCTGGCCGGAGCGAATTCCATTTTTTATGGCGAACGCCTGCTGACCACCCCCAACCCGCAGGCCCAGCGTGACCGGGCCCTGCTTGACCGGCTGGGCATGCACACGACGGGGATCGGCCTGTAAGGCCAGGCGCGGCCGGATGACCTATTCCGTCAAGGAAATTTTCCTGACCCTGCAAGGCGAAGGTGGACAGGCCGGACGCGTCGCTGTTTTCTGTCGGTTTACTGGCTGCAATCTGTGGTCCGGCCGTGAAGTGGACCGGGCAAGTGCCACCTGCCAGTTCTGCGACACGGATTTTGTCGGCACCGATGGAGAAGGCGGCGGAAAGTTCGAAACCGCAGCCGATCTCGCCCGCGCAATTGACACCCTCTGGCCGGTTGAGACGGCAGCACAGGCACGCCCGGCCGTAAGCCATGGCGCACATGCCCGGAAGCTGGTCGTTTTTACGGGGGGTGAGCCCCTGCTCCAGCTTGATGCTGCTCTGATCGACGCCATGCACCAGCACGGCTTTTTTATCGCGGTAGAAAGCAATGGCACCCTTGCCGCACCTGCGGGCGTGGACTGGCTGTGCATCAGCCCCAAGGCCGGCGCCCCGCTGGTGCAGACCAGCGGGACAGAACTCAAACTGGTTTATCCCCAGCCGGGTCTTTTGCCTGAGGCCGTTGCCACGCTTGATTTCGAGCAGTTCTGGCTTCAACCTATGGATGGCCCCCAGCAGGCCGCCAATCTGGCGGGTGCCATAGAATACTGTCTCGAACATCCGCAATGGGGCCTGTCGTTGCAGACCCATAAACTGACCGGAATTCCCTGAGCATGTCCTACCCGGTGCGTGATCGAAGCGAGGCAGCCCTTGTCCTGTTCTCGGGCGGGCAGGATTCCGCGACATGTCTGGCCTGGGCACTGGCGCGTTTTGGCCGGGTCGAGACATTGGGTTTCGACTACGGTCAGCGCCATGCCATTGAACTGACCTGCCGCAGCACGCTGCGTGACGGACTGGCCGCGCTGACCCCCACCTGGCGCGAACGTCTGGGGCCGGACCACACGCTCCCGCTCGCGGCCCTTGGCTCCATCTCGGACACGGCGCTCACACGAAACGCCGAAATTGCCCTGATGGAAAACGGACTGCCCAACACGTTCGTACCCGGTCGCAACCTGCTGTTCCTGACCTTTGCCGCAGCCCTCGCCGCCCGGCGCGATATTCGCCATATCGTGACCGGCGTGTGCGAGACGGATTATTCCGGCTACCCCGACTGCCGGGACGATACGATCAAGGCGTTACAGGTTGCGCTGAATCTGGGCATGCAAAGCCGATATGTCCTGCATACGCCGCTGATGTGGCTCAGCAAGGCTGAAACATGGTGCATGGCCGAAGACCTGGGCGGAATGCCCCTTGTCTCACTCATAAACCATGACAGCCATAGCTGTTACATGGGGGACCGTGGCACGTTTCATCCGTGGGGATATGGCTGCGGCACATGCCCCGCCTGCCAGCTCCGTCGCGCCGGGTGGGAAACCTACCTGGCAGAGAAAACCGACCATGCCTGATCTTGTTTTTACCCGGCGTTTTTCCATGGGCCATCGGCTGATCCACGGCGCCAGCGAAAGCTGCGCCCTGCCCCATGGCCATAATGAATTCGTAACTGTCAGACTGACGCCAACAGCCCCGACCAGGCTGGATGGGCACGGCAACATGCCCGTTTCGTTCCAGAAGGCCAAAAGCACGTGGCACCGCTTCATCGATGAACGTATCGATCATGCGCTGCAACTGGCCGCCGATGACCCCTTGCTGGCATGGTTCCAGACCCATGAACCCGCACGCGCGGCAAGAATTGTCGTAACCCCCGGCGACCCGACGACCGAACTGATGACCTGCCTGCTTATGGCGAAGCTCAACGCGTTTCTCATGGCCGAAGGTGACGTGCTGCGCTGTAGCGAACTCAGCCTTGAGGAAACGCCAACCAATACGGTCACTTTCAGCGGCAACCCGGCTGATTTCATTCCGGCCGGCAGGCCACCTGCCACCTGCTGGTGGAACCGGGCCGATATGAGCATTGCCGATCCTGCGAACTGAAACGATGCTTTAAAAACACACCGGATCTGGACAGGTTTTTCAGGCACGAAGGCTTGTGCTGGCGCTGAATGCGTGAGCGCTTCGCCTGACTTGTGCTCAATACCCCGTATCGGTCCTTTGCGTTCCGAAACCCGTCCTGCTCCGGCACCACGGTCTTTTTGAGCAGGCCCATAAAACAGGCAGCACTATACAAAAAAGCAACTCCCGCCCTCATGGGGCGGGAGAAACCAGTCAGTGGGTCAGCCCCAGAACGCTGTTGGTTTTGTCGAACACCTGCTTGCACAGGTCAGGACTGGCAGACAGCTTCTGGCCATAGGACGGCACCATCTGCTTCAGCTTTTCGCTCCATTCGGGCAGTTTGCTGCCAAAGCACTTCTTCAGCACCGTCAGCATGATGGGGGCGGCAGTGGACGCCCCGGGGGATGCCCCCAGCAGGGCCGAGACAGTACCATCCTCACTGGCGATAACCTCTGTGCCGAATTGCAGCACACCGCCTTTGACCGGATCTTTCTTGATGATCTGGACACGCTGCCCCGCCACAACCAGTTCCCAATCCTTGCTCTGCGCATTGGGAATAAAGTCCTGCAAGGCTTTGATACGGTCGTTTTCCGACTGCAATACCTGTTCGATCAGGTATTTGGTCAGCGGCCAGTTGTCGCGACCAACCGCCATCATCGCGCCGATATTGCCACGCCTTACCGATTTCGGCAGGTCCATCAGCGAACCCTGCTTGAGAAAACGTGTAGAGAACCCGGCATAAGGCCCGAAAAGCAGGGCCGGCTTGCCGTCGATCATGCGGGTATCCAGATGCGGGACCGACATGGGGGGCGCACCGACCGAAGCCTTGCCGTAAACCTTGGCATGGTGACGGGCGATCAGTTCTTCGTTCCTGCAACGCAGGAACTGGCCACTGACGGGAAAGCCCCCAACCCCTTCAGCCTCGGGAATGCCTGTTTTCTGCAAAAGCGGCAGTGCGCCGCCACCCGCGCCGATAAAGACAAACCGCGCCAGTACCAGGCGTTCCGTATTCTGGCGCAGGTCGCGTACCTTGATTTCCCAGCGGCCATCGGCCGCCCGGCGCAGATGGGTCACGTCATGTTCGGTATGCAGGGTGCAGCCCTGCGTGCCGGCAAGATAACCGAACAACAGCCGTGTCAGCGCGCCGAAATTGACATCGGTTCCCATCAGGCTGCGGGTCACGGCAAGTTTCTGGCCCGCTGGCCGGTCCTGCATGATCAGCGGCGCCCACTGGGCGATCTGGCCGGGATCTTCCGAATAGTCCATTCCCGCGAACAGCGGATGCCGGGACAGGGCTTCGTGTCGGCGGCGCAGGAAAGACACGTTCTCCTCCCCCCAGACAAAGCTCATATGCGGCACGGATGTCAGAAAGTCGCGCGCTGCGGGAACGATATTGTTTTCAACCAGGTAGGACCAGAACTGCCGCGATATCTGGAACTGTTCGTTCACATCGACAGCCTTGTTGATCTCTACGCTGCCGTCGGCCTTCTGGGGCGTATAGTTCAACTCGCACAGGGCGGAATGCCCGGTGCCCGCGTTGTTCCAGGCATTGGAACTTTCCAGGGCAACAGTATTGAGCCGCTCGTAAATGCCAATGCTCCAGTCTGGCTGAAGCTGGCGCAGGAACGTGCCCAGGGTCGCACTCATTACGCCGCCACCGATCAGGACGACATCGACGGAAGATGCTGTATCGGTCGAGTTGGAACTCATCATGGTCTCCGCATTATCAGCCGCGCCCGTCATTACGGCTCCGATGAAGGCCGGGCTGTACTCTTTGCCGCAAGCCCACCATTTTCCGTATTATCTGGAAAACGGGCGGGCATTGCTAGCCGGATTGGTAAAGCCAGTATAGGCTTATCTGTCCGTCCCGCCTTCTCACCTCTGCGAGATTACCGCAAACACCCCGAACCCGGGGAGCGGTCCAGGCGTTTCATTCGGCTACAGACCCGGCTTTCTTCCGCATGGCGGGGTCCGTGTCGGCATTCGAACAGACAAGGGTGGAAACAACCTTATGAGCATTATCAAACACGGCACCGCACACTGGAAAGGCTCTCTCAAGGAGGGGCGCGGCGTTATCAGCACCCAGAGCGGCGCACTGACCGACCAGCCTTATGGCTTCAATACCCGGTTCGAGGGAAAAACCGGCAGCAACCCCGAAGAATTGCTCGGCGCTGCCCATGCCGCATGTTTTTCCATGGCGCTATCGGCCATTCTGGGGGAAGCCGGACTGACCGCGGACGCGATCGATACCGATGCCGCGGTAAAACTGGACAAGCTCGATTCCGGCTTTGAAATCAGCCAGATCGACCTGACCCTGAAAGCCCGCATACCCGGCGCTACGAACGAGCAGTTCCAGGCGCTCGCCACCAAGGCCAAGGAAGGCTGCCCGGTTTCCAAGCTGTTCCGCGCCACCATTACACTCAACGCAACGCTGGAAAGCTGAAATCAGCCCCGAAAGGTCCTGGCTGAAAAGCCCTAGCTCTGGCCGACCTGCCCGCGATGGCGCAGCAGATGGTCGGCCAGAACGCAGGCCACCATGGCCTCGCCCACCGGCACGGCCCTGATCCCCACGCACGGGTCATGCCGCCCTTTGGTGATGACCTGTTTTTCTGTCCCGTCCCGTGTGATGGAGGGTACGGGTGTCAACATGGAACTGGTCGGCTTGACCGCAAAACGCGCCACCACCGGCTGGCCGCTGGAAATACCCCCCAGAATACCGCCCGCATGGTTGGACCCGAAAACACGCTGGCCGTCCCTGATGAACAGGGCATCGGCATTTTCTGGGCCAGTCAG
This sequence comes from Acetobacter sp., assembly GCF_047723915.1. Lineage (GTDB taxonomy): Bacteria > Pseudomonadota > Alphaproteobacteria > Acetobacterales > Acetobacteraceae > Acetobacter. Next base: position 223,725 of record NZ_JBDOBQ010000001.1, on the reverse strand, counting down.
GGCGGCGGATGCAAAACCGTCCCCGATCTCAACCCCCTTGACGGCGTTGATGCTCATGAGACCTGCCGCCAGATCGGCATCCAGCTTGCCGTAAATGGGCGCCCCCAGACCCGGCGGCACACCCTCGGCCACGACCTCGATCACCGCACCGATGGACGAACCCGCCTTGCGGATTTCGTGCAGGTAACGTTCCCAATCCTCCACCACGCCCGGATCGGGGGCAAAAAACGGGTTGCGATCGACCTCCGTCCAGTCCCAGCGCGTGCGGTCGATATCATGCGGGCCAAGCTGTACAAGGGCCGCACGAATACGCACCCCCTCGCCCAGCACCTTGCGCGCCACGGCACCAGCCGCCACACGGCAGGCTGTCTCACGGGCGGACGAACGCCCGCCGCCGCGATAATCGCGAACACCGTATTTGATGTCGTAGGTCAGGTCCGCGTGGCCAGGCCGATAGGTGCTGGCAATATCGCCGTAATCGCGCGAACGCTGATCGGTGTTTTCGATCAGGAGCGAAATGGGTGTGCCCGTTGTCTGCCCCTCGAACACACCGGACAGGATACGCACCTGATCGGCTTCCTGCCGCTGGGTGGTAAAGGCCGACTGGCCCGGCCTGCGACGGTCGAGAAAAGGCTGGATATCGGCTTCATTCAACGGAATACGCGGGGGGCAGCCGTCGATCACGCAGCCTATGGCGGGACCGTGGCTTTCACCCCATGTGGTAACACGAAACAGATGACCGAACGTATTGTACGACACGGCGCGCCTCAGTCCCCGGCGACGGAAATATCAGGAGCGGTGGGGTTTTTCATACCGACCATATGGTAGCCGCAGTCGACATGATGTACCTCGCCCGTCACCCCGGACGACAGGTCGGACAGCATGTAAAGCCCTGCCCCACCCACGTCCTCCAGCGTCACGTTGCGCTCAAGCGGCGCATTATACTGGTTCCAGCGCAGGATATAGCGGAAATCCCCGATGCCGCTGGCCGCCAGCGTCTTGATCGGCCCGGCCGAAATCGCGTTCACGCGTACCCCGTCGCGCCCCAGATCGGCCGCCATGTAACGGACCGATGCTTCCAGTGCCGCCTTGGCCACACCCATGACGTTGTAGTGCGGCATGACGCGCTCGGCCCCAAGGTAACTCAGGGTCAGCAGGGAGCCGCCATCTTTCATCAGCCTTGCCGCGCGCTGGGCAACCGCCGTGAAAGAATAGCACGAAATATCCAGCGCCGTGAGGAACGCGTCACGCGGGGTGTCCACATAACGGCCGCGCAGGTACTGCTTGTCGGCCCAGCCAATGGCATGCACCACAAAATCCAGCGTGCCCCATTCGTGCTCAAGGGTCGCGAAGGTTTCGTCAATCGCGGCGTCATCCGTTACGTCGCAGGGTAGCACGAGCTTTGCACCAATACTTTCGGCCAGCGGCTGGACACGCTTGCCCAGGGCTTCGCCCTGGTACGTAAACGCCAGTTCTCCGCCCTGCGCCGCAACGGCCGAAGCAATGGCCCAGGCGATGGATCTGTCATTGGCAACGCCCATCACCAGGCCCTTCTTGCCTTTCATCAAAGTGCCCGAGGGGAGTGGAGCGGTGCTGGGAGATGACATGCAGAAACCTCGACTATTCTCTGTATGGGCCTGGCGGGAAGCGTGATGTAGCGGTTGGTCGCACACCATGCCGGGCGAAACAAGCCCAAAGGCGATTAGCATACTTCAAACGCGTGGGCAGCAGGAGTATGGAAGATATGGAAAACACGGCAGAACTGGTTTGCCGGTGCAGCATGATGGAGCTCGAACGCATGACCGATTCAAGCAGCCCGGTTGCGGCGCAGGCACCAAGGGAATTACCCCTGATAGACCTGTCTGCCGATCCGTTCGCCCTGTTCGAAACCTGGATGCACGACGCCGAAAAAACCGAAATCAACGACCCCAACGCCATGGTGCTTGCCACCGCGTCGCCCGATGGGCGACCGTCCAGCCGTATTGTGCTGCTCAAGGGCATGGACCGGCGTGGTTTTGTTTTCTACACCAATGCCCATAGCCGCAAAGGCAATGAACTGGCGCGCAACCCGCATGTCGCGTTGCTGTTCCACTGGAAAAGCCTGCGGCGGCAGATTCGAATCGAAGGTGCCGTCTCCCCCGTGAGCACGGAAGAGGCGGACGCCTATTTTGCGAGTCGAAGCCGTGTCTCCCGGCTGGGGGCCATTGCATCGGACCAGTCGCGCCCCCTGGCCGACCGCGCGGTTTTCGAGGCCCGCCTGCACGAGGCGGAAGCCCGCTACCCCGACGGGCCCATTCCCCGTCCGGAAAACTGGACCGGCTACCGCGTCAAACCCGAATATTTCGAATTCTGGAACGAACGCCCCTTCCGCCTGCATGACCGCGCCGTATGGAGCGCGCATGAAGGCGGATGGAACGTTACGCGTTTATATCCGTAAATAAAGAACTGCCGGGGTGCAGGGCGTTTCAGCCTGCAACCCCGCCCCATCGTGCGGAACCAGGAGAACACAATGAAAGATGTCCGTAAGATTTTGCTCCCCATGCCCAGCATTTCCAATGGGGAAGCGGCGCTGACCCGGGGCTACAACTTCGCCCGGCGGTTTGGCGCCCATCTTGCGGTACTGCATGTCCGCCCCGACGGGCGTGACATCGCCCCCCTGGCGGGGGAAGGCCTGTCTGGCGCCATGGTGGAAGACCTGATGCGCACCGCCGAACATGAAAGTGCGCGCCACGCACATGACGTGCGCGCGCTGTTCGACCAGTTCGTGGCCGAACACCCAGATCTGGTTCTGGTGTCGGGACATGACCCCATTCCCATGACCGGGCCGAGTGTCAGCTTCAAGGTCGTCCGCGGGACCGAGAGCGACATCATTCCCTCCCAGGCGCGTCTTTCCGATTTTACCCTGGTGCCACACCCGGACTCGGGGGAGGAAATTTCCTCGTCCGAGACATTGCATGCCGTGCTGTTCGACAGCGGTCGCCCCGTGGTCATGGCGTCACGCACCCCCCCCAAAGGGTTGGTCAAACGCGTATGCATTGGCTGGAACGGCACGGCCGAATCCTCCGCCGCCCTGCATGGCGCCCTTGCCTGGGCCGCGACCGCCGAAGCCGTGCGGGTTCTGCACTGCGATGATTACCAGCGCCGTGGCCCCAGTGCGAAGGAAGTTCTCGACTACCTTGCCATTCACGGCATCAAGGCCGACGCAGTTGAATTCCCGCCCGTGGACAGGGATGTCGGCAAGGGTTTGCTGGCCGCCTGCAAGGACTTTGACGCAGACATGCTGGCCATGGGCGCATATTCGCATTCGCGCCTGCGCCAGCTTATTCTGGGCGGTGTCACACGCCATGTGCTCGAACACGCCGAAATTGCAGTGCTGATGAGCCGGTAAGTCCAACCGGCACCTGCGTGCCTATCGGCGGCTCCGAGCGACGCCGACAGAGAGACACGCAGGCAGCTGGGCACGCCTGAAAAACATGTAAGCCCTACCATGCAAGCCCTACGGGGCCACCGCGTGTTCCCGCGCGCTTATGGTATGGTCGGTGGGTCGGGCAGTTCCAAGGTCAGCCCGTCCCAGCCGGGTTCCACGCCCTGGGGCAGATTGGCCTGCATCCATGCCCAGTCCATATCCGGGCCCATATGGGTCAGGATTACGCGGCGCGGCTGAATACGCTCACGCCATTCGAGCACACGTTCCAGCCATGCATGCGCACTGTGGGGCTGACGCTGGAAACAGTCCACCATCCAGGTATCCACCCCCGCGAGGTGTCGAAAGGCGCTTTCGGGCAGTTCCACGACATCGGTGCTGTAGGCAAAGTCGCCGCAGCGTATGCCAGCCGAGCCGATGCGCCCATGGGCCTGTTCGAAAAGCAGGAACTCGTAGCCGTTGACCGCGACTTTCTGCCCGAATGGCACAGGATGGGCGACAAGAGCCGCGCGGAAAAAGCCAGGCGGTGTCCAGGGCTTGAAAATATAAGTGAAACGTTCCTCCAGCTCAGCCAGCACGTCCGCAGCGCCATAGGCGGTCAACGGCTGGCCAATCACGCGGTTAATGCCCCTGACCTCGTCTATGCCGGCAATATGGTCCGCATGGGCATGCGTGTAGAGAATTGCCTGAAATCTTGAAATGCCGTGCGCCAGTAACTGCGCGCGCAGGTCGGGCCCCGTGTCGACAAGCACCCCTGCCCCGTCCTGCATCTGTATCAGGATGGATGAGCGCGTGCGAATGTTCCGGGCCTCTTTCGGGTCGCACGCACCCCAGTCACCATATCCGCCAGGCCCGCCTACCATGGGCACGCCAGTCGATCCGCCGCAGCCGAGAACCGTGACCTTCATACCCGCGCAGACCTTGTCTGGATACGCACCATCATCAGGCCGCCTTGCGGAAAAGTCGCTGAAAGTTGGAAGTGGTCAGGGCTATGAAATCCGTCAGCACCATCCCGCGCTCCTGTGCCAGACGCTCGGCCGTGTACGCCACATAAGCAGGCTGGTTGCGTTTGCCGCGCCTGGGGACGGGCGCCAGATAAGGCGAGTCCGTTTCAACCACGATCCGGTCATCCGGCACGTCCCGCGCGACGGCGCGAATGTCATCGCATTTGGGGAACGTCGCGATACCCGAGAAGCTGACATACCCCCCAAGCGCCAGCACCCGCCGCGCCAGTTCGGGGCCGGAGGCAAAACAGTGCAGCAGGATCGGAAAGGCACCTGCTGCGTATTCTTCTTCCAGAATGGTCGCGACATCATCATCCGCCTGCCGCGCATGAATGATGACCGGCACGTTCAGCAGGCGGGCCGCGCGAATATGCTGGCGAAAACTTTCATGCTGGGTGGGCCGCACGTCCTCGGCACCATGAAAGTAATCGAGCCCGGTCTCGCCGATCCCGACAACCCCCGGCGCATCGGCAATCTCCGCGATGTGCCGCGCTGACGGCACTGGCTCTTCCGCCACATGATCGGGGTGGGTGCCAACCGTGCACCATACGCGCAGTTCCGGCGTATCAAGGCGTGTCAGCGCCTTCTGCTGTCCCGCACGGGCCAGCCGCGTGCCGATCGTCACCATGCCGCCAAGCCCGGCTGCCCGCGCGCTTTCCAGCAATGCGGGCATTTCCTCCTCGGAAAAATGATCGAGGTGACAGTGGGAATCGATCAGCCCCGAAAGTGCCGGTCCGGTCATTCCGCCTCTGGCTCCACATACCGTGGGAACAGGCCCTGCGGCGGCGGCAACGCACGGCCACCCGGCAGGGGCACCTCAAGCGCGGCAAAGCTCCGTTCCTCGGGAGCGACACCAAGCTGGTCGAGCATACGGCCCATGCTGTCCGGCATGAAAGGCTGCAACATGGTGGCAATACCGCGTATGGCATCCAGCAGCACACGCAGCACATGGGCCATGCGTTCCGGATCGGTCTTGCGCAGGGCCCAGGGGGCCTGATGGTCGATATAGGCGTTACAGGCGCGAATGACCTTCCACACTTCTTCCAGCGCGTCGGTCAGGGCGCATCGCTCAAACTGCGTGGACATAAGGCCCGGCAGCAGCGCGACCTGAGCAAGCAGTCGGGTGTCCTCCTCGGTGGGAACACCCCGTTCGGGCACGATGCCGCCGCAGTTCTTTGCCACGAGGGAGAGCGTGCGCTGGGCCAGATTGCCCAGATCGTTCGCCAGTTCGATATTGTTGCGCGCAATCAGAGCCTTGCGTGACAGATCACTGTCCCCACCGAAGGGAACTTCACGCAGCAGGAAAAAACGCACCGCATCCAGACCGAACTCCTGAACGAGATCGCGCGGGTCCACGACATTGCCGACCGACTTGCTCATCTTCTGGCCTTCAATGGTCCACCAGCCATTGGCAAAGACCTTTTCAGGCAGATCGATGCCCGCCGCCATCAGGAATGCAGGCCAGTAAATGGCATGAAAACGGGCAATATCCTTGCCGACCAGATGCAGGTCAGCCGGCCAGAACGCCATGCGCGGCGCATTTTCATCGGGGAAGCCCAGCGCGCTGAGATAATTGGCCAGCGCGTCGAACCAGACATACATGACATGCCTGTCGTCGCCCGGCACGGGAACGCCCCAACTGAAGCTGGTCCGGCTGATGGAGAGGTCGCGCAGCCCCTGTTTGACAAAACTTATGATTTCATTGCGCGCGCCATGTGGGCCGAGAAATTCCGGGTGCTGCTCATACAGCGCCAGCAGACGGTCCTGAAAAGCGGAAAGACGGAAGAAATAGGACGGCTCCTTCAGCCATTCGACAGGCGCACCGGTGGGGGCAAGCCTGGTGCCATCCGGGCCATCCACCAGTTCGTCTTCCCCGTAAAAGCATTCGTCACGGAGAGCGTACCATCCCTCATAGGCGCCCAGATAAATGGCGTCATTATCCGCAACACGTGTCCACAGGGCCTGGGTTGCCGTAATATGGCGCGCCTCGGTTGTGCGGATGAAGTCGTCGTAGGAGATATTCATGGCATCCGCCATGGCCCGGAAATCCGCAGCAACCCTGTCCGCGAACGCCTTGGGGGCGACACCCGCCGCAACAGCCGCCTGCTCAACCTTCTGGCCATGTTCGTCCGTGCCGGTCAGAAAAAAGACCTCATGCCCGGCCAGCCTGTGAAAACGCGCCATCACATCCGCCGCCACAGATGTGTAGGCGTGGCCGATATGCGGCGCTCCGTTCACGTAATAGATGGGAGTGGTAACATAAAAACGACGGGTCATGCTTGGCTCGCAATCGTCATGGCTTCAAGAAGGGCTTCCTGTTTGTCCAGATTGAAACGCTCCGCCTGCGTATGCAACTGGCCTATGGCCTCCCAGGCTTGCGCAAGGGTGTTGGCGCGGGCGTCTCCCTCCAGGGCGGCGGCACGTGCAGCAGTCTGAAGCCGGTCCGACAACAGGGTAAAAAACAGGCCGAAACCATAGTCCTTGCGCAATGTGGTTTCGGCAATCTCATATCCACGCAGGGCACTTACACCATCAAACACCGCCCCGACACAACCTGCGATTTCTCCCCCCCTGTCTGCCAGCAGCGACAATGCGCGCCCCGGGGCCCCCTGCGCGGCATCCGCCACGCGTTCGAGTTCGGCAGAGGACGCATCCGGCGCGGAGCGGTGCAGAAGGGCCATCAGGTCAGATGGCGGCAGGGGGTTCAGTTCCAGCCTGCGGCACCGGCTGCGGATAGTCGGCAGTAACCGCCCCGGCATGGCACAGGTCAACAGCAGAACCGTGGCTGGCGGCGGTTCTTCCAGAATTTTGAGAATGGCGTTGGCCGCACTGCGGTTCATCCATTCCGCGCCATCCACGATCACGACACGCCACCCCCCTTCGGCGGCGGTCCTGTGCAGGAACGCATTGACGGGACGAACGTCATCCGCCACGATTTCCCCGCGGTAGCGCTGGCGTTTTTCGTCAAACCCGCGCTCGACCACCAGCAGGTCGGCATGGGTCGCGGCTGAAATACGCCGACCGGCCGGGCTTTGGGCATTTTCCCCGCCCAGCAGCACACGGGCAAGAAAAAATGCGAATGTCGCCTTGCCAATGCCGGGGGGGCCGGTAATCAGCCAGGCATGGGGCAACCGCCCGCCCGCCAGAGCCTGACGGAACATTGCAAGGGCCGCGCCATGCCCCCGCAGTGCGACAGAGGCCTGCCTGGGGTCTGTGCCTTCTGCCTCAGCCATGCGACAGAACAGCCAGAATCTCTTTCATGATCAGGCTGTTCACGCCTTCCACCGCGATCTGCGCCGTGCCGATACGCCGCACCCGCTGCGGATTGGCGGCAGCGATGTCCTGAAAGCCTTTGATAACCCGCGCGTGAAACGCCTCATCGGCCTGTTCGTAACGGTCGGTCGGGGCCTTGCGTATCGCAAGGCGTTGCCGAGCGATCTCACGCGGGGCTTCGAGCAGGAATGTCCTGTCGGGCCGCAGGGCCAACTGGCCGTCCAATACGTGAATCAGTTCAAGAATGGCCGCATCTCCATGTGCGCGGCCATAGCCCTGATACGCCAGGGTTGAATCGGTAAACCGGTCGCACAGAACAACCTGCCCCGCTGCCAGCGCCGGGCGGATCACCCGCTCCACATGGTCGAACCGGGCTGCGAAATGGGCCAGAATTTCAGCCCGCAGCGTCAGAGGCGCATCCCCGAACAGTAAAAGATTGCGCAGGGCCTCCGCCCCGTCGGACCCGCCGGGTTCACGCGTGGCCAGCACGTCCTGACCGTGCGAACGCAGGGCGTCGGCCAGCAGCCGCAACTGCGTGGACTTGCCAACGCCCTCTCCCCCTTCGAGGGTTATGAACACTCCCTGCCTCATCTGTTACAGATGCAGGCGACGGGCCGCGCGCCCCACAAGCCCAAGGGCGGGCACAGCCTGCCCTGCCACGACAGGAATGGCCGCCTGCCTGCCGCCCGGCAGGGAAACCGTAAGCTGCCCCACCTCCTGCCCCTGCCTGACCGGGGCCAGAAGCGGCGCGTTGTAATCCAGCGCGATATGGGTGCTGTTCCGCCAGCCATGCGGCAGCAGAAGTTTAAGGTCCTGCCCTGCCAGCAGGGGTACGGTCTGCGCGACCCCCATCCAGACAGGCGCCTGATCGACGACATCGCCTTTGCTGATGATCTGGGCCGTTTCGAAATTGGCCAGCGCCCAGCCCATCAGCCGTTCCCCTTCATTACCGCGGGCGGCCGAACTGGGCAGGCCGTTCAGAGCGACGATCACCCTGCGCCCGTCCCGTTGGGAAGAAGCGCACAGCCCGTATCCGCCTGCCTCGGTATGGCCTGTCTTAAGACCATCAGCCAGGCCCTTGACCACCAGACTGTTGCGGTTTTCCTGCCGGATCTTGTTGAAGAAAAATTCTTTTTCAGAAAAGAAATGATAATATTCGGGAAAATCATGAATAAGGCGCAACGCCAGATAAGCCACATCCCGCGCGGACATGTAATGGTTGGCATCCGGCCAGCCGGTCGCATTCATGAAATGGGAATTGCTCAGTCCCAGCTTGCCCGCCGTGTCGTTCATCAGGGCCACGAACTGGTCCTCTGACCCGGCAATCCCTTCCGCCAGAACAATGCAGGCGTCATTCCCGGACTGGATGACCATGCCCTGTATCAGATCCTGAACGGCCACGCTCTCGCCAAGCGGGACGAACATTTTCGAACCCTGCATGCGCCACGCCCGCTCGCTGACCGGCAGCGCCTGATCGAGCTTGAGCCGCCCTGCGCGCAGCATGCCGAACGTGACATAGGCTGTCATCATCTTGGTCAGCGAGGATGGCGTCATGCGCTCATCTGCATTTTTTTCCAGCAGGGTCGCGCCACTGCCGTAATCGAGAATGCAGGCCCAGCGGGCAACAGTGTCGAGCGGGCCGACCAGCGTCATGGCCGGGCTGTCAGCAACACCGCCGGCCTGCGCCCCCTCCGCCGGGGTGGCTGCGCTGTCCTTGGCATGCTTTGCCGCCGCGTGCCGTGGGCGTGCGGCTGCATTCAGTGCAAAACCGCCAGAAAAAAGGGCTGCGCCCCCTGCGAGCAAAAACCGTCGAGTCTGCAACTTTTTTCCCTATTCGACGACGAGGTGAGATCCGGTTAAACCAGAGGCCAGCGCGCGTTTCAAAGCCGCATCCGCCTCCTGTATAGTCACAAATGGCCCGTAGCGCACAGCCCACAGCGTGCCCTGCCCGCTCCCGGTCATGGCCGGACGAAGCACGCCACCCTGACGCGCAGCCTGCACCATGGCCGCATAGCGCGAGGTGAAATCCATTGTCTCCACCCAGAACATGCCCGGTCCCGGCTGCCCCTGCCTGACGGTGACGGGCAGGTCGGGCAGGACGGTTGGCCCATGCGGGGTACCGGCCGCCACGGCAGAGTTCTCCGCCCCGACTACGCTGGTTCCCTGTGCGCCGCCAAGGTCTGTCTGCGTGACACGTTCAAGAGGGGCCGAACTGATCTGGAGCGTGGGACCGCCAGGCAATGTTTCGGCCAACTGGCGGCTGGCTGCCTCGTCTTCCACCACACGCACCTGTGCAGGCCCCTTGCCCATGCCCAGCAGGTCCGCGGCACGGGACGAAAGGCCGATCATCCGCCCGGCCATGGCGGGCCCCCGGTCATTCACGCGGATCGTGACCTCGCGCCCGTTTTCAAGGTTGATGACTGTCACGACAGCAGGCAACTGCAGGCTCTGGTGGCTGCCGGTCATGGTTGCGCTATCGCGTACCTCACCATCGGTGGTCAGTTCACCGTCCCTGCCAGTCTGCCTGACCGCCACACCGGTTCCCTGCCAGGAAAATTCCTCCCTGGGGTAGAACCAGCGTCCATCCGCCTGCCACGGCGCGCCCACCACGTAATGGAGGTCCGGCCGGACAGGTTCTTTGCGCGTACAGGCGGCAAGGGCCACACAGCCGAGAAAAAAAACCGCTTTCTTCACGTTATTGCATCACCCAGGAGGCCCACACCCAGCGCGTAGAAGTCGGACGGGTTATAGCGGCGTATGACGTTGAAATTATGGTAGACAATAAAGGCCTCGCCCCCCGGCCCGTCCGGCCTGATAACCGCGCCTTCAGGTGCTGACCCCACAAAACTGCCCGCACGCGGCCTTACTCCCTGCGCCACCCACCACGCCATCGGCCTGACCGCGCCACGCCCCAGAAGAGCCTGGTCCACCGTGTCGGGCACGATCACCTCTTCACCCCAGGGTTGGCCGTCCTGCCAATCGCACCTGGCAAGATAGTTTGCAATAGAGGCAAACACGTCGCCTTCATTATGCCAGATATCGCCCCGCCCACCGGCGGGAAAACTGGCGGCGTACCGTTCATAGGCACTGGGCATGAACTGGGGCTGCCCCATGGCCCCCGCGTAACTGCCCATCATGCCCGCAGGTGCGACCGCGCCCTGGGCGAGAATATGCAGGGCCTTGAACAGTTCGGCCCGGAAAAAGGCCGACCTGCGCCCGTCATACGCCAGCGTTGCCAGCGCATCGATAACGAAATAGGTGCCCATACGCGTGCCGTAGGCTGATTCCAGCCCCCATATGCCCGCAATGGCCCCTTTGCTTACCCCGTAATGACGGCTGATCTGCCCGAGCAGGTCGGCCCGCCGGGCCGTCGCCTCCAGCCCGTCCGACAGTTTCTTTTCCGTCAGGACACGGGCCTTGTATTGCGCCCATGTCAGGGTGAATTCAGGCTGGTGCCGGTCTGCCTGCAGAACTTTCTGGTTCGGGTGGGGGCTCAGGGCCAGAGCACGGGTCACCAGCGCGGGTGAAAGCCCCTGCGCCACCGCCTGCCGACGCACCCCGGCCAGAAAGACCGCATACCCGCCATGAACCTTTTCACGCGGCGGGGATGGCCGAGCCACGGCCCGAGAACATCCCAGGGCGGCCACGCCACAAACAAGCAGAGTTCTTCGCAGCATCGGCTTCATGATCCGTTCGGACTGTTTGGCACCAGACTACAGTGCAATACGCCATCTGTCAGGATATCTTGCGCGCTTTTCGCGCATTGGCCGCATGCCCGCAGGCGTGGTGTGCCGCCCCGGTCACAACTTGACATCCGGCAGGCAAAAGCGCCTGTTACTGCTCGTCCCCACCAGCCGGTATGCCCGTGCTTTCTGTACCGGCCCGCCTTGACCGGGAGAACAGATTTTCCTTGCTGGACCATCTTCTGGAACTGAGCGCGGCAAGTCCGCTGTTGCAGGTAGCACTTGTCATTTTAGCCACGTTCGTGCTCGAAGACGCAGCAACCGTTATCACCGCCATTCAGGTCCGGTTGCATATCATAACCCCCATGACGGCACTCCTGGCGCTGTATGTGGGAATAATCCTTGGCGATATTGGCCTGTATGGTCTGGGGCGTCTGGCCGCCTGCTGGCCCCCCGCGCGGCGCTGGGTCACCCTGAACGAAGGCCGCGCACCGCATGACTGGCTTTCTCGCCGGTTGTTCTGGGTGGTTTTTGTCAGCCGCTTCGTTCCCGGCACCCGCCTGCCCCTCTACACCACCTGCGGCTTTCTCAGCGCGGGGTTACCCGTCTTCACCCTGGCCACGGCACTTGCGACCCTGATCTGGACAACCGCGTTATTTACGCTGTCCCTGCCGGTGGGTGACTTCCTGCTCGCCCATCTGGGCGCATGGCGCTGGGTGGGGCTGGGCGGCTTTGTGCTTGTCGTCAGTCTCATGGGGCATGTGTTCGCACGCATCCAGAAGCATAAAACATGAAAATCCGAACAGACCCCATGGGGGCCACCGCCGCAACACAGCACGACAGAAAGCCCAACCCGCTCTCACTGTTCGAATTCTGGCCCGGCTGGATTTTCTACACGCCGGTTGTCATTTACTGGATTCTGCTGGGCCTGCGCTACCGTGACGTTACCGTGCCGACTGCGGCCAACCCCCGCATTGTCACCGGCGGGCTGTGCGGAGAAAGCAAAAGCAGCATTCTGGACATGGCCGGCCCCTATGCCTCGCGCTGGATCGCCCCCTACACCACGCTTGTAACAGACAGGAACGACCTGCCCCGCACCCTTGACGCCATGCAGGCCAGAAACCTGACACTGCCTGTTGTGGTCAAGCCCGATATCGGGTGCAACGGCACGGGCGTCAAACTGGTCCGCTCCGAACCCGAGCTTGCCGCGGCACTGGCAGCGTTCCCGCGCGGGACCGAACTGGTGATCCAGAAGCTGATACGCCTGCCGCACGAGGCCGGGGTATTCTACATCCGCCACCCCGACAGGACCGAGGGGGAAATTTCCTCCCTTACCTACAAGGAAATTCCCACCCTGACGGGGGACGGGCGGCATACGGTAATGGAACTGCTCCAGCAAGACCCGCGCACCGGCAAGGTGCTGCATCTTTATGCCCCCCGCCTGACATCACGCCTGCACTGCGTACTGGCAGAGGGGGAACAGCTCGATCTCGTTTTTGCGGGCAACCATTGCAAAGGAGCCATTTTTCGCAATGGTGCCGCGGATATCACCCCCGCGTTGCGCGCACGCATGGACGCGATCATGAGCGATATTCCCGATTTTCATTTCGGGCGGGTGGATATCAAATTCAGCACCAAAGAAAGCCTGCGCCGGGGCGAGGATTTTGAAATTATAGAAATCAACGGTGTAGGCTCGGAAGCCACGCATATCTGGGACGCCAGCACCACCCTGCGCGAAGCCTATCGCGCGCAGTTCCATCATTACGGGGAGGCGTTTCGCATAGGCGCCAAGAAAAAAGCCGCCGGGTGGAAGCCCACACCGCTATGGCGCGGCATCCGCCTGTGGCGACGGCAGAAACGACTGCTGGCGTCCTACCCCCTGAACGACTGAGCCGGATTCAGCGCATGCCGGGCACACCATCCTGTCCCATCCGTGAATGCCTGTGACCGTAAAAGCGATAGGCAGCCCACCCGCACACAGCGTAGCCCAGCAATAGCAGCAATGGCAGCGGGTCACCCGCCAGCAGGGCCAGAATCATATCCACGCATAACGGGGCGACCATGACCAGGCAAAAGGCCATTCCCAGCAGCGGAACATAACCGACCCATACCCCGCGCACCTTAAAGCCGCCCAGCGGCACACGGAACAGGCGGGGCACATCGGGCGCTGTATTACGCATCCAGATCACGGTCAGGCACACAATCCCGAAAGCGGAGGCCGTGCCCAGGCTTACGAGATCGCTGATGATATCGATCGGCAGCACGGCCGTAGCGATGGCGGCAAGCAGACCCAGCAGAAGACTGCCGATCCAGGGTGTCTGAAAATGACCGTGCAGGCGCGAAAACAGCCCCGGCAGCAGCCCATCCTCCGCCATGGCGTAAAAAATGCGACTCTGGGCGTAGAGCAGCCCCAGTAATACCGAACACAACCCTATAACCGCGCCGAGCTTGATACATATTGCAAGCCAGGGCTCGCCCATGGCGTTTACGGCAATGGCCAGCGGGTCTGCCACATCAAGCAGGCGCCACGGCACAACGCCGATCAGGACTGCGGCAACAACCATGTACACAAGCGTACACACAAGCAGGGCCGCCACAATGCCGACGGGCACGTCCCGCCGGGGATGACGGGCCTCTGCCGAGGCGGTGGAGACAGCCTCGAACCCGACATAAGCAAAGAAAATGATCGACGCCGCGCGAAAAATGCCCGGAACGCCGTAATGAAAACCGCCCGCATGTGGCGGTATGAAAGGCACCCAGTAAGCCGGATGAACATGCCGGATACCAAAGGCCACAAACAGCACCAGCACACCGACCTTGAGAAAAACAACGCCAGCATTGATCCGGAACGATTCCCGCACGCCAACCACCAGCAACAGACTGACCGCAAGAATGGCGGCCGCCGCAGGCAGGTCGAAACGCCACCCGGCCATGACCGATCGCCCACCATCCTGGGTTGCAATCTGTAACGTGGTGGAGGACAGGGCTTTTGGAACATGTAGCCCCAGATCCTGCGCCAGACTGACCGCATAACCGGAAAAACCCGCGGCCACCCCTGCACAGGACACGCCATATTCCAGCAGCAGCAACCAGCCAACCGCCCAAGCCCAGCCTTCCCCCATGCTGACATAGGCATAGGTATAGGCCGAACCGGATACCGGCATGACAGAAGCCAGTTCAGCATAGGACAAAGCGGTAAACAGGCAGGCAACACCCGCCACGATAAACGACAGCAGAATGGACGGGCCCGCGTAGTTGGCGGCCGCCGTTCCGGTCATGACGTAAATCCCCGCACCGATTGTGGACCCCACGCCCAGTACGGTCAGTTGCAACGGCCCCAATGTTCGTTTCAGGCGCTGCGTGCTGTTTTCATAGCGCAGTCGTTCGAGCGTCTTGCGCCGCTTTAGCGTAGGCATCTCGCGCGCGGGCTACCGATCAGAGCGCGAAATGCAGGAAACACCACGCAGCAGCCCCTGCCCCCATGCAGTAAACTGCAAACGGAGTCATGGCCCAGTTATCGTGGTTACGGAAATAACGCATGAGAAATGCCGTGCTGATCAGCGCCGTAATGGCCGATACCACCGCCGCGATCAGGGCAATGTGCATCTGGCCTGGCTGCAACGGGATATGCCGCATTTTAAATGCCTCGCGCACGGTTGCCGCCAGAATGACCGGCTGCGCCATGAGAAAGGAAAAACGGGCCGCTGCATCATGATGCAGGCCGCGCAGCAACCCGCCGCACATCGTAGCCCCCGAACGAGAAAGACCGGGAAAAAAAGCCAGACACTGGAAAAGACCGATCACCACCGCATCGCGCGAGGTCAGGGCCGCGATGCAGCGTACTTCCCGGCCCGGAACGTCGCTGCGCAGTTTTTCCGTCAGCAGAAGAAGCAGCCCGTTCAGGAACAGGAAAATGGCGGCCGAAGACGCAGACCCGAACATGGACCGTAGCAGATGCTCGAACAGCCCCCCGACGATCACGGCGGGAATCGTGGCGACGATAAGCAGCCAGAAGATATGGAAGCTCTCCAGCTGGATACGCTGCCCTTCCGACCCCAGCACGCCTTTGATCAGGGCAGCCCAGTCCTTGAAGAAATACACCAGCAACGCAACCGACGTGCCCAGATGCAGCATGACCAGAAACGGCAGAAACGTTATGTCGTGCGGGTCATAAGCCCAGCGCAGCACGGAGGGCAGGATCACCGCATGCCCCAGACTGCTGACGGGAAAAAGTTCCGTCGCACCCTGAAGAATTGCCATGATAAGGGCTTGAAAAAAAGACATGTCCGGTCACGATCCACACTAGCAGGCTACCCTGCTGTTCTTGCACCAAGCACCCATGTGCTACAAGGTTTTCTGTCTTGTCCACGACAGGGACCAAGACCCACAGACAAGGAAACCCGCAGGTTATGAGCAAGCAAGGCCAGATAGGCGCAAGTATTTTCAGCATACTGGTGCTGCTCGGTACAGCGACTTTCATGCTGTACGCCTATAAAACCCAGAAAACACCCGGCACGGCCAGTTACGAACTGTCAGCACGCTTTGTCTCGGCCACCGGCCTCGCACACGGAGCCGATGTCGATATGGCGGGGGTACGCGTAGGCCGCGTTTCATCCGTAACGCTGGATACACAGACCCAGATGGCCATTGTCCGCTTCCAGCTCGACAAGGCGTTGCGTCTGCCCAAGGACAGCCTGCTGAGCATCGGCAGCGCCACTCTGTCCTCCGACAGCGCGCTGATGATCGAACCCGGCAGCACGACCGACTACGCAGCCCCGGGCACGATGCTGACACACACCATGGAACCTACAAGCCTGGAACAGCAGGTCAGCAACTACATTTTCGGTGTCGGATCGCTCGGCCAATAAGCCGTAAAAGCGCTGGATACCCAAAAAAATTTCCCCCACCGCTTGCCATGGGTTGACGCGTGATGCGGGACACGGTAGATCAGCGCCACCAACACGATGGCGGCGTAGCTCAGTGGTAGAGCAGGGGAATCATAATCCCTTGGTCGGAGGTTCAAATCCTTCCGCCGCTACCAGGTTTTCCTTGAAAAATAACGCATTATCCTACAGCAAAACCGGAACTGCATCCTAAAGGATCGCAACCGGAAAAAGCTGCTGGGGAAATGGCAGTCATGTCCCGTCCAAAATGGACAAGACTGCACGCTGGCCCGCTATGGGGACCGGAAACCACTCTTCCCTGTCAAAAAAGGGCCCTAACGTCGGTAACGTCAGCTACCCCGCAGAGTGCCCTGCTACCCGATCATGGATATCTGGCGGCAAATCCCTCGCCCGCCGCTATGCTGGCCGGGATTTGCGCCTGGTATTGTCTGTTCAGCCTTCGGAGAGTTCAGGCTGCGGTTCGGAGGAGAGGTCACTTTCTTCCGGGCCGTCCTCGATATCCGGCTGGGGTTCACCCTCTTCAACCGCATGGGACTGGCGCTGCTGGCGCGTGCTTTGCCGTTCCGCCCGTTCCTGCTGGCTTTGCTGGGCAGCCTGAGCCATGGCGTTCATGATACGGAAATAATGCTCGGCATGCTGGAAATAAGCCTCGGCCGCGACCCTGTCGCCGCTACCCGTGGCGTCGCGCCCAAGCTGAAGGTATTTTTCAAAAAGCTGCTGGGCCGTGCCTCTGACACGTACATCCGGGCCATGACTATCAAAAACATGATTCCGGTTCATCGGAATCTGGCCGTTCAGTTGCCTGGACGCTCCATTGCTCCCGCCGGAACGATGATGTCTGGTCCGCATCCGTTTTACGTTCATGGGTTTACCACAGCGCTTTCCTGTTCATGGCACTTAGCATGAGGAAACAGTCCGATAGAAAAGGCTTGTTCCTGAATGAAGGCCGAATTGTTTTTGGGAGGGGCTTCTAAACGGCAACGGTATACGCGTTGCCAGACGAAAGGCCCTTACCGCTTGTCTGGCAGGGTGGAGATTACACAATCTCCGGCTGCTGCAAAATCAAGCAGAGCAACTATACCAACCATAGCGTGTAATGCCAACCGCTTTTTTCCATGTCAGGCAAACCCATCAGGACGCAACGGCCCGCAGGACAACAGCGCGGGGTATGCCGCCAAGATCAGGCTGCACTGCGACAACGCTTAGCCCGGCTTGCGCGGCCAACTCCCGCAAGGCCGGTCCCTGGCCAATGCCGATTTCAAACACACCGATCCCACCAGGCGCCAGCAGGGATGGCAGGCGCTGACACAGGACCCGGTAGGCATCCAGCCCGTCAGCCCCGCCATCCAGCGCGGCTATGGGTTCGTGCTCACGCACCTCGGGCATGAGGGTCTGCAGATCCTGCGTGGGAATGTATGGCGGGTTGCTCAGCACCACGTCGAACCGGGCATGGTCCGCCAGAGCCTGCGCCCATTCCCCCGCCATCATGACCGCCCTGCCCGCCAGCCCCGACCGTTCGGCGTTGAGGCGGGCAAGACCTGCAGCCTGCGGGTTGATATCGACCCCAACCCCCCATGCCGCCGGATATTCGGCCAGAACGGCCAGCAGAAGACACCCGCTGCCAGTACCCAGATCCAGCACGGAAAGCGAACGACCATGATCGGGACAATATTCCAGCACGCAGGACACCAGGGTTTCCGTATCGGCCCGGGGCACAAGAGAGGCGCCGGAAACAGCAAGGTCCAGGCTCCAGAATCCTTTGCTACCGGTGATATAGGCGAATGGCTCGTGCGCCGCACGGCGTTCCAGCCAGGACAGGAACAGCACTGCGGGAACGGTGTCACGCGCTGAACGGGCCAGCATCTGTTCGGCGCTCTGCCCCAAAGCGTGCTGAAGCAGCAGCCGGGCCTCCCGCCGCGGATTTTCTATGCCGGCTTCTGACAGCCTGGATGTGCCCAGGCGTAGAAGCTGCTCTATTGACTGGTGGTTTTGAGTATTGTCTGCTGTCATGCTTTCGATCCCCCCAGTCGTGGTCTGGCGTAGTATTCCCATGCGTTTGTTTTATCGAATTACCTGTTTCAGCCGTATTATCCGCGCCCGCGACAGGCAGCACTCTCGTGTCGCATTGCCAGCCCTTGCCGCAACCACCATCATGGCCGCCATGCTGGCACGCCCCGCACTGGCGGGCGACTTCTCGGTCACGGACGGCAAGGCGGACAGCGAAGTTTCTGAAGTATCGCGTATCTACCTGGACGGAAAACTGGTTGCCACCTTCCGCCTGGACGATCAACGGCAGGAAAGAACGGTTCGAATCCCCACGGCTGAGGGGCAGAAGCAGCACACCTACACCTTATGCGGAGAAATTACGGTCCGCACCGAACAGGGCAAAGTGGAAACGCACGAAATCAGCAGTAACGGAACCCTGCGCGACCCGGACGGGCATCATTTTTTCGCACTCGGCTCTTCAGGTTTTACCGACTTTTACCTGCTGGACCCGACAGCACCCGATATTGCCACCCATTCCCCCGGCCGGTCCGACGTGTGCGCCGCACCCATAAGCTGAATACCGGCCTAGAAACCTTCAGCCGCCAGAAGCATGGCCTGTTCTTCCTGTGTCAGCGCATCCACAAATTCGTCAAGCTCACCCAACATGACACGATCGATCTTGTAGAGCGTCAGGTTAATGCGGTGATCCGTCACGCGGCCCTGGGGAAAATTATAGGTCCTGATCCGCTCGGAACGGTCGCCCGTTCCCACCTGCGAACGGCGGTCCGCCGCGCGTGAGGCATGAGCCTGTTCACGCTCCCGCTCGTAAAGCCGCGCCCGCAAAATCTTCATCGCCTTGGCGCGGTTTTTGTGCTGGCTTTTTTCTTCCTGCATGGACACGACAATACCGGTTGGCAGATGCGTGATCCGCACCGCACTTTCAGTCTTGTTCACATGCTGCCCACCTGCCCCTGAAGCCCGGAACACGTCGATCCTGAGCTCCGTCTCATTGACGGTGACATCCACCTCCTCGGCTTCGGGCAGCACAGCCACGGTCACGGTGGACGTGTGGATACGCCCCTGGCTTTCGGTTGCGGGGACACGCTGCACCCGATGGACACCGGATTCATATTTCAGGCGGGCAAAAACACCCTTGCCGTTGATTTCGGCAATGCCGCCCCGCAGGCCACCCAGTTCGCTTTCGTCATAATCCATGACGGTAAAGCGCCAGCCTTTCAATTCGGCATAACGGCGGTACAGATCGAACAGTTCAGCCGCGAACAGCGCGGCTTCGTCCCCCCCGGCGGCGGGTCTTATTTCCAGAATGGCGCTGCGTTCATCCGCCACGTCCTTTGGCAGAAGTGCCAGTCGCACATCCCGTTGCAGGTGCGGCAGGCGTTCGTGCAGTTCTTCCAGTTCGGCGCTGGCCAATTCCCTCATTTCCGGGTCGGCCATAAGCTGCTCGGCCTGGAGTACGGCCTGCTCCGCCATACGCAGGTCATTGATCCGGCGTACAAGATCATCGAGATCCGCATATTCGCGCGACGCCTGTGTAAAGGCATCGCCGCTCAAACCACCAGCAAGCTGTGCCTCAAGTTCCAGCGCCCGGCTGACAATACGGTCCAGCCGTTCATCCAGAGTCATGGTGCGAAAACGCTCCGCGCTTCCGTCAGCAGGACATCGCGCGAGACTTCGCGTTCTTCACCGCTTTCCATGGTTTTGACACGGAACGCACCACGGGCCAGTTCTTCCTCGCCCAGAAACAGCACATGGCTCGCATTCTGCTTGCCTGCGCGCTCCATGCGTTTGCGCAAGGACCCCTTGTAGCCGATTTCGGTACGCACACCCTGGGCGCGCAGAGCCTGCAGGATCTGACACACTGCGGCCTCGTCCGGGGTGCCGACAGGAATCAGAACGACAGAACGGGGTGCCTGCGCCACATCTTCAAGCAGCATGGCCAGTCGCTCGACCCCTGCTGCCCAGCCTATGGCCGGAATATCCGGCCCACCCATCTGCTTGACCAGCCCGTCATACCGCCCGCCAGCCAGTACCGTGCCCTGTGAACCCAGGCGATTGGTCACGAATTCGAACGTGGTATGATTATAATAATCCAGCCCCCGAACGATGCTGGGGTTGATCGTGTAGGCAATGCCGAACATGTCCAGCTTCTGGCGCAGTTGATCCCAGAACGCGCTGGCCTGCGGGGTCAGGAACTCGGCCATCATCGGTGCGTCGGCCACCAGCGTGCGATCTGCCGCGTCCTTGCTGTCGAGAATGCGCAGCGGGTTTTTCTCAAGCCGGGCCAGGCTGTCTTCGGACAGTGTTGCCTTGTGAGCCGAAAAATATGCAACCAGCGCCTGCCGCCACGCGGTGCGACTTTCCGTATCGCCCAGCGTGTTCAGTTCCAGCGTGACATAATCGGCAATGCCAAGCGCCTTGAGCACGGCATGACCCAGGGCAATGGCTTCCGCATCGGCCAGGGGCTCGGCCGCGCCGATCAGTTCCGCGCCGATCTGGTGGAACTGTCGATAACGACCTTTTTGCGGGCGCTCATGCCTGAACATGGGACCGGCGTAAAACACCTTCTGCGGCAGGGACTGCGTCAGTGCGTTCGTCACCAGCGCACGGCAAACAGCGGCCGTGCCTTCAGGGCGCAGGGTCAGGCTTTCACCGTCGCGGTCACTGAAGGAATACATTTCCTTGGACACCACATCCGACGTATCGCCCAAAGACCGGGAGAAAACACGCGTGTCCTCGAAAATCGGGGTCGACCATTCATCGAAACCGTAAAACCCGGCAATCTCACGCGCAGTGCCGATCACATGCGTATGGCGCCGCTGCTCCTCACCGATAAGATCGTGCGTTCCTCTTACAGGCTGAATGGTGCTCACGGTATGTTCTGTTCCCGACTGGACGCCAGCCCCCGATCAGGGGCTGGCTGACCTTGCTGTTTTTTGTGACATAAGCGCGCAGCCACCGGCACGACGGCATTGCCGCCACGCCGGAACCGCACGGGCCGAATATCAGGTGGCGGAAGCCATATCCGGCAGTTCAGGCGTCTGGCCTTCCTGCTTGGCTTTGGCCTCTTCCGCCTCGATCGCGGCAATACGCTGCTCAACCAGTTCCACAACGTGTTCGATCATGTCGCCACCCGCCACGGTATGGTCCTGCTTGCCGGCGGAATACACCATGTGCCGCCCCGAACCGCCGCCGGTCACACCCAGGTCGGTCATCAGCGCCTCACCGGGGCCGTTCACCACGCAGCCGATAATGGACAACGTCAGCGGGGTCTTGATATGGGCGAGCCGGTCTTCAAGCGTCTGCACGGTTTCAACCACATTGAAACCCTGCCGCGCGCAGGACGGACAGGAGATGATTTTCACACCCCGGTGCCGCAGGCCAAGGGATTTGAGAATATCCCAGCCCACCAGCACTTCTTCTTCCGGGGCGGCGGACAGGGACACACGCATGGTGTCACCCACACCGGCCCATAGCAGGTTGCCCAGCCCGATGGAGGACTTGACCGTTCCCGCCCGCTTGCTGCCCGCTTCGGTAATGCCGATATGCAGCGGGTAATCGCAGGATTCAGACAGTTGCTGGTAGGCGGCAACAGCCATGAACACGTCTGATGCTTTCACGCTGATCTTGAATTCGCGGAAATCGTGATCTTCAAGAATTTTGGCGTGTTCCAGAGCGCTTTCCACCAGCGCTTCAGGGTTGGGCTCGCCATATTTTTCCAGAAGATGCCGCTCAAGCGATCCGGCATTCACCCCGATGCGGATGGAACAGCCATAGTCCTTGGCGGCGTTCACCACCTCGCGCACACGCTCCGGGCTGCCGATATTGCCGGGATTGATCCGCAGACACGCGGCCCCCGCCTTTGCCGCCTCGATCGCGCGCTTGTAGTGAAAGTGAATGTCCGCCACGATCGGCACGTTCACTTCCCTGACGATTTCCGCCAGGGCGGCAGTGCTTTCCTCGTCCGGGCAGGACACGCGCACGATGTCGACCCCGGCCAGTTCAGCCCTGCGAATCTGCTCGATCGTCGCCTGGGCGTCGCTGGTCAGCGTATTGGTCATTGTCTGAACGGAAATCGGTGCATCCCCACCGACGGCGACTTTGCCGACATGGATTTTCCGAGATTTCCGACGCTCAATATGCTGGTAAGGCCGGTAGCCGCTCATCTTACATCCTTTTGTCGAGACGACAGTTGGCGGGCACAACCGTGTTCGGCGCCACGGCTTGCACGCGAGGTTTGGTGTTGTCCTGCCAAAAACGGAGCCAGTTGGCTACACATAAAGCATGGAAAGAGCCATTCAGCGCGCGTCGGTTCCCTGGAGCTGACGTGCGTTCAGGTCATCAGCACTGGGCTCATCCGCGACGGAGGACACCGGCGGAGCCACCGGTGCTGCCGGTGCCGCAGCGGGCACGACCGCAGGTGCAGCACCCTGCGGCGCCTCCGCCGCCTGTGTTTCATGACCCGGAACGCGGCTTGTCGGCTGCCCGGCTCCGCCCGCCACGGGCGCGGCTGAAGCCGTCGCAAGAGATCCGTCGCGCACTGCCTGCGCGTTCAGCGCCAGATGTCTGCGTACGGCACCGTTCCGCCCCAACGGGGGCGTTGTCACACTACCAGCCTGCACCACAATACCACCGGCATTGCCGACCGTCAGGCTATAAGGGCCGCCAGATGCGGGCACCGTCCATTCCTCATCCGGTTGCAGGACATGGTCGTAAACCGTCTTGCCCTGTTCATCCTTGACCTGCACCCAGCTTGCCGCCAGCGCTTTCACAACAATCTGATCGTCAGGCACGGCCTGTGCAACGGGTGGCGCGGATGGCGCCTGCGCTTCGGACGAGCCGGCAACAGGCGATGCCGGAGGCGGCGGGGCAGCCAGGGGGGCCAGGGCACCCTGCCCGTTTGCAGGTGCTACGGCCTGCGCCGCGGGAGAATTGGCCGGAGCAGCCTGTGTCGCATCAGAGGCAGAACTGCCTGCCTGCCCCTGTTCCACCGCATGCGCCGCTGCATCCGCCACAGAAGGAGCAAGCCGCTGCGGCAATGGAACCGCATGTTCGGGCAGAAGGGACGCCACCTGCGGAGACGGCACATTATGCGTCGCCTCACCCTGCATGAGACTGGCTACAGGCGGAACATGCTCCGGCAGTGGGGACGAGCGCCCCACGAAGCAGTACCATCCGACATAGCTTGCCAGAACGACTACAAGCCCCAGAGAAATCGATACCGCTGGCGGCAGACGCCGGTCAGGTACCGGATCGGGAAAATCGAGCACGGGCTTGTGCGCCACGGCCCGGGTTTCCTGCCGGTAGCGGTTGATCAGGACAGCAGGATCGAACCCGAGAGCCTGCCCATAGGTGCGCAGGAAGCCCAGCGCATAGACTTCGGCCGGCAGCAGTTCATGCTGCCCGGACTCCAGCGCGCCCAGATAGACATCACGAATCCGCAGCCACTCCGACACGTCTGCAAGCGACCAGCCCAGTTGCTCACGGCGCTCACGCAGCGCCCGGCCCACGCCAAGCGTCGCGACGTCGGGTAGGACATGGGGCGGGATATCCTGCCCCTGCTCGGCACCGTGGGCGTGTTCAGCCATCAGCATCCATACGTCGTTGTTGTCCGACCAGAGCTAACACGGCCTGGTCGATCAGGTCAGCAATAATCTGCGCGACAGGCTGCACGGCCGTAACCATGCCCACGGACTGCCCCGCCATGACCGATCCATGTTCGACATCGCCTTCAATGACCGCGCGTCGCAGCGCACCAGCCCAGAAATGTTCGATTTCGAGCTGGGCGGCCTCACGCGTCAGGTCCCCGCCCTGAAAACGGCGGATGACATCGGCCTGATGGGCCAGGAACTTCCGCCCGCCTTCGTTCGCCAGACCACGCACCGGAATCACCGGGAACCGTTCGTCCAGCTGGGGAGATGTCACCGCGTCACGAGCGGCGGCGCGCAGGAACGCCTTCTTGAATTTTTCGTGCGCGATGCTTTCCTCGGCGGCGGCAAAGCGCGTGCCGAACTGCCCCCCCGCGGC
Organism: Acetobacter sp.; assembly: GCF_047723915.1. GTDB lineage: Bacteria > Pseudomonadota > Alphaproteobacteria > Acetobacterales > Acetobacteraceae > Acetobacter. The sequence goes on along the minus strand of NZ_JBDOBQ010000001.1, from coordinate 199,406 downwards.
CCCCTGTTCCAGATAGGAGACAAGAGCGTCGCCCCGCCCCAGACCACCTGCAACAAAAATCGGCACATCCCGGATATGGGGCAGGATTTCCTGCGCAAGAACCGTCAGCGAAACGGGGCCGACATGACCACCGGCTTCCGCGCCTTCGATCACCAGCGCATCCACCCCCATGCGGACCAGCCGCTTGGCCAGAACCAGCGCGGGCGAAAAGGCGATAACCCTGGCCCCGCCATCCTTGATGGCCTTGATGGCGGCCCCGGGCGGAATACCCCCCGCCAGCACGATATGCCCCACACCGGCGTCCAGACAGACCCTGATCAGGTCATCCAGCATAGGGTGCATGGTAATCAGGTTCACGCCAAAGGGCTTGTCGGTCATTGCCCGTGTGGCGGCAATTTCTTCCGCCAGGCGAGCAGGCTCCATGGCCCCGCAGGCAATGACCCCAAAACCACCCGCGTTGGAAATGGCAGAAACAAGATGCCGTTCGCTCAGCCAGGACATCGCCCCGCCCAGAATGGCGTAAGGCGTGCCCAGGAAATCGGCGCCACGGGCCCACAGCCGGTTCAGGCGGTTACGCGCGCGTGTCCGTTCCGCATCCGTGGGCGGGTGTTCGGCCAGAACTGCTTCAGACATTGTCCAGCCCGTACGCTGTGTGGAGGGCACGCACGGCAAGCTCCGCGTATTCGGCGGCGACCAGAACCGAGACCTTGATTTCGCTGGTGGAAATCGCCTGGATATTGATCGAGCGCTCATACAGGGTGCGGAACATGGTGCTGGCAACACCCGCGTGCGAGCGCATGCCCGTGCCCACCACACTGACCTTGACGATATCGGGGTCGGTCAGCAGTTCCTCGTACTGCACAGCGTCGCGCACGGATTCCAGCACGCTGATGGCGCGCGGCAGATCGGTCTTGCTGGTCGTGAAGGTGATGTTGGTGGTGCCGTCAGCCCCGGTGGCCTGCACGATCATGTCGACATTCACGTTGCCTTCGCTCAGCGGGCCGAAAATGGCCGCGGCAATGCCCGGGCGATCTGGAATGCGCCGCACCGACACTTTGGCTTCGTCGCGGGAGTAAGCAATGCCGGTGACCAGTTTCTTTTCCACGATTTCGTCCTCATCCACCACCAGGGATCCGGGGAGCTGGCCTTCCATGACCGCCGGACCATCTTCAAAACTCGACAGCACCTGCACACGCACGCCTTCGCGCATGGCCAGAGCCACGCTGCGGGTCTGCAGGACCTTCGCGCCGACAGACGCCAGTTCCAGCATTTCCTCGTAGGTGATCTTATCGAGCTTCTGCGCCTTGGAAACAATCCTGGGATCTGTCGTGTAGATCCCGTCCACGTCGGTATAGATATCGCACCGGTCGGCCTTGATCGCGGCGGCCAGGGCCACGGCCGAGGTATCGGAACCGCCACGTCCCAGGGTCGAGACTCGGCCGTCCGGCGCAACGCCCTGAAAACCGGCGACAACCGGCACCACACCTTCGGCCATGCAGCCCAGCAGGTGTTCGCCATCAATCGTGTCCAGGCTGGCCTTGCCATGCGCCGAATCGGTACGGATCGGCACCTGCCAGCCCGCGAACGACCGCGCGGATACACCCAGACCCTGAAGTGCGATCGCAACCAGCCCGCTTGTCACCTGCTCTCCGGTGGCAACGATCGAATCGTATTCCTTCGGGTCATGCAGGGGAGACAGAGCCTGGCAGAAGCCGACCAGCCTGTTGGTTTCGCCCGCCATGGCCGACACAACCACAAGCACGTCGCACCCGGCGTCCCTCTGTTTTTTGACACGCTGGGCCACAGCCCGAATACGATCGAGATCCCCCACGGACGTGCCACCGAACTTCATGACAACCCGGGGTGCGGAACCGGACATAGCTTTTATCTCCACCTGAGCAGGTCGCAAAAAAACCTGCCCCTCACGCGCGCTCCTGCTATCAGCGATGACAGAAAAGAGGCGCGCGGACAGTTGCGCAGCTTTACAAGGCGCGTCACATACCCTTCCCGGCCCCCTTTCGTCCAGCGGGGAGACCAGCAGGAAAGGAATTTGTTGTATGTTTGCATCCATGCCCCAGGCAGACCCGCAGAAAGACCCCCAGCCCGCTGGCTCCGTTTGCGCCGAGGAAATCGCCCGTTTCAGCGCCCTGGCGGAACAGTGGTGGGACCCGACCGGCCCCATGCAGCCCCTGCATGCCATGAACGGCCTGCGTATTGGCTGGGCTAGCCGCCACCTGCCCCTGCGCGGCAAAACATCGCGCCATGCCCGCGTGCTGGACATCGGCTGTGGCGCAGGTCTGGCGAGTGAAGCGCTGGCAAAAGCGGGCTACGACGTTCTGGGGCTGGACGCATCCGCCGACGGCATTGCAGCCGCCCGCCGCCACCTTGAGGCACACCCTTTGCCCAAGGGATCGGGCCCGCTCAACTACCGGGCTGGCAGCGCGGAGGAACTGGTCGCGGAACAGCAGCGTTTTGACGCTGTTGTAGCATTAGAAATTATAGAACACGTCACTGATCCTGAAGCATTTTTTGTAATGCTCGCACAATTGGTGGAACCGGGTGGCGTGGTTATTGTCTCGACGCTCAACCGGACCCTGCGCTCGCTCGCCGTGGGCAAGATCGGGGCGGAATATGTCATGCGCCTGCTGCCCGTTGGCACACATGAATGGCGCAAATTCATCCGCCCGGCCGAACTCGCCCATTATGCCCGTAGTGCCGGCCTGCGCATGGACGCCATGACGGGCATGGCCCCCACCAGCCTGATCCCCCTGAGCAGCCCCTGGAAAGAGACCCGTGACCTGAGCATCAACTACATCGCTGCGTTCAGAAAATCCTGATTTTAAAGCTTTTTTACTCAGGTCCGGGTCGTTTTTATTCAGGTCTGGGCGGCAGGGTCAGGAATTCGATACAGGTGGGGCTGCCCACCGACGTGAAGTCCCATGTAAAGTTGATCTTGCCGGTCAGACTGTCGACCCTGAAGGACGTAATGGAATCACTCCGCTGGTTGGCTACGTACAGGTAGCGCCCCGTCGGGTCGAATTTCAGCGCACGCCCGTAATCGGCATGGGTCCAGATTTCGTCCACCAGCGTGAGTGTGCCATCCGCAGCGATCTGGAATACGGCCAGCGAATCCCCCAACCGGTTGGACACATACAGAAAGCGCGCATCGGGCGAGAGCAGAATACCCGCCGCCAGCGTACTGCCATGGAAATGCGCCGTGACGCTGCTGACGGTCTGCTTGGGGGTAATCAGCCCGCTTTGCGGGTCGAAATCGGCCACGACAACCTTGGAATCCTGTTCACATAAAATAAACAGCCTGCGACCATCCGCGCTGAACTGGAAATGCCGCGGGGCGGAACCGGGGGTCATGGGAACGAACGGCACCCTGGCGGGGATCAGGCGGCCGTTCTGCATATTGATCCGCCAGACATACACCCTGTCGAGCCCGGCATCCGCGACAAGTACGAACCGGCCTGACGGGTCGGCGTGGATCATGTGCGGATGGGCGGATGAATGATCGCTGATTGCAAAATTACCCGGCGGGTTATCCGCCGCCCGGTCCGGCATGCGCGGGCCGGAATTATGGATAAGGGTCGTCATTTCCCCCAGCGCGCCGTCGGGCCTGACTTTCAGCAGACAGAACGTGCCACCGGTATAGTTCGCGACCATGACGTACTGCCCCGAGGGATGCACGCTCAGATGGGCAGGGTCCGCCCCACCCGACGCAACCGTATTCAGCTTGGTCAGAGCGCCACTGGCCTGGTTGATGGCAAATGCCGTCACAGAACCGCTATGTTCTTCGTTATAGTCGTTGATCTCGTTCACCGCGTACAGAAACCGCCCGTCAGGCGACAATGCGATGAAGGAGGGGCTGGCAATATCCGTATACGTAGCCAGATGGGTCAGCGCACCCGTATCGGGGTTCATTTCAAACGTCGTCAGACCACCGGCATTCCCGCCTGGAGGCCCGTGCTGGGTATATCCGCCCACGAAGCATAGTATCCGCCGTGGCGCGGCTTTTTCGGCATCAGCCGGTACAGGCGGCTTTTGGGCGACCTGCTCCTGCGCGTGGCCACCTTCGGGCAGCAGAACGTTCGACACAAACCCGGCGGCAAGCACGCCCCGGCCAAAAACACGCCGCGAAATTCGTGCTGTCATCGTGCGGCCTCCGTCAGTCATGTCAGGGCATTTTACACATGGGCCCCATAGGGGGGCCGGTGTAACGGGTCCATGTCTGGGTTTCGCCGAAAATGGGCAGGCCGAGATAACCGCGCAACTTCAGCACATCGGGGCGTGGGGACCAGATCTGCGCATCGTAGACATGACCCGTATCGGGATCGAGAATGTTTCCGCCCAGTCGACCCTGACTGTCGCCAAGAGGGACGAAGCCGGTCAGCATGGTAATTCCGCATTCGGACTTGCCGTCATGCCCGTGCGGCACATCCGTGCCGTCATAACGCAGCCCCACCAGACGACCGCAGACGGTTTGCCCGCATTGCTCGATCCTGAAAACGCCGTCGTGATCCTGGCTGAGCCAGTATCCGGTCAGCGCCCCTGCTGCGGTATCGGCATGCACCGCTCCGGGAACGGCCAGTCCCAGGCATACCCCCAGAAACACCACCGCCAGTGCGCACACCCTACGGCACCAGCCTGCCGGGCTCTGGCCTATGGGGCTTGGGCCTATGGGGCTCTGGCCTGCCTGGCCCATATCCCTGTGCCTTCTCATGCCTTTTTCCTCCATCAGGCCCTGAACGGATAGTACCATACCTATGCCAGCAACAGCGAGAAAACGCCCCGACCGTGCCGAAAGTCCCTTATGGTACAACCTTGTCCATCGCCCTTCAGTTCTCGGTCTTGTCGATCCAGGGGAGGGTATGGAATTCCACCCCCTCGTCTTCTAGCGTTTCACGCTGGGGCTGCGTCATGTCACCATAAATGCCACGTTGAGGCGCTTCGCCGTTATGGATGCGCAAAGCCTCCTCGGCAAAGCGTTCACCCACATGCTCGCAGTTGTCTTCAATCGTACGGCGCATCTGCCGCATGGCGCTGACGATCATATCTGGCGTAACTGCCGGGGCTGGCGGGTTCTGTGCCGCCCCTCCGCCAGCACTCTCGCCCGCCATATGCTCCGGACCTGCTTGATTCACCTGCGGGCCGGTCTGGTCAGCACGCTTGCGGCCACCACTGACAATGGCCGGGGCCATCGGGGCCTGTTCCACTTGCGCCGTACCGCATTCCGGGCAGGAAAGCAGGCCCGCGTGCTGAAGCCGCGCGAAAGTGCTGCTGTCGCGGTACCATCCTTCGAACCCGTGATCGGCCGCACAGCGCAACTGGTAACAGATCATTCCGCCTTACTTTCGCGTGGATATGAACCGCAAGGGCCGCCGGTCAGCCAAGACCCAGCAGCGCATCGAGCTTGCCCGAACGCTCCAGTGCCATCAGGTCATCGCAGCCACCCAGCGCTTTATCGTCAACGAAAATCTGGGGGACCGTGGTGCTCCCACCGGACCGGCTGGTGGATGCGGCACGTTCGGGCGTACCGCGCGGCGCGTTGATTTCCCTGAAGGACACGCCCTTGCGTTCCAGCAACGCCACAGCCCGCATGCAGTACGGGCAACCGGGCTGGGTATATATTTCGATATTGGGCATGGGCAGACCTTCTGTCATGTTACGGGCACCCGGCCAGAACCGGCGTGCCTCCCCGCCCTGTCAGGCGCGGGTTTTGTTCATATCCGACAACTCTATATCAACATCTGCACGCTCAGGCACCACTCCGGCGACAAGAACATGCACGTTTTGCGCACCTGCCCGCAGCAACGCGCGCACGCAGGTCGTAGCCGTAGCGCCTGTTGTCAGCATGTCATCGACCAGCACCACCGTCCGCCCAGCAAGCAATATGCGCCGGGAATCACGCACGCCCACAGCCTGACCGACCTCTTTCTGCCGCGCCGCCCTGGAAAAACGTGCAAGCCGGGCCGTAGGTCGCTCACGCACCAGCGCGTCGGGCATGCACTCCAGGCCGCTCCGCCTCGCGATCCCCTGCGCCAGAAGGGCCGCCTGATTATAACGGCGGGTCAGCAGGCGCCACCTGTGCACGGGCACAGGCACCAGCAGGCAGCCCGGCTGGAGAATATCCGCCCCGGCCATGACCATGCGCGCCGCAAGATAGGCCGCATTGTCCAGACGGTCGGCATATTTGAGTTGCAGGATAAGCTCGCGCACAGCCCCGGCATAGAGAAATGCCGCACGGGCCTGCCCCCAGAGCGGGTGCCGGTGTTCGCAGGCCCTGCACAACCCCTGCGACCCCAGCAAGGCGGCCGAGGACTGCGGAGCGGCACAGGCCTTGCAGAAGGGATGACTGACCGGCTGAAGCCGACCGAAACAGTGCGTACAGACAAGCCCGGCCTGCACCACATCCGTCCCGCATAACAGACACGATGGCGGATAAAGCAGATCCAGCGCCTGCCGCCCCACCCTGCCCATGACAGTCGCGCGCATTCTGGGCTCCCGCTCCCGTTACCACCCGCCCGGCTTGGCAAAACACGCCCGAACGCGCACATCTTGTTCCATGAGCACACCGCTGATTTTCGACCACCGCGCCGTCAGGCTGCACCGGGATCGCGCCGCCCGTCGGCAGGCAGAGGTTTTACCGATCCTGCAAGCCGCCACCGATCATCTGATAGACCGGCTGGACGACATGGCAAGACCTTTCGCCACCGCCCTGGATATCGGGGGCAGAGGACTGGTCTGCCGCGCATTGGCGCAACGCGGAATTTCGACAGTAGCGCTCGATATTTCGGCGCCACAGGCAGCCCTGTCGGACGCACCTGCCCTCTGCTCCGATCTCGAGACCCTGCCCTTTGCCGCCCACAGCTTCGATCTGGTCACGGCCTGCCTGTCGCTGCATTGGGTCAACGACCTGCCGGGGCTGTTCGCCCAGATCCGGCATATATTGCGCCCTGACGGGCTTTTTCTCGCGTCCCTCCCCATCCTGCCGACACTTGGCCCGTTGCGCAAAGCGCTGGAAACCGCCGAACTGGCCGTGAGCGACGGTGTTTCTCCACGTGTGTCGCCCTTGCCCACCCAGCAAAGCTGCGCGCATCTCATGCAGCGGGCGGGTTTTGCCCTGCCGGTCGTGGATAGCGACGTGCTGGACCTGCGTTACCGCACGCTGGGAGCCCTGATGGCGGATTTGCGCGCGGCGGGCGAAACCAATGCCCTGGCGCTACGCCCGCGCGGCATGACGCCGCGCATGCTTTTTCCCGCCGCAACCGCCATGCTGGAAGACACGGATGAAGGCAGCTTTGCCATGCCATTGCATATGGCCGTGCTTTCTGGCTGGGCCCCTGCCCCCACGCAACCCAAACCTCTGGCTCCGGGGCAGTTCCAGCACAATCTGGGAGAATACTTAGCCGACGGGGCATAAACACCGCCGACAGGTCCAAACGCTGCCCGACCTGCCAAACGATACAGAGACCATCTCGGCCCGCCGTCCCTCAGCCGCCGGTTACGCTCATATGCCGTTCGGGCCCCATGACCTGCCCCGTCGCGCGCTCAAGCAGAAAATCATGCCGCGCGGGCTTGCGGGCAATGGCTGCACCAATCGCATCGTTCAGATCGCGGTCGGTCGCACCGCCACGCAGGAGGGAGCGCAGATCAGCCCCATCCTCATGACCGAGACAGGTATAAAGCCTGCCCGTACAGGACAGCCGGACCCGATTGCAGGTGGAGCAGAAATTATGGCTCAGCGGCGTAATAAAACCCAGCCTCTGCCCGGTCTCCCTCACCCGCACGTAGCGGGCCGGACCGTTTGCCGCGACCGCAGCGGGAATCGTATCCAGCGTCCAGCGCTTTTCAAGCCGCGCCCTGACATCGGATAACGGCAGGTAGCTCGACTGCCGCGCCACCCCTGTATCGCCCATGGGCATGGTCTCGATCAGGCACAGATCGGCCCCGATCTGCCCGCACCAGGCCAGCATGGCATCGAACTCGTCATCATTCACGCCCGCCATGGCCACGGTGTTGATCCTAACCGCAAGCCCTGCAAGCCGCGCCGCGCGAATACCCTCCAGCGTGGTGGCCAGCGTTCCACGCCGGGTAATACGCGCAAAACGTTCCGCATCGAGGGAATCGAGACTGACATTGATCCGCCGCACGCCAGCCCGCACCAGCAGGTCAGCAAACCCGGCCAGACGGCTGCCATTGGTTGTCAGGGTCAGTTCCCGCAGGCGTCCTGCATCATCCGGGCGGTGCAGCAGCGTGCCAAGTTCGGTCAGAAACGACCCGATATCCTTGCGCACCAGCGGCTCGCCCCCCGTAATACGCAGGTGGCGCACGCCATGGCCCACAAAGACATGGCTCAGCCGCAGCAGTTCCTCGAAATCCAGCACCTCGGCCCTGGGCAGAAACGTCATGGTTTCGGACATGCAATAGGTGCAGCGCATGTCGCACCGGTCCGTCACCGACAAACGAAGGTAGGAGATCCGCCGACCGGCAGGGTCCATTAAAGAGGACAACATAGGTCCCCTATATCAGAAAGCAGTGATGCTTTAAAACACAAATTCCCCGCAGCCCCACCATGTTGGCAACGCAGGGACCGGACAGATCGCGGTATCGGCACGCAAAAAAGGGCGGCCCGGTCATGCCGGAACCGCCCCCAATGCAACACCTGACCGACCCGGGCCAGCCAGATGTTGACTTAATGGCCCGCGTTATTGCCCGAGAAATCCGGCTGTTCAAGACCGGATTGCTCAAGCTGGAGCACCAGCGCGCCTTTCAGACGCTCCAGCCCTGCGGCGTCGCGACCTTCGGCCCGGGCCACCAGCACGGCCTGCGTGTTGGACGCACGCAGCAGCCACCAGCCATCGGTCGTGTTCACCCGCACACCGTCGATTTCCGAAACGTCCGCGCCCTCTTTACGCAGGCGTTCAGCCACTTCCTCAATAACCTTGAACTTGCGATGATCGTCGCAGTCAAAACGCACTTCCGGGGTGGAAATTGTACCCGGCAGCGCTTCGCGGAAGGCCGAAAGCGGGGTGTTCATCCGGGCGATAATACCCAGAGCCCGCACGCCGGCATACAGCGCGTCGTCAAAACCATACCATTTGTCGGCAAAGAAGATATGGCCTGACATTTCACCGGCCAGCGGAGAGCCCGTCTCCGCCATCTTGGATTTGATGAGCGAATGCCCGGTGCGCCACATCAGCGGCTTGCCGCCCGCGCGCGCAACCTCGTCAAACAGGACCTGACTGGCCTTGACGTCGGCAATGATGGTCGCGCCCGGATGGCTTTTCAGCACATCGCGCGCCAGCAGTACCAGGGTCTGGTCGCCCCAGAGAATTTCGCCCTTGTCGTCCACCAGGCCGATCCGGTCGGCATCGCCATCGAAGGCAATACCAAGATCGGCCTTGTTGTCCCGTACTGCCGAGATCAGTTGCTCAAGATTCTTGGCAACCGTGGGGTCGGGGTGGTGGGCGGGAAAGGTGCCGTCAATGGCGGCATTGAGCACGATATGCTCGCCTGGCAGGACCGCCACCAGCTTTTCCAGTATTTCGCCAGCGGAACTGTTGCCGTTGTCCCAGACGATCTTGAGCTTGCGCTCGCCGCCGTCATAATCCTTGACCAGACGGCGGACATAATCGTCGCGCAGGTCAATATCGCGCACGCTGCCTTTTTCGGCCGCGACCACATCACCCTTTTGGGACAGTTCGCCCAGTTCGCGAATTTGCGCGCCATAGAAGGGCTTGCCCGCCAGCATCATCTTGAAGCCGTTATAGTCAGGCGGGTTGTGGCTGCCCGTCACCATAATGGCACCGTCCGCCTTGAGCGTGGCCGACGCGTAGTACAGCATGGGCGTGGGCCCGCGTCCCACGCGTGTTACATCCAGCCCGCAGGCGCTCAGCCCTTCCACCAGGGCCTGTTCCAGCATGGGAGAGGACAGACGCCCATCAAAACCGACCACGGCGGTTTTGCCACCGTTGCGGCGCACGATGCTGCCGAACGTGCGCCCGATGGCGAACGCATCTTCCGCATTCAGCGTTTTGCCGACAATGCCACGGATATCGTATTCGCGCAGACTTGTCGGATCAAAGGTATGGTTAAAGGACATCAGACTGCTTCCGCATAACGCTTGAGGAATTCCCGCACGCCATCGGCAAGGTCGGGGCGTTCCAGCGCGAAGGCGATCTGCGCCTCCAGGAAGCCGAGCTTGTTGCCGCAATCGTGGCGTGTACCTTCATACCGCAGGCCGTGGAACGGCGCTTCGCCAATGGTCTTGGCCATGGCGTCGGTCAACTGCACCTCACCCCCGGCACCTTTTTCCAGTTTGGCCAGGTGCTTCATGACATGAGGTGTCAGGATATAACGCCCGATAATGGACAGGTTGGACGGCGCTTTTTCGGGCTGCGGCTTTTCCACCAGGCCTTTGACCTCAACCAGACGCCCGTCATCCGTGCCGATATCGAGAATACCGTAACGGTTGGTATGGTCGCGCGGCACTTCCGTCACCGCGACCACGCTGCCGCCCGTTTCATAATAGGCATCGGCAAGCTGCTTGAGGCACCCTACCTTGGACTGCACGATATCGTCGGGCAGAAGAATGGCGAACGGATCGTCGCCAATGAACGACCGTGCGCACCAGATCGCATGCCCCAGCCCCAGCGGCTCCTGCTGGCGGACCGCGATCAGCGACCCGGCCTCGATCGAACTGGGGGCCAGCGCCTCCAGGCAGTCGATCTTGTTGCGTTCCTTCAGTGTGCTTTGCAGTTCGTAGGCGATATCGAAATAATCGATCAGGGAATCCTTGCCACGGCCCGTAATCAGGCAGAATTCCTCGATCCCGGCAGCGCGCGCCTCATCGATCGCATATTGAATGAGCGGCTTGTCAACGACCGGCAGCATTTCCTTGGGCATGGCTTTTGTTGCCGGGAGGAACCGGGTTCCCAGACCTGCAACCGGCAGAACTGCTTTACGTAAACGCTTGGGTTTAGACACGAATGCAACACCTTAAAATATAGTTGAACATCGACCGTCTGAACCGGCCCGCGCGGCCAGACCCGCGCAATACGATTCACGATACTTAATCATAACAGGCCACGCCAGACGTCATGACACATCACGACATTTCCACCGGCAGCCCCGCTTTATCGACATATAGCTGAGTAGCCGATCTTTTCCAAAAACACGAAAAGAACGGCGTGATTATGACCAAGACGGGACCAAAAACGGACAAAACCCCGCAGGGAGAGGCCATGCGGGGGTATGGCGCCCGCCCGGGTGGGCGTGGCACTTGCCATCTGAATACTGTCACAGGTTCTGAAAAATATGGTGCGGTCGAGAAGACTCGAACTTCCACGGGGTTTCCCCCACAAGCACCTCAAGCTTGCGCGTCTACCATTCCGCCACGACCGCACGTGACAACCGGCACCAGAAAAGCGATACCGTGAGGTGAGATGCGTATAACCGAACCATAAACAGGCGGCAATGACCAAAGAACAAATTTTATGGGAAATCAGCAAAAACCATGCTCCCTACCCCCTTGCCCTCGACCGCATGGAACGGATTTCCCGCGATATCCGCGCTGACAACGCCGCCGAACGGGTCTGGTTGCTTGAACATCCGCCCCTGTTCACATCGGGCACGTCCGCAAAACCCGAAGACCTGTTCAACCCGCACGGCTACCCCACCTATCATGCCGGGCGCGGCGGCCAGTGGACGTACCATGGCCCCGGCCAGCGAACGGCCTATGTCATGCTCGACCTTGCCCGCGCGCATGCACAGGTGCCCCCGCGTGACCTGCGTGCCTATGTTCAGGCGCTTGAGCGCTGGGTAATTACCGCGCTGGCGCATTTCGGTCTGGCGGGAGAAGTGCGCGACGGCCGCGTGGGGGTATGGGTCACGGACCCTGCAACCGGCCGGGAGGAAAAAATCGCCGCCATTGGCGTGCGTGTCTCGCGCTGGGTCAGCTGGCACGGCGTAGCCATCAACCTGTCGCCCGACATGGCGGATTTCAACGGCATCGTGCCATGCGGCATCCGCGATTACGGCGTGACCAGCTTTCGCAAGCTCGGGCTTGCCACCACAATGGCCGAACTGGATGCCGCCCTGATGACATCGTGGGAGACGGTGTTCGGAAGCAAGCCTTCCGCCCTGACGGAGGTGGACCTTGCAGCCCGTCCCCTTACTGCGGAGCCAGGGTGATCAGCGTGACCTGCCGCCGTTCATCGACAATATGGGCCTGGTACAGGCTCAGCCTGTCACCCTGGTCACGGAACCGCAACGTCACCAGCCCCTGAGACGGGTTGTCGGTCCGCGCCAGGGAAAGCTGGAGAAAACCGTTGCCCTGGCGCACATCCGTTACGGTCACGGGGCCTGACAGGCGCACCGGATCATCCAGCAGAAGCCCGAGCGGATTATGCGCAAGACCGATCCGCGTTTCCGAACCGGACTGACTGTCCGTGAAGATGGCATGGCGCTCCGCGGCCCGGAGTTCCATGGCGTGGGGCACGCTGAACCGCATGTCCAGCGTGCCGGGGCGATAGGTCAGCACACCGCCGCCCTGCGCCCCGTCGGGCCAGACCTGGGTAAAGGGTGCGTCGATCAGGTTCACGTGGCGCAGATACGCTTCAACCCGCGCGACCTGCGGGTCCTGTCCCACGGCAGGGGTGCGAGTCTGCGGTGTCGCGCAGGCGGTCAGTGCAACTGCGGGGACAAGCAGCATCCAGCCCCGCCGTGTCATGGGGCGGACTGCCACAGGGCGGGCTGGCACGGGGCGATCTGGCAGGGGGCGGACTTTCCGGGAGCGGGCTGTCACGCGCTGCGCCCTTCTTCCTCGGGGGTGCGCAGGGTCAGTGCAAGCGCATGCAGACCGCTTGCAAATTCGCTGTCCAGAAGATCATGGACCATACGCGAGCGGGTTACGCGGTTTACACCTGCAAACGCCTCGGAAACCATATAAACTCGGAAATGCGTTTCCGTCGCGCCTGCCTCGGGTCCACGCGTCATGGCCACATGGTGAGCATGGCGGCTGCTTTCGTCCTGAATGTCCAGCCGCACGGGCGTGAAGCGGGTCTCCAGCGTCTGGCGCACCCGCAATGCGCGCGCTCCGGCCTGGGTGGCGGAGGCGGCAGATTCTGAAAGACTGGTCATATGCACGTTAACCCCTTGCGACCGACACGTTTGCGACGCAAATAACATTGAATGATGAAGCGAAGGAACACCCGTCCCCGCGCGTTTGACCCCGACCCCAACGCGCCGCAGTGCTGCTGCGACATGCCGGACTGCGCAAGCCCGGCAGGGTACCGCGCGCCGCGTTCGCGCGACGCGCTGAACCAGTATTACTGGTTCTGCCTTGAGCATGTGCGTGAATATAACGCACGCTGGGACTACTATAAAGGTATGACAACAGCCCAGATCGAAGCCCAGCTCAGGGCCGATACGCGCTGGGACCGCCCAAGCTGGGCCTTTGGCCAGAGCACATCCGCCCGCCGGGCCGCCCCGCAGGATGACGATATTCTGGACCCGCTGGATATTCTGGGCCAGCACCGCAAGGCCCGGGCCGAGCGCGCACGCGCGCAGGCAGCCCCCCGCACACCCTCCGCCCTGCGCGAACCCCTGGCCATTCTGGGCCTGCCCTGGCCGGTCTCCCTGGAGGAAGCCAAGACCCAGTACCGCGCCCTTGCCCGCAAGAACCACCCGGACACCAACAACGGCAGCCGGGCGGCGGAAGAACGGCTCAAGCAGATCAACGTCGCCTTTACGATCGTGAAGACACATCTGGCGACGGAAAACCTCGAAAAAACAGGCTGATCATGTATCCTTGCCCCGCTTCTTTTCGCAGCGGGCCAGCCTCCTGCCCCACCACACGACCAGACGGACCATCATGACGGATATCCTTTCCTCCACATCCACCAGCGACCTGCCCCCCATTTCGGCCATTTCGGTACCGGACCGGGAGGTTTCGGTCCGGGATGTCTTCGGAATCGACTCCGACATGACCGTGCCGGCTTTTTCCACCCGCACCGACCACGTGCCCGAAATCGACACGGCCTATCTGTTCGACCACGACACAACCCTGTCCATTCTGGCTGGTTTTGCGTTCAACCGCCGCGTCATGGTTCAGGGTTTTCATGGCACGGGCAAATCCTCCCATGTCGAACAGATCGCCGCCCGCCTGAACTGGCCGTGTATCCGTATCAATCTGGACAGCCATGTCTCGCGTATCGACCTGATCGGCAAGGACGCCATTGTGGTGCAGGACGGCCAGCAGGTGACCGAATTCCAGGAAGGGCTGCTGCCCTGGTGCCTGCAACGCCCCTGCGCGCTGGTTTTTGACGAATACGACGCCGGCCGCCCCGACGTCATGTTCGTGATCCAGCGCGTTCTGGAAGTGGAAGGCAAACTGACCCTGCTGGACCAGAACCGCGTCATTACCCCCAACCCGTGGTTCCGGCTGTTCGCCACCGCCAACACCGTCGGTCTGGGCGATACGACCGGCCTGTACCATGGCACGCAGCAGATCAACCAGGGCCAGATGGACCGCTGGAATATCGTAACGTCACTCAACTACCTGCCCCACCAGCAGGAAGTGGGCATTGTCTGCTCCCGTCTGGGCATTGCGGCGGATGACAAGGCAGGACGGGCGAAGATCGACAACATGGTGGCTCTTGCCGCCCTGACGCGGGCCGGCTTCATGGCGGGGGACCTGTCCACCGTCATGTCACCGCGCTCGGTCATTGCCTGGGCGGAAAACGAACGCATTTTCAAGGATACCGCCTTTGCGTTCCGCGTTACCTTCCTGAACAAATGCGATGAGGCCGAACGCGGCATGGTGGCGGAATATTATCAGCGCTGCTTCAACAGCAGCCCCCTGCCCGGTCGCGGTTGAGGGGCAGGTAGATAAAGCACAGACCCGATGGCCGAGCACACAAAGGGACCGGCAGGTCCAACCTCCCGCCTGAGCCGCGAAGCAGCCGAAAAACAGGCTGACGCTTTCAAGCAGGCCACAGCCGCCACGTTGCGGGCCATGGGTGGCCAGCGCGAGGCTGACCTGTCTTTCCATAGCGGGAACATGCCTCTTGCGCCCCTGAGCCTGGGCGAGAAAGTGCGCCTGCCCAACCCGTCAATGGCGCTGGACGAGGCTGAAAAACAGCGCCTGCGTGGCACGGCCGACGCCCAGGCCCTGCGCCTGAAACACCATGACTTCGCGCTGCATGCCAGCCGCCAGCCCGCCGACACGGTGGCGCGGGAGGTGTATGACGCACTGGAGCAGGCCCGCATAGAAGCTGTGGGCGCGCGCCACATGAAAGGTGTTGCGGCCAACCTGCGCCACCGGCTGGAGCGCGAGGTGCATGCCTCCGGGCTGGACCGTATGACCGACCCCAGCCAGCTTTCGCCCGTGGTTGGGCTTGAACTGCTGGCGCGTGAGAAACTGACGGGCGAGCCCATGCCCGAAGCGGCCCGGGCGATCGTGACCCAGTGGAAGGAAACCCTGCCCCCGCAGGCCCTGAATGCACTGGACGCGCTGGTGCGCGACCAGGACAGCCAGCGCGCCTATTCACGCGCGACACGCAAGCTCCTGGCCGCCTGTTCTCTGACGGAAGAGGAAGCCACTTCCGAGGACGAGGAAACACAGGACGATTCCGGCGCGGACACGACCGATTCGCCCGATGACGACGCGAACCAGCCCCCGCCCGACGAACAGGATGAAACAAGCGCGCAGGAGCCCGACCTGTCCGAGGCGGTGACACAGCCGCAGCTTCTGGCAGGCAGCGGCGAAAGCACCGACGATATCGCTGATGAAGAGCAGGAATCCGGCTCGGCCGAAGGGACGGGAGATGCCGCGGGCCCCGGTGGCCGGTCCGAGATCGAACCGGGCGACTGCGGCAAGGTCTACCACCCTTTTACCACCCGTTTCGATGAGGAAATCCCGGCCGAGGACCTGTGCGACCCGGAGGAACTCAACCGCCTGCGCCACCAGCTTGACCTGCAACTGGCGACCCTGCACGGCATTGTCTCGCGCCTGGCAAACCGGCTGCAGCGCAGGCTTATGGCGCAGCAGACCCGCTCATGGTCGTTCGATCTGGAAGAAGGCATTCTGGATGCGGGCAGGCTGTCGCGGATCGTGGCCAATCCGAGACTGTCCCTGTCCTACAAGCGTGAACGCGATACGGAATTCCGCGATACGGTCGTGACCCTGCTGGTCGACAATTCGGGCTCCATGCGGGGGCGCCCCATTTCGGTTGCCGCCGCCTGCGGGGATATTCTGGCCCGCACGCTGGAACGCTGCGGCGTGAAAGTGGAAATTCTCGGCTTTACCACCCGCGCCTGGAAAGGCGGGCAAAGTCGGGAACTCTGGCTGCAGAACCACAAGCCCCCCAACCCCGGACGGCTGAACGATCTGCGGCATATCATCTACAAGGCTGCGGACACACCATGGCGGCGCGCACGCGCCAATATGGGGCTGATGCTGCGTGAAGGGCTATTGAAGGAAAACATAGACGGCGAGGCCCTGCTCTGGGCCTGGCAACGCCTGAAAGCACGCCCGGAATCGCGCAAGATCCTGATGGTGATATCGGATGGCGCACCGGTGGATGACAGCACGCTGTCGGTCAACCCGGCGTCCTACCTGGAGGATCACCTGCGCGAAGTCATTCACATGATCGAAAATCGCAGCGCCGTGGAACTGACCGCCATTGGCATCGGGCACGATGTGACCCGTTATTACCAGCGCGCCGTGACCATTACGGATGCCGAGGAACTGGGCGGCACAATGCTGCAGTCGCTCTCTGCCCTGTTCGCTGAAAAACGTGGACAGCCCGGGGCCCGTCGCTCCGGGCGGTAAGGACACGCGCCCCCACCAGTCATGGGGGCGCCGAAAGACACAAAAACGCGCCCCCATGCAAGAAGAGTATGGCCGCGCTCCCGGCCCGTACACCTGCCGAACAGGGTCGCTCGGCCATGTGCCATTACGCGCCCCGGCAACGCACCCCGGGCCACACGTGACGGGCTACGCCACCGGGGCTGAAGACCGGGTTTGAAGCGCAAAGCCCAGCCGGGCCTGTGCCAGATCCAGCAAGGCATCGAGCATGATATCGGCATCCTGCTCGGTCGTGCGGTGGTTGACCATGGCCGCGCGAATGGCAAGCTGGCCCCCGATCCGCGTGGTAGACGGAGCTGCAATGCCGCTTTCGTGCAGGTCTTTCACCAGTTCTGCATTCAGCCGGTCCAGGTCCTGCCCGTCCACCACCAGTCGAAAACAGACGATGTTCAGGGTCACGGGGGCCAGCAGTTCCAGGCAGGGCGTGTGGCTGACACGTGCGGCCAGATGCCGGGCGACCGCACAGGACCGGGCCACGACCTCGCCCAGCCGCTGGGTGCCAAATCCTTCCAGCGCGAACCAGACCTTGAGCGCCCTGAACCCGCGTGACAGGTCCGGTCCCAGATCGCAGAACCAGGGCGCATGCGCCGCCAGCCCTCTATCCTCGCGCGCCAGATAATCCAGTGTCTGCGCAAAGGCCGCGGCCTGCGCCCCCGGATCGCGCACCAGAACGCAGCCCGCATCATAGGGAACCTGCGCCCATTTATGAAAATCGAACGCCAGACTATCGGCGCGTTCCATCCCCCGCACAAGGGGTGCGTGCTCCGGCGACAGACGCGCCAGCGCGCCGAATGCGCCATCGACATGGAACCAGAGCTTTTCAGCCTCGGCCAGGTCGGCAAGTTCATCCAGCGGGTCAACGCTGCCGGTATCCACCGTTCCGGCCGTGCCGATTACCATGAACGGCTCGGCCCCGGTCGCGCGGTCTTCGGCCAGCATGCGGCGCAGCGCTGCCATATCCATCCGGTGGTCGGGACCTGTCGGAACGCGCCGCAGGGCCTGCGTGCCCAGCCCCGCCATATCGAAGGCACGCGCCACACAGCCATGCGCCGTGCTGGCCGCATACCCCACCAGCCTGCGGCCGCCCACACCGCCCTGCCGAAGGGCCGCGCCATCCGCGACGGCGCGGCTGGCTGTCAGAATGGCGATGAAATTGGCCATGGACGACCCGGTCACCAGCAGCCCCGTCGTGGTAGCGGGGAAACCGAACATGGCCGCCGCCCAGCGAATGACCATACGTTCGACATCGACCGGCGCGTGGTTGCGCCCGCCCAGATTGGCGTTCAGCCCCGCAGCGAGCATATCGGCCAGCATGCCCTGAACGGTGCCGCCCCCATGCACCCAGCCCATGAAACGCGGGTGCCGGTTCCCCACCGAATAAGGCTGCACGGCCTGCACAAAGCGCGCATGCAGTTCAGCAAGGTCGCGACCGTGTTCCGGTAATGGAGCCGTGTCGAAACCCTGCCGCAATGCGGGTGGCATGGGCTGCCAGACAGGCCCTGCCGGTACGGCACGAATGTTGTCGATCATGGCGTCGAGCATCCTGTGCGCCTGGGTGCGCAGGGTGTCCCAGTCATCCGGATCAAGACCAGCCACAGGCGTTCCTTCCGTGGTGTTGCATGATGTGCCGCCTAAACCGTCTGTTCCGCCAGGCTGTTTTCATCCCGAGTCTGGCGGGCGAACCGGCGGGCCAGCATGGCGCAGACAAAAAGCTGGATCTGGTGGTACATCATCAGCGGCAGCACGATAATGCCGACCGTGGCTGCCGGGAAAAGCACGTTGGCCATGGGCACCCCCGATGCCAGCGTTTTTTTGGAACCGCAGAACACGATGGCGATCTCGTCTTTGAGGGGCACGCCCAACGCGCGCGAGCCCAGAATGGTGATGACAAGAACCGTGGCCAGCAATGCCGTGTCCGCCAGGGCGATCATGCCCAGTTCTGTCGCGGGCAGCTTGTGCCATAGCCCCTGCATGACCGCGTCGCTGAAGGCGGCATAAACCACCACCAGCACGGACCCCCGGTCGGAAAAGGACAACAGGGTCTTGTTGCGGTGCGCCCACGCCCCCAGCCAGGGCTGCACAAGCTGCCCCAGCACGAACGGCAGCAGAAGCTGGTAGACGATATCCAGCGGGTTTCCGCCCACGGCCCCATGCTGGCGCAGCACCAGCCCCACCAGAACGGGCGTTATGAAAATACCCAGCACATTGGACGCGGTCGCTGCACAGACCGCCGCAGGCACGTTCCCGCCAGCAATAGATGTAAACGCAATGGAAGATTGTACCGTAGACGGCAGGCAGCACAAAAACAGAATACCCAGCCACACATCAGGCAGCAGCAGACCGGGTGCCAACGCATGGGCCGCAAGCCCGATCAGCGGGAACAGCACGAACGTGCAGCACAGAATAATGGCATGCAGCCGCCAGGCAACCAGCCCTTCCACCACAGCGGCGCGTGACAGTCTGGCCCCCTGCAGAAAGAACATGAGCGAAATCAGCCCGATGGACAGCCAGTGGAAAACCGGCACGGCGGCACCGTGGCAGGGTATGAATGTCGCCAGCAGAATTGCGCATATCAACCCGAGCAGAAAAGGGTCCATTTTCAAAAACCGCACAGGCTTTGATCCTCCATGATCGGGCTTGCTTGCGGTGTTTACTTACGGCACTCTCGACCCGAAATGAAGCATAACTCTTTTTTATACTTTCTTGTTCGCGGTGTCGTGAGCCTGGGTACCGTTTCAGGCATCGCAGCCACAGCCTGTGCCGCCCCCCCAGCAGGCTGCGCCATTGTGCGCCATGCCGCCGTGCAGGACACCCCGCAGGGCGTGGTATATGACGGCTTTGCCATTAGCACGCCCGACGGCGGCACGCGCCTGAACGCGGCACAGTATGTCTTTCATGGTCCGGCCACTGGTGCGGACGCCCGGCACGACCAGGCGGAAGCCGCAGCGCTCCTGCTGGTCTCGGCCATGTCCGGGCGACATAACCCGGCCTGTTCGAACTGGCTGGCGGCACAGGGGCAGCAGGTCAGTGCAGCGCTTAAGGCCGGCCACGGATATGACCTGACATGGCAGAACGCCACGATTGTTCATGGCATGGCACAGGTCGGGGTCGGTACCGTACGCTACCAGATGCAGCCGACAAACCCCGAGCATGTCAGTTCGGTTTCCCTGACCATGAACGAGTTGAGCTACCGCAATGTCGCCAATCAGGGGTTGCTGCCATCGTCAGCACGGGCTGTGTTTTCCCTGCCCGCGAACGAACTGCCCGCCCTGATGGACGCCATTGGCGGGCGCAGCACCTCAAGCCCGGCCGTGCATGCCACTATCAGCAGTCTTGAAGCCAGTCAGGGCGCCATAAGGCTACAGGGTCACGGTCAGGCAACACTGACCGGCAATGTGGGCAACACATCTGCCTCCGGTCATCTCAAAATCACCAATCTGGAAGCACTGATCGAGAAAGCCCGGAACGAAAAGCAGATCAAGCTCGCGGCCGCCCTCGTGGTCGCACGCCTTGTCAGCCACCGTTCGGGCGAACAGAATACCTGGGACACAAACTGGGAAGGCGGCGTGCTGACAGTCAACGGCTTTCCGCTGCCGCTGCGCTAACCCCAAGGCCCGCGAGGAAACGCCTGACGACCCGCCTCCGGCGTACGGACCGGAGGCGGCGAATATCCCCCCGCCCACGCCCATAACATTCAGCTACTGGCTACTGGCTACTGGCTACTGGCTACTGGCTACTGGCTACTGGCTACTGGCTACT
>NZ_JBDOBQ010000001.1:171587-178671 GCF_047723915.1 Acetobacter sp. | reverse complement strand
GCTACTGGCTACTGGCTACTGGCTACTGGCTACTGGCTACTGGCTACTGGCTACTTGAGAAGCCAATGACGATTGCGCTGGCAAGAAAAACTGCTCCCGCAAAACGCATATCACGCCCCCGCATCGCATGCGCTGCCAGTCGGCAGCGCTTCCAGCATGGCCGTCACACCAAATAACAATTTTCCTTTAAAAACAGAAAATTATAAAAACAACCTGCTGACACCGTCCATCAGGCTGGTATTTTCTCGCACAAGGCGGCCAGATCTTTCAGCACCTTGCTGGCCAGCCCTACGCGCTGTGCGTTGGTCAGTTCCCGCACGCAGGCCAGTTTGTGGTCTGGGCGCAGGCGCACGGCGCCGTCTTTCCACCTGGCCATCCACTGCACGAGACCGGCCGGATTACCAAAGCTGTTCTGCCGGAACTGCACCACCATGCCTTTGGGCCCAGCCTCCACTTTTTCGACCCCAGCTTTTCGGCACAATCTTTTAATATCAACGATATCGAGAAGGTTTTTCACTTCCTGTGGTATCGCGCCAAAGCGGTCGATCAGTTCAGCTTCCATCGCCTCGGTTTCAGCGTCCGATGACAGGCCGCTGATACGGCGGTACAGCCCCAGCCGCACGGGCAGGTCTGGCACATAGGTATCGGGAATAAGTACTGGCAGCCCCATGACAATGGTGGGCGTCCAGTCCCGGTCGTCATGCGTCTTGCGCCCTTTTTCCGAGCGCAGGTCGGCCACCGCGTCTTCCAGCATCTGCTGGTAGAGTTCTATGCCCACCTCGCGCACATGGCCGGACTGCTGGTCGCCCAGCAGGTTGCCCGCACCCCGCAGGTCCAGGTCATGCGAGGCAAGGGTAAAGCCCGCCCCCAGCGTATCGAGCGTCTGCATGACCTCGAGCCGCTTCTGGGCGGAAACGGACAGGGCATGGGTCTGCGGCCATGTCAGGTAGGCGTAGCCACGCTGCTTGCCGCGACCCACGCGACCGCGCAACTGGTAAAGCTGCCCCAGGCCGAACATGTCGGCCCGGTGGATGATAAGCGTGTTCACCGCTGGCATGTCCAGACCGCTCTCGACGATATTGGTCGAAAGCAGGATGTCATATTTCCCGTCCGAGAACTCGGTCATTACGCGCTCAAGGTCGGTGGGGGACAGCCGCCCATGCGCCTGCACCAGCCGCGCATCGGGCACGATGGCGCTCAGCCTTTCGGCCAGGCGGTCCAGATCCTCGATCCGGGGGGCAACACAGAAAATCTGCCCGCCACGGAAACGCTCGCGCTGGATCGCCTCGCGGATCACCACGCTGTCGAACGGCATGATGAAGGTGCGCACGGCCAGACGGTCGGTCGGGGGGGTGGCGATCAGGCTCATTTCCCGCACGCCGGAAAGCGAGAGTTGCAGGGTACGTGGCAGAGGCGTGGCGGACAGTGTCAGCACATGCACGTCTTCGCGCAGGGCCTTGAGCTTTTCCTTGTGCGCCACGCCGAAATGCTGCTCCTCATCAATAATCAGCAGATCGAGCGCCGAGAACTTGATGGTCTTGGCCAGCAGGGCATGCGTGCCGATCACGATATTCACGCTGCCATCGGCCAGGCCCTGCCGGATGGCCGTAGCCTCCTTGCCGGTGACCATGCGCGACAGCTGCGCCACCTTGACGGGAAAGCCCTCGAACCGCGCCACAAACGTCCGGTAGTGCTGGCGCGCCAGCAGCGTGGTTGGCACCACCACCGCCACCTGCCCACCCGACATGGCGGCCACGAACGCCGCACGCAGGGCAACCTCGGTCTTGCCAAAGCCCACATCGCCACAGACCAGCCGGTCCATGGGCCTGCCCGACGCCATGTCTTCCAGCACGTCGGAGATCGCGCGGGCCTGATCGTCGGTTTCGATAAAGGGAAAACGGGCACAGAATTCGTCCCACATCCCTTCGGGCGGGGTCAGTTCCGGCGCCTCCTTCAGGGCACGGGCCGCAGCAGTCCGAATAAGCTCACCCGCCATGTCGCGAATGCGCTTTTTCATCTGGGCCTTGCGGTTCTGCCAGGCAACGCCCCCCAGCTTGTCCAGCGCCACACCTGCCTGATCGGACCCGAACCGGCTGAGCAGCTCTATGTTTTCCACCGGCAGGTAGAGTTTTTCATCGCCGTCGTACAGCAGGCGCAGGCAGTCATGCGGGGCCACGCCAACACTCAGCGTTTCCAGCCCGTCATACCGGCCGATACCGTAGTCCTGATGCACCACCAGGTCACCGGCGGACAGTTCACTGGCTTCGGCAATCAGTTCATCGGCCCGGCGTTTGCGGCGTGGCGGCCGGCCGATACGCTCACCCAGCAGATCCTGCTCCGACACGAATGCCAGATCGTCGGCCACAAAACCGCGCTCAAGCTCGAAGGCCAGCAGCCCGACCGCGCCGGCCCTGGCCTTGCGCGCACTGGCCCATGTCTCGAACGTTTCAGTCGCAACGCCATGTTCGCGCAGCAGCACGCCAATGCGTTCGCGCGATCCCCGGCTCCATGCCGCGATATAAGCCCTGCGCCCCACCTGCGCCCATTCACGCACCTGATCGCCCAGCAGGGTAAACACCTGCTCACGCTGCGCACCGGGCACGATCTTGGCGAACATCTTGCCTGGCCGCCCACCGACATCGACCCCGCCCGCCCCATCCGGCTGGGCATAGGGACTGAACGCCACCACAGGCAGGCGCGCAAGAGCAGCGTCCCACCCTTTCTGGTCCAGATACAGCAGATGCGGGGGCAGCGCGCGGTAAGGGACTTCCCCCTCCCGCGCGGGCTGACGGCGGGCCTGGTAATGATCGGCAATCATGTCCAGCCGTGCGGCCAGTCCTTCAGCCACCTGATGTTCGAGCGAGACCGCGGCCCCCGGCAGATAGTCGAACAGGGTTTCCATCTGCTCGTGGAACAAGGGCAGCCAGTGCTCCAGACCGGGATAACGCCGCCCGTCGGACACGTTCTCGTACAGCGGGTCGGCGGCGGCACCGGGTCCGAACACATCGCGCCAGCCGGTGCGAAAGCGTGAAATGGCCCCCGCATCGAGCGAAAACTCGGACACCGGGCAGAGCACCAGACTGTCGCGCCTGTCGGTCGAACGCTGGGACCCGGGGTCGAAGGCGCGGATGTTTTCCACCTCGTCACCGAACAGGTCCAGCCGCAGGGGTTCGGCCGCGCCTGCGGGATACAGGTCGAAAATGCCCCCACGCGTGGCGAATTCCCCTGCCTCCATCACCGTATCGGTGCGCGTGTAGCCATTGGCGATCAGCAGATCGATCAGGAACGCCTGGTCCAGGCTTTCTCCCGTGCGCAGGGTCAGGGACTGGCCCTCGAACGTCTTGCGCGGGGCCACGCGCTGCACGGCCGCGTTCACGGTGGTCAGCACAAGGCGGGGGCCTTTGGCGGGTTCGAGCAGGCGCGTCAGTGTCGCGACACGTTCAGCCACAAGCGTCGGGTTGGGGGAAACACGATCGTAAGGCAGGCAGTCCCATGCGGGAAAGCGCAGCACCTCGATATCAGCCGCGACAAAGGCCAGCATGTCGGCCAGCCGTGTCATGGCCGCGTCACTGCGGGCTATGTGCAGGACCGGGCCTTTGTGTTCGGCAGCGCGACGGGCCAGCAGCAGTGCGTCATAGCCCTCAGGCACGCCCCAGATGGTGGCTATTTGGCTGTGTGCGCCCGTTTTTGCTGTCATCTGGCCTTATATCTCTTTGCTCTGTTTTCGTATCCGCCATCCGCCCGAAACCGCAGGCGTGCCGGGCGCGCATACGATCGCAGGGGGTTATTTACCGCATCGGGTCCGGCAGGAGTCCACCATCCGGCGCAACATGGGGGTGGCTTTTTCTTCGGGCAGAGGCAGACGGCCGAACAGCCAGTCCGTCAGGTCGGGGTCGGGCATTTCGAGAATGGCTTCCATATCCGCCAGTTCGTCCGCGTTCAGGCTGTCGGCCTGTTCGTCCACAAACTGACCGATCAGGATATCGGTCTCGAACGTGCCGCGATGGTTGGCACGAAAACGCAGGCGGCGCCTGCGGGTAGCCAGATCGTCCGGCGCAGGGTCGGTTGCAGCAGGCTGAGCGGATGAGTGTGCGGTAAAATTGTCTTGCATGGCTTTGCTGTCCTATACCCTTGCTGTTCCTGTGTGTCAGCCGCCAAAAAGAGGCCCGTGTCCCCCCTGTGTCCAGCCCCCTTTCCTTCACATCCTCTTCGGTGCCGGCACAAGAGGGCATTTGCGATGTCCCGTCCCTTCTGGCGGCGGTCCTTGCACCGCTGTCCAGCCTGCCCGGCGTCAGCACCGCGCGGGCCCGGCTGCTGGGTCGCATCGCACAGGGCAACCGGGTAGCGGACCTGCTGTTCTGCCTGCCTGAATCCGTTACCGACCGCAGGCAACGCCCGACCATAGCGCAGATCAGGCCCGGCATGGTGGCAACCCTGACAGGCACGGTGCAGGATATCCGCGCCCCTGCCCCACGCACGCGCCAGCCCTGGCGCGTCAACATAAGTGACAGGACAGGCCTGCTCGAAATCGCCTTTTTTTCGCCCTGGCAGGCAAAGCAGGTGGTTGTGGGCGAAAGCATTGCCGTATCCGGCAAGGTGGACACATTTCATGACCGCCCGGTCATGACGACACCCGACTACCTGCTGCCCGCACACGCACTGGCGCGCATTCCCCTGCTGGACCCGGTGTGGCCGCTGACAGCGGGCCTGTTCGGCGGTCAGGTGCGCAAGGCCATGGCCGCAGCCCTTGAACGCCTGCCCGCCACCCTGCCCGAATGGCATGACCCCGCCCTGCTGTGCCACAGGGACTGGCCCGATTTCACCACCGCGCTGACATGGCTGCAAAAACCCGACAGCATTCCCGGCAGCGCGGAGGGCGATGACTGGCAGGATCTTCGCACGCGCGCGCTGACCCGCCTTGCCTGTGACGAACTGCTGGCCGACCAGCTTGCCATCCGCATTGCCCAGAGCGCATCCCGCGCCCGACCCGGCCGGTGTTTTCAGGGCGATGGCCATCTCCAGCGCAAGGCCCTGGCCGCGTTCGGCCACACCATGACACCGGGCCAGCACCATGTTCTGCGCGAGATCGAGGCCGACATGGCCCGGCCCCTGCGCATGAACCGCCTTGTGCAGGGCGACGTGGGGGCCGGTAAAACCCTTGTGGCGCTGCTGGCCATGCTGCGCGCGGTGGAGGCTGGCGCGCAGGCCGCCATTATGGCGCCAACGGAAATTCTGGCCCGCCAGCATGCGGCCACCTTCGAGCGCCTGTCCCCCGTGCCGGTTGCGTTCCTGAGCAGTTCCGTCAAGGGCAAGGCCAGAAAACAGGTGCTGGCCGATATCGCCAGCGGCACGGCACGGCTGGTTGTAGGCACCCACGCGCTGGTGCAGGACACCGTGCAGTTCGCCGATCTGGGGCTGGCGGTCGTGGACGAACAACACCGCTTTGGCGTGGACCAGCGTCTGGCGCTGGTGGAAAAAGGGCACGAGGCGGACATGCTGGTCATGACCGCGACCCCCATACCCCGCACCCTGCTGCTGACCCGCTTTGGCGACATGCAGATCAGCCGGCTGGACGGCAAGCCCGCCGGGCGCAAGCCAGTACGCACGTCCCTGCACAGCCTTGCCACCATGGATGACATACTGGACGGCGTGGGCCGTGCGCTGAACAACGGCGCGCAGATATTCTGGGTCTGTCCGCTGGTGTCCGAAAGCGAAAGCCTGGACATTGCCGCAGCCGAGGCCCGGCAGGCCGCCCTGGCCGCGCGGTTCGATTCCCCTTCCGCCGCACAGGCGGCCCACGCGCCTGTCGTAGGGCTTGCCCATGGGCGGCAGGACACCACCGTGCGCGAACAGGCCCTGCAAGACTTTGCTACCGGCAAGACGCGGATTCTGGTCGCAACCACCGTGATCGAAGTTGGGGTGGACGTGCCCACGGCAACGGTCATGGTAATTGAGCATGCCGAACGCTTCGGGCTGGCGCAGCTTCACCAGCTTCGGGGGCGCGTGGGGCGCGGCAGCGATGCCTCATTCTGCCTTTTGCTGCACGACGCGGGGCTGGGCCATACCGCCAAACGCCGCCTGTCCTGCCTGCGAGAAACGGAGGACGGATTCCTGATCGCGGATGAGGATTTTCGCCTGCGTGGCGGAGGAGAAGCCACAGGCCGCCGCCAGTCCGGCCTGCCGGAATACCGCATGGCGTCCGATACGCTTGTCGACCAGTTACTGGAGACAGCCCATAACGAAGCCACGTCCCTGCTCCCTGCCGACAACCAACCCGCCAATGGCCAGCCCATGGTTCTGCCCGCCCCTGTCAGCGCGGTGCTGGGCCTGTTCGGCAAGGCGGATGCAGCGCGGATAGTCAATAGCGGCTAAGGACCTGCCACCGCACCCCATAGCTCTCTTACCCGGCCACCAGCCCGGGAACAGGCGGATGGCAGACGTACGAGATCATACCCCCAGGACACACGCACAGGACCATGCCTGACAGGCCTGCGACAGACGCTGCTTCAGCGCCGAATGGTTGCGGCCAGCCATGCCTTGACCTGGCCTTCCGGGTCGGGGTGGCGGATAAAATCCGACACAGCGGCCACGCAATCCGCACCGGCGGCAATGCAGGAGCCCGCACGCTCCAGCGTAATGCCGCCAATGGCCACCAGTGGCATGGAGCCTATCAGTTCCCGCCATTCGGTCAGCTTCCCGGTCCCCTGCGGGCCGAAAGCCATTTTTTTCAGCCTGGTTTCCCAGATCGGTCCAAGGGCCACGTAATCCGGCCCGCAGGCCAGTGCCCGCTCCAGCTCCGCATGACAGTGGGTGGAAATGCCAAGCCGCAGTCCCCCTTGGCGGATAGCCGCCAGATCGGCCGTATCCAGATCCTCCTGACCGAGATGAATGTAGTCGATGCCTTCATCCAGCGCGATCCGCCAGTAGTCGTTCAGCACGAGGCACACACCCAGTTCCCGCGCGCGGTGGCGCGCGCGCCGGGTTTGGGGCCGCCGGGCGGCGGGGGGCCTGTGCTTGAGCCGCCACTGGCTAAAACCCGCCCCCCCGCGCCCCCCCCCGGCCCCCCCCTCGGCGGGATAGACCA
>NZ_JBDOBQ010000001.1:65330-171577 GCF_047723915.1 Acetobacter sp. | reverse complement strand
CCGATCAACCCCGTGGTCGATTCAGCAGACTGGGTGGAACGGCTGGGTCGCGCGCGCGCCGGATTTCGGCCAGCAGGGCGGCGGCGGACATGTCCTTGAGCCGCAACTGGATAAAACGCGCCCCCGCGCGACCCAGCCGTTCCACCCAGTCTGCTGAATCGACCACGGGGTTGATCGGCTGCGGAATGGCACGGGCCAGAGCCTCGGCCGACGCATGGGGAGGGGTAGAAAGAGACGTGTTCATCCAAGCAAGGCCTTTCCTGCAAGCGGGGTGGACGGGGCCGCCATGTCCCGTTCTTCCATAGGGTCTGCGGCACGGGCCAGGGTTCCGGCCTCTACCGCCAGAGCAAAGGCCCGCGCCATCTGCACAGGGTCCCCCGCCTTGGCGACGGCCGTGTTGATCAGTACCGCGTCATACCCCAGTTCAAGAGCATGGGCGGCGTGCGAGGGCACGCCGATCCCCGCATCCACCACCAGTGGCACGCCGGGAAAATGGGCGCGCAGGGCACGCAGGCCAAAAACATTGTTCAGCCCCCGCCCGGAGCCGATCGGCGCCCCCCAGGGCATAAGCACCTCGCACCCCGCGGCCATCAGCCGTTCGGCCACGACAAGATCTTCCGTCGTGTAGGGGAACACCCTGAACCCGTCCTCGGCCAGAATACGCGCAGCCTCGACCAGACCGAACACATCGGGCTGGAGGGTGTCCTGTTCGCCGATCACCTCCAGCTTGATCCAGTCCGTGCCGAACACCTCGCGCGCCATGTGGGCGGTTGTCACGGCCTCTTTCACGGTATGGCAGCCCGCCGTATTGGGCAGCACGGGCACGCCCAGGTCCTGAATGAGCGACCAGAACGCCTGCCCGGCACGGGCGCGGGCCCCCTCGCGCCGGAGCGAGACGGTCACCACACCGGGCCGGGCGGCCAGAACCGCGTCCCGCAGAATATCGGGGGATGGATACTGCGCGGTGCCCAGCATCAGGGGCGAAGACAGCGCGCAGCCGTAAAATTCCGCACTCATAGCTTATCCACCCTGCATGGGGGCGACGATTTCCACCCGCATCCCCTCCGCCAGCACCGCCTGCGCGCGCTGCACGGCAGGCACGAACAGGCCGTCCAGCGCGGTGGCGATCCGTGCGCCGCCATAGCCCAGTTCATCGATCAGGGCTGCCAGCGTGTGGGCCGAGACATCGTGTGTCTCGTCATTGACCACAAGTTTCATGGGGCGTTGCTCCTTAACTCTGAGCGCCAAAAATCAGGTCGGCGGCTTCCCGCGCGCGCGCGGGCGACAGCAGGAAGCCATGCCTGTACATGCCGTTAACGAAAACATGCCGCCCATCCCGGCGCACGCGGGGCATGTTGTCAGGGTAGGACGGGCGCAGACCCACGCCGGTTTCCAGAATTTCCGCCTCGGCAAAGCCGGGGTGCAGGGTCCAGGCGGCGTTCAGCAGTTCCATCATGGACCGCACGGTCATGCCACCGGTATCCTCGCTTTCCACCATGGTGGCCCCCACCATGAACACATGATCGGCCCGCGGTACGATATAGACCGGAATACGCGGGTGCAGCATGCGCACCGGTCGGTGCAGAACCACATCCGGGCAGCGCAGCAGCAGCATCTCGCCCCGCACGCCACGCAGGCCGTCCAATGCCTGCCGGGCATCCAGCCCCGTGCAGTCCACCACCCAGTCGAACGCGCCCTCATCTGGCGGGGTATCGTCCAGCACCGCATGCCCACCCAGATTGCGCAGCCTGTCACCCAGTGCTTCCAACGCGCGGCGGGGGTCCACATGCCCTTCATCGGCAAAAAACAGGCCTTTTTGAAAACGTCCGGCCAGATCCGGTTCCAGTTCCGCGATTTCCGCACCGCCAACCTGTGTGAAATGCGACGTCCGCCGCCCGAAACGGGCTATTTCGCCCACGTCACGCGCAGGCGCCAGCACAAGACTGCCTTCGCGCGTGACATCGGGGACATGGGCCGTCCACCAGTCGACCGAATCGACCGACTGGGCCGTTACCTCCTCCGGCGCGGACTCCGCCTCGCACCACGGGGCAAGCATGCCACCGGCCATCCATGACGCGCCGGCACCTATACGCCCCGCGCGGTCCACCAGAGTAATATCCCCGCCCCGTTCGGCCAGGGTGACGGCGGCGGTCATCCCCGCGACACCTGCCCCTTTTACCAGAATGCTTGGTTTGGCGTTCATAACCCCGATCTTTATCCCACCTGCTGTCGTCTTGAAAAAACCGCGTGGCCTGTGGGGGCATGTTATACCATATCCGCCACGGCTGACAGCGCGGCACCTGCCTGGCGCCGTCAGCGCCACGGGGCCACCATCGGTCCGTCATGATGCTGGCCGTCATTTTATACCCGCATAACAGACATAGCCACGAACGAGCCCACCGGTCACCGACCTGCACGCCCCGCCACCAGATGGCCCAGACGGACCCCGGACAAGCCCGGCACAAAACCACGAACAGGGCGTGCTGCTAGAACGCGCGGACAACCAGCACCATGATCAGGCAACATTCGGTAACGGCGGTCACGATCCAGCGCGCCCCCATGTAACCCGCGGGCAACCAGCCCCGCCGCCAGGCTGCGCGTTCGCAAACCGCCATGGCCGCGAACGCTGCAATCAGCAGTGCAATACCGGCCAGCGGTACCCAGGCATACGCCAGGCAGGCCGCACTCCACCCGACCAGGGCGGGTACCACGCCCAGAGCAAGGCGCAGATTATCCACTCCGTCCGCACCGGCGGTCATGATCAGGCGATCGGTCTGCAAGGCCTGCCCCCAATGCACGGCACCCATGAAGGAAAGGGACACCGCCCCATAGGTGACAAGCATCATCAGAAGATTGGGAACAGGCACGCCGGAATCGAAAAAAACAATACCGGCGCTACACAGCACGAAGGGCAGCACACCCGCCACCATGAGAACCACGGCCAGAAAGGGAAGTTTCTTCATTGCTTGGGGTCATGCTCCGTGAATATGGTGTTTTCGCCTTCGCGGTGTTGACAGCAAAGCCCAACAGGAGGCCACTAGCAACCGCACGGAATAACGAGTCCGGTCTGCTCCGTCAGAAACCAAGAATAAGGCGGTTGGGGGCCTCCCCAACCCGTAAGCCATCAGGAACGGAAATACCATGAGCGCCATTGTCGACATTATCGCCCGCGAAATTCTGGACAGCCGGGGCAACCCCACTGTGGAGGTCGACGTCGAACTGGCGTCCGGCGCCAAGGGCCGCGCGGCTGTTCCCTCCGGTGCGTCGACCGGCGCGCATGAAGCCGTGGAACTGCGTGACAAGGACCCCAAGCGCTACGGCGGCAAAGGGGTGCTCAAGGCCGTTGAAAACATCGAGACCGAAATCCTGCCCACATTGCAGGGTGCAGAATCCTCGGACCAGATCGACATCGACAATGCCATGATCGACCTGGACGGCACCCCCAACAAAAGCCGCCTGGGTGCGAACGCCATTCTCGGCGTGTCTCTGGCCATTGCCAAGGCCACGGCGGCCGAACTGGAAATTCCGCTTTACCGCTACATTGGCGGTCCGTTCGCCCATATCCTGCCTGTGCCCATGATGAACATCGTCAATGGCGGCCAGCACGCGGACAACCCCATCGACATTCAGGAATTCATGATCCAGCCGGTGGGCGCGCCCACCGTTGCCGACGCCATTCGCTGGGGTTCGGAAATTTTCAGCGAACTGAAAAAGGCGCTGAGCGCCGCCGGCCACAACACCAATGTCGGGGATGAAGGCGGGTTCGCCCCAGCCCTGAAATCGGCTGACGAGGCACTGGGCTTCATTACCCGCGCGGTGGAAGCCGCGGGCTATCGCCCCGGCCAGGATGTGACCTTCGCGCTCGACTGCGCCAGCACCGAGTTCTATCGCGATGGACGCTACGTGATCGAAGGTGAAGGCAAGACCCTGGATTCCGCAGGCATGTCCGCCTACCTGGCCGATCTTGTAGGCCGCTACCCGATTGTCTCCATCGAAGACGGCATGGCTGAAGATGACTGGGAAGGCTGGGCACTGCTGACCCAGACACTGGGCCAGAAGGTCCAGCTTGTGGGGGACGATCTGTTTGTCACCAACCCCGAGCGCCTGCGCCGTGGTATCAAGGCCGGCATCGCCAATTCCCTGCTGGTCAAGGTCAACCAGATCGGCA
The DNA here is from genome assembly GCF_047723915.1 of Acetobacter sp. Taxonomy (GTDB): domain Bacteria; phylum Pseudomonadota; class Alphaproteobacteria; order Acetobacterales; family Acetobacteraceae; genus Acetobacter. The sequence continues at coordinate 167,409 of NZ_JBDOBQ010000001.1, read as the reverse complement.
CGCTGACCGAAACCCTGCAGGCGGTCGATATGGCCCACCGCGCGGGATATACGGCGGTCATGAGCCACCGTTCGGGCGAGACGGAAGATTCCACCATTGCCGATCTGGCCGTCGCCACGAACTGCGGGCAGATCAAGACCGGTTCGCTCTCCCGCTCGGACCGCACGGCAAAATACAACCAGCTTATCCGCATCGAGCAGGAACTGGTTACCGCCGCGCAGTATGCTGGCTACACCATTCTGAAAACGGCCTGAATACCGCAAAAATCCATACCCCCGGGCCAATAGCCCCGGGGGCTACTGGCCCGGATTGCGAATTCACTTGTACGCGCATCCTGCTATGGTTTAAAATGGATACCGCGTTATAAAGTGGGTTGATCTTTTAGCGTAGGCGAACCAGCAGTGCAGATCGGTCGTATCATCCGTCGTGTTATCCGGGCCGTTGTTCCCCCCATGGTGTTTTTGGGGATTGCCGGCTATTTCGGCTGGAATGCCACCCAGGGTGAGCATGGTATCCATGCCTATCACCAGCAGCTTGGCCTGCTGGCCCAGGCCCAGCAGGCCCGTCAGGACGCCCTGACCGAGCAGGCAACCTGGCGCAGACGCGTAAATGGCCTGAAAGAACAGTCACTCGATGGCGATATTCTGGATGAGCGCGCGCGCGCCATGCTCAACATGGCCGACAGGAATGATATCGTCATTCCCTACGACCGGCGCGATCCGCCTTTTTTAACATCCGACTATTGCATACGGTCTGGCCGTAGCAGCCGCAGGTCTTTGACCACCGCCCGAGTGGCTGACGCCAACGCGCCGACCGAACACGCGCATCAACCCTCCGTCAAACAATCATTCCAACGGACCTGACCGGATCTGGCTTGGGTGGGGTTTTGGGCGCCAATGCCTCGCCCTGTGCGCATCAGCCCGCTTTTTAGTGGCTATAATCCCGCACCGCCGCTTTGCACTGAATTTTGGGCTTTTGGACAGCATTCGCACGCCTGAACAGCCGCGGCCCGATGCTGCCTGCTGGTCAGCACACCACTATGGAGTGCCACACACAAACAGCCTTTTTATGCGGCCTATACACGCATACGGGTAACAAAAAACGGCGCCATAAGGCGCCGTTCCGATCCGGGCATCAACACCGCCCCGATAAAGACCAGATTTATTTGATCTTGGCTTCGCGGAACACAACGTGCTTGCGCGCCACCGGGTCGTACTTCTTCAGTTCCATCTTGCCCGTATGCGCGCGGGCGTTTTTCTTGGTCACATAGAAATACCCGGTGTCCGCCGTAGAAACGAGACGGATCTTGATAACATTGGTCTTGGCCATGGCTTCCTCAGCAGGACAGGATTACGGAGCCGGGCATGCGGCTCCGGCGGTGTTCAGTTCGGCGCAAAATGCGCATACAAAAGAAAAAGGTCAAGCTTTCTTGCATCAAAGCAGCACCACGGACACCAAAAGGGGACCATTTTATGCTCGATGTGGCAACCGCACGCGCCCGAATCCTTGCGAACATACCATTCTGCGGGCAGGAAACCACACCGCTCAACATGGCGTGCGGCCGTATTCTGGCACAGGACCTGCCTGCAAGGCGTGCTAACCCGCCCGTTGCGGTTTCCGCCATGGACGGGTACGCCGCCCGCGTCGAAGACACCCACCCGGGAGCGGTGCTGCATGTCGTGGGCGAAGCCCCGGCCGGTCACCCTTCCGGGCTTGAGGTCGGTCGCGGCGAGTGCCTGCGTATTTTCACCGGCAGCCAGGTGCCTGCCGGGGCCGATACCATCGTCATTCAGGAAAACGTCACCCGTGAGGGCGAATACGTCACGCTGTCACAGGCGGGCAAGGCAGGCCAGTTCATCCGCGCCCGTGGGCAGGATTTCAACCAGGGCGACGTACTGCTGCATGCAGGCCGCAAACTCGGTCCCAGAGATATCGGGCTTGCGGCAGCGGGCGGGCATGTATGGCTGCCTACCGCACGCAGGCCGCGCGTGGGCATTCTGGCCACCGGGGATGAAATAACCCTGCCGGGCGACCCCATAGCTGAAAGCGGCGTGTTCAATTCCGCCGCGTTCATGGTCAGCGCCCTGCTGGAACAGGCGGGGGCGGACCCCGTTCTGCTGCCCGTGGCGCGTGACACCACCGCCAGCCTGACCCGAAGCCTGACCCAGGCCCGACAACTGGACATGCTGGTGACAATAGGCGGGGCCAGCGTGGGCACTTACGATCTGGTTCGCAGCACACTGGATGATGTGGGGCTTGAGCTCGATTTCTGGAAAATCGCCATGCGGCCGGGCAAGCCCCTGCTTTCGGGGCGGCTGGGCCACACACCTGTCATAGGACTGCCGGGCAACCCGGTGGCGGCCCTTGTCTGCTCCATCGTGTTCGTGGCACCCGCGATCCATACCATGATGGGGCTGAGCGTTCCCGCACAGCCCGCGACAGAGCCCGCGATTCTGGCCTGCGCCGTGCGCGAGAACGATGAACGACAGGATTTCCTGCGCGCTACCCTGATCGAAGCCCCCCTAGGCGGACTGCCAGAAGTCACTCCTTTCGCCCGGCAGGATTCGGCGCAGCTCAATATTCTGGCGCAAAGCCAGGCACTTGTCGTGCGCCCCCCCAACGCCCCGGCGCAGGACGCAGGTACTGCATGCCGTATGATCCGGCTGCCCTGAACACGGATTCCCACGCGCGAATGCATTGACAAAAAAGGAGAACTTACATAGAACAAAATCAGGTTTTTCCTGACTGTTCAATCGTGTCGCCGGGGTGCGAAAATGCTGACTCGCAAACAGCACAAGCTGCTGCTTTTTATTGACTCGCACCTCAAGCAGACGGGGTTTTCCCCTTCCTTCGACGAAATGCGCGAAGCCATGGGCCTGCGTTCGAAGTCGGGTATTCACCGGCTGATTTCAGGACTTGAGGAACGCGGCTTTCTTCGCCGGCACCACCATCGCGCCCGCGCGCTGGAAGTCCTGCAACTGCCCGAATCCACGGAAGACCTGCCCCCCAATGTCATTCGCGGCAGCTTTACACGCCCCAAACCGGAACTGGTGCGGGTACCGCTTTACGGGCGCATTGCAGCGGGCCTGCCGATCGAGGCCCTGGCGGACCCGGTGGCAAACCTGACCGTGCCGACCGACATGCTTGGCAATGGTGACTACTACGCGCTCGAAGTCAGCGGTGATTCCATGACGGATGCCGGTATTCTCAACGGCGATCAGGTCATTATCCGCAAAGCCGATCAGGCGGAAAACGGCCAGATTGTCGTCGCCCTGATCGATGAACACGAAGTCACACTCAAACGTCTGCGCCGCAAGGGGGGCATGATCGCGCTCGAACCCGCGAACATGCAGTATGAAACCCGTATCGTCCCCGCCGACAGGCTTCGTATTCAGGGCGTGCTGGCCGGGCTGATGCGCCAGTACTGACACCGGGCATGGGGCGCATGCAAGACCCCGCCATCACACCTGACCATGCAGGCGCCGGCAGGGTTTATGCCCCGCCCCCTGTCGCGCCAGTTAAATGTGTCTCCGGCATGCGTGCGGAATAGCAGGCCGCTTAGACCCCTGCGGGGTTGCGCGAGGGTGCTGGAGCGAATGTTGCATCCCATGACGGAAACCGTGCCGCCAGTTCGGGCAGGGTATCTGGCGTCACCTGTTCGCATAGCGGTATTTCAGCCAGAATACGGACCTTGCCCAGACATTCGATCGTACGGCGGTTTTCAGGGTTGGGCGGGCCGTTCAGCACCACGCCCGCTATGGCAATCCCCCTCAGGCGCAAGGCCTCAAGACTGAGCAGCGTATGGTTGAGCGTGCCCAGACCGCTCCGGGCCACCAGCACCACAGGCAGCCCCCAGGCGGCGGCAAGGTCGATCATCATCATCTCATCCGTCGCGGGCACCATCAGCCCCCCCGCCCCTTCCACGACCAGAGGTCGGGCGCTGTCCACCTGCGGCAGCACAAGCGTGGCCGGGTCGATCCGCACGCCCTCCGCACGGGCGGCGGCCTGCGGCGACAGCGGCGCCTGGTATGCCCCCACGGGGGAAAGGCACTCCACACCGGGCACCAGACGGGTAAGGGTCGCTGTATCCCCGTCCTCTTCCGCCAGGCCACTTTGCAGGGGTTTCCAGTACGTTGCCTGCCAGCGCCGGGCCAGACAGGCCGAGATCAGGGTTTTACCCACACCCGTATCGGTTCCGGTTACAAAAACGCCCTCACGCGGGGGACGTTGAAAACAGCCATAGGCCAGTTCCCAACTTACGGCGCCGCCATGTGCGCTCAGCCTGTCCGCCGCTCGCCTGATCTGGCGGTGGGTCAGGCGTTCCGCCCCTTCACGCGGGACAGCGGCACCCGTGGTCTTGAGGTGCCGCAGAAAATCGAGCCCGGTTGCAAACACCTGTTCGTAGCGCGCGACACGCCACGTGCCCGCGCAGGGGTATGGCACCCAGTCCGCAACGGTGCGGGCATCAGGGTAGACGGGTGTGGCGGCCTGCCCCCCTTCCGCCGCGCATGCCGCACGCCATTGTTCGAACGTGCCGCCCAGCAGGGTGGAGACCGCCAGCACCCCGCCGGGGGCTAGCAAAGCCGAAAGTGTTTGCAGCACGCCCGCCGGGTTTTCCAGCCATTGCAGGACCATGTTGCCGCAAATCACGTCGAACGGCCCGGCAATATCGGGCTGGCTCGCATCCATGACACGGAAGGTCACTGGCCGGGACGAGGGCGCGCATTCCGCCATGCGGGTCCGCGCACGGGCCAGCATACGGGGGGAATAATCCGTGGCCACCAGTTCGGCCTGCGGCCACATTGCATGCAGTTCGCGCGTCAGCAGGCCGGTGCCGCAGCCGATTTCCAGAATACGCCGGGGGGCAGGCCCCGGGGCCGAAGCCGGGCCTGCACCCGCCACCCGGCGCGCAATGTCGCTGGCCAGTTCACGGGCAGACAGGCGCTGCACAATGGCTGCCGTATCGTAACCTTCAGCCTTGTCGAAGCTTGCGCCAATCCGGGTCGCGCGGGGGGCCGGTGTCATAGGTCGGGCTGCCCCGCGCCACTCGCGGCCACATCCCGCAGCAGTCGGGCGCAGGCCTCGGGGTTCGTCCATGGCAGCATGTGCCCTCCTTCAACCCACCGGGTGGTAACGCCCCCAGGCACGGACGCCGCGAGCATGGCAGGTGGCACCACAGCATCCTCCGTCCCGCCCAGAATACAGATACGCCCCGCCATGCCGGCCAGAGGGGTACGGACATCCGCTTGCATCAGCATGTCCAGCCCGGCACGCAGGGGCGCGACGTTCACGCAGCAGCCCTCCGGCACGGCAGGCGCACCGCAACGGGCGCGAAATGTGTTCACGACCCCTGCCGCATCTGTCTCCAGACCTTTGATCATGCGAGCCAGGATACGAGCCGACACGCCCTGTGCAAAGTCCGGCCGCGCCGCGAAACAGCCAAAGGCATTCACACCCACCATGATACTGCCGGCTGGCCACCCCTGCTGGCTGGCCAGCCACAGAAAGCCCAGCGAATGCCCCACAGCCAGTACGGGCCGCCCCTCCTGCCCGATCCGCTCGAAAACCTCGTCTACACTGGCCCCTGTCGTGCCCAGAAAACCAAGATCGGGCGTTTGCACCCCATCCCACCCCAGACGGCTGATGACAGGCGTCCAGATATCCGGCCCGAACCCCCAGCCATGCAGGAAAACCGCGCGCAGGCCCTGCATCAGCCCAGGCCCCTGCAGGCATCCGCCACGGCTGCGGCCAGCCCATTTACCTGCGCATGGGTGTGGTGTGCGTGCAGCACCACCCGCAGGCGGCAGCTACCGGGCGGGACCGTAGGCGGACGAATGGCAACCGCCAGAAAACCAGCCTGCTCCACCCTGCGCGCAACGGCGAGTGTTTCCGCCTCCCCCCCGATCAGCACCGGCACGATCTGGGTGGAAGACGGACCGACATCCAGCCCGGCCCGGAGCATATCCTTACGAAAGGCGTCAGCCAGACTGGCGGTATGCCTGCGGGCCTCCTCCATGGCGGGCAGAAGATCCAGAGCCGCGTCCACCGCCCCCAGCACCAGCGGTGACGGTGCCGTCGAGAACACAAACCCCGACGCCGCGTTTTCCAGCCAGCGGCAGACCGGGTCGGACGCCGCGACAAAAGCCCCCATGCTGCCCAGCGCCTTGGAAAACGTGCCTATGACCAGATCGGCCCGCCCGGCCACCAGCCCCTTGCCGGACTCGCCCAGAACACCCGTGGCATGCGCTTCGTCCACACACAGAAAGGCATGATGGCGACGGGCGAGGTCATGCAGGGAGGCCAGATCGGCCCGGTCCCCGTCCATGCTGAACACGCTTTCCGTCAAGATTATCCGCAGGCCCGATCCTTTTGCCTGTTCCAGCAGCGTGCGCAGGTGGTCCATGTCATTATGCCGGAACCGTCTGGGCCGCAGGCCTGCGGCAGCGCAGCCATGGTACAGGCTGGCATGGATCAGCCTGTCCACGATCACGATGGCCGGTGCCCCCGTCTCCTGCATGGAAAGCCGTGCCAGTGCCGGCACGATGGACGCATTGGCCTGCCAGCCCGAAGAAAACAGCCGGGCCGCCTGCATGCCTTTCAGGTCCGCCACGCGCCGTTCCAGCCGCGCGACCTGGGGGGACGTGCCCGTCACCAGCCGCGATGCACCGCTGCCGCTCCCTTCCTCCCGTGCCCAGTCCTGGGCGCGTTGGGCCAGCAGCGGGTGCGTGCGCAGCCCCAGATAATCGTTGGACGAGAAATCGACCAGCACAGCACCATCATCGGCGCGCAAAAGCCCAGGGCCAGCCCCATGCCACGACCGGCATGACCGTAGACGGCCCTGCCCGCCCAAGGTATCCAGCCCTTTGAGAAAAAGATCGTCAAACCCCATCATGACCCGACTTGGTGCCGGAGCCTGCGCATCAGGTCAATCACCCCCATACCTCCCCATGTTCCCGCCGTGTTCCGCCCGGCCTTTCCGTCACGAAAGAGCGCAGACATGTCCGCTTCCCCCATGCCCGACTGGTACCAGCAAGGACGTTCGCATATCTGGCTGCCCTATAGCCAGATGCAGACCGCAGCCCCCCCGCTGGCGGCCATAGGCACGCAGGGCAGCCGGATCACGCTGGCGGACGGGCGCGAACTTGTGGACGGCGTTGCCGCGTGGTGGACCGCCTGCCACGGCTATAACCATCCGCATATTCGCGAAGCCGCAAGCCGCCAGTTGGCCACCATGCCCCATGTCATGTTTGGCGGCATGGTGCATGAACCGGCCCTGCGTCTGGCGCAAAGACTGTGCGCCCTGCTGCCGGGCGATCTGGAACGGGTGTTTTTTTCGGATTCGGGGTCCGTATCTGTCGAAGTCGCCATGAAAATGGCCATTCAGTACCGGCTGAACAGAGGAGAGACAGGACGTACCCGCATGCTGGCCTTCAAGGGTGGCTACCATGGCGACACGCTGGGCACCATGGCCGTATGCGACCCAGAGGAAGGCATGCACCATCTCTATGGCAACACCCTTGCGCGACAGGTCATAGCCCCGCTCCCGCAGGATGAAGCCAGCAGCAGGGAATTCCATGCCCTGCTTGAACGCCACGCCCACGAGGTGGCGGCCATTCTTGTCGAGCCGCTGGTACAGGGGGCGGGCGGCATGCTGTTCCATGGGGCCGAAGTCCTGCGTATTCTGCGCGCCGCAGCCGACCGCTACGACATTCTTCTGATCGTGGATGAAATTTTTACAGGTTTCGGCCGCACCGGCACGTTGTTCGCCTGTGAACAGGCCGGGATCGTGCCCGATATCGTCACCCTGTCAAAAGCGCTGACCGGCGGCACCATGGCGCTGGCCGCAACAGTCGCGCGCCGCCATGTGTTCGAGGCCTTTCTGTCCGACAACCCCGAACACGCGCTGATGCACGGCCCCACCTTCATGGCCAATCCGCTGGCCTGCGCATGCGCCAATGCCTCGCTCGACCTGTTTGAAACGCAGCCGCGGCTGCAACAGGTCGCAACGATCAATGCCCTGCTGCGCGAACAGCTCGAACCCTGCCGCACCCTGCCCGGTGTGGTGGACGTTCGCACGCTGGGCGCCATAGGCGTTGTGGAAATGCAGGCCATTGCGAACCCTGAAGCCCTGCGCCAGCGCTTTGTCGCCCAGGGGGCGTGGATACGCCCCTTCCGCAATATCGTTTATCTTACACCCGCCTTCACCATCACAGAGGCGGAACTCCTCAGGCTGACCACGGCGATCCATACGGTGCTGAGCGCCTGAACATCCGCCCCACCCGCACACCTTGCAGCCATAGCCGCCCGTAACACCCGTGCCGCCGTGCAAAGGGCGTTCAGGTCTGGGGTGGTGCGTGCTGCATCCAGGCGCGGGCAGCCTGTTCGTCTTCCTCCCGGGCGGCAACCCAGGAGGCATGACCATCGGCATATTCTTCTTTTTTCCAGAACGGAGCACCGGTCTTGAGCCGGTCGATCAGGAATGCCGTGGCCTCAAGGGCTGCGGCGCGGTGGGCCGCGCTGGCTCCGACGAATACAATGGCCTCCCCCACCCGCATTGTCCCCACGCGGTGGACCAGCGTGCAGCCAAGCAGACCAAAACGCTGCACGGCCTCCTGCGCCAGCACATGCAGGATTTTTTCCGTCATGCCGGGGTAATGCTCCAGCGTCAGGCTGAGCAGGCCATTGCCGCCGCGTACCTGGCCCACGAAGGTTCCCACCCCGCCAATCTGATCCGACAGGGCTGAAAGGCGCGCGATTTCGCCAGCGGTATCGAACGGGCTGTCCTGCACACTCACATGAATGGCCATGGGCATCAGCCCCCGGTCATAGGCGGAAAAATGGCAACTTCGTCACCCGGCTGCACAATCCGGTCCAGACTGCCCAGCGTCTGGTTTACCGCCACCCGCAAGCGCGGTTCCGCCGCGAACGCACTGGCCACGCGCGGGTCCGCAGCCCCCAGTTGCCCCAGCAGGCCGGTGACCGTCACACCGCCTGGGGGAATGGCCGCAAGCTGGCTTTCCCGACCGATCTGCTCGCGCAGGGCCGCAAAATACAGGATATTTGCCGTGCCTGTCATGATCCTGGACCCGTTCCGTCTGTCTGTCGGCTGGATATGCGCCATAAAGGGCTTCGCCGTCCACTGCCCACTCATCATGCCCGCTCATCATGCCCAGCCCAGATCTGGCCCTGCCTGCCCGCACTGACATCCCCCGGCGACCGGGCGGAGCATTTTTACCTTAAAGCCACACGGTACAAAATCGACACGCACGAAGTAGAGAAAACGCGTATCTTCAGGGCAGAAAAGCCCCATCAGCCCGCCAATGCCCGACGTCTGGCCCGCAACCGCTGTTAATGGCCGACAACGACACCCGTTGTATGGCGTGAAGCGGGAGCATGCCCCTGCGTGCGGGTACTGACCGACCCATCGGGAGCTATGACTGTAACAGTCCCGTCGCCATTGGGTATTTCAATCGTGGAAGCCCGGGCTCTGCTGCCTGTTTCCATGGCCCGGCTGGTTTCGTGGTAAACCGGATTGGGCAGTTGCAGGGGACTGGCCGCAACCGCGGAATTAGCTGCCTTTTCCTGCCTGCCGATGCTGATTTCCTGTCCATCGGGCAGTTGCGGCTGGTTGGTGCCCGCTGTGGCGTCGCGCTGGCGTTCCACATCGGCCAGGGTGGGCAGCGGCGGAGGCGGACCGGGCCAGACATTGCCACCTTGCGGCAGAACAGGCGGTTCGGAGACATACAGCCCCCTGACACGCCGCATGTTCATATCCGAGCCGCCAGGCGCGTTCGGGTTAGCTCCCGGCAGGGACACCGTGTCAGACAGGAATTTGTCGAACCCCGAACATCCGCCCAGCAACACGCTCAAACCCAAAAAGGCGGCCTTGCGCATACCTTACTCCGCTTGTTCGTGCGTTCACCCCTGCGCATACAAGCCCGCCAGCAGTCATGACGGTGCAGCGCCGCCCCACCCGGACGGATTACCGGGGCAGAACACCCCTACAGGTCCACATGGCGCAGGCCCGTGGTCAGATAATCCCAGCCGGTAATCAGGGTCAGGACAGCTGCTATCCACAGCAGAACAGCCCCGATCAGCGCAACATGCAGCCACGGCGCACCCAGCAGAAGGCCCGTGCCGTCCCCCGCGAGCAGGAAGCCTATGGCCGTCATCTGGAAACCGGTTTTCCATTTGGCCAGCCGTGTGACAGGAAGCATGGCATGACGCTCGGCCAGATATTCGCGCATGCCCGATACCAGAATTTCCCGGCAGAGAATGACAATGGCGGGCCACAGGCTCTGATACGGCAGGTGCGCGTATCCGGCCAGCACCATAAGGCAGGCCCCGACCAGAAGCTTGTCGGCAATCGAGTCGAACATGCGCCCGAAATCCGAGAGCTGATGCCTGGAGCGCGCGATCCTGCCGTCGAAATAATCTGTAATGCCTGCAAGAATGAACAGCACGCAGGCTGTCGCGTCGGCCAGCGGGGTGCCATAGGCGGCAAACCCCACGACAATGGGAATGGCCACGATACGCGACAACGTCAGAACGTTTGGCAGGTCTGTCAACATCGGTTGCAATGGTAGCGCATTTCCCCGCAGGCTGGAATGGCTAGTCCTATCGCAAACCTGTCAGTTTTTTCTTAATTTCATAATTCCCGCACCATTTCACGGCCCGTCCGCATAACGGGGCTGCCATGCGGCTTACTCCGGTGTCCAGTCGGGGTGGAAATGGCCATAGATCGCCCGCGCCATTTCATGGCTGATACCCGGTGCCGCCTCCAGTTCCCCCAGCCCTGCCTGCTTGACCGCCCGCGCCGAACCGAACGTGTTGAGCAGCATCTTCTTGCGGGCCGGCCCCACGCCGGGAATGTCGTCCAGCTCCGAGGTGACAAGCGTTTTCGACCGTCCCGCCCGGTGGGTGGTAATGGCAAAACGGTGGGCCTCGTCACGCAGGCGCTGGAGGTAATACAGAACCGGGTCACGCAGATCGAGCTGGAAAGGCTCTCCCTCGCCGGTATGGAACCACTCCCGGCCGGCGTCACGGTCGGGGCCCTTGGCAATGCCCACCAGCTTGACGCCCGTGACCCCCAGATCGTCCAGCACGCCGCGTACGGCCGAATACTGGCCGGCACCGCCGTCGATCAGCAGCACATCGGGCCAGTTCGAGGTATCGCCCTCCTCCGCCTCCTTCAGGGCGCGGCCAAACCGGCGTTCCAGCACTTCGCGCATCATGGCGAAGTCATCCCCCGGCGTGACCGGGCCCTTGATGCGGAATTTGCGATAGGCCTTGCGGTTGAATCCTTCCGCTCCGGCCACGATCATGACGCCATAGGCATGCGAACCCTGGATATGGCTGTTGTCGTAAACCTCGATCCGCTCAGGTGGCGCATCCAGCCCCAAAACCCGGGCCACGCCTTCGAGCAGGCGGGCCTGCCCCGCCGTTTCCGCCAGCCGCCGCTTGAGCGCATCACGCGCATTGGTAACGGCATGGTCCAGCACATGTTTTTTCTCCCCGCGCTGGGGGCTGAGAATTTCGACCCTGCGGCCCTTGTGCAGGCTGAGCGCTTCGGCCAGCAGGGCCTGTTCGGGCAGGTCGAGATTGACCAGAATCTGCGCGGGAATGGGCTTGTCGTCGTAGAACTGCGCGATGAACGCGCCCAGAATATCGCCGGGCTGTTCATCCTGCGTGTGGGCGGGGAAAAACGAACGACTGCCGTTATTGCGCCCCCCACGGATAAAGAACACCTGAATGCAGACCTGCCCGCCTTCCTGCCAGAACCCCAGCACGTCCGCATCCTGCAGGGAGGCAGGGTTGATCACGCTCGATTCCTGCATCTGGGCCAGCGCCCTGATCCGGTCGCGCAGAACGGCGGCCCGCTCGAAATCGAGCGCTTCAGCGGCCTCGTTCATTTCGCGGCCCAGCGTGTCGCGCAGGGCTGTGTCCCTGCCGGACAGAAAGTCCCGCGCCTGGGCCACCAGATGGGCATAGGCAGGCTGGTCGATACGGTCCACACAGGGACCTGAACAGCGCTTGATCTGGTAAAGCAGGCACGGCCTGCTGCGGCTGTTGAACACCGCATCGGTGCAGGAGCGCAGCAGAAAAACGCGCTGGATGAGATTGAGCGTCTGGTTGACCGCCCAGGCGGACGCGAACGGCCCCCAGAGTGACGCCCCTTTTTCGGCCTTGCCCCGGTGCTTGGCGATCTGGGGAAAGGGATGGCCGTCGGTCAGCATCATCCACGGATAGCTCTTGTCGTCGCGCAGCAGGATGTTGAAACGCGGCTTCATGCGCTTGATGTAGTTGGCCTCAAGCAGCAGGGCCTCGGCCTCGGTATGGGTGGTGACGATCTCCATCGCCACCGTTTCCGACACCATGCGCCTGAGCCGTTCAGGCAGGCGTGCGATCTGGGTGTAGGATGTCACCCGTTTTTTGAGCGCAAGCGCCTTGCCGACGTACAGCACTTCCCCCTTCTGCCCCAGCATGCGGTACACGCCGGGCGAGAGCGGCATGGTTTGCAACGCATGGCGGATGGCCTCCACCCCCCTGACAGGGTGCCCCGGGGGCGTATCCTGTGTGGCGGGGGCCATACCCGTTGCAGAATATTCAGTTGTCATCAGGCGCTCTTTTAAGGCTCCGGGTTTCATCCACCGTTTGTGTGGATAACTCTGTGGAACATCTGGGGCGGACTCAGCACAAACCGCAGATTTTCGGTTCTTTCAACGGAATGCTCATTTTTTAAGCATAAGAATTAATGTCTTGTTTTAAAACAATTTTCCTTCAAATCCCCGTTTTTCGAAACGGCCTTTTTGAATTTTTTGTGAAAAACAGAGGGAGTCAAGAGAGAAGTGGACAAATTTTGCACGATACCCCTCCCCCTTGATTGCGGGTTTTACCCGCGCGCCACCTGTTCGGCCCGGTCCAGCAGACGCAGGAAATTCCCGCCCCAGAACGCGGCAATTTCGCTGCGGTCATAGCCGCGGCGCATAAGCTCCGCCGTCAGGTTCACGCCCTGTGTCGCGTCCTGCCAGTCGGCCAGCGCGCCACCGCCATCGAAATCGGAGGAAATGCCCACATGCTCGACCCCGATCCGGCGCACCACGTAATCGATATGGTCCACGAAATCGGCAACACCAGCCGTGCGCTTCCCCTCCTCGGGTTTGGGTTTGAGAAAAGCCGGCATGGCCGTAATCTGGATTACGCCGCCGCTGGCACGCAGGGCGTCAAGCTGTTCGTCATCCAGGTTGCGCGGATGGTCGCACAGGCTGCGGACGCAGGAATGCGTGGCCACCACCGGCGTTGCCGAAACCTGCACCGCCGCCAGCATGGTGCTTTTTGCAGCGTGCGAGACATCCACCAGCAGGCCAAGCCGGTTCATTTCCGCCACGGCGTCCCGCCCCAGGGCAGACAGGCCACCGTGCCGTTGCGGCTCGTCCCCCAGGCTGGGGCGGTGGATTGCGGCATCGGCCAGAACATTGTGCCCGTTATGGGTCAGGGTCACGTAGCGGGCCCCCTTTGCACGGAACCGCTCCAGCATGGCCAGGTCCTCCCCCATGCCGTAGCCGTTTTCCACGGCCGGAATGACCGCGATGGCGCCTGCGGCGCGGGCGGCGTCAATCTCCGCCACGGTGGAGCAGACACGCGCCGTCACGCCGTTATGCTCGCCCTGCATGCGGTTGATGGCATCGAGCATGTCCAGGCACTGCTGCCGGGCCTGGGCATGCCCTTCCGCTGTCGTGGGGCCCTGGCCGATATAAGCCACGAAGCACCCGGCCGACATGCCGCCGCGCTGCATCTTGGGCAGGTCGACATGACGGTCCGATGTCAGGCTGAACGCGTCGTCCCGATCCGGCCAGGGGATATCGATATGACTGTCGAGCGTGAACAGGCTGCGGTGCAGAGCCTGTACGTCCTGCGGCGATACGGAGCCCTGTTCGGGGCTGGACTGCGCCACACTGGCGAAGGAAGGAGATGTCATGCCTGAAAAATGGCCCTGCTGGCTGAAATTGCAAGGAAACGGCCCAAAGCCCATGGCTGTTGCCGCAGCTTTGTGAACGCCGGTCCCCCGTTATCCGCGCTTTTTGCTTGCCCTGCAAACACCGATGCGTCATGCCCACAGCCATGCGACTTGTGACCTGGAACATCAACTCCCTGCGGCTGCGCCTGCCGCTGCTGGAAAAACTCACGACCCACCTCCTGCCGGACGTGGTGTGCCTGCAGGAAACCAAGGTCCCCGACCCGCTCTTTCCCGCCGACGCCCTGCGCGCCCTGGGGTATGAGCACCTGCACTACAGGGGCATGAAGGGGTATAACGGTGTTGCCATTCTCTCGCGCCATCCGCTTGAGCCGCTGCCCGACATGCCCAACTGGTGCGACAAGGAAGACTGTCGCCATATCGCCACCATGGTCCACGCCCCGCAGGGCAGCGTGGAACTCCATGATTTTTATATTCCCGCCGGGGGGGACGAGCCCGACCCGGACATCAACCCCAAATTCGCGCACAAGCTGGCGTTCGTGGACGAGATAACCGAGTGGTTCAGCGCGCGGGATTCACGCCGCACCGTGCTGGTGGGCGATCTCAACATCGCACCGCTGGAACACGACGTGTGGAGCCACAAGCAGCTTCTCAAGATCGTCAGCCACACCCCGCCGGAAACACAGCGGCTGGGCCGCCTGCTGGACACCGGCTTTGTGGATGCGATGCGGCATTTTGTCCCGCCCGAGGAAAAGCTCTACACGTGGTGGTCCTACCGCAATCGCGACTGGCAGAAGTCGGACCGGGGCCGCAGGCTGGACCATATCTGGGTCACGCCCGACCTGGTGCCCGAACTGTCGGGCATGATGGTCATCCGCGAAGCCCGCGACTGGGTCTCCCCCTCCGACCATGTGCCGGTCATGCTCGATCTCTCGCCTGCCTGACACAGCCAGCACACCCCGGCACGGCACAGGAAGGCGGTAAACGCAGGCCCGTGCGTGCTGCTCCGGCACGACACGCCGGGTGGGCATGTGGCGCGCTGCATGCCCCCTGCGCCACATGCGCGCCCCCTGGCCCCCTATCCGTCAGTACCGATGCTGCCAGAGCAGCCCCACGCTGCTGCCCGGATCGTTTTCAGGCGTTGTAAAGCCGGTGACCGTGCCTCCTGTGCCCACCGTGGTGTTCAGCTTGAGCTGGTGGGTCAGGTCCACCTGAACCTGCGCCTGCGTACCCGAGCCGGATGTAGCCTGCTTGGCCCCCACGTAAACACCCTTCATCACGTATTTTCCGGCCTCCACACTGGTACCGCCATTCCCCACCCCGGACCCGCCGCTGATGGACAGCCGGTCCAGATGCAGGGTCTTGCGCAGCGTGCCCATGGGGTCGAACGGGGTCAGCCCGGTCAGGGTCGCCACCGCCGTCCCGATCTCGATCATCTGGGTGGACGAAAGGGAATGCGCGTCCGTGCCGAAAATCAGCATCGCCAGTACCTGGTCCTGCGGGAGGGGTGGCAGGGATTCAAAGGTGATGCGCGGCGAACTGGCATAACCGCCGACCTTGAGCATGGCTGTCTCGCCATTGACGACACGATCGGCTTCGAAATCCAGGGTCGGGTCAAGCTGATGGTCCACGCCCGAACCGGTAAAAGCCACGCGGCCTTTGGTAAAGTTCAGCGAAATACCGGCAAGATTGAAGTTCCCGCGCTTGAGGTCGAACCCGCCGCTGACCTGTGCCGCCTGCGCCGTACCCCCGACCAGCAGCCTGCCCGCCATTTCGGCATCCAGCCCGTGGCCCCGCACGAAAAACTTGCCCGGAGAGACCACGCGCAGATTCAGCCCAACCACCATGGCGTGGGTGCTGGCGGCCCGGGCCTCTTCCTCCTTCTTTTTTTCATCGCCCGGCCAGATGACATCCAGCCTGGCGACAGAAGTCGGCAGGGAATTGGGAATATTGATATCGACCTGACTGAGGTTGACCGTGCCCGCAACATCAATGCGCGTGCTGGCCTGGCCGGTCACGCTGACATCGGCATTGAGCACGGCTGTCAGCAGATCGCTGGAAACAGGCCGCGCCTTGCGGGCCTGCAAACGCAGGTCAACCGGCAGACCGGGTGCGAACACCCCGACAGAGCCCGTTAAGCCCACCGTGCCCTCACCCGCCCTGGCCGTCAGGTTCTGGATGACCAGCCTGTCGCGCTCTCCCACCACCCGGCCGTTGATCTGTGCCAGATGGACGCCCTGCGCAAAATCCTGAAAATCGGCATCGCGCAGGTCGAGCGTGCCGGTCACGACCGGACTGGCAAGCTTGCCCGCCACCAGCAGGTCCATCTGTGCCTGACCGGCGGCCTGCCGGGCCTGCACGCCCAACACGCCGTTGGCTATGCTCAGATCGAGGCGCCCGCCAACGCGCAGGTTCAGTGCGCCCCCCTCACCCAGAGGGGCCGTGCCATTGACCTGGAGCGCCAGCTTGGGGCCGCCAGCAGCCTGTGCCTGCACCTTCGCGGCATTGCCGCTGAGCACGGCAGAGGCATCCAGCGTCAGGGCCGGAACAGAGGCCGCGGCCGAACTCCCGCTCATGCGCAGGCCGCGCCCCGTAAGCTGCACATTGCCCACTGGCTGGGCCAATGTCCCCGACAGTCTGGCCGATGCGGTTACAACGCCCTGTGCCTCAAGCCCCGGCACAAAAGGCCGGGCGAGCGCGGGCGTGACATTGCGCACATCCGCCGTAAGGGCCAGAGCAGGTTTGATACGCCCGGCAATATCCAGTGTCGCAGGCGCGCTGCCCTTTACACCAAGAGTGGCGCGCAGACGGTCCACGCCCATCTCATCCCCGAAAGAAACCAGAGCGGGCGCGAGCACGCGCAGGGTTTCCTCCCGCGCGGTTGCTGTCAGTTTCTGCACACGCACCTGCCTTGCGGGCAGGTCGAGCAGGGCCGCGGCATCCAGCGCCAGCGGGCTGCCCGACCAGCTTGCCGGACCGACCTGCATGCTCAGCGCCATGGCGTTCTCTGGTCCCTTGGCGCCAAGCCGCGCCTGCCCCTTCACGCCATAGGCGTTCACCCCACCCAGCCGCAGCGTCAGGTCGGCATCGGGATGGGCCGAAGGGTCACGCACCGTACCCGCCAATGCCAGACTGCCGATACTGGCCGCAGGCAGGGCCACGTTCCCATCGAGCCTGAGGCTCACGACCGGCACGGTACCGTCCTGCGCCGTGCGTACCGACGCCACAAGCCGGCCACCAAGTGGCTGGCCAAGCAGGGAGCGGAAATCCGCCAGACGGGCAATGCTCAGGTCAAGCGTGCCCAGCGGCAGAATCTCACCCACATGCTGGGTCAGGGTGGCATGGCCCTGAACACTGTTCCACGACAGGTCCGTCAGGGCCAGCGCACGCTCACCCGCCGCATTCTGGCTGAAAGTGGCCGCCAGTTTCAGCGGGTTGCGGTCCAGCGTGCCGTGCAGGTCAAGACTGCCCTGGGGCGCGCCCGGCAGATGCTGGGCCGCAGCATCCAGCACCAGATCGCCCTGGGGCATGGTGGCAGTGCCGGGGCTGGCCTGCGCATGCACATTGGCCGCAAAATCCTGCACCGGGCCTTTTGCGGTCACGGCCATAGTCAGCGGCCCACGCAGGAACGGCATAGCCCGCGACAGATCGGGCAGCGCCAGGGACAGCGAAAGATCCATGTCCCGACCGGTGCTCAGACGCCCCTGCCCCTTGATATGCAGGGCATGCCCGTCAACGCTGAGGGTACTGATATCTATCCGCTGGCCCGAGGCCGTGGCCCCCTGGGCTGGCAATGGCGTTATCGTGGCCGTGGTAGCAAAGCGTCCTTCGGTCCCGATCAGGCCGACCGCCTGCGGCTGCCCCCCGGTCAGGGACACGGTGCCATCCACACCAAGCTGTGTAGCGCCCACCTGCTGTGCGGGACGCTGGACGCGCAGGGTCATGCCGCCCTGGCCGCGCAGGGCAACGCCCACAGCCTCCCCGATCGGCAGCAGGTCTGGCAGTTTCAGCGCCAGCGTGGCCTGCTGCGGGGCCTGTGTCCGTACCGAACCGTTCAGCCCGAGGACAGGATGGCTGAGCGTGAAGTCAAGCGGAGCGCCCGGCTGCGCGGGGGCCAGCCGTGCATCCAGCACCAGTGGGGCCTGCGCCAGCAGCGTGGGGGCCTTGCCCGGCAGGCGCAGTCCATCCGCGCTGAGCACCAGATGCAGCAGTTCGGCGGCTGGTGTCGTGCCGCCATCCCCCGTGAAATGGCCCTTGAGCGCGCCGATATTGACCGCCGCCGCCACAAGCTGGGACACATCGAGATCGGCCGTGCCGCGCGGAGCTGTCATCTGCCCGCTCAGATGCGCGAGAAAATGCACCGATTTCCACCCGATATCGGGTGTCAGCGTCATGGCCGGCGCGTCGATCCCCGCATCGAGACGGGCCATCCTGCTGGAGGGCAGATCCAGAACGCCGGCCATATGCGCCGTAACGGCCCCTGCCCTGGCATCGAAGGCGAGGGCCGATGCGGCAATGGGGCCCTTGAGATCAAGCCGCAGCGCCAGAGGTGCCAGTTGCGGCATGGCCAGCCGGGATACCAGAAAACCGTCCGCGCCTTCGCTCGCATCCAGGTGCAGGGTAAGATTGCCCTTGCCCGTTGCCGTTTGCAGGGCGATCTGTCCTGCCCTGTCCAGCCTGCGTACAGCCAGCGCAATGTCCGAACGCGGGAGCGAGGGCAGGCTCAACCCGTTCAGAACCGGGTCGATATTGCTGATCCGCCCATGACCCGAAACTGAAAAACTGGCGGCCTGCCCAGCAATGGGCGCACCTACGGCAATACGCTCCACAGCAAGATGCCGGATATCCACCCCCAGCTTCAGCGAAGACGAACTCCCCTGGCTGGACGTCGCCCTGGCCGGCTCGGACGATACCGGCAGGCGGGCCATATCCAGTTCAGCCGCGGTAAACGCGTTGATCCGCGCCGTGCGGCCCAGCAGGGCAAGGGGGGACCAGTCAAGGTGGATGTCGCGCAGGCTCAGCCAAACGCCCTGCGTGTCCCTGATATCCAGCCGGGCCAGGCGAAACCTGTCGGGAAAGCGGCCCGACAGCCCGTCTATCACGACCGTGCCCCCCGTAAGGGCGGCGGTCTGGCGGACCAGAAAGCGCCGGCCCGGCCCCGTATTGGCCCCGACCAGCAGCCCGGCCACCGCCAGCCCCACCACAACGGCCAGGGCCGCCACCGCGACCAGTGCAAAACGCGCGACCCGGCGCCACCGCCCGTTCCGGGGGGGCTGACCAGCGGATACGGGCTGGGATGTCCCGTCGTGTTGCGCCATCAGAACGACTCTCCCAGACCGATATAAAGATCCCACCTGTCACCGTACGGGGCACGGTTGAGCGGCACCGCCACATCGAGCCGCACCGGGCCTATGGGGGTGTAGTACCGCACCCCGCCACCCGCGCCCACGCGCACGGTCCCGGTCAATGGCAGGGACGAACCGCCGACCTGCCCCGCATCGGCAAAAACCGCCATGCCGAAACTGCGGAACAGCCTCTGACGGTATTCCACCGACGCCGCGTCCACCGAGGTGCCGCCGATGGCATAGCGTGTATGCCCGTATTGTGGCCCCACCCCCTGCCAGCGATAGCCGCGCACTGTCGCACTGCCGCCGGCATACATGCGCTGGTCAGGCGGAATATCCCACGTGCTGGCACCCCGGATACTGCCCACCGTGGCACGAAAGGCCAGAATACTGCGCCCGGGCTTGCTGATATGGAGGTGATGCAGGTCGAAATAGGTCGAGGCGGAGGCGTTCATGATCGCGAAAAACGACGTTCCCGTTCCTTTGTTACCCAACGACACGGATGGCATGATGCTGATATTGGCGCGCACGCCGTGCAGGGCGGGTTCGACCGGGTTGCTGACCCCCGTATTGTCGTATGTGGCGGCCAGTGGCGCTCCGAGAATCGTGTAATCGCGCGTGACGCCGAACTGTTCGATTTTTTCCTGCTCCGCGGAAAGCCCGAAATTGCCGTTCCAGTTCCCCGCGATCGGACGTGTCACGCCCCCACGCAGCAACACGGCGGTCTGGCGGTAGGACCAGAAAAGCTGGCGCAGGCCCTCGATACGCGTGCTCAGGTTCTGGTTGCGTTCAAGAAAATCGGGTTTGAAAAAATCGGCGTAGACATCGTAGCCCAGCCCCTGCTGCGCGGACCCGCCCAGACCTGTGACAAGGGCTGTCAGGCGCAGGCGTTCGGCATTGCCCAGAAGGTTGTAATGGGTCCAGTTGGCCCCGGCACGCGCCCCCAGATCGGTCGAATATCCCACTTCCGCCCCGACGGAACGGCGCTTGCTTTCCTGAAAGGTGAAGTTCAGCGGCATGGTCCCGTCGACAGCCTTATCGGACCCGTCCTTGACCGCAACGTTGGAGAAAACGCCCAGATCGGTCAGGTTCTGGCGGGCGGATTCGATCCGGGACGGCTGGTACAACTGTCCGGGGCTGATCGTCAGGCGCCTGCGGATGAAGGTTGCATGCACGCGCCGCAGGCCGTCCAGGCTGATGGTGCCGATATCGAGCACGGGACCGGGGGTAACGGGGTAGACGATATCGAGTGTCCGCTCCTGCGGCCTGACATAGGCCGTGGGCTTTTCCACCCGCGCCAGGGCATGTCCGCTTTCCTTGAGCGCGTCGAGCAACTGCCCGCCTGCCCCCAGCACCGTCTGGGCCACGGCAGGCTGACCGGGCGCCAGACCGAACACCTTTGTCTGCGCAGCACTCAGCACCGGGGTCGTATGCGTTGCCTGATCCACCAGCCGGATGGAGCCGAGATGGAAGAGCGGTCCTTTTTCGATGGAGATATCGACAGCGATTTTCTCCCCCGCCGGAACGGCCTCGATCCAGTTGGCCAGCGCGGCGGACTGCCCGTCTATCCTGACACTGTCGCCGCCTTTGGTCCGGCGCAGGGTAATATGCACGACACCCGCGTAGTACCCGCAGCTCTGCAGGCCCGTACGCACACGCTCGTAATCGCTGCGCACGCGCCCGGCCAGCGCGAAAGGCCCCACGGCATGGGTTGCCTGAAGCGCCAGCAGGTCGGATGACGCGCTGACGGCAGTATCCAGATCAGCTTCGCCGGTCTTGATCAGGGTCGCGGTATAGGCCTGCGGGTCGGCGGCCCACCCGCCATGCGTCGTGACACCCCACAGCACGAAGCCTGCCAGTATACGATTCGTCGTACCCATGACCCGACCGGACACGACACCCAGGAAAGTTTTTTTACTCACGGTCACTGCGCGTCGTCTATCATTTGCCGCATAAACCAGCCTTTATGCCTCCCTGCCGTCCGGGCGTCATGCTACTGCCGCGTGTCATACCATACCATGACCAAAATACGGCACCGCGCGAAAAAACCGATCTCCGACACACCTGAAAAACCCGCCCCGGAAAACCGTACAGGCACTCGCTCCATCCATCCGGCTGCACGCCCTGATCGTGCCAGGGTGCGATTCCGGGCCGGGTGGCAACCGCGCGATACCGGCCGCAGGCCATCATGGCGTGGGCGTTCCAGCCCGGAAAGACCCGGCCCGAACACCGGCATGGGGCGTGAAACACCGTCTTATTACGTGGCATGGATTGTCCGCGCCCCCCGGTTCGCGGTATGGGGGCACATGTTTGTGTGTTTTTCCCGCAGAGCAGCCCGTGGCCATTGTCTGGCAGACACGCGGTCGGCAGCAACAAGCCCATGACCCGCACCAGACCCACCCCTGACGGGCGGGACCGGCTTTCGGGCACACCAGACGCCCTGTCTCCCACCCCTGTGGTTGACGGCCTGCTGCGCCGTGTACAGACGGTGCGCGCCGCATGCCGGCTGAGCGCGCTGGTGGTATGGATTCCGCTTTCCGTCGGGTTCGAAGCATGCCTGCTGCTGGTGCCCGGTACGGTCAAGATCCGCTGGACACGTGTGATCTGGGGCGTGCTGTGCAAAATTCTCGGCCTGCGGATCAGGGTCGTGGGACAACGTACGGGCACGGTTGGCGGTGTGGCCGCGCGCAAACGGGGCGAGCGCCCCGTCATTTACGTCTCCAACCACATGTCATGGCTGGATGTGCCTGTATTGGGCACCTTGCTGCCATCTGTTTTCGTGGCCAAGGGCGATATCGAGAAATGGCCTGTCATGGGGCTGATCTCGCAGATCGGGCGCACCATTTTCGTCAGCCGCCAGCGCAGCACGACAGGCCGCGAACGTGACGAGATGATCCGCCGTATGGTGGAGGGGGACAATCTGGTCCTGTTCCCCGAGGGCACGTCCTCCGACGGGTCGCGCGTGCTGCCGTTCATGTCCGCCTTTTTCGCCATAGCCAAGCTGCCCCGTCTCAAGGACGAGCACAAAGGCGCGCTACCCATAACCTACGACTCCGGCATGACACCGCTGATCCAGCCGATCTCCCTCGCCTACGACCAGCTTGAAGGCCTGCCGATCGGCCGTTTCCGCCGTCCTGTTTTTTCATGGTATGGCGACATGGACCTTGGTCCGCATGTCTGGTCGCTACTGCAGTGGAAACACGGGCGTGCGACGGTGGTGCTCCATGACCCGCTCGACCCCGACCTGTTCCCCAGCCGCAAGGCGCTGGCGCAGGCGACATGGAAAGCCGTCGCGCAAGGGGCCGCGGACCTGCGCCAGAACCGCACGCCCAGCATCCAGCCCGGCCGCTTCGACCCCGCGACGTTGCCTGTGGCTTTCCTACCGCCCCGGGTCAGAAAAGCAAAAGCCCTACTTGACAGAATGGCCTCGTTTTTTTCTTCATAACGGCAGGCGGTTCAGAACCGGGGGAGCCCCTTCCCCACCGGTCCCGCAAGGTCATGGAGGTCAGCCCCTGTCCTGCGTCGGAATGTATCCTGCTTCTCGTTTACGCCTCACAATCCGTGCGATTGTGAGAAAAGAAACTTGACCTTCGCCTTTACACACCCGATCTGCTCCTCCTGCCGCACGGAATGGGCCTGCGGCCCAGTGGAGTGCCCGCCGTCATGACATCCCCCACCCCAACACCGTCCGCCCGTGGCCTGCATGTCATCACCTGGGGCTGCCAGATGAACGTGTACGACAGCGCGCGCATGGGCGATGTGCTGCGGCCCCTTGGCTACCAGCCGGTCGACACGCCCGACAACGCCGACATGATCATTCTCAACACCTGTCACATCCGCGACAGGGCGGCCGAGAAAGTTTTTTCGGAACTGGGGCGGCTTCGCCTGATCAAGGAAGCGCGCAAGGCCCACGGGCAGAATACGGTCATTGCCGTGGCAGGCTGCGTGGCCCAGGCCGAAGGGCAGGAAATTCTCGCCCGCGCCCCGTATGTGGACATTGTGCTGGGGCCGCAGACCTACCACCGCCTGCCCGAAATGGTGGCGCGCGCCGCGCGCGCGGGTGGGGCCGTGATCGAGACGGATTTCCCCGCCGAGCAGAAATTCGACTTCCTGCCCGACACGCAGGCGCCGCAGACACCGGGCAACCACACGGCTTTCCTGACCATTCAGGAAGGGTGCGACAAGTTCTGCTCGTTCTGCGTCGTGCCTTACACCCGTGGGGCGGAAAGCAGCCGGAGCGTGGCCTCCGTCCTGGCGGAAGCCCGGCGCATGGCCGCAACCGGCGTGCAGGACATCAGCCTGCTGGGCCAGAACGTGAACGCCTACCACGGCGAAGGCCCTGACGGCACGATCTGGAGCCTTGCGCAACTGGCCTACGCGCTGGCCGATATTCCCGGCCTGTCGCGCATCCGCTACACCACGTCCCACCCGCGCGACATGGATGATACGCTGATCGCGGCCCACCGGGACCTGCCGCAGCTCATGCCCTTTCTGCACCTGCCGGTCCAGTCCGGCTCGGACCGCATTCTCAAGGCCATGAACCGGGGCCACACCGCCGATGACTACCGCGACATCGTGCGCAGGCTGCGTGACGCCAGACCCGACATGGCGCTGTCGTCGGATTTCATCGTCGGCCACCCCGGCGAGACCGATGCCGATTTCGAAGCCACGATGCAGCTTGTCCATGATGTTGGCTTCGCGCTGGCCTATTCCTTCAAATACTCTCCCCGTCCGGGCACGCCCGCCGCGGGGGCTGGCATGCAGGTGCCCGAATACGTCAAGGACGCGCGCCTGCAAGCCCTCCAGCAGGTGCTGCGCGCCCAGCAGGATGCGTTCAACGCCACGCTGGTTGGCCGCAGCGTACCTGTGCTTTTTACATCCAGGGGGCGCAAACCCGGCCAGATCACCGGGCGTTCACCATGGTTGCAGCCGATCCATGTCACCGGCCCAGAAACCCTGATCGGCCAGGAACTGTCCGTGCATGTCACTGAACGC
This sequence comes from Acetobacter sp., assembly GCF_047723915.1. GTDB lineage: Bacteria > Pseudomonadota > Alphaproteobacteria > Acetobacterales > Acetobacteraceae > Acetobacter. The sequence goes on along the minus strand of NZ_JBDOBQ010000001.1, from coordinate 143,094 downwards.
CTGACCAACTCCCTGGGGGGCGTTCTGGAAGAAAGGAAGGTCTACGCTTGAACACATCGCGCACACCTTTTCGGTCGGAACCAGCAGGACTGCCAGGGTTCCTGACCCTCCAGTTCGAAGACAACACCCTTCTCGCGCGGCTTGTGGGCGACCACGACAAACATCTGCGCTTCGTGGAAGAAGGGCTCGATGTCGAGGTGGCCCGGCGCGGCAACCGCATTTCCATCCGGGGCGTTCCCGCTCTGGCGTCACTGGCGCGCACGGCCCTGAGCGCACTGTACCAGAAACTGGCGGCGGGCGAGGTTGTAGACAGCAGCACCGTAGAGGCGGCAATCCGTATGTCACGAGCGCATGAAAGCAGGAACACCCCCACGCAGCCCGCAGCAGGACAGCCCGCACCCACCGTGCTGGCCGATACGGACCTGCCCGCCATCCGCACCCGGCATGGCACCATAGAGCCCCGCTCTCCCGGGCAGGCAGACTACATGAAGGCGCTGGCCCGCAAGGAACTGGTGTTTGGCGTAGGCCCCGCGGGCACGGGCAAGACCTATCTGGCCGTAGCACAGGCCGTGGCCATGCTCCAGGCCGGTTCCATCGACCGGATCATCCTGTCGCGCCCGGCGGTGGAGGCCGGTGAACGGCTGGGCTTCCTGCCCGGCGACATGAAAGACAAGATCGACCCCTACCTGCGCCCGCTGTACGATGCGCTATACGACATGCTGCCCGGCGATCAGGTCATACGCCGCATGGCGGCGGGCGATATCGAGGTCGCCCCCCTTGCGTTCATGCGCGGACGCACCCTCTCCCACGCCTTCGTCATTCTGGACGAGGCGCAGAACACCACCATCGCGCAGATGAAAATGTTCCTGACACGGCTGGGACCGGGTTCACGCATGGTGGTTACAGGGGATCTGACACAGATCGACCTGCCCGAAGGCACCACATCGGGCCTGCGGGACGCGGTTGAAACCCTTGAAAATATCAAGGGTGTCACGATTTCGCGCTTCAATGCGGCGGATGTTGTCCGGCACAGGCTGGTCGCCCGCATTATTGAAGCTTATGATGCAAAGGCGACGGCCAGCACGGGAACCCCCCGCCACAGGGGCCGTCAGGAGAACAATGGAACCGCCAAGTAGTACTGGCCACATCCGCAAGCAGGATGTGGCAGGCCCAGACGGCAACCCTGCGCGGGTTGCCATGGCGCCGGACGGGCAGCCAGACGCCCCCGAAATTTTCATTCGGGATCGCGGCTGGCGCTGCCATGTGCATGACCCCGAAAAACTGGTGTGGCGCGCCCTTGCCGCCTGCACCGATTACGGTGGCCTACCTTCCACCGTGGTTCTGTCCACGGACCGGGAGGTGCGCATGCTCAATGCGCGCCACAGGGGCCGTAACAAACCCACCAATGTGCTGACATTCGAGCCCCCGCCCGGCCTGGAAGGCGGGGACATCATTCTGGCACTGGAAACCGTGCTGCGCGAGGCCCGCCGAGCGGGCAGGCCGGTGGCCGACCACCTTGCCCACCTGGTCATTCACGGCAGCCTGCATCTGGCCGGATATGACCATCACCACCCCGGTGAAGCCTGCGAGATGGAAATGCTCGAAGCACGCCTGCTCAGCCGGCTGGGCGTCCCCAACCCGTGGAAACCCCACGCATGAGCGGGTCCGATTCCACCTCCTCCACAGACAGGCCGGAACCGGCCGGGCGTGGCCTGTTTTCGTTCTTTCACCGCCGCAAACAGCCTGCTGACCTGCGCAGTTCCATTGCCGCACTGGTGCAGCAGGCGGCGGACGAGGCCAATGTCGCCCCGCATGGCGAACAGCCCGAACTGGACCGGCAGGAACGCGTCCTGATCGCCAACGTGCTGAGGCTGCGCAACATCTCCGCCGATGACGTCATGGTGCCACGGGCCGATATCGTGGCCATGCCGGTCTCCATCAGCCTGGACGAAGCCCTGGCCATGATGCGGCGCGAAAACCATTCGCGCATGCCGGTCTACCGCGACCAGCTGGACGACATCGTGGGCATGATCCACGTCAAGGATCTGATCGCCTATGTCGGCACCAGCGAGGCGTTCAACCTCGAACCCCTGCTGCGCCAGCCTCTGCTGATCGCACCGCAGGTTCCCGTGCTCGACCTGCTGCTGCAGATGCGCCAGCGCCAGATGCATCTGGCGCTGGTCATTGACGAGTATGGCGGCATAGACGGGCTGGTCACCATCGAGGACCTGATCGAGACCATTGTGGGCGACATCTCCGACGAGCATGACGAACCCGCCGCGATCCTGATCACCCCGCGTCAGGACGGTTCGTTCGATGTCGACGCCCGCTGCCCGGTCGAGGAGTTCGAAAGCCAGATCGGCCCGATTCTGACCGAGAGCGAAAAAGAAGCCGAAATCGAGACCATAGGCGGGCTGGTATTTCGCATGGCGGGGCATGTTCCAACGCGCGGAGAAGTCCTGACCCACGAAAACGGCTTTCTGTTCCGCGTGCTGGATGCGGATGCCCGGCATATCCGCCGGGTACGGGTGCGTCGCCTCAACCCGCCGGCAGAGGACGGAACAGCCGCGGGCTCCGCGCCGTCACCGGCGGGCTGAAAAGGGTCCGGGCGGTCAACAATGGGTTGACGCCCGGCTTTTCTGCCGTCATGCCTGTCATCCTTGATGGCCGCTCGCCACACCTCCACCGGCTTTCCCGCACGGAGCGGGCAGCGGCCATCAGTGTTCCAACTTGTCCGGAAGGCTTGGTTTCCATGTCTTTTTCACGCCGTTCGTTCCTTGTTACCGCAGGCGCGGTCCTGACCGCCCAGGCTGTTCAGCGTAGCGCGACGGCAGCCACCACGGTCGATACGCGGTTTACCCCGCGTGAAGTCGGCAGCCCGACGGCGAAAATCGTGGTGGAAGAATGGTTTTCCCTGACATGCGTCCATTGCGCGCATTTTGCTGAAAACACCTATCCGCAGGTCAAGAAAAACCTGATCGATACCGGCAAGATCCGCTACGTGTTCCATGACTTCCCCACCGACCAGCTTGCAACGGTGGCGGCCATGGTGGCGCGCACCCTGCCAGTCGACCGGTATGAGGCATTCTGCGCGTCCCTGCTGGCCAGTCAGGACCGCTGGGCCTTCAACCGTGAAGGCAACCCGCATGACGAACTCAAGAACATGGCGGCCTTCGCCGGTATGCCCGCCGATGTCTTTGAAAAAGCCATTACGGACCAGCCGCTCATGCAGTTCATCCTGAACGAGCAGAACCAGGCCCAGACCAAATACGGTTTCGATTCCACACCCACCTTCCGGTTCAACGACAAGGTGCAGGTGTCCAGCGCCATTTCCTATGACGAGTTCGTCAAGAATCTGGCGCAGGCCAGCTAGGTTTCGGCACGCATCTTTCCACGCCTGAACTGTATCCCTGCATGACCGTCCGTTTTGCCCGTCTCCGTATTGCGGGCTTCAAAAGCTTCGCGGACCCCGTAACGGTAGAAATTCTTCCGGGCCTGACGGGTATTGTCGGCCCCAACGGGTGCGGCAAATCCAACGTTGTCGAAGCCCTGCGCTGGGTCATGGGCGAATCTTCCGCCCGGTCCCTGCGCGGCGGCGAAATGGACGACCTGATTTTCGCGGGCACGACGGGCCGCCCGGCCCGGTCCCTGGCCGAAGTCACCATTACGCTCGAAGGCACAAAGGGCTTTGGCCCGGCCAATGTGGTCGATCTGGACGAGTTACAGATCAGCCGCAGGGCCGAACGCGGGGCCGGCAGCGATTACCGCATCAACGGCCGCCCCGCCCGTGCGCGCGACGTGCAGACCCTGTTTGCCGATCTGGCGTCGGGTGCGCGCTCCTCGGCCATGGTCAGCCAGGGGCGCGTCGCCATGCTGGTTGGCGCCCGGCCGGAAGAACGCCGCACCATTCTGGAAGAGGCGGCGGGCATTACCGGCCTGCACGCCCGCCGGCACGAAGCCGAACTGAAACTGCGCGCGACAGAAACCAACCTGACCCGCGCCGAAGACCGGCGACTGCAACTGACCGACAGGCTGGGTTCGCTGGCCGAACAGTCGCGCGAGGCCACGCGCTACCGCGAACTGTCCGCCGCCCTGCGCGAGGCTGAAGTCGAACTGCTGGCCCTGCTGCATGCGCGGGCACGCCAGGCGGTGGAGCGCGCGGCGCTTCAGGCCACGCAGGCCCGCAACGGGCTGAGCGCGCATGAAGAAGCGGCTGAAAGTGCTGTCATCGCGGAATTCGAGGCCAACAAGGCCCTGCCCGCCCTGCGCGAAAAGGCCGATGCCGCCCGTACCGCGCTGGAACGCTGTCGCGTGCTGGCCGAGGGCCTGGCGCGGGAAGAAGAACGCGCCACCACCCAGGCGCAGGACGCGGCCAAACGCCTGTCCCAGCACGAATCCGACGCCCAGGCCGCCACGACCCGCCTTGCGGATGCGCAGACAGCCCTTGAACGGCTGCAGGCGGAACAGGCCGAAATTCAGGCAGCCCTTGCCACCCTGCCCCAGCGCCTGCTTGACGCCAGCGCGCAGCAGGACCGCCTGACCGCTGAACTGGAAGAGACCGAACGCGCACTGGCCGAGCAGACCCAGGCCCTTGCCACCGCGCGTGAACGCAAGGACCGCGCGACCGAAGCCCTTGAGGCCGCCCGCCTGCGGCACGACCGTGCATCTGGCGCGCTGGAAGCCGCACAGGCGGAACTGGCCGCATTGAGCGCCCGCCTGCCCAGCCCCGAAACGGTGGAAGGTGCCCGCAAGACAGCCGAGACCCGGATACAGGAGGCCGAAGCGGCCCGCGCGACACTGGACGGCGCGGAACGCCTGCGCGCCCAGTGTCAGGCCGAACTGACCATTGCCCGCAATACGGCCGAGGCCGCCCGCACAGCACAGAACGAACAGCGCCAGGCCCTGCATCAGGCCCGCCAGCGTGTGGCAACATTGACGCGGGAACTCGAACAGGCCGACAGACGCCACGCACAGGCCCAGAGTGCGCTGATCGACCCTGCCACCATGCAGGCCCTGCGCGATGAAGAGGCAGAGGCCGCCCGCGCCCTGCAAGCCCGCACACAGGCCCTGGACAGCGCGGAACACGACCGCATGCAGGCCAGCACGGCCTTTGCCGAAGCCAGCCGTGCCGCGCAGGATGCACAGGCCCACCAGCGCAGCACGGCCGAAGCCCTGCGCGTGGCACAGGCCGCGCTACACCGCGCTGAGCAGGAAGAAACCACCCTGGCCGCCGAACTGGCCCAGGCCCGGGCAGAAGCCATGGATGCCGCTGTTCTGGAACAGGCCCGGACCGAACGCACAGCGCACGAAAACGCGCTGGCCCGGATCGGGCAGGAACTGGAGCAGACACAGGCCACGCTGTCCGCCAGCCGTGTCAGCCTGCAGGACGCAACCACCAGGCAGAACGCCGTACAGACCGAACTGACCCGGCTGCAGGCGCAGGCCGAAGGGCTGGACCAGGCCCTGGGGGCGGAAGACACCGCGGCGGAAGACCCGGTATCCGTCCACATCACGGTAGCGGAAGAATACGAAACCGCGCTGGCAAGCGCTCTTGCGGACGGGCTGGATGCCCCTGCGGGCGATCATGCGGCGCGCGGCTGGCGGCAACTGGCGGCAGGCACAACCCCCGTCTGGCCCGAAGGCGTGGTGGCGCTGGCAACCAGTGTCAGCGCGCCTCCAGCGCTGGACCGGGTGCTGGCCTTTACCGGCCTGCTGCCCGAGCAGGCCGATGGCGCGGCCTTGCAGAACACGCTTGCCCCCGGTCAGATCCTTGTCTCACGCGCAGGCGATATCTGGCGCTGGGACGGTTTTTACGCCCGGGCCAGCGGGGCCAGCACTGCGGCCCGCAAACTGGCCCAGCGCCGTGTGCTGCGCGAAACCCGCGCGCGTATCCAGGCCCTTCAGGACGAAGCCCCCACATACGAACACGCCCTTGCGCAGGCCACCCAGGCCGTGCGGGACGCCGAACAGCATATCGACACCCTGCGGAGCAGGCGTGACGCGGTAGAAGCGCTGCTGCAACAGGCCCGCGCCCATGAAACCGGGCTGGAACGACGTTTTGCCGCCTCCCGCGCCCGGCTGGACACCACGCTGCCCCAACATGAAAGAGTCGTAGCCGCCCGGACAGAGGCCCAGAGCGCCCTCGATCGCGCCCGCGCAGCCCTTGACGCCCTGCCCGCGGCCGAACTCGCCCAGACCGCACTGGAAGAAGCACGGGCGCGCAATGCCGGTGGGGAAGCAACGCAGCGCGACGCCCATAACCAGCTCAAACAGGCACAGGCACACATGACCGGGGTGCGCGAAAAGCTCACCCGGGCGGAACAGCAGCATGCCTCCGCCAGCACCCTGCTCGACACCCTGACACCCGAGCGCGAACGCCTGCGCCAGATCCTGACCGCCGAAAACACCATGACGGCCGAACTGGAACAGCGCCTGACCCACGCCGAGGCCGCGCAGGCGGCGGAACTGGCGCTGCAGGAGGCCCAGGCCGCGCTATCCGCCGCCCAGACCGCCCTTGCCGCGGCGGAAGAGGCTGTGCAGCGCAGCCGCCAGGAAGCCGAAGCCGCAACCCGCCATAACCAGCAGGTGCAGGACGAAGCCCTGACCGTGCGCAGCCTGCTGGAAGGGCTGGCCCCGCGCCTGCAGGACCTGCAGGTTCAACTGTCGGAAAGCGAGGCTTTGCTGGCAGACGCCACAGCCGCGTGGGACAATGCCGCAGCCGCACTGCCCGCCGATGCGCAGGAGCAACTGGACGCCCTGCGGCAAAAACGTAGCGAATGCGCAACCGCCCTGGATGCGGCCCGCGAGCAGAAAATGAGCCTTCAGGCCCAGTCCGGCACCCTGGCCAACCGGCAGGACAGCATGGCAACGGCCATGCAGGAATGGACCAGCCGGGCCGACACGGCGCGGGCAGAGGTACAGGACGCGGCACAGAGGCTGGACACGGCACGGCTGGAACACGACAAGCTGGCCGATCTGCCCGCTACGGCCGAACGTGAAAAGCGCGAGATGCTGCAGGCGCTGTCCGATGCACAGGAACAGCATGCCGCCGCGGATGCCGCCCGCAACGCGGGGGAGCTGGCGCTTAATGCCGCCAATGAACAGCGCCGCAAGGCCGACGGCGAACTGGCGAGCGCGCGCGAATCCGTCCTGAAAGCGGAAAGCCGGAGCGAACAGGCCCAGGCCATTCTGGACCAGTTGCTGGCCGAAAGCCCCGCCCCGGCCAGACCGCCATCCTCCGACCTGACGGAAGCAGCCGAAAGCAGCCTGCGCCGCAAGATCGGGCGCCTGACGCGCGAGCGTGACGATATGGGGCCGGTCAACCTCCGCGCCGAACTGGAAGCGCAGGAAGCCACGACCCAGGCGGAAACGCTGGCCAGCGAAATGGCCGATCTCGAAGCGGGAATTGCCCGTCTGCGGGGGTCTATCGGCGGGTTGAACAAGGAAGGCCGCGAGCGGCTGATGGCCGTGTTCACGCAGGTGGACCAGCATTTCCAGTCGCTGTTTACGCGCATGTTCGGCGGCGGGCGGGCGCATCTTGGCCTGGTCGGCAGCGACGATCCGCTGGAAGCAGGGCTGGAAATCTACGCCCAGCCACCGGGCAAAAAACTGGCAACATTGTCGCTGCTGTCGGGCGGGGAACAGGCGCTGACGGCGCTGTCCTTGATTTTTGCCGTGTTTCGCTGTAATCCTGCGCCTATATGCGTACTTGACGAAGTGGATGCGCCACTGGACGACGCCAATGTCGGCCGGTTCAGCGCGCTGCTCGGTGATATGGTTACAGAAGCAGGCACCCGTTTTCTGGTGGTCACACATCACCAGCTTACCATGGCCCATATGGACCAGTTGTTTGGCGTAACCATGCAGGAACGTGGCGTAAGCCGCGTTCTTTCAGTGGATCTTGCGCGTGCAGCCTCCATGGTGGGACAAAAAGACAAGGAAACACCCGATGTCGCATCCTGATGAAGGAGCTGACATATCAAGCCGTGCCAATCCTGCCCTGGGCAGGCGCTGCCTTAAAAAGATTGCCCTTGCCGTAACGCTATGCGTCGTGGCGGGCACCGTGCTGGTTGTGCAGCACGCCAAGGCGTACGGTATCATGGCCCGCATCCACCACGGGCTGATCGTGTGTACTACCAGCACCAGCCCGGACGCTTTCACCGCATCCACGCATGAGGGCATGCCCGCCATGCTGCGGCTGGAAGTGTCCAGCAAGCCGGATGGGCAGCTTATCGTAGGGCCGGACATCAGCACGCTGGGGGCCAGCACACTGGCATCGGTCCTGAATTCCGCCTACCGCGCCCACACCCTGCTGATGCTCGACCTGAACCAGACAGACCCCAAAACTGTCACGCAACTGATCCGCAGCGCCCACATGCGCGACCGCGTCATACTGATCGCGTCGGATCGCAAGAGCCAGGAAGACGCCCTGCGGGCCGACCGCAAGGTCATGATCGCTTTTCCCATCCATTCAGAGCGCGACGCCTACGCAGCCCACAAAATGGCAGGACGGCACCCCTATGCCGCGTATCTTGCCCCCACTGCGGCCCCTAGCCTGTTCGCTCTGGCCCACCGTGATGCCGAAGCCATCATTACAGAAAATCCGGTGACATCCCAGGCGGCGGAAAACGAATTTCTGGCTGAACGCCCGGTCGATATCGTCGTGACACAGGACCCGGCCCATCTGGCCAACAACACGCAGCACCCCAACAGCAACAGCTAAAACCGGCTTGAGCAATCAAGCCCTGCTGGCCTGACGGTTCTTTGCGGGCGGACATAACCCGTTCCCACCCGCATTATGCACGCGCTTTTCTGCTCTGGCCTGTCAGCCCTGACGCTTCCAATAGAGAAATTTTGCAGCGCTCAGCCCATGCAGCAAGGCCGGGGTTACGTGCCTGTTGCGCGGGCCATATGGCAGGTCGTCAGGGTCCGTGGAACCGGCAGTTCCCAAACAGCCTCTCCCCACACCCGGCCTGCTGCTGCTGCTCCCATATGGAAGCGCGACACGACCAGTGCGCCCGGCTCGCAGGTGAGGCCACCACACTTTCCGCCCCGGCGTTCAGCCATCAGGTGCAGGTGCAGGTGCAGGTGCAGGTGCAGGTGCAGGTGCAGGTGCAGCAATATCTCAGTTCCGCACCTGCACCAGACGGCTGAACAATAAAAAACCCTGCTTCCACGCCCGAAGGAGCGGAAGCAGGGCTTGAAGCAGACTGATACCCGAAGAAGGGTCAGGCTGGCAGCATGCTGCCAGTCTCGACAAAGCGCTGGTGCCAGGACAGGGCCTCGTTCAGCAGGTGCGGGGTATGCTTGCCGAAGGAATCCTTCAGCGCCCGGTCGAAGTAATCCTGCAACATGGGCTGGTAATCGGGGTGAGCGCATTTGCTGATGATGGTCTGCGCCCGCTTGACAGGGGAAAGACCACGTAGATCGGCCAGCCCCTGCTCGGTCACGAAAATCTGCGTGTCCTGCATGATATGGTCGACATGGGCCGCCATAGGCACAATGGCGGAAATTTTCCCGCCTTTTGCCGTGGACGGAGACAGGAAGATGGACAGGTAGGAACTGCGGGCAAAGTCGCCCGAACCGCCGATCCCGTTCATCATCTTGGAACCCATGACCCGGGTGGAGTTCACGTTGCCGTAGATATCGGCCTCGATCATGCCGTTCATGGCAATACAGCCAAGCTGGCGGATGATCCCCGGCGCGTTGCTGACATCCTGCTGGCGCAGAATGAGCTTGCTGCGGAAGAAATCCATGCGGTTGTTGATTTCTTCAGCCGCTTCGGGGCTGAGCGAAAAGGACGTGGCCGAGGCCACACGCATGCGCCCGTTGTCCAGCATGGCCAGCATGCCGTCCTGGATCACTTCGCTAAAGCCGACCAGATTTTCGAACGGACCTTCGTTCAGCCCTTCCAGCACCGCGTTGGCTACGTTGCCCACGCCCGACTGCAACGGCAGCAGCGAGGGCGGCAGGCGGTTCTGCTTGACTTCATGCTCGAAGAAATCGAGCAGGTAGCCCGCAATGGCCTTGGCGGTCGGATCGGGGGCGGCGAACGGTGCGTTACGGTCGCTGTCGTTCGTGCGGACGATAGCTGCGATCTTGGAAAGATCGACTTTTAACGCGCCATCGCCAATACGCTGGTCCGCGCGGCTGAGGGGAATGATGTCACGCGTGGGCACACCGCTGGTGTTGCCGTGCCAGATATCGTGCGTGCCTTCCAGCCCCGGATGTTGCCACTCATTGACCTCGATGATGACCTTGTCGGCCAGATCGAGAAAGGTCTGTGAATTGCCGACCGAGGATGTCGGGACAATGCCGCCGTCCTCGGTAATGGCGGTGGCTTCCACCACGGCCACGTTAAACGCGCCGTAGTTGCCCTGGGCCGCGCGGCTTGCCACCTGCCCCAGGTGGTTATCGAAATAATCCGTCTCACCCGCGTTGATGCGGTTGCGCATGCCCGCATCGGTGTTGAACGGGGACCGGAACGAAACACCGTTGACCTTGGCCAGTTCGCCATCAAGCTGCGGCCCGGTGGAGGCGCCCGTAATCAGGCTGATACGGTAGTCCTGCCCGCCCGCATGTGCGCTTGCCATACGTTCGGCCAGAGCCTTGGGCACGGCCTTGGGATAGCCCGCACCTGTAAAACCGCTGGTCCCGACAACGTCGCCGTTCCGGATCAGTTCTGCGGCGGCTTCCGCCGGGCAGACTTTACTACGCAGTGCGACGTTCCGAATGCGCTCTGTCATGAGAGGCTTTCCTATTTCTTATTTGCCAGACTGTTCCAAATACCGGACAGGCTTTATCCGTTTGTAGATATCCGCGCCAACATGGTCGTGCCCAGATATTTTCAAGCCGTCCTGCCCGTCCGTCTTTTTCAGGTCCGTTGCCGTTCCTGAACTTCTGCTTAACCTATGCAGAAACATCGGGTTCTGGCGCGTCACATACTTGTGCATGTATAACGCCCCCTTCAAAAAAAAGCTGGCGATGGCGTTCCGGTTTGGGCGCGGAAAGCCTACATAAAGACAGGGACGAAACAGGTAGAGGTGGAATGTCTACACACCGCGGGCATGACGAAAACGTGAAGGAGGCAATGCGGCGCGGACTCCGCATTGTAGGTGACGTGCATGGCGACCTGGACGCGTTCCGCCATGCCGTGGCCACAGACCGTTTTGTCATCCAGCTTGGCGATCTGGTCGATTACGGGCCGGACAGCGCAGGCGCGCTGCGACTGATGCTCAAGGTCATGCATGAAGGTCGCGGCATGTTTCTCATGGGCAACCACGATCGCAAGCTGGGGCGGGCCCTTCTGGGCAAGAAACTCCGATCAACCCCTCATCTGGACGAGACTCTGACCCAGCTCTGCCGCCCCGAAAACGCGGATATACTCGAAGACACCCTGCATGCCCTGGAAACCGCACCGGCATGGCTGGTCATGGGACATAATATTTTCATCCACGGCGCATTCGACGCACGCATGCTCATGGAACCGCCGCCGCCGCCTCTGGAACGTGTCACGTTCCTGCTATCGCGCGCCCTGTTCGGGGAAACGACCAGCCGTATGCAGCCCGACGGTTTTCCCGAACGGACCCTGAACTGGGTCAACCACATTCCGGGTGGCTATACGGTCTATTGCGGCCATGACCAGCGTTCCACCAACGGGTGTCCCCTGAGCGTGCCCGGCCGGGCGGGCGGGCGCGCGATCTTCATGGATACCGGGGCCGGCAAGGGCGGACATCTGGCATGGATGGACCTGCCCCCACCCTTTATGGAAGAAACGTCTGTATCCGCGTAAAAAGCGCCAGAGTCAGCCCCGCGTCTTCATTCCCACCCCAACCCAGAGAATCCGATACCGTGACAGAGCAGCCTTCCCCCCAGGAAACCCTTCACGACCTGCGCCGCAGCATCGACAATATCGATGCCGCTCTTGTTGCCATGCTGGCCGAACGATTCCGCTGCACCAAAGCCGTAGGCGCTCTCAAGGCCCGTTACAAAATGCCCGCCGCCGACCCTCGGCGCGAGGGCGAGCAGATCGCCCGGCTGCGCAAGCTGGCGCAGGATGCTCATCTCGACCCCGATTTTGCCGAAAAATTTCTCAACTTCATCATTCATGAAGTCATCCGCCACCACGAGGCCATAGCCCGCCAGAACGCGGCCTCAGTCAGCGGCGCGTAACCCCACCATGCCCCGCCGCCTGATCCTGCTGCGTCATGCCCAGGCGGAGTCCGCACCGCTGGGGGATTTCAGTATCGAGGCAGATCTGGCGCGCCCGCTGACCCCCGTGGGTGAGGCCGCCGCCCTGCGCTGCGGGGTGTGGCTGCGCAAACAGGACCTGGCGCCAGACGCCATCCTGTGCAGCACCGCGCGGCGCACCCGCCAGACCCTGCACAATGTCATGCAGGCTTTTCCGGGCAGTGCGGCCACCCCGGACTTCAGCGTCGATCTGTATGAGGCGGAAGCACAGACCCTGCTCGAGCGCCTTCGCCGGACACCGCCTGCGGTCCGGACCCTGCTTCTGGTCGGGCATAATCCGGGCATTTCCCTGCTGGCCAGCCGCCTTGACAGCACAGCCCCCGAACTGGACGAGGGATTCGCCCCGGGTTCCATCGCGGTTTTTTCAGTCTGGGACAATTCAGCCCCGCACCATGCTTCGGGCTGGCAAAACAGCCTGCCCGATGGGGCAATTCTGCACACATTCACGCGACCCTGAACCTGAAAACCGCAGTTTTCCGCCGCTGACAAGGCCGATAACGTGCGCTTTATCAGGATGAACCTTCCGGTTTGGATGCGAATGAGAGACAAGGGGGAACCAGAAGGCCGCAGCCGCCCTCGCCGCAGCGACCGGGTCCTATATCGTAAAAGGAAACACTATGAGCGTGTCGCAGAACGAAGGTAAGCAGGCCACCGCTACCATTTCGATCGGTGGCAAAACCGCCGAGATGCCGGTTCTTTCTGGCACTCTGGGTCAGGATGTCATCGATATCCGCAAGCTTCCGGCGCAACTTGATGTCTTTACGTTCGATCCGGGCTACGGAGAGACCGCATCCTGCACCAGCAAGATCACCTTTATCGATGGTGACAAGGGTGTACTGCTGCATCGTGGTTATCCCATTTCGGAACTGGCGGAAAACGCCACCTATGAAGAAGTCATCTACCTGCTGCTGAACGGCGAACTGCCGACTTCCGCGCAGTATGCGACCTTCACCAGCACGCTGACCAACCACACGCTGCTGCATGAACAGATCCGCAATTTCTTCAACGGCTTCCGGCGCGACGCCCACCCCATGGCCATTCTGTGCGGCACCGTGGGGGCCCTGTCGGCTTTCTACCCGGACGCCAGCGATATTGCCGTTCCCGAACACCGCGAACTGGCGGCCATGCGCCTGATCGCCAAAATTCCGACCATTGCCGCCTGGGCTTACAAATACACGCAGGGCGAAGCCTTTGTGTACCCGCGCAATGACCTGAACTACGCGGAAAACTTTCTGTCCATGCTGTTCGCCCGCCCGTCGGAACAGTACAAGGTCAACCCCGTTCTGGCTCGCGCCATGAACCGGATCCTGATCCTGCATGCCGATCACGAGCAGAACGCCTCGACCTCGACCGTGCGTATGGCCGGCTCCACCGGTGCCAATCCGTTTGCCTGTATCGCCGCGGGCATTGCCGCCCTGTGGGGACCTGCCCATGGCGGCGCGAACGAAGCCGTGCTGAAAATGCTCTCGCATATCGGCAAGAAAGAAAACATTCCCAACTTCATCGCGCAGGTGAAGGACAAGAACAGCGGCGTCAAGCTCATGGGCTTCGGGCACCGCGTCTACAAGAACTTTGACCCGCGCGCCAAGATCATGCAGCAGACCTGCCACGAAGTGCTGTCTGAACTGGGGATCAAGGACGATCCGCTGCTCGATCTGGCGGTGGAACTCGAAAAAATTGCCCTGAGCGACGACTATTTCGTGCAGCGCAAGCTCTACCCGAATGTGGACTTCTATTCGGGCATCATCCTCAAGGCCATGGGCATTCCCACCAGCATGTTCACCGTGCTGTTCGCCCTCGCCCGGACCACCGGCTGGGTCAGCCAGTGGAAGGAAATGATCGAAGAACCCGGCCAGCGCATTTCCCGTCCGCGCCAGCTCTATCTGGGCGAGACGGAAAGAAACTTCGTGCCATTCAGCAAGCGCTGATCCTGCACGAAAAAGCATGGCTGGGGCCGGTTCGTTCATGCGAACCGGCCCTTCGCATATCTGGGCCCTGCCCCATGCCCGCGCGCCTGCCCTACGCGACGTGATCCTGCATAGCCGAACAGGCGAAAAAAAAACGCGCGCCCTTAAAGGACGCGCGCGGCAATTATCAGCGGATAAAGCAGGGTATGAAGCCGCCTGGAAAAATGCCCGGCTTTGTTTAAGCCTCAGCCGGACTTGACCAGACCGAAAAAGTCACCGGCCTTGTGTGGCCGGCTTTGGAACAGGCCTGTCCAGCCCCTAGCAGGCGCAGCCATTGGTCGGGCCGGATGCTTCCCGCACGACATGATGATCGATCCATTCGGACACAAGACGCCGCGCCTCATCCAGAGAGGCTTCAGGGTGATGGATACGGTACAGGGTGGTACAGCTATTGAACGCCGTCACGTCTGCCGTGCCGACATCGCGCAGTTCCTTGTAAGCCGTAATAACGGCCCGCTCGCATTTGCGTGCGATGCGACTTGGTTCTGTAGCCACGGCGTCCACCCTCAACTGATAATTAATCTCAACTTGAGCTGATTAGACGCCACATTATCTGCCAGCGCAAGTCAGAAAAAATGACCATCCCGTGTATGAGCCGATTCCATGCCCGGGAACGACATTTTTCACACAGGAACGCAAAAGCAGATGAAGCATGGATTTTCAGCGCCTGTGCGAGTATTCCTCGCAGCATCGCACGTCGCTTGGCGGGCAGACATCAACTGTCGTCATTTTTAAGGAACATACCATGACCTTACCCGCAGGTCTCTCTTCTCCCATAGGTGGAGAAAACAGTGAATGGGACCGCGACGCGGCTCTGACAACAGCCCGCCTGCTGCTTGAAATCAAGGCTGTCAATTTTCGCCCCGAAGACCCCTACACCCTGACATCGGGCTGGAAGTCCCCTGTTTATATCGACTGCCGCCGCATTATTTTCTTCCCCCGCGCACGCGCCAAGATCGTGGAACTGGGTGTTGAAAAAATCGGCCGTCATGTCGGCTATGAAAGCCTGGATGCTGTCGTGGGCGGCGAAACCGCAGGCATTCCCTTTGCCGCCTGGATGGCGGACCGCATGCTGCTGCCCATGGCCTACGTGCGCAAGAAGCCCAAAGGTTTCGGCCGTAACGCGCAGATCGAAGGCGATGTGCCCGAAGGCATGCGCACCCTGCTGGTCGAAGACCTGACGACCGATGGCGGGTCCAAGATCCAGTTCGCCAATGCGCTGCGCAAGGCCGGTGCCCTGATCAACCATGCCTTTGTCGTCTTCTACTACGGGGTGTTCCCCGGCGCCCAGAACACGCTGTCGGAAATGAATGTGTCGCTGCATTCGCTGTGTACCTGGTGGGACGTGCTGGAAGCCTGCTCCACCCGGCCCTATTTTTCCGAGGAAGCCGCAGCCGAGGTCCGTCGTTTCCTCGAAGATCCGTGCGGCTGGTCTGCCCGCCACGGCGGTGTTGCCAGCCTGGAAGAAGCTGCCGCGTTCAAAGCCGGCAAGGACAAGTAAGACGCGATGGCGCCTGTCGGCCCCGCCCTGACCGGCGCGCACCGCGTTCTTGCTTTCGATTCCGGTATCGGGGGGCTGGGTATCGTGCGCGCCCTGCGCGCGCTGGCCCCTGAACTGGTGGTTGACTACCTGGCCGATACCGCCGTTTTCCCCTATGGCGAGCAGGACGATACCTTTCTGGTGGGGCGTATCGTCTCCCTGCTACGCGATGCCGTGGCGCGACTTAAGCCACAGGCCGTGGTTGTCGCCTGCAACACGGCCAGCACGCTGGCGCTTGATGCATTGCGCACGGGCTGCCCCGCCACCCCGTTTATCGGCTGCGTTCCACCCATTCGCTGGGCAGCACGGGTCAGCCGGAGTGGGGTTATAGGGCTCCTGGCGACCAGAGCCACCACGCGCCGCCCTTATCTGGCACGTCTGCTGGCGCTGCACGCACCGGGCTGCACGCTGATCACCCATGCCGCACCCGGTCTTGCCGGTTGCGCGGAACGGCTGTTCCGGGGTGAAACAGTAACAGACGCCACGTTACACGCTGAAATTCAGGGCCTGTGGGCCCATCCGCTATCCAGCCAGATGGACACGGTAGGGCTTGGCTGCACGCATTATACTTTTGTGCTGGAGCGCATGAAAGCGCTTGCCCCGGCGGACATGACCTGGCTTGACCCGGCCCATGCGGTGGCGCAGCACACATGCACCGTGCTTGAGGCTCTGCCGCCCCTGCGCAACCGCGATGCGGGCAGCCCTGCGGATGGTCGTGCATGGTTCACCGCCCTGCCGGACAATGTTCCCGCACTTGTGGCCCATCTGCCGCCTTTCGGCTTTGACACGCTTCACCTGTGGCCCGCGCAGCCCCATTGCGCGCCAGCAGGATACAATACGCTACCGCCCGTATAACGGACGATATCAGCCATAAAACCCGGCCTGTCCGGCGCTACAGATGCACAGGACAGACCGCAGACCTGCGGCGCACGGCCGCGTCGGTCGGTTTTATGCGGGCTTCAGTGCTCGCGGCTGACGGAATAGCTGGCCGTATCGAGCATAAGCGTTTTGAGCGTACCCGGTGCGAATACGGACAAAGCCTGACGCGCCTTGGCAGCGTAATCCTCGGCCCGGGCAAGGGTGGTCTTGATTGCGTCTGTCGCGGCAATACGGGCCAGAGCGGCATCGAGATCGTTTTCGTCCTGCTGGCTGTCCTCGATCACGCGGCGCCAGAAAACCCGGTCATCTTCATTCCCGGCCTCGTAGGCGGCCAGCACCGGCAGGGTGACTTTACCTTCGCGGAAGTCATCGCCCACTTCCTTGCCCAGCACGGCCTGATCGGCTGCATAATCCAGCGCGTCATCAACAAGCTGGAAGGCCATGCCCAGATTGGCGCCGTACAGCCGCAGCGCCTCACGCTGCTGGGCGGTGGCATTGCCGATCACGGCCCCGGACTCGCATGCGGCAGCAAACAAGGCTGCGGTCTTGCCGTAAATGACTTCCAGATACTGCTCGACCGAGGTTGAAAGATCGTTCTGCGTTGTCATCTGCATGACTTCGCCCTCGGCCAGCGTTGCCGACGCGGCGGAGAGAATCGCCATCACATCGAGCGAGGCATCGGCCGTCAGGATCTGGAAAGACCGGGCGAACAGGAAGTCCCCCACCAGAACCGAGGCCTTGTTGCCGAAAATGGTGTTCGCACTGGCAAGCCCGCGCCGCAGGTGGCTTTCGTCCACCACATCGTCATGCAGGAGAGTCGCTGTATGGATGAACTCCACACAGGCGGCAATTTCAACATGCCTCAGACGGCCATCCTGGTTGTCGTAGCCACAGAGCCGGGCCGCGGCCAGGGTCAGCAGCGGGCGTAGGCGCTTGCCCCCCGCAGCCACAAGATGGGCCGCCAGTTGCGGAATAAGGGCCACAGAACTCTGCATGCGCTCGACGATAACCCTGTTACAGGCCTGCATGTCTGCTGCGAGATAATCGGCCAGCCCCTTCAGGCCTGCCTCTCCTGGTTTGCTCACGGAAACTCCAGATCCATCCTGGCTTGTGGTTCTGCCTGATTCTGACAGGCCGACTGCAACACTCAAACGCTATTCCCCCAGCCATGGGATGAGTTGACGTTCCCTTATATGCGAGGCACCAGAAAAACGGTCAAGCGCCAACAAATTCAAGCCTGCCAGATACGAAGATGCAATCTGTTCCCACGCCCGCCCCCCAGCAGATCACACGCGGCACGCTGCAACGCGGCCGCCTGTCTTACAGCCAGTTCCAGCAAGGCTATCGCACGGGGCTGGAACCCGTGCTCATGGCCGCAGCCGTGCCCGCCCGCGCAGGCCAGCACGTGCTGGAAATCGGCTGTGGCGCGGGTGCGGGCCTGCTGTGCCTGGGGCACAGAGTCGCTGGCGTCAAAGGCACCGGGGTGGAAAAAGACCCCGACACCGCGGCACTGGCCGGGTTGAACCTGCGCGCGAACGCCCAGCCCGACATGACCGTTCTCACGGCCTCTTTCCCCGAAGATATAGCGGCCGGGCACAAATTTGATCACTGCATGGCCAATCCGCCGTGGCACGCGGACAAAAGCTCTGCATCCCCCGTGCCACGGCGGGACCTTGCCCGTCGTCTGGGCCAGGACGCATTGCGGCTTTGGGTACAGGGCTGTGCCGCCATCCTCCAGCACAAAGGCACGCTGACCCTTGCCCTGCCGTCGGCCCTGCTGGATCAGGCCGTAACGGAACTGACCACTGGCGGGTTTGGCGGGGTCACGGTCTACCCGTTCTGGCCCAAAACCGGGCGGGAGGCACGGATCATGCTGCTACAGGCCAGGTTCGGGGTCAAAAGCCCCGCCCGTATTCTGCCCGGGCTTGTCCTGCACGAAGCGGATGGAGCTTTTACGCCCCCGGCCCGCGCCGTGCTGGAAGACAGCGCGGCCCTGCCGGGGCTTTAGGAGCCTGCTTCGGGCAGGCCCCTCCGATAAGACGTTTACCGAAATACCGGGTTACTGGAAGACGGAGCTTTCAAACGCCTCTTCCCATGTTCCCAGGGTGGAGGCACGGCTGTATTCCGTAGCGCGGTTTTCGAAGAAATTGGTATGCTCGACCGCGTTGAGCATATCGTCCAGCCAGGGCAGCGGATTGGTGGTGCTGTTGTAGATCGGATCAAGGCCGAGCTGGGTCAGGCGGCGGTCCGCAATGAAATGGATGTAGGTCTTGACCTGCGCCGCATCCAGCCCTTCGACAGCGCCCATTTCAAAGGCCAGATCGATGAAGGCTTCTTCATGCTCGACAATGGTGCGGCAGATTTCGGTCAGTTCCTCGCGCAGTTCAGCGGTCCAGATATGCGGATTTTCCTGAATGAATACGCGGAATAGCCGGATGATGGACAGGCAGTGCAGCGTTTCGTCACGCACCGACCATGACACGATCTGCCCCATGCCCTTGAGCTTGTTGAAGCGCGGGAAGTTCAGCAGAATGGCGAAGGATGCAAAAAGCTGGAGCCCTTCGGTAAAGGCGCCGAATGCTGCCAGTGTCTTGGCGATCTCATGCTTGCTGTCGACCGAAAAGGTCTGCATGTAATCGTATTTATCCTTCATTTCCTTGTACTTAAGGAATGCGGAATACTCGGCCTCGGGAATGCCCAGCGTGTCCAGAAGGTAGCTGTACGCCGCGATATGAATGGTTTCGATGTTTGAAAACGCCGAAAGCATCATCAGCACTTCCGTGGGTTTGAACACACGGCTGTAATGCTTCATGTAGCAATTGTTCACTTCCACATCCGACTGGGTGAAGAAGCGGAAAATCTGCGTCACCAGATGGCGTTCGCCGTCATTGAGAACCTTGTGCCAGTCCTTGACGTCATCCGCCAGGGGCACTTCCTCGGGCAGCCAGTGCAGGCGCTGCTGCGTCAGCCACGCGTCGTAGGCCCATGGATAACGAAAAGGCTTGTAGACAGGGTTGGCGGTCAGCAGATCGAAGTGCTGCTCCTGCGGCTCTTGCCCTGTGGTTTTTTCGTTCATGTCGCCCCCTTGGGCAGCACCACCGATTGTGCCACCAATTATATTTTAAAAACAATATGTTATGGAAGTTTCCTGCATGCGGGAATGAACCCGCTGCACATCATGCCCGCGCGGCCTTACTGGCAGGCCAGGCATTCCTCGTAATTGCCGCTCTGGGCCGCGACCGGAGCGGCGGCAGCCTGTTCGGTCTGCATGACGTCGGATTTGGTCAGCACGTTACTGACCGTATCGGCCCGCTGGATGGACAGGCTGCGGCAGTAGTACAAGGATTTAAGCCCCTTTTTCCAGGCCTGGAAATGGATCTGGTGCAGGTCGCGCTTATGCACATCGGCCGGCAGGAACAGATTGACCGACTGCGCCTGGCAGATGAACGGCTGCCGGTCGGCCGCATGTTCGACAACCCAGCGCTGGTCCAGTTCGAACGCGGTCTTGTACACATCCTTTTCCTGCTGGGTCAGGAAGTCCAGATGCTGGACACTGCCCTTGCTGGTGGTGATGGACGACCAGACCTCTGGCGTGTCGTACCCCTTTTTCTCCAGCAGTTTCTGCAGGTGGCGGTTGCGCACCGTAAACGAGCCTGAAAGGGTTTTCTGCAAGAACACATTGGCCGCGATCGGCTCGATCCCGGGGCTGGCATTACCCGCGATAATGGAAATGGATGCGGTCGGTGCAATCGCCATCTTGTTGGAAAACCGTTCCATGATGCCGTATTCCGCCGCATCCGGGCAGGCCCCGCGCTGTTCGGCCAGACTGCGGGACGCGGCGTCGGCCTGTTCGCGGATATGCTTGAAAATCTTGCGGTTCCAGACCTTGGCGATCACGCTCTCGAACGGCACGTCCTTGCCTTGCAGGAAGGAGTGGAAGCCCATGACCCCCAGCCCCACCGAACGTTCGCGCATGGCAGCGTATTTGGCGCGCTCCATGTCATCGGGCGCCCGGTCGATAAAGTCCTGCAGGACGTTATCGAGGAACAGCATGACATCTTCGATGAACTGCGGATTGTCGGACCACTCGTCCCAGGTTTCCAGGTTCAGGGAGGACAGGCAGCACACCGCCGTGCGCGCCTTGCCATGATGGTCCACACCCGTGGGCAGCGTGATTTCCGAGCACAGGTTGGAGGTCTTGACCTCAAGCCCCGCCAGCTTGTGGTGTTCGGGGCGCGCGTTGTTCACATGGTCTGAATAGACAATATAGGGCTCGCCCTGCTCCATCCGGGCCGTGAGAATACGAATCCACAATCCACGGGCCGAAATCTTGCGGATGACCGCATTGTCCTTGGGGGAAAGCAGCGCCCATTCGTCATCCGCCTCAACCGCGCGCATGAACGCATCGGACACCAGAATGCCGTGATGCAGGTTCAGCGCCTTGCGGTTGGGATCGCCCCCGGTGGGGCGACGGATTTCGATGAATTCCTCGATCTCGGGATGCCAGACCGGCAGGTACACCGCCGCCGACCCGCGCCGAAGCGACCCCTGGGAGATAGCCAGTGTCAGGCTGTCCATCACCCGAATGAACGGAATAACGCCCGACGTCTTGCCGTTGCGGCCCACATTCTCGCCGATGGAGCGCAGGTTGCCCCAGTACGAACCGATGCCGCCGCCCTTGCTGGCCAGCCACACATTCTCGTTCCACAGGTCGACAATGCCCTGGAGGCTGTCATTGGCCTCGTTCAGGAAGCATGAAATCGGCAGGCCACGCGTGGTGCCGCCATTGGACAGAACCGGCGTCGCGGGCATGAACCAGTGACGGCTGATATAGTCGTACAGCCGCTGGGCATGGGCGGCATCCGCACCGTAATAAGAGGCAACGCGACCGAAAAGATCCTGATAGCTCTCGTCCGGCAGCAGGTAGCGGTTATCGAGCGTGGCCTTGCCAAAGGGGGTCAGCAGCGCGTCGCGCGTGCGGTCCACCCGGACCTGATGGTGGCCGGGAAGCTGCACCATGTCCGGCAATGCGCCGTTGCCGAAAAGATCGGGTTCGCCTGGCTCCGTCGCTTGGGGGCGAAGGGTGTCATTCTCATGCACGTCAATCAGACTCATGACCAGGCTCTCCGCTGTTTCTCAGATATTGGGGGGCGTTTGTCCGGCTTGGCCAGAACACCATATATCGTGTTTCTGCTCCATCTTTCCCACCATATCTAGCGAATTTTCGCAGTCCTATCGCAAAAAAACACTTGCATTCATAAAAACTGGCCCTTTTCTCCCGTATTTCATCGCCTGCGCAGTATCCCGGTCACGGCTGGGGTCTTCAGTCCGGCTGGATCAGGCCCGACAGTTCCATGCGCGCTCGGGCCGCGGCAATGCCGCCGGTTACGGCCAGGGCCGCCGCCAGGGCCCGCCTGCCCGCCTGCGCATCCACCACTACCGGCGCACCGTGCAGGCACGACGCCACGAAGGCCGCATGTTCGGCGAACAGCGAATCCTGTTCTTTCCAGGTCATGTGCTCACGCCGGAAACCATCGGTGCCAGGCAGGGGCAGACCGCGCTCGCGCCCGATCATGGTGAGTTCGCGTTTGACGAAGTCGGCGGACAGGTACCCTTCCTGCGAGAAAAGACGCATACGCCGCTCGGTCTTGAGGGAAATGCGACTGGCCGTAATGGTGGCAACACACCCGTTTTCGAACCGCACCCGCGCATTGGCGATATCCTCATGCGCGGAACTGACCGCCGCCCCCAGCGCGTCCACCTGGGCTATGGGGCTGTCCACCACCGCCATGACCAGATCCAGGTCATGGATCATCAGGTCCAGAATAACGGAAACATCCGTCCCACGCTGCTTGTAGGGGGCAATGCGCGTGGCCTCGATATAAAGGGGGCGGGTCATGCGCTGGGTAATGGCCGCATGTTCGGCCGAATAGCGCAGAAGATGCCCGACCTGACAGACAAGCCCGCTCTCCCGCGCCAGGGCGATCAGGTCGTCAGCCTGTTCGAGTGTTGCGGCAACAGGTTTTTCGATCAGCACATGCCTGCCCGCGCGCAGGGCCTGAACAGCAAGGTCGAAATGGTATTCGGCCGGAGCGGCCACGACCACGGCATCGGAAACGGCCAGAAGAGCCTGCACATCGGGCATGACCGGGCAGCCAGCCTCGCGCGCGATCTGTGCCGCGCGGGCCGTGTCGGGGTCGAACAGGCCGGACAGGACCTCATGCGGCACGTCACGGATTTTAAGGGCATGGTACCGTCCGAAATGCCCTGCCCCGATCACACCCACGCGTAAAACTGTGCTCATGCTTTGATCCTGCCCCTGCCGTCCTGGCCGCCCCGCCCGCAGGCGCGTGCTCGACCGTCTGCCCAGCCGTAGCAGGCTTGCCAGCGAATGCAAGACAGAGCCCCTGCCGCGCCGTCGCCCCCGCGCCGACACGGCATGCCACGAAAAAAAACAGCCTGAAAACAGTCATAATCTGGCAGTTTCGGCACCAAAAAGGTGATGCAGCCATGCCACGCGGGGGCGGCAAGAACGCAGCTTCATGCCTGCACGATCAGTTGAATGGTTGCATCCCACCTGCGGGGACGGCATGTTCCGGGCAACAGAACTGCAAGTGATCAGGTAAGAATGTATTACAGCCGCCTTAAACTGGCCTCGGTAATGGGCGTGTGCCTGCTGGGCCTGCTGCTATGCCTGCCCAACGGCATGCGCAAGCCGTTCCCTTCCGTGCCGTGGAGGCAGATTCATCTCGGGCTGGACCTGCGGGGCGGCTCTTACCTGCTGATGCAGGTCGACCTGAAAAGCCTGACGCATGACAGATTGCAGACCCTGTCCGAGACCGTGCGCGACACGCTGCTGAAAAACAACCTGGGCTACCAGAACATCACGGTGGATGCGGACCGCGCGGAAATTACCTTCCTGCCGCGCACCCCGTCGGAAACACAGGCCGACATCGCGGCCCTGGCCGACCTGCCCCGCGCCGTGCCCAACGAATTCAGCGTAAGCGCGCGTGACGGCGGCGCCATTGCCCTGACACTCGCACCCGAATCCATCCGCATCCGCGCGCGTGAGGCGGTTACCCAGTCCATCGAGATCGTGCGCCGCCGTATAGACGGCACCGGGGCGGTAGACCCCGAGATCACCCGCCAGGGCGATGACCGGATCGTGGTTGAACTGCCCGGCGTGAGCGATCCGGACCGGATCAAGGCGCTGCTTGGCACCACCGCCAAAATGACCTTCCAACTGGTCGATTCCAACCCGTTGCACGCCACCTATCCGCCGCCGGGCGTCAGCCTGCTGCCCATGGCCAACCCGGCCGATGGCAGCCCGCTGGCCGTGTTCGACCATGTGGATGTGGACGGTTCGGACCTGACAAACGCCGGTGCGGCGATAGACCAGCAGACCGGCGAATGGGCTGTCAGTTTTTCCTTTGACTCGATCGGCACCCATTCCTTCGCGGCTGTAACCCAGGCCAATGTCGGCAAGCGTTTCGCCATCGTGCTGGACAACAAGGTGATCGAGGCCCCGGTGATCCGTACCCCCATTACAGGGGGTAACGGCCAGATTACCGGCGGTTTCGACGCCCAGCGCGCAACGGATCTCGCCCTTATGCTGCGCGCGGGGGCCCTGCCCGCGCCGCTCAGCGTTGTGGAACAGCGCACCATTGGCCCGTCGCTAGGGGCCGATTCCATCCGTGCCGGCATCATCAGCCTTGCCGCGGGCTTTGTGCTGGTTGTGGTGTTCATGGTGCTGTTCTACGGCCGCTTCGGCTGGTACGCGGACATTGCCCTGCTGGCCAACCTGGTCCTGATGGTGGCGATCCTGTCCCTGTTCGAAGCGACACTGACCCTGCCCGGCATGGCCGGCATGCTGCTGACCCTGGGCATGGCGGTTGACGCCAATATCCTGATCAATGAACGCATACGCGAGGAAGTGGCCCGTGGCCGCACCCCGCTGGCGGCCATGCAGGCCGGGTTCGAACGTGCCACCTCCACTATTGTAGACAGTAACGCCACCGCCCTGCTGGCGCATGTGATGCTGTTCGTGTTCGGCACCGGCCCGGTGCGCGGTTTCGCGCTGACCATCACCATCGGGATCGTGACCACCCTGTTCACGACCCTGCTGCTTTCCCGCATGCTCATGGCCCGCTGGTACGCGCTCACGCGCCCTGCCAGCCTGCCGGTCTGAAAAACGAGGCGCATATGTTCGGACGTCCCCTTCTGCGCTTTGTTCGCAAAGACACCCATATCAACTTCATGCGTGGCCGGTTCATGGGGCTGATCACCTCGGCCGTGCTGTCCGTGGCCTCGCTGATCCTGTTCTTCCACCCCGGGCTGACGCTGGGGCTGGATTTTCGCGGCGGGATCGTGGTCGAAGCCAAAACCACCGGCCCGGCCGATTTCGCAAAACTGCGCGACGCCCTTGCAGCCCACGGCATTCGCCATGCCGCGTTCCAGGCTTTCGGCGCGTCCGATGACGTGCTGATCCGCCTGGACACGGGCGAAGGACAGGACACGCAGGCCGTGGTCGATCAGGTGCGCCACACCGTGGCCGACGCCCTGCCCGGCACCACCATCCTGCGGGCGGACGCGGTGGGGGCATCGGTTTCGGCCGAACTGTTCCGCAACGGCATGCTGGCACTCGGGCTCAGCCTGGCCATGATTTTGGGCTATATCTGGGTCCGCTTCGAATGGGAATTCGCGCTGAGCGCGGTCATTACCCTGGTGCTGGACCTGACCAAGACCATGGGTTTTCTCGTACTGACCGGCTTTGAGTTCGATCTGGTCATGGTGGCGGCCATCCTCACCATTCTGGGCTATTCCACCAACGACAAGGTGGTGGTGTACGACCGCGTGCGCGAAAACCTGCGCAAATACCGCTCCATGCCCCTGATCGACCTGCTCAACCTCTCCATCAACGAAACGCTGAACCGTACGCTGGGCACGTCATCCACCGTCTTTCTGGCGGCGTTGCCTCTTGCCCTGTGGGGTGGCGCCACGCTGTCGGGCTTTGCCTGGACCATGCTGTTCGGCATTGTGGTCGGCACATCCTCCTCCATTTTCATTGCGGCACCGCTGCTGCTGTTCATGGGGGAAGGCCGTCTCAAACGTGGGGCGAAGGCCGCCAAGGCCGGCTCCGCTTCGTAACCCATTTCATTCAGTCGGCAGGCCGGACGAACGGGGTGTTCCCGGCCTGATGGCCCGCCGATCGACAGATGGAGCGCCGCGCTGGCAAAAGCACGGGCTGTCAGAACGGATCATGGGGGATACGTCGACCAGAAATGGCAGGTACACCCCCGCAATGGCTATCTGGCCAACACAAGCGGATTACCCGGGCCTGACTCTACCGTGCGGGACACAGTCTGCGCGCATGCCCTGACTGGCATTTGAAACAACCAGTGCGCCGCACAGGCAATACAATGCCAAACATAGCGGGGTTTTGCAGCCTGCCACCGATATTTTCAGCGCATGAAACGGGGGGCTGGCTCGGCTACCGGGGGCTGCGGGCGCCCGGACACAGGAGCGGTCGCACCGTCGATCACCCCGATAAAATCTTCTACCCGCTGCCCGGCATTGCCCAGATTATTTTGCGTCGGCTTGTCACGGAAGAGCAGAATAGCGATCAGCGCGCTGCGATCGGCCTGCACGATATGCAGATATTCGGCAGGCGTTACCCGCTCACTCATCAGCCGTCCACGGGCCATGCCGTTGGCTACAAGGTAGGAATACAGCACTGTGCTGGGTGTCTGGCGCAGAACCAGACCCTGCGGCCCGGACTGGCACCCGGCGGCAAGGCCGCACACCGCCGTCAGGGCCAGCAGAGGTTTAAGGCGCGCAAGATGGCGGAACATGGCACGGGTCATTGCCGTAATCCTATCCCATATTCCGCATTGCGCAAACCGAAGCACAAACTGGAGTAATCACCCCACCCGGTTCCGTGTTCCATGCCCTGAAAAACCGGCCGGGAACGCAACGCTCCAGAAAGGACGTCGGAGAAGGAACACCGGAACAGGGGCCAGCAAAGCCGCGAAAGGTGCCGCCATAAGGGTGGCACCAGAGCAGGCAGGCGGTACTAAAGGCCCGATCAGGCCTTGTCAGCACCCTTGTTGGCTACAGCCAGTTCATCACGGATCTGCTCAAGCAGAACCTCGGTCTTGGTGGGGACGGGCGGTGGTGCATCGGCTGCATCCTGCGCTTCCTG
Organism: Acetobacter sp.; assembly: GCF_047723915.1. Taxonomy (GTDB): domain Bacteria; phylum Pseudomonadota; class Alphaproteobacteria; order Acetobacterales; family Acetobacteraceae; genus Acetobacter. Next base: position 116,258 of record NZ_JBDOBQ010000001.1, on the reverse strand, counting down.
ACGGCTGTGGAAGCTGCTCAGCACCTTGACCATCCAGAAAATGGCGAACGCCACGATCAGGAACTGAAGAACGGCGTTGAGGAACAGGCCGATATTCAGGGTTACGGCGCCGGCCTTCTGGGCGTCGGCCAAGGTTGCAAGATGCGGCCCCTTGAGCGTGATGAACAGGTTTGAAAAATCGATACCGCCAATCAGCAGGCCCAGCAGCGGGTTGAAGAGATCCTTCACCAGGCTGTTGACGATAGCCGTAAAGGCCGCGCCGATAATGACACCGACGGCCAGATCGACGACATTGCCGCGCATGATGAATTTACGGAATTCCGTCACCCAGCCCGGGGTATGGATAAGAGAGGCAGGTTTAGCCATTCAAGTATTCCTGTTCTATAATAAGGAAAGTAACGTCAGCATGGTCTTTGTATCTCTCATAACGCAAAGGCGTCTCAAGCCAAGAAAGATCCGCACCCTCCTTTTTTCGGGGCCTGCGCTGTTGGCACCACACTGCGCGGTCGGGTGAACGCCCAGGGCAGAACCACGCCCGGTCTGTATATGTACCGCAAGAGGGCTCCTGCCCCTTCGGCCGTGCCTGAAATGAACTATTGATCCCGCCCGCCCGTGCCGTTATATGCACGGCACCAACGCCCGGTCGGTATCGGGCCAGCTTATTGCGATGAAAGACCTGTTTGATGAAGCCCGGCATTCACCCCGACTACCACGAAATCACCGTTATCATGACGGACGGCACGGAATATCAGACGCATTCCTGCTATGGCAAACCCGGCGATACGCTCCGTCTCGACGTTGACACCAAGTCCCACCCGGCGTGGACGGGTGTGCAGCGTATCCTCGACACCGGGGGCCAGGTTGCCAAGTTCAACAAGCGCTTTGCAGGAATCGGCAGCCGCACCAAAGGCTGAGCTTTTCCGCAGTTGGTTGTGTTGCAGGCCCCACCCTCTTGAAAAAGGCGGTGGGGCTTTCCACGTTCAGGATGTGCGAATGCCCCATGGAGGGGTTCGCACCTTAACAAAGCCGCCCAGACAGGTTGCCTGCCGGGACCTGTCATAAGGGCAGAACCTTGCCATGAGAGAAGGTTTCCTGAACATGACATACGATTTCGCACCCCTGTTCCGCACCGCCATCGGTTTTGACCGTCTGGCTCAGGTTATGGACACCGCCGCGCGCAACACCGCCACCCCCAGCTATCCGCCATACGATATCGCCAAGACCGGCAATGACAGCTACGCGCTGACCATGGCCGTGGCAGGCTTTGGCCCGGAAGATATCGAGCTTGTGGTGCAGGACAATACGCTGGTGGTGCAGGGCCGGGTCAGCACCCCCCAGAATGAAGGAGAAATCCTGCATCGGGGCATTGCACGGCGCGCGTTCGAACGCCGTTTCGCCCTTGCTGATCATGTGGAAGTCACCGGGGCTGACATGAACAACGGGCTTTTGCGCATTACGGTGCGCCAGATCATGCCAGAAGCGCTCAAGCCCAGACATATCAGCATCAACACCACCCGCCCGGACGCACCGCGGATTGAACCCCGCCAGACAGCACCAGACAGCACGCCTGCGGCGGCGTAAGGGTGGCGCATAGTCCGCCGCCATAACGGCCCGAAAAAACGGGGAAGGGAAAAACTGCGGTTTTCTCCTTCCCCATTATGCATTTGCCGCTTGACCTGCACAGGCTGCACCCTCCATATCGGTGACACAGATGCGCGTCTGCAGGCACGCAGGCTTCGGGGGTGACCCTCCTCAGGCCATCGACTTTCGGGTGCCTGCGTAAACGCGGCCCGATGACAGGATGGACGCCATGACAACCTTACCCCTCATGCCCAAAGCGACTGCTGTGTGGCTGATCGAAAAAACGGCCCTCAGCTTCGAACAGATCGCCGCGTTCTGTGGCATGCACCCGCTTGAAGTCCAGGCCATTGCAGATGGCGAAGTGGCGCAAGGTATCGTGGGTTACGACCCGGTTGCCAACCATCAGCTCACGCTGGATGAAATTCGCAGGTGTGAGGCAACGCCCACCGCACGGCTGAAAATCCTGACCTCGGGCAACCCGGTGCGCCGCCGCTCCAAGGGCGCGCGTTACACACCGGTGGCCAAGCGCCATGACCGGCCCGATGGCATTGCCTTTCTGCTGCGCAACTACCCGCAGTTGAGCGACCAGCAGGTTGTCAAGCTTCTGGGCACGACCAAGGACACCATTGCCAAGGTGCGCGACAAGCAGCACTGGAATACGCCCAACATCAAGCCGCGCGACCCCGTTACGGTAGGGCTGTGCAGCCAGACCGACCTGAACGCGGCTGTAAGCGAAGCCAATGCCAAGCTTGAGCGCGAAGGTGCGGATATTCCCACCCCCTCGCCCGAAGTCATGGGCTTTGGCGCGTCCGAGGACTGAGAGAAACCACCCGGCATGTACCCCTGCCCGCGGGCAGGGGCTTGCCTCGGGCCGTGTAGTCAGGCCGTCATTTTCTCGATTTCTTCCTTGAGCCGCAGCTTCTGTAGCTTGAGGCACATCAGAACACGTTCATCCGGTCGGGGTCTGCCCCCTTCGGTGACGATCTTCTGGTCAATCCGGAAATGGCGGTTCTTGAGACTTTCGATCCGTGCAAGACGTGTCATGGTTGCCTCCATTCGGTGTGTGACACACCAACGGTAGCGTACTGGTCTCTCAAAATTTCATGCTAATTTCATAATCCAATGCAAGCTCGTATGCGCTGGGGACATGGAACTTTTTATGGCGCCGGGACTGGCCACCTGCGCACGGTTGGTGAAAACTGGCATGATGGCAGGCAAGGCACCTGCCGGGCGGCCCGAATCCGCTCCTGCCGGACACAACGCCAATGGGAGAGCCAATCATGCTGACAGACCGCGATTCACTGTTGGGCCAGCTTCATGAACTCCGCAGCGAACACCGCGACCTGGATACCGTGATAAGCCGTATCGTGTCCGAAGCCAGTTTCATGGATCAGCTCTATCTCCAGCGGCTGAAAAAAAGAAAGCTGCTGCTCAAGGACCGCATAACAAAGCTTGAAAGCATGCTCATACCCGACAATATTGCCTGACTTCGGATTTCCCTGAATTTTGACACCCGCCAGCAGCGCGGGCCAGACCGACCGGATATGCCACCGCCGTGAACACCGCAGCCCCCAAACCTTCGCCTTCCACCTTTACGGAAGACATGGCCACCCACCCTGCCCCAAAAGTGGGTGTCATTATGGGCAGCCAGTCCGACTGGGAGACCATGCGCCATGCGGATGCGATTCTGACCGAACTGGATATCGCCCACGAAATCCGTATCGTCTCGGCCCATCGCACGCCGGACCGGCTGGCGGACTATGCGCGCACGGCGGCCACGCGCGGGCTTTGCGTCATTATCGCCGGGGCGGGCGGGGCGGCCCATCTGCCTGGCATGTGTGCGGCATGGACGCGCCTGCCCGTACTGGGCGTGCCTGTGGAATCCCGTGCGCTCAAAGGCATGGACAGTCTCCTGTCCATTGTGCAGATGCCTGGCGGCGTGCCTGTCGGCACGCTGGCCATTGGTGCCGCCGGTGCAAAAAACGCGGCTTTGCTGGCTGCCTCCATTCTTTCCCTTCAGAACCCGGATCTGGCCGCCCGGCTTGATGCATGGCGTGCCTTGCAGACAGCCTCCGTCGCCACGGTTCCCACGATCGAAAACGAATGACACAGACGCATAAGGTTCTCCCCCCCAATAGTGTAATCGGCATCGTGGGGGGCGGCCAGTTGGGCCGCATGTCCGCCATTGCAGCGGCCAAGCTGGGTTACAGGGCCCATATTCTCACCCAGGGGACGCAGGACCCGGCAGTACAGGTCGCGCATGCCGTGACCATCGGCGCCTATGACGACACCAGAGCGCTGGAGGCGTTTGCCTGCGCGGTGGATGTGGTGACATTCGAGTTCGAGAATATCAGCGCCAATGCACTGGACCAGCTTGCCAGCTACTGCCCGGTCAGGCCGTCCGGGCGTATCCTGCGCATAAGCCAGGATCGCCTGGCGGAAAAAACCTTCCTGACCGAAGCAGGCGTGCCGGTTGCCCCGTGGCATGCGGTCACGGACAAGGATTCCCTTTACGCCGCGGCTGAAAAGCTGGGCCTGCCGCTTATACTCAAGACAACGCGCAACGGGTATGACGGCAAGGGCCAGAGACGCGTCTATGACATCAGCGATCTGGAAAACGCCTTCACGGAACTGGCACCCCACCCGCTTGTGGCCGAAGCCATGGTGGATTTCGCCTGCGAACTCAGCGTTATGGTCGCACGTGGGGTGGATGGCACCATCCGCTGTTTCGACGCGGTGCAGAACCGGCACTGGCACGGCATTCTGGACCTGACGCTGGCCCCCGCCCCGGTCATGGACGACATTGCCGCAACGGCCCGGACCCTGGCCGCCAAGGTTGCCCGCCAGCTTGGCCTGAAAGGCATTATGGGGGTGGAAATGTTCCTGGACCGTGACGGGCGGATCATGGTCAACGAAATTGCTCCACGCCCCCATAATTCGGGCCACTGGACCATGAATGCCTGCCCGCAGGACCAGTTCGACATGCATATCCGCGCGGTAGCCGGCCTGCCGCTGCCAGACGCCATCCGCCATTCCGATGCCGTGATGAAAAACCTGGTCGGGCCGGAAGACATGGCGCTGTGGCCGGAAATTCTGGCAACACCCGCGCATATCCCGCACCTGTACGGCAAGGCGGAAGCGCGCGAAGGCCGCAAGATGGGACATGTCAACATTCTGTTCCCCATTGGCGGCCTGCCGGGCGAGCATGGTATACAGGCGGCACTGGGGCCACTGGCGACCAAAACCGCCGCGCCCTATGCTCTGGCCGACGCAATGCCATAACCCCTGCGGGCCATTCTTCCTGTTGCAGGACAGGCTCAAAGGCGGGATGGACAGATAACGTTCCAGCCCCGCGATAGTCGGCGTGGGTGGTTTTTACGCCCATGATGCTGCTGTCGCGGCCCCCCGATGCAGCTAAGGGGTAACAACGCCGCCTCTTGATCCGGCAGACAGGCCAGTCAGAGCAGACCTGCCTCTTTCATGCTGAAAATCCGGCTCTCTCCCACAATGACGTGGTCCCATACCATCAGCCCCAGCACGGATGCCGCCGCCACGATCCGCCGGGTCATGACGATATCGGCGTCTGACGGGGCTGGATTGCCGCTGGGGTGATTATGCACCAGCAGCAGCCCCTTCGCCTCCAGGTCCAGGGCACGCCGCATCAACTCCCTCGGGTAGATCGGGGCATGATCGACCGTTCCGTGCCCTGTCACTTCATCCCTGAGCAGGCGCTGTTCGGCGTCGAGAAACAGCACCCTGATCTGCTCTGTTTTCCTGTATCCCATCACGGCACCCAGATAGGCATGGAGTTGCTCGCGGCTGGCAAGAAGGGGGCGGTCGTGCAGCCGGGCCCGGTGTATGCGCAACACCACCTCGCGCGCCAGAAGCAACGCGACCCGCACGGGGTCCGACTGCGCTGCCGCAACCGCAGTCACGCGTTCGGCCGCGAACAGAACGGCTGGCAGGCTTCCGTATGCCGTCAGCAACTGGCGGGCAGGAGCAAGGGGCTCGGTCAGGCGTGGCAGGGCGTGGCGCAACAAAGCGGCCAGAAGGGTCAGGTCGTCATGCTCCGGCTCTGCCGTGTGGTGGGCTTGCGCAGCCCGGTCCGCAACGGGCTGTAACGCCCCCTCCACCCCGAACCGAAAGAACGACGCATCGGCCAGTTGTTCGTTCCGCCCAGCCGTTTCCTGCCTTGCGTCACCCATGCGCGCGCCCGGACCAGAGCCCGCAGTCTCCGGGCCGCCCTTGCCCACAGGCCTGCGCCCGGCCCGGCGAGGTCGCGGGATGTTGTTCCGGGACTCCGGCCTTTCCACGCCCGGAATATCTGCGTCACGTCGGGAGGTGTTCACCGCGCCGCCTCATCGAAACTGAAACTGCGCCATTGCCCCTGCCCCACCACCATATGGCCATGCACCGCCACACCCAGCAATACCCCCGCCCGGGCAAGGGCCTTGGCAAACGACGTGTCACGCGCCATGGCGGGGTCCAGCGGTTCCTGCGCGCGTGCCAGATACACGGTCATGACACCCGTTGCGTGCAGTGCAAGCGCACGCTGCAAAAGCCGTGCCACAGCCTGTTTGACAGTCCCGATCTCTGGCCTGGAGTCGAGCAGGTCTGGCGGAAAGGTCATGTCCTCATCCGCGATCAGATGGTTATGGCTGTCCAGGAACAGCGCATGCATCTGCCCCGCGCAGTCGGACAGATGCACGTCGCAATAGGCCAGCATGCTTTCCCAGTTGTCCAGCGCCAGCCGTTCCCCGCCGCCACCCTGCACCGCATGGTGCGCAATATGGTGCAATGTCGCGAACAGCCGCACGCAACCAGCCGGCACCCGGGCCTGCTCCAGCGCATCGGGGCTGGCCGACACCACGGCCGCAAGACCGCCGAAACGGTTGATCAGGCTTTTGGCCAGCGGCTTGGTGTCGCGCCGGGGCACACCAGCGAACAGCAGCATTTCCAGCACCTCGTAATCCGCCAGCCCTCCGGCCCCCGTATGCAGCACGCGTTCGCGCATGCGCTGCCTGTGCCCCGCGGGCCCTGTGGTTTTGAAAACGGGGGCTGAACCTTGGGGAGCATCGGGCTGCTGTGCGCCGTCGTGACTGTCTGCCCCCCTGTTCCGCATTTTGGCTGCTCCGCTTGGCCTATCGTGCCTGCTTATTCTATAAAGGAGAGGTGACGACATCCGAACCCCCTTCCCCATCGCTTTTTTCGGCCATGCCCGCAGGCGATGGCTCCTATCTGGCGCGGCTGAACCCCGAGCAGCGCGCGGCCATAGAAACAACCGACGGCCCGCTGCTGGTGCTGGCCGGGGCGGGTACGGGCAAGACGCGGGTGCTGACCACGCGTTTCGCCCATATCCTGCTGACCGGTCGCGCCAAGCCATGGCAGATTCTCGCCGTCACCTTTACCAACAAGGCCGCGCGCGAAATGCGCGAACGTGTGGGCCTGCTGCTGGGCAGCCCGGCCGACGGGCTGTGGCTGGGCACGTTCCACGCCCTGTGCGCGCGCATGCTGCGCCGCCATGCGGAATATGCCGGACTGACCCAGGGTTTTACCATTCTCGACACGGACGACCAGTTGCGCCTGCTCAAACAGGTGATGGAGCCGTGGCGGATCGACACCAAGCGCTGGCCACCGCCGGGGCTTTTGGGTGTTATCCAGCGCTGGAAGGACCGGGGCCTGACACCAGCACGCGTCACCCCGGCCGAGGACACGGATTTCGCCAATGGCCATGCCCGCGCCATTTACGAGGCCTATCAGGCACGCCTGCTGCAACTGAACGCCTGCGACTTCGGCGACCTGATGCTGCATGTTACGGAAATCCTGCGCACCCAGCCCGATGTTCTGGCGCAGTACCACCGCCTGTTCCGCTATATTCTGGTAGACGAATACCAGGACACCAACACCGTTCAGTATCTGTGGCTGCGATTGTTAGCCAAACACCCGGACGGGGCGGCGAATATCTGCTGCGTGGGGGATGACGACCAGTCCATCTATTCCTGGCGCGGGGCGGAGGTTGAGAACATCCTGCGCTTCGAAAAGGATTTTCCCGGCGCGCAGGTTGTGCGGCTGGAACGCAATTACCGCTCCACCCGGCATATTCTGGGGGCCGCCGCCGGGCTGATCGCCCATAATACCGACCGGCTGGGCAAAACCCTGCGGTCTGGCCGGGAAGATGCCGAAGGCGAAAAAGTGCACGTGACCGGCGTGTGGGATTCGGACGCCGAAGCCCGACTGGTGTGCGAAACCGCGGAAAACCTGCGCGCGCAGGGGCACTCCCTGGCGGAAATGGCCATTCTGGTCCGTGCGGGTTTCCAGACCCGCGCGTTCGAGGAACGGCTGGTGCAGACCGGCCTGCCCTACCGGATTGTGGGTGGCATACGCTTTTACGAACGGGCCGAGGTGCGTGACGCCCTGGCCTATATGCGCGCGCTGAACCAGCCTGCCGACGATCTGGCCTTCGAACGTATCGTCAACGTGCCCAAGCGCGGCGTAGGGCCTGCCGCGCTCCAGAAACTGCATGCCGCCGCCAGGGCCGCGGGCGTGCCACTGGCAGTAGCCACCACGCAGTTGCTGGACAACGCAACGCTCAAGGGCAAGCTGGGCGAACAGCTTGGCGGGCTCATGGCAGCCCTTTCCACCACGCGCGACATTCTGGCGCGTGACGGGCATGTGGTCGCGATCGAACATCTGCTTGAACAGAGCGGCTATCTCGACATGTGGCGTCAGGACCGCTCGCCCGAGGCACCGGGCAGGCTTGAAAACCTGAAGGAACTTGTCCGCGCCCTGGCCGATTTCGGCACGCTGGGCGAATTTCTCGAACATGTCGCCCTTGTCATGGAACATGACGAAAACGCGCAGGAAGCCCGCCTGTCCATCATGACGCTGCATGGCGCCAAGGGGCTGGAATTCGATATCGTGTTCCTGCCCGGCTGGGAGGAAGGCGTTTTCCCGTCCCAGCGCACGCTGGATGAAGGCGGGCAGAAAGGGCTGGAGGAAGAACGCCGCCTGGCCTATGTGGGCATTACGCGCGCGCGCAAACAGGCGCTGATTTTCCATGCGGGCAGCCGCCGGATCTATGCCAACTGGCAGCCATCCATGCCCAGCCGCTTCCTTGACGAACTGCCAGACGAGCATATTACCCGCGCTGACGAAGGGGGCACACGCCACCGGGGCCTGCACATGACGGACTCCGTCTTTGCCAGTGGCCCTGTCGTGGCCCGTCGCAGGCGGGACCCGCTGGCCGATGACGCCACCAGCCTGCAACTGGGTGACCACGTGCGCCATGCCCGGTTCGGCGTGGGCATCGTGATCGCGGCTGACCGGCACCATGTCGAAATCGCGTTTGAAAACGCAGGCACCAAACGACTTCTGTCCTCCTTTATCGAGAAACTGTAATGGCCCAACCCGCCCGCCGACACGCCACCAGCCTGGAAACCATTTCCGTTACCATTCCCGAATCGGCTGTCGAATTTTACGAAAACGCCATTGGCAGTGTCTGCACCACAATCGGCCTTTTCGAAGCCAACCCCGAGGGCACGCTCTGGCGTGTCGAAGGGGTAAAGGACACCGGCCACCGTGAGGACGAACTGGCAGCGGCCCTGCTGCTGGCGGAACTGGCCAGTGGCGAGAGTGCGACACTGGAACGCGCCCCGACCGAGGCCGAAGGCTGGCTGGCCCGCACATACGAGGCATTCCCCGAGCAGCAGGTAGGCCGCCGCTTTGTGGTGCGCGGCACCCACCTGCCGGACCAGCCCGACGCCACCCGCATTGTGCTGACGCTTGACGCGGGCGTGGCCTTTGGTTCGGGCGAGCATGGCTCGACCCGTGGGTGCCTGCGCGCCCTTGAACGCATTGCCCACCGCAAGCCACGCCGTATTCTGGACCTGGGCTGCGGCACCGGCATTCTGGCCATGGCCGGGGCAGCCCTTTTGCACCAGCCGGTTCTGGCGGTGGATATCGAACCCTGGTCCGTGCGGGTTGCCGCCCGGAACGCGCAGCGTAACGGGCTTGCCCCTTTGCTGACCTGCCGGCTGGGCAATGGCTGGAACACGCCCGCCATCCGCCGCGCGGCCCCCTTCGACCTCGTATTCGCCAATATTCTGGCGCGTCCCCTGTGCCTGATGGCCAAGGACCTTGCGCATAACCTGCTGCCGGGTGGCACGGTCATTCTGGCCGGGCTGCTGCGCACGCAGGTTGGCATGGTGCTCTCGGCCCACAGACGGCAGGGGCTGGTGCTCGAACACCTGCTGACCGAGGGAGACTGGGCAACGCTGGTCCTCCGCCGCCCCAACCGTCCACGCCCGTAAGGGGCGTCTTGCAGGCCCCGCTGCCCGTTCCCGGTCCCACGACCCCCACGCAGGAGATTACCCGCATGCCATCCCCATCATCTACCCGGCTTGAGGCCCTGCGCGCCCTTCTGACCGATGAGGGGCTTGATGGGCTGATTATTCCCCACAGCGATGAATTTCTGGGGGAATACACCCCCGCCTGCGCCGAACGTCTGGCCTGGCTGACAGGCTTTACAGGCAGTGCGGGCAGTGCGGTGGTCCTGCAAAACCATGCAGCCGTTTTTTCGGACGGGCGCTACACCACCCAGTTGGAGCAGCAGGTGGATGGCGCATGCTGGCAACGCCTGCACAGCCAGCAAACGCCCCCCGCGACATGGCTTGCGGACACAGCAGGGCCCGGTGCCCGGATCGGTTATGACCCCCGGGTCATGAGCCAGGCGGAACTGCGGCCTTTTACAACACTGGATGGGGTGACACTGGTTGCGACCCCAACCAACCCGATCGACACTTTATGGACCGACCGCCCTGCCCTGCCGAACGGACCGGCCTTTATCCACCCGCTGAACCATGCGGGTGAAAGTTCCGCCAGCAAGCGCGCGCGCATAGCGCAGGCCCTGCGCGCATGCGGGCAGGACGCCGCCGTGCTGAGCGACAGCGCCTCCATAGCGTGGCTGCTGAACATTCGCGGGTCGGACATTCCCTGCACGCCGGTCGTGCTGGCGTTTGCGCTGATCCACGCCGATGCCTCGGCCGACCTGTTCATTGCCCCGGGCAAGATACCGCCGCCCGTGCGTGACTGGCTGGGGGCTGATATCCGCCAGCATGACCCTGCGGACATGGAACAGATTCTGGCCGGGCTGAGCGGCAGGACCGTGGGTGTGGACCCGGCCAGCAATGCGGTCTGGTTCGCCCAGTGCCTGAACAGCCATGGCGCCACCGTACGCGAAACGCCAGACCCCTGCCTGCTGCCCAAGGCCTGCAAGAACGAGGTGGAACAGGCAGGCATGCGCTCGGCCCATCTGCGCGACGGCGTGGCCCTGTGCCGCTTCCTGCACTGGCTGGATACTGACGGGCGCAACACCACCGAACTCCAGGCTGCTGCCACGCTGGATGCGTTCCGTGCCGAAGACCCGGGCTATGTGGAGGAATCCTTTCCCGCCATTTCAGGGGCCGGGCCAAATGGCGCGATCATCCATTACCGCGTGACACCCCAGAGCGACCGCAGGCTGGAAGAGAACGAGGTCTATCTGATCGACAGCGGCGGCCAGTACCCCGAAGGCACGACCGATGTGACCCGCACCGTCTGGACCGGCCCGGGGCCCGCCCCGGCTGGCCTGAAGGAAGTTTTCACCCGTGTGCTCAAAGGCAATATCCGGCTTGGGCAGGCCCGTTTTCCCGCGGGTACGGCCGGTTTTGCACTGGATGCGCTGGCCCGCTACGCCCTGTGGCAGGCCGGGCTGGACTACGATCATGGAACAGGCCACGGCGTAGGCAGCTTTCTGTCCGTGCATGAAGGACCGGCCCGTATTGCCAAAAGCCCTGTCGCTGTCGCCCTGCAGGACGGCATGGTTCTGTCCAACGAGCCGGGGTTCTACAAGCCGGGGGCCTATGGCATCCGGCTGGAAACACTGCTGCTTGTCCGCCCGGCCCGCCCACCTGCCGCACCACCGGGGCAGGTACCGGACTCCACACGCCAGTTTCTGGAGTTCGAGACCCTGACCCTGGCGCCGTTCGACCGGCGGCTGATCGACACGGCAGCCCTTGGCCCCGAAGATACCGCCCTACTGGATACCTACCATGCGCGTATCTTGCAGCTAATCGGGCCACACCTGCCCCAGGACGCCCGAAAATGGCTTGAAGGGGCATGTTTGCCCCTCAACATGGCGTGAAACACGCACCTGCCCGGCCCGGTCACGTAATTGGGAATCGCAACACGGGGCAAACAGGCGCAGAACAGGCAGCGAAGTGAAAGGGAGCTTCTCAGTATGACAGCAGATAGCAAGACCATTCCCGCCACGCTTATCGCCGGCGATGGCATCGGTCCCGAAATTGTTGAATCGGTCACCGAAATTCTGGATACCGTTTCCGCCCCGTTCGCATGGGACCCGCAGTTGGCCGGCATGGCAGGCGTAGATGCCGTGAACGACCCGCTGCCCAAGCAAACCATTGAAAGCATTCGCCGTACTGGTCTCGCCCTCAAAGGTCCTCTGACCACGCCTGTTGGTGGCGGCTTCAAATCCATCAACGTGACGCTGCGCCAGGAATTCGGCCTGTTCGCAAACCTGCGTCCGACCAAGACCATCGTGCCCGGTGGCAAGTTCGAGGATATCGACCTCGTTCTGTTCCGCGAAAACCTTGAAGGGTACTACGCGGCGATGGAGCATTACATTCCCGTGGGTGAAGACCCCAAGGGAATCGCCCTTAGCTCCGGGTTTACCTCGCGCGCGGAATGCCGCCGCATTGTCAAATACGCTTTTGAATATGCGCTCCAGAACAACCGCAAGACGGTTACGATCGTTCACAAGGCGAATATCCTCAAGCTGCTGACGGGCCTTTTCCTTGAGGAAGGCCGCAAGGTTGCCGAGGAATACAAAGGCCGCATCGCATTCAACGAACGCATCGTGGATGCCTGCGCCATGCAGCTTGTCATCAACCCCTGGCAGTTCGACGTCATTGTCACCACCAACCTGTTCGGTGACATCCTGTCCGACCTGACGGCCGGTCTGGTTGGCGGTCTGGGCATGGCACCGGGTGCGAATATCGGTGAAAAAGCCGCCGTGTTCGAAGCCGTGCACGGCTCCGCCCCTGACATTGCGGGCAAGGGCATTGCCAACCCGCTGGCCCTGCTGCTGGCAGCAGTGATGATGCTGCGCCATGTCGGCCGTGGCGACCTGGCCGACCGTATCGACTCTGCGATCGACAAGGTCATTACCAAGGGTACGGTCCGCACCAAGGACCTGGGCGGCAACGCCGGAACCAAGGACCTGACAGCCGCGCTGAAACAGGCTCTGGTCTGATCCCTGCCCGGCTACAACCCAGCCGGACAGACCAAAGGGGGCCCACGCGGCCCCCTTTGACGTTTGTCGACACGGGCTTTTCATGAACCTGAAACCGCCTGGTTTCTGCCCCCAGTCCAGGCCTTTTAGGGGCGAGGTGGACCCGGCAAAGCGAGATAGACCAGACGCTTGGCCTCCCGTCGGCCCAAAGCGACACTGTCCAGAATCAGCCCGCACACAAACGAAAGCGCGGCAAGCATGACAAGGCCTGTCGCCAGCAGTGCGGTTGGCAGGCGCGGGACCATGCCTGTGCGGAAAAACTCCAGTACAACAGGCGTGCCCAGACCAAGCCCGCACAGCAGGATAATGGCGCCAATAACGCAAAAAAACAGCAATGGGCGTTCCTGCTTCACCAGATTGACTATCATCCGCAGAATTCGGAACCCGTCGCTATATGTCCTAAGCTTTGAACTGGAACCCGGGGGGCGTTCAACATAGCTTGTGGCGACTTCACCGATCGGCATTGCCAGTTCCAGCGCATGAACCGTCATCTCCGTTTCCGTCTCGAAACCGGACGACAATGCGGGGAAGGATTTTACAAATCGGCGCGAAAAAACACGATATCCCGATAACATGTCCGATAACCGACGCCCGAACACACTGGTGACAAGCCCGGTCAAGACGCGATTGCCCAGAACATGTCCGCGCCGATATGCTGCCTCGCGATCGGTCACGCGCGCACCATTGACCATGTCCAGCCCCTGTTCGTAGGCCTGCTTCACCATTTCCGGCGCGGCGGATGCATCATACGTCGCATCGCCATCGACCAGAACATAGAAATCGGCCTCGATATCGGCGAACATGCGCCGGATAACATGCCCCTTACCCTGCAGGGGCTCAGACCGCACAACCGCACCGGCCTCGCGCGCGACAGCGACCGTACGGTCTGAGGAGTTATTGTCGTAAACGTAAATAGACGCATCGGGCAGCGCAGCACGAAACTGTCGAATAACGGATGGAATAGCCACTTCTTCATTATAACACGGAATGAGAACAACGACTTGTAGGGATGCCGCTGCCGAAGAGGAAGGAATAGATTTCACGTATTATTACCGTTCACAAAATCACCAATGCCATCATGCCACTCTACCACGCCCGTCTGCGGTTACAAAAGACGGTGCCAACGATCTTCGGGCTTATTCGTCATACGGTTGCCAAGACGGATAAAATCTTTAGATTTCGACGAATTCCAGCCGCCTGTTCCGGAGTCACATGTGTCATCCCCGATTATAGAAAAAACAGACATTTCAGCGGTAAAATGGTCCTACAGTCCGGCACTGGATCAGTTGCGTTTTTTTGCTGCAGGACTCGTATGCCTGAATCACTATAGTGGCTTCAATAATATTCCCGACACCGATAATATTTTTCTACGCATTTTTTATCACATAGAAAAACAGGGATCCTTCGGCGTCTCTATTTTCCTGGTTTTGAGCGCCTTTCTCTTTACCATGAACTGTCGTGGCGGACGCAGGCCAATTCAGTACAGTGTCTTTATCAAGAAACGCATCGCCAGAATTTTTCCCATGTACATCATCATCATGCTCCTCCTCATGACGCAGATACGAGGAACATGGACGGTTCTCGATTTCCTGACGTTTCTTTTCATGCAGGTGAATACAGGAAACCCCATGACGGGCTTTGGTCACGCCTTTCTGCCAATCGGCCCCATATGGACCATTGGCGTAGAGTTTCAGTTTTACCTGATTTTCCCACTCCTTATTGCCGCACTTCCCACTACACGCCTGCCTCGCCTGATCTTATTTATATCCGTTTTTATTATACTTCGGGTTCTCTTGGGGCTCTGGTCTCTGGGCGCCGCATCTTACTATAACTGCTACCATACGCTGCTCGGACGCGCTGATCAGTTCATGATCGGGATCATCTGCGCGGAATTGTATATGCGATATGGCAACAGGATCAATAAAAACCAAGCTCTGTTAATATTGATTGCTACTCTATCCATCATTGTATTCTATATGCAGGTTTTCAACCCGATCTCTTATCCATTCAACGCTTTTTCCTTTACTCTAGAAGCATTGCTTTCGGGCGGAATTATTTGTTCTCTGCAAATTTTACGCGGTCTAAAAGGAATACTCGGCACTGGAATCGCAAACCTTGGAAAAATCAGCTATTCGTTTTACCTTCTCCATCTCCCTGTCGGCATTATTATCCTGTCTCACTTTGGAGACCGGATCCATTTTACGCATTTCGACCACACCCTAAAAACTCTTCTGCTCGTTATCCTTCCCGCCACGGGCCTCTCGATCCTGACTTATCACAGTATTGAAGTCCCCTTCATGCGCCTGGCATCCCGTAAAAACTGATCCCTATCGCGTTCGTAATCTGAACCTGCTTGCTGATGCCGCATCTCCCGGCCTCCTCATGCCGCGCATAAAGCCGGTATGAGAGGAAATGCGACTGCCACAACCTTGCCGCCGAAGCCATGACCATACGCCTGTTCGCAAAAGAGTCAGGCTGTCATGGCAGCCGATCATACCGACCGACATGTGCATCACGCACATGCAGGCGTTGTGTTTCCCTTCGCGGCAGATCTGGCTGACCGCAACGTCCTGAACGCCGCAATGTCAGCCATGACAATGCCACCCACACACTCTCTCCCGCAGGCTTATAGTGCGGATGGCTTTAAAAGACGTATATTATTATTCGTCGTTTTCTACACGGCAATAAAACTGCGTTCCCTTGACATTGGAAACCCTGACATCAAACGATTTACAGCTGGAAAAATCTATTTTTAACTTATAATAATCATGAAGTTTGCTGACAGCCCAGTTTTTCGACCAGCTATCATTCAGATCACTGAAGATGATGTATTTTTTTGAGTCATTTTTTGCAAACTCATAATATCTGTTCCAATACTGGAGTGTCCCAAAGTCAAACAACCCCCTGTTGATCTGTATCACATGTCCTTTCGGATCAATAATCGGCACGATCCAGGCTGAAAAATAACTTCCGGTAAATATAATATCTGCCTCTTTTATTTCCTGCGGAACGTTTCCGGAAAAATAGGGGAATGTGTATTGTCCACGGCCCCAGTTGGGAATACCTTTGGTGAAATTCAAAGACACTATAACCAACGTTAAAAACACTGCCACCGCGGCAGAACCGCGCGGAGCCGACCTTTGAACCGCGCAAATTTCACCGATCATGCAATATATCAATATCGGTGAAATAATATCTGTTGGAATAAAATACCTATAAACACCAAAATTATATTGCCACACATAAAAAGATACAAAGAAAAATACAATGAGATAATTAAGCTTTGTCCCTGCAAGAGATTTAATGCCACCTGACGTTATTTTGGATGACACATAGACCAGAAACAACACAAAGCAGATCAAAGCATTGATCAGGAATAATTTTGGGTCTTCCGCTACTCTATCAACATGATCTGCGAAATAAAACGGATATAAGATTTTTTCCAAACCGTGAAATTGAAAAAAACGCATGTCACGCGTCACGTTTCGGGCTGTCGACGCGTAGGGCGAATGGAATATATTATTAAAAAACGGGAAAAGAGGATTTTTAAAAGCCGCGTAAAGTTGATAATACCAGTACCCTGAAACAGCGATGACCGAAAATGCTGATGACACCAGAAAATAAAATGACGCTCTGATTCTGGCTTTGGAAAAAACCAAAATCATAGCCCATATTGTTATAATATATGTTGCTGCTGTTAATTTAAGACCAAACGAAATACCAACCAACAACCCTGAATAAATTACAAACCTGAATTCGAGCGTGTCAAAATATTTCAACAGAAGGTAGAGTGACCATAAAATGGGGATCGATATAATATTATCGTTTATCGACGTTCCCAACTCTCCTAAAAAAAACGACGACCCAAAGCAGCATATAAAAAATACCAGTAAAGACGCAGGTTTATTTTTGATAAAATAGCGGGATAGAAAGTATATTGGGTACGCAATAAGACCTTGAATAAAACCAAAAACAAATGCCGCCAATCTTGGCCTCAGATGTGTGATGACTTCATAATTGAATGTATCCAGATATGGGTTGAAGTAGCTATGCGCACCTGCAGGACCGATATCATACAACATCCTGTTATTTAAATAAGCGTAGGCATTATATAAATGATAGTTCCAGATATCTCCATTCATATCCTGACCCAAAAATAGAGATATCAGTCCCATAACAACGGCAACAATCAGAGGGAGAATATTTTTCCCCTCCAAGTTTAATATTGTTTTTTTTATCATACTTGTCTTCCGGGTCAGGAAAAAATAGGGGCATGTCCACCCCCTGTAGCAGCCTGCCCGACTTCCGGGCAAGTCGGGGAATCACCCACAAACCACGACGACTTCAGTCTGGATGCCTCATTCATTGCGCCCCCAGTTTCAGGTGCGCCAGAGGTCAACTGGCCGTTATCCTGTTCGCCCACAAGACCGCCAGCCGCCTGTTTGCTGAGAAAGCCAGCGGCGCTTACCCGACCCCGATCCCGATCTGCTTGATGTCGTGGAACTTGATATCGGGGTTCTGCTCTTCCGTACGGCGCATCATAAAGCCCGATGTCGCCAGGAACACGGGGTCATCGTCCAGATCGTCCGCCATGGCGGTACGGTTGGCCGTGGCAAACGCTTCGATCTTGGCGCGGGGGCCGGTAATCCAGCGGGCCAGAGAATAGGGTGTGGAATCAAAGCCGATCCCCACGCCATATTCGGCCTGCAGGCGGGCCTGCAACACGTCAAGCTGGAGCGTCCCCACAACACCCACAATGGGTGGCGCGCCATCCTGCGGGCGGAAAAGCTGCACCACGCCTTCCTCGGCCAGTTGCACCAGCGCCTGCTTGAGCTTCTTGGCCTTCATGGCGTCATCGAGCCGGACACGGCGCAGAATTTCGGGGGCAAAATGCGGCACACCCGTAAACTGGATATCTTCCCCCTCGGTCAGGGTATCCCCAATGCGCAGGGTGCCATGGTTGGGAATGCCCACGACATCTCCCGCGAAAGCTTCCTCCGCCAGGTGGCGGTCCTGGGCAAAAAAGAACTGGGGGGTGTGTACCGCAAAGCTCTTGCCCGTGCGGGTATGCCTGAGCTTCATGCCACGTGTCAGCCGCCCTGAGCATACACGGGCAAAGGCAATGCGGTCACGATGGTTGGGGTCCATGTTGGCCTGGATCTTGAAAACCAGCGCTGTCATGCCCGGCTCATCCGCCGTGACGGTGCGGTTTTCAGCCGCCTGCGCGCGGGGGGATGGCCCAAAGGCCACCAGCGCGTCCAGCAGGTCCGTCACCCCTATTTCCTTGATGGCGCTGCCGAAAAACACGGGGGTAAGGTGGCCCGCATCAAATGCCTCACGATCGAACTCCGGCAGGGCCGCCTGCGCCAGTTCCAGTTCCTCGCGCATCTGCTCAAGGCGCGGGTCGCTGTCTGCCAGCGGGGTCAGTGTGTTCAGCTTGGCGTTCAGAATATCGTAGGTGCCGATAAACGTGGCCGCCCGCCCGACGGGCCATGTGGCGGGTGCCGTGTCCAGCGCGAGGGATGAGGCAATTTCGTCCAGCAGGGCGAAGGGGTCCTGCGCCTCGCGGTCCATCTTGTTGATGAACGTCACAATGGGAATATCGCGCAGGCGGCAGATTTCGAACAGCTTGCGTGTCCGGTCCTCGATCCCCTTGGCGGCGTCGATCACCATTACGGCTGAATCCACGGCTGTCAGCGTGCGGTAGGTATCTTCGGAGAAGTCTTCATGGCCGGGTGTATCAAGCAGGTTGAACACGCAACCGCCGTAGTCGAACGTCATGACCGAACTGACAACCGAAATGCCACGGTCGCGCTCGATCGCCATCCAGTCCGAACGGGTGCGGCGGCGTTCGCCCTTGGCACGCACATTGCCGGCAAGCTGGATCGCCCCGCCTGCCCGCAGGATCCGTTCCGTCAGGGTCGTCTTACCGGCATCCGGGTGGGAAATGATCGCGAAAGTACGGCGACGGGCAATTTCCTTACCCAGTTCAGCGGCAACGGTATCAGACATGAAAAACCTGTTCGGAGACTACTGGCAGCAATAAACTGGCCTGAATAAAACGGCAAACGCCGGGTGGAGAGCAGTCCCTCCACCCGGCGCAGCATAAATCGAACCGGAGTTCCCGATTAACGGGAGTAGAATTCGACCACCAGGTTCGGTTCCATCTGCACCGGATACGGCACATCGGAAAGCTGCGGGCCACGCATAAACGTGCCCTTCATCTGGCGATGATCGACTTCCATGTATTCCGGCACGTCGCGTTCGGCGGACTGCGTCGCATCCAGCACGATAGCGAGCTGCTTGGACTTTTCACGCACCTCGATCACGTCACCATCCTTTACCAGGTAGGACGGCACGTTCAGCTTGCGGCCATTGACCAGAATGTGGCCGTGGCTGATGAACTGACGGGCGGCAAACGGGGTGATCGCGAACTTCATGCGGTAGATCACCGCATCCAGCCGACGCTCAAGCAGGTTGATCAGGTTTTCGGACGTATCGCCCTTGCGGCGCACGGCTTCCTGATAGTAGCGGCGGAACTGCTTTTCCGTGATGTTGCCGTAGTAGCCCTTGAGCTTCTGCTTGGCCATCAGCTGCACGGAGAAGTCGGAAGGCTTGCCCTTGCGGCGCTGGCCATGCTGGCCGGGGCCGTATTCGCGGCGGTTGACCGGGGACTTCGCACGGCCCCACAGGTTCACGCCAAGGCGACGGTTAATCTTGTATTTGCTCTCAAGGCGCTTGCTCATAAGGCGCTCTTTTCTCTCAACAGGCGGAAAACCGCAGGGTCTTCCGTCGTTACACCGGTAGTCTCCGTCCACCGTGGATCGGAGCGGGCGCACAACGCATTACCGGCGGATAACCCCGCCAGCCGTTCTGTCCTCATTCCCGGCAATGGTGGCAGCGTTTACGGAAATGCAGCCGTCCTGTCAAGAAAGCCGTGGCACCTCTCTTACCCGTGCCAGCGCGGAGCAGGCGTAACTTTTTCTTTCTCCTTATGGTGCCATACCGACTATGACTGATCCATGGCTCCGTGCCCGGATTTTGAATGACAGACAAGGATTACTCCCATGCCATCCGCCAATAAATGGGCCCTGTTCACCGGAATAGGGATTTTGCTTATTCTTCTGGGCTTTATTGCCGCAATCGATGCCGTTTTCGTCACCCTGGCCAGCACCATTTTCATCGGCGCGCTGCTGATCGTGGCCGGAATCATGCAGGGAGTTCATGCCTTTGCCGTGCGGGACTGGGGTGGGTTCCTGTTTTCCCTGCTTGGCGGGGCCCTGTATGTTGTTGCCGGCGTGGTGCTGATCAAGGAACCTGTGTCCGGGTCCGTCGCCCTGACGCTTTTTGCCGCCATCTGTTTTGTCGTGATCGGGGTTATCCGCGCGGTCATGGCGCTTCAGCACCGTGAACTCCAGGGCTGGGGGATTGTGCTGGGCAGCGGACTGATCAGCCTGCTTGTCGGGCTGTGCCTGTATTTCACCCTGCCCTGGTCCGCCTTGTGGCTGATCGGCACGTTCGTGGCCATTGAACTGATGGCAAGCGGCATTGGCTGGTTGCAGTTCGGGCTCGCGCTGCGCCGGATGGGCCGCGTCGGCTTCCCGCAGGCGTAGCAAAAGCCCGCACGCGCGGGGGCACGCAACGGCAGCCCCGTTGTTCCCCTGCGCTACCCCGCCCGAACGTCAGGGCTATTATTCTGTCTCAGCCTCGGTATCAGACGGCGTAAAGGCAAGGCGCTTGGGGTCTGTCGTCAGCAGCGCCTGCGCGGCCACACCGGGTTGCTCCACTGCCGGCGTCCTGCTGCGCGGCAGCAGGGATATGGGCCGCTCGCCATTCTCGCGCTGGCGCATATTGGCCTGGATATTGCGCAGCACCACCGGATAGTCCTCGACCAGACGGCGGAAGCGCGAGGCTTTAATGGCCATCAGGTGGCCGAACTGCACGGCCTTGACCGTGCCAGAACAGTGCCATTTTTCCACTGCTTCCTGCGCGCCGATCAGATCACCGGCACCGAACTGCACATCCGCCCCGGCAATATGGGCCTCCGCCAGACCCGCGCTTATGAAGTAGACATAGCGCATTCTCCGCCCCTTGCGGCAGATGACTTCCTGCGGGGCGACAAACCGCAGCGACGTGGTTGTGGCCAGGTCATGCAGTTCCGCCCCTGACAGGCCCTTGAACACCGTCGCGGTCTTGATCCGCTCCTCTATCCCGCTGCGCAGGTCGAAGCTCAGGCGCTTGTTCAGACGGTGGCGACGGCGCTCCAGGTCCTTGAGCAGTTCCCGGTTCAGTTCGTCGCTGATCAGGGATTCCGCCAGCAGGGTATCGTATTCCTCCCCTTCCACCCGCAGGGTGATCTGGCGGAAAATACGGTTCTCCAGCGCCTCGGCATAGCCATGGTAATGCAGGCGCAGCGTGGCCAGGGCTTCGTCCAGCAGCTTGCGCTGGCGCGACAGCACCTCCGCCACGATATCGCCAATACGGCTGCCCAGCGTGGGCTCCAGCCGTTCACGCATGAAGCGGGTCAGGGAAATCGAGACGAAATGCGCCACCATGAGCATTTCGAAGCGTTCGGCCATACACAGCATCAGCGGCTTGTCTATGCGCAGGTGGTTATGCACCCATTGCGCCGCCCTGAACCGCAGGGAGGGGCTGAGCCTGCGCCGCAAGGCGCGCACATAACCCAGACGCCCTTCAAGCCGTGCCCCGTCTATGGCGGACTCCGCCGAACGCAGCAGCGTTTCCATGACCCGGCGGGACAGGCCCTGCATGTAGAACAGGTCGAGCAGGAGGGAGCGTTCCTGACTGGCAATGGTAATCAGCGCCAGATTGACGCGCTGCGTGTCAGACAGGGCGCGGTCGAACTCGTTGGCGTCCTGCTCTTCCTCCGACCGGCGTTCAAGCTGGTCCAGCACCGGCCGTGTCGCATCGGAACAAAAACCGAGGTCGTTGCCCAGGGTCCGGGCACGGTCGCGCACATTGCCAAGGCCGATCCCCAGCACCTGGTGCCGCATGGCCTCATCAATGGGAGAAAGCTGGTCGAGCTTGAGGAACAGCACGAGCGAGCGCAACGTGGTGCCGTTGACCAGCAGCGTAATCAGCACGAAGCCGGTTGCAATAATCCCGATAAAATGGGCGATGGGCGTTGCGACATGTTCGTTCTCCGTCACGGCCAGAGCCAGCGCCAGCGTAATGGCCCCGCGCAGCCCGCCCCAGACCATGGTGACCTTGAACGGCGTAGGCACAGGGGGCGACAGCCGTGTAAGGGCAAGCAGGGGCAGCAGCCCGAACACCACCGCGGCACGGGCGACAAGCCCCGCTGCACTGGCGATCAGGATCAGCACCCAGTCCCACCGGGTCATGCCCACGAGCAGATGCGGCACCAGCATGGACGCCAGCACGAACACCAGAGACCCCGCCCAGAACACAAGCTGCTGCCAGAGCTGGTTGAGGAACAGCCAGGTCTGCGGCCGCACGGTCGACGGGCCATAGACAGACACGGTCAGCCCGGCCGCCGCCGTGGCCACCACGCCCGACACCCCCAGAAATTCGTCGGAGATAATGTACACGACGTAAGGCAGTGCGACTGTCAGCGTGATTTCGGCCGCCGAACTGCCAATGGCGGACATCATCGCCAGGGTCAGCCGCCCGCACACCACGCCCACAACCAGCGCACCAGCAAAAGATACGACAAAGGAAATCAGCGCATCGCCCGGGTGGATGGCGCGGTGCAGCGTGACCGACGGCAGCAGGATGGAGAAAATGGAAATTGCCGCCGCATCGTTCAGCAGCGCCTCCCCTTCCACCAGCCGGGTCAGACGGGTGGCCGCCCCGATATCTCGGAAAATGCCTGCCACGGCGGACGGGTCGGTCGTTGCGACAATCGAGCCCAGCAGCAGGCACACCACAAGGGGCATCTGCGCGAACGGCATCAGCGCAAAGCCGATCAGCGCGGTCGACAGCGCCACCGCCACCACGGCCAGCAGCAATACCGTGGCCGTTTCATGTGCAAGACGGCGAACGTCGATCGCCAACGCGCCCTGAAAGACCAGCGCGGGCAGGAAAATCAGCAGAAAGGCTTCGCTGTTGATGGGGAAGTCGAGCAGCGTTTCGGCAATACCGCTCAGGGCGGAGGCGTAGGAACTGCGCAACGCAAAATCGGCCAGAGAGCCGATGATAATGCCCACGACAGCCAGCAGCACGGTTTCGGACAACTCGATCTTGCGGGCAAGAGGCTGCACGGCGCTGACAACCACAAGGAGCAGTGCAATGACAAGCAGTATCGCAGCCAAACCCGTTACCGCCATGCCGTTTTACTCCCTGTTCGTGCGTCTTCCTGGTCTTGCAGGCATTTGGCCAATACCCGGATCGTGCGGTGTTAACGCCCGGGTACGGCAAAGACATGGCAAGCGGGCACCTTTTCTTATCTTTAGCAGAGCGTCGCCGACACTGCCACTTTTTGCAGGACACGCATCATGCCATGCGCGCAACGCACGCCATGCGGTCCGGATCGCCCGAACGTGACTGCGTTATCAGCCCCGCATGCCTGCCAAAGACAACCCGGCAGGCCCATGTCTGCAGAACATCATCTGTCAGCCCGCCGCATTCCGCCTGCTGGCACTGCCAAGGATTCCAAGCATGACCGACAGCACTGCACCCCGTATCACCCCCTGCCCCATCGGCATTGCAGCCCAGGGCACCCGTGCCGAACGGGATTCAATGGGGGCGATCGACGTGCCCGCCGACCGTTACTGGGGGGCGCAGACCCAGCGCAGTCTGGTCCATTTTTCCATCGGTACCGATCGCATGCCGCTGGCGCTGTACCACGCCTACGGGATCGTGAAAAAGGCGGCGGCACTGGTCAATGCGCGCGAAGGACGCATGCCGCAATGGAAAGCCGACCTGATCGCGCAGGTGGCGGACGATGTCACGGCAGGTCGGCTGGACGAGCATTTTCCCCTGTCCGTCTGGCAGACAGGTTCGGGCACCCAGACCAACATGAACATCAACGAGGTGATTGCAAACCGCGCTATCCAGCTTGCAGGCGGCGTTATCGGCTCGCAAACGCCCATCCACCCCAATGACGACGTGAATATGGGGCAGTCGAGCAACGATTCCTTCCCCACCGCCATGCATGTCGTCACCCTGCTTGAAATCGAGGACCGGCTGATCCCCCGTGTCGAGCAACTGATCGCAGCGCTGGACGCCAAGACGCAGGAATGGAAAAACGTGGTCAAGATCGGGCGGACCCACCTGCAGGACGCCGTTCCGCTGACGGTAGGGCAGGAATGGTCGGGCTGGGTGCATATGCTCCGCGACGCCCTGCATACGCTCAGAACCGCGCGGGAAGGTCTGTTCGAACTGGCGGCTGGTGGGACCGCCGTGGGCACCGGGCTGAATGCGCCGCCGGGCTTCAGCAAGGCCATAGCGGACAAGATCGCGGAACTGACGGGCCGCCCCTTCGTAACCGCACCCAACAAGTTCGCGGCCCTTGCCGGGCTGGACGCCATGGCCCGTGCATCCTCCGGGTTACGGGCACTGGCCATTGTGCTGATGAAGATCGCCAACGACACGCGCTGGCTGGCCTCCGGCCCCCGCTGCGGGCTGGGCGAATTGCTGCTGCCCGAGAACGAACCGGGCTCCTCCATCATGCCCGGCAAGGTCAACCCCACCCAGTGCGAGGCCATGGTCATGATCGCGACGCAGGTGCTGGGGCATGACAACACCGTCGCCTTCGCGGCAAGTCAGGGGCAACTGGACCTGAACGTGATGCGCCCGGTCATTCTGGCCAACTGCCTGCACAGCATCCGTATTCTGGCGGACGGGTGTCATAACTTCCGGGTCTTTTCGGTCGAAGGCACACAACTGAACGCCGCACGGATCGAACGCTACGTGAACGGCTCCGTCATGCTGGTCACAGCCCTGAGCCCGGCCATAGGGTACGACAAGGCCGCCAGCATCGCCCATATCGCCATGGAACATGACCTCAGCCTGAAAGACGCGGCCCTGAAGTCGGGCTACGTGGATGCGCCGACATTCGACCGGCTGGTCAACCCGCTCGACATGGTGGGCCATGGTGTGGGCGGAGCGTAAGGAACGCTCTTCCCGGTCAGGCGTATTGCGGGTATGCTGGAAGCATGAAAAACATGTTCCGTTTTCAGCCGGGGGCGCTGGTGCTGCTGGCTCTGGTCGGGGGCATTGCTGCCTGCGCGGACGACCCGCACCAGCAGTACTACCACCCGCACGCGCACCGTGGGCGGACAGCGCCGAGCTGGTATAGCCCGCCGACAACGCCCGAGCAGGGGAACCACCCCTATTCGCGCCGGAACACGGGTGCCGTGAACGGCGTGAATTATGGCGGAGCAGGCAACAATGCGGGATACTGACAAGGTCATCCGTATCGCGATTATCGCGGGCACCGCCATGGTCGGGATCATCATGCTGTGCAGCATGTACCAGAGCTTCAGCGCGCTCATGCTCGGCCAGATGCCTGGGCAGGCCCAGGAGCAGACGCGGGCGGTCTCCGTCACCCCCGCTGCGGGCCAGAACACCCCCCAGCCCCAGACGACGGCTCCTGACCGTCATGCCCCGAACTGAACGGCCGATAATACGCCGTAACAGGGCCACGGCCCGCACCCGCAATACAGCGCAGGCCGGTCCAGCCTTATGGCGCCGGTCCCGCCTGCCTGCGCTGCTTCTGTTCGTGTTCCTGGCAGGCAGCCTGACGCCACAACCGCTTCTGGCACAGCAGGCGGCACCGTCTGCCACAGCCCCCCAGCCGCCTGATAACCCGCACCGGGGGGGCACGCTCAGGCTGGTTGCCTCCACATCCGGCGGCACGCTCGATCCGCAGATCAACTATACGGGCGAATACATCAACCTGTTCGTAAACGTGTATGACGGGCTTGTCAGTTTCCGCAAAGCCACCGGGCAGGCCGGCACCGAAATCGTGCCAGATCTTGCACAGGACATTCCCACATCGCCCGATGGCGGGCTGACCTATACCTTTACCCTGCGCCCGGATATTCGTTTTTCCAACGGGCAGCCAGTGACAGTGTCGGACGTCGTAGCGTCTTTCAGGCGGATTTTCCGGGTGGGTTCACCCACCGCCGGGGCCTTTTACGGCGCCATTGCCGGGGCGGATGACTGCCTGCGCGCACCCGCCACCTGTACGCTCGCCCAAGGTCTTGTGGCCGATCCGGCCAACCGGACCGTGACATTCCACCTCGTGCGGCCCGACACCGAGTTCATGCACAAGCTGGCTTTCACGCATGCGGTCATCCTGCCAGCCGACAGCCCCGACCACGACACCGGCAATACCCCCCTGCCCGGCACCGGCCCCTACAAGCTCGACACATACGATCCCAACACCCGTCTGGACCTGAGCCGCAACCCGTATTTTCATGTCTGGAACCCCGACGCGCAGCCCGAAGGCCTGCCGGATCGCATAACCTACACATTCGGCATACCCGATGAAGCCGCCGTAACGGCCGTGGAAAACGGCCAGTATGACTGGATGGCCGACCCCGTACCGCTGGACCGGCTAGGCGAACTTGGCAGCCGCTATACGGCGCAAACCCATGTCATGCGCCACCCGGCCTTTTATGACCTGGTCATGAACATGCATGAAGCACCCTTTACCTCGCTCAAGGCGCGTCAGGCGGTCAATTACGCGCTCAACCGCAAGGCGCTCGTCATTCTGTTCGGCGGCCCCGGCATTGCCCGGCCTTTGTGCGACATGGTGCCGTCATCCCTGGAACTGGCCGGGTCACAGTGCTTCTACACCAAGGGCGCATCGCCCACGCAGCCTGCCGAACAGTGGCACGCCCCCGATCTGGAGACCGCGCGCCGCCTCGTGCGTGAGAGTGGAACGCTGGGCCAGAAAGTCACGCTGATTACAGGCAATACAAGCACTGAAATGGCCATGGGCAACTGGGCACGCGACATGCTCGATGCCATCGGCTACCATGCTGTGCTGCGCCCGCTGAATACCGGCCTGGCTTTTTCCTACATCCAGAACACCGACAACCATATGCAGATCGCCCTGACAAGCTGGGCGGCGGACTACCTGTCACCGTCCAATTTCCTGGATGCGCTGCTGGGCTGCGAGAATTTTCATCCTCATTCCGACAGTTCCATCAATATGCCCGGCTTTTGCGATGCCAGCGTCCAGAGCCTGATGGACAGGGCCAAGACCGACACCTCGCTCACCACCGCCCAGCGTAACGCCCTGTGGCAGCAGGCCAACATGCGGGTCATGGCATTGTCGCCCATTGCCCCCGCCTTCGAAACAGATGCGGTGATCCTGACATCGCCACGGGTGAAAAATTTCTTCTACACACCCGTCAACCGGCTGCTGTTCTCGCAGGTCTGGCTGCACTGATCTGGCTGCACTGAGCGGTTTATCCACAGAATCTGTGGATGAAATGCAGGACAACTCAAGGACGAAGCCGGGACAATACGGGAAGACTGCTTATACCCGCCCGGTTACTGCCGCCCCGTGACTGATACCGGGTGACCGATACCGGGGACAGGTAACGGGTAACGGGTAACGGGTAACGGATGACTGGCACCCCAATGCCTGATCGGCCATTACCGATCGCCCCGCTACTGGCCGCTCCGTGACTTGTGTGCGTGATTGACGATCAGGACTGACGCACAGGACCGGGTACCTGTTACTGAACGCTCCCTACGGACCGCCAAGGCGCTTGAGTACGCTCTCCCGCACAGACGGCGGAAGCGGCACGTAATCGAGTGCCCGTGACACGCCATCGCCCTGCGTTATCCCCCAGCGAAAGAACAGACGTGCGGCGTGGCCTTTGTTGTCGACCGTGGCCTGTGCGGGCAGCAGCACGTAGGTCGTGGTCACAATCGGCCAGCTTTCCGCCCCGTCCGTATCGCACAGGGATGCGGTCATGTCCGCGCTGTCCCACTGCGCGGCTTCCGCCGTCCGCATGAAACTGGTGACGGTGGGGGCAACAAACATACCCGCCCGGTTGCGCAACTGAACCAGCGCCAGATGATTACGAACGGCATAGGCGTATTCCACATAGCCGATACTGCCCGCCGTGTTGGTCACGTAGGCGGCAATGCCGTCATTCCCGCGCGCACCGGCCCCACCGGGCCATGCCACGGATGTGCCATGCCCCACAGCCTCGTGCCAGTGGGGTGAAACCCGGCTCAGATAATCCGTGAAAACATATGTCGTGCCCGAACCGTCCGCCCGGTGCAGCGGGGCAATGGGCATGTCAGGCAGTGCAAGGCCCGGATTGACCTCGGCCACGCGCGGGTCGTTCCACTGGGTGATGACGCCTGCGAAAATATCGGCCAGCAGCGGGCCAGTCAGCTTGAGATCGCTGCCCACAATACCGGGGATATTGGCCGTAATCACCACCCCGCCAATAGCCGTGGGAAACTGGATGAGCCTGCCCGACACAAGACGTTCATGCGCCATGGGGGCATCCGACGCACCAAAGTCGACCGTGCCGGCCAGAACCTGGTTCTGCCCCGCGCCCGAGCCAATGCTCTGGTAATTGACATGCACGCCGATTTTGTCCGCAGCCTTGGCCGACCAGCCTTCGTAAAGCGGTGCGGCAAAGCTTGATCCGGCCCCGGTTACGTCCACCCGTGTCGCGTCGTCCTCCGCGCGGCCAGAACCGGGCAGCGCCATGGCCACCGTGCCCAGCAGGACTGCCAGCCAGACTTTTGCCCCGCCCGCCCTGGCCGTGCGATGTGTGTGCTCCATCATCGTGCTCCCTCTCATGGCATGGCCCTGCCGCGCCGGGGCGCCGGGCATACGGCCCGGGCGCCCCTAGCGCAGAACCGCACCCGTCGCCTTGGTGACAGCCGCCACGATCCGCTCGGATACGGCTTCAAGCTCGGCATCGGTCAGGCTGCGTTCCGTGGGCTGGAGCGTGACCTCCACCCCTATGGAGCGCTGGCCCTGCGGCACATGCGGGCCCGTATAGACGTCGAACAGGCTGACCGCCGTAACCAGTTGCCTGTCCGCGCCGCGCACGGCACGCAGCACGTTCTCACCGGGGGTATCCTCGCCCACGACAAACGCGAAATCGCGCCGCACCGGCTGGAAGGCGGAAAGCTGGGGCGCCGCCTTTTTACGCCGTTTGGGTTCGGGCACCGCGTCAAGCAGCACCTCGAACGCCACCACAGGCGTATCTATGCCCTGCTCCTGCAACAGCGAGGGGTGCAGTTCCCCAAAGCGGGCCACAACCAGTTTTGGCCCCTGCCGCAAGACACCTGAACGACCGGGATGGTACCAGCCCGGTGCGTCAGCCGTGGTCGTGATGGCGTCAAGGTTCAGGCCCAGGGCGCGCAGCAGTTCCAGCGCATCGGCCTTGGCCGCCCAGAGCGAAACCGGTTCGCTGGCAAGGCCGGGATAACGCTGCGTATGGCCCGCCCGCACACCGGCCGCCACGGCCTGCTGGCCGTCCTCGGCAAAGGCCGGGCCGATTTCAAACAGCCCCAGATCGGCCCAGCCACGCGCGCTGTTGGCCTTGACCGCCGCCGTCAGGTTCACCAGCGGCGTAGGCCGCATCTGGTCCAGGTCAGAGGCAATGGGGTTGAGCAGGCGCAGGCTCTCGGGCGCACCGCCGAAACTCCGCGCTGCCTCGTTCGAGACGAAGGAAAAGCCCACTGTCTCGGTCAGGCCGCGTGCGGCCAGCATGCGCCGGGCCAGTTCGGTACGGGCCAGACGCGGGGTCAACGCGGCACCGGGCACCACGCTGAACGACGGCAGGCTGGCGGCGGGAACCGCATCCAGTCCCTTGAGCCGCAGAACTTCCTCGACCAGATCGCTCTCGGCCTCTATGGCCGCGACCCCTTCAGCAGCCACACGGGCGACATCGGCCGGCAGGTCCACCCCCTGGGACAGAAGCGGAGACTGGGCGACATCGTTCCGCCAGGACGGCACGGCCACAACAACACTCCGGTCATCGCGCGAACGGACCTCAAACCCCAGTTTTTCGAGCAGGGCCACGCTTTCATCCGCCGGTACGGCCAGCCCGCCCAGGCTTTCCAGCCGATCGAAGCGCAGCGACGCCGTGCGCTGCCACTCCGGCTGCTGACCGGCGGAAACAACCTCGCTTGCCTCCCCCCCGCACAGATCGACGATCATGCGCGTGGCGGCTTCCAGCGCGGCAACGGGCAGAGCCGGGTCCACGCCGCGTTCGAAGCGATAGCTGGAATCGGAAAACAGCCCCAGCCTGCGCCCGCTCAGCGCGACCTTGACGGGATCGAACAGCGCGCATTCGACAAACACGTCTGTCGTCGCATCGTCAGCGCCCGTGGCCTCCCCCCCCATGATACCGGCAACAGACTGCACGCCCGCCTGGTCGGCAATCACGCAGTCATCGGCCGTGACCGTGTAGGTCTTGCCATCCAGGGCGACAAAACTTTCCTTGCCACCGCGGCAGACCGTCAGGCGGGAACCCGCGATCCTGTTCGCGTCGAACACATGCAGGGGGCGGCCGAGATCGAAGCAGAAATAGTTGGTGATATCCACCAGCGCGGAAATCGGACGCAGCCCGATGCTTTCAAGTTTGCGTTGCAGCCATTCGGGGCTGGGGCCGTTGCGCACGCCCCGGATGGTGCGACCCAGAATCCACGGGCAGGCCTCGGGGTAGGTAATGGCCCACTCGATGGGAGAGGCAAACGTGCCTTCCACCGTTTCGGCCAGCCACGGCCGCAGCGTGCCCAGACCGGCTGCGGCCAGATCGCGCGCGATACCGCGCACACCCAGCGCATCGCCCCGGTTGGGCGTAATGGCGATATCGATCACCACGTCGTCCAGCCCGGCGAAATCGGCGTAGGATTCACCGGGCAACGTGTCTTCGGGCAGTTCGGCAATGCCGTTGCTTTCCTCGCCAATGCCCAGTTCACGCAGGGAACACAGCATGCCGCCGCTGCTCTCGCCCCGGATCGCCCCTGCCTTGATGGTAATGTCCAGCCCCGGAACATACGTGCCGGGCGGCGCGAAAATGACCGCAAGCCCCGTGCGCGCATTCGGCGCGCCGCAGACCACCTGCACGGTTTCGAAACCCGGCCCGGCATCGACCGTGCACACCCGCAGCCGGTCGGCATTGGGGTGCTGCACCGCCTGCGTGATGCGCGCGGTCAAAAACGGCTGGAGAGCCGCACCGCGGCTTTCAACACTTTCGACCTCAAGCCCGATCTGGTTGAGAGCGGCACAGATTTCGGCCAGTGTCGCCTGGGTCTCCAGGTGGTCATACAGCCAGGATAGCGTGAATTTCATTGCTTACACCCCCTCGTGCAGCAGCGCGGGCGCAAGCGGGTCGGCCCCGTAATGCCGCAGCCAGCGGATATCGCTTTCGTAAAATGAACGCAGGTCGGGAATGCCGTTCTTGAGCATTGCCAGGCGTTCGATCCCCATGCCGAAGGCAAAGCCCTGCCATTCGCGCGGGTCCAGCCCGCAATTGGCCAGCACGCGCGCATGCACCATGCCCGCCCCCAGCACTTCCAGCCAGTCTTCACCCCCGCCGATCTCCCCGGTCCTGCGCGACCAGCCGATATCCACCTCGAGCGAGGGTTCGGTGAACGGGAAATAGGACGAGCGGAACCGCACGGGCAGGTCCGGCTTGCCGAAGAACGCCCGCAGGAACTCGATCAGGCAGCCCTTGAGGTGCCCGAGCGTGATGTCATGCCCCACGACCAGGCCTTCGCACTGGTGGAACATGGGGGAATGGGTGGCGTCATGATCGGCCCGGTAGGTGCGCCCCGGCGCGATAATGCGCAAAGGCGGCTTCTGGCCCAGCATGGTGCGAATCTGCACGCCCGATGTCTGGGTGCGCAGCACCCGTGTCACATCCAGCCCCGGCTGGGGCGGCAGGTAGAACGTGTCATGGTCCGTGCGGGCGGGGTGGTGGGCCGGCGTGTTCAGGGCCGAGAAGTTATGCCAGTCGGTCTCGATATCCGGGCCCTGCGCCACGCCAAAGCCCATGGCCCCGAAAATGGCGGTCATTTCCTCGATCGTGCGGCTGATGGGGTGCAGGTAGCCCTGCGCCGTGGCAGGCGGGGGCAGGCTGACATCGACCCGTTCGGCCACAAGGCGGGCCTGCAGGGCGGCGGCCTCAAGCTCGCGCCCGCGGGCTTCCACCGCCTGGGTCAGGGTGTCGCGCAGGCGGTTCAGGGCCACGCCGCGCGTCTTGCGTTCATCGGGCGGCATCTTGCCCAGCGCCTTGAGCAGCCCTGTCAGCCTGCCGGACTTGCCTAACGTTGCGACACGCACGGCGTCCCAGGCCCGCAGGTCCGTGGCGGCTGCCAGTTCGGACACAACGTCCTGCCGAAGAACTTCAAGATCGTCGCTCATGAAACCTCACGCGGGAGAAAATGCTAACAGGCGGATACAATTTCCCGCCAGCGGAGAAAAGCCCTGCCACACGAAAACAACCGGACAGGCGCGCACGCGGCACAGGTGGAACCAGCAGGCAATACACCCAAACCCTTGCCCGGGACAAATATGGCCGGGACAAATACCCCATGACGGGCCACAGGCCGGAAAGCCCCGTGCCATCATGCAAAAAAGGCCGCCCGGAACCGGACGGCCTTTTTCAAACCGGGTCAGTCAGACCGCAGTTCAGGCAGCCAGGGCAGCCTGGGCCTGCTTGACGATTTCGGCGAAGGTTGCTGCGTCATCATAAGCGATGGCGGCCAGCACCTTGCGGTCGATCTCGATGCCAGCCTTGTCCAGACCGTTGATAAAACGGCTGTAGGTCAGGCCATGTTCGCGCACTGCTGCGTTGATACGCTGGATCCACAGGGCGCGGAAATCGCGCTTCTTGTTGCGGCGGTCGCGATAGGCGTAGCGGAGTGCCTTTTCGACGCGCTCAAGAGCGATACGGTAGTTCGTGGAAGACCGGCCGCGATAGCCCTTGGCCAGGTCCAGAACTTTTTTGTGGCGGGCGTGGGTTGTTACGCCGCGTTTGACACGTGCCATATTTCAGATGCTCCTTAGGCCAGCCCGTAGGGGGCCCACTGTTTTACCGTACGACCGTCCTGCGGGGTCAGAGCCTGCGTACCGCGAGCGGTGCGCTTCATCTTCTGCGTACGCTTGATCAGGCCGTGACGCTTGCCGCACGGGCCGGAGAGCACCTTGCCGGTCGCGGTGATCTTGAACCGCTTCTTGACCGACGACTTGGTCTTCATCTTGGGCATTTCATAACTCCTGCATAACGCTTTACCATGGATGCACCCGTTGCAAGAACAGGTGGCACCTTTCTGCACGGCCAGGCATGCCCCACAGGCCTGGACGCGTGCGCGAATGCGCTCCCTTAGAAGAAAGTGCCGGGACATGCAAGCCCCAGAGCCCGCGGACCGCGCGCGGGAACACGCACCCTGCCCCGCCTCTCACGCGCATATGGCACCCCGTGCCAAGTAACCCCGAGAGTATATTCCAGCAAATTCGTCTATATACGGCCGTATATAGTTAGACACCAGACGTTCAATTCTATGATACAACATTACCGGACTAATAAATCTTATTCGTTTTTTCGTGGCAATAAGCTATAATCCATGCGTTTATTTATAACGCAAACCCGGATAAAACTTGGATCAATTCTGAGAGGCTTGCATCACGGCGCGATAGCGCATGTCCGGCGGGGCATTTCAGGGGTTGGGCAGGCGGTTTCGGTACCGCCCTGCCGCGCAGGCACGACGCCCGCGCATTCAGCCCCGAAAAACCCCACTGGCAGCGTTCATCCACCGTTGGCGTGGCCTTAAAAAGTCTGATCAAACACTGTTTTTCATGACGCAGGCCTTATGCATGGCTGCCCGCCATGAAAACAGGCCGCATGGGAATGGGATTGGGGGTCGAGTGATCAAACGTATTCTAGCAGGCGTGGCGGCAGCCGGCGCCCTGGGGGGGCTGGGCTTCCTGTACTATGCCTGGTATCCGGCGATAGCGCCCGTACCCCGCCCGGCGGCCAGCAGTTTTTCCGCAGCCCAGATCGAGCGCGGCCGCATTGTCGCCGCTGAAGGCTATTGCGCGGAATGTCATACCCGCACCGACATGGGCGGTGGCCCGGAACTGGCGGGTGACTACAAGATGGAGACCCCGTTCGGGGCCATTTATTCCTCCAACATCACACCCGACGAAAAAACGGGTATCGGCAACTGGTCCGAGGCCGCGTTCCACCGCGCCATGCACCTTGGCGTATCGCGCGAGGGCGAACACCTTATTCCCGCCTTCCCGTTCGATCATTTCACCAAAATGACGGATCAGGACATTTCCGATCTGTATGCCTACATCATGACGCGGCCTGCCGTGTCCATGGCGCAGCGCCCCAACGAACTGCCCTTCCCGCTCAGCCTGCGTATTCTCCAGGCTGGCTGGAAGCTGCTGTATTTCCGCCCCGGCGTATACCAGCCCGACCCGAAGCATGATGCACTGTGGAACCGTGGCGCCTATCTGGCCGAAGGCAATGCCCATTGCGGCGCGTGCCATACGCCGCGTGACTTCATGGGGGCCGAAAAGAAAGGCTCCGCCTATGACGGCGCCGTGGTGGACAACTGGATCGCCCCGCCCCTGAACGAACACAACCCCACGCCCACCACCTGGACAGAGGACGAACTGTTCCAGTACCTGCGCTTTGGCGTAGCCCCCCTGCATGGACCGGCCGGCGGCCCCATGTCCCCCGTGCCGCACCGCTTCCTGAGCACCGTGCCCGAGGAAGACGTGCACGCCATCGCCCATTACTTCGCGGATGTTGGCCATGCGGCCGAACGCCAGGGTCATGACAAGGCTGCCCTTGCCCTGGCCATGGAACAGTCCAAGACCGGGCTGATCGGCCCCGATACCGACCCGGACGCCAAACTGTACCAGGGCGCATGTGCCGCCTGCCACTACAACGCAGCCCCCATGCCCGTTCTGGGTCGCCCCGACCTCGCGCTGAACAACGCGCTGTGGCTGGATGAACCCACGAACCTCTACCAGGTGATCCTGCGCGGTCTCACCGCCGAGGAAGGCCAGACGGGCATTGCCATGCCCAGTTTCTATAATGCCCTTTCCGATCAGGATATGGCCCGTATCGCAGCTTATCTGCGCCGCACGCGCACAACGCTACCGCCATGGACCGACCTGGAGAAAAAGGCGGCGGCCGTGCGCAAGACCGTCCAGACCGTTCCTGTCAATTCCTCGCATTAAGACGGACCGCGGAGCAAGAGATGACCAAGTTCAAACTCAACGGCCGTGACGTTGTCGTCGATGTGCCAGAAGACACCCCCCTGCTCTGGGCCCTGCGGGACGAGCTGGACCAGACCGGCACCAAGTTCGGCTGCGGCGTTGGCCAGTGCGGTGCGTGCACCGTGCTGGTGGGCGGGCGCGCCACGCGTTCGTGCATAACGCCGCTCAGTTCCATAGAAGGGGCGGACGTCACCACCATCGAAGGGCTGCACCCGCAGGGCCAGCACCCCGTGCAGGAAGCCTGGAAAGACATCCAGGTTCCGCAATGCGGGTACTGCCAGTCGGGGCAGATCATGCAGGTGGTCAGCCTGCTCAAGGACTACCCGGACCCGACGGACGAGCAGATCGACGGTGTCATGGGCGGCAGCCTGTGCCGTTGCATGACCTATGTCCGTATTCGCAAGGCCATCAAGAAAGCAGCCGCCACCCTGCGGGAGGAGACGTCTCATGGGTAAGCTCGAACGCATGGCCGCGCGCCAGGACCGCGCGGCGGGGCTGGGCCCCACCCGCCGCGGTTTTCTGCTGACCGCGGCCGGCACGTCCTTCCTGTTCGGGTTCGCGCGACCGGGCCAGGCGGCACAGGTTTTCCCGCAGATGGCGGCCGACCAGCCCGCCGGTGGCGTGTTCGAACCCACCATCTGGTGTTCCATCGCCCCGGACGGGTGGGTGAACGTCAACATCATCCGCGCGGAAATGGGCCAGCATGTCGGCACGGCACTGGCCCGGATCATCGCGGATGAAATGGAAGCCGACTGGAACAAGGTACGCATTACCTACGTGGACACGGACCCCAAATGGGGCCTGATGGTCACGGGTGGGTCGTGGTCCGTGTGGATGACATGGGACCAGTTCCGCCAGGCCGGCGCCGCCGCGCGCACTGTCATGGTGGAAGAAGGTGCCAAGCTGCTGGGGGTGTCCCCCACAGCCTGCACCGCGCGCAACGGCAGCGTGATCGCGGGTGAGCGTTCCATTACCTATGGCGACATTGTCAGCCGCGCGCATCCCGACCGTCGCTTCACGCCCGAGGAAATGGCCAAGCTGCCGCTTAAGCCCCCAGCCGAACGACGGCTGATCGGGCGCGATGTCAAGGCGCTGGACATTCCCTCCAAGACCGATGGCACGGCCATTTACGGGATCGACGCCAAGCTTGATGGCATGGTCTATGCCCGCCCCAAGCTGCCGCCTACGCGCTATGGCTCCAAAGTTGTCTCGGTCGATGATACGGAGGCCAAAAAGGTCAAGGGCTATATCCGCTACGTTGTGCTCCATGACCCGTCGGGCACGGTGCCGGGCTGGGTGGCGGTGCTGGCCTCCACCTACCCGGCCGCCATCCGCGCGACCGATGCGCTGAAAGTCACGTGGACCGCGGGCAAGACCGCCAACGTGACCGAAAGTGACATTATCGAACACGGTCGCAAGCAGATTGCCGACAAGACCGGCGGCACACGCGTGTTCAACGATCCGGGTGTGGACAAGGCGCTGGCGCAGGCCGATCACGTGTTCGAGCAGACCTACACCTGCTCATCCGTGCTGCATTACCAGCTTGAACCCATGAATGCGCTGGCCCGACTGCATGACGGCGTATGGGAAGTGCATTGCGGCAACCAGTGGCAGTCCCTGTTCCTGCCGGTTATCGCCAAGGCGCTCGATGTGCCTGAATCGAAGGTCGTCATGCGCAGCTACCTGCTGGGCGGGGGCTTCGGGCGGCGTCTGAACGGCGACTATGCGGTACCTGCGGCGCTGATTTCCAAGGCGATTGGCGGCAAGCCGGTCAAGCTGATCTTCACCCGCTCGGACGATGCGCAGTTCGATTCCATCCGCTCGCCCTCCATCCAGACAGTCCGGGCCGGACTGGGCAAGGATGGCACGATCAACGGCTGGGAACACCATGCCTCGGCCGGGTGGCCCACACGCGTCATGGCCGAGCCGTTCATGCAGAAAGGTGAGGACGGCAAGCCTTACGACCAGTTCGCCATTGCCGGGGCGGATCACTGGTACACCGTCGGCCCCATGCTGGTGCGCGCACTGGACAACGATCTGGCGGATGACACGTTCCGCCCCGGCTGGCTGCGTTCGGTCAGTTCCGGCTGGACGCCCTGGGCGCATGAAAGCTTTCTGGACGAAGTGGCCCATGCCACGGGCAAGGACCCCGTTACCCTGCGGCTGTCCATACTCGAAAGCACGGGTCGCAATGCCGGCAGCGCGCCTGATTCCGTGGGCGGGGCAAGCCGCCAGGCCAATGTGCTGCGGCACCTGGCGGAAAAATGCGGCTACGGCAGGACGGAACTGCCCAAGGATACGGCTATCGGCATTGCCACCACCTTCGGCCAGGAACGCGGCATGCCGACCTGGACCGCGGGTGCCGCACGGGTACGGGTGGACCGCAAGACCGGCGTGGTAGTGTGCGAGAAAATCTGGCTGGTGCTGGATGCAGGCACGATCATCGACCCCGACGGTGCGATTGCCCAGACCGAAGGCGGTGCGCTGTGGGGGCTGAGCATGGCGCTGTTCGAAGGGACCGAAATCGAGAACGGCAACGTGCGCGACCGGAACCTGAACACCTACACACCGCTGCGCATTGCCGACGTGCCGGAAATGGAGATCGAATTCCTGCCCAGCACGGAAAAACCCATGGGCCTTGGCGAACCGGGTGTAACCACCATTGCCCCGGCCATTGGCAACGCCATTTTCAATGCCGTGGGCGTGCGCCTGCGTCACCTGCCCATTCGCCCGGCGGATGTGCTCAAGGCGTTGCAGGCCAAGGGCGGCGCTACGACCTGAGCTGCCCGACACCACCATGATACGAAAAAGGGCGGCCCGATCAGATCGGGCCGCCGTTATTTTTCTTTGTGCCGCTTATGTTTTAAACGCCAGCCTATGGAATGGGGCGGCTACATAGAAAAGTTTCCGAGCGTCCCCTTTTTTAAAAGGCGAAGTTTCTCGAAGCTTTTTGAAAAAAGCTTCACCAAAAACTTTTATTCCTTTTCAGGCTTGGTTGCCCCGCCTTACACCATGGCGGCGGAACGGATCGCGCGCGCCATGGCCTCCACCCCGTTTCCGCGATTGGTGGACAGAGCCTGCACCAGCCCCAGTTCGCGCAGAAACGAAGGGTCTGTAGCCTCGATTTCAGCACGGGTTCGGCCGGAATAGACCCGCAGCAGCAACGCCACCAGCCCGCTGACAATGGCCGCATCGGACAGGCCGGCAAAATACAGGCGGTCACCCTCCTGTTTTTCCTCCAGCCAGACCTGGCTCTGGCACCCCGGCACCCGGTGGGCGTCATTACACCATTGCGGCGGAAAAGGCGGGAGCTTGCGACCCATTTCTATGATGTACTGGTAGCGCTCCATCCAGTCGTCAAAAACGTCCAGTTCATCGCGAATGGCATCGATCGCCTCCGCCGCCGTTGCTTCGGGCGGGGTAATAAAAGGTGCTTCCATCAAAGAATAAACCTGCTCAGATCGCCCTTATGGGCCAGGGGAGCCACCTTGTCATGGACCATGGCGGCGGTAATTTCCACGCGCTCGCCCTTGCGTTCGCTGGCCGTGAAGGACACGTCCTCCAGCAGTTTTTCCAGAACCGTGGCCAGCCTGCGCGCGCCTATGTTTTCCACGCGCTCGTTCACATCCGCCGCCAGTTCGGCCAGAGCGTCCACCGCGCCATCCGTGAAGTCCAGCGCAATGTCTTCTGTCCCGAGCAGGGCGACATACTGCTTGATCAGCGAATGTTCGGGGTCGGTCAGGATTCGGCGCAGATCCTCGCGTGTGAGAGGCTGAAGCTCGACACGAATGGGAAGCCGCCCCTGCAATTCCGGCAGCAGGTCGGACGGCTTTGCAAGATGGAACGCGCCCGAGGCGATAAAGAGGATATGATCGGTCTTGACCGGACCGTGTTTGGTCGAAACCGTCGTGCCCTCGATCAGGGGCAGCAGGTCGCGCTGCACCCCTTCGCGCGAGACATCGCCGCCTTTTATGCCACCTTCGGACGAACGCGCGCACACCTTGTCGATCTCGTCGAGGAAAACGATGCCGTTATCCTGCGCGATGGCCACGGCCTCCCGCGTGAGGGCCTCGTTATCGAGCAGTCTTTCCGCTTCCTCGCGCTGGAGCAGTTCACGCGCCGCCGCCACCGTCAGCTTGCGCTGGCGGGGGGCACGGTTCATGAACGACTTCATCATCTCCCCGAAATTGATGACCTGGCCGGGAACCACACCGGGCATTTCACCGCCACCGGCTGGCGGCGCTTCGGCAACCGCGATGTCGATTTCCTTGTCTTCCAGTTGCCCGCTGCGCAGCATGGAACGGAACCGGCTTTTGGTGTCGGCGGACGATGCCTCCCCCACCAGCGCGGTAATAATACGTTCTTCCGCCGCATGGGCGGCTTGCTCCTCCACCCCTTTGCGGCGGTCGTTCTTGAGCATGACAATAGCCGCATCCACCAGGTCGCGGACAATGCTGTCCACATCGCGGCCCACATAGCCGACTTCGGTAAACTTGGTGGCCTCGACCTTAAGGAACGGGGCATGCGCGAGCTTTGCCAGCCTGCGCGCAATCTCGGTCTTGCCGCAGCCCGTTGGCCCGATCATGAGAATGTTCTTGGGCACGACCTCCTCGCGCAGGCCTTCGGGCAGTTGCGCCCGCCGCCAGCGGTTGCGCAGGGCGATGGCCACGGCGCGCTTGGCGTCGGCCTGCCCGACAATGAAGCGGTCGAGTTCAGCGGTAATTTCGCGGGGGGACAGATTGGCGGCGTCCATCAGGCGTCTCCCGTGCTGCGTGAGTTTTCCAGCGTTTCCACCCTGACGGAATGGTTGGTATAAACGCAGATATCGCCCGCGATTTTCATGGAGCGGCGGACAATTTCTTCCGCATCCAGCCCTTCGACCGTCAGCAGCGCCCGGGCAGCCGACAGCGCGTAATTTCCGCCCGAACCGATGGCGATCACGCCGTCCTCTGGCTCCAGCACGTCGCCATTGCCTGTCAGCGTATAGGAATGTTCGGCGTCCGCCACCGCCATCATGGCTTCCAGCCGGCGCAGGTAGCGGTCCGTGCGCCAGTCCTTGGCCAGTTCCACGCAGGCGCGTTCCAACTGGTTGGGATAGCGCTCCAGCTTGGCTTCAAGCCGTTCAAGCAGGGTGAACGCGTCGGCCGTAGCCCCCGCGAACCCGGCCAGAATACTGCCCGACGGGCCAATGCGCCTGACCTTGCGGGCGTTGCCCTTGATAACAGTCGCACCCAGCGTGACCTGACCGTCACCGGCCATGGCGACCTGAGCCCCCCGCCGCACGCACAGAATGGTCGTTCCGTGCCAGCCAACAGGGTCGTGTGATGAAAGATGTGTATTTTCCATGATGTCCAGAAAGATAGGTCTTCCTGCCGCCAGCACAAGGGGGAAACACCTATGCGGCCAGCATCGCCCTGACATCGCCCAGCAATGCGTCACGCGTGTAAGGCTTGTGCAGGATGGAAACTCCGTCGGGCAACAGGCCATAATCCGCGTAGCCGGTTACAAACAGGACCGGTAGCTGGGGCCGCAGGGCATGGATATGGCGGGCGGCTTCGCCCCCGTTCATGCCCGGCATCATCACATCCATCACCACAAGGGCGATATCCGCACGGGTCTTCACCACCTCCAGCGCGTCCGCCCCGCTGGCGGATTCCACTACGTCATATCCCGCACGTTTGAGGAACCCGGCCGTGACAGCCCGCACCCCCGGTTCGTCATCCACCACCAGAATGACCTCACCCGCACCGTTCGAAGACAGAACCCGCGCCACCTGCCGCACCTTCTGGACCGGCTGCGGCGGAATGGCCTCGGCCAGCGCCTGGTCCATGGCCGGCAGCCACATCTCGACCGAGGTGCCTCCTCCGGGCACGCTTTCCACCCGCACCTCGCCCCCGCAATGGCTGATAAAGCCGTAGATCATGGACAGGCCCAGCCCCGATCCCTGCCCGACATCCTTGGTGGTAAAGAACGGGTCGAAAATACGGGCCTGCATTTCCTCCGTCATGCCCACGCCCCGGTCCAGCACCTGCACCACCACCCAGGCCTCCGCATGGGCCTTGCCGACATGGCGCCCCAGCAGGCGCGGAGCCAGACGCACGATAACACTGGTGCTGCCACCTTCCGGCTGGGCATCCAGCGCGTTGATGCACTGGCTGAACACCGCAAGCTGAAGTTGCACGGCATCGGTCCATACCGGGGGCAGCGGGTCCTGGGGCAGAATGAACTGCACGCTGCTCAGGCGGCTGTTGCCTTCGGGGATGGCCGTATCCAGCGCACCACGAATTTCCGTTGGCACCTTGCCCTGCCGCATGAAGCCCTGCAGGTTTTCCATGGCCTCGACCACATCCACCCGCTGGCAGGACAGATGCCGCGGGCGGCTGAAGTCCAGCAGCTTGCCGGTCAGTACCGCGCCCCTGCGCGCCGCTTCCATCGCGTTGTGGTAAAGCCGGGCCACGTTGGGTTCACGCGGGGGTTCGAGATCCTGCACCAGTTCGAGCGAGCCCTGGATCGCGGTGAGCAGATTATTGAAATCATGCGCGATACCGCCGGCCAGCGTGCCGATGGCCTGCATTTTCTGCGCCTGCCGCAACCGCTGTTCCAGGCTGAGCAGTTCCGTCACATCCCGATCGATCAGGATGGAATAATCGGACAGGGCCGGCAGGTCCACGGGTTCGTTGCGCAGGCTGTACAGCCGCACGCGGGTCAGGTCATGCCAGCGGGTCTGCCCGTCTTCCCCCGGAAGCTGGAGCACCTGCTGGTCCCGTCCCGAGGCGGCGAGATCGGCCTGGGCCTGGGTCAGGCTTTCAAGCCTCGCGCCATCGATCAGGTCTTCTTCCCGGCGGCCGAGGCAATCGGCCACCGACAGGCCGAACTGGCGCGCCATCTGCTGGTTGAGCCGGATAAAGCAGCCATCCTGATCCTTGAAGGCCAGCCCGAACGGCAGGTTTTCCAGCAGGCCGCGCAGCAGAAGGCGCTCACGGGCAAGT
Organism: Acetobacter sp.; assembly: GCF_047723915.1. Lineage (GTDB taxonomy): Bacteria > Pseudomonadota > Alphaproteobacteria > Acetobacterales > Acetobacteraceae > Acetobacter. The sequence goes on along the minus strand of NZ_JBDOBQ010000001.1, from coordinate 74,125 downwards.
TCGTTTTCAAGCCGGTAGCGATCCGCCGCCTGCCCCACCATGGACAGCAGGGTTTCATCATCCCATGGCTTGTAGGCGAAAAAGGAAATCTGCCCCCGATTGAGGGCCGCCTCTATTGCCGAAATATCCGCATATCCCGTCAGCAGGATCGCGCCCGCACCGGTCAGTTCCCGCGCATGGGCAAAGAACACATCCCCCGTCATGCCCGGCATGCGCTGGTCCGAGATCATGACCGCCACATCGGGATTGGCACGCAGCAGAGCCAGTCCCTCCTCCCCGGAGGATGCGGTCAGAACGCTGTAGCTGCCCTCCAGCAGGTCCGCGAGGGCGACCAGAATTTCAGGCTCGTCATCCACGACAAGCACGACAGGACGCTCCACCGTTTCAGGCAACGTACTCACCGCGCCTCTCCTCTGCTGCTCTATACGGCACACGAATGGTGAAACAGGCCCCACCGAGGACCTCCGACCGTGTTATAACAATACTCCCACCGTGCGCCTGCACAACGCCATAAGCGGTGGCCAGTCCCAGTCCGGTGCCCGAACCTACGGGTTTTGTGGTAAAAAACGGTTCAAAAACGCGTTCCTGCAGGTCCGGCGGCACGCCCGGACCGGAATCGCTGACCCGCACCACGTAATCCATGCCGCCTTCGCCCTCGCGCCGTTCCAGCATGGACTGGATGAGAATGCGGTTCCGCCCGCCAGCGCCGCTGCCCCCGCCAAAACTGCGTTCGCGCTTTTCCTCAATGGCGTCAGCCGCGTTACTGACAATGTTCATGACAACCTGATTGACCAGAGCCGCCTGGCACACCAGTTCGGGCGGGGCCGCAAGATCGCATGTCACGTCTATTTCCTGCCCGAACTTGGGGGCCAGCAGGGTCAGCACCATGGCCATGGTTTCGGGCACGTCCAGCCGCCGGAACTCGCCTTCCTCCAGCCGGGAAAAACGACGCAGGCTGGCCACCAGTTCCCGCAGCCGCGAAAGCCCCACCAACGAGGATGCAAGCCGTTCGGACCCTTTTGAAAGAGCCATTTCCGCCGCGGCCGTATCGGCCTCGCGCACGGCCTGAAGGGCCTGTTCCATGCTGCGTTTGACGGTGTTTTCATGGGCGAGCACGAACGCCAGCGGGTTGTTGAATTCATGCGCGATCCCCGCCGCCAGTTCCCCCAGCGACGCCATTTTGGCGGACTGGACAAGTTTGGCCTGCGCGTCGATCAGCTTGCGGTTGGCGGCGGCCAGATCCTCGTTCACGCGGCGCAGGGCATCCGCCAGCGCCATACGGGCACGGGCACTTTCGATATGCGCTTCCTCCCGCCGCACTTCGTCCTGCAGGCTTTTGCGGCGGACAAGGGTTGCAATACGCGCCACCAGCAGGTCGGGACTGATATCGGTATCCACCAGATCGTCTATTCCGGCTTCGAACACCTGCCGCACTTTCAGGCTGGACAACTGCCCTCTTTCCACCATGCCCAATATGCGGGTGCACTGGCGGGTACGCCGCCTGAAAGCCGCGATCGTACGCACCAGAGCCAACCCGTCGAACGCCGGACAGGCCAGATCCACCACCATGCAGTCCGCCTGCGCGCAGCCGGTGTTGCCCCCCGTCAGTTCCAGGCGCTCGGGGTCGTCCACCAAGGTCGCCTCCTGGCCGTTGCGACGCAGCATTTCCACCAGGGCCGGGGCAGCGCCCATTGCGGGCAAACCCCCATTGGACTGGAGTGACGCCGCAGACGCTGGCTCCGCACTTTCTCCCGGCCATGTCCATAATGCGCCCCCCACCGCCGTCACGACGGCCACCATGGGCTGGCGGAAAACCACGCCCTCGCGCTCGGCTGAATCGGCGCCGTATTCGCGCAGCAGGGTGCGGATACGGAACAGCAGAAAAGCCGGGTCATCGGTCACGCAGAAACAGACATCCGCCCCGCGTTCCAGCACCTCGCGCTCATGCCCCTCATGCCCGGCCTGCATCAGCACCACTACGGGAATACCCCGTGTGGCGGCGTTCAGGCGCAGGTGCTGGCAAAGCTGCACGGCGGTCATGTCGGGCAGTCTTTCGGGCACCAGCAGCAGGTCTGGCAGTTCTTCGTCGAAACCTGCGAACACCGAACGGCCATCCACGCTTGAACGCAGCTTGAGCCCGGTCTGGGCCAGTACCTCGCCCAGGCGGGTTTCCAGCGCCGCGTCGACACCGGCGAACATTACATTACAGGCGTGAAAATCCATGATGTCCCGACTACCGCCACAACTGGCTGCCTTTCGCAAAAAGTCCTGTTACCCACCATAGCCACCCACGCAGCCAGCCGTCTGCTCTCGACTGCGTGATCGCCGCGTGTTTCCGCCAGCGCGGCAAACACCCTCGGCGCGGGGTGTGGCACGGGCGCGCCAAGCGCTATATAAGGGCCGTAACGACTACGCCGCCAAGGCCAACGGGCCTGACAGACAGAAGTATTTTTTGACCCACCCCACCCGGCACGGTCGCATGCGACCCCGCCCGAAGGAAAAACAGGCCCATGGACCAGCGTTCTCCCCTTTCCGCCCCCCGACCGGCGGCCCTGTCATCCGAGGCATGGCATCTGTCGGGCCTCAAGCTGGTACGCACGGCCGTGTGGATGGTGTGCCACTTCGTGTTCTATTTCATCCAGCAGGTGGCCGAACTGTTCGCGCCGCTCCTGCTTATTGGCGGGGTGGCCTGGTCTGCCCTGCCGACGCTGATCGCAACGCTGTCACGCTCCGCCGCCTCCGCCGACCCCCAGGCACGCGACGCCATCGCATCCGCCGCAGGAGCCATTCCCCAGCAACTGGTTGTAGCCGGTCATGTGCTGACCGCCAGCGGGCTGATCTGGTATGGCGTGGAACTGATGGCGCTGGCCGCCGCCGGGGCCACACTGGCGGCCCTTTCCGCCCGCAACCTCTAGGGGTTTCCCCGCAGGTACTGCCTGCGGGGATCAGCCTTACGTCAACCGGGCAGATGCAGACGCCCGGCTGCGGGCCAGATCTGCACAACCCCGTTCCACCAGTGGCAGATGAGGAACAGTGCGAACACGCTGAGCAGAACGCTACCCGCCCATGCGCCCCACCAGAAGCGGGGGCTCTGCACAAGCTGGCGCAGGTCCAGCCTGGCCCCGTCAAGGCGTCGGTTGGTGGACGGCGCATCGAAAGGCCATGCCCCGTCACCCGGCACATCCGCCTCATCCACGACATGCGCATCCGCATGATGATCTGAAACCGACGACCCGTCCGGGGCATGTTCGATGACGGCATGCCCAGCATCAGGCCTGACAGTCGGCTGATATGGGCCCTCCCGCACGGCTGGCTCGGCTGGCGCGACCGGCTCCGCTTCATCCGTGGGGGCCGCGTATAGCTTAGTGGGCTGAACCGCCTCGGGCTCTGCAACCGGCACTTCATCCAACGGCTCCCGCGCTGGCGTGTCCTGCGCAACCGGGGTGGCGGCAGCCTGCGGCGCAGCGGGGGACACACTCCGCGCAACGGGAGTAAACGCTGGCGTTACAGGCTGGGCCGGGCTTTCAGCCACGACAGGCGCCACCGGTTCCGCCGCACTTTCCTGTCGGGTGGCAGGGGCCGAAGGCCCGGTATGTTCAGGTGGCTCCGGTTCCTCGACCAGCGGCGCCACCCCACCCGTCTGCTGAGCGTTTTCTTCTTCCTGCGCACGAGCCTCTGGCTCGGCGGGAACCACCGCGACAGTCTCTGCCGGTTCAGCAGGTTCCGGGGTGGGGGCGGCCTGAGTGGGCTGCTCCACCAACGGAAAGACGATTGATGACAGAGGCGCAGAGGCTACCGGTTCTGGCGGAGCAACCTGTTCCGGCTGTTCGGGCTCACCTGCCTGCGACCCCGCTGCCTCGGGCTGAGCGGCATCATGCACCGCAGCCTGTTCTGGCTCGGGTTCAGGCTCCGCGGGCTGCGTTTCTGGCTCGGGCGGTACGGCTGGCGGCGTAGCGTGTGGCTGCGGCATGTCGGCCACCGCCGCCGCCCCTGCCACGACGGGGGCTGCAACAGGTGCCGGCTCGGCCTTGGCGGGTGCCGCTCCGTCATGATCTGGCGGGCCGATCCGCCATTTGACGCCACAGGCTGAACATTTCAGCGCATGCCGCCTGGCAAGAAGGGCCTGAGGCACCTGATAGACCGCGCCGCAGGAAGGACAGACAATCTTCATAACTACTCTCTTGGCACGGCTTTTCGCCCGCGTCGACATGGCCTGGACCTGACCATGCACAATACGGCTGCGGCTTGCTTGCAGAAATATGCTTTTCTGCCACGGGCATAGCACAGTCGTCCCTTTGCGTGCCATGGGGCAAAGTCCTGCAAAGCGGTGAGCGTGTTCGCCGCCCTGCCGCAGCACCACAGACAATCGACAGCGACGGGCTCTGTCCGCTAAACTCGGTCCATGCGCCACACGCCTGTTCAAGCCCCCCCGTATTCAGGTCCGAACCGATGATCCGGCTCGACCATGTTTCGTGGCGGCGCGGCAAAAAAGATCATGCGCCGGTTCTGTCCCACCTGTCGGTCAGTGTACCGCAGGGAGGGTTCCGCTGGCTTTTAGGGCCTTCGGGGGCGGGTAAAAGCAGCCTGCTCAGCCTGTTGCATGTCGAAACCCTGCCCTCCGCCGGGCGGATGGATATTCTGGCCCAGCCTGTCAGCACACAGACCAAGCGCGCGGCCCTTGTCCGGCTGCGGCAAAGAATCGGCATGGTTCATCAGGACTACCGGCTCATGCCCGACCTGTCGGTTGCCGATAACGTCGCCCTGCCGCTACGCCTGCAAAAACGCGGCGAAGACGAAATCCGGACCGAGGTGGAGGCCATTCTCAAATGGGTGGGGCTGGGCAGGCGCATGGGGGTCTCGGCGGCACATCTGTCAGGGGGGGAGCAGCAGCGCACGGCCATTGCGCGCGCCATCATCCACCGCCCCGGCCTGATCCTGGCTGATGAACCCACCAACGCGCTGGAGGAAAGCCAAGCCCACCGCCTGCTGGACATGTTCGCCCAGCTTAGCGCCATGGGAACGACCGTTATTGTCGCAACCCATAATGAGGCGCTGATCCGCCGTCTGGCACGCCCCGCCCTGGTGCTGGAAAACGGCCAGCTTGTCGCGGATGAAGGACACCCCCAGACGTGACCGGCCTGTTCTCGAAACGGCGCGATGGCCTTTCCCTGTCCGAGGCGCTGCCCGATCGCAGCCTGTTCGTGCTTGTAGCCATGATGGGCTTTCTGGCGGCCCTGACCCTTGCGGGGGCAAGCGGCGCGCGGGCCCTGGCCGCGCGCTGGGCGGCCGGGGCCGCACAACTGGTAACCATCCAGGTGCCCGACCCAGACCAGCCTGCCCCTGCGCCGGTGTCCGCCCCGGCATCGGCTCCTGCGCTGGCTGACGGTACGCAGGTAGCCGCACCTGATGCCCCTGCGACTGAACCCGCACAGCGCCCGGGCGCGCAAAGCCGGGCCGAGGCTGTTCTTGCCCAGCTTGCCAGCCTGCCCCCCGGCACGGACGTACACCGCCTCAGCACTGAGGAAATCAGCCGCCTTCTTGCTCCGTGGCTTGGTCCATCCGACCGTTCGGCCCTGCCCCTGCCCGCCGTGATCCGCGTCACGCTGCCACAGGCCGAACACCTGCCCGCCACACTGGAGCAGACACTTTCCGCCACCGTGCCCGGCGTGATCGTGGAACAGAACGCCTTGTGGAGCGAACGCCTGCACAGCCTGGCCAACAGCCTGCTGACCTGCGCCGGTCTGGCCCTGCTGACGGTAGGCGGCATTGCCGCCCTGATTACCGGACAGGCGGCCCATACCGGCCTTGCGACACGGCGCGACATTATTGCCACCCTGCACAGCCTTGGCGCGCCTGACGGCTACATTGCCGGGCGCTTTGCCCGCAGAACCGCCTCACTCGCGCTGGGCGGCGGTTTTGTGGGCACGGTACTGGCCTGCCCGCCCCTGCTTTTTCTGCTTCGCATGGCGCAGCCCTTCGCAAGCTTCGCCCCCATGGCAGAGGGAGCCGCCCTGAACACGCCGCTCGACGCAACCTTGACCGGCACCGTTTTAGCCAGTTTCGACATGGTGCCGCGGGGCCTGCTGGCAGGGCTTGCGATATTGCCCGTGGCCGCAGCACTGATCTGCTGGCTGACAACACAGGTCATGGTCCGGTTATGGCTGCGTCGTCTGCCATAAAGCGCGGCCCGCGCCGCAGGAACAGCCTGCTGCGGCGTGCGGCGCGTATGCTGGCCCTGCTCGCCTGCGCGGTGCTGGCGGGGCTGGTCTGGTTCGCGTGGGATTCGCTCAGGCCCGCAGGGGCACTCCCCCCCGCCGATGGCATTGTGGCCCTGACGGGGGGGACCGGCCGGGTTGAAACATCGCTGCGCCTGCTGGCCCAGAACCGGGCCAGACTGCTGCTGATTTCAGGCGTGGATACCCAGACTTCGCTGCGGGCACTTCTGCCCGCAGCCGCGCCGCAGGATCTGGCAGCGCGCGTGACGCTGGGCTACCAGGCACGCTCCACCATAGAAAACGCGGCTGAGACAGCGACCTGGGTTGCAGACAACCATATCGGCAGCCTGATTGTTGTCACCGCGGGCTACCATATGCGCCGGGCCATGCTGGAACTCAGCCGCACCCTGCCCGACGTGGCCCTATACCCCTACCCGGTCACGCCGCCTGCCATGCGGCACCCGTTCCAGCCGACATCCCTGCGGATTCTGGCCGAAGAATACATCAAATGGCTGGGCGCGCTGGTGGGGGCGGCACGCAACCCCGCCAGCCAAGAATAACAGCTTTATCCCGCACGCCCCAGGATCGCCGCGTGATGGCGCAGGTGATCGGCGGCAAAACTCTGCACGAACCAGTAGGAATGATCGTATTCGGCATGACGCCGGAGCGTAATGGCCTGCCCTGCCGCCTGGGCCGCTTTTTCAAGATGCCAGGGCTGGAGTTCGCGCTCGAGGAACTGGTCCGCATCCCCCTGATCGACCAGAATGGTCGAGGGATGGCGAAAACCGTCTTCAAGCAGGCAGACCGTATCGTATTTGCGCCAGCTCGCCCGGTCCGGGCCCAGATAGGCGGAAAACGCCTTTTCGCCCCACGGCACGGCAGCGGGGTGGACGATGGGCGCGAAAGCCGAAACCGATTTCCAGAAATCCGGTGCGCGCAGGGCGTGAACGAGCGCCCCATGCCCCCCCATGGAATGCCCCGTAATACCGCGCCTTGTCCCGTCCAGAGGGAACGTCGCCTCAACCAGGGCGGGCAGTTCTTCGGTAATGTAGGTTTCCATCCGGTAATGGGTGCGCCAGGGCTCCTGTGTGGCATCCAGGTAGAAACCCGCACCCGTCCCCATATCCCAGTCGGTATCTTCCCCCGCGACACCCGCACCGCGCGGCGAGGTATCGGGCGTGACCAGGGCCAGACCCAGCCTTGCCGCTTCGGCCAGCACGGCGGATTTGATCAGAAATGTTTCATCCGTGCAGGTCAGGCCCGCCAGAACGTAGACAACGGGCACTTTCTCCCCCGCCAGGGCGGCGGGCGGCAGGAACAGGCCGAACCGGGCCGTAAGCCCCAGGGCGGTGGATGGATGTTCGTAAAACCGGACAGCGCCACCGTGACAGCGATGTTCTTCTCTCAGCTTCAGTGCAGATTGTTCGCCCATGCTCACCCGATCCTTCAACCTTTCGCCATGAAGTGACCCTAAAATAATTCGAGGGCCACAAAACTTGTCACGACACAAAACCATATCCCTTGTGTCATGTTAGAATGGGCGCGGGCAATACGGGTCTGACAGAACTGGAGAATTTCTAATATGATTGTTGACCAGCGTGTGGGTCTACGCACGATAGCCTATGAAGTCCGAGGCATTATTCTGCTTATGGCGACCTGGGATATAGTCGTCGTCATTCTCTATCAGGTTTTCCATCAGGAATGGATGGAGCAGCCCAGCCTCCCCGTATCCCTGATCGGCTCCGCACTGGCTCTTTTCATGGGCTTTCGCAATAACAGCGCCTATAACCGGTGGTGGGAGGCACGCACCCTGTGGGGGGCCATTACCAACAACTGCCGGTCTTTCGGGCGGCAGGCAGGCACCCTGCTGGGGGACCGGCACGACCTCATGTATGCCATAGCCGCCTACCCGCATGCGTTGCGCATGGCTTTGGGCAAGGACGACGCATCAGCCGATATCGCCCGCCTGCTGCCGCCACACATGCTGGAGGCCATTGCACGATACCGCAACAAGCCCAACGCCATTCTCTACCAGATCGGGCTTGGGGTCGCGGCCGAAGTCGCCAAGAAAAACATAGACGGCGCAGTACATGGGCAGATCGACCGTATCCTGTCCGATATCGCCAATGCGCAGGGCGGGCTCGAACGCATCCGCAACACGCCCCTGCCCATACAGTTTTCGGTCCTGCCACGGGTTCTGGTCAATATCTTCTGTATCGTCCTGCCGCTTTCCATGGTTCAGACGCTGGAATGGATTACGCCGCTCGGGTCTTCCCTTGTGGGCTGCCTGTTTCTGGTGCTGGATAAAAGCGCCAAGGACCTGCAGGAACCTTTTGCGGGCATGCCGCACGGACTGCCCATGGCCACCATGGCGCGCGGTATCGAAATTGACGTGATCCAGCCCACCGGTGACGAAACACGCCCGGCCCTTAGCGCCGTCAACGGTATTGAAAGATGACCGGTCGGGGGGGGGGGGGGGGGCGGGGCCGGGGGCGCCCCCCCCCCCCCCCCCCCCCAAAAACCCACACCCACAAATCATATTGTGTATTTAACAAAACAAAAAAAAAAAAAACACACACA
>NZ_JBDOBQ010000001.1:0-65320 GCF_047723915.1 Acetobacter sp. | reverse complement strand
CGCCCCACCGGGGGGGGCTCTACTATCTCGCTCCCCAACCCCCCCGCGACCCACCCCCCCCCCCCCCCCTTCGGCCGCGACCGGGTCCGCCCCCCCCGCGGGGGGGGGGGGGCCCCCCCCGGGCCCCCGCCCCCCCCCACCCCCTGTAAACGACCCCAAGACAAACCGCCGGTTTTATGGTATGGATTACTCCATGAACACGTTCAGAACACCTCCCAAAGGTGGCGTAACCGACGCCATGGCACGTACTGCTGCCGCCGCCACTGCAGCCCAGGCAAAAACCAAGGTCAAGGATGAAGACCCTTTCCAGGAAGGGGACGCCATCGTGTATGCGGCGCACGGGGTCGGCCGTGTGGACCGGATCGGGATCGATGAAATCGCGGGGACCAAGCTGGAGGTCATCCAGATTTCGTTCCCCGGCAACCAGATGACCCTGCGCATTCCCCTCAACAAGGCCCGCAAGGCCGGGTTGCGCAAGATCGTCTCGCGCGAGATCGTGGACAAGGCCATGGCCATCATCAAAGGCAAGCCGCATGTCAGCAAGGGCATGTGGGCACGCCGCGCCGTGGCCTACCAGGAAAAAATCAATTCCGGGGACCTGGTGCAGATCGCCGAAGTTCTGCGCGACCTGCGCCGCAATGTCGACAGCCTTGACGGCAGCTTCAGCGAACGCAAGCTGTTCGAAGCCGCTCAGGAACGCTTCGTGGCGGAAGTCGCGGTGCTGGAGAAAAAAGAACCGACGGAAGTGCTGGAATCCCTGACCGCCGCAATGAAGGCCGCATAGCTGGCACCGGCAGTGGCCCACCAGGCCCGGTGGTTTTTTCCCGCATGCATGAACCCGGCGTGTCCCCAGGACATTGCCGGGTTTTTCTTAATCTCTATGGCATAGGGTCGTGTTGCCGCCTATCCTGAACAGCATGTGATCCAGCCATGAGAGCCGTAGTGTCCTTGCCCCCACCCGCCCCAGACCTTGTGACCCTTCAACGCGCCCTGGCGGAAATCAGGTCGGGTCATTTTGCGCGGGTTATGCCCGTTCTGGCCCCTTATGCCGACGGGCCTGACATACAGGCAAAAATCCTTTACGCCTTCTGCCTGGCGGGTACGGGCCTGCACAGTCAGGCAGCGATCATCCTGTGCGACGTGGCGGGCCGCAACCCCACCAGCCTGCACCCCACGCAGGACCTGAGCGATGTCATGGCCGCCCTTGACCGCAGGGCAGACGCTGCCGCCACCTGCCGCGCGGCCCTGGAACTGACCCCGCACGACGCCCGGCTGCATGAGGTGCTGGGCAGCCTGCTGGTTCAGCAGGGCCTGCTGGACGAGGCGGTCGAAACACTGGGCAAAGCCGTCGCTCTGCGCCCGAACGGCGCGCTGGCCCGCAACCTGCTGGCCATGGCGCTGACCGAACGCGGCAACATGGATGACGCCCTGACCCAGTTGCACGACACAAGCCGCGAACATCCGCGCCACGCCGGCACTCTGTCCAACATGGGCACGATCCTGACCGGAATGGGCCGGCTGGAAGACGCGCTCGAACATTTTCGCCGCGCCATCGCCCTGCGCCCCGAAGACGCCCAGATCCGGCTGAACCATTCCGTGGCGCTGCTCAAGGCCGGGCTGTACACCCATGGCTGGCAGGAACATGAATGGCGCTTCAACCTGCCCGGCCACACCACCCTGCCACTGGCACGGCTCATGCCCACGCTCGGGCCCGACACGGATATCCGGGGGCGGCGCATACTGATTACGCAGGAGGAAGGGCTGGGCGATACGCTCATGTACCTGCGATACATCAAACCGCTATCCGACCGGGGCGCGATTACGCATTTATGGGTGCCCCAGTCCCTGGCCGATCTGTGCCGGCGTGTTGTGGGTGTCCATACCGTGCAGGTTGGCGGCCATGCCCCCGATTATGACTGGCACTGCCCCTTCATAAGCCTGCCGCGCGTTTTTGCCGCAACGTCTGACGCCTGGGGCAGCAGACCGCCCTACCTGCGGGCCGACAGCGTGAAAGTTCGGGAACTGGCTCATTTCCTGCCCCAAAACGGGCGGCTGAATGTGGGACTTGTCTGGGGTGGCGATCCACGCCCCACCATGGTCGCCCCCAACGTGGTGGACCGCAGGCGCTCGCTGAACCTGCGTGAACTCGCGCCACTCAGCCATGTCGCGGGCATCAATCTCATCAGCCTGCAGAAAGGGGACTACGCCCGGCAGATGATGGACCCGCCGGAAGACATGATCCTGTATGATCCCACAGATGAACTCCGCACCATGGACGATACCGCAGCACTGATCATGTCGCTCGATGTCGTGGTCAGTGTGGATACATCCGTCGTGCATCTGGCCGGGGGGCTGGGCAAACCCGTGCTGATGATGGACCGCTACGACAACTGCTGGCGCTGGCTTCAGGGGCGGGCGGACACACCGTGGTATCCGACCCTGCATATCATCCGCCAGACAACCCCCCGCCGCTGGGACGACGTGATAGAACGCGTCGCCCATACGCTGGGTGTCATGGCTGAAAAACGCGGCTGACGGCGTGCAGCGCGCCCGGCCTCAGGCGTTCAGGTCGAACTGCCCGAAGCCGGGGGCATGCTGAGCATGCGTGCTTCCGCACCGTTGCCCAGAACCTCGAACACGCCCAGCGCCCGGCGGACACGCCCGTCAGGCAGGAGGGTAAAGGTGCCATCGACCCCGGGAAAGCCATTGGCCCGGGTCAGGACATCGCGCGCGAAAACGCCTGAACTCCCCTGGGCTGCCGCACGCACGGCGCTTGCCGCATCAAACGACAGGTCGGCCAGCGGGCGTGGCGCATGCTGGTGCTGCGCCGTAAAGCGCGCCACAAACCCCTGGCGCCACGCCGGGTCGGGTGCCGCATACCACGCCCCACGGATGGAACCCAGCTTGGTCGCGAAGGCGGACCACAGCCCCGGCCCCATGATCCGTACCGCAGGCAGGCTGACCTGCGCCGACTTCAGTTCCGCTATCACGGTCTTGAGGGACAGGCCCGTATCGCCCAGCAGCAGCGCGTCAAACGGCGGGTTGCCCAGCGTCACGTTCGTATCCGCAGGAGGTGCGGGGACCTGACCCGGCTGAGGGGCGTTAGCATTCAGGGCGGCGGCAAGATCGGGCGGCAGGGTCCCGGCACGGGATGCGCTGCCGGCCAGCGGCATGGCGGGGGCGACCGGGGCTGGCGCAGCCTGCACGGCCTGCCGGGCGGCGGCCAGACGCGCATCATAGGCGGAAAGCTGGCGCATGGCGTCGGCTATGCTGGCCGGTGTGCCGGCATGGTAAACCACCGCGGGTTCAGCCAGCCCCTGGTCGCGGCAGGCGGCCTGCAAGCCGTTACCCAGGGCCCGGCCCAGCGGGGTGTTGGGCAGCAGGGCCGCAAAATGCTGCCGCCCGTCACGGCGGGCCTGCTCCACAAGCCGTTGGACCTGATCCTCTGGCGTGATCCCCATGACCCACACGCCCGGCCGGGCCTGCGCCACGTCACTGGTAAACGCCAGGATGGGCACACCGGCCCCTGTCCCTGCCGGGGCGGCCAGAGCCGTGTCGCCACTGGTCAGCGGCCCAAGCAGCACGCCATCGCCCGCCTGCACGGCGGCTGATGCGGCGGCACCCGCGCCGCCGGCACTGGCCGTATCGCGCAGATCGATCTGTATGGCCGTATCTCCGGCCAGGGCCAGTTGCGCGCCTGCCAGCAATTCACGCCCGAGGGCCGCGTTGGGGCCGCTCATCGGCAGCAATACCCCAACCCTGTGGCTGGCCGCTGCCGCCGTGGCCGGGAGCGCGATATTGCCCGGAGCCTCCGGTGTTACGGATTGCTGGGCGCAGGCGGCAAGCAGAACCCCGGCCACGCCAAGACTTGCGATTTTTGCAGCACCCGCGGTTGCCGGCGAACGCCCCCGAACGGCCGATTTGCCCCGTCCGACTGCGCCGCATGACGCTGCCTCCCGCACCCCGGGCTTGCGCGGTGTGGCGTTTACCGCCAGAGCTTGGGGGAAAAGCCCTGACAGGAGCGAGTATGCACGCGTCATCATCCAGATCGTCCTCTAGCAGCACTCGGCCTGATGCGCAGCATGACCAGACCGCTCCCCTCAATAGCGAAGGAGAGAGCCGGAGTCATGTGCCTTCTTCCCCCGGGCTGACGCTGGTGGCCACACCTATTGGCAATCTGGGGGACTTCAGCCCGCGTGGCGCACTTGCGCTGGCCCAGGCCGACCTTGTGCTGTGCGAGGATACCCGCACCACCGCCCGCCTGCTGAGCGATCGCGGCATTTCCGTGCGGACCGAAGCCCTGCACGAACACAACGAACGCCAGCGCGTGCCCGCCCTGATAGAACGCCTGAAAGCCGGGGCCCGTATTGCTCTTGTGTCGGATGCGGGCATGCCCCTGATGTCGGACCCCGGGTTCCGGCTGGTGCGCGCCGCCATTGACGCCGACCTGCCCATAACGGTCGTACCCGGCCCCAATGCCGCGCTGTGCGCCCTTGTCCTGTCAGGCCTGCCACCCCACCCCTATCTGTTCGTGGGCTTTCCTCCCCCGCGCTCCGCCGCCCGCAAGGAGGCTTTCGCGCAGTTGCATGCCGCCGAGCGCGCGGGGCTGAACGCGACCCTGATCTGGCATGAAGCCCCGCACCGCCTGGCCGAAACACTGGCGGACATGGCCACCATATTCGGCACCGACCGCCCCGCTGTAGTGGCCCGCGAACTGACCAAGCGTTTCGAGGAGGTGCGCCGGGGCACGGCGGGCGAACTGGCGGCGCTCTATGCCGAAAGTCCGCCACGCGGCGAAATCACGCTGCTGCTGGGCCCCGCCCCGCAGGATGACAGCGCGGCGGACGATCTGGATACGACCCTGCGCAGCCTGCTGCGTACGCATTCGGTCAAGGATGCAGCAGCCCTTGCCGCAGCCGCCATAGGCCTGCCCAAACGCACGGTATATGCCCGTGCCCTGGAACTGGCGGCGGACGGCGAAAACGCACAGCCCTGACACCACGCAGCGACACGAACAGCCAGAGGGATATCACCCCGCTGCGGCCTTGCCGCGGCCGGGGCGTTTCCCTGCCAACCCGCCTTGCGGCAGGCTCAAAACACCTGGGCCTGACACAAATGCTGCCCGCCCCCATGCACGGCATGGGGTAACGCGCGCGCCTGTTCAGACCAAAAAGCCGAGCCAGTCCGGGCTACGAAAAACGCTCTTATACAGCAGCACCAATGCTCTCGCCCGCAGCGAAACCGCTTGCCCAGGCCCAGTGGAAATTATAGCCGCCCAGCCAGCCCGTTACATCGGCGGCCTCACCCACCACATACAGGCCCGGCACGTCACGCGCTTCCATGGTGCGCGACGACAGGGCGCGGGTATCCACCCCGCCCCGCGTGACTTCGGCCTTGGCGAACCCTTCGGTGCCGGTAGGGTGCAGCGCCATATGGTGAACCTGCCCGGCCAGGGCACGAATATCGCGATCCGCCCATTCGGCCAACACCCGTTCCGGCGCGTGCCGTTCCGCCAGACTGTGGGCCAGCCGCTGCGGCAGCCAGCGCGCAAGGGCACCCGCCCCACGCGCCTTGGACCCCTCTTTTTTCAGGCGCAGCAGGTTTGCCGCCAGATCCTGACCGGGCAGAAGGTCCAGCATGACCGGCTGCCCCTGCCGCCAGCATGTGGAAATCTGCAACAGGGCGGGGCCTGAAAGCCCCCGGTGGGTAAACAGCACGCTTTCATCGAACGCCACCTTGCCGCACGACACCCGCGCCGGCACGGCAAGGCCCGCGAGGGTTTTCACCCAGGCCTCCTCCTCCCGGCCGAAAGCCAGCGGCACAAGGGCCGGTTCGGGCGGAATGACCGGCAGGCCGAACTGCCGCGCCACGTCGTAACTGAACCCCGTTGCCCCCAGCTTGGGGATGGACAGCCCGCCCGTTGCCAGCACAAGGGCGCGGGCCGCAAACGCCCCCGCCGAGGTCTGGAGATGAAACATATCCGAACGGGTGACAGCACTCACGCGCACATCCGTCACGATCCGCACCCCGACCGCACGGCATTCGGCCAGCAACATGCTGACGATATCGCGGGCGGAATGATCGCAGAAAAGCTGGCCCAGCTTTTTTTCGTGCCAGGCAATCCGGTGGCGCGCCATCATCTGCACGAAATGTTCGGGCCGGTAGCGGCTGAGCGCCGATTTCACGAAATGGCGGTTGGCGGAATAAAAGCACTCCGCCCGCATGTCCGTATTGGTAAAATTGCAGCGACCGCCGCCCGAAATCAGGATCTTGCGCCCGACTTCCGGCCCGTGTTCCAGCACCAGAACCGACTGCCCCCGCGCCCCGGCGGTCAGCGCCGCCATAAGTCCGGCGGCGCCACCCCCCACGACGATGACATCTGGCGTGGCCCGCCCCGCTTGCGTGTTCAACGGTTCAGAAATCCAGGTTCGTGTAGAAATCGGGCGGGGTAATGCCCGAGACGCGATCGGCCAGAAGCGGGCGGAAACTGGGCCGCGATTTCATGCGCGCGTACCAGTCCCGCAGGGCCGGAACCTTGGCCCAGTCGATATCGCCAATGAAATCGAGGCAGGACAGATGCGCCGCCGCCGTGAAATCGGCCAGAGACAGAAACCCCCCACCCAGCCAGTTCCGGTTTTCCGCCAGGTCGTTGGCGTATTTCATGAGCGGGCGCATGGCGGCATAGGCTTCGCGCAGGGCGCCGCCGTCAGGGTTGCCGCGCCCGCTCAGGCGCTTGAGCGCGCGTTCATCGATAAAGCGGCCGGACACCTCGCGGGCGAACAGGGTGTCGAACCATTCGGCCACGCGGCGCACCTCCACCCGCTCGGCCAGTGTGCGGCCCAAAAGCGGCGTGTCGGAATACGCTTCTTCCAGATATTCGCAGATGACATGCGCGGAGGGCACGATCAGCCCGTTGTCTTCCACCAGTACGGGAACATCCCCCGCCGGGTTAAGGGACAGCAGTTCGGGCCGCCGCTCCCATGGGCGTTCGATAATCGCCTCGAAAGGAAGGCGTTTTTCTCCCAGAACGAGGCGCACGGTGCGGCTGGCCGGAGAAAGCGGAAAATGAAGTAGGGTACGCATAGGCTTCATGTATGACAATGAAGGAGGCCACGCCAGAGGGAAAACCCGAAATGGAGCGATCCCAACCCCTAAAAACCCTTGCCTTCATCCATCCGATGCGTAACAGACACAGGACCATACGCGCAGCGGCGCACCCTTTGTCGCCCAATGTGCCGTCCGTTGATTGCAGAGCGAGCGTTCCGTGTCCGCCACACCCTCCCCTCTTCCGCGTATCCGCATGTCGGGTCGCTCCTTTCTTGCACTGACACTCACGCCAGAAGCGCCACTGGCCGACTGGCTGGCAGCGCTGGACCAGCAGATTGCGCGCTCGATCGGTTTTTTCGCGGGCAAGCCGGTCATTATCGACATGACCCTGATGCAGGCCACCACACCCGACCTGTCCGGCCTCATGCCCGCGCTGAAAGAACGCGGCATACGCGTGCTGGGCCTTGAAGGCGGCGACCGCAACTGGCCCGCTGTCGCCGACTGGGACTGGCCCGAAAGCCCGGTCAGCGGACGCACGCCCAGCCCCGCCGCCGAACCCGCTCCGGCCTCGCCCGATACCCCGCAGCAACCCGTGCCCAGATCCCTGGTCGTGGAAGAAAGCGTGCGGTCGGGCCAGCATATCGTCTGGCCGGAAGGCGATGTCGTGATCATGGGGTCTGTCGGATCGGGGGCCGAGGTTTCGGCCGGCGGGTCCGTGCATATCTATGGCGCGTTGCGGGGCCGGGTCATCGCGGGCATTGGCGGGCATGCCCACGCACGGATCTATACCCAGAAACTGGCGGCCGAACTGGTCGCCATTGACGGATTTTACGCCACGGCCGAGGAAATGGACCCCGCCTGCGCCGAAAAACCCGCCCAGGTTTTTCTGTCGGGCGAGACGCTTGTTTTCAAAACCCTGCCATAAAATCTGGCGGACCACGAAAACATACGGACAGGCCGAAGATTCGAAGTTACATTTTGCAGTACAGCGCGTAATGTCGTGATCACGCCGGATACTGTAATCGGCCAAGACATTACAGGCTCAGACAAAAAGAAAAGGAAGACTGATGGCAAAGGTTCTGGTCGTCACGTCAGGTAAAGGGGGCGTCGGCAAGACCACGACCACCGCAGCCCTGGGAGCCGCTCTGGCCAAAGCGGGCCAGAGCGTGGTTCTGGTGGATTTTGACGTAGGGCTTCGTAATCTCGACCTGATCATGGGTGCTGAGCGCCGCGTGGT
Source organism: Acetobacter sp. (assembly GCF_047723915.1). GTDB lineage: Bacteria > Pseudomonadota > Alphaproteobacteria > Acetobacterales > Acetobacteraceae > Acetobacter. The sequence continues at coordinate 57,036 of NZ_JBDOBQ010000001.1, read as the reverse complement.
GTTCGACCTGATCAACGTCATCCAGGGCGATGCGAACCTGGCGCAGGCCCTGATCAAGGACAAGCGGATCGAGAACCTCTCTCTCCTGCCGGCGTCCCAGACCCGCGACAAGGATGCGCTGACGGCCGAAGGTGTCGCCAAGGTCATAGCCGAACTCAGCACCAAGTTCGACTGGGTGATCTGTGACAGCCCCGCCGGTATCGAACGCGGTGCGCAGATGGCCATGCACCATGCCGACATGGCGGTGATCGTCACCAACCCCGAAGTATCGTCCGTGCGCGACAGCGACCGCATTATCGGCATGCTCGACAGCACCACCGAAAAAGCCAAAAAAGGTGAGAAAATGGAGAAGTTCCTCCTGCTCACCCGTTACGACCCGCAGCGCGCCGCCCGGGGCGACATGCTGGCCACCGACGACGTGCTGGAAATTCTTTCCATCCCGCTGCTGGGGATCGTGCCCGAGAGCCAGGACGTGCTCAAGGCGTCCAACCTGGGGGCGCCCGTCACCATTGCGGAGCCCGAAAGCGCGGCCGCACGCGCCTATGCCGAAGCCGCGCGCCGCCTGATGGGCGAGGACGTGAAAGTGACTGTTCCCGTCGAACGCAAAGGCCTGCTCGACTGGCTGTTCAAACGGAGAGTTGCATGAGCTTTCTTGCCAGCTTCCTTAAAAAACGCTCCACCGCCCCAGTGGCGCGTGACCGGCTACAGATCCTGCTTGCCCATGAACGCATGGGCGGCGAAGGGCAGGACGACCTGCTGGCCAAACTGCACCGCGAGATCATGGAAGTGATCAAACGCCATGTGTCGGTCGATCAGGACAAGGTTCAGATCAAGATGGACCGGGGCGCTCAATGTTCGGTGCTGGAAATCGACGTGGAAGTGCCGGGCCTTACGGATCGCAAACCCAAACCCGGTAACAACGCCTGACACGTCGCAACGCCTGACACCGCGCACCCAAGGCCCGGCAACACCCGTCCGGCATGCCGGTCCGCCTTATGCGGTGCACGGCATAAGCATCTTCCGGCACGTGGACAGACCGGCCGGCCCGCTTACGCACAGGACACAGCGCGACCGGACCACGCCATGCAATGGCGAGACACAAACGGGGTGGAAAAGTGGCGCAACCCTCCTGCTTTTCCACCCCGTCGCTGATCCCGTACCCCCATACAAAGCACCGACTGGCAGAGCACACCCCATTCCGGTTCAGCGCCGGAGCAGAGGTTCCAGCCATTCGCGCGCCTGCACGAAATCCTGCCTGAGCGCCGCGACTGCCGCCTCTTCATCCCGGTTCAGGAATGCTTCGAGCATCTTGAGATGCGGGTGGTTGGGGTCGGCCGGGCTGACTGTGGGCAGGCTGCTGGTTGCCGCGTACACGGGCCCCATACGCACCCATAAGCCACGGATCAGCCCCACGGTCAGGGGACGTTTTGAAAAACTGGCCGCCGTGCTGTGAAAAACCACATTCGCCACGGCTGCCGCATGCGGGTCGCCCGCATCGAACGCCGCAATGAACGCCTTGTGCCTGTCCGCCAGGATTTCGACCTGTTCGGGGGTGATATGGGTGACGAGTTCGCGCGTGACGCGCTCTTCAAGATCACCGCGCACACCATGGATTTCAAGAAACGTCTCGCGCGTGGTCAGCGGCACGCAGGCGGTGTTGCGCTCATCGAGTTCCAGGGCCTGTTCGGACACAAGCCTTAGCAGGGCTTCCCGCACGGGGGTCGGGCTCAGCCCCAGGGTAGCGGCCACGGGGCGCAATACCAGCCTCTCTCCGCCCTGGTAATGGCAGTATATCAGATGGTCCCTGATCTGCTGGTAGGCATAGGCCGCCAACGCACCGCGTCCTTCCGGCCTTGCCTGCTCCTGAATGTCCGCAATCGTGGTGAATGTCATTATGTATGCGCCATCTGTCTGTTCAGAAATTGACTGTAAAGCCCGTTGCGACGCTCAAGAAGAGCCGGCGGACCGTCTTCTACAATCCTGCCATCCTGCATGACGAGGATCCTGTCGAAATTCCGCAATGTGGAAAGCCGGTGTGCCACCGCAATGACCGTGCGGCCCACCATAAGCCGGTCCAGTGCGCGCTGGACGTGTTCCTCGCTCTCGGTGTCCAGCGCACTTGTCGCTTCATCCAGGATCAGGACCGGCGCATTGCGCAGGAAGGCGCGGGCAATGGCGATACGCTGCCTTTGCCCGCCAGAAAGCTTGACGCCCCGGTCGCCCACCAGCGTATCGAACCCTTCGGACAGGGCCTCGATAAACGCGCTGCACCCGGCGGCGGCTGCCGCGGCATGCACCTCGTCATCGCTGGCCTCGGGGCGGCCGTAGCGGATGTTTTCCATCACGGTGCGGTGCAGCAGGGAGACATCCTGCGGCACGACGGACAGGCAGGTGCGCAACGCATCATCAGACAGGTCGCGGATATCCTGCCCGTCAAGCAGGATGCTGCCGGACTGCACGAAGCGCATGCGCTGGAGCAGGGCCAGCACCGTGCTCTTGCCCGACCCCGAACGCCCGACAAGCCCGACACGCGTACCCGCCGCGATATGCAGGTCGAAATGCGAGAGCACGGCGGCACTGCCCGGGTAGGAAAAGCTGACATCGTTAAACCGGATGTCACCCAGCACCGGCCCCCTGAGCGTTACGGCATTATCCGCATCGGGCATGTCATAGGGCACCAGCAGGGACGACAGGACCTCCGACAGGCGGGCGTTATGCTGGATGGTCTCCACCAGGGACAGGGCGAGGTCACGCGTGCCATGCAGGACCGCAAACCCCAGCGTGATGATCATGACCACCTGCCCCACCGTAGCCTGCTGCCATTGCCAGAGCAGAACCGCCCAGATCAGCAGCCCCGCCGTCATCACCGCTGTCAGGGCGGCGTGGATCATCCGCAGTTTTTCCATATAACGCAGGGATTTCAGGCGCTCCTGCATTTCCTTCTGCGTCAGGGCGTTGAAGCGCGCACGTTCGCGGTTGCGCATGCCAAAGGCCCGCACGAGCCCGATATTGCCCATGACATCCAGCGTCTCACCCTCCAGCCCGGCGGCGGCAGCGGCATAATGTCCGTGCAGGCGGCGTCCACGCACGGCAAGGCGGAACAGCACGAAACACAATATGGCTGCGATACCGACCGTCACCCCGCCCATCACCGTGCTGACAGAAAGCATGAGGCCGACCGAAAACAGCACGTTCAGCGCAGGTGGCAGCACGTTCCAGGCGAGCATGTTCTCCATGGTGAAGCTGACGCTGCCTGCCGTGGCAATCCGGGTTGCCAGCGAGGTTGGCATGCGTTCGGCAAAATAGGCAGGAGAATGCCCCGTCAGGAACCGGAACAGATCCTGACGGATATCGCCCGTAACCGCCACAAAGGTCCGGGCCGCGAACCAGCCCGCGATCCGCCAGCTTACGTTGTCGAGCGCTATCAGCCCGATCAGCCCGCCCACGGCCTCCCATATCGCGGTGTCATGCATGGCCGGTGAACGCGCCGTCAGCAGGTCGACAAGATGCCGGATACCATAAGACGACAGGACAATACTGCCGATTGCCATGCACACCGCGCCAAAGACCATGACATGCCCCAGCAGGCGGTGCCGCATGTAGCGCAACAGGAACAGGACAGGGCGCCCCGCGTAACGGGGCAGTTCGGCATCCGGCACCGTAACGGCGGCTGGCGGCGCGGGGTCATCTGGCGTGGCCTGGGGGGCCTGCCGGCCTGCCGGGCCATTCTCCACGCGTGTGGGTAACGGGGCCGCGCTGCCCGGGTCTTCCGTTCCGTTTCCTGCCACCCGCCTACCCCATCCTTCAACTGCCATGCCACGCCAGGCATATCGTTACGGGCGACCCGTCCCAGCTGTTCAGCACAGGGCTGGCACATGGTGCGCCGTGCCAGTCAGTGACTCCGGTCACCCAGTGCCGCGCCACCTGAAAACACAGCGCGTGAGTCGCTCTCGCAAGTCGATTTTACCACATCACAATAAACATATTGTGATATATGTCTTTTCAACGGGCCTGTATGGCATAGCGCGCCGCCGCGCAAGCTGTTGCATAGCGCTCGCGCAAAAACCAGTCGGGCACCGCCCGTCAAGGCTGACCTGCCCACCGCCATCCCGCGTAACGAATTAAAAATACTATAATAATTCTTTGAATTTAAAATATTATTTCAAATCCGCGCTCGAACCGTCTTCTTTCCAGCGGCTGCGTTTTACGCCCCGCACGTCCCTGCATTTTCGCTCAGGCGCAAGATAACGTCTTGTTATGACTAACGGATGCATGGGCCCGCGCGCATCGGGGCGGTCAAAGCAGTCCATTGACGACGCAACACCTTGTCTTTCAAAGAGCAATTTCAACCCGTCGGGAGCATCGGATTCAATGGCATCGAAAAAAGCGGCGCTGCTTGCCACCGTCATTACAGCATCCGTAAGCGGACTGCCGATGGCCTCCCCCGCCGCGCGGGCCGACGACTACAGCGACCTGCTGGACGTGCTGCGCGCCAAAGGCAGCCTGACAGACCACGAATACTCCACCCTGCTGGCCAAGCACCAGCACCACGCCCCGGCGGCCGAGAGCGCAAGCCCCCGCCATGCGGCCCGGCCGACGCATGGCGCGTCGGGCGCCCGTGGCGGGCAGTATGCCAGTGCAACCACAGGGCACGGCGTAGGCACCGGTTACGAGCCGGGCATTACGTTCGATCCGGGCAGCCCCGAGTTCGATGCCACCAACCGGGCGGAAAATGCCGCATCCCGCGCGCAGGTCAGCGCCCAGCAGGCGCAGGCCGCACTGGCCGCGCTGAACACGAGCGATATCGTGCGTGTGGACAAATACGTTGCGGGCAAGGGCATCACCTTCAAGGCCGGGCCGATCAACATCAACCTCTCGGGCTTTATCAACGGCTTTTACACCTATAACAGCCCCGCTGGCGGCAGGCCGGTGGCGGGTGGCGTATCGAGCGGGTCCAGCGGGTTCGATTCCTCGGCCGTGCGCAACGGCCTTCTGCCAGCCGGTTTCATTCTCAAGATGACCACCCGCCAGCAGGGCATGGATATTTCGGCCGTCATGGGCATGTATCCGGGTATCAACAACGCCAAGAACGGTGCGTTCAACGCCAATACCGGCGGCAGCCCCGTGGGCCTTGGCACGGCGGGTATCGATTTCCGACAGGTTTACGTGACGTTCGGCAACTCCGATATCGGCACGTTCAAGGTCGGCCGCGACCTGGCGTTCTTCGGGGGTGACGCGATCCTGAACGACGCGACACTGCTCAGCGTCGGTGCCACGGGCAGCAACTCGGCACCGGGCAACACCTCGCTCGGCCGTATTGGCGTAGGGTATGTCTATGCCGACTGGATTCCCCAGATTTCCTATACCTCGCCCAAAATCGCCGGGGTTCAGGGGGCTGTAGGCATTTTCCAGCCGCTGGACGAGTTCAACTATGCCGACGCGACCAACAGCGTGGTCAGCCACTATTCCGCGACATCCACACAGCATTCCTCCCCCATGGTGCAGGGCAAGGTCACGTATGACGCGACACTGGGCAAGCTTCAGGCCCGTATCTGGGCCAGCTTCCTGATCCAGCACCAGCAGGCGTTGCAGGGGTCTGAAATCAGCAGCGCCGTTCGCCGCGGAGCCATGGTGGAAGCGGGCGATATCGGCGCAAAGCTGACCTACGGACCGTTCGAGGGCGTTGCCTACTACTATCGTGGCAGCGGGCTGGGCACCACGGCCCTGTTCTTTGACGGGGTTGCCGCCAATGGCCGCAAGCGCGCGTCCGAAGGGTATTACGTCCAGGCCGCCTACCATGCCACCAAGCGCCTGAAGCTGGTGGGCAGCTACGGGGTCAGCAATCTCTACCAGGCCCCGGGCGAGGCCAGTACCATGCTGGTCAGGCGCAACCAGTCCGTTATCGGGGCGGCCTATTACCAGCTGACCGACTGGCTGAACCTGGTGGGCGAATACGCCAACACGTCGTCCGCGGCCCATGGCCCGAACACCCAGAGCGACAATACCGCGTCATGCGGGGTGATCCTTCTTTTCTGATCATCCGCCCGCACTCCGGGCAGATGATCGCCCCCGGCAAGAGAGACCCTTGTTTCGTGCAGGTGTAAGGTAGATAACAGCGATATGACTGTTCATTTGCCCACGACCTGGCTGAAACGATGCGTCCGCACGCTGGACCGTTATATATTTCACCAGTTGCTGATCGCGCTGCTGGCCACCACGGGCGGGCTGGCGGCGCTGATCTGGCTGATGCAGTCCCTGCGGTTTGTCTCCCTTGTCGTGGACCGTGGGCTGTCGTTCCGGGTGTTCCTGGAACTGACAAGCCTGCTCATTCCCTCTTTTGTGGCGGTTATCCTGCCCATTACCACTTTTGTCGTCAGCCTGTTCGTCTACCAGCGGCTGGCGGGGGACCGTGAACTGACCGTCATGCAGGCTGTGGGGCTTTCCCCCATGACACTGGCCCGTCCCGGGATTGCCTGCGCGCTGCTGGCCACCGTGGCGGCCTTTGTTCTCAATTTGTGGATTGTCCCGGTCTCGTACCATGCCTTCAAGCAGTATGAATACGAGATACGGAACAAGATGGCCGCTTTCCTGTTGCAGGAGGGCGTGTTCACCAAGGTTTCGGACACCATGGTCGTGTATATCCGCGCGCGGGCCCAGAATGGCCTGCTGCAGGGGATCATGGTGGAAGATGACCGCCAACCCGACAACCGGGCCACAATTCTGGCCAACCACGGCACGATCGTGATCGTGAACGACGCACCCAGGGTCATTCTCTATGACGGCACGCGCCAGAGCATGGACCGCAAGACCGGGCGGCTGAATGTTCTTGCCTTCAAGCAGGACACCATAGACCTGACATCCTCCCGGCAGGCGCAAAACGGTTCGCGCGATGTGGGCGAAATGTCGCTTGGCGAACTGCTCTACCCCAACCCCAAGGACATGGCGGCCAAGGACATCGGCAAGGTAAAGGTTGAAGGATGGCGGCGCCTGACATCACCGCTGACGTGTTTTTCCTTTGCCATGGTAGGACTGTTCGCCGTGCTGCGTGGCGCTTTTTCGCGCCATGGCAACATCAAGCGCCCGCTGGCGGCCGTTCTTTCCGTGGTGGCGCTGCTTGCGGTCAGCCTGCTGCTGCAAAACCTGGCTGGCCGTAATATTGCCCTTATTCCCCTGATACCTGTGCTCGCCCTGCTGCCCGGGCTTGTCTGCTCGGCCGTTCTGTTCGTGCCCGAGATTCTGGCGGCCAGGGCAAGGCCACGACAAGTATGAGGAAGGGGTCTGGCGCATGATTCTGGCCGTTACCCTCTCCCGTTATATTGCCCGCCAGTTCGTGCTGTCGGTATTGTCGATGCTTGCCTCGCTGACTGGTATTGTCTGCCTGTTCGATTTTATCGACCTGCTGCGCCGGGTTGCGACAAAGCCTGATGTCTCCACCAATGTGGTGACAAAAATCGCGGCCCTGCATATTCCCTATTTTTCCATGGAGATCCTGCCCTTCGCCATTCTGCTGGGGGGTATTGTCTGCTTCTGGCGTCTGACGCGCTCGTCGGAACTGATCGTTGCCAGGGCGTCGGGTGTATCCGCCTGGCAATTCCTGACTGCCCCGGTGATCTGTGCGTTTATTACGGGCGCGATCGGCACCATGCTGGTGTCACCGCTGTCATCGATGATGTACCGTCAGGCGGAGCAGCTCGATCAGCAATACCTGCGCACGGGGGGCGGGCCGCTGAACTTTTCCAGCGGTTCGTTATGGCTGCGCCAGTCCGACACGCAAAACGACGCCCACGGCATTGCCATCCTGCACGCGCAGGGCGTGCAGCTCAAGGACGGGGTGCTGCAGATCCAGGGCGTGACGGTCCTGCGCCTGAGCCAGCAGGATACGCTGATATCGCGAATCGACGCCCCCAGCGGCTACCTGGCCAAAGGGGCGTGGGCACTGGACGGCGCATTCACCGTCCGCCCGGATGAAGTTCAGTCCCCCGTAGGGCACATGCTGCTGCCAACCGACCTGACTGTGGACCGCGTGGAGGAAAGCTTTGCCTCCCCCGACACGCTGTCTGTCTGGGCGTTGCCCAGTTTCATCTCCCTGCTGGAACGCTCGGGATTTTCGTCCATCCGGCACAGGCTGCACTTTCAGTCCCTTCTCGCTTTGCCCATCCTGGCTGGCACCATGGCGCTGGTTGCAGCCGGGTTTTCCATGCGCCCGTCCCGCCATGGTGGTGTTGCTAAAATGATCGGGTCTGGCGTTGCGGCCGGTTTTCTGCTTTTCACCGTATCAAAGGTGGCAGAGCAGTTCGGCAAGTCGGGAGCGCTCCCGCCGATACTGGCTGCATGGGCCCCTACCCTTGCCGGATTATGTCTGGCGATCGCGTTGCTGCTGCATCTGGAGGATGGCTGATTGACTGTGGTGCTCCGGCCTTTACGTGGCTCATGGCCGCGCCGCCGCACGGCACTGAGTGCAGCCACCGCACTCGGCGGCGTTGCCGCGTGTTTTCTGGCGGCCCCCACACATCAGGCCCATGCACAGTTCCAGCCCCGTCCCATGCATATCAGCACGGGCAGCGGCCATACCGCCCCCGACGAACCCGCCACGTTCCAGGCCGACAAGGTCGACTACAACGATGTCGAGCACACCATAACCTGGACCGGCAACGTGCAGGTCTGGCAGGGCGAACACGTCATGCGGGCCGACAAGATCGTCTATGACCGCGATACGGGCGTGGTGGCCGCCAGGGGCAATGTGGCGTCCGTCCAGTCGGATGGTTCGGTCCTTTACGCCCATTACGCCGAACTGAGTGGCGGCATGAAAGACGGCATCATGATGCACGTCAACGCCACCCTGGCGGAAAACGCCAAGCTGGCGGCAAACGGCCTCAGACGGACGGACGGCAAGGTGAACGACCTGAGCCGCACCGTCTACACCGCCTGCGAAATCTGCGAAAAAGACAAGACGCGCGCGCCTTTCTGGCAGTTCAGGGCCTTTGACGCGACACAGGACCTCGAACACAAGAAAATCGACTTCCGCGACGCCTATCTGGACATTCTGGGCATTCCCATCCTTTACCTGCCCTTTTTCTCCATGACCGACCCGTCGGCCAAGCGGCATAGCGGCTTTCTCATGCCCGGCATTACGCCCCATGACCGCTACCTGGGGTCCTATGTCACCATCCCCTATTACTGGGTGATCGATGACCAGTCGGACCTGACGGCGCAGGGGCTGTTCTCGACCCGGACCGGGCCGCAGATCAGCGGCCTGTATCGTAACCGCTTCAATTTCGGCACGCTGAATGTGCAGGCCGGCGTTGCGGACGACACCAACAACGGGTCACACTACACCAACGGCTTTGGTGAAAATGTCAGCAGCAACAGCCATGGCTTTCAGGGCTACCTGTTCGCAAGCGGGCAGTTCGCGCTTGATGAGCACTGGCGAACCGGGGCGAACGTCCGGCTTGCGACATCCGCGAACTACATGCGCGACTACCGTATCCAGGGCTATGGCAGCGATACGCTCAACTCCAACGCCTATATCGAAGGCTTTGGCACGGGGGCCTATACGCGGCTGGATACACAGTTCTACCAGGGGCTGAACCAGGGCGTCATCCACAACTCGGACCTGCCATTCGCCCTGCCGCGTTATACATACAGCTTTGTCGGCCAGCCCGATGCCTGGGGCGGACGCATCAGCTTCGACACCACGGATTTCAACATCTACCGGTCCAACGGCACGTCCGATGTCCGTGGCCAGCTTGCCGTGAACTGGGACCGTGCGTTCGTCAGCAAGGCGGGAGAACAGTTCCTGTTGACCATGCGGCTGGATTCCATGGTCTATCGCGCCAAGAAACTGTACCAGCAGCCCAATTACTATTCGAGCACGCGCACGGTTGTCAGTGGGCAGGTGCTGCCCACCATAGCCCTCAAAACCAACTGGCCGTTCGTTCGGACCTTTGCAAACGGTCGGGGCACCCAACTGGTCGAACCCATCGTGCAGGGGATTTACGCGCCCAATACCGGGGCGGGTACGGATGACCTGATCCCCAACGAAGACAGCCTTGCCTATGAATTCACGGATTCCACGCTGTTTTCGCTCAACCGCTACCAGGGCACCGACAGGCTGGATGGCGGCCTGCGCGGCAATGTGGGCGTTCACGGAAACTGGACGTGGGACGGTCACGAAATCGACCTGCTGGCAGGCGAAAGCTTCCAGGAACACATCGAACACGATCGCCTGCCCTATTCCGGGCTGGACCACCACGCCTCCGATATCGTGGCGGGCGGGCGCGTCGCACCCAACCAGTATTTCGATTTTACGGCCCGGATGCGGCTTAACCCCTACACACGGCAGTTCGATTTTGCGGACGCGCTGTTCAGCGCCGGGGTTCCGCACTTCCACATTCGCGGCGGCTATGTGCTGGAACCGGTGACCCCCTATTATTACTACGCAACCAATTACCGGACAGGTTCGCCGCCTTCGCTGTATTACGACCGTGTCAACGAACTGAGCGGGGGTTTCTCGGCCGACTGGCTGGGCTGGCATCTGTCGGGCTTCACGCGGCGCAGTCTCTCGCGCAAGGAATTCGTGACGCTGGGTGGGGATGCGGGCTTCAGCAATGACTGCTTCGGCATCGATTTCATGTATTTCAAGCAGTACACCTCTATCGGCGGTGAACAGCGTAACTCCACCTATCTGGTGACCGTCAGCCTGAAAACGCTGGGTTCGTTCGGGCTCAAGTAAGAACCGCTTCAAAAAAAACGCCGTCTCCGTTATCAGGGGTAATCGTTCCTGATCTGGCAGAAAGCTGAAAGACCGTTCCGTATGCGTCTGCGCTCCTTTACACTGGCCTGCTGCACCCTGACCGCGCTGGCTGTTCCGGTTACCCTGAACACATCCCGCGCAGCCCTGGCCCGCGCCAGCACCCCTGCCCCCCACGGCCAGGCAAACGCCCAGACGCAGCCCGAGCCGGATGACATGATCCTGGCGGTGGTGAACAGTATTCCGCTGACAAAGCGTGACGTGGACAACCGCGGGCGCCTGTTTGCGCTCTCAACCGGCCTGCCTCTCACGCCTGACCTCATGGCAAGGCTGCGCCCGCAGATTATCCGCCAGATGATCGACGAACGCCTGCGCACACAGGAAATCCTGAGCCGGCATATCAATGTGCCGCCGGACCAGATTGCCGAAGCCATCGCCAATATCGAACGCCGCAACGGCATGCCCGAGGGCACCTTGCGCACCCATCTGGCGCAGGATGGCGTGTCCCTGACCACATTGATCGACCAGTTGCGCGTGCAGATCGGCTGGATCCAGGTTCTGCGCCAGGAACTGGGGGCGCGTTCGCGCATTTCGCCGCAGGACATTGCCCAGCGGCAGGCAGCACTCAAGCGCGAAGCCGGTCGCACGGAATACGAAATCAGCGAAATTTTTGTAAAGGTCGACGACCCCCGCCACGCAGAAGAAGAACTGGCTTTTACCAACACCATCATTCAGGAACTGCGCAAGGGCGCTCCGTTCGCGATTGTCGCCGCGCAGTTTTCCCAGAGCCAGACAGCGCTTGACGGCGGTTCCATGGGCTGGGTGCAGGAAGACGAGCTTGACCCCTCTGTGGTCAGTATCGTGCGGCAAATGCCAACGGGTGTGGGGGCCGTGTCCAACCCGATTACGGTGCCCGGCGGCTTCCTGATCGTGACATCGAACGCAAAACGCGTGATCGGCACGGAAATGGGGCATGTCATTACCATTCGCCAGCTTTTCCTGCCGTTTGACACCCTGCTGGACCCGGAACACGTAACACCGCAGCAGCAGGCCGCGCTCAACCGGGCAGTGCATATCGAACAGACAGCCCATAGCTGCGACGAGATGGAAGCCCTGAACAAGGAGGCCGGTGAAAAGCGCCCGAGCGATCCGGGCGAACTGGCCCTGGAACGCCTGAACGCGCAGATGCAGTCCGTGCTGACCAACCTGCCCATTGGCAAGGCGTCCAGGCCCATGATCTCGCGCGACGGTATTGTCCTGCTGATGGTCTGCACAAAAAAAGAAAAGAACTTCGCCAATCGTTCACCCAGCGAAATTGCGGATCAGCTTATGAACGAGCGTGTCGAACAGACAGCCCGGCAGCTCGACAGCGACCTGCACCGCCGCGCCATGATCGACCTGCGTATCAAGCTCAAGGGAGTCTAGGGCGCTGCCACCCGAACTGGAAAGCCTGGCAGAGGTCATTCGTCGCCACGGGCTTGATGCGCGCAAAGCCCTCGGTCAGCACTTCCTGCTCGATCCCGGCATTACCGGGCATATCGCAGCTCTGGCAGGCAACCTTGAGGGCCAGCATGTGGTCGAGGTCGGCCCCGGCCCGGGCGGGCTGACACGATCACTCCTGGCCGCCAAAGCCGCAAGCGTGCACGCCGTGGAACTGGATACCCGCGCCGTGGCGGTCATTGAGGAACTGGCAACCGTCTTCCCGCAGCGACTGCGTGTGACGGAAGCCGACGCCCTGAAGACAGACCTGACGACGCTCTGCCCTGCGCCCCGCCAGATTGTCGCAAACCTGCCCTATAATGTGGCAACCCCGCTGCTGATCGGGTGGCTGCGCCAGGCCAGCGCCTGGCAGCGCATGACCCTGATGTTCCAGCTTGAAGTCGCCGAACGCATCTGCGCCAGACCGGATACCACGCATTACGGACGCCTGGCAGTCATCAGCCAGTGGTGTGCCGACTGCGACATTGTCATGAAACTGCCGCCGGGCGCGTTTTCACCTCCACCGGCAGTCTGGTCGGCGGTAGCGAGTATCAGGCCCCATGCCGAACAACCCGGCCCGGCCCTGTTCAAAGCAATGGAACAGGTCACAGCCGCGGCCTTCGGCCAACGCCGCAAAATGCTGCGCGGCGCACTGAAAGGCCTGCAAGGCGACAGGCTACTGGAAAAGGCCGGAATCGACGGCACCCGCAGGGCGGAAACACTCAGTGTCGCGGAATTCGACCGACTGGCGCGCGCGCATCTGGGTCAGGGCGCAGGCCAAACAGTGTAGACCCTGTATTACGGCAGGAGACAACGCGACACCTGCCATGTTTGGCGGAGACCCAAGGCCACGACACAAGCCGGGAATTCCGTATCCTGCCTGGACCGCAACGCAACATCTTGCAGACGATAGCCCCCGAGACAGCGAAAAATGAGCGAAAACTCAAGCCGTGAGAAAAGTCCGGACTTCCTGAAACAGATCAATGACTTGACTGCGTTTCACTCGCTCAATTGCACGCTATACAGATCCTATGTCCACTCCGTTTTTGCAGAGAAAGACGCCACGTCTCTGGCCGAAGTACCTTTTCTGCCTGTGCGTGCTTTCAAGGCGTTCCAGCTCAAAAGCATCAGCGATCAGGATGTTTTCAAGATCATGACATCGTCCGGCACAACCGGCGATGTGTCCAGAATCTATCTGGACCGCGAAACAGCCAGGCTTCAGTCACAAAAGCTGGTGGACGTATTTGGTAACGCGTTCTCAAAAACCCGGTCGCCCATGCTGGTTATCGATGCTGAAAGCACGGTTGCGGAACGTCACAAATTTTCGGCCAGGACGGCCGCCATCAATGGTTTCAGCCTGTTTTCCAAAGGACGGAGCTTTGCGCTCGACAACCAGTTGGAACTGGCCATCGACCGTATCCTGGCATTTATCGAGGCCAATAGTGGCACCCGGATTTTCATGTTCGGGTTTACCTTCGTCATCTGGCAGTATTTTGTTCAGGAATTGAAACGCCTGAAGGTCAGGCTCCCGCTCTCCAATGCCTTCCTGCTTCATGGAGGAGGATGGAAGAAACTTGCGGAGCAGAATATCTCAAACGAACGGTTCAAGGCGGAGGTTCAGGAATGGACCGGTTGCAGCGATATCCGCAACTATTACGGCATGGTCGAACAGACTGGCACCATCTTCATGGAGTGTCCGTTCGGTAACCTTCATGCCGCCGCTGGTTCGGATACAATAATCCGGGACCCTGTCACACTCGATATCCTGCCGCATGGCAAGGAAGGCCTGATCCAGGTCTTTTCGGCCATCCAGAAAAGTTACCCCGGACATTCCCTGCTGACGGAAGATGTGGGACACACGCAGGATGCTGCCCAGTGTGGATGCGGTCATCAGGGCACTATCATCAGTATCAAGGGGCGGCTGAAAAAGGCGGAAATTCGGGGATGTAGTGATGCCTATCGTTACAATTGACGACTGCGAACATCATGACTGGCAAAAGGGCTTTGCGCTGTCATCGCGCCGCGCTTTTTTCGACGACACGACAAGAGAGTTCCTGCACGCACTCTCGCTTGCAATTCTGAAACACCCCGATGCACGCCAATATCCCGACTTGGTGACGTTCGCCTATTTCTGCCGCAAAGCTAACCTCCATGCTCTCTCGCAGCGCTATGACGATGCCATACAGCGTTCGGGATGGGGAACGGTGGTGCATATCGCGCCGTCCAATATTCCTATCAATTTTGCCTTCTCGCTGGTTTTTGGCCTGCTTGCCGGAAATTCCAATATCGTGCGGATGCCAAGTCGGCATTTTCCGCAGAATGATCTCTTTGTCGAAATTTTTGACCAGGTCTCAGCCTCGCCGCGCTTTCAGTCCATTGGCAACAGTACACGCCTGATCCGCTCCTCACGCGGGGACAAAGGGTTTGAAAGGCTCATCGGTCAGGCAGACGGGCTGGTGGTATGGGGAGGGGATGCGACCGTCAGCGCCTTTCGCGCTCTCCCCAAGACACCACGTTGTGTGGAAATCTATTTCCCCGATCGCAAATCTTCCATGGCCATCAATGCGTCCGCCTACATGACGGCGTCGCGCGATATTCAGCAGACACTGGCGGCCAGTTTCTTCAACGACACCTATCTTGTGGATCAGAACGCCTGTTCATCGCCGAGCATGATATTCTGGATCGGAGATGTTGAAACTGCGGGTGCCGCAAAGGATCTGTTCTGGAATACGCTTGAAGACGAGTTGATAAACCGAAATTACCAGTTGGATACGACAGCCCGTATCGATAAATTTCTCGACATCATGTCCGCCAACGAACAGCTTGGGCGGGCCGTTCACCTGCAAACCTATTCGCGCGACATATGGTGCCTGAACGAACAGATCCGCCCACAGACTCTCCAATTGCGTTTTGGTGCGTTCCTCGACATCGACCTTCCATCCATCGATGGCATTCCCGCTTTCCTGCGCTCGCAGGAACAGACGCTGACCTATTTTGGCCTCGACCCGCATGCGCTCAGGCAGGCCCTGAGTCATCACCATCATACGATTGATCGTATCGTGCCTGCTGGCAGCGCTTTGAGCATCGACCCTTTCTGGGATGGAAAGGATATTCTGGCCCTTCTATCCCACCGCCTGGAGCTTATCGAGCCAGCGCGAAAAATGCGGGCCCCTGCCCCTTCGGTCTGCTGATCGCGCAGTCCTCGCTTCCTTCACGCTGTCCTTCTGCAGTCAATGAAGGCCGCGATCCAGGCGTAGCGTCTGCCCGGTCATTTTCGATGCGTTCTGCGAGACCAGAAAAGATACAAGATCGGCAACATCCTCAGGCTTTATCTTCCCACTCAGCGCCGAGCGCGCATCCAGCAACGCCTTTGCCTGATCGTCCATGGTCGTGGCCATATCGGTTTCCACCACCGCCGGAGAAATGGCATTGACCCGAATACCGAACGGTCCCAGTTCGGTTGCCATAACGCCGGTTGCATGAATAAGCGCTGCCTTGCTGCCCCCATACGCCAGAGTACCGGCATCGGCCCTTGATCCTGTTGTAGACGCAATATTGACGATGGAGCCGGATTTGGTCCGCATCATTTTTTTCACAATATACTGCGTGAAAAGTATCTGATGAAAATAATTGATATCGAAAATACTTTTCATATCGTCAATTTTAGTCATCGTGAACAAGCCGCCCGCCGCCACACCAGCCACATTCACAAGAGCATCTATCCGCGCGTATTCCCTGAAAATGTTCTGGGCGCAGGTTTTTATGGCGTCGGCATCGTCAAGATGGAGCACAAAAAAGCGGATGCCAGGATAGGCCGCCATAACGGTTTCCAGCCTGTCTGATCGGGACCGGCTACATGCGGCAATATCGAACCCTTCCGAAGCCAGTTTTTTGACTATGGCAAGGCCGAGGCCCCGGCTGGCGCCCGTCACCACGGCGACGCGGTTGCTATGTTCAGACATCAACATCCCTTTGGCAATTTTCCAGAACAGGGGCCAGAAGATCGTAATCGATATCGGGCAGAGCCGTGTAATGCGGGAAAAGCGGGGTCGGCTTTGCGGTCAACGCCCGCGAAACACGAGGGTCCGAAAAATATGCCATGATCGCATGCGTCATAAACAAATCGGTCAGTTCTGCCGCACGCCCGCGCAGATCCTTCAGGAACCCGTTCAGATCCTGCGCCCAGTCGGGGAGGCTGTCCGCCCCCAGAAGGGTGTCCATGTCATCAAGCTGCGCGAAATTCTTCTGCAGGCAGGCAGCCGCTCCCGTGTCTTTTGCGCCCGGGACCTGACGCCCCGGGTCGCCCGGAAACATGAGGTAGAACAGTTCAAACGCGGGTCGATCTGACATAGTCATCTATACGATCCGCCAACATAAGGGCCACGGCCTGAATGGTATTGGCCGGATTGACGCATGATGACGTCACAAAAACACTGGAATCGGCCACATAAAGATTGTCGGTATCGTAAACACGCCCCTGGGAATTGACAACCGCGCCATGGAGGCTGTTGCCCATCCGCGCTGTTCCCATCAGGTGCCATCCGGTATTCCGCACCGGTCCGTAGGCCGCGCTTCGGGTAGCCCCTGCTGCGGCCATCAGTTCACGGCCCCGGCTCATGCCGTGAATCATCATTTTCTTCGTATTGTCGTGCAGGGTGTAATGAATTTTCACGCCCGGATCGCCAAAACGATCATGTCGGCTTTCGTCAAGCTCCACCCGGTTTTCCGCTTCCGGCATATCCTCGCAGACAATGGCCAGAATGAGTTGCTTCGCGTAATGCGCGTCAAAGTCATCATAGACCTGCTGGCCAAATCTCAGCTTGCGCCTTGCAAAAGCAGCCAAAGCGGTTTCGACAGGGCCAGTCCCGCGCAATGCCTGCATCATATACCCCAGACGGTGCCCGGCACCGGAGGGACGATAAAATTGCAGGCTGTACAACAGACATCCCTGTGGCCCGGCATCGGTATCGAAGCGCTGGGGGAATATGCCTTCTACATAACCCAGCGGATGCACCATAAGGTTACGCCCCACCAGACCACCCGAATTGCCTGCTCCATACGGCCTTTCAGCGGTTCGGGAGTTCAGCAGGATGCGTGCGGTGCCAATCGCACTCGACGTCAGAATGACATGCTCCGCGGTGAAAACCCGTTTTTCGCCCGCATCGTCAAAGCCTTCCACGCCGTAAGCCTTGCCGTCGCGCACCAGAACGCGGGAGACTGCAAATTCGGGTATCAGTACCAGCCCGAGGCGCAGAGCCTCCTTGAGGTATGTATTATCGGCACTGGCCTTCGCACCTTGCGGGCAGCCCGTGTTGCATGGCCCCAGATTGAGGCACGCGCCACGCCCGTCCTTGGGGCGTGTCAGAATCGCTGAAAAACTCGGCCACCAATGCCAGCCTTTGGCATTAAAGGCCCGCGCCAATGTGTCCCCTGCCGTTCCAAGCGGCACAGGTGGCAACGCGTCCTCGATCTGGGGGTAGAACGGATCACCCACCAGACCGGACAGGCCCATCATTTTTTCGTTCAGGGTAAAATACGGCGCCAGATCTGCGTAGGCGAAGGGCCAGTCGGGGCCTGCCTCCTCCCGGCTTGCCGGTGCAAAATCATCTTCCAGAAAGCGCGGGAAATGACCGGAATAAAGGATGGTCGAGCCACCGACTGCGTTAAAATTACACACCGCAATAGGGGAGCCGCTGTCATCAACCGGGTAGTCGAACCTGTTCTGGCGCTCCGAAATTACGGGGTTGAATTCGGATCTCTTGCGTAATTCCCAGTCATTTCCAGTAGAGGGATAACGGGCGGGGTCCATGCGTGGACCACGATCCAGGCACAAGACCTTGTACCCCCTGGAGACAAGCGACCACGCAACTGCCGCACCCGCAGCGCCCGCACCGACGACGACAAAGTCAAACCGCGTCATTTTTTGGGAAGATATTGTTCAAATATTTCCGGTATGGTGATCATCATCTCGGCCTCGCAGGCAACTGTACCATTCGTGTAACCTACGGCATGGCCATTGCACACCCCCCGCCGCCATGAATCCACATAGGCTTCGATCACCAGGCTTTCTCCGGGCAAAACTTCCTTCCTGAAGCGCACCGTATGCTTGAGGGCGTGGGTAATCATCCCTTTCAGCCCTTCCTGCGTTGTTATGGCGACTGTAAGCATTTGCGCCATGGCTTCAAGCTGGAGCGCGCCCGGCATATTGGGGCGTCCCGGAAAGTGGACCGGAAAATACCATTCGTTATTGGAAAGATGCTTGTAGCCCTTGGCATATTTGCCCGGTTCGACATCGGTCACGAAGTCTATCATCAGGAATGGATACCTGTTGGGCTGAAAATCTTTCAGTTCTTCAGCGTTCAACGAAAAACCCATTTCCCATTCCCTTCATGTCCGGACCCTGTTCAAGTATTTTAAAATACACAGGAACACCAGCCGTTTCGACTATCTCCACCACAGCAGGACATCTGCCGCCCCACAAAGGGAAGGGATATTCGAGTATCCCTTCCCTTTGTGGGGCAAGTGCTGTCAGGTCGTCAGTTTGTAACGCTGGCTCAAGGCTGTGTAGTCAGGCTTGTGGGACGCCGTAAGGGGAAAACTCTCGCAGATCTCCAGCCGCACCGCCGTGGGATGAAAATTGAAGTTATCCTTCATGACCGCCTGCACAATATCCATGCTCTCGCTCTGAACACAGATAACCATGCAGTTTTCCTTACCGACAACCATGCAGGTGGCTCCGGCATTCCGCAGGGTGCTTTCGACATGGTCCAGATTAACCGAAATGCCATGTAGTTTTATGAAACGCTTCTTCCGGCCGACAATGGTAATGAAACCGTCTGAATCTATCCGGGCAAGGTCACCTGTATGAAGCCGACCGCCAAAACAGTCTCCCTGCGCCAGATCGCCCCACGATGTGGCATACCCCATGGAAACGTTGCGGCCTTCATAGACCAGTTCTCCATCGCCACCTCCCTGAATTGCCTCGACAATTTCCACTTTGCCGCCAGGGATGGGAATTCCAACACTCCCCAGCTTTTCCAGGGCGCGTTCGGGCGGGACGTACGAAATGCGCGGCGCGGCTTCGGTCTGTCCGTACATGGTAAAATAACGGACACCATGATCCGCGAAATATTGCCAGAAATGCTGTGTCAACGCAGGGGTCAAACGTCCACCCGCCTGTGTGACGCAACGGAGATTATTCAGGATTTTATCGCTTAGGCGAATTCTGCGTAATGTCTCAAAGGTAAAGGGAACGCCAGAAATATCGGTTACCCCCGCCTCTTCCATGCGTGTCCAAAGGTCTTTTTCCAGAACCGACTGCTCTGTCAGCAGCATGGCCCCCCGGACAAAGGCCGTATTATGGAGCACCGACAGGCCGTAGGAATAATGAAAAGGAAGCAGACTTACAGTGACACGCTCTGGCGTGAAGGAAAGATACTCCACAATAGAGCGGGTGCAGGACTCAATATTACGGCCGGTCAGGCGCACACATTTGGGATCTCCCGTGGAACCCGATGTGGGGATAAGCAATGCCAGATCGTCGTTCAGCGGGTAAGCGACGGGGGCGATCCGTTCGAAAAACACTTTCGATCCGACCTGCCTCGCCACCGCATAACCATCCGGCACGCTGTCCAGATCGCCTATGATATAGCGTGGGGCATAGGCCTGAATCGTGCTGGACAGGACAGGCCGTTTAATACTGCCATCCAGCAGAAGTGGCACGACACCGTGCCGCAAAGCGCCGAAATATGCGGCAACGCTCAGATGGGTCCGGTCGCATAGAATAATAGCCACAGCCCGTGTGGCGTGTGCGAAAAACTCATCCCCCAGACGGAAAATATCACTGTACCTGTAGTGATTTTCTCCCTCGATCAGAAAAACCCGGTCTTCCGCCCCATCTGAATAGTCCTGCCAGAACATTTCAGAACGTCACGCCATATTTTGCGAGCGTGTTGATCCCGGTTTCATAAGAACCGAAATCGACCACATCATCCATTTCGAGCATGATATCGAATGTTTCTTCCAGGGCCGCCACCAGCGCCATATGGCCGACGGAATCCCACGCCGAAATACTCTGATACTGGAGGTTTTCATTCAGGTCCTCGGCTTTGATCCCGAATGTTTCCATAAATACATTATCGTATTTTTCGCGATTGCTCATTTCATATTCCTATCGAAAGACTTTCTTGTCTTCATTTCTGCGGACGACGCGGCCAGGGTTACCAAGAACAATAACGTCTGAGGGGACATCGGAATGAACGACCGATCCCATACCGATGATGGAAGAGCTGCCTATATGCAATTTTTCCTTGATCAGCGCGCCCATGCCCACATACCCGAGCGCTTCGACATGAACGCCACCGCCCAGACTAACCTGCGAAGAAATAACAGTATTGTCTTCGACCACGACATCATGCCCAAGGATCGACGCTGTATTGACGGCAACATTATTGCCGACCTTCGCCGTCGCCTGCACGGACACATAGGGGGCGATAATTACCCCGTTTCCGAGTTGCGCATGGGAAGATACAAAAGCGAGGGGCGAGACGACTGACGCCAGCACCAGCCCAAGCGTGCCGACTTTTTCAGCCAGCATGGCCCG
Source organism: Acetobacter sp. (assembly GCF_047723915.1). Lineage (GTDB taxonomy): Bacteria > Pseudomonadota > Alphaproteobacteria > Acetobacterales > Acetobacteraceae > Acetobacter. The sequence goes on along the minus strand of NZ_JBDOBQ010000001.1, from coordinate 36,205 downwards.
GGCCGACGGTTCCCCTACGGCAATCGTAACCCTGGCGCCGCTAACATGGCTGCCAACGGCCACCACAGGCAGTCCCATAAGTTCAGCCTGCCTGGGATCATCCACAAGAAAGGCAAGACGGTACGCCTTTTCCGTGCCCTGCCGGATGGCATTTTGCAACATATCCATCGTCTCGACACCGAGACCACCAGCACCGTAAATGTACCAGATATCAGCGCTCATTGTCGGCCGTTTCTGTATCCAGACGCTCTTTTACAAAGTCCGCAATACCTTCGGCATCCAACCGGTTGGACTTCAGCATGAAGCCATAATCCCCTGTCTCCAGAAACCGATCTTCAATTCCATGAAGAATGACGGCAATATCCGACAGTCTTGAAGCATTGTAAAACTCCAGGACCGCGCTTCCCAGACCGCCGAAAACCTTGTGTTCTTCCACCACAAAAACCGTATGCGCTTCGCGCGCAACGGTCCGAAGTGCGTCTTCATCAAGTGGTTTGATCGTGTGCATATTGAGGACACCAACCTCAATACCGATCTGGGCAAGCATTTCCGCCGCTTTCACACAGTAGGCAACGGTTGTCCCGCTGGACACCAGCATGATCTTGCGGGGGGGCGTAAGCCAGACAGCCTGCCCGATTGTGAAGGTGTAATCGGCGTTATAAACAACAGGCGCATTTGTAGCACCTGTCAGCCTTATATACATTGGCTGATCGTAACCAACACTTGCGTCAAGGGTTTTCTGAATTTCCAGACAGTCTGCGGGCGCGACAATAACCAGGCCGGGAACGGTCCGCATGACAGCAATATCTTCAAGCCCGAAATGCGAATTTCCCAGGTATCCCAGCGACAGACCACTTCCAAGCGCCACCAGTTTGACCGGTTCACGCATGTATCCCATGTTCATGCGGACCTGCTCACTTGCCCGCATGGATGCGAACGGAGCAAAGGTCGATGCAAAAACGTCAAACCCCATACGTGCAAGACCGGCTGCACACCCAATCATGGTCTGCTCGGCAATGCCGATATTCACGAACTGGTCCGGCAATTCGCGAGAAAACCTGTCCAGCCCGGAAGAACGGCCCAGATCGGCGCTGATTGCCATAATGTTGCTGTTACCAGCCGCCAGAGCCGTCAAAGCCTGCCCATAGACAGCCCTTGGCCCCAGCCGAGCCAATGCCCTGACATTCACGTTCAAGGTTTCAGACACGGTCTTCTCCCGGCACGTCGGATTTCGGTTCCTGTTCCTCCAGAGCCTTCAGACATTTTTCCATGATACTTGCCGTGATCCGATTGTGGTGCCAGTCGTTATTGGCTTCCATGAAGTCCACGCCCTTGCCCTTGATGGTACGGGCCACAATCGCCGTGGGTGTATCAGCCAGATCCCGCGCTGCGCGGAAAGCATTGAGGATCGCTACGTGGTCGTGCCCGTCAATCTCGATCACGTTCCAGCCAAAGGCCTTCCACACATTGGCCAGAACGACCTTGCCCGCATAGGTCGTGTTCGGACCGTCGTTTCGAAAGCCGTTTTCATCGATGATGGCCGTCAGGTTCCCAAGCCCCAGTTCGGCGGCTGATGCCGCACTTTCCCAAACCGAACCTTCATTGCACTCCCCGTCCCCGAGCATGACATAAACCCGCCTGTCCTGCCCGCGCCTGCGCATGCCCAAAGCCATGCCCATACCATATGCCAGCCCCTGCCCCAGACTGCCGTTGGAGCTTTCGATACCCAGAAGCTCCTTTTTTACGGGGTGAGCAATCAGGTCGCTGCCGTTTGTCTGAAATGTTGCAAGCTTTTCGGGCGGGAAATACCCGTAGTGACAAAGGACCGCAAAATAACCCAGTACTGCATGTCCCTTGCTGAGAATAAAAATGTCGCGTCCATTCCACGTCGGCTCATTGGGGCGATGCACCAGCACCTCGCCGAAAAGCGCGGTGAGTATCTCCACCATGCTCAGGCTGCCACCGATATGAGCCGCCTGCCCGCATTTGAACGCAGTCTCGATAATGCTGCGGCGAACATCAAGGCATGCTTCGGAGAAGTTCAGGTCTGACTGTAAAATGGCTTCCTCCAGTGTTCCGAAACGACACATGGCATTGAACTATCTAAAACCGCTTGCTCCGACCATGGAGCCGGAAAAATCGGAGCGGGAGAGAAATCTGCCCCCTCCAAAAAAATAAGGTGGCGTCCGTCTGTAAAGCTCCTTTTCACAAGCCTTATAGTCGGCTCACTGCTGCAATGGAACTTCCGGACGGCATCAGCCCGATTTTCAGGCAAAAGCCAGGCTTGGGGGAATATTTCCCAAAAACCCTTCTGCGATTTTAAGTTCCTCCGCGATTTTCAACACGGAAACCATGTGGCTTTTCCCGCCAAAATTTTCGGCAATGTAATCCACGGCTGCCTGCGTCGTATCTGTATAATCAGTCTTGCTGTAATAGAGCCCGTGCATCTGGTCCTTCAGTGTCGGATCTGTCGTATCAAATCCGTAGAATGAGGGAAGGTCGGACAGGTTTTTTCTAGAAAAGGCGTTATAATCCGACACGACAACGCAGCGTGAATCCAGACCGAAAGCCACACGTTCATGCAACCCGGAACCAACATTCGGGCTTGTATTCAGCAGAAACTGCGTTCCGGCATAAACGGATGACAGATGTGCCGCATCAAACGCCGGATGAAAACGGGCCTGCGTCGCTTGGGAACTAAGGTGGTCCCACCCACGCCCGTAAATATCCACCGGCAGATCCAGCAGGGATTTGACCAGGGTGTTCATACGATATTCACGCACATAAAGATCCAGATCGAACATGAGCGTAAAAAAAATCTCGAGCCGATGCTCCGTGGGCAAGTTGTGGCTTTCACAAGCCGCCACATAAATATCGGTGATATCGCCCGTCGGCTGCTGTATCGCCACACGTCCCGCATCTTCCAGCACAGCCCGCCAGCGTGAAGGCAAATTCTGCCAACCTTTACGCCGTGCCTCCGGGTCTCCCCCTGTTTTGACGAAAGCCATGCGCTGGGGTCGGTCACGCCACGCAAGGGAGTCTCGCTGGGGGTTGGGTATGACGCCCACACTTTTGATCTGCGTCGAATATTGCGGTGAACGTATGAAACGGTTCTGAATGCTTAACCATTCTGAAAAAACATAGGCATTCGCAACATAACGCGACCGGATGTAATGATTGGGAACACGCCAGCAAGGAGAGTCCGCAAGAACCGACACAAATGGTATTTTTTGCGCGTCCCACAAGAGTTGCCCATCAATCTGCAACCCGGCTCCGATCCCCGCATGGCCCCAGGCCATGAAAATTCCCTCGCGCAGCAGGTCATTGAACTGCACCTGCCAGTCGGGTTTATGCAGATCGATCACATGCCCTTTGAAACCATCCGGCTCAAGCAGAGACATCAGGTCGTGACTCATCTGACGAAGAATACCATTTTCATTCTGGCCAACGAACGAAACGATATTGCGCGAAGCGGACATTTATAAACCCCGAACTGAATGCATGAGATCGAAAAGAAGAACCAAGGGGCTAGTTTTCGCAAATATCGGCTGGCAGCATGTCTTGCAGCATACGGCAGACATCCGCAATTTTATCGCTGCTCATATCCTGCCAGAAAGGCAGACCAATCGAACGCTGTCCGTAATCTTCGGTTATGGAAAGCTTTTCCCTTGGATAGGCCTGATAGGCTGGTTGCATATGGCAGCCAACGCCCCACCAGGACACCGTTCCTACCCCCTGCGAGGCAAGGAAATCTATCGGCTTTTGGGGATTTGTCGGCCAGATGACAGTCAATGTCGCGGAAACCCAGCCCTGACCAAAAGCTGGCGGCAATTTAAGCGATGATGGCAGAAACTGCCGATATGAATCGGTCACAGCCTGCCAGCGGGCGCGCGTTTCCGGCCAGACATCAAGCCCGGCAAGGCCGACGGCCGCGGTATATTCCGACATCTTGGCGTTAATTCCCGCAACGCGGGCAGAGCGGGACCCCGCAAACCCGAAGCGGGCATGAATACGCACCTGTTCCGCCATGGCCGGATCGCGCGAGATGACTGCGCCCCCTTCCCCCAGACCGAACACTTTCGTCGCATGCAGGCTGACTACAACCGTCGCCTGCCCGACAGACATGGGTCCGCCGGCGCGCAACGTATCGAACGCCGCTGCGGCATCGATAATGACAGGGCAGCCCGTACGTTGGCTCACCCCATCCCACACCGCAAGATCGATGGGGGCGCCGAAAGGTACCACGATCAGAATGGCGCCGACATTTTCAGCCCTGGCCAGGGCCTCGACTTCCGCCGGGTCTGGTATCCAGGTCTTGGGACAAACATCGACAAAATAAGGAACAAGCCCGGCAGCCGTGGCAGCCGCGGCACTGGCGACAAACGTCCAGGACGGCATAACGCAACGCAGGCCGGGTGGAATTGCCTGCGCCTGCAGGGCCAGGGTAATGCCGCTTGTCGCATTGGAAACCAACGCGATGTTCTGGCCTCCCACCCCCCAGAATGCACCCAGCCGCTCCTGAAGGCGTTCGCTCAATGGCCCCTGATTGGTATACCAGTGATTGGCGTCAATCTCGCGGATATACGGTTCTATACGATCCACTGTCGGCAGGCGGGGAACGGCTACAGGAATATCCTTGCTGAGAGCCGCAAGCGCCTGACCATTTGCGGGCGGGAGATCATGCTGCTTTTCGCGCGTCGTTTCGAGCAAAGAGCCACTCGGCGGTGTCAGCATAAAAATTCCAGCCCTTTTCAACTTACGTACACGGACTATGGAAGTGAGTTAATAGACGGTCAAGGAGAACACTGAGCCCGGAGCAATTTTCATAAATGCCCATGCAGAGCCGGATTGCCTGACACCGACAGGGCCACCCATTTTGAAACGAATATCGATTGCGCTGTGTCGCACGACGATCCCGGGTGAACATACCCGCTCCCGCCGTGTCGCCTGCCCCCGAACCTGCCGAGGGCCGGCGAGCATACACCACGCCATAAGATACCGCCCGCACAGAGCCCATACATAGGAATTACAGGCTGGTATAACAGTGCCTAACTGGCCCAAGATTATGCGATTAAAAATAGCGATTCAGGAACGGGAATCGCATAATTCGGAGTTTTCAATGTTTTTGGAAGAATTTCATGACCTCATCAACGAGAGAGCGGCGTCTCTTGATGCACTGAGGAAGAAAAAAAATCCTATCGTCATGTACTGAGCAGGCGAGTATGCCTCTACCGTTGAGAAATTTCTTGCAAAAGAAAATATTTATGTTGCAGATAAATTTGTCGATGACAGATACGAAAAGCACCCGGGCATTTTGCATTTTACCGACATAAAAGAAAAATACGCTGCTTTTCAGTTGTTTTGGGAATGGCAGATACAAAACAGGGCATGAAAGCCATCAGCGCTCTAAATTGCAAAAATATCGTTTCGGCACATTCTTTTTTCCTCAGCCCTCATTATTTTGATGAAATAAACCTTGAATTTCTTTTACAGAACTCTCAAAAACTCTCATCTGCTTTTGAAATTCTTGAGGACGAATTATCCAAAAAAACGTTTATTTCCTATATTAAATCCCACATAAGCGGAAATGATAGTTGCATTAGAGATGTATACCAGGCCGATCAATATTTCCAAGATTTTATGACAATAAAAAATGACGAAATTTTTGTCGATGCCGGCGCATATACCGGTGACACACTTCGCGATTTCTTAAAATTTTCCAATGGAACCTATCAGAAATATTACGCATTTGAGCCGAATTCAATAAATTTTCAGAAACTGAAACTTTTTATCGAGCAAAAAGACATCCCCAATGTCCACGCTATGAATTGCGGATTAGGCAGCAAACAGGGAACAGTAAATTTTTATCAGGAAAATAATACATCTACTGTTTCAAAAATTTCCGCCGAGGGGAATGTTAATATTCAAATTGATACCATTGATCACCTTTGCCCGGATGCCACCTTTATAAAAATGGACATAGAAGGGGGCGAAATGGATGCCTTGTCAGGAGGCATGAAAACAATCCATAAAAACAAACCGAAATTGGCAATCTGTGTTTACCATAATCCGGCTCATTTATGGGAAGTGGCCTTGTATATCAAAAAACTCGTCCCGGATTATCGTATATTTTTCCGGCAACACCAGGTTTTCAGCACCGAACTGGTTCTGTACGCAACCGCCATCCCGTTTTTCTGAATTTTCTCGCGGTCCTGTCAGAACCTGAAAGTTTTCCTCTATCAGCGGACTGAAGAAAGCGGAGCCGGCTCCTGGGCCGCCCCGCCATCGGGAGACAGTCTGTCTCCCGCAGAGTGGTGTCAATACGATAGAACAGACTCTCAGACCCAGTTCTGCTCAAACACTTGCGGTGTGACCAGACAGCTTTCGCATCAGGCCACACCACATGAGCATCGCCTCATCATTTTACAAAAAAGCAACAGAACTGAACGCGTCTTCGCCACACAGAAACAGATCAGAGGCATCGTAACACGTCACGTCACGACAAGCTGGCACTGGCATTTCTCGCTGCCATCATCGCAGTGCAACGACGATATACCCTACTATGCCCCCTTTTATCCGACTGTACCCTCCACCATGCCCATATAATCGCGCGTCAGGGGCACGGCGGTCAGGGAGCGTGAAAGCTGTAGCTGAAAATTCATGTGGCCTTGCACGCGGAACGCCAGTTCGGATGCTGCCAGATAGAATTCGAACATTCTGGCGAAACGTTCATCGTAAAGGGCAACCGCTTCCGCACGACGCGCCGCAAAACGCTCGCTCCAGATCGCTATGGTTTTTGCGTAATGTAGTCTGAGGATTTCGCAATCCGTCATCCACAGGCCTGAGCCTTCCACCGCATCCAGCACTTCGCTCAGGGCTGGGGAATAACCACCGGGGAAAATGTATTTATTGATCCAGGGATTGGTCGTACCCGGCCCGTCGCTGCGCCCGATGGAATGCACCAGGGCCACGCCATCGTCACGCAGGCTACGATGGATGGTTTCGAAAAATATCGGGTAATGCCCGACACCGACATGCTCGAACATGCCGACAGACACAATCCGGTCGAAACGGCGATGCAGCGTGCGATAGTCCAGAAGCTCGAAGCGCACCCGGTCCGCAAGACCCTCATCATGCGCACGGGTACGGGCAAAAGCCAACTGCTCCTCGGATAGGGTAATACCCGTCACGATCGCCCCGTAATCGCGCGCGAGAGTCAGGGCCATACCGCCCCAGCCACAGCCGATATCCAGAACCTCGAGCCCCGGACGATCCAAGAGCAGCTTTGCAGCGATATGCCGTTTCTTGGCCGCCTGCGCCTCGTCCAGGGTTTCATCGCCATGGCGGAAATAAGCACAGGAATACTGCCAGTCCCTGTCCAGAAAAAGGGCGTACAGACTGTTACCCAGATCGTAATGATGCGCGACATTCTGGCGCGCCCGCGTGGCCGGGTTGAATTGTGTCCACCCCCGCCGCACATAGCGCAGAGCCGCCGCCAGGCGCTCGGCTACGTGTCCGCCCGGCGTCATGGCGTTCAGCATGAGTACGTGCAGCAGGTCATACAGCGTGCTGTCGTGTGGCTGGAGGTTCCCCTCCATATAGGCTTCGCCAAAACCCAGGCCGGGATTGACGATCAGGGCCTGTATCGCCTGCTGGTTCTTCAGCCACACGCCCGCGCTGGGGCCGGCTTTACTGCCCTGATAATGGCTGAAGCTGCCGTCTGGCCAGCGCACGGCCAGAGCCCCCGCGCCGATAAAATGATGCAAGATCCGATCAAGAAGGCGTTTCATCCGTCTCTCTCCCTTCCTGCCGGACACTCTCGCCCAGCGCATGACAAAAAAAAAGAGGGCAGATGAAAATCTGCCCTCTTTTCCAAGTCCTTACAAAACCAGCCGCCTTACGCGGTTGCGTCCTGCGCGGGTTCTTCAACACTGTCTTCAGGAACGATTTCGCCTTCAACAAAGGCTTCGTCCCCGGCCAGGGTCGCTTCTTCTTCAGCCGTCGCGGCTTCGCCACGGGCCTGACGTTCGGCTTCTTCTTCCGAACGGGCAACGTTGACGACAACCGGCACCACCACTTCGGGGTGCAGTGCCACCTTGACGTCATACAGACCAAGGGACTTGATCGGATGAGCCAGGGAGACCTGCTGACGGTCAATGGTGAAGCCAGCCTCGGTCACGGCCTGCGCCACGTCGCGCGGGCTGACGGAGCCATAAAGGCTGCCGCTGTCGCCGGCCTGACGGATCAGGACAACGGCCAGACCTTCCATCCGTTCGGACAGACGCTCAGCTTCTTCGCGGCGCTTGATGTTCGCGGCTTCGAGCTGCACGCGCTCACGGTCGAACCGTGCGCGGTTCGCTTCGTTGGCGCGAATCGCCTTACCCTGTGGCAGCAGGTAGTTACGGGCATAACCCGGACGGACCTTTACCACTTCACCCATCTGGCCCAGGTGTTCAACACGCTGGAGCAGGATTACTTCTGTAGCAGCCATGGTTGTTCCCCTCAGCTTACGACGTAGGGAAGCAGAGCCAGGAAACGGGCACGCTTGATAGCCTGTGCCAGCTCACGCTGCTTCTTTGCGGACACCGCCGTGATACGGCTCGGCACGATCTTGCCACGCTCGGACAGGAAGCGGCTGAGAAGACGCACATCCTTGTAATCGATCTTCGGCGCATTCGGGCCAGAGAACGGGCAGGACTTGCGACGACGGTAGAACGGGCGACGCGCACCCACAGCCGGACGACGGGCGGCGGGATTGATTTCAGTTGTTTCGGACATCTGCTTCACTCCGCTCCGTTGTCAGCCAGTTCGGCGCTGCGTTCGTCACGACGACCGCCACGGCCGCTTTCAAAGCGACCACCGGTAGGCTTGGGACCACGGAAGCTGCCGCGTTCGCCGCGATCGTCACCCTTGCGGGACAGGACCGGGGACGGTGCTTCGTCAATGGCTTCAACCCGCAGCGTCAGCAGGCGCAGCACGTCTTCGTTCAGGGAGAGCTGGCGCTCGATTTCCTTGAGCAGTTCCGAACGCACGTCCAGACCCAGCAGGACGTAATGGCCCTTGCGGTTCTTCTTGATGCGGTAGGCAAGGCTGCGCAGGCCCCAGTATTCCCGCTTGCGGACAGCGCCGCCATCGGCTTCGATCTGGGCGGCAACACCGTCGATGATGGCATCGACCTGCTGCTGGGAAATATCATTCCGCGCGATCAGCACGGTTTCGTACAACGGCATGTTCACTCCCTTCGGATACAATCAACCCGCCCGGGCCGGACCCTTCCGGCTTGCGGTCGCCCCGGTCATACCCCAAGGGCACACCGAAACACGCAGGTATAGCCGGGCCAATGCCATGAACCCGGCAGGGAAAGGGCAGTCTCAACCACATTTTGGCTGACAGCGCAAGCATTCACACACGCAGGCGGTGCGGAATATCCAGGCCAAGCCGGTCAGGCACGTCCCAGACCTCATCCACCTGGCGCAACGGCGTGAACCCTGCCCCCAGATAAAGCGGCAAAGCGCGGGGATGATCGGCCGTGCAGGTGTTCACCCGTACGGAACGGGGCTGGTTACGCCACGCCCGACGCAACACGCAGTCCAGAAACGCGCGCCCTACCCCACGCCCGATGGCCTGCGGAAAAAGCCCGAAATAGGACAGGTTGACAGCCTGCGGGTCGGCATAATCCAGTTCGTAAAAACCGCGCAGCGCACCGTTTTCACGCAGCAGGCCAATGCCTATGGGGGCTGTGGCCAACAGGCTTGCCAGAACCCGATCAGGCTGGGCCTGACGCATCCACCAGCAGCAGGACCGGCCAACCCCATCATGCAGGGCACGATACGCCGCAACGTCGGGTTTGACATCGTGTTCCAACGCCCACCCGGCTGGCAGCAGCAGGCGCGGGGCTGAAGGCGGGGCATCCATGCGCATGAAGGTGATTGTCACCTTCATGCGCGTTACGTCTTCGTGCAACGCAGGCTCAGTTATCATCCAGAAAGGACCGCAGCTTGCGGCTGCGGCTGGGGTGCTTGAGCTTGCGCAGGGCCTTGGCCTCGATCTGGCGGATACGCTCACGCGTGACGTTGAACTGCTGGCCCACTTCCTCAAGCGTGTGGTCGGTGTTCATGCCAATGCCAAAACGCATACGCAGAACACGTTCCTCACGCGGGGTGAGTGACGCCAGAACCCGTGTTGTCGCTTCGCGCAGGTTGGTCTGGATCGCGGCATCCAGCGGGATGACGGCCGACTTGTCCTCGATGAAGTCACCCAGATGGCTGTCTTCCTCGTCCCCGATCGGGGTTTCGAGAGAAATCGGCTCCTTGGCGATTTTCAGAACCTTGCGCACTTTTTCAAGCGGCATGCCCAGCTTTTCAGCCAGTTCCTCCGGTGCCGGTTCCCGACCGATCTCGTGCAGCATCTGGCGCGAGGTGCGCACCAGCTTGTTGATGGTCTCGATCATATGCACCGGAATACGGATGGTGCGCGCCTGATCGGCGATGGAGCGGGTAATGGCCTGCCTGATCCACCACGTGGCGTAGGTCGAGAACTTGTAGCCGCGGCGATACTCGAATTTGTCTACCGCCTTCATCAGGCCGATATTGCCTTCCTGAATCAGGTCAAGGAACTGAAGGCCACGGTTGGTATATTTCTTGGCAATGGAAATCACCAGCCGCAGGTTGGCCTCGATCATTTCCTTCTTGGCGCGGGCCGAATCCCGTTCGCCACGGGCGACCGTTGCGTAAACGCGACGGAACTCGCCAATCGGCAGGCCGGTTTCCTGCGCCAGAAGGGCCACCTGGTTACGCAGTTCCATCACCATGTCAGCGTGTCTTGCGACAAAATTCTTCCATGACCGGCCCGGCAGGGTGGCGACCACTTCCATCCAGCCCGGATCAAGCTCGCGACCGCGATATTTCATAAGGAAGTCATCGCGCGAGACGCGGCAGCTTTCCGCCAGACGGAGCATGCGGCCTTCGAGCATGTTGAGCTGCTGGAACATCTGCTTGAGATGGGCGACCAGTTCCTCGATCCGGTTGTTGTGCAGATGAATCTGCTCAACCTTGCCAACCAGACGGTCCCGCAGTGCGGCATAGGCTTCCTCGAAGGAGCCGTCGACCTCCGAACCCGATGTCAGCGCCTCGATCCGGGTGACCTGCAACTTGCGCAGTTCTTCGTAAAGCGGCTCGATTTCGTCGAAATGGGCAAGAATCTCAGGTTTCAGCTTTTCTTCCAGCGCCGAAAGGGACAGGCCGCTGCCCTCCCCTTCCATATCGCCTTCGGCTTCCTGGTCCTCGGCCTCCTCGTTCTCGGATTCTGCAATCCCCTCGCCTTCGGCTTCGGCGGCGCCGTCTTCCATGGGGCTGCCACCACCCTGCATGGCTTCGAGATCGACGATATCGCGCAGGAGCATCTCGCTGCTGCGGATTTTTTCGTGCCATGAAATAATGGCGCGGAAGGTCAGCGGACTTTCGCACAGGCCGCCGATCATTTCGTCGCGGCCAGCCTCGATCCGCTTGGCGATGGCGATTTCGCCCTCGCGAGACAGCAGTTCCACGGTCCCCATTTCGCGCAGGTACATGCGCACCGGGTCATCCGTGCGGCCGACATTCTCGGCATTGACGTTACCGGACGGACCTTCGGATTCCGCCTCGGCGTCGGCTTCCTCCTCCTCGGCGTCTTCCTCGCCTTCGGCGGGCTTGGCGCCCTCCGTGTCATCCGTGTCTTCGCTCTCGACGACCTGAATGCCCATTTCCGACAGGAGGGCCATGATGTCCTCGATCTGTTCGGAGGACATCTTGTCCTGGGGCAGAACGGCATTCAGTTCGTCGAACGTGATACAGCCGCGTTCGCGCCCCTTCGCTATCAGTTTCTTGACTGAGGAAGACTGCGTATCCAACAGGCTGGTGTCACCATCCTGTTCCTGCGTCGCGTTCGTAGATGCCGTTTTTGTCGCCATGCCAGACCTGCTCCTCCCCGCCCGCATCCGGCCAGGATGCAGAACGACCAGCTTATCATGTACTGTTCACTTTCCAGGGCGGGGCAGGACGTGGGATATCCTGCGCCTTAAGTCAAGGGGAACACACCCCGGAACATTCCGCCAGACCCTAGATATCCTCGTCTTCCAGCCCGCCGCGCCGCAGCCGGTCCATAATATCCAGTCGCGCCTGCAACCTTTGCCACTGGCTGGAATCTCCGCCGTTTTCCGTAAACCCTGCAATATCGCGCGCCACTTCGCGCATGAACTGCTCCCGGTGCAGCAGGCCATAAAAATGCCACCACTGTGTTCTTGCGGCCACAGTCTGTGCAGGGTCGTCCGACTCTGTAAACTCATCCGAACGGGGTAACGTTCCCTCCACCGTATGGATCAGTCTTGCGGCCTCCGCCCCACCCTGTTCCACCAGCCGTGTGCGCAGGGCACCGGGTGCGGCAGGCAGCCCGCCCTCCGCCGAAAGATCGAGCAGCATTTCGCGCAGGGGGGCCAGATCGGCGGGCAGGTCGAGACGGCACAGAGCCTCCTCCACCTCCTGCATCAAGGAGGGAACGCGCAGGAGCAAACGCAACATCAGCCGCTGTCGTTCGCGTGCCTGATCGACCACGACAGGAGCAGTACCCGCGCCATCCGCCCCCATGAACGCAGATGAAGTCCCCCGCTGCCCGCCACCGAACCGGCCACCGGACGGCGACGCCCCCCTGCCCCCCCGCGACCCGCGAAATTTTGCAAAAAAGCGATCAAGCAGGGTCGAACGGTATTCCGCCGCCAGAGCCCGGTCAGGGATCAGGGCCGCAGCCTCGGTCAGCCTGCTGCGCAGGGCCGCGCGTTCCTCCGGCCCGGGGGCTGACATGCCAGCAGTCAGCAGGTCGAACAGGACATCGGCCAGCGGCTGGGCGTTGGCGAACAGTTCCGCCACCGCAGGCGCCCCCCGCCCGCGCACCATGCTGTCGGGGTCCTCCCCCTCGGGCAGCAGGCACAGGCGCAGGGAATGACCAGCCTTGAGCATGGGCAGCGCGGTTTCCGACGCCTTGATCGCCGCCCGTCGGCCCGCGCCATCACCATCGAAACACAGAATGGGCAGCGCGTTGACCTGCCAAAGCACTTCAAGCTGTTCGGCGGTCAGCGCCGTGCCCAGCGGGGCCACGGCACCTGTAAAACCTGCCTGATGCAAGGCAATGACATCCATATACCCTTCCACCACAACCAGAGCGGGCGATGCCTCCCCCCTTGGCCGGGGGGCGCGCACGGCGGCCCGGGCGCGATCGAGCCCGAACAGCAGGCGACGCTTTGAAAACAGCGGCGTTTCCGGCCCGTTAAGGTATTTGGGCTGGCCATCACCCAGAATACGCCCGCCGAACGACACCAGACGCCCCCTGCGGTCCCGGATGGGAAAGGTCACGCGCCCCCAGAACAGCTCGCCCTTGGGTTTTCCGCCCTCATCCACCCGCATCAGCCCGGCTTCGGCCATTTTTTCGGGTGTGATCCCGTCATGCGCCAGAGCCTTCACCAGATCGCCGCGCCCCTCGCTGGCCCAGCCAAGACCGAACGCCGTAATGGTCTCCCGCGTCAGGCCGCGCCCCAGCAGGTAATCCAGCCCGGCGCGGCCTTCGGGGCGCCACAGGGCCGCGGACCAGATTTTCTGCGCAGCCGTCAGCACATCCTCCAGCGTGCGGGCATGGTCCATGACCTGCCGGGCCGCCTGGGTCTGGACCGGCACCTCCATGCCTGCGGCGGAGGCCAGTTCCTGCACCGCCTCAGGAAAAGGCTTGCCTTCGATCTGCATGACAAAGGAGATCACATCCCCATGCGCGCCGCAGCCGAAGCAGTGAAAATGATCATCGTACACGTAAAAGGACGGCGTTTTTTCGCCGTGGAAGGGGCAGCAGCCTTTCCAGTTCCGGCCGGACCGCGCAAGCTTGACCCGACGCCCGATGACAGATGTCAGGGGGGTGCGGGCACGCAGTTCCTCCAGAAAACCGGGATCAATCGCCATGATGCCTTACCCTGCCCTCCCTCATGCAACGCCACGTTGCGGGAATAACGACCGCCGCCCGATCCTGCGTTCCCCATCCGCTTCCCCACCAGTGCGGCGGGGAAGCAGGCAGGCGAGCCTGCGGACCGGTTTCGGCCCGTAGTAACCCACCCCGGCCCGCGCCTTAGCCCAGGCGGGCTTTCACGGCCGCACTGGCCTGCGCCATGTCCAGAGCCGCGCCGAAACGGACCTTGAGCGCGGCCATCACCTTGCCCATGTCCTTGAGCGAACTCGCCCCCGCGGCACTGACCGCTTCTTCCACCGCGGCCTGCAGGGCGGCCTCGTCCAGATCGGGCGGCAGGTAGCCACGGATCACGGCTATTTCGGCCTCTTCCTTTTCAGCCAGTTCGGGACGACCGCCATCGCGGTACAGGGTGGCCGATTCCGTGCGGGACTTGATCATGCCGCGCAGGGCGGACAGGGCTTCCTCCTCCCCCAATTCCGTAAGACCTTTGGCGCGGCCGGCGATTTCCACATCCTTCAGGCGCGCCGTTATCATGCGAATGGTCGCAACGCGCGCGCTTTCACCCGCCTTCATGGCTGTCTTCAAATCGGCTGTCAGGCTTTCGCGAAGGGTCATTGGTCTGTCTGCTCCAACTCATGCTGACGCCCCACACGGAGCGTCCGATAGAATGTCGTGATCCATCCTATCACCCGGCAGCGACAAAAAGCAGCCACCCCGTCGGGAAAAAAATTCCCAAGCACCTTTCCCTGACTCTGAGCGGGTGGGAAATTTCTTCCCAAGCGCTTGCCGGAATGCTAGAGAACCGCATGGGGAGGCACAGCCAAAGGCCATGTCCATGTCAATCGATTCCATCATCGCCCGCATTGGCGGGCCGGATGCCACAGCCAGGCTGACCGGCGTAGGCACCGAAGCTATCCGCAAATGGCGGCAGGCCCAGGCCATTCCGGCCAGGCACTGGCCCGCGATCGCACAGGCGACCGGCCTTTCGCTGGATGATCTCCAGCCCGCACCATCCGTGACAGACCGACCCTTCCCCCATGCGGAAGGCAGCAAAACAGGAACATCCATGCCCGACGCCCGCCCCGATGGCGCCACCGCCGCCCTTGTTCTCGCAGATGGCAGCGTATTGTGGGGGAAAGGCTTTGGCGCCTTCACACCCAGCCCGGCCATTGGCGAAATCTGCTTTTCCACGGGTATGACCGGCTACCAGGAAACCCTGACGGACCCGTCCTTCGCGGGGCAGATCATCACCTTCACCTTCCCGCATATCGGCAATGTCGGCGCGAATGTGGAAGATGACGAAGCCGCGCGCATTTTCGCCCGCGGGCTGGTGGTAAAGGAAGACCCGACCGCCCCCGCCAACTGGCGCGCGACCGAAAGCCTGGATGCGTGGCTGAAGGAACGCGGCGTGGCTGGCATTGCCGGGGTGGACACCCGTGCGCTGACCCTGATCATCCGCGACAAGGGACCGCAGACAGCAGCACTCGTTTTCCCCGCCGATGGCCGTATCGACCCCGAAGCCATTGTGGCAAGCGCCCGCGCCTGGCCTGGGCTTGAAGGCATGGACCTGGCCAAGGACGTAACCTGCGCGGCCCCCTATGCCTGGCAGGACAGTGTGTGGGAATGGCCGCATGGCTCACGCCCGCTCCCCGCCCGGCGCCGCCGCGTGGTGGCGGTGGATTACGGCGCCAAGCGCAATATCCTGCGCTGCCTGGTGGCTGCCGGGTGCGACGTGACCGTTGTGCCCGCCACCACGACGGGTGAGGAGATTCTGGCGCTCAAGCCCGAAGGGGTTTTCCTCTCCAACGGGCCGGGGGACCCGGCGGCCACGGCCAGCTACGCGGTGCCCGCCATCCGCACCGTGCTGGAAGCGGGCATACCCCTGTTCGGCATCTGCCTGGGGCACCAGCTGCTGGCCCTGACACTGGGCGCGAAAACCTACAAGATGGAACGCGGCCACCGGGGCGCGAACCAGCCGGTGAAGGACCTTGAAACCGGGCGGGTGGAAATTACCAGCCAGAACCACGGTTTCGCGGTGGACGCCGACACCCTGCCGGCCGATGCCCGCGTCACCCATGTGAGCCTGTTCGACGGCTCGAACGAGGGTCTGGCCACCAGCCGGTACGCCGCGTTTTCCGTGCAGTACCACCCCGAAGCCAGCCCCGGCCCGTCCGACAGTTTTTACCTGTTCGAACGCTTTGTCACCCTGATCGACACCCACGGCGCCAAGAACTGACAGGACCGCACGTATCATGCCCAAACGGACAGACATCCGCTCCATCCTCATCATCGGCGCCGGTCCCATTGTTATTGGACAGGCGTGCGAATTCGACTATTCCGGCGCCCAGGCCTGCAAGGCCCTGCGCGAGGAAGGCTACCGGGTTATTCTGGTCAATTCCAACCCGGCCACCATCATGACCGACCCCGGCCTTGCCGACGCCACCTATGTGGAGCCGATTACGCCGGAAGTGGTGGAGCGCATCATCCTCAAGGAAAAGCCCGACGCCGTGCTGCCGACCATGGGTGGGCAGACTGCACTCAACACCGCCATGGCCCTGCATGCCTCGGGCTTTCTGGAAAAACACGGTGTGGAGCTGATCGGTGCGAAGGCCGATGTGATCGACCGCGCCGAAGACCGCCAGAAATTCCGCGAGGCGATGGACGCCATCGGCATTGAAAGCCCGCGCAGCCTGATCGCCCACACGCTGGCCGAAGCCCACGAAGCCCTCAAGCAGATCGGCTTTCCCTCCATTATCCGCCCGTCCTTTACCATGGGCGGGTCTGGCGGCGGCATTGCCTACAACCGTGAGGAATTCGACCAGATCGTGATCTCGGGGCTGGATGCCTCCCCCACGACCGAAGTGCTGGTCGAGGAATCCGTGCTGGGGTGGAAAGAGTTCGAAATGGAAGTTGTGCGCGATACGGCGGACAACTGCATTATCATCTGCTCCATCGAGAATATCGACCCCATGGGCGTGCATACGGGCGATTCCATCACCGTTGCTCCCGCACTGACGCTGACCGACAAGGAATACCAGCGTATGCGCGATGCCTCCATCGCGTGCCTGCGGGCCATCGGGGTGGAAACGGGCGGGTCCAACGTGCAGTTCGGCATCAACCCCGCCGACGGGCGCATGGTGGTGATTGAAATGAACCCCCGGGTCTCGCGCTCATCAGCACTGGCGTCCAAGGCCACGGGTTTTCCCATTGCCAAAGTGGCGGCCAAGCTTGCGGTCGGCTACACGCTGGATGAACTGAAAAACGACATTACCCGCACCACACCTGCGTCGTTCGAACCCACGATCGACTACGTGGTGGTGAAAATCCCGCGCTTTACGTTCGAAAAATTCCCCGGCGCCCCTGCCCTGCTCTCCACCTCCATGAAGTCGGTGGGCGAGGCCATGGCCATTGGCCGTTCCTTCCCCGAAGCGTTGCAGAAGGGCCTGCGCTCCATGGAAACCGGCCTGCACGGGCTGGACCCGGTGGAAGTGCCCGGTGACGGCGGGGAAGACGCGTTCCGCGCCGCCCTGTCCCAGCCCCGGCCCGAGCGTATTCTCATGGCCGCGCAGGCCCTGCGCGCGGGTCTTTCGGTCGAGGATATCAACGAGGCCTGCAAGTTCGAACCGTGGTTCCTGCGCCAGCTCGAAGCCCTGATCGCCGCCGAACGCGCGGTGGAAAACCACGGCCTGCCCAAGGACGCGCAGGGTCTGCGCCGTCTCAAGGCCCTTGGTTTTTCCGACGTGCAGCTTGCCCGCCTGTCCGGCACGCAGCCCGAGGAAGTCGCCAGCCTGCGCGCCCAGGCGGGTGTGGTGCCCGCGTACCGGCGGATCGATACCTGCGCGGGTGAATTCGCCTCCGCAACGCCGTATATGTATTCCAGCTACGAAGGGCTGTTCACCCCCCCCACCTGCGAGGCCGCCCCGACGGACCGCGAAAAGATCGTTATTCTGGGTGGCGGTCCCAACCGGATCGGCCAGGGGATCGAATTCGATTACTGCTGCGTGCATGCCGCCTACGCCCTGCGCGAAGCGGGGTACGAGACCATTATGGTCAACTGCAACCCCGAAACCGTGTCCACCGACTACGACACGTCCGACCGGCTTTACTTCGAACCGCTGACGGCCGAGGACGTGATCGCCCTGATCCGCCGCGAACAGTCCAGCGGTACGGTCAAGGGCTGCATTGTCCAGTACGGTGGCCAGACGCCGCTCAAGCTGTCCCGCGCGCTTGAGGCCGCAGGCATTCCCCTGCTGGGCACCCCGGCCGATGCGATCGACCGCGCCGAGGACCGCGAGCGGTTCCAGGCCATGCTGCACAAGCTGGGCCTGCGCCAGCCCGAGAACGGCATTGCCCGCACCCCCGAAGAAGCCGAGGCCGTGGCCGAACGGGTGGGCTACCCCGTGGTGGTGCGCCCGTCCTACGTGCTGGGTGGCCGGGCGATGGAAATCGTCTATGACCGGGCGTCGCTCCAGCGCTACATGCGCGACGTGCTGCGCCATGCCGGGCACGAGATCTCATCCGGCCCGATCCTGCTCGACCGCTACCTGAACGAAGCGATCGAGGCGGATGTGGACTGCATTTCCGACGGCACGGAAGTCTACGTGGCCGGGGTGATGGAACATATCGAGGAAGCGGGCATCCATTCGGGTGACAGCGCCTGCGCCCTGCCGCCCTACACGCTGTCCCCCGCCATCGTGACGGAACTGAAGGCCCAGACCGAGGCCATGGCGCGCGAGCTTGGCATTGTCGGGCTGATGAACGTGCAATACGCCATCAAGGACCAGGAAGTGTTCGTGCTGGAGGTCAACCCCCGTGCGTCGCGCACGGTACCGTTCGTGGCCAAGGCCACGGGGGTTCCGGTCGCCAAGATCGGCGCGCGTGTCATGGCGGGCGACAAGCTGTCCACCTTCAACCTCGACGACCGCGCCGTCGTGCCCCATGTCGCGGTGAAGGAAGCCGTGTTCCCCTTCAACCGCTTTGCGGAGGTGGACACCATTCTCGGCCCGGAAATGCGCTCGACGGGTGAGGTCATGGGGCTGGACACATCCTTCGAGCGCGCCTTTGCCAAGTCGCAGCTTGGCGCGGGGGTCAAGCTGCCCATGACAGGCACGATCTTCGTGTCCGTGCGTGAAAGCGACAAGCCCCAGCTTGCGGCCCTCGGGCGCCTGCTGGCCTCCATGGGGTTCAAGATCGTGGCCACACGTGGCACGGCCCGCAGGCTGCGCGAGTCCGGGATCGAGGTGGAAGTGGTCAACAAGGTGCTTGAAGGCCGCCCCCACTGCGTGGATGCCATTCGCTCGGGCGAGGTGCAGATGGTCATCAACACCGCACGGGGCGCACAGTCCGTGGCCGACAGCTTCGACATCCGCCGTTCGGCGCTGGTTCTGGGCATTCCGCACTACACAACCATGGCCGGAGCCCGGGCCGCGGTGCATGCTATTGCGGCAATGCGCGAAGGACCGCTTGAAGTTGCGCCGCTTCAGTCATACTTTAGTGGATCGTTCTAGGCAGCAGGGGCAGGCCATACCAGCCTGCCCCTGCCGTTTGCGGTTCGGCCACTCCCCTACGCGGTAGGGGGGCGGCCGGGCCTTCAAGAGTGTGTAACGTCCACGCCGGCCCAGGCCGACAGTTTTATTCCGGGGATACGTCTTGCAGAAAACTCCGATGACGGGCCAAGGCCTGCGGCAACTCGAAGATGAGCTGCGCAAGCTGAAATCAGAAGAACGCCCGGCGGTTATCCGCGCCATTGCGGAAGCCCGCAGCCATGGTGACCTTTCAGAAAACGCTGAATACCATGCCGCGCGTGAACGCCAGTCCTTTATTGAAGGACGTATCCAGGAACTGGAAGAGATCATCTCCACCGCCGAGGTGATCGACCCGGCCTCTCTTTCGGGCAGCCATGTCAAGTTTGGCGCGACCGTCAGTCTGGTGGACGAGGACACGGACAAGGAAATCACCTACCAGATCGTCGGCCTGCATGAAGCCGACATCAAGCAGAGCAAGATTTCCATTTCCTCGCCCCTGGCCAAATCGCTGATCGGCAAGCAGGAAGGAGACACCGTGTCCGTTCCCGCCCCCGGTGGCGACCGCACCTACGAAATCCTGTCCGTAAAATTCATCTGACATGATCTGCATGCAGGACATCACCGCCGCGGCCGAACGGATCCGCGGCAAGGTGATCCGTACACCCACCGTTGCGTCCCATGCCCTGTCCATGGCCACGGGTGCGGATATTACGCTGAAGCTGGAAAACCTTCAGGCTGTCGGCTCCTTCAAGGAGCGTGGGGCAGCCAACAAGCTGGCCCTGCTTTCGCCCGAGGAACGCGCGCGTGGGGTTATTGCGGTGTCAGCCGGGAACCACGCACAGGGCGTGGCCCGCCATGCCAGCCTGCTGGGCATTGACGCGGTTATTGTCATGCCCCGCTTCACGCCCGGCGGCAAAGTTGTACGCACCCGCAACTGGGGTGCGCGCGTCGTGCTCGAAGGCGACAGCTTTGCCGAAGCCCTGGCCTTTGCCCAGGACCTTCAGGCGCGTGAGGGCCGAACCTTCATCCACCCCTATGACGACCCCGCTATCATGGCGGGCCAGGGTACCTGCGCCCTGGAACTGCTTGAGGACGCGGGCGATCTGGACATGCTGGTCGTGCCCATCGGGGGTGGCGGCCTGCTGTCCGGCTGCGCGGTTGCGGCACGTGCACTCAGGCCCGGTGTCAGGCTGATTGGCGTGGAAGTCGAAAACTACGATTCACTCAGCGCCTTTCCCGGCCCGGCCCTGCAGCCCAATGGCGGCGCAACCATTGCCGAGGGCATTGCCGTACTCCAGATCGGCCAGCAGACGGATGAAGTCATCCGCAAGCTGGTGGATCAGGTGCTGGTCGTATCCGAATGCGCCATAGAAAACGCCATTACCCTGCTGGCCGAAGGGGCAAAGCAGGTCAGCGAAGGAGCCGGGGCCGCAGCCCTTGCCGCCGTGCTGACCTACCCCGAGCAGTTCAAGGGCCGCAAGGTGGCCATGCCCATTTCGGGCGGGAATATCGACAGTCGCATTCTGGCCAACACGCTCATGCGCGCCATGCTGCGTGACGGGCGTATCCTGCGCCTGATCATGGAAATTCCCGACCGGCCCGGCGTTCTGGCCGATATTGCCAAAACCATTGGCGATGCAGGGGGCAATGTTATCGAGGTGTCGCACCAGCGGCTTTTCTCGGCACCGTCCGTTCAGGCCGCCGTGCTCGAAATCATGATCGAAGCCCGCGACCCCGAACATGCCGCGACCATTACAACCGAACTGGAAAAATCCTACACGGTCCGCCGTGCCTGACACCACGCCGGCAGCCTGCCCTTCCCCCACGAGGAGCAGGTTGCCGGTTGCGCCAACGGCATAGGGCCGTTCGCCGTGGATCTGACGCGCTGATTTTTTAACATCTTATTAAACATTGTCACGGATTGTAGCTGTTTCGCTGTCTGACTGAAGGACAAGACGATGGCTACAGTTGCGGCAACCGCATTTTCAGACCCGGCTTACCTGTTCGATCAGCCCGGCAGGCATCATGCCGCACACCGTGGCAGCGCAGCCGCGCCCCCCCTTGCAGCAGGCACCACCACGCCCGACACACGCGATACTGTCACGCTATCCGCAGCAGCAACGACTGCGTTAAACGCAGGACCGGAAACGCAGGCGGCCACACAAGACGCCCGCACATATGCCGCCGTGCCCGCCAGCGAAAAAGCCCCTGAACACACTTCCGCAACCAGCGCGGACGACAGCGTGCTGGCAAATGCCCCCACCAGCCAGGACCAGTCCCCCACCCAGGTCGCCATGGCGCGGCTGGACCAGATTATCCGGTCCAGCCATGAAACCGCGCGGGCCCTCGCCGAGCAGCGGCTTGACAGTCTCAAGGCGCAGATGGTCGCACTTCTGGAAATGAAAGGCGTTCTCTCCCCCAGGGCCATGGCCGGGGAAGTCGCGCTGCTGGCACGTCAACTGGCCGCCGCAGTAGCGCAATATGTGCAGGCGGGAGGCAGTGCCGGCGGGGCAGCGGGGACTGACACGGCAAGCCCGGCACAGGCCGCAACCCCGGTGACATCGGGTGCTGAGACGACACAGGCCGACAGGACCGATCCGTCCTGGCAGCAGGCCAGTTCCAGCGGAATTCAGACCGCAAACGCTCCGCTGCCGGGCCAGCCAGCGGCGCACCCAGCGACCACAGCACTTGAAAACCAGGATTTTTCGCTGACCGCAAAGGATATGGCCAGCCAGTTGCTGACCCTCCTGCGAGAGAGCAGGCAACACATGCAAAAACAGAAATCCGCATCGGATACCGATATCATGGTAGGGCAGAACGCGCTCGAGACCACCCTACAACTATTGCCCGGAATTTAGGCCCGCCGGGCTTTGCATTGCCTCCGTTCCGCGCTGCGAAAATGCCGTGACTGCTTTCTTACAGACTGGCGTGCGGTCGTGAAAACGGGACAGCGCGCAGGAACGCGCCCGATCTTGCGCCCTGCATAGGGCGCTGCTTGGTGGGCGCTCCCCTCGACGCTCGTCTGGCGGCGCGGCTCGGGGCTCTGTCCACCCGCGCCGCTCATCCGGGTTGTTCGCGCTGGCCATTCACGCTGGTCGTGGCACCTGAAACGGCTGGCTTGCGGCTAAAATCTGCGCCGGGCTGAATGCCAGAGGTCCACGCGTTCAGAACAGAAAAACCGGGGCATCGAAGACTGCGCAAGTCTGGAACGCCCTGCTCAGTCCTCATGTTCGGACGGCGCGAGCGTGCGGGGAAACGCAGCCGGGTTGAAAAGGGCCAGCAGAATACCGAACAGGGCAATGGCAACGGCAAGCGGTGTCAACACCGCAAAGCCGCTATGGGTGAGAACCTGCCCCCCCACCGCCGAGCCCAGCAGAATACCCGCATTGCTCGCGGCGTTGATCGCGGCCCCCGCCACATCCGGCCGTGTGGCGCGTGTGCGGATGGCACCGGACATGACAAAGGGAATAATGGCCGAATAGCCGATGCACCACAGCCCGACAGCGGCCACCGACAGCCAGCCCCACAGAATATGCCCATACATGAGCCCCATACCCAGCAGCATGGCCAGCCCGCTGACCAGCATGCCAAGCGCCGGTCGCCGATCGACAATCTGGCCAGCGCCCCACAGGCCCAGAATGCTGAGCGCGCCTGTCATCAGCAGGGCTATGCTCAGCGCGCCATCTGGCAGACCATGGTCGAGCAGCAGGGGGGTCACGTAAGTATAGAGCAGGTTATGGGCGAAAAAGAACACGGCATCCACCGCCACGACCACCAAAAAGGTCCGCATGATCCGCGCGGATGTAACGCTGGGCAGGTTCCCCTTGCTCTGCACGGGGGATGCGACAGGGGGCAGGAAAAACGCGATACACACGGTCAGAACGATTGCGAGACCGGTCATGATATACATGGCGGTCCGCCAGCCCGCCACGTGCCCCACGGCCGCCGTACCCGGAACGCCCAGAATCGCCCCCAGGGACGTCCCGCCATACACGAACGAAATGGCCCGCCCGGTCATGCTGGGCGGCACCAGCCGCGCGGCATAGGCTGACACGATCGACATCAGCAGCGCGTGGGCCAGCCCCCCGATCAGACGGCCGACGCAAAGCAGCACGAAACTGGGCGCCATGGCCATGACGAGGTTCGACAGCACATACCCCGATAACGAAACCAGCATCAGCCGTTTGCGGTCGATATGCGCGGTCATGATCGTCAGCGGTACGGCACCCAGTGTCACCATCAGGGCAAAAGCGCTGACGGCCAGCCCTGCCTGCCCTTCCTGAATGTGAAAGGTGCGAGCCATTTCGATCAGGATACCGACAGGTGCGACCTCGCTGGTCAAAGCCGTGAAAGTGCAGGCAAACAAGGCCCAGAGCCCGATGACGGCTCCGGTCGGGAGTGTTTTGAAAAGCATGATGACCTGTTTCGAATACCGCGAAGCGGACCAGTGCCGATTCTTCAAAACCCTTCTGGCATTCCTGGCCCCAAAACGGAACAGGGTTTTGTGATCTTATGAAATATCCTTAATTTACAATATATTATCCGAACTTCATCACCCCGCCACCAGCGCTGCGCCATATCTGTCGGCCATGCGCCGCCTTTTGCAACGCCGTCTTTGTCTTCCGGCCTTTTTGGTGGCATGATTTACGCATAATCAAGAACCGAACAAAAAGGTCTTTCCTATGTCAGTTTCCGCGCCCGGCCCCAAACGCCCTGTCATGCTGGTTATTCTCGATGGCTTCGGCTGGCGGGAGGATACGGCCGATAACGCCGTGCGTCTTGCCAATATTCCCAATTTCGAGCGCCTGTGGCGCGAAAACCCGCATAACTTCTTGCGCACCAGCGGCAGGGATGTGGGTTTGCCAACCGGCCAGATGGGCAATTCCGAGGTCGGGCACCTCAATATCGGCGCGGGTCGTGTGGTCATGCAGGAACTGCCGCGCATCTTCAACGCCATAGAAGACGGCAGCCTGGCCGCCAACCCGGTCATGACCGGGTTTATTGACGCGCTGAAGGCCAGCGGGGGCACCTGCCACCTGATGGGCCTTGTCTCGCCCGGTGGCGTACATTCGCACCAGGACCACGCCGTGGCACTGGCCCGGATCGTGGCGGAAGCCGGTGTGCCGGTGGCGTTTCACCTGTTCACGGACGGGCGTGACACGGCCCCGCGTTCGGCGGCGGACTATGTGGCACACCTGCAGGCCGCCCTGCCCCCGCAGGTCCGGCTGGCGACACTGAGCGGGCGCTACTTCGCCATGGACCGCGACAAACGCTGGGACCGGGTTGAAAAAGCCTACAACGCCATTGTAGCCGCGCAGGGGCCACATGCCACCACCCCGGCGGATGTCATCGCCAGCGCCTACGAAGCCGATGTGTCCGACGAATTCATCCTGCCCACCGTGCTCGATGGCTATACGGGCATGAAGGACGGAGACGCCATCCTGTCGTTCAATTTCCGGGCCGACCGTATCCGCCAGCTTATGGACGCCCTGCTCGAACCCGATTTTTCCGGCTTTGCCCGGGCAAAAACCATTCACTTCGCCGCCGCCGTGGCCATGACCCATTACAGCGATACGCTGGCTGCGCGCATGACCACGCTGTTCCCGCAGGAGGAACTGACCAACCTGCTGGGTGAGGTCGTGGCCAGAGCCGGGCTGCGACAGTTGCGCATGGCGGAAACCGAAAAATATCCGCACGTGACATATTTCATGAATGGCGGCCGGGAAACGCTGTTCGAGGGCGAAGAACGCATTCTGGTTCCCTCCCCCAAGGTTGCGACCTACGACCTGCAACCCGAAATGTCCGCCGCCGAACTGACAGACAAGGCCGTGGCCGCAATAGACAGCGGCACATACGACCTGATCGTGCTGAACTTCGCCAACGCGGACATGGTTGGCCATACCGGTATCCTGTCCGCCGCCATCAAGGCGGTAGAGGCGGTGGATACGGGGCTGGGCCGCATCGCCCAAGCCATTGCCGGCCAGCACGGCACATTGCTGGTAACCGCCGACCACGGAAACTGCGAGATGATGAAAGACCCGCAGACCGGCGGCCCGCATACGGCCCACACCCTCAACCTTGTGCCGCTGATCGCCTACGGCACCAATGTTTCTGCCCTGCGCGACGGCGGCAAGCTTGCGGACCTGGCGCCGACCCTGCTGGAGATCATGGGCCTGCCCAAGCCACCGGAAATGACCGGCATGTCCCTGCTCGCGCACTGAATGCCCCTGCGCCGGCCTTTTTCAACACCGGTCCCGCCTGGCGGACCGGCCGGACGCAGGCCCTGTCCAGCCATGCGCCATACGGCATATGGGGTGCGCCACGAGGCCAGACATCGGCCCCGCAGCCAGGTCATCCAATGGGCCACGGGCCGGGGCGCATACTGGGCAGCTTACGGCGCGGCTTACGGGACCGCATGGCTGATGCTGGCCTGCTGCTACACCGACACCCGCGCGCATGCGGCAACACCGCATGCCCACCATGCGGGCTCAGCCCATGGTACGGGCCATAAGGCGGGACATGCCAGCGCTCACACCTCCACCGGGTCCCATGCCACCCCTGCGCCCCATGCGCTGCACCTTCCAACCAGTCCGCCCCCCGCGGGAGCAACCGGCCCTGCATCCGTCAGGCAGGCGCAGGCCGCGCTCCGCGCCACCCGCGCCCGGCAGGAGGCCCTGGCCCGCGAAAACGCCCAACAGGCCAGAACCGTTGCAACGTCACGCGCATTGAACGAAGCCGCACTGGCCGCCGCCACGCAGGCCAAGGCCCGTTCGATGACCCTGTCGGCCGCCACGGTCGATGCCACGGCGCAACTCCAGAATACCGAACAGCAGATTGCCGATATCTCCGACCGTATCGACAGTGCGCGGGCCGAACAGGCCGCACTTCTGGACAAGCTGCGCCATGACGCGCGCGCCCTGGCCCCTATCCTGCCGCTGGCGGAGCGGCTGTCGCTCTATCCATCCGATACGCTGCTTGCCGCCCCCCTGCCCCAGCAGGACGCGGTAACCGGTTTCCTGATCCTGCGCGGGCTTTCACGGCAGATGGAACAGCAGGCCCTGCTCATGCGTGCCCGGCAGGCCCGGCTGGACGTGCTGGACCATGATCTGTCGGGCGAGATGGAGCGTCTGCACGCCCTGGAACAGACACAGAGCCAGCAGCGTCTTGTCGTCCAGCGCGAGGCCATGCAGGCCCGACAGGCCCAGAAACGGGCCGACACGGCAGCCTCGACCGCCGCACGACAGCTTCAGGCCGCCACGGAACGTGCGTCCAGCCTGCAGGATGCCATTGCCCGGCTGGACACGCTGGAAGCCGAAGCGGAAACCGCCGTGCAGAAAGAAAAGGACCGCGCAGCCGCCATCGCGCGGGAAACAACCGCGCGGCGCAGGGCCGCAGCCGCAGCCGCCAGGGCTGGCAACACCACTCCCCCCCCTCCGCCCGCCCCCGCGCAGGCCACAGGACAGGATAACGGGCCGGGCCTGCCCGAGCACCCCATGGCGTCATCCGGGCTCAAGCCTGTGGCGGGCACGCTGGTTTCTGACTGGGGCAGCCCGACCGAATCCGGCCCTGCAACGGGCCGCACCTACCGCACCCCGGCCGGTGCCGGCGTGCGTGCGCCCTGTACGGGCGGGGTGGATTTTGCAGGCACGTTCCGCACCTACGGCCAGATGGTCATTCTGAACTGCGGGCAGCATTACCGCTTTGTTCTGGCAGGGTTGTCGGTGCTTTCCGTCGAGACCGGGCAAAGTTTGACAAAGGGTGCGCCAGTAGGACAGATGGGAAGTTCCGGCAGTTCGGCTACGCTGTTCATTCAGCTCCGTCACGGGCAGAAAACCGTCAACCCCGCGCCGTTTCTGTAGGCGGGGATGGCAGACACCTATGGGTGGCGGTTTCCTATCCGTTACGGAACAGCTAGGCTTGCCATATGGCCGGCAGGCCCGCTCGCACAGGTACCACGGTGACACTGGCGGCGCCGTGAACAAAGACAGGACGAACACGCGCCAGGGGGCTTGAACACCCGGCGACAGGAGACACGATCGCATGAAGTTCCGCACAGGTCTGATGCTCGGCGCCACAGCCATGACCAGCCTTGCCCTGGCCTTTTCTCCGGGCCGGTTTTCGCCCTCGGGCCTGCTGACCTCCACAGCCTGGGCACAGGTGCAGGGCCAGCCCGACACGCAGCCACCGGCCAAAGCGCCCGACACGCCAGATGCGGCCCCCACAACCAACCATGCTGAAACATACCGGCTGCTGACACTGTTCGGCACGGTGCTGGACCTTGTGCGCTCGGACTATGTCGAACCCGTGTCGGACCGCGACCTGATTACCAACGCGCTGAACGGCATGCTGAGCGGGCTTGACCCGCACAGTTCGTACATGACCCAGAAGCAGTACGAAGACATGATGGTGCAGATGAAAGGCGAGTTCGGGGGCCTTGGTCTGGAGCTTCAGCAGCAGGACGGGCATATCCGCGTCGTCTCGCCCATAGACGGCACGCCGGGCTTCCGGGCCGGGATCAAGCCGGGTGACTACATTATCGCCGTGGATGGCCACACGGTGGATGGCATGCCGCTGGATGAAGCCGTCAAGAAAATGCGCGGCAAGCCCGACACCAAGATCACCCTTACGCTGGTGCGCGAGAAAACCCCCAAACCCATTATCGTGACGCTGACGCGCGAGATCATCCATATCGACGTGGTCAAATCCGCGCTGTACGACCGGATCGGCTATCTGCGCATCGCGCAGTTCAACGAAACCACGGAAAAGGAACTGCTCAAGGGCTATAACGCGCTCAAGCAGCAGGCGGGCGGCAAGCTGGCCGGTCTGGTTCTTGACCTGCGTAACGACCCGGGCGGCTTGCTGGACCAGGCGGTGGAGGTTTCGGCCAGTTTCATCCGCTCGGGCGAAATCGTCTCCACCCGGGCGCGCCACCCCAAGGACAGCCAGCGCTGGGATGCCCACGGAACGGATATTACCGACAACCTGCCCATGGTGGTGCTGATCAACGGCGGCTCCGCCTCCGCGTCGGAAATTGTTTCCGGGGCGTTGCAGGACCATCACCGTGCGGTGCTGCTGGGCACGCGCTCCTTCGGCAAGGGGTCGGTGCAATCCATCATCCCCATTCCCGGCAATGGTGCGGTGCGCCTGACCACGGCGCGGTACTACACGCCTTCTGGCCGTTCCATCCAGGCGCTGGGCATTACGCCCGACATCGCGGTCAAGGAAATCCGTGAAGATCCGGGCCTGAGCCTGCGTGAAGCGGACCTGGACCATATTCTCAAGAACCAGGGTGGCAACCAGACCAAGGCCCAGCCCCGGACAGACCTGCCCGCGATCGCCAAGGATATTCCGGGCGAACCTCCGGCCAACTGGCCCAGCTTCGACTACGCCAAGCCCGCTACGGACTTCCAGCTTCAGCAGGGGCTGCGGGTTGTCCGTTCCATGGCAGGCCTGCCTGCGCCCGACCCGTCAGCGTCGCTGCCGCCGGTAAAGCCCGCGGCAAAAGCCGACGCTCCGGCCCATCATTAAACCGGGCGGAGATCAGTAACGTGAAGGACGGCGCTTATGCTTAGCTCTGCGTGGTGGGGCCTGCTTCCCGCAAATGGCCGGGCGTTCGTCCGCTTCTGGGGGGCGTGTGCTGCCGTAACGCTGATCGGCGGCGTGACCCTGCAGATCATGGGGCCACCGCGCCTGGCTGTGGAAGGCCAGGATATCGACGTTGCCGAGACGCAGGGCAAAGGTTCCGCCCTGCCCGCGCATACCGGTATTCTGCCACCCCAAACGGCGCTGCTGGACAGCACCAACGGGCCCGGCGGCTTTCCCCTGCCCAAGCGCGGCCCGCACGGCCAGCAGGCCAGGCAGGCTTACGCCGCGCCCACGGTGGACGTGCCCTCCGGCACCCCGGTGGTGGCCCTGCTGATCGATGGCATCGACCAGTCTGACGATGTCACGACTGACGCCATAAATTCGCTCCCAGGCGCGGTCTCTCTCGCGGTGTCACCCTACCTGACCGATACCCAGAGCCTGATGACAGCCGCCCGCGACCATGACCATGAAACGCTGATTGCGCTGCCCATCCAGAGTGCGGCCAACCAGAACGCCTCCGCCCCTGTCGACAATGCCGGGCCCAAGGCGCTGGGGCTTCTGCTTTCGCCCCAGCAGAACGCGGACAACCTGAACTGGTCTCTTTCGCGGCTGGCAGGCTATGTCGGGGTCACCACGGCCATGGGCGGCCAGAATGGCACCGGCTTTACGCAGTCTGGCGCCTTCAAGCCCGTACTGGCCACGCTGGACCAGCGCGGCCTGCTGTATCTGGACGGCACGCCCCCCCTACCCGACCAGGCAGGCAATGCGGTCAGCGCGCCCAATCAGGCTGATATCCGCATCAACACCGATACGGATATCGTGAATATCGATATCCAGCTTCTCAAGCTGCAACAGCTTGCCAGGCAGAACGGGCATGCCATCGGGGTACTCGGCCCGCTGCGGCCGGTCGCCCTTGCGTGCCTGCGTGCGTGGATACCCCACCTCAAGGATGTTGGAATCGCGCTGGTGCCGGTCAGCCAGATCGTGCAGACGGCCGAACAGGCGCGCAATACGCTGCCAGCAGCGTCAAACGGTGGCATGCATGTCAACCTGAGCAGCGGCCACGGCCAGAAACCGCAGCAACAGGGCACACTGCCCTGAACAGCCCTGCCAAAGAAACAGCACCCAACCGGTTGCGGAGCGGCCCATAGGCCTGACCGGGCACACATTCGGGCTCTACCCACTCAGTCAGGCCGGTAAACCTGCGCTCTGCCCCAGCGTTTTTTTCAAACACAAACAGCTTTCAGGCCACCCCCATACACGGCGAGTACTGTTCCTTGTCCAACACACAGCAAACCCCTGCACCGGGTCGCGGCATATCATCCAGCCAGTCTGAGCCGCCCTGCCCCACGCTGCCGGACCTGCCTTACCGGCCCAATGTCGGGGCCATGATCTTCAACGCCGCGGGGCAGGTGTTCATTGGCCGCCGCGCGGATATGCCCGGCGCCGGTGGCCCGCTTTCCGAAGGTGTGTGGCAGTGCCCGCAAGGCGGGATCGACGAAGGCGAAAACCCCACCGAAGCGGTGCTGCGCGAAGTGCTGGAGGAGATCGGGACAAGCCAGGTCAGCATTCTGGCCGAGCACCCCGAATGGATCAGCTACGACCTGCCCGGCCACCTGATCGGGCACGCCCTTGGCGGGCAGTACAGGGGCCAGACCCAGAAATGGTTTGCGCTGGCTTTTACCGGTCAGGACGACGACATCAAGCTGGACCTGCATTTGCCACAGGAATTCGACGCCTGGATCTGGGCAGATCTGAACAGCCTGCCTGAACGGAATGTGGGCTTCAAAAAACCGGTTTATGAACGCCTGATCGTGGATTTTGCGGCATTTGCCGCAAGCCCCTGACAGCAGGTCCTGACAGCGATCCCGGAATGGCGGGCTGTAAGTGGCGGCGGGCCATATCTGCCCGCCGCATACGTAACACAGCCACCGCTGACGGGGGCTGGCGTCAATGCGCGCCGCGTGCCTTGCCGTCCCCCTTGATGGACGAAAGCAGAAAGCAGAACGGCACGCACAGGAACGCACCAATACCCAAAATCATGAAAACCTCGTTGTAGGCGAGGATCGCCACCTGGTGCGAAAACGCTGAAAACAACTGGTGCTGCGCGATCTGGTTGGCGGCACCTTCGGCATATCCACGGGCCTGGGCGGCGGCGCGCACCTGGTCCGTATAGGCATTGAAGGGCTGGTGGTAGGGTGTCATCCAGTGGGTCATATGCGCCTGGCGGGCCTGGCGGCGCTCTGTCAGCAAGGCGGCCGCGCCAGAAATCGCCAGGGACCCCAGCACGTTGCGCGCCATGCTGAACAGGGCCGATGCATCGGCATTCAACCGTTCGGGAATGGTCGAATACGCGATGGTGGACAACGGCACGAACAGGAAGGCAAGGCACGCAGTCTGGCTCATGCGGAAAATCACCAGATGCCGGAAGTCGAGTGCGGGCAGAAGCTGGGCCGAGAAAAACAGTGACATCCCCATCAGGGCGAACCCCACGGCAATCAGGCTGCGTACGCTCATGACCGTCATAAGCTTGCCGACAATGGGAATGAGGATAATAACCGCAATACCGCCAGGAGACAGCAGCAGCCCCGACAATGTGGCCGTATAGCCCATGACCTGCTGGGCAAACTGCGGCACGATAATGGCCGAGGCATACAGCAGCGCGCCCATGGCCCCCATCAGGGCGGTGCCGACCGCGAAATTCCGGTCCCTGAAAACACGCAGGTCAACCGCAGGCTGGTCGGCGCGCAGCAGCCACCAGACAGCGCCAACCAGACCCAGCACCGCCAGCACACCCATGATGCAGATGAAGTTGGAGCCGAACCAGTTGGCGTCCTCGCCGCGGTCCACCATAACCTCAAGGCAACTGAAGCCAAGCGTGATCAGGCTGATGCCGATCACATCCACCGGGGCTTTGCGCTTGTTGGCCCAAGGCGGGTTTTCCACCACGGCCATGACTCCCATGGTCGTAAGAATACCGAACGGCACGTTGATGAAGAAAATCCACCGCCATGAAAAATTATCGGTAATCCAGCCGCCCAGTGTCGGCCCGATGACCGGCCCGACAACGGTGGCAATGGCTGTCAGCCCAAAAGCCGCGGCACGTTTTTCGGGCGGGAAACTGTCGAGAATAATGGATTGCTGGTTGGGCTGAAGCCCGCCGCCGAAAAAACCCTGCATCAGCCGGAACACCACCAGTTCGCCCAGACTGGTCGCCATGCCGCACAGGAAGGACGACACGGTGAACATGACAATGCAGATCATGAAATAGAGCTTGCGGCCGAAAACCTTGCCCAGCCAGCCCGAAATGGTCAGCACAATGCCGTTGGCCACCAGATAGGCGGTCAGGGTCCAGGTGGCGTCCTCGTAGGTGCTCGACAGGCTGCCCGCGATATGCGGCAGCGACACGTTGACGATGGTGGTGTCCAGAATTTCCATGAACGCGGCCATTGTCACGACAAGGGCCACGGTCCACGGATTATGCTTGGGCTTCCATGCGGCGGCGGCCTGCCCGGCGGAGCCGCTCATTACTGTGCGGCCTGTCCGGGAGCTGCCGCATTATCCCCGACCGGCGTACCCTTGGGGGGGGCATCGGAACGGCCCTGGGTATCCACATGCACGGTAGGAATGACCGACAGCCCGAGAGCCAGAGGCTGGTCAGGGTTCAGGCCGCTGTCGATCACGATTTTCACCGGCACGCGCTGCACGATCTTGACGTAATTGCCCGTGGCGTTTTCAGGCGGGAAGGTGCTGAACGTGGCCCCGGTCCCTTTCTGGATGGAATCGACATGTCCATGCAGCGTAAGGGACGAATACGCATCGACCGAGATATCCACCTTCTGGCCGGGCTTCATTCTGCCAATCTGGGTTTCCTTGTAGTTGGCGGTCACCCAGACCTCAGGCTCGACAATGGAAAAAATGTTCTGTCCCGTGTGAACAAAGCTGCCCTGTTCGACATTGCGCTGGCTGATCCAGCCGTCACACGGGGCGCGGATCGCTGTCCATTCCACATTGAGGTCTGCCTTCGCCAGATCGGCCTGGGCCGATTTGACCTGCGCTTCCTCCTGCGAGACACGGACACTGGTGTTCTCGATATTGGGTTGCACGGGCATGGCCATCTGCACGGCACCCTGTGCCGCCATGACCTGCGCGCGGGCCGCATCCAGTGCCGCCTGCGCGTAATCGATATCCTGCTGGGAGGTGGCCGCCCGTTCCACCGCATGCTGGCGGCGGTAATCGGTCTGGGCCTTGAATTCGCGCGCCTTGGCGTCGGCCAGTTGCCCCTGGGCCTGTAACAGCCTGCCCGGATATTCCAGGCTGGCCACGGCATGCAGCATCTGGCTGGCCTGCAACATCGCCTGCGCCGAGGCAAGGCTGGCCGCAGCCCGGTCACGTGTGTCCTGCCAGTCACGCGGGTCGATCCGGGCCAGAATCTGCCCTTTGTGAACGAACTGGTTGTCGTTCACCAGCAACTGGGTCACATACCCGTCGACATGCGGGGCAATGCCCACCGCGCGGCCAGCGGTAAAGGCGTCATCGGTTTCGACCTCGTTACGGGTCAAAAACCAGTAAACCCCTGCGCCGATGACCAGAATGGCAATAACGCCTGTCAGAATCGCCTTCCTGCGCCCACTGTTTTTTTTCTGTGGCGCTGCCTGCGGATCAGGCGTCGCGGAAGACTGTTCGTTATGGTCGTCGGCCATTCTGTTCCCTGCCCTGCTCAAAACATGTCGTCAGTCGTCATACGGGTCCGCCAGCAGAGCGCTGACCGACCGGTTCGGTCAGTATGTGACACGTTCCCGCGCGCTCATCAAGCGTGAGTTGCATCATCCCCGCAGCAGCCACATCTCAGCCACGCCGTCATGGGGCGCGGCTGCCGTTTATCAGCGTTCCAGGCCCTGCGTGCGGACCAGCCGGGCATACAGCCCGTCACGCGCCATCAGCGCGTCATGCGTGCCACATTCCGCCGCCCTGCCATCGGCCAGAACCACGACAAGATCGGCCGAGCGGATGGTGGAAAGCCTGTGTGCGACAATGAGCGTGGTACGCCCCTGCCGCAGCGTAGCCAGGGCCTCCTGCACGGCGGCCTCGTTCTCGGTATCCAGAGCGCTTGTGGCTTCATCGAGCAGAAGCAGGCGGGGGTTGCGCAGCAACGCGCGCGCCAGCGCGACACGCTGGCGCTGACCGCCCGACAGCCGCTGTCCACCGGGGCCCACCTGCGTGTCGTAGCCTTCGGGCAGGCCGAGAATGAAGGTTTCAGCCGCCGCGGCCCGTGCCGCGGCCTCCATCTCGACCCGCGAGGCGCCAGGGCGGCCGATAAGAATATTGTCGCGAATGGACAGGTCGAACAGCAGCGGGTCCTGGCTGACATAGGCCATGGAATCCCGCAGGGCGGCCAGTTGCAGGTCGCGCAGGTCTTCCCCATCCAGCAAGATACGGCCGGTGCTGACATCGTGCAGGCGCGGCACCAGCGACAGGGCGGTCGACTTGCCGGCACCCGACGGACCGACAAGGGCCACGGTAAATCCGGGCCGGGCATCGAAACTCAACCCCGCAAGGCCCGTGCGCCCGTCAGAATAGACAAATCCCACATTATCGAACACCAGATGCCCATGCCCGGCAGGCAGCGGCACAGCATTCGCGCGTTCGGTCACGGCAGGCTTTTCGTCGATAATATCGAAAATACGGACCAGCCCGGCCAGTCCTTCCTGCAGGGCGGCGTTCAGTGCGCCAAGTGCCCGCAACGGACGGGCCGCCAGCAGAAGCGCCGCGACAAAGCCCGAAAAATCACCCAGCGTGGCCCCGCCGACAGACGCGCGCCACCCCGCAAACCCCAGAACAGCGGCTACCGCCGTGCCACCCAGCGCTTCCAGCAGGGGGTCCACCCGGGCCCGCCCGCGTGTTATGCGCAGCATGGCCTGGTGCAGATGATCGAAAGACTGATCCGCCCGGCTGCGTTCGCTTTCTTCAAGCCGGTAGACACGTACCGTACGGGCCTGGGCGAAGCTCTCGGTCAGAAAAGCCGCGGTCTCCCCTATACGTTCCTGCATGCCGCCCGATGCCCGGCGCACGCGCCGCCCCAGTTTCTGGATCGGCACGGCGGCGATCGGGTACAGCAAGGCGGCGATCAGGCTGAGTTCCCAGTCCATATAGACCATGGAACCGATCAGCCCCACCACGGTCACCACATCGCCCAGGGAATTCACGGCCCGGATCATCGCTTCCCGGATGGAGACGGCATCTGTCGTAAAACGCGCCGCCATCTTGGCCGGGGCTTCCCGTTCAAGCTGGGTAATATCGGCCTGCACCAGATGATCGAACATCTCGCCCTGGAGACCGCGAATCACGTTCAGCACCAGCCCCTGGGCAGCCAGCGTCTGGGCATATTGCGACACGGCCTTGGCAACGGTGATCACCACCACCAAAAGCGGCACCTGGTACAGAATGCGCGGATCATGCGCGCCGAACATGTCCAGCGCGCGCTGGATCACCAGCGGGTACAGGGCCGTGAGCGCGGCCGTCAGTATGGTCAGGCCAAGAACGGTGGCCATACGTGCGGGATGGTGCCGCACCTGGCTGCGCCACAGGCGCCCCAGCAGAACGCGCGTGTCATCGGGCAGAAGCTTGTGAACGGTGGACGGCACGGCGGCCGACGTCAGAACTGTCATGCCCCGTTTGTAACAGCCTCCCCCCCCGGCGCGTAAGAGGCCCCGGCAGGTTTATTCCACGCCCTCAGTCGTCCTTACCGCGCAGGACCCCCGCCAGTCGTATGCGGCATTCCTCCGCCGTGGCCCTGCACCCTGTGGCTTTCCACCAGTTTTTTACCTGTTCAAGAGCGCGGCCCACCATGGGACCGGGCGCAGCCCCCAGTGCCAGCGCATCGCGCCCGGCCAGCGGAAAGACCGGAGCCTCGATACGGCCAAAACGTGCGTGCAGGGCTGCAAAATCCGCCGCCATGCCGGGTTCCGCGGGCATGGCGGCCTCAGCCAGCCAGAGCCTGCCCTGCACATGATCCGCAGGGGCTTCGGCCAGCAGCACTCGCAGGCTGTCATCCGTCACGGCGGAAAGATCCGCCGGCGCAAATATGCCCCCTGCACTGCCCGGAAGAGCCCCCC